>JBBRPR010000001.1:0-346363 GCA_038227875.1 Planctomycetota bacterium
CCGCCGCTCCGCCGCTATCGTCGCCGGCCGAGCTGGTGAGTGCGACCGACGCCGATAGCGACGGAGCAGCGGGGCTCGAGGGGAGCCCTGTTTTAGGAAAAACTCTCATAACGGCTGGTACATAAAACGGGGGCAGGTCACACGGACGCAGGAACTCCGTCTTCCCAGAATAGCGGTGCGTCAAAAACGACAAATGCACTTGTCCGATCCGGTTGCTCAAACCAAAAAGGATGAGGACTTCTAAAACCAGGAGGAAATGGACCCGTGTGTGGTGTGGAACCTAGCTGTTTTGCAGGAAATGATAATAAGTCCCGGCAACGGTAGAGAACCCCTCCGCATTTGAATTATTGGCGTGCTGGGACAAGGTCGCGGCATCACAATATGAATACGCACAATCATCAATAACCAATACCCCAGGAGTAGATCGAGAAGCGTCAATGTGAGCAACTTGGCCGGCGCCTTTTCCTGAAAATATTCGCACAAATTTCCAGCGCGAAACTTGCGGGGTAGATGCGGCGCCAAATACGAAATCGCTTGAAGTGTAATACAATTGATTAGATTGCGCACCCGAATTAATTGTGCACGTTGAATTCGCAGAAATTCCTGTATGAAAAAGAAGCTCGTTATACGGTAACATATCTATCTTCGATTTCGCTAGCGTCGTATCTGCAACCGCATCCTCAGACAAGCCATCGCTAAGCCAGGCACTACGGTTTGCCGAGTTCCAGCGTTTTCGTCGGCGGGAGGTTGACGTGTTTGGCGTAGTCGGCGACGGATTCGTGGTTGTCCCAGAGGGGGAAGGCGGGTGCGGGTTCGGCGGCGGCCAGAGAGCTAGTGAGGAAGATGAGGAGAGGCGTCAACACGCGCATGAAATCATTCTATCCTGGAAGGACGAACCTGTGACGCCGTTGTGACACTGGCCCTTACGCTATGCCAGTACAAGTAATGACAAGGCGAAGCAGCCACCGATTTTGCGGGAGATTTTGCGAGTGCGACGCATGAAAGCAACTGCCGGAAAGCCGGCTGAAGCCGGCTGGAAAAGAACGGGTGCAGGAACGGACCACCACCTGAAGGTTGGTGGCAAGCAATGGCTTGAACGGCAAAGGCAACAGCAACGGCGACGGCAACGGCAACAACAACGGCGACGGCGAGCGTACCGTAGTTCGGGCGTCCCGACCGGTCTAACCTTGGCACAGGCGTGTCGGTGCATTCGTTCGATGGCTGTTGCTCTCTTGCGAAGCAACAGTCGCTTGCTTCGCGGTAGAGCACGCGCCCATCGAAAAGGTCATCACCTCTCCATTGGGCATGGTTAGACCGGGCGGGACGCCCGGACTACATAACGCTCCGGTCGCTCGCGCCGAAAGCATCGGAAATTCGCGCGCTGAGCCGGCCGACCTTTCAGGTCTCAGGTTATTTAATGCCTGCCGCCCTTGGCTAGTGACGGTCGGCCTCTCAGGCCGAGCAACGGCAGGAGGCTCAGTTGCAGCAACATCGAACGGTAAAACTACAGCCTTTGGGCCTCGGGCGCGTGGCGCGCGATTTCGAAGAAGGTTAAGAATTCTCCAACAAAGTATTGACTTCCGGAGCGGACGGAGGTTAATAGGTTAAACGTTTAATGGAATGAACCGAATGAAGCCACGATCGACCATCAAAGACGTCGCCACTCGCGCGGGGGTTTCCATTGCCACCGTTTCGCTGGTGCTGAAAGGTCAGACGGAGCGCTATTCCGAAAAGACGGCGGTGCGCGTGCAGGAGGCGATCTCGCGGCTGAAGTACCGGCCCAATCAGACGGCGCGCAACCTGCAGCGCCGGCTCTCTCGCACGCTGGGCTTCGTCACGCACAAGGACTACGAGCTGCTGACGCGCAGCCAGTGGTATTCGGGGGTGCTCGACGGAGTACTCTCGCTGGCCGTTGAGCGTGACTACGACATCAAACTTTCGCCCATCGCCAGCGACAACTCGGCACCGGAGCGGAAGCTCGAAGATGGATCGACCGATGGCATTATCCTGGCTGCGCCGGAGGAGAACGGGGCGCTGCTGAAGTGGGCTCGCGAAGAGAACATGCCCTGCGTGGTGGTTGGGCGCGTGGATCTGAATGATAAGGTGCCGGCGGTGGGCATCGATGATTTTGAGGCCGAGCTGGCGGCGGCGCGGGCGCTGATCGCTCAGGGCCACCGGCGGATTGCGTTTCTGGGGAGCGCGTGGATCCAATGGAGCGCCCGGCAGCGCGAGCTGGCGTACGACAAAGCGATGAGTGAGGCGGGGCTGGCGGCGCCGCGCGAGTTGCGCTTTCTGGGGCGGTATCACGAGCAGAGCGGCGAAGAGGCGGCTCGGGAGATGCTCAAGCTTTCGCCGCGTCCCACGGCCTTTCTGTGCGCCAGCGACGAGATCGCCATCGGCGCGTTGCGCGTGCTGCAGCAGGCCGGCGTGCGCGTGCCGCAGGACATTGCGATCATGGGCTTCGACGATGAACTGAAAGTGCAGTTGAGCCGTCCGCAATTGAGTTCAGTGCGCCAGCCGACGTCGGAGCTGGGGCGGACTGCGGCGGCGCTGCTGCTGGACATCATCGAAGGACGGGGGTTGAAAGAGCGGAAGATCATCCTGCCGACCACCGTGATTTTTAGAGAGAGCACCGCCCGGCCGGATCATTCCGATGCGGCTGTGGGCTCCATGTGATTTGCGGGCAGACACCTTTTAAGGGGGAAACGCCATGCCTCGGAACTGCTGTCTTTGGATCGCCGGGCTGACGCTGTGGTGCTGGGGTTGGAGCCTGACCAGCCTCACGCAGGCAGCGGATTATTATGTCAGCCCGTCGGGGCTGGACGGGAATGCGGGAACGTCAGGCAGTCCGTGGCAGACGATTGCGAAGGTGAATGGGGTGAATTTTAAGGCTGGCGACCGTATTTTTTTTCAAGGAGGTCAAACGTTTAACGGAAAGCTCTATTTTGACGCCAATGACCTGGGTTCGGCGGCGAATCCGATTCAGATTTCGTCTTATGGAACCGGACACGCGACGATCAACGGGGGCAGCAGCGACGCATTCTATGCGTACAACACGGCCGGAATCACGATTTCCAATCTCGACTTCACCGGCGCCGGCGCCACCTGCACCGGCACGGGCATCGTGTTTTACAACGACCTGGCCGGCAACGTGAAGCTGCCTCACATCTACATCGACAACGTCCAAGTCAGTGGCTTCAAAGGAGGAATCACGATCGGGGCGTGGAATGGCACGTCGGGGTTCAGCGATCTGCGCATCACCCACGCCAGCGTTCATGACAACTGGGGGAACAATATCGTCACCTTCGGCCAGACCGATTATGCGCTGAGCACGGTGTACATCGGTCACTGCCAGACCTTCAACAGCGCTGGCGATCCGAACAAGATGGACGTCTCCAGCGGCAACGGCATCGTGATGGGCAGCGTGGATGGCTGCACAATTGAGCGTTGTCTTTCCTATAATAACGGCTGGCTGTGCGCGGCGCCGTCGGGGCCGGCGGGAATCTGGTGCTACCAGAGCCGCGCGGTCACGATTCAGTACAACGAAGCCTGGCAGAATCACGGCGTCAATGCCGACGGTGACGGCTTTGATCTCGACGGCGACACGAGCAATTCAATCCTGCAGTACAACTATTCGCACGACAACGACGCCGCGGGTTTTCTGGTGTGTGAATTTTCGGGAGCGCCCGGACCGAATGCGAACAACGTCGTGCGCTATAACATCAGCCAGAACGATTGCCGCAAGCGGGCGTACGGCGGCATCCATTTCTACAACGCCGGCGTGGGTCTGCAGAACTGCGAGGTCTACAATAACACCGTCTACCTTTCCAAGCCGGCCTTTGGCGATGTGCCGGCGGTGGATGTGTATTCGCCGACGACCAATGTTCACCTTCGCAACAACATCTTCATGACCAGCGGCGGGGCTTCACTGGTCACGGTCGCCGCGGGACAGTCGGGGCTGCTGTTCGATCACAATTGCTATTGGAGCAGCGGGAGCGCGTTCGGGATTCAATACCTGGGGACGAACTACGCCACGCTGGCCGCGTGGCGCACGGCGTCCGGTCAGGAAGCCAGCGTCGCGCTCAACACCGATCCGCTGCTGGTCGCGGCCGGAACCGGCGGAACCCTGGGCGACGCGGACAAGCTGGTCAGTCTGGGCGCGTATAAGCTGCAGAGTTCCTCGCCGCTGTTGAATGCCGGCTTGAATCTCGCGGTGCAGGGCGTGCCGATGGGCGCGACGGATTTTTATGGCTCCGCAATCCCGCAAGGCACCGGCTTTGAAATCGGCGCACATGAATTTGTGCCGGTCGTCAATACGCCGCCGTCGTCGTTGCTGACGGCGCCGGCGAAGGGAAGTTCGTACATCGCGCCGGCCACCATCATTCTTACCGCCAGCGCTTCGGATAGTGATGGCAGTGTCAGCGCCGTGGATTTCTACGCGGGGAGTACACGCATCGGATCGGTCACGAGCAGTCCGTACACGTTGACGTGGAGTAACGTAGCCGCCGGAAATTACACGCTGACGGCGGTGGCCACCGACAATCTGGGCGCGAAGACGACATCGGCTGGAGTCAGCATCACGGTGAGTGCGCCGATCAATTCGCCGCCGGTGATCATGTCGGCCGCCTCGGCCTCACCCAGCGTGGCGATCAGTGGAACGGCGATCGCGTTTTCGGTTGGTGCAAGCGATCCTGACGGCGATGCGCTCAGTTATTCCTGGACTTTCGGCGACGGTGTAACCGGCAGCGGTGCGAGTGTTTCTCATGTTTACGCGACGGCAGGAATATTTACGGCAACGGTGACGGTCACCGACGGGCGTGGGGGAACGGTGAGTTCGTCGGTCTCTGTGACGATTCAAGCGCCCGCTCCGCGATCGGTGCATGTTGCTGCGATCGGCCTGAAGGTGTCGACTTCGCGCAAAGGAACCGCGGCGATGGCAACCGTCACGCTTCAGGATGACCTGGGTAGTCCGGTCAGTGGCGCGACGGTGTACGGAAACTGGAGCGGACTAACCAGCGCGAGTGTTGCAGGCAACACGGGCTCGGCGGGGACGATCGTCTTTACCTCGGCGCGGACCAAGAGCGTTGGGGCGTTCACGTTTACCATCAGCAAGGTTAGCGCTGCAGGGTACACCTACGCGGCCAGCCAGAATACGGCGAGCAGCGCGACGATCAGCAGTGCGGGGGCGGTCACGCTATCGGCCGCGCCCATTGCCATGGCAGAACCCGCTGTGGAGGAAGATGTCTTTCAGGTCGATGCCACGGCGGGCCAGTCCTTCAAGGTCACGCTTCCGCTTCCCGCGAATCTCGCCGGCGCAAAGAACGTGCGGGCTAGCGCTGAGGAACTGCCGAAGGGTGTCCGTATCAGCCAGACAGTCATCAGTGGACGACCAACAGAAGTCGGTGCGTTCGCGTTCACGATTCGCATTCAAGGAAAGCTGAAGACGTCGGCGCAGGCGACGTTGCAATGCACGCTGAATGTGAGTGGAAACTGAGCTACTGTTTCACGCTGGACAGGTTGTTCGGAAATCGCTTAACCGCCGGCGCTTCGAGGAAGAAGCGCCGGTTTTATTTAATGTCTAGACATATATAAAACCGCCTCGACTAGCTAATAAAGCTCTAATGCGCACCAGTTTGCACATGTGATATTACATTTGTTGTACTTTTGCTTCTGATTCTGTGAAAAATGTCTCATATTGTCCAGACAAGTTCACTCGTGAGTAGACGAGTGGAAACAGTTGAGTACAGCACCGGGGTGGGGGAGTGATGATGCGAACTGGATGTCGGGTGATTGTCGCGGGCGGAATGGCGCTGGCCTTTCTTACTGTCGGCTCGAATGCGTTTGCGGCCAACGCGGTCGGCGATCCGGAGATCAAGACCGATCATACCTATTACCAGGGCGAACTGGCCTACTCGACCATCACTCGCCTCATTGCTTCGGCGCTGGCGACTCCCGGCCGGCCGACGACCGGCGAGACCAACAAGGACCAGGTCTTGAAGCTCTGGTTCTGGCGCTTGGAACACTACTACCACACGATGAGCCCGCAGGAATACAACCTGCCGGGCGTCGCGCCGTACCCGCCGAACGACAATCCGTTGATGACCGATTACGACTGCCTGTCGCAGCAGTTCAGTTTCGGACACGGTGTCTGCGGCACCAATCACGCAATGTTGCGGCCAATATTCGAGCAGGCGGGATTCCACGCGCGCCGTCGCGGCATCGTCGGTGACACGACGCATGAAGTGTTCTGCAACGGCCGCTGGGTAATGGTCAACACCGACAGCGCCAGCATCATTTCAATGACCAACACCACGTCGTCGGAATTCGCGGGTGTCGATGACATCATCGGCAATGTCAATCTGCTGCTGCCCAACCCGCTGGGCATTCCGCAGTACCCGTTTGGCAGCCAGACGTCGGGTTCGCAGGGGACGCATTCGCAGGATTGGTACGGCTATTACAACGGCGGCTTTAATCTCTCCACGACTGCGGCGACGCATATGTACGGCGAGGGTTATCAGGCTCGTCCGGTCGCATATGTGTTGAAGAAGGGTGAAACGTTCACGCGTTTTGCCGACCGCGACGGTCTTCCGGCGTATCTGGGCGAAGCGGCGGGAACGTACCGCTGGTGGGGATTTGTCGGCGCGGGCGGCCCGTTCCGCGACTGGTCGTATGTGGGTCAGGCTCAGGCTCCGGCGCTGCAGCCGCCGCCGACATCCCGGGCGCTGGCCAATTCTCGCTTCGGCAACGGCATCTTCGAGTGGACGCCGACGATTTCGGCCGGCGACCTGGCCGACGGCGTGCTGGCCAAAGACGCGAACATTACCTACTCCGGTTCGTCGCCGCACCTGGCGACGAGCAGTGGCTCGGGCACGATTACACTTTCGTTCTTTAGCCCCTACTGCATCGCCGGCAAGCCCTCCGACGGAACTGATCCGGCGACGTCGGGTTCCACCGGCGGCGCGTGGATTGTGCCCACTGCGATCGGTTCGGTGCCGTGCGAAATCTCCGTCAACAACGGCGCGTCGTGGACGACGGCCGGCACGCTCACCGGCAGCAGCACGCTCGACTTCACCGACCTGGTCAAGGGTCATCACGCGTACCTGATGCGCTTGACCGTGAGCAACACCACGGGGCTCGATGCATTCACCTTGAAGACCTGCGTCGAAGTGGCGACGGCGGTTTTTCCGCAGCTGAAAGCCAGCGGCAGCACGGTGACCTACAACGCCGGCAGCACGGGCGTGGTCGAACAGAATCCGGATTACAGCAGCCTGGCGGCGGCCAACGCGTTCAAAGTTGCCGACAGCGGCAATGTCACGTTCAACCCGCTGACCAGCAGTAATTCGTGGGCGTACCAGACCAGCGCCGGACCGGGGCCGATCTCGCTGACGTACAAGGTCACGGCGCCTCCCGGCACGACACTGAAGAAGGTCGACGCGGCTGCCGATTGCCAGCTGCACGTGCCGCCGCCGGCGGGTTCCTACACGAAGTTTGAAGTGTCGACGGATAATGGCGCGACGTACACGCAGTTCGCGATCAATTCTCCGGACTCCGACGACGAACTGTCGCACAGCTGGGCGTACGGCAGCGGCGATGTTTCGGCCGCGAACGTCAACCAGGCGCTGGTGCGGATCACGACCTACAACGGCGGGTACACCTGTGGCTTCCGCTATGCGCGGTTGTACGGTGAATACAACGCGGGAACGCCCGGCGCGATGACGATCACGCATAAGTGGGACGATTCCGGCGGCACGGGCAAGAGTTTCGTGCAGAACGTTTCAGCGGGAACGACGTCCACCTCGTACACCGTGCCGACGTTGACCAGTCCGGTCAGCAAGAGCGTGGCGTTCGCGGTCGCGGCGTCGCCGACGGCTCCGGTGCTGACGACGGTGACCGTGACGCCATCGAGCGCGAATGTGATCGCGGGCGGGACGCAGACGTACACGGCGACCGGCTACGATCAGTTCGGCACCGTGCTGGCGTCGCAGCCGACGTTCACGTGGTCGGTGAGCGGCGGCGGTACGATCAACAGCGCCGGTCTGTTCACGGCGGGAACGACTGCGGGCGGGCCGTTTACGGTGACGGCCAGTTCTGGCGGCAAGAGCGGCACGGCGAGCGTGACGGTCACGGCGACGACGACGGTTGGGACGATCACGGTCAGTCCGTCGAGCGCCAATGTCGTCGCGCAAGGCACGCAGACATACACGGCGACGGCGAAGGATCAGTTTGGCAACACGATGAGCCCTCAGCCGACGATCACGTGGACGGTGAGCGGCGGCGGCACGATCAACAGCGCCGGTCTGTTCACGGCGGGAACGACCGCGGGCGGGCCGTTCACGGTGACGGCGACGTCGGGCGCGAAGAGCGGTACGGCCAGCGTGACGGTCACGGCGACGACGACGCTCGGATCAATCGTGGTCAGTCCGTCGAGCGCGAATGTGGTCGCGCAAGGCACGCAGACGTACACGGCTTCCGCGAAGGATCAGTTTGGCAACACGATGAGTCCTCAGCCGACGATGACGTGGACGGTGAGCGGCGGCGGCACGATCAACAGCGCCGGACTGTTCACAGCGGGTACCACGGCGGGCGGACCGTTCACGGTGACGGCGACTTCCGGCGCCAAGAGCGGCACCGCGAGCGTCACGGTCACGGCGACGACGACGCTGGGTTCGATCGTGGTGACGCCCTCAAGCGCGACGGTGCTCTTTGCTGGCACGAAACAGTACACGGCGTCGGCCAAAGACCAGTTCGGCAACACGCTGGCGGTGCAGCCGACGTTTACGTGGACGGTCAGCGGTGGCGGCACGATCAACGCGACGGGCTTGTTTACGGCGGGAAGCGTCGCCGGCGGTCCGTTCGCCGTAACGGCCAGTTCCGGTGGAAAGAATGGGACGGCCTCGGTGACGGTGGCGCTGGCGCAGACGCTGACGTCGATCACGGTGACCCCGACGCCGGTCATCGTGATTACGTCGACGACGAAGCAATTCACGGCGGTCGCCAACGATCAGTTCGGCAACGCGATGGCCGTTCAGCCCACGTTCACGTGGACGGCAACGGGCGGCACGATCAACGCGGCGGGACTCTATTCCGCGGGCGCGACGGCTGGAACGTTCGGGGTGACGGCGACGAGCGGCGCGATCAGCGGCAGCGCGGTGGTGACCCTGCAGAACCCGCCGGTGCTGACGGCGATCATTGTCACGCCATCGAGTTCCACGCTGGCGCCGGGCGCGACGCAGCAGTTCACGGCCGTGGCCAACGATCAGTACGGCGCGGCGATGGTGCCGCAGCCGGCGTTCACCTGGTCGACGACGTCGGGCACGATTTCCGCCAGCGGGTTGTTCACCACGCCGGCTCAAGGCAGTGCAGTGGTGACGGCCAGCGCCGGAGCCAAGAGCGGCACGGCGAGCGTACTGGTGGCGCAGTCGCCGACGATCGGCTCGCCGCCGACGATTCCCGGCACGGTGATCGTGGGAGTGCCGATCACGCTGACCACCGGCGCGACCGATCCATCCGGCGGCACGCTGACCTACACGTGGAATTTCGGCGACGGCGGCACGGGCAGCGGCAGCACGGTAACCTACACCTACAACGCCCCTGGCACGTACACGTTGACGCTGACGGTCACGAGCAGCACGGGCGTGAGCACCACGATGACGATCCCGGTCGTCGTCACCGCGGCGAATGGCGGTGGCGGCGGCGCGCAGTCGCTGGTGCCGATGACGCTCTCGAAAATTCTGGGCAGCATGAGCTTCACGGCGCAGGGGAAAGATTCGACGTCGTTCTCCGGCGTGATCCCGACCTTGCCGGCGGGCTTCGTTCCGACGGGCGTGCCGCTGACGCTGAAAGTCGGCGCCGCGACCGTGCAGTTTACGCTCGATGCCAAGGGCCGCGCGAAGAATGCTCAGGGCTCGATTCAGCTGACGCTGAAGCAGAGCAAGCGCAGCAAGACGGCGAAGACGACCTCGTTCATCGGCGGCACCGCGCCGGTGAAGGGCAAGTTGCAGCACGGCACGTGGGCGGCGGCGTGGGGCTTCAACCCGCTGGCCGCCGCGCCGGCGACTCTGGCGCTGGAGATCGACATCAACGGCGTGAGCTACGGCGCGACGGTCACGATCGCGGCGAAGGTGACGCCGAAGACGGGGAAGTTCAAGCACTGAGCCGCGCTTGCGCGCGGAGGGGTCAGGGGTCAGGGGCCAGGGGTCAGAGTCGTGTGTGCGCACGGCCGGGCGGAGTTGGTGTTGCCTTTGAGTTTAAGAAGGCAGTGGCAGTCCGCATGTCGCTGGCAGCGGGGATCGATTCGCAAATTTAGAATTCTTGATAGTATTCAGTGGTGGCCCTGTCCCGGGCCTTCACGCTGACTACTGTTCAAGGAGTTCCGAATATGTTGCCGAAGAACATCATCTGCCTCTGGTTCGTGAAGGATGCGGAGGAGGCGGCGCGCTTTTATGCGGCCACCTTTCCAGACAGTAAAGTGAACGCGGTGCACAAGGCCCCCAGCGATTTCCCCGGCGGCAAAAAGGGCGATGTGCTGTCGGTGGGTTTCACCGTCGTGGGCATCCCCTGCCTGGGGATCAATGGCGGCGCGGTGTTTAAACACAGCGAGGCTTTTTCCTTTCAGATTGCGACCGACAACCAGGAAGAGACCGACCGTTACTGGAATGCGATCGTCGGCAACGGCGGCAGCGAGAGCCGGTGCGGTTGGTGCAAGGACCGCTGGGGCATCTCCTGGCAGATTACGCCGCGCGCGCTGACCGATGCGATGTCCGCTGGCGGCGCTGAGGCCCAACGCGCGTTTCAGGCGATGATGACGATGACGAAGATTGACGTCGCCGCCATTGAAAAAGCGCGGCGAGGCTGACGTTGTTCGAGTTGCTGATGGCTGTAGACTGATTCCTGTTTGTGAATCGCAGTTTCATCGCGTCCACGCAGGGATTTTCGCATGCTCATTCAATGGTTGCGCCGGTCGGTCCTGGTTCTCGTTGCGCTGAATTTCTCCGCGGCTGTGTTCGCGGGCGACGACGGGAAAACGACAGTCCCGGTCCCGGCTCCAGTTCCGGCAGTAGCGCCCGCTCCGTCGATTCCCTCCGGCGTACCCGATCCGAAGGAAGCGTCGACCAAGCCGGCACCGGAGTACATCGACCGCGAGTATAAGGTGGATGCGCAGCCGCCGGAGTTTTCGAAGAAGTACACGTTCAAGGCGAAGAAGCTGTTCAAGCACGCGGATTTTCTGGCCTCCGACGAATGCATGGGCCGCCTGGCCGGCAGCCCCGGCGAGGCGAAAGCGCGCGAGTACATCATCAAGACGCTCGAGGATGCCGGGTACGATTACGTGCGGCATTTTCCGTTCGAGTTCATCGGCGACGTGAAGCTCGGCAGCGCCAACCGTGTCTCGGCGACCTTTGCAAAAGCGGACGCGAAGGACTGGTTCAAAAAACCGGCCGAAGACGACAAGCACGTCCTCACGGCCAGCTACAAGCTCGATGAAGACTTCCGGCCGATGCGCATCAGCAAGGCCGGTGAGATCGCGGCCGCGCCGCTGGTCTTTGCCGGTTACGGCATCAGCGCGCCGGATAAGAATTACGACGACTACAAGGACCTCGACGTAAAAGGCAAGATCGTGCTGGTGATGCGGACTGAGCCGGAGACGGCGGAAGGCAAACGCATCGGCATCGCGGCGAACAACCCGCACGCGGCGTTGAGCGTGTATAGCGATCTGTTCTACAAGGCCGGCGTCGCGCGCGACAAGGGCGCGCTGGCGCTGGTCGTCGTCAACGGCACGCGCGGGATGAGCAACGCCGAACGCGCGCAGTTGGAGACGTTTGCGCACGGCAGCGGCAAGACCGACTGCGGCATTCCGCTGGTCCAGGTTTTTCCGGAAGTCGCCGACGACTGGCTGCGCGCCGCGGGCAAGGATATCGCCTCGCTGCAGAAGGAGATCGACACGGCCCTGGCGCCGCACAGCATCGCCATCGACGGGGTGTCTGTGGCGATGAACGTGGACATCACGCGCGAACACGCGACGGACGAGAATCTCGCCGTGGTGCTGCCGGGCACGGACGCGGCCTTGCGCGACGAGATCGTGGTGATCGGCGCGCACTACGATCACCTCGGCCTGGGCAACGAATTTTCGCTCGCGGGAAAAACCGGCATGGGCCAGATTCATCGCGGCGCGGACGATAACGCCTCGGGCGTGTCATCGGTGCTGGAACTGGCGGCGGCGCTGCACAAGAACCGCGACAACCTGAAGCGGACGGTCTGGATCATGTTCTTCGGCGCGGAAGAACTGGGCACACTGGGCTCGAATGACTTCGTTAAAAATCCGCCGCCGGATCTGCAGATCAAAAACGTCGCGGCAATGCTGAACCTGGACATGGTCGGGCGCTGCCGGCAGAGCAAGGTGATGGTTTACGGCGTGGGCACGGGCGTGGGCTTTGACGCGGTGCTGAAGAGCGCGGGCGAAAATTCGGGTCTGGAACTCAAACCGACGTCGGATGGATTTGGCGGATCAGACCAGACGGCGTTCGTGAGCGCTGGGGTGCCGGTGATGTTTTTCTTCACCGGATCGCACGAGGACTACCACAAGCCCAGCGACACGGCCGACAAGCTCGCCGTCGACAAGCAGGCGAAGATCACCGCGCTGGTGCTCAACGTCGCCGCCAATCAGATCAACGCGCCGGAGCGGCCGAAATTCGTGAAGCTGGAAGCGCCCAAGATGAGCGGCGGCATGGGCGGCGTGGGTTTGGGCACGCTGCCGGATTACGCGTACGAAGGGAAGGGCCTGCGCATCAACGACGTCCGCGAAAAATCACCCGCCGATCGGGCGGGGCTGAAGGGCGGCGACATCATCGTCGAACTGGCCGGGCGGAAGATCGAAAATATTTACGACTACATGAACGCGCTGAAGCAGTGCCAGGCCGGCATTGAGACGAGCACCAAGGTGCTGCGCGGTGGCAAGGAGCTGGAGTTCAAGGTGACGCCGGAAAAGCGCTGAGGTGAATGTCGAATGGCGGCTACCTCCGTGCGGCGTTCACTTAGCAGGCGGAGTTGATTCGGGCTGCGGCGTCGGTTGCGGCTGACTGGGCGGCGGTGGTGGCGGGGCGGGCGGCGGTGCAAGCAGCGCCAACACCCGCGCGACGCTGGCGGTGCGGTAGAAGCGGCCGAGTTTCGCGTCGGTGCCGGCGGCGTCGAAGCCGCCGTCGGGCGACTGGTGCGGCACGAGCATGTCGACCACGACTTTCGTCCACGCGCCCCACACCGGCAGGCTCGGGCCGTATACGTAGAAAATCAGCCACGAGCCGTTGTGGAGACTTGACGCGGAGAACCCGGCGCCCTTCTCGCCCCACGTGACGTGTTCATTGATCCCGGGAAAGACCGACTTCGTCGCTTCGCCGGGATCGTAATGTGTGCCGAGGACGAAGTCGGTGGCCTCGTCCACTTCCGGTCCCTGCACCACAAACGCGGCGTCGATGAGCAACCCGGCGACCGTGGCATCCCAACTGGTTTCGAGTTTGTCTGAAGAGAGCGCGAAGCGGCCGTCGGTTTTCGGTTCCGTGTGCAGCGCTTTCAGCGCGTTGCGGATGGAGCGTTCGAGCTTGCGCTGCGCGTCGTTTTCGAGCTTGGTTTCTTCCTCTTCGCTTTTTCCGGCCGGTTCATGAATGGGAATGCTGGCGGAGCGCGCCTGGCTGAACATCACCGTCGCCAGAGCGGTGAGATCGGCGCGCGCGGCCTTCGCGCCTTTGGTCGCGCCAAAGCCGCCGGGTTCTGCCTGGAGCGTCGTGACAGCGTAGCGGACGAGCTTCGTCGCGTTGTCGCGGACGGTCGAGCGCGAGGAGAGATCGCCGGCCTGCAGGAGCGTCAGCGCGGCGTAAAGCTGCGCGGCGACCGGTTCGCCGCTGGCCGCTTCGTCGGCGATGCCGCCGTCGGCTCGCACGCGCGCGTTGAGCCAGTCGAGGCCCTTCCTGGCGTGCGCGAGCGCTTCGGGATTGGATTTGCTGAACGAACACGCGTCGAGCTGCGCGGCGGTGATCAGCGCGGTGAGCGTGATGTCGCCGTTGACGTTGGCGAACTCCGGAGCGGCGCCGGACTTCGCGGCGCTCCAGTGACCGTCGCTTTCCTGCATCGCGCTTAAGAAAAGTATGGCCTTGTCGAAGACCTGCATCTCCGGGCTGCGGCCTTCAGGCGGCTTATACGCAGCGACGAGAGCGGGGATGGCGGGAGCCGCATCGGGCGGCGTTGATTTCTCGGTGGGTTTCGGATCGGCGTTCGGATTGAATACCACTTGGGGCGGCGGCGCGGGACGAGTGTGAATATAGATGTACGAGACGCCGGCTGAAAGAAAGAACGCGCCGACCATCAGGAAAATCGGTTTGGACATAATGCTCTTTCGGCGTCACAAAACAGGATGAGCAGATGTGCGAAGTGGCGCTGAAAGCAGCGCCACTTCGCTCACGTTAATCAATATATCATGCAGGCTCGACGCCTGCACCACAATGGCGTTACTTCGCCTGCTTCTTCTTGTCGAACTGGCCGTCGAAGGCGATGGCGCTGGGCTTGAAGTCGATGTTCTTCACATACGCGGCCGCTTCGCGCGCGCCGTGTTCGCGGTCCATCTTGCCGTCTTCCCATTCCACCGAGAGCGGGCCCTGGTAGCCGACGTCGTTGAGTGCGCGGATGATTTCCTCAAACTTGACCGAACCGCGGCCGAGGCTGCGGAAGTCCCAGGCGCGGCGCGGGTCGCCGAAGTTGATGTGGCCGCCGAAGACGCCGGCTTCGGTGGGCGTCGGCGAGAGGTACGCGTCCTTCATGTGGACGTGGAAAATGCGGTCGCCGAATTTGCGGATGAACTTCACGTAGTCGACGTTCTGGTAGATGAGATGGCTGGGATCGTAGTTGAAGCCAAATTCCGCGCGACCGCCGAGGGCATCAACGGCGCGTTCGGCGCTGGCGATGTCGAAGGCGATTTCCGTCGGATGGACTTCGAGCGCAAACTTGACTTCCTGCTTCTTGAATTCTTCGAGAATCGGATTCCAGCGATTGGCGAAATCCTTGTAGCCGTTATCGATCATTTCCGCGGAGACCGGCGGGAAGCTGTAGAGCAGGTGCCAGATCGACGAGCCGGTGAAGCCGTTGACGACGTCGACGCCGATGTTCTTCGCGGCGCGGGCGGTCAGCTTCATTTCCTCGGCAGCGCGCTGGCGGACGCCTTCGGGCTTGCCGTCGCCCCAGATGCGTTCGGAGAGGATCAGCTTGTGGCGTTCATCGATCACGTCGCAGACTGCCTGGCCGGCGAGATGGTTGGAAATGGCGAAAAGTTTCAGGCCGTGCTTGGCGAGCAATTCCTTGCGCGACTTGGCGTAGGTCTTGTCTTCGGCGGCGCGGGCCACGTCGACGTGGTCGCCCCAGCAGGCCAGTTCCAGGCCGTCGTAGCCGAACGCCTTGGCCTTTTCGCAAATCTGTTCGAGCTTCAAATCCGCCCACTGCCCCGTAAACAACGTAACCGGTCGACCCATTGTAAAAGTCCTCCCCACGAAAATTGCCACGGATTTCAGGATTGGAGCGGCCAGCGCGTCCGCGCGCCCGGCGTCCCCACGCCATAAGTGACGCGCAAAACGATACGCAGTTGAAAAGTTCCCGTCAACGTATTGCGCGCGATTGTGCCGTACCTGTTATGCGCCAACTAAGCAGGATTATGGGTGGGACGCAGGATTATTTGGGAGAAATTCGTGATTGTGGGATGCATCACGGGGCTTTCCGGCGCGTTCCCGGGCCGTACCGATAGCCCCGTCGCCATCCCCGCCTCGCGGGCGGCGTGGAGTTCCGCCTGGATGTCACTGAGGAAGAGAATCTCCGCTGGCGGCAGTTGCATCGCTGCGGCGATGGCGCGGTAGCTCCCGGCGGATTTCTTCGGGCCGGTCGTCGTGTCGAAATGGCCGCGGAAATGGTGGAGCAGATCGCCGGCTTCCGTATGAGCGAAGAATAACTTCTGCGCCGCGATACTGCCCGACGAATAGATGCGCACGTCGATGCCCGCCGCGTTCCAGGCCGCGATCGCCGGAGGGACATCCGGGTAAACGTGCGCGCGCAGTTCGCCGGAGCGGAAGCCGTGTTCCCAGATCTGCCCCTGCAGATCCTTCAAGCCGGTGGCTTTGACGTCGCCGTCCATCAGGCGCGCGACTTCCGCCTTGATCTTCGCGCGCGGATCGTGGCCGGCGGCGAAAGCGTCCAGCGATGCCGCACCCGCGTCCATTGCCATGCGTTCGCACGCTTGGACGACAGCGGCGTCCGTCCAATGCGCGGCGAGAAAGCCGTCGAGTTCACGGCGCACGAACGGAAACAGCACGTCGTGGACGTAGCGGACCGACGACGTCGTCCCTTCTATATCCAGCAGAATGCCGCGGCCGGAAAATGTCAGCGCAGCGGATTCTGAAATGCCGGAAGTCATGGCTTCAACGCTACCAGACTGATCTGGATGATGTTGGGATTTTCCTGCGGCAGCTTCTCGAGGACCTCGGCCGGCGGCGCTTTATCGAGATGGATGCGTGCGATGGCGGCTTCCGCGCCTTCGAAGACGACGTTTTCCATTTCCTGAACGTTGATCTCCGCCGCGCGGATCGCGTTGAGTATGTGGGCGAGCACGCCGGGCCGGTCGCGGTGGCGCGCGACGAGCATGTGCGTCGCCGGCGTGTGCTGCGCGAGGTTGACGACGTTGGGGACCTTCCCGGTTTCGGCGAAGGTCTGGATGATCCGCACGCTCTCCGCGGCGATCGCTTCCTGCGCCTGTTCAGTCGACGCGCCGATGTGGTGCGTGCCGTAGACGTTGGGCTCCTGCGCGATCTCGTCCTTGAATTCCGCGGTGCCGCCGGACGGTTCGTTGGCGAAAACATCGAGGCCAGCGCGCAGTTTCTTGGCGCGAATCGCGGCCAGCAGCGCCGGCTGATCGACCACTTCGCCGCGCGACGTGTTGATGAAGTACGCGCCATCGCGCATCGCCGCGAAGAAATTCGCGCCGAGGAAATTCTTCGTCTCCGGCGTCAACGCGACGTGGACGCTGACGACGCTGGCGGCGCGCGCCACATCCTCCGGGCTGGCCTTGAAGACGACGCCCAGTTCCTCCGCCTTCTCGGGCGTAAGACTGCGGCTCCATGCGACCACGGGCATGCCGAAGGCTTTTGCGCGTCCGATCATTTCGCTGCCGATCTGGCCGACACCAATCAGTCCCAGCGTGCGCCCAAAGAGGCCCGGCGCTTTGGAGTACTCATCCTTTTTCCATTCACCTTTGCGCAGGCTGATCACGTTGTCGGCGACGCGGCGGTCGAGCGCGAGGATCAGCGCAAACGCAAGCTCGGCGACGGCGATCGAATTTTTGCCGGGGCAGTTCGAGACGTAGATGCCGCGTTTCGATGCGGTGGCGACGTCGATGGTGTTGTATCCCGCGCCGGCGCGGACAACGAGCTTCAGGTCGCCAGCGTCGAGCATCGCGGCGTTGACTTTCGTGGAGCGCACGACGAGGACATCGGGACGATGCGTCTTGATCGCTTCGACCAGCGCGGCGTCCTTGGTGCCGGGCAGATAGAGTACCTCGCAGCCGATCTGTTTCAGCTTCTCGCATCCACTCGTTTCGAACTTGTCGGCAATGAGCACGCGCATCGCGGGAGGTCTCCGTATTATGTACGACTTAAATTTAGCGCGAAACGCGGTGTGTTGCCAGTTCAATCGTGCCGGCCGGAAGCTGGGCGGTACAAACGGCGCTACCGTAGCGCAGTGATTTCGATACAGTGGCAAGTCATGGCTGAAAGCGGTCCGTTTCACGATCTGACTCACGAAAAATTGCCGCGCGCGGCGCTCGAAGCTTTGCAGACCCAGAAGCTGCAGGCGATGCTCGGTGCCGTTGCCGCCTCGAATAAATTCTACAAGGCAAAGTTCAAAGTTGCCGGCCTGAAGCCGGGCGATCTGGCCAAGGTGGGCGTCGCCGATCTGCCGTTTACGTCGAAAGCGGAGATCATCAAGGACCAGCAGGCGGTGCCGCCGTTTGGTTCGAATCACACCTTTCCGATCAACGATTACTGCCGCTACCACCAGACGTCCGGCAGCACCGGCAACGCGGTGCGCTGGCTGGACACGCGCGAGAGCTGGGAATGGATTCTGCGCAGCTGGTCGTATGTGTTCAGCGCCGCCGGCGTGAAACCGAAAGACCGCGTCTGCTTCGCGTTTTCGTTCGGTCCGTTTCTGGGATTCTGGTCGGCGTACGATGCGGCGGCCAAATTCGGCGCGCTCTGCATGCCGGCCGGCGGCATGAGCACCACCGCGCGGCTACGCTTCATGCTCGACAACGGCATCACCGTTGTCTGCTGCACGCCCACCTATGCGCTGCGCATGGCTGAAACGGCGGCGGCGGAGAACATCAACATTGCGCTCTCGCCCGTGCGGTTGCTGATCGTCGCCGGCGAACCCGGCGGAAGCATTCCGCACACGCGTTCGCGCATTGAGGAACTGTGGGGCGCGCGCTGCATCGACCATTATGGGATGACGGAGATCGGACCCGCGGCGTTCGAATGCGAGAAAGTGCGCGGCCGCCTCCATATCATCGAAAGTGAATTCATCGCCGAAGCGCTCAAACCCGGCACCAGCGAGCCCGCCGCGCAAGGCGAATCTGGCGAACTGGTGCTGACCAGCCTGGGCCGCACCGCCAGCCCGCTGCTGCGCTACCGCACCGGCGATCTGGTGAAGATGACGCGCCAGAGTCCCTGCGCGTGCGGCCGCTCGTTCGTTTCGCTGGATGAGGGAATTCTGGGGCGCGTCGACGACATGCTGGTGGTGCGCGGCGTCAATGTGTATCCCAGCGCGATTGAAGAAGTGCTGCGCCGTTTTCCGGAAGTGACGGAATTCCGCGTCGAGATCGGCCGCGTGCGCGCGATGACGGAATTGAAGATCGCCATCGAAGCCGGACCCGACGAGCGCGATGCGGCCGCGACGGCGAAGAAAGTATCGACGGATCTCGACCGCTCGCTGGGCCTGCGCATCGCCGTCGAAGCCGTTGCGGTGGGCACGCTGCCGCGTTTTGAAATGAAAGCTGCGCGCTGGGTGAAAACGAAGGACGAGTAGACGAGTAAAGGTAACCGTGAAATGAGCGATCGCGTCAGCGTCACGAAACTCTGCAAGCAGTACGAAGCCGGCGGCGAAGCGCGTCGGATTCTAGCCGACGTCTCGTTCGATGTCGCGGCCGGGCAGTCGCTGGCGATCATGGGGCCTTCCGGGACGGGCAAAAGCACGTTGCTGAACATCATCGGCACGCTGGACACGCCGACGTCGGGCACGGTCGATGTTTTCGGCGTCAATCCTTTCTCGCTGCCGGAAAAACAGCTCGCCAGTTTCCGCAACGGGACGATCGGGTTCATTTTTCAGGCGCACCATCTCTTGCCGCAGTGCAGCATCCTCGAGAACGTGCTGATTCCGTCGCTGATAGCACCGCCCGCACCGAACGCCAAGGAGACGCCGCACGCCCGGGCCGTCCGATTGATCGAGCGCGTGGGTCTGACTTCGCGGATGAACGCGCGGCCGGGGCAACTGTCCGGCGGCGAATGCCAGCGCGCGGCGGTGGTGCGCTCGCTGATTAACGCGCCACGCGTGGTGCTGGCAGACGAACCGACGGGAAGTTTGGATCGCAGTTCGGCGGAAACGATCGGCACGCTGCTCTCCGATTTGCGACGCGAAGAAAACGTTGCGCTGATTGTCGTCACGCACGCCGAGACGCTCGCGGCGCGCATGGACCGCACGATGACGTTGCGCGATGGCGCGCTGGTATAGCACAATGACTTTCACGCGCTTATTGCTTCGCAGTCTCACCTATCACTGGCGCGCGCACGCCGGAGCGGCGCTGGCGGCGGCGGTGGGCACGGCGGTGCTCTGCGGCGCGCTGATCGTCGGCGATTCGGTGCGGCACAGTCTGCTCGCGATTACCAGCGACCGGCTCGGCGATACGCAATTTGCGTTGATCGGTGGCGACCGGTTTTTTGGCGATGATTTGGCCAAACGCGTCGCGGCTCAGCCGGACTTTACTAAAAGCTTTTCCGGCGCGCACGCGGTGCTGCTGATTCAAGGCATTGCCATTCATGAAGCCGACGACGTTCGCGCGTATCAGGTTCAGATCATCGGGACGAAGCCGGATTTCTGGACCATCGGCACGGACGGGCCGGCGGAAGCGCTGAAGAGCGGCGAAATCGCGATCAACGCGTCGTTAGCGCACAAACTCGGGGCGGCTGTCGGCGACGCGGTGCGCGTTCGTGTCAGCAAGCCGGGTGTGTTGCCGCTTGATGCGCCGCTGGGTTCGAAGGCCGACAGCGCGGTGATTCTGCGCGCGAAAGTGAAAGCGATTCTGCCGGATAAAGGGCTGGGCCGCTTCAGCCTCAATGCCAATCAAGTCGCGCCGTACAATTTGTTTCTGCCGATCGAAGATCTGCAGACCAAACTGACGCAGAAGGGCCGCGCCAACCTGCTGCTCGTGGCTGGCAAAGGTGCCGGCTCGCTGGAGGTCGCTCAGCACGCGCTGCAGGCGGCGTGGACGCTCGACGACGCGCAGATTCGCGTGCGCAAGGAAGAGGCGCTGGGCTTTACGGAACTGTCGACGCCACGCGTATTTCTCGACGACAATTTTGTGAGTACGCAGATCGGGTCGGGCATTTCGACATATTTCGTCAACGCGATCCGCGCCAATGGCAAAGAGACGCCGTACTCGATGGTGACGGCCGCCGGCGCACCGCTGACGGATGCGGATCTGAAAGAAGACGAAATTGAACTGAACGCGTGGACCGCCGAAGACCTCGGTGCGAAAGTCGGTGACGCCGTCGAGATTGAATATTGGGTCGTCGGCCTGCAGCGCAAGTTGGAGACGCGGACGGCGAGCTTCAAACTCAAACGCATCGTCCCGATAGAAGGGCTGCACGCGGACCGGAATCTGATGCCCGATTTTCCCGGCATCGCCGACGTCGATTCCACGCACGATTGGGACGCCAGCGTACCGATCGACATGAAAAAGATCCGCCCGAAAGACGAAGACTACTGGAAAAAATACCGCGGCACGCCGAAGGCTTTCATTGCGTTAAAAAGGGGCGAACAGCTCTGGCGCAATCGGTTCGGGATGTACACGGCGCTGAGGTATCCATTAAGTAATCCGCCGAAGCTTTTGGGGACTGCTTTGCCGCCAGAGATGCTGGGCATCAAATTCGCCGATGTGAAAAACGCGGGCGTGAAGTCGGCGGGCGAAGGCACGGACTTTGGCGGCTTGTTTCTCGGCTTCAGTTTCTTCCTGATCATCGCAGCCCTGCTGCTGATGGCGCTGGTCTTCCAGTTCGGCGTCGAATCGCGTTCCGGCGAGACTGGACTGCTGCTGGCGGTTGGCTTCTCCACACGCCGCGTGCGCACGCTGCTCCTTATAGAGGGTGTGCTGGTCGCTACGGTTGGCTCGGCACTGGGGATGTTCGGCGCGACGGCGTACGCGCAGGCGCTGCTGTCGGTGCTGGCCACGCGCTGGGTCGCGGCAGTGGGGACCTCGTCGTTGGAATATCACGCCGAACCCATGTCGCTCTACATTGGCTTCGCCTCGGGAATTTTCATGGCGGCGATCGCGATTTTCTTCGCCGTGCGCAAGCAGGCCTCGCGCAGCGCGCGGGAGTTGCTGGCCGCGTCCGGCCGCCATGCCGAACCGTTTTCACCCATGGGAAAAATTGCGAAGATCGTCGGCGTCGTCTCGTTTGTCTCCGCGCTCGGTGCGGTCGGCTGGGCGCTGGCGACGGGCAACCGCGCGTCGGCGGAAGTGTTTTTCTCAGCCGGAGCGCTGCTGCTGATCGCTGCGTTGATCCTGGTGCGGCGCTTGTTCTCGCCAAAATCGGAAGCTGCGCTGGTCCACACAGCGCAAGGGCAATCGGCATTCCAGGCGCTGCTGGGGCTGGGCGTGCGCGGAGCTTCGCGGCGCGCGGGACGCAGCACGGCCACCGCGGCGCTGCTGGCCTGCGGCACGTTTCTGGTCGTCGCTGTTGGTGCGAACAAGCAAGACGCGACAGTCAACGCGCAGGACCGCTCGTCGGGCACCGGCGGTTTCGCGCTGTACGCGCAGTCGACCAATCCGGTGTACGAGGATCTCAATACCAAGAAGGGGCGCGAAGTCGTTGGCGTTCCGGACGCGCTGCTTTCCGGTGTTACTGTTTTTCCCCTGCGCGTAAAGGGCGGCGACGAAGCCAGTTGCCTGAACCTGAACCGCGCGAGCAATCCGCGGATCGTCGGCGTGCCGAAGTCGCTCACGGAGCGCGGCGGATTCAGTTTCGCCAGCATTCTCGACGAGAAAATCAAAAAGGAGCACGGTTGGGAGGCGCTCCACGATTCCAATTCGGAAATCGTTCCGGCGATCTGCGACGACCAGGCGCTGACGTACATTTTGAATTTGAAGCTTGGCGACACGCTGACCATCGCCGACGAACACGGTGCGCCGCGCAAACTGAAATTCGTCGCGACGCTCAACAGCAGCATCCTGCAGGGCAGTGTGCTGATCTCCGAAGAATCGTTCCTGAGTCTCTATCCGTCGCAGAGCGGTTATCTCGCGTTCCTGATCGACGCGCCGTTTGAAAAATCGGCGGAGACTTCAAAAGGTCTCGCGAGCGCGCTGGCCGACGAGGGCTTTGATCCGATTCCCGCCGCGGAGCGGCTGGCGAGTTTCAACGCGGTGGAAAATACGTACCTTTCCACGTTCCAGGCGCTGGGCGGACTGGGTATGCTGCTGGGTAGCCTGGGGCTGGGCGTCGTGGTGCTGCGCAACATGCTCGAGCGGCGCGGCGAGTTGGCTCTGCTGCGCGCGGTCGGTTATTCACGCGCGGCGATTGGCTGGCTGGTGTTGAGCGAACATCTGTGGCTGCTGGTGCTCGGGCTGGCTTCGGGGATGATCGCGGCGCTCGTGGCCGTTGCTCCGGCGCTGCAGTCGACGGCGGTGCCGGTGCCGTGGCTGAGCATCCTGGCGACGCTGGGCGCGGTGTTTGTATTCGGATTGCTTGCGGCGCTGGCCGCCACGGGATGGATGCTGCGCCAGCCGTTGTTGCCGGCGCTCAGGAGTGAGTGATGCGCGCGCTTGCGGTCCTCGCCATGATGACATTTGCCGCGTTTGCCTACGCCGGCGAAGCGGATGCGGAAAAAGTCGACGCCGTAAAGGGCCGTGAAATTTTGCTCACGGTTACCGTGCCGCCGCGGCCGTTCTACGTGATCGGCGAATCGATTCCGATCGAATGGAAATTCACCAATACGACTTCCGAGCCAATGGGGATGCTCTGGGAGCGCTGCTGCCTGACGTATGGCGGCGTGAGCATGGTGGACGAAAAAGGCGAGCGGCTGGAGCGCAAGGTTCCACCGCCGCCGCCCGACGCGCCGCCGGGCTGGACGCCGGATCCGAAAGCGCTCCAGGCGTTTCACGCCTTCCCTCCCATCTCGCAGATTGCGCCGCACGACAGCGTCACCTTCACCACGGTGCTCGACAATTGGGTGGAACTGGCGCACGGCGGAAAATTCAAAGTCACCGCGCGCTACGCGGGCGCGCCGGCCAGTGCGCTGCAGCAGGGCGAGAAGGTGAAGATGTGGAATGGCTCCGCCGAAGCGCCGTCGTTTGAGCTGGAGTTGCTGACGCCGCGGGAGTACGTAGAGAAGCGGGGCGGTCTGGGAGAGATCGGCGCGCAAGTCACTCCTGATTCTCAAGTGCTGAAGCCTGGGGAGCCACTTAAGTTTACGCTGGTCGCCAGTTCCATCCGCCAGAAATATTCGAAGCTGAGTTTCGGTGTCTGGATACTCGATCCAAGCGGCAAGCGCGTGACGTCCGAGCGCGCCGTCGTGGAGAACGAAATCGAGCTAGGGACGCATGAGGCCAAGCCAGTTGAAACTTCAGTCTCTCCCGAAGCAATGCTGGGTCAGTCACTGGCTCCGGGATACAGCGCGTTCGTGGACCTGATCGATCTGGACGAGCCCAGCCAGCGTTTTCCCAGCAAACCTGTAACGTTCTCCTTTGAACTCAACCGCGACAGCGTGCTCGCGCTGATTCGCGATGCGGTGAAACATCCGGGCGTGCGCGGGGAGCGCAGCCTTTCGATGCGGTCGCTGCGCGCGTATTTGAAGCAGGCTGAGCCGTTCCTGCGCGCCGATGGTTTTGCCTCGGCGCTGACGGAAGACGCGGAGAAAAAGTTGTGTGCGGATCTGCGGCTCGCGGCCGCCGTGGCCCATCTTGCTGACAAACAACAGGTTTACCGCGTGGGTGTGGCCGAAGCGGAGCCGGGGATGTGGAAGCTCGCCGACGCGGGTCTTGCAACGGAGCTCAATTGGGATGTGCCGAAGATCAAGGAGGTCACTGCAAACAACCTCGCGGCGATCCAGGCGATTCACAATCATCTCGGCGGCCGAATCGCGTTTGAAATTCTGGCCAACCCGAAAACGCGCGTGCTGGATATCCGGAATTTGTGCGACCAGTTGGTCCGCACGAAAGTCATGGCTCAAACGACGCTGCGCCTGGTTGTTCCCGATGAGAAAGCGCCGGGCGTAACCATCCGACTGACGGATCAGCCGCGAGCAAATGTGATGGTGACTGAGGGAGTGGTCTCGTCGGAATTTGCAGTGGGCTACGCGATCAAGTTGCCAGACCCAAAATTTCCGGAGTCGTTGACGACCTTTTCCACAGAGGAGATAGATTCTGGGCCTGGGCGTAAAGGATATTATAGGTACGTTGACGCCGCAAAATTCCGCGAAGCGATATTAAAGGTTTATTCGGCCGATTCTGTTCGCGTACTTCTCGATGTCCATAAGGATTCGCCGTTGAATCCGTTGCTCATTTCCCCTTTGGCTGGCTTCGGCGTCGTGGAATTGCAGCGATGAAGTTGCGCGCGACCGTACTCGCGTTGGTGCTCGCGATTTCGTACGCACACGCCGCCGACGAGCCGCAGCCGAATCCCGACGTCACGTTCCACGCCAAGCCCAAGGCGCTTCCGGCCGGCGCGGTCACGGAGAACTGGGAGCCGTTTCTCGGGGCGCGGCACGATGGGACGTCGCTTGAGACGCACACGCTGAAGAAATTCCCGGAGGCGGGGCTTTCCATCGTCTGGGAGATGAAGCGCGGGGCGGGGTATGCCTCGCCGGCGATCTCGGGCGACCGGCTGGTCTACATTCATCGCATCGAGAACGATGAAGTCGTCGAGTGCCTCCACCCGGAGACCGGGGCGCGCTACTGGCAATTCAAGTACGCCACGCAGTACCGCGACCGCTACGGGTACAACAACGGTCCGCGCTGCTCGCCGGTGATTGACGGCGAACGCGTCTACACGTTCGGCGCCGAAGGGCTGCTGCACTGCCTGAATCTGAATACGGGCGCGGTTGTCTGGAAGCTCGACGTCAACACCGACTACGCCGTCGCGCAGAACTTTTTTGGCGTCGGCGCAACGCCGTTGATCGAAGGCGAACTGCTGATCGTCAATGCGGGCGGGTCCGAACATCGCGGCGTTGTGGCATTGGATAAACTGACCGGCAAGCAGCGCTGGGCCTGCGGCGATTGGGGCGCGAGTTACGCTTCGCCGGTCGCTGCCGATATTCACGGCAAGCGCCGCGTGCTGGTCTTTGCGGGAGGCGACAGCAATCCGCCGACCGGCGGGCTGCTCTGCATCGATCCGGCCAACGGCGCGGTCGATTTTACGTTTCCGTGGCGCAGCAAGAGCTACGAATCGGTCAACGCGGTCCAGCCGTGCGTGGTAGGTGACCAGGTGTTCGTCACGGCGTCGTACGGAGCGGGCGGAGCGCTGGTCAATATCACGCCGGAGATGAAAGCCGAGCAGGCGTGGAGCAACGGTCTTTTCGGCGTGCATTTCAGCACGGTGATGCAGCGCGATGGATTTCTCTATGGCTTCGACGGCCGCCACACGCAGAACGCGTTTCTGACGTGCTTCGAGATCAAGTCCGGCAAGAACCCATGGCGCAAGCAGCTCATCTGGCAGGAGCCGGTGGAACTGGCCGGCGAAAAACGGCTGCGCCAATTTGGCGTCGGCCGCGGTTCGCTGTTGCCGGTCGAGGGCCAATACCTGTGCCTCGGCGAAACGGGAGAATTGCTGCGGTTGGAGCTATCCGAGAAAGGCTGCGTCGAAGTCGAACGCTCGCGCCTGTTCGAAGCCTCGGAAACGTGGAGCCCCATGGTGCTGAGCCACGGGTTGCTTTACGTCGCTCAGAATTTTCGCGACGCACACGCGCAGACGGGTTTGCGGCTGATCTGCTACGACTTTCGCGGCGAGTAAAATCGGCATTCAAAAGTTGATGATGTCATCCAGCGCGGAGACAGAGATCACGCGGGCGAGGCGGACGTACGTCAGCTTGCGGTTGGTGCGTGTGCCGAGCTTCTTGGTTTCGTGCGCGTAGGATTCTTTCGTGCTTTTGCTGTCGCCGGTGTCGTGAACGTCAACGTCGGCGACGACCAGGAAGTCGTGGCCAACCTTTTCCAGCAGTCCGATGTAGATCAGCGATGAATCGGTATCGACGACGATCTGGCGGCCGATCAGCGCGTCGAGTTCCGAGGGTTTTGCATCCATGATGTCGACTCCTGACGGCGCTGAATGGGTGTCCCTTAGTGACAGCTGTCACTAAGGGACACCTCTGGGCCACGTGGCCCACAGGTTAATATGACTCTGGTGCAAATTTGCGGCAAGGTCCGAACTGCTCGTTTGGGGCGGGAACCAATTGGTCCCCGGGGAAAACACGACTCGATGCGTGGCGCAGCGTTATGTCCGACAAAAAAGCTACGTGATGCTCTATTTAGATAATCGAATAAAAATAAACTAACATTATTTCGCGCTTTCGAGGTTTGGAGTGTATAACGTGGTGCGAGCACACTGGGGTTTGGAGGCCTTTTTAGAGCAATAAGATGGTGTTCCAGATGCACATTGTGTAAATTGCGAGGCTGGCCGCTGGGGGTATTTTCAATGCGCTTTTCAAAAAGCTCCTTCGCTTTCCTCGTGCTCTGTTTGTCTGTGCTGGTTGCTCGGCCGTTGTGCGCTGAGCAGGAAGTAATCCTCTCGCAGGGTGAGTTGCAGACGCTCGACAATTTTGAAGCGGCCAATCTGCTCCGCGCGGAGAAGGCCTTCAATGCCAAGCAGTACAAGCAGGCGGCGATTGAATACGACGCCTTCGCGACCGATTTTCCCAGCTCTCCGTTGATCGCCTACGCGTACCTCAAAAAAGGGCGCAGCCTGCAGTACGACCACAAGCCGGGCAACGCAATCAAGGCATACACGGACGTGGTCGACAACTACAAAGACGCCACGCAGCACGTCGCGGCAGCGATTTTCTACATTGGCGAATGCCATTTCGAAAGCGGTGAGACCGAGCAGGCGATGAAGGCCTGGCGCCGGATGATCGACGACCCGGCGTTCAGCAAGTCGTTCCTCGCGGCGACGGCGACCAACAAGCTTGCGGACTATTACCTCAAGCAGAAGCAATTCGATCAGGCGAGCACGTGCTTTGAACTGGCGGCGATCAATTTTCGGGACTCGAATCCGGAATCGGCGCGTGAAGCGATTCGCAAGGTGATCGACTACCGCGTCCGTACGCAGCCGGACGAAGCAAAGCTGCGCGAATTCTACGCGAAGGCGCGCGGCTTCGACAACGATCCGATCAAGGTGGCTGAAGACACGGCCACTGACAAGCGCTACTGGACGCACCTGCTGAAAGCGATCAAGGAGCACGGCACTTTCGCGGAAAACGAAGCAGAAGCGAAGACGGCGTACTACTCGTACTGGGCCACAGCGTTGAATGGGAAGTTTGCCGACTGGGACGAATACCAGCTGGACGCGGCACGGTTCCGGCTCACGGCCGACCAGAATGTCCAGGCGTGGACCGAGCGCCTGGACGCGCTCTACACGGCCGGCAAGACCGACAACCCCGTGCGCACGATCCATTTCATTCGTGCGCTGGCGGCCAACAAGCAGAAGGTGGCCGAGTACTTCGGCAAGCTCAATCTCGACGCGCTCGACAACGACAAGCTGCAGGACCTGATGCGGATTTGCTACCACGAAGCGAAGATGCCGGAGCTGGGCCGCAAGGCCTTCGAAAAGCTGAAACTGGACAAATGGAACGACGAGCAGAAGCAGAATTGCGCGTGGAACGTGTTGTTGTTTCAGGACGAAGCCAGCTACACGCAGCTGTGCGAATCGATCTCCGACAAGGAACTCGGACAGGTGCTGGTGCTGCGCTACTTTCACGGCAAGCACGACACGCCGACAATGTACGTCAAGGCGTTCAGCCTGTGCAATGACCTGAAGACCTCAACGCGATTTGCCTCGGAAGCATTCTGGAAGAAGGCGGAGATGCTGCATTGGCAGGGCAAATTCGCGGAAGCGATCCAGGCTTACATGGCGTCGGACAATAAACCCGACAACTTCTTCCGCATCGGCGATTGCTATGTGCAGCTCGGCAAGAAGGAACAGGCCGTCGAGGCGTACACAGAAGTCGAGCGCACGGACAAAGGCCGCGCGTCGGACGCAGCGTGGCGCATCGCCTGCCTCTACAAGGACAATTCCAAGTTATACATTCCGAAACTGCGGTCAATTTTAGACAAGTATCCGACCAGCAGCGAATCGAGTAACGCCCACCGGGAACTCGAAAAACTTCATGTCGACATTGGCGGCGGAGTAATCGACGAACAGCGCTGACGGTTTTGCGCGTGCGCTTTCTGCGCGCTGCGCGTTGCATTTTTGAGGTGCAAAACGTGAATCGAAATCCAGTCCTCCACACGTTGCTGTTGGTCCTGGCCTGCGCGACTGGCGCGTCATCCCCGCTCGTTTGCGGCGGCGACGAAGCGCCGGCCAAGAAGCCCAGCGCCACGGATTCGGACCTGGCGGCACGCAAGCAGCTTTCCAACGCGAAGGAACTGCTGGACGCGCAGCAGACCGACCGCGGCGTGAAGCTGCTGGAAAATATCCTGGTGCAGTACCCGGCGGCACGCGCGCGGTTTGAAGTTTATCTAATGCTGGGCCGCCATTACGCGCAGGCCAAGCAGGGGACGCAGGCCAACCATTATTTGTCGCTGCTCCGCAAGGAACTCGAAAAAGAAGAAGACAAACTGTCGCACGACGAAAAGGACCTGCTGGTGGAAGGCCTGTATTGGGCCGGGGTGGGGTACTACCAATCCGACGAACGGCGCCAGGCGCTGCCGATCTTCCGCAAGCTGACGGTGGAATATCCGAACACGGTCTGGGCCAACCAGGCCTACCACTACATTGGCATGTGTCATTTCAAGGATCACAACTGGAGCAAAGCCATCGAAGCGCTGAACCTGGTCGGCACGTCGATCGATCCGGACAGCCCGTCGGTGGAGTACGTCGAGGCGGGCTGGCGCTTTTATGTGAAAGTGCAGGACGGCGATCTGCCGGTGCTGCGGCGCCTGGGCAAGCAGATCAAGGTCGAGCTGGAAACCAAATCCGGCGACAAGGAGAGCATCATCTGCTCGCCGCTTTCCGCGCAGGGCGAAATTTACATTGGTTCGATCGCGACACAGGTCGGTGTGGCCAAGCCGGGCGACAACATTCTGCAGGTGACCGGCGGCGACACGATCACGGTGCGCTACGTCGATTCCAACACGCAGGACGGCAAACGCGACGTGCTGCGGGAATCGAAAGTGCAGGTGGTCTCATCGGCGACGCTGAACTTCACGATGGGCACCTACGAATCGGTGGCGGCGGCCGCGTACCTCGGGCAGCCGGTCTTCGTGCTGCTCAACGATCTCGACAAGGACGTCTCGGAGCAGGCGGACACGGCGCAGGTCAAGCTGGTCTCGCGCTACAAAGTGACCGAGGAAGACCAGCCGCGCATCTCTGGCGCAGCCAAAACAGAAGGCGGCGCCGCGACGTCCGTGCTCGACGACGACACCCACGAAGTTCAGTGGAAGACCCGTGACGAAGTGCTGCTCACGGTCAAGGAATTGGGAACGCAGGCGCCGATTCATAATTCGCGATTTGGCGGCAGCGTGAAGGTCGAGCGCTTCGAAGAAGGCCGGGCAATCGACAAGAACGACGACGTCCTGACCTGTGCGGTCGGCGATGAAATCGTCGCGACGTACACCGACGAATTGCACGTCAACGGCAAGACGCCGCGCGAAGTGCGGGTGACGCTGCCGGTCGTCGGCGAGATCGAAAACCGGCCGCACGCCACGCAGTACGTTTCGTTCGACGCGGTGATCCGGGCGCAGAAGGACCTGACCGAGGGCAAAGCGTACCTGGAACTGGCCAAGATTTTCAAAAACCTGGGATTGACGCCCGGCGCGCTGGCCAAGGCCGACCAGGGACTGAGCGAAGTGGAGGGCGTGATCCGCATGCAGGATCCGATTCCCACGGCGCTGAAGGAAGAGGCGTATAGCATCAAGTGGAACCTGCTTCTGCTCAAAGAAAACTTTAAAGCAGCGATGGATACGTGCCGGCTGTTCAACCAGCTGTATCCCAATTCGCCGCTGGTCGACCAGGCGTTGATGAGTATCGGGAAGATCAAGATTGAGTCTCATTCGTACGACGAGGCGGCGCAGATCTTCACCGAGATCCTGGCGATGCCCAACTCGCAGGTGAAACCGGAGGCGCAATTCAATCTCGCGCAGGCATTTGAGAACAGCAAGTTTCACAGCAAGGAGCAGGCGATCGCGCAGTACAAGCTCTGCGCGGAAAAGTACCGCGAAAGCCCGTTCGCCGGCGAATCGCTGGGCAAGATGGTCGACTATTACATCGTCGCCAAGGATTACGCCCAGGCCAACGAACTGCTGGAGCAGATTTTCACCGACTATCCCGACGCTGAGTTCCTCGACGAGATGCTCTACAAGTCGATCATCGCTTCATACAACACGTCGGAGTTCAAGCGCGCCTACGATCGCGCGCAGCAATTGATCTCCGAATACCCATCCAGCAAACGCGCGCAGAAGGCCAAAGACCTGATGCCCAATCTTGAAAAGAAACTGGGGAAGAAATAATGCGAAAGTCACTGCTTTCGTGGGGTGCTCTGGGAGTGCTGGCGCTGGGGGTGGCAGTTCCGCATGCCCACGCTGAAAGTGCGCCGCCCAAGACCGCTCCCGCTCCTGCTGCCGCGACTGCTCCCGATCCGCTCGCGCTGTTGTGCGAGAAGATCCAGAAGAATCCTGAAGCGGCGGACGAGAATGATGTCCGGAGCATGCTGGAACTGGCGCACACTTCGGCGCACCCGCTCTCGGCGTCGCTGGCGGTGAAGCAGTACCTGGCCAAGCACACCAGCCCTTCGGCGCAGTTGCTTTACGCCGCGGCGGAGAATGCGGAGCTGGCCGGCGACTACCGCGTGGCGGTCACGCGCTACAAAAGCTACCTGGCGTCACCCGAGAATGCGGAGAGGGCGTCCACAGCGGCCAGCCGCATGTACGTATTGCTGATCGATTTCCTCCATTCAGAAAAAGAAGCGTACGAATTCATGCGCAGCGCCGACGAGAAACTGGTGCGCCAGACACCATTCGCCAGGCGCTTCGACGTCTGGTTCCTGGAACAGGCGCGCGCCAGCGGCGACGCGCCGTCGGCGGCCAAACGGCTGGTGTCGATTTTCTCCGAAAAGATGCCGCTGGAAAAAGAGCGGATGCTTTACTGGGACTACCTGGCATGGGTCGAAAACGACGTGCTGCGCCCCAACCCCGACAAGTTTGCCGCCGCGCCGCATCTCACCGCGCTGGCGCCGCTGATCCGCGAAAACAAAACGCACGCGCTGCGCTGCGCGCTCTCGGCGGCACTGCTGACGTTCTATGTACAGACGCAAGGGAAGGAGAAAGAGGCGCAGAAGCCATTCTTCGGGCCGGTGGCCAAAGCCGCGCAGGAATACTTCGACAACAATCCCGTCGCGGCCACGTTCAGGGACATCGTCAACTGCTTCACCGCTGGCGATGGGAACATCTGGAACATGCAGCTGGAGACCAAGCAGGCGCTGGTGATCGGCATGATCGAGAAACTCAGCGACGCCGACCGCGCGGAAGTGATCGCGCCGTACTCCGGACATTCGACGCCCGAACAGTGGACGGCGCTGATCGTCAAAAATCCCGCGCCGTTCAAGGCAACGCCGCAGATCCGCGCGCTGAACCTGCTGGTGCAAGCGCCGACGCCGGAGCTCTACAAGAAGCTTGGTGAAGTGCTGCAGGGCGTGCCGTCGTACTCCGCGGCGATCATCAACACCATCAACGCCGGCAATCTGGACATGGACGCAGCCAGCGCCTACATCCTCAAGAATGAAACGTGGCACGCGAACAATCCCAACGAAATCATGAGCTGGCTGCGCAACAATGTCTGGGGAACGATCAATTCGTTCGCGCAGGTGGCGAAAAAGCCCTTCGCTGGCGATTACAACGACCGGTTCTATTCGCGGGTCGGCGCGGAACTGGTTGCGTCGACGCCCGTGGCGTATTCGGACCTGGGACAGACCGGCGAATACCTGCGCGTTTCGTGGTATTACTCCGGCAAGGACGCCAACGATCATTCCAAATTCGCGGAGGTGATTCGCAGCCTCGATTGGGTGCCGTATTCCGCGCAGCAGCGGCAGCAGGTCTTCACGCCGGCGCTGAACGAATTCCGGCGCTGGTCGGAAGAAGTGAAGAAGGACGCCAAGCGCCTGGCCGAAAATAAGGCCGTGATGGATGAGATCGAAAAAGCGCTGACGCTGGCGATGTCGGATCACAAAGGCGATCCGAAAAAGGCGCCCAATGCGCTGTGCAAGGCGCTCAGCGGCTTGGGGCTGGCGATTCAGGCCAAGGACAAGGAAGCGTACACGGTTGCGGCGCGCGAACTGTACGCGCAGGTCAAGGAGTACAACGCGGCGCACACGCCGTGGGGCAAGTACATCTACGACACCATTCTCGAGAACCGCCTGGAGCAATTCGACACGTGGGATTTTCAGTGCGAAGTGCTCGCCGATCAACTCACGCGCTCCGACACGCCCGCGGCTCAGGAACGGATTGTCGAGTGGAGCCACCGCGTCACCCACCGCCCGAACTGGCAGTGGTGGAACTGGAACTGGTGGCAGGCGACGCAGGTGGACGCCGACAAGGCGCGCAAGCTGCGGGGCATCGTGGAGAAGACGATTCTCGAGCAGGCCGACAAGGGGACTCTCTGGACGGAGCTCGTGACGCTCTATCGCTCGACGCGCCAGGGACCCGGCTGGAACGACGCCGACAGCGGACACACGGTGCTGGAAAAACTGATCACGACGAAGACGTTCTTCAAATCGCATTACCGCGAAGAGCCGTGGGTGAAATCGGACACCTCGTCGTATCCATGGCTGATCCAGCGCGAGTTTCAGAAGCAGGACGCGAAGTTTCCGGTCGGCACGTACTTCGACGACATGTACGTGGAGGAAGAGACCGCCGCGAAGTACATGGATTTTTCGTACTTCAATTTCGGCCGCGACGAGAAGAAGCGCATCCGCAACATGGCGGCGGGATTCTTCAAGGATTTCGAACGACTGCCATTCGGGTATTCAGACAAGGCGCCCCAGTACACGCAGGATGAATTCTGGCGCTGGCACTACCAGATCCTGGAAGCCGAGCCGGCGTTGCGCGACGCGTTTATTGCTCAAGAGGAAACGTACTACGGAAAGTCGCGCTACGACGACTTCGCCGCGGGACGCGGTTATTTCAGCCACCAGTGGCGCATCGAAAACCCCGAGACGCGGAAGAAGTTCTTCGAACGGCTGGGGCAGTTCGTGGAACACATCAAGGATTCCGGAGACCGCGGCGGATTCTCGCCGGAGCGCACAATGGCCGGTCAACTTCCGCCCATGCACGCGCTCTCACAGATGGGCGGGAAATTTTCCAAGGAAGAGCTGGATGCGCTGACGGGCCTCTTTCCGCAGTGCGTGCCGCTTCACTGGTACGGCGGCTACAGCTACGAATGGTTGCTCACCGCCACGATTGAAGGACTGCTCGAGAAAAAGCGCGAAAACGAATTGATGCCGATCGCCGGGCATCTCTGGAAGATCTCGCTGGACACCGGCAACACCGACTACCAGCGCAAGATGGCGCAGTATACGGTGAAATTCTCAGAAGAGAAACATACTGAGTTGGCGACGGTGTTCGCGATCGCGGGGCTGGAAGTGATGGGCGAAAAACTTCCTGAAGACGCGCGCGCGTCGCTGCAGGCGATCCGCAGCAAGGGGCTCGGTGCGCTGGGACACGAGATTCCCGTCGCGGCCAACGACCCACGCTACCCGATCTTTTTCGCGCAGAGCGAATTCCAGAATGGCAAGCAACCCAGCGCGTGGGAGACGTACCAGGCCAATCCGGCGCTGGTGACCTCGTCGTACAAGGAACTGGATATTGGCTTCCTGCTCTGGCTGCTGGCGCGCAACACCGATGCCGGGCAGTTCGACCGCGCCGATGCACTGGCTCACGCTTTAATTCCGTGGGTGGAAGGCAGTCCCGCCGCGTTTGAACCCGATGCGCGCGGCCGGTTGATGCTCTATTACGGCGACATTTCCTACGCACGAAAAAATTTCCCACGCGCGCGCAAGGATTACGAACGCGTCACGGCAAGCAAGGAATATGAAGGCACGCTGGCGCAGCGCGAAGCGGAACTGCGCATCGCGGAAGTGGATCGCGCCGTGAAGGACTACGATGCGGCGCTGCAGCGCCTGGACCGCCTGGCCAAGCGCCACGACGTGTACCTCGAGACGGAAGCCAACTACCAGATGGCACTGGTGAAGTTCGACCAGGCCGACTACGAGGGCGCACAGCGCTACCTGGAAGAAGTTTTCGCGCACACGCCCGAACATGAAAAGGGCCGCCTGCTCGAAGCCGATGTGAATTTGAAGCGCGAGCAGCCTGACAAAGCGACAAACATCAAGGGCGGTATGACGCAGGAACAGAAGCTGCTGATTCCCGGCACGCCGCTACGCGTCAACTTGAAGGATACGAATCTTTCGGTGGTCGGAAATTCATCGCGCATCGAAGTGCGCGTCTGGACGGATTCCGGCGACAGCGAAACCATCAATCTGCTGCCGACAGACACGAAAACACAATTCGAAGGCGAAATCACCACCACGATGGGTCCGGTGAAGAAAGACGACCACCAGCTGCAGGTGCTGGGCGGCGACAAAGTTCACTACGATTACTCGGAAAAGTTCAAAGAGGAACACAAGATCGCGCGCAACGAACCAGTAACATTGGAAGTGGCCTCGAACTCGCAGTTGATCGTCTCGTCGGGAAAAATTCTGACCAAGGAAGAGCAGCAGGACCTGGAGGCCGAGCGCCAGATCCGGCAGAGCCTGAAAGGTGACGACGCGCAGACGACGCTGAGCACCACGCGCGCCGAGGACCAGATCAAGCCGGGCAATAAGATCAACGTGCGTGTGATCGACTTCGACCGCAACATCAGCGCGGAAAAAGACACTGTGATGGTACGCGCGACGGCTTCCAGCGGCGACGTGATCGAAGCGTTCCCTCTGGTGGAGACCGATACGCACTCTGGAATTTTTGAGGGTGAAATACCAACGGCGCCCGGCCATCCAATGGCGACAGCCTCGGATTCAGGAGAAGGCCGCGAACCGAACAACGTGATCTCCAGCGTGGACCGTCCGGCGTGGATCGCGCAGTCCGACGGCCGCCGCCCGAAGATCTTCACCGTGAATTTAAACGACAACGTGAAGATGCAGAGCTTGAATATTCTTGCCGACGTTCCCGACCGCAAACTGAAGGCGTTTGCCGTCGAGACGTCGATGAACGGCACCGACTATTCGGCAGTCGGTATCTGGCCCGATCAACTCGCGCCGTGGGACGGCGCGCTGACGTGCGAGCTGATGAAGTGTCCGGAGGGTCCGGCGCGGTTGCAGGACGCGGTCTCGTACGCCGATGGCGGGTACCAGCGGACCGGCGCGCCGAAAGTGACACTGCCGATGAAGACCTTCGGCATCAGCCTCGACAATCAGCTCAACGGCAACGCCGACAAGATCAAACTGACGTGGCAGGAATCAACTGCGTGGTACCTGCTGCACATGCACGGCGCGTTCTATCTTCCCAAGCGTGAACTGAAAACGTTCACGCTCGACAACAAGAAAAAGTTCAACGAGATGCGCTACTTCTTCGCTGTCGACGGTGTGGCCGCGCCGGCGAACAACGCACTGGAGATCAAGCGCGAACTGGCGAAGGGCGTGCACCGCGTTGACGTGTATGTCTGGTCGCACCGCCACACAGGCGTGACGTTCGACGTGCAGACGACGTCCTCGGAGGACGGGACGCCGGCGGTCTGCAGCGCCGAAATGTTTGACCCGGTCAAGCAGCCGGCGATCAAGGAAGCCTGCTGGGTCGAACCGGCGCAGGTGAAAGCCGGCGCGGAGAACACATCGTTCGACGTCAGCTTCGCCAAGGGCGCGCACGCGCGGTTTTTGCGGCTGGTCATCGCCGACTACGAAAAGGACGCGCCGGGCCTCCATAAGCTCAAGCTGGTCGACACTGAAAATCAGACCGTGCTGCCGACGAAGGACGACTTCATGGCGCTGCGCGAAAACAAGACGCTGGAAATTCTACCCGGCGACAAGATCACCGTGACGTACCGAGATCCTGTTGTGGTGACGAAGGGACAGGAAGTGCAGGAACGCTTCATGACCGCGACGTTCTACAATGCGAAGCTCAGCGCTTGCTTGGTGGAATATGTGCCGACTGCGCGCGGAGACAAACTTCCGAAGTACATCCCGCTGCGCCGCTTCATTCCCGGCGACCCGGGCGATCCCAATCACACCGGCGTCAACAATGTCTTCGTCTTCATCAACGATCCCGACGAAGACACAACTGATGCGCCCGACAAGATCAAGTTCAGGGCCGTGGCCGGAAAATCGACGCTGGAATTGGAAGCGACGGAGACCGAACCGCATTCGGGCGTGTTCGTCGGCAACATTTATCCCGTTACCGGCGCGCCCAAGCGGCCCAACGAGATCACCGTCGGTCCCGATGACGACATCACCATTCATTACATGGATAAAGAAAACACCGATCCGGGTGTGCCGTGGGACCGGATGTTCGTGGTCGAGCAGTCGTTCTCGCAGGCTCCGAAGCTCGCAATATTCGATGTCGACCCTCAGGCGTTGACGCCGGAAGAACTGAAAGTCGCCAAAGCTGCCGACGAGATGAATCGCCGCGTGACGGAATACGTGCCGATAACCTCGAAGCTCGTCGCCCACCGACCCACGCAGAAGGCCGACGACAAAACTCCGCTGCCGCCCTCGAACTTGATCTCCGATGGTCCGCTGGTGGTGGAACTCACGTATCCAGCGCTGGCGCGGTCGCCGATCAGCGAAGCGACGATTTACGTTCAATCCGCCTCGGGCCGCGAGAAGGCAGGCAAGCCGATTGAGCCCGGCAGCTTCGACGAGACCGTTCCAGGCACGTTGAAACTCACCCGGCGCCCGGAGGCTATCCACTGGCGCATCGAGCCGCCCGCGGGCTACCAGGAAGTTTTTATCCGCGATCAGCGCAGCAACGACGAACTGCTCAGCGACGGCAAGTTCATCTTTCACATCCCGCTGGAACTGGCGGAAGTCCCGGCCGAATCGCTGGTGGGCTACGTTCAGCCCGACAACATCAATGCCAAACCGCTGACGCTCTCGGTGCGCGGCAATGACTCCGTGTTCGTCGGCTTCAAATACACGGAGGCCGGAGCCACGAAGTGGTCCGTGCAGGAAGCGCACCTCAAGAGCGAGCCGCGCTTCCACGTGATGAACAACCGCTACCAGGAAGTGCTCAGCGGAGCCCACGTCGGCGACAACCTGTACCTTCGCGTCATTCACAAAACGATGGACACCTCCAACGCACGCAACTCCGTGACGGTGCAGTTCGAAACCAGGACCGGGAAGAAGCAGAGCGTGACCCTGGCCGAGACGCTCAATCACAGCGGCGTGTTCAAAGGCACGATCAAGCTGGCGTACGTGGGCGATAAGGAAGGCGCGCAGGAGGCCGGTACGTTGCCGGTCGATTACGGCGACAGCATCACCGCGACGTACGTCGTTGAAGGCGCGAAGGAACCGCTGACCAGCGTGCTGGAAGTGTACAAAGGTTCCGACGGCAAAGTCATTCCGTTCACGCGTCGCTTTAAGGACATGAGCCTGGCGGTGCAGACTCAGTTCACGATTGCCGAATCGTACTTTGAACTGGCCAAGCAGCACCGGGGACTCAACCAGCCGGAGCAGGCGCGGCTGGAAATGGCGGAAGGCAAGAAGTTGCTCGAAGAAGCGATTCGCGATTTCCCGCGCGACGATTCAAAAGTCGAAGCCGAATACCTGCTGGCGGAATTGTCGCTCGAAGTCGCCGACGACGCGGCCGACGAGGACGCGAAGAAAAAGAGTTACACCGAGGCGCAGATACGCTTCAGTGAAATTGTGTCCGCGTACCCCACCAGCACGCGCGCGCCGCTGGCGCAGTTCAAGAAGGCGCTGATTTACGAAAAGCTGGGGATGATGGACCAAGCCTGCGAAGAGTATGTGAAACTTTCCTGCCGTTACCCGCACGACGACCTGGTCTGCGACACCATTGCGCGCCTGGGTGAGTACTTCCGCAAGAAGGCTGAAGATTTCGAAAAGCAGTCGACTGCCGAGCAGGATGCGGTGAAGGCCGAGAAGCTCCACCGGCAGGCTAAGGACACGTACGTCACTGCCGGCGAAGTGTTTTCCCGTCTGAGCGTGCGCAACCCGGCGCATCGCCTGGCGCTGAAGACCATGCTGCTCTCCGGGCATTGCTACCGGTTGTCGGAACACTGGGACAAGGCGATCGCGCAGTACAAGCTGGTGATCGACAACACCAATAAGGACCGTGAGTTGATTCCGGCGGCGATGTATTACACCGGCACTTGCTACATGGCGAAGCGCGATGAAAAGTCGGACGAATCCGCGTACCACGCTTTCCACAATCTGATCTACGAGTACGCCGGCACCGATTGGGTCAAGAAGGCCAAGGGCCTGATGTACGAAGAGCGAATGATAGAAGCGGAAAAGAGAGACCAGAAGAACAGTCACTAGAGCAGGGATTTGAGGAGGACGGCATGGACACACTGTGGCCCATGGTTGTGGGTGCGGGAACTGTCGAGAAAATCATTCTCGTGCTGCTGGGCGTGCTCTCGGTGGTGCTGTGGAGCACGGTGATTCTGAAAGTTCCAGAGATCCTCGCCGCGAAGCGCAACGGCGCACGCTTTCTCGAGAAATTCCGCGAAGCCAGCGACTTTGGCGAAGTGAAGGCGCTGGAATTTCAGGGCGACTGCATCCACCACGAAGTCTTCAAGTCGGCGCTCGCGGCGTTGAACGGCAAGCCGCCGTCGAAGCAGCCGGTCGGAACAAGCGACCCGGAGCGCTTCAGGATCGCGCCCGACAGTTCCACCGAAGAGATCGTGTTGCTGAGCATGCAGCACACCAGCGCGGCGTATCTGCTTCACCTTCAGCGCGGGATCAGCATGCTGGCGACGATCGGCAGCACGACGCCGTTCATCGGGTTGTTCGGCACGGTGATCGGCATCATGAGCACCTTCCACGCGCTCGGCGCGGTGAAATCGCCGAGCATGCAGGTCGTGGCGCCGGGCATCTCCGGCGCGCTGATCGCCACGGCGGCCGGACTGGCCGTCGCGATTCCTGCGGTGATCGTGTGCAACTGGTTCTCGTCGCAGATCGGAATGATTCAGGAAAGCGTCGACGCGTTCATTGAAAAGATGATGGCACTGGTCCGCGCCAACTGCGAAGCAAAGGCGGAAGCCGCGGAGGCAAAAGCTCCCGCGGTCCGCGAAACGCCGGCCGCGCCGAAGGTACTCAAGCCGCACAGTGATGTCGCCGCGCCGAAAGTGCGCACCGACGTTCCGGTGGCGGTTCCACGGCGCGTCACCGCGCCACGGCCCGACGCGGCACTGGCGGTGGAGAAGGACGTCAGCGACACGCCGAGCACCAAACGCCCGGGCGCAAAAATGTCAGACGATCTGTTGAGCGAAAAATCGCACGTGGAATTGGCTGTCGGTAAAAGGATGCCCAAAACATGAGCATGAGCGTCAGCGCAGGCCCGGCGAAAAAGGGCAAGAAGAAATTCCACGCACCCACGCCTGAAATCAACGTGACGCCGCTGGTCGACGTCATGCTCGTGCTGCTGATCATCTTCATGATCACCGTTCAAGCAGCGAAGGATTCGATTCCTGTCGAACTTCCCGATGCGGTGGGAACTCCGGAGGCGGGCGATAAGACGCCGCTGGAAGTCACGCTCGATGCGCGCGGCGATATTCATATCGGGAACCAGACGTTCGGCCTGGAAGTCGTCGAACAGGAATTGCCACGCCTGCTGAAAGGCCACGAAAAACAGGGCGTGACGCTCAGCGCCCACAAGAAGATGCCGTACGAATCAGTGGTAAAAGTGGTCTCGGCCATTCGCGAAGCTGGTGTGGAGACGGTCAACCTGGCGGTGGAAGGTCAGTGAAATCCAAGGAGCTGGACATGATCGATTCGGCAGATTCCAAAACGCGTCCGATTTCGCATGGGTATCCGCTGCCGCGTGTGCTGCTGGCGGTGGGCATCGCCGTGGTTGTTCACGGTGCCCTGGTCGGTGCGTCGGTGATGAGCGCGTCGGGCAAAGCGCCAGAAACTCCGGCGGCGAACGTGAAGCCCGGCCCTGCAGACGCGAAATCCAAACCCGCTGCCGATTCCACGGGACCGGCCACAACCTCGGAAGAAAAGCCGCCCGCGACGGCCGATAAGCTCTCCGTGGATGGACCGGCAGACCCGAAACCTCCGGCGACGGAGAACGAACCCAAGAAGACTCCCGAAAAATCCAACGATTCGCTGGATGAACTGAAACTGGACACGAAGTAAGGGCGTCACTGTGATACGACGACTAATCTCACGAATTCCCTGGCCGGCCATTCTCGCGCTGCCGTTTGTTCTGACGGCGGCCGTGATGCTGGCGGGCGCATTTTTGGGCTCGGGAGCGCTCACGGAATTCATCGACGACAATCCCGGCGCGCCGGCCGCCTTCGCGAACTCGCTGTTGGAGCATCCCGCTCAAATCCGCCTGATTCTTCTGGCGCTTGGCGCAGTCCTGACCTTGCTGGGCGTCGCCGCGTTGATTCGAAAACCGGGCACGCTGAAGATCGTTCGCGGCGGATTCTTCGCACTCTACGCACTGATGCTGGTCTACACCTTCTTTGTAGTGCAGGTGACGCTGCGTGTGCAGGGCGCGCACATCAAAGTCGATGGCGAAGATTTGCAGGGCGTAAACCTGGTCAGCTGGCTGGTGAGCTTCTACTGGTTCGTCTTTCCGCTGGCGATGATCGCGGGGATCACGCAGTTGTACTCGCTCCGCAGCGTAATCGACCAGGCCTACGGGCGCGACAGCGAAGAACTTCCGACGAAGGGCGACCGCATCTTCGAAACAATCTGGTCCCGTCGCGTGCGCAGTTACGTGTACAGCGCCACTGTACATGGCTTGTTCTTGCTGTTGCCGTTTCTGCTTGCGCTGATCAATCAAAAAGTGGAAGCGTACTCCGTGCCCTTCGGCAAAGGCCTGGCCGACGCGGGCGGTGGAGGGAAGAAAGCGCCACCGCCGAAACCTCCGGCCGCAAAGAAGCCGGCGGGACGCAAGACCGTGAAGGTCAGCACGCGCGATCCGAAAAAGCTGAAAGGCGTAATCTTCAGCCCCAGCGCCGGCCGCGAGAATTCGACGGAAATGAAAGACGCCGCGCTGGCCGCGGATATTTTGAAAGAGACCACGCAGCAGTACAGCGCCGCGTCGCGATTGGGCGAAGGCACGGGCGTCGGCCCCTGCACGAAGGCCGGTAAGATTGGCGCCGGCGGGGTGGGCGAGGGCGGGTACCCGTGGGGCAAGAAGGGCGCGATCATTCGTTTCATCCGGCTGCAATACGACGGCGAAGGCTGGGATGATGGCATGGACGACAGCCGCGCGGACCTGAATTTCCTCGACTTCTTCCACGAGGTCGTTGGCTTCAAAGTCTCAACGAAGACCGAAGCGATCGGCATGCATACGCTCAAGGCGTTCCGCAAGGGTGAGGCGCCGCCGTTCGTGTTCATGAAGGGCGAAAGCCACATCGGCACGGCTCCGCCTGGGGATATCGCGACGCTGCGCGCGTACCTTCTGTCGGGCGGAATGGTCTTCGCCGACGCCGGGTGTCTCTCGTGGGGGCAGGACTTCGAACGCTTCATTGCGCGCGTGCTGCCGGACGTGCCGCTGATTGAAATTCCCGACGACGATCCGATTTTCAAAGTTCCATACACTTTCCCCAACGGCGCGCCGCAGATGTGGCATCACGCCGGCACGCGCGCGAAGGGCTGCAAATACCAGGGCCGCTGGTGCGTCTTCTACCATCCCGGCGATGTCAGCGACGCCTGGAAAAACGGCCATGACGGGCTGACGCAGGACAAGGCCGACGTCGCCTTCCAGATCGGGTTGAACGTCGTGTTGTATTCGTTCAATCATTACTACGAATTGAACAAGCCGTGATGAACGCCGCATTTCCCGAGGGCAGTGCCATGCCACGAACGTGGGTGTTGACCGTCGCGTGTTTGATTCTGGGATTCGCACGCGCTGGACTTTCCGAGGAACTGGAGCTCGATCCGCAGCCGACGAGCACAGCCGCCGCCGAAGAGATCAAGGGCGGGATGCTTTTCCGCTTCGTACCGTTGAACAAGCCGACGGAAAATCTGGAGGAGCATCTCTTCTGGCGCACGTTCGAGGGCGCGGTGGCGGCAGAGGCCGCTCCGATCAAGCTGCTGATCGACAATCAACCCGTGATCGCGCCGAAAGAGATTACGATCAAGGACCGCGGCCAGGCGCTGCAGTACCCGCTGGAAGGGCACAAGGATCTGTCCAACGGCAAGCACGTCATCGTGCCCGGCGACATTGCCATCGTGATGACCAGCGGAAAAATCACGTCGGCTCATCCCGCAATCAAGTCCGACGAAAATGAAGTGCGCGTGCTCTGCGCGCCGGTGCGGTTGGAGGCGCTCGACGCCAACGGCGTCGCGGTGCCGACCTCGATCAATCTGTCCTTCGGCAAGGAACGGCTGCTGCGCAGCGTGGAGAAGTTTTCCGTACTGACGGTCTGGCTGCCAATTGGCGTGAAGTACGCCTCGACGCTCGGTAGCTTTTCGGTGGGCGCCGACGGCAAGGTGTCCGCACTTCCAGCGGAACTGGCCAAAGATGTAACCGTAACACCCGAAGGATTGCGCCTGCTGGTCAGCACGCCGCCTGCGGCTCCGCCCCGGACGCAGACCTTGTCGCGGGTCTTCGCGCATCCGCTGCCCGGCGGCAAGGGCACCCTGAATTGCTACTTCAATCCGGTGGTGAAGCCCGGTGAGGCCGCGCGCGTCACGTTCTCAAAGAAGCAATTTGAGAGCGGCACGGGCTCCGCTTTTGTCGCGAACGAATTTACCTATGCATTTCCCAACGGCTCGGGCGGCGCGTGTGGGGTGGAGAAAGCCGTCGCGGATGCAGCGTTGATTGCCTCCGAGCTGCAGATGGAGGCGGCCGAGCTGGTACAGTTGAAAATTCCCAGCCCGGCATGGACTGCGACCGGCGTGATGCCGTTCAAGATCGAAAACAAAAAGCTGGGCACGATTTCCCAGACGCTGGTCTACGCGGATCCCGCCGCTTCGCTGTACGTCATACCGCATCGATTGCGCTCGGTCTTCACGGATGCGGAAAATGCCGGCTTCACCGTGCTGCTCAAGCCGAACTTTCCCGGCGGGTCGGCGAACGTCATCTGCAAGAGCGACGCCGCCGACGCCAAGCCGCTGACTCTCGGTACGTTGCAGCTTCCCGCGGTGGCCGGGAAGCAATTCGATTCGCGGTTGTTCGCGATCAAAACGAGCGCGTTGCCGGCGGGCAATTACCAGCTCTGGGTGGAAGCCGGCGGGGTGGCGAGCAGCCGCGTGCCGCTCTCGATTGTCTCGTGGTACTTCCGCAGCCCGTTTCTCGTGCATGAAATGCCCGGTTGCGCGGGTGCCTGGCCCACGGACGACGAGGGCTTGAAAGTGCTTCAGGATGCCGGCGTCGAAATGATTTCCAGCGGCGGCTTTGGCAGCATCTTTAAGGCGAGCGACATGCCGGGAGTCGATCAGGCACTGGCCGCAGCGCTGCGTGACGAACTGGGAATGCCCGTGGAGACGGCGCAGCAGCGCTGCCCGGCGGACTTCGCGCTCCAGGACATGCTCAAGCACCACATCCGCATCATCGACTTCTATCCGCGCGGGGAGAATTTTTATCTCGAAGGGTTGTCGTACCATCACAGTTTCAAACCCAGCGTCGATCGCATGATCCGCCGCCTGCAGATCTTTACGCAACAGACGATGGATTACCCCTCGCTGTGGGGCATGAATTATTCGTGGTTCCCGGCGCTCTTTGGTTATTCGGAAGGCGGACTGGACACGGACATCCACAAGCGCGATCGCAACGCGGCGCTGGCGGCGAACCTGAAGCAGGCGGGCCTCGAAAATCTGACCGCCGACGAACGGAATTTTTATCTCGCCAACGCGTTCTCCGATGACGAAGCAAAGCGCGCAAAGTCGCTTGAGCTGATGCAGAAAGCCACGCGCTACTGGAAGGCGCAGATGGATTTCGGTTTCGGCCGGCACAACAAATTGTACAACGACGCCGTGCGTGACGTTCAGCCGGGCGCGGCCTGCGTGCTGTTTGAAAACGCGGGACACGACGAACTCAAGCGCACCCGCTCGCTGTTCAACGACATGACGGCGATGACATACGAAAGCTACAGCGACTATCCTGAGTGGCCGATGTCGTCCTCGTTCACGACCGACTGGGGTCGCGGTAACTTTCCCGGCCGGCCGCTGTGGGTCACGATGGATCCGGGTAACAGTTCCGAAGGCCAGATGAAAAGCTTGTTCCACGCCTTTGGCCGTGGCGCGGCCGGTGCGGGCACGGTGATCGTCGAGCCGCTGAACCTGCAGGAGATCAAACGCCGCACAAAGGGCCACCAGTTTGTCGCGCAGTACGGAGCGATCGCAACTAGAGGCACGCCCGATCACCGCTTCGCCATTCTCTCCACCGCCGCGCAGCAGGTTTTCGTGGGCCGCACGCAGTATGCCTATCATGCCATGTACTACCATCTCACGCGGCTGGGCTGCGCGCCGGTCATCGTCGACGATGAAGACGTTGGCAACGCCGGCATTCCCGCCGGCACGCAGGTCCTGTTCCTCGTCCGGCAGCAGCAACCGCTGGAACCCAAGGTCTTGAGCGCAATCAAGGCATTCACAGACAAGGGTGGCAAGGTCATCGTCACCGGCGATACGAAAGTGAAGATCGACGGCTCAATCGTCGCGGGCAACACCGTGAAAAATATTTGGGACCTGGGCGGCTTCGTTTCGCACCCGCAATTGTGGGAGGAGTTCGAAAAGAATTGGGAGAAGCCCTTGACCGAAGCGCTGGCGAAGGCTGGCGTTCCTCCCGCGGCGAAAACCGATCCGCACCGCGGCGTTGTGGTTTCAGTCGACAGCGGCTCGGTGCGCTATGTAGTCGTGATCTCGGATGAAGAAAATCAGTCGTGGGCGGTCTTCAAACCCAATCCAGCGCTCCCGGTTTCTCTGGAAGGGACCGGCTGGACCGTGCGCGATCTGGTGAAGCAACAGCTGCTGAAAGGCGCGGAGAAGGATGGCCGGACGGATGTCTCCGTCGATCTGATCACCGAGCCGGTGACCGTGCTGGCGCTCTACAAAGAAGCACCGTCGGCCGTGACCATCAAAGTCCAAGGCGATGTTCACGCTGGCGGCGATCTGGTGCTTAACACGGAGGTGCTGGCCGGCGCAAAACCGCTGGGCGCGGTACCAATTCAGGTCGACATCACCGATGCCGCGGGCGTGGTCCGTTTCTCGGCGTACCGCGGCGCGGGCGACGAAATCCGCTGCGCCGTTCCCGGATTGGATGTGGCCGGAAATTGGACGATCAAGGTTCAGGAGCAAATCACCGGCGTCACCGCAACTGCGGCCGTCGCGGTCGGGGCGGCAGTGAAAGCCGAAGCCGCGCTGACGTCGGTGGGTGATGTTCATGTCGTCAACGCCGATCACCTCCATAAATTCATGAAGCGCACCAGCGAAAAGCGAATTGTCGTGGAGCCGGGCCAGGAAAAGTTTCTGCCGGTCGCCAGGAAACTCGCCGATGACCTTACCGCTGCCGGAGTGAAGACGACGGTCTGGCAGACGAAGGCCGACGACTACGACACGCTGCCGATCCGCTGGTACCCGCGCGAAGACGAAGACGTGCCGCGCTGGAACCTGCTCAACGCCGGCAAGATGATCGCCGTCCGCGAGAACATGAAGCCGTACGTCGACACGGTCAACCGCGCACACATTCCGGAAAAAGGCGGCTACGGCGAAGTCAATCCGCCCTACATGGTCGGCTTCGATTGCATTCTTTTCTCCGGTGGGCGACTCGCGGAAAGTCTTCGCGCGCAGACGCCATGGATGGAAACGCCGAACGTTCCGGGCAAGGGGCAGGGCCGCCTGGTCGTCTGCTTCAGTCCGTTTCTCGCCAATTTTAATGCGCTGGCGCTGGTGGCCAACGATGAGGCCGGGACGAGCAAGGCCGCTGCGGAATTGCTGAACTTTGCCAAACCCGCTGCTGCTGCAGTTGTGAATGCGCCGGGCGGAGAATGGAAGTCACTGACGCCAACGGTGGCGACGGCTCCCGTCGTCGAAACGTTCGCACCCTATTCGCCGCTGCGCCACGTTCGCAATCTCTGGGCGACGCGAGACGGCAAGACCGTGGTCTGCCTGGACAGCAAGAACGATACACTCGCGTTCGTCGATCCGGCCGGAAAAGTCGTCGCCTCGGTCGCTACGGAAGTTCAGGACCTGAAACATTCTCACATCGATGACGGTGGACGATTCTGGACCTGCACGTCCAAACACACGAGCGGCGAATGGTACATGCAGGAGTTGACGTTCCACTGCATCGGTCCTGACGGCACGCAGCACAGCGACTCGCCCGTTTACAATGGCAGCGTGTACTTCGACACGCTGCCCACGGATTACCCGGGCGGCTTCAATGTCGCGCCCAACGGCACGACAATGCTCCTGGGTCTGCGCGGCGGTTTTCAACTCGGTGATGTCGGCACGGCAAAATGGAACCGCTTCGCCGACGAACCTTTCGTGCCGGTGCGCGATGCGATCCGGCATCCGCGCTTCCCTGTCGGGTCGGCGTTCTCGCCGGATTCCAAATACGTGTTGCTGACGATGGACACACGGCCGCCCGGTTGGGGCGGCATGAATATGCCGGCCGAACATCCGTGCGCCAGTGCCACCTTTCTTTTCGATACGGTAAGCGAAAAAGTGCTCTGGCAACTTCGCGACGATGAGATCCGCAAGTCCACGTATGCGGTGCATACCGGTTTCGGCGCCGTCTCCCGCGACGGAAGCGTCGCGGCGATTGCCGACTACCGCGGCTCGGTTTACGTCGTCGATAAGACCGGCGCGATCCAACTACAGGAAGTAATCAACACGAAAATTCCCGAGCGCTTTGCTTCCGGCCCGATCGACGGCGTGGGAGTGTGGATGAGCGAATCGGGAAATCTGACGGCGGCCGCGTTTAAGAATCTGCTTCTGGTCATCAACGGCAAACACGTGGAACGCGTGAAGTTGCCGGCGATCGCCACCGGCTGCGTCAGTCGCGATGGCACGCTGGCGGTTGCGGCGCTGGAAAGCGGTGAGGTCGAGGCGTTTGATGCAGAAGGAAAGCCCAAATGGGTGTTCAATTCCAACGGCGTCGCCCCTTTCCTCGCTCCGGTGAACGACAACAGCACTCTCGTGGCGACCAGTGAAGGCGATCTGGTGCTGCTCGACGCCGGCGGCAAGGAAGTGCGCCGCACGCACCTGCTCGAAACTACGGAGCAGGCGCGACATGAAGTGAAGAACGCGGCGGATTTCAAACCGGCAATCATGCCGCAGGCCTACCGCGAACCGGACACGCTGGACGTGGCGAAAAAATTGCTCGGCGCCAAGGCGATTGCCGCGTGGAAGCCCGCCGGGGCTGCCGTGGCGGCGTTCAATCGCACATTCTATCCCGCCACGGAGAAAATCACGCTGACCGGCGATTCGCCGCGCGGCGAGGCTTTCCTGCATCTGGTCTACCGCCGCTTGCCGACAAATAAATCGCTAACCGTCGTCGTGCCGCTGGGCAAGGAAGGCACCGAAGTCTTCGATCTGGATCTGGAGACGCCCGAATACCGCGTGATCGATATTCCCGTGCAGGGCGTCAAGCCGGTGGTGAACGTGATTCCGACCGGCCCGACGGAAATCGCCGAATGCACGCTCTACAGCATGCAATGGCCCAGCCCCAATCTGGCGCTGGTCAAGCAAACGAAGACGATGGAGACCTCGCTGGAGCCCGACAAACTGGACGACACCGCCGATTCCGAGTCGAAGGCCGATGCCGCGCTGATGGAGCTTAAGGGTGAGGACGGCATCATTGGAAAAATGAAGAACTGCGCGATCTTCGTGCCCAATCCGGACGTCGACAAAATCAGCGGGGCATTTCTACGGGCGGGCGTGGATGCATTGAAGATGGTCGACGGCAAACGTTTTGGAAACGCGCACGTTCCAGCGTGGAAGCCGGGCCTGCTCTTCATGGGCTCGTGGATGACGATTGATTTCGCCAAGCCGGTAACGATCAGCCTGGTGGCGACCTACGATCGCGCGCAAAAGCAATCGCTGGTGAATCAGAACATTGCCGTCTTTTCCATCGATGGAACGCGTGAAAAAGTGCTCAACGGCATCACGATCAATGACCAGTATTGGTGCGTGTTCCCCACGCCCGCGCGCGAGGTAAAAACGCTCGGCGTGCACATTATTGCGCCGAAGGACGAAGGGCTGAGCGAGATTGAGGCGTATCAGAGTCTCGAGAAGTAGACCCTGGTTCAAATTTGTACCAGATTCGGGGAGCGTGGCAGTGAATGTACGAATGATCATCTTTCTCGGGCTGGGCTGGATCACCATGACGATGCACGTTTCAGCGCTGGAAACAATCACTGCGACCGACCGGATTGTCTTTGTCGGCGATTCAATCACCGATGGCTTTACCTGTCCCTTGCTGGTCCAGCAGGCCCTGTCCGAGGCCGGAAAACCCGTACCGAAGCTGATCAACGCTGGCGTCGGCAGCGACACCGCGGAGATGATGGCCAAGCGCATCGAGCGCGATGTGCTGCCGCAACGCCCAACGCTCGTTTTCCTGAGCGCCGGTGTTAACGACGCGATTCGCAACGTTTCCGTGGAAGCGTATCAGAAGAGCATTAAATCGATTACCGCGCAGCTGCAGAAGGAAAACATCCCGATCGTCATTTTCACAGCGACAATCCTGGGTGAGCCAAACGCGGACAAGGAAAAACGCATCGATGAATTCAACGTTTTCCTACGCGCGTTTGCCGCGGAATCCGGTTACCGCGTCGCCGATGTCAACGCGTTGATGCAGGCGGCACGAAAGTCCGGCGACCAGGGCATGATCATGACCGATCACGTGCACCTGACGTTCCACGGTTACGAATTCATGGCGCGCGCCGCACTGAATTCGCTGGGGCTAGGCGACCTGAGCGTGCCGACGGAACTTAAACCGCCGCCATACTCCGGGTTGATCAAGTCCTGGAAATTCCGCACGGCCAAAGACGCGTTGACCGACCAGACGATCCGCGACGTCACCGTCGACGGCACCTGGAAGTCGTACGAACTGCCAGAAAAGCAACCCGTAACGGAGAGCTGGTGGACCGAGCACGAACGGCAGCGCGGCACGGCCGTCTCGGTCGAACGCGAATTCGGAAAGTCGCCGCGGTACATTGGCGTGACGGAACTTGAGGAGAAAGCGCCACGCAGCGTGACGTTCCACGTCGGCGCGGCGCTCGACGCCATCTGGCTTAATGGTCAGCGCATCTACAAAGCCTCTGACTGGCGCGGCTGGCATCTGGACCGCGAACGCGCGTCGGCGGAACTGAAAGCCGGACGCAATCAGCTCGTGATCGAGACCTGCGGACAGTTCATTTTAACGATGGATGATGGAAAATGACCTTCTGGCAAATTTGCCAGAAGGTCATCATCGATAAATCGAATTGCGTCCGAACTACTTCGTGATCGCCGCGGGCAGGTCGGTCTCGGTGATCGCATAGGTGTGGCACGCTTTCAGCTTATAGGACTTCGCCTGTGGCAGGTCGGTGCCGGTGGAGAGGTCCGTCACCTTGCCGGGCAGCGCAACCTCCCGGTCGGCGAAGTTCCAGACCGTCGCGCGCGTACGTTCCTTGTTATGCCAGACCACCGCGTTGCCATCTTCCTGCAGGAAGCGGCGATGCATCTGGGCGCGATTTTTGGAGTAGTCGCGGATCGCGCGTTTGTGCTCGTCGCCCCACGCGTCGTCGATGCGGATTTGCTTGCCGTCCCGTTCAACGTGCAGCGGCAGGCCGGGGTCGGTCATGTGCGCCAGGCAGCGGTAGACGACCGCCGATTCCTCAATCTGCTCCATTTTCATGCCGGGATGTGGAACGGTGACGTAGCCGAGTGAAACCTTGAGCTTGTAGGCGGCGAACATCTGGTCGGGCTTGCCGTAATCGGCGGGACAGCCGTGCATCGGTAGTCCCCACGGGCCGAAGGATTCGATGCGGAAGTGGTAGCCGAAATCCTGCAGATCCTTGAACGCGAGCAGCAGTTCGCGCCACTGGGTGGTCGGCTTCATGTTCGTGTAGCTGACGGGGAAGAAGCCGAGGTTGTAGAAGCTGTCGAAGAAGATGCCTTTCAGTCCGGTCAATTCGGCATTTTTCTTCAGCCCGTTGACCCAGAAGTTCCGCGCGTCCGGCGTTTTAAAATTCAGGACGCTCATGCAGCCCATGTACGCGCCGCCCCATTTCTGGCGCGTGTCTTCCAGCAGCACGTACCAGTTTTTGCCATCCGCACGTTCGTTTCTGTTATACGGGCTGGAGAGCGCCTGATCGTTGTTGGTCCATGGATAGACTTCGATGCCATGCTCGCGACAATCGTTGACGATCTTCTTGAGTGCTTCGGGACCGCCGAGCTTCGGCGAGACTTCGTACTCGTGGCCGCAGCACATATTCCAATTCCATACGCCGGGCATTGGTCCCTGCTCGGTCATGGCGGACTTGTTGACGTTGTCGATGAAGATCGCCTCGACGCCCATGTTGATCGCGGCGGGGACGAGGTCCTTGTAGTAACTCTCGATCGTGAACTTCTGCCAGAAATTCTGGGCCAGCATCAGCGTCAGCGGCTCTTCCTGGATGCCGTATTCGGCGCGCGCGCGATCGTGGATTTCATCGAAGGCCCACGTCCAGAGATTGCGTTGATCAATGTCGCTCTTGCGGTCGCTGTTGAGCAGGATCGACTTGGCCGACGTCTTGTAGTTCAACGCGTGATCGAAGATGTGCTTGTCGAACGTTTTCAGCTCCGGCTTGCCGGGTTCGCGCATCACCAATGAACGGATCAGATCGACGCGCTCGAAAACGCCCATCAATGTTTCGTTGCCGCGGTACTGGAAGTCGAAGGAACCATGCGACGCCCAGCGCGGCAGATTGTGGGTCATCACCGGATTGTCATTCGGGTCGCCGAAGTAGAAACGGCCTTCGGTGCTCCATTGTGTCGTCGCGTCGAAGGTTGCCGACGGTGCGGAGCAGGACGATTGCGAAATCGCCGTCGCGCCGAGGATATCGCCGTTGAGTTCCCACGTGGCCTGATCGAGCAGGTAAAAGAGCGGCACGTTTTCGCTGGAGTAATCGTAGTGGTACGAGAAGCCGTCGAAGCTGTGTCTGAAGAACTGGTCCTTGGCGGGCTTGATCACCAGATCGAGTTTGCCGGTGCCCTCGACGCGTGGAGCGTCCCAGTCGCCGGTTTCGTGAATCGGGTCGAAGCTGTGATCGCGCATCAACTTCACCGGCAGCGGGCGGAAGATCGCCTCGGTGCGGATGCGGATTTCCGCGGGGCTCTGGTCGATGGCCAGCAGCCGCAGTTCGCTCGGTTCGGAACCTTGGAAACTCTGCGTGAACGGTCGCAGCGGCAAGCGGCCGGATCGGACTTCCGTTCTGCCGATCGCGATTTTTCCCAGCCCGATAAAATTCTGGCCTTCGGTGAGCACTTCGAAACTGCAGGCGCCCAGCTTGATCGTTTCCCGTTTCACAGCGGTCTCCTGTTCGCATTGACTTGAGTTTGGGTTGGTGGCCCACCCCGTCGTAAATTTACCACAGGGTTAGAAACCACCACTCGGTTCAGATCTTCGCCGGAAGATCCGTTTCGGTGATCGTGTACGTGTGGCACGCTTTCAGTGCGTACGTTTTCGACGCCGGCAATTCCTGGCCGGCGGTCTGGTCGATGATTTTTCCCGGCAGCGCCGCGGTGCGATCGACGAAATTCCAGAGCGTTGCGCGCGTGCGATCGGTGTTGTGCCAGATGACGCCGTTGTCGTCTTCCTGCAGAATGCGGCGCCGCATCTCGGTATGATTGGCGTTGTAGTCGGCCAGAGCCTGTTTGTGCGCGGTCGTCCAGACTTCATCGACCCGCGTTTTGCCGATGAACAACGGAATGCCCGGATCGGTCATGTGGGCGAGCACATAGTAAAGAACGTGCGCCTCGCTGGCGTGCTTGGGCGCACAGTCGTTACCTGTGGGAATGGTGGTGTAACCGGTTCCAAGCCCGACTTTGTAACAGGCGAAAAGATTGTCGATGTTGTACGACTTCGGGCAACCGTGCTGAACCTGGCCGAAAGGCCCGAAGGATTCGATGAGAAATTTCACGCCCGCGTCTTGAAGTTCTTTGAACGATTCAAGAATTTGTTTCCACTGCGTCGCCGGCTCGAGATTGGCGTAGTTCACCGGCATGAAGCCGAGATTGTAGAAACTGTCGAAGAGATAGCCGTCGAGCCCGGTCTGCGCTTTAATTTTCTTCAGTGAATCGGCCCAGTACCTTCGCGCGCCTTCCTGCTTGAAGCTCCAGATGCTGAACGCATTCGTGTACGCGCCGCCGTACTTGATGCGCGTGCATTCCATGCGCACGTACCACGGCTGGGTTTCGGGCTTGTACCAATGGTTCATCGGGCTGGAGAGCGCCTGACCGTTGTTGGTCCACGCGTAGATTTGAATTCCGGCGTCCTTGCAATCGGCGACGAATTTTGAAAGCATCTCCGGTCCGCCGAGTTTCGGTGCGACCTCGTATTCGTGGCCGCAACACATGTTCCATTTGTTTTCAGGATGCGGGCTGTTCTCCGTCGCCGCGGATTTGTTCATGTTGTCGATGAACAAGCTCTTCGCGCCGATGTTCAGCGCCGCCGGCAGCAGATCCTTGCGGTACGTGTCGATGGTGAAGTTATCCCAGTAATTCTGCGAGACGCGGGGGAGGGGCAATTCCTCCCGCAGACCGTATTCGCCGCGCGCGCGATCGTGGATCTCCTGAATCGCCCACGTCCAGATGTTCTTCTGATCGACCAGCGACTTGGGACGGGTGTTAAGCAGAATGGCTTTGGCGGACGTCTTGTATTCGAGAGTCTGGTCGAAAATGAATTTGTCGAAGGTTTTCAACTCGCGCTTGCCCGGCTCGCGCTGCTGGATCGAACGGATCAGATCCACGCGCGCAAAAACACCCAGCAAGGTCTTGTCGCCTTTGAATTGAAAATCGAAAGCCTGATGCGATGCCCAGCGTGGAAGGTTGTGAGTCATCACCGGGTTGCTTTTCGAATTCGAATCGTCCCAGTGAATCAGGCCTTCCGTTGACCACCGTGTGTCCTTTTCAAACGTGGTCACGGGCGCGGAACAGGACGACTGCGAAACCACCGTTGCACCGGTAATGTCGCCGTCGAGTTCCCAGCTCGCTTTATCGAGCAGGTAAAAGAGCGGCACGTCGGTGCTGGAGTATTCGTAGCGGTAGCTGAAGCCGGAGAAATCGACGCCGCCAAATGCGTCGCGGGCGGGTTCGATTACAAGGTCGAGCGTGCCAGCCCCTCCCGAGCAGGGCACGTCCCAATCTTGGGTGTCGTGAATGGGGTCGAAGCTGTGATCGCGCATTAACTTCACGTCCAAAGGTGTGAAGTACGCTTTGCAGCGCACGCGAATCGAAGTGGCGTCCGTTTTTACCCCTTCTAACAGAAGTTTGGACAGCGCGACGCCGGTGAAGCTTTGGGTTTGAACGTGGATCGGAAGCCGCCCGGACCGCACGCGGGTGTCGCCAATCCGTATCTCTCCAATTCCCAAGTACTTATCTGAATCAGAGAGCAGTTCGAACGAACAGTTTCCCAAGCTCAGAGACTTTCGATTCACAGGTGACCCCTTTGCGCACGTTGTGATGGCTAACGCTCTCGTTCATTATTAATATACCACAGATTTAATAATGTTATGCTTTTTAATGGAAATTATTAAAAACATAGCGTATTCTTTTAAAGGCTCGACAAGGGGAGGTGACCTATGGTTGCAGCGATTGGCCAGGAAACGGTTCACACTCACAAGCGGGAAGGCGATGATCACGCCTTCGAACTCTGCAAATGCAACCGCTGCGGAGTCGTCCGCCGATGCACGCCAGCGACAGACTTTCTCGTACGGATCGAAGATTTGGAAGACGCCGCATTTAACGATGATGGCGCGCCGTATTTTTGTGAGCCGTGCTTTCTGGATGTGATCGCACCAGCCGTCGTCGCTTGAGTTCGCTCAACATCAATGGTGGCCTTTTGGCCACCATGCTTGTTTCACTTCAACGCTGCCGGGAGCTGACCGATGCAAGCCGTTCTCGAAACGCCGAAAGCGGCCCCAAAGGTTTCGCCGCTGACGTACGAGCAGGTGTACCACTTCATGGAAGAGGGCTATGTCAAAGTTTCAGGACTGATTTCGCCGGAAGTGGCGGCGCGCGCAGACAACGCGGCGTGGCGCGTGGTGGGCATCGACCCGCACGAACCCGATGGCTGGAAGACGCTCACGCACGGCGTATTTACGATCGATCCGGCCGTGATGAGCATGTACACGCCGGAATTGCGCATTGCCGCGGCGCAACTGGCCTCGCAGGACCCGCATCTGTTCAACATGTCGCGCGTGCCGGAGAACGCGTTCATTCTCACGATCAAACCTGAGCCGGATGTGCCGTGGACGGTTCACGGACCGCACATCGACGGGCTGGGAAACTGGCAGTGCATCATGCAGAGTTTCCCGCGGCCGTGGACGATGTTTGCGATGATCTATCTCCACGACGTGCCCCGTCACTGCGGCACGACGGTCGTGTATCCCAAATCGCACCGCAAGTACCAGGCGCTGATGCGCAGCGAACCGGAGCGTTATCGCTTCCTGGCGCAGGTGCAAGACGATCTGAAACGCGTCGACGTCGGTGAGCCCGTCGATGTCCCCGTAAAGGCTGGCGACGTAGTCTTCCTCGACCAGATGACGATGCACGCCGGCAGCACCAACAAGGGAAAGCGGCCGCGGTTTGCCTTGAATATGAAGTGGTAACATGGAAGTCGGGCCGAATGGGTAGATGTTCCAATTTGAGCAAGTTCCAAAATGCTATTAAATTTGCCAATCGAGGGGTGGTATTCCCAAGGAATTTGACGAAAATGGGAATCCCACGCATCGAGGCGTCCGATGGAATTTTGGTTTTGTGAAAAGTGCGGTGTCCGAGTCGCTGAAGCCGAGCTGACCAAGGGAGCGACACGCAATCCCGATTCGGGCGTGGTGTTCTGCGTTAAATGTTCGACCGCCGTTGCCCCGCCACCCGTTGTACACGCTACGCCAAAAGTTCGCACCACGCCGGCGACGGGGAACTCGGTGCCGGCGCAGGCGTCGTCCGTCCGCATGGTACCCGCGCGCGGCGTCTCGGCGCGGACGCGCGAGACGACCATTCTGCGCGCGCCATCCAGCAGCAAACGCGACACGATGCCCGCCCGCCCAGAACGCGGACAGGAGCGTGTCGATCGCGCGCCCGAGTCGGCGATGAAGAAGAACATGCCGCTGCTGATCGGCGTCGGTAGCGCGGTGGTGCTGATTGCCGGCGCGGCCGTCTTCTCGATGACCGGCTCGCCGCCCAAGGACAAGATTGCCGACGTGACGCCGAAAACATCCGGCGGCGAAAGTTCCCAGCGGAACGACCCCACTCCCGCGCCCGTGCATACGCCCGCGCCGCAGGCTCCGCCGCTGGCGCAGGCGAAAGACGATTCCGCAAAAGAGGAGTCGGCCGCTCAGGACGCCTTTGCGTCGCTGGAGCGCAAAGTCAAATCGCTCTCCGAGCTCTCCAGCCAGAATGAAGCCATCGATGAGTACCTGGAGAAGTACGGCAAGAGCATTGTGGCCGCGCGCGCGCGGACGCTGAAGTCGAAACTGAAAGAAGACGCGCAACCGAAAAAGACCACGCCGCCGGTGAAACAGGTGGTCGTTGAAGACCCGAGCTCCGTCATTGCCCGCGCTCAGGAGATCCTGTCTAAACAGGATATCGCCGGCGCCATCGCCATCTACGACAAGGCGATCGCGGCGGATAAGACGGTCTATCAATACTACCAGAACCGCGCGAATATGAGGCTGCTGGCCGGAGACTTCGACGGCGTCCGGGCCGATGCCGACAAGGCCCTTTCCATGCAGCCGGAGTGGGCCAGCTATGCCATGAAAGCCATCGCCGCGTTCGCCGAGAAGCACGATGATGACTTCCGCACGAACCTGGAGAAGGCGGCGTCGATGAACAACATCACCGCCACCGAGCTGGCGCAGAAACTGGCCGGCGATCTTCAGCGCTCGCGCTGGGTCGCGGAGGGCAAGGCCTTCGAAACCAAAGCGCCGTCCACGGGAATTGAATACATCTTGCGCGGGCACTTCAAACTGGCGCGGGGCAAGGTCGACGACGGCATATCCGATCTGCGTGAAGGCATCAAGCGCGACGAGACACTCGGCCCCAAGGGCATCTTTGTGGAACTCGCCGACCTGGCGCGCGGTCAGAAGGATTTCAAGGCGGTGCTTGGCTACTTCAAACAATGGTCTGAAGTAAAGCCCGAGACCGCGGTGGCACTGAATTCGTACGCCTGGGAACTGCTGACGACTCAGGACACCTCCCTGCGCGACGCGAAGACCGCGCTGCCACTGGCGGAAAGAGCCGCGGAACTGACCCAGAAGAACGACGCCGCGATTCTCGATACGCTCGCGCTGGCTTACTTCAACAACAACCGCGTTAAAGCCGCGATCACCACGGAACAGAAAGCGATTGAGCTGCTGCCCGCCGGAACGACAGCGGCAGCGCGACAAGACTACGAAAAACATCTCGCCGATTTTCAGGCAATGGAAGGCAAGGACGCGCCCGAGACGCATTGACTTCAGCCAAGAAAACGCGCCGCACATAAAAAAGTTAGCATTATTTAGCACTCCGCGTTGTATCCTTATTTAGCATGGATCGCAGCAACCCGCTCACCCTCAACGGTCTCCGCTTCCGCTATGAAACGGCGGAGTCCAAAGCCTCTGGCTGGACCGTCGACGTGGCGAATCTCTCGCTGGGCGCGAGTGAACAACTGCTGCTGACTGGATCCTCCGGCGGTGGTAAAAGCACGCTGCTCTACCTGATCGCAGGTCTTCTCGATCCGGTGGAGGGTCGCGTGCTCGTTGGCGGCACGGACCTGCATTCGATGCGCGGCGGCGCGCGCGATCTTTATCGCGGCCGCAACATCGGGATGATTTTTCAGACGTTCAATCTGCTCCACGGCTTCAGTGCAGTGGAAAACGTGATGGCGGCGCTGATGTTCTCGTCGCTGCCCGGCCGCGAGCACCGCGGGTACGCGGTCGACTTGCTGGCGAAACTGGGCCTGTCGAATCCCGACGCCGATCCCGACACGCTGAGCGTGGGGCAGCAGCAGCGCGTGGCCGTTGCGCGCGCGGTGGCCTGCGAGCCGATACTCGTTCTCGCCGATGAACCCACGGCGAGCCTGGATCCGGAATTGGCTGTGACCGCAATGGATCTGATTCAGGACACCTGCCGCCAGCGCGGCGCGGCGCTGCTCTGTACCAGCCACGACCCGGCGATGGCGCAGCGCTTCGATCGGCGCATTGCGTTAAGCGAATTGGGCGCACGCGGCGCATCCACACCGAATTCCGCCCCGAGCAGATCGGAGGTGGCGCGATGATGACGGATTTTACGATCATCAAGCGCAGCCTGCGCCTGCGTCTGTTCTCGACGCTGATCACCGCGCTGACGGTGGCCGTCGCCGTCTGCCTGATGCTGGTGCTGCTGAGCCTGCGCGACGCCAGCCGCAGCGCGTTCAACCGGGGCAGCGGCAACATTCAGTTGTTGCTCAGCGCTGATTCCAGCCCGATGGTCTCGGTGCTCAACGCGATCTTCTACGCCAACCCTCCCGCCCGCGCGGTGAAATGGCCGGCGTGCCAGGAGTTGCTCGCGAAATACCCGGTCGACTTCGCGATTCCGATTCAGCAGGGCGATTCGTACCGCAGCTTCCCGATTCTCGCGACGACGACGCAATTCTTCAGCGCGTTTCAGCCCAACGGCGACGAGAAGTGGAAACTGGCCGACGGCGAATTTTTCAAAGCCGAATTCCAAATCGTCGCGGGCGCGTCGGTGGCGAAAGTGCTCGGACTGAAAACCGGCGACAGCTTTTTCATTACACATGGAATCAGCGGCATCAACGATACGAATGAAGAGGAGCGTGCGAGCGGCGGCGACTTCCCCACCATGAAGGCCGCGCTGGCGCAGATGCACCGCTATTCGAAGTACAAAATCGTTGGCGTGCTGCAGCCGACCGGGACCAGCCACGATCGCGCGCTCTTCACGGATCTCAATAGCGCGTGGATCGTTCACGCGCACGAAAAGCGCAAACTGAAAGACCCAACGGTAACGCAGACGACAGCCGCCGATCTCGCCGCGTCGGATCAATTGATCACCGGAGTCTACGTGCGCTTCAAAACCGCACCGGGCAGCAGCGAATCTCCGGCGCTGTACACCGCTTACGACGATTTGAAGCGCCACCATCCGGAGTTGACCGTTGCGCTGCCGGGCAATGAGATCGACAAGCTCTTCACGATCGTCTCGAATATCGACGAAGTCTTCGTCGCGATGGCGGCGGTGGTGATGCTCTCCAGCGGCATTGCGATTCTGCTGGCGCTCTACAATTCCATGGAACAGCGCCGCCGGCAAGTCGCCGTGCTGCGTGTGCTCGGCTGCAGCCAGGTGCGCATTTTCGGGCTCGTGATCACAGAGGCCGCGCTGATTGGCGTCTTCGGCGCGCTGGGCGGCTTGGTGCTCTCGGTCATGGTCAATCAAATCGCGGCGCGGATCCTTGATGCGAAATTGGGGCTGGCATTGCAACCGGCGCTCCTGGGTACGCCCACCGTGCTCATTCTTTTTGCCGCGGTAGTACTGGCGAGTTTCGCCGGAATCATTCCAGCGGTGCTCGCGTACCGCACCACAATCACGCGCAGTTTGCGGCCTTTGGGTTGAGGAACGGCATGGGTCTTCGTACGTTCTGGATTCTCCTTGCTGTCTCCGCACTCGGTGCTGCCGCGCTGCTCTATCCGCGCACGAAAGCCAACACGCGAGGCCTGGCCGATACCGGAACGGAATTCACTGTCGTCGACATCGTTAAAGATCCCGTGCCAGAAGTCGCGCCGACGCCGGCCGTGCTGCCGGCTCAACATCAGCAGGCACTGGCGCCCAAGCCGGTGCAGCTCAAGCCGGACAACGGCGGCATGGTGGAGCAGGAGCGCGATCCGCGACTGGTGCGCATGCCGGACGGTTCACTGATCGTCGATCATTACTTCCGCATCGCCGGCGGAAAAGGGACCGCCGACGAACCGTATCAACTGCTGTGGGAACTGCTGCTCTCGGCGCAGCGCAATTTTGAAGGATCCAACGCGGAGAATACGCTGCCGCGGCACGTTCAGTTTCTCGATGGAAAGTTCGTGGTGCTCAACGGCGTCACGGTGCGTTCGGCGGAGACCGGACCGGCCATGGAATTCGTTCTGACAGATATGCAGATGGATAATTGCCCCGTCTGCAGAGCGCGTTCGATTTTTGCCACGGTCGCGGTGAAGCTGAAGGCGGCGGAGCGAATGGAGCGCGGTGCGCTGAACACGTACACGATCCGCGGTCAATTCCGAGCCGCGCCGGCCCGCGACAATGGCTTTCTACTGGGCGTCTATTTTCTCGACGACGGAGAGATAATTTCGCGCACGAGGCAGTGATCGGGAATTCGAATTTCCTGAACGCACGCGGTTGGATTCGCGCTTGAGATTCTCACGGCTTTACCTTCTCCGGAATGTATTGCATCTGCAACCATTCCATCGGCGCGCCGATGCCATTTTTGTTCCGGGTCGGTGCGAGGAGTTGCGTGCCCGGCTTCCCCGTGTTGCGGATGACGTTGACGCGCCAGTTCGTTCCGTGTTGTGGTGGCGGGGCGATTTGTTTCTCGAGGACGTCAAAGGGGATGACGAGTTCTGCCGTCCAGCCGCCCTCACTCCCCGTTGAGGATTTCGCCAGCCACTGGGGTTTCCAGTCGGCCCCGGTGACGGTGAGCTTCAACGCATCGAGCACCGCCTTGATTTTCGGATCGGATGGGTCGCCGCCGGGCGCCGTCAGCAGCGCGGTGCTCGCGACACCAGCGCGCGTAAGGGAAAATTGGTACGCCACCGCGCCGTCGCCGCGCGGATCGATCACGACCGTGATGTTGTCCTCGTCGGCCGCATCCCGGCAGCTCACGCCGACGTACAGGTGTTTGGCATCCCAGAGAAACCTGGCTTCGCTGCGCGCCGCAGGCTCGAAGCCATTGGGCTTGAGCAGCGGCAGAGTCAGCGCCGCGTTCCATGACGGTTCATCGAGCAGGCCGTCGGGTGAGAGTTCCGCGACCGGCTGGCGGACCTGCTGCCCGCGAAGGCCGGGTTGATACGTGACCAGTGCGGGTTGTCCGGTGGGCCGTGAAAAGAGGCCGCGCATCTTGCTGGTAAAGCAGAGTTTGCCGTCGGCAAAAATCGGCGAACGTGAGATCTCGCCCTCTGCCGGAAGAGTATCGTGCCAGCCGACTTCGCCGGAGCCGGCATCGATCCCGAAGACTTTTCCATCGGCTGTTCCGCCGTAGATGACGGACCCGAGTAGAATCGGCGACGCCGTCACCGGACCGCCGGCGGTGGCCGGTGCTTTCCAGAGGGACTGCCCGGTGGCGTGGTCGACGCAGTGAATGTGCCCGGCCTTGTCCCCGAAGACGACGCGCTTTTTGTCGACGCACGATCCGCCTTCAATGGAGGCTCCGGCGGCGTAGTGCCACGCCTCTTTGCCGGTGGCCGAATCGACGGCGTAAAAAGTACCAGTGCGCGTTCCGACGTAGACATTCTTTCCATCAGTCGTGGGGGGCGCGGAGATCGGACCATCGAGCGGCGTCTCCCAGCGTTGGATGCCCAGCGCCGCGTCGATGGCGTAAAGACTTTTATCGAGCGAGCCGAAATAAACGCGGCCATCCGCGGCACAGGGGCCACCTTCGATCCAGCCGCGTGCGGGAAAATTCCAGAGCATGCGCCCGCGGGCGATGTCGATCGCGTAGAGCCTCCGATCGAGCGTGCCGTAGTAAAGCACCCCGCAGTAGACCAACGGAGAACCGACGCATTCGCCTTCGCTGGTGAAGTTCCAGCGTTCGCTGCCATTCGCCAGTTCGACGGCGTGCATGGCGCCATTTTTGGTGCCGACGAAAAGCAGATTGTCTTCCACCGCGATGCTGCTGGTCACGCCCCACGGCGCGTCCTGGACATTAAAGGGAAGACCGTAGATCAGTTTTCCTTCCCCCCAGACGCAACTGCTGCAGTGGGTGCGATCGTCCTGCGACAGGCTGATCGGCTGAGGGACGGCGATGAACGGCGGGAAGAAGTCGACGTCGGGCATCGTGCCGGCGCGGGTGGCGTATTTTCCTTCCGTGAGCCAGTTGCGTTCGTACGACTCGGTGTTGACGCGTTCGTACGCAGCGCTGAATTCCTTCAACGTTTGCGGATTGGCGGCGAAGCGCTGTTTCACAAACCGGCAGACGGCGCGGGCGCTGGGGAAGCGGTTCTGTGCCAGCCACGCCGCGATGGTGGTGTGGCACGCGGCGACGAAATCTCCGCCAGCCGCCTCCATTTCGCCGGGGGCGACTTTCTTCGCCTCATAACTGGCGAACTGGCCGCCGAGATATTCGGGGACCTTCGACGTTCCCCCGGCCAGACCCATGCGGATTTCCGGATTGCGGCGGTTGGTGTACATCTCGAGGACATGCTTGCCCGCTTTCAGTTCCACCTGACCTGTAAAGCTGGAGCAGAATGGCGACCCGCCGTAGCCCAACACGTACCAGCCCTGCACCGCGGCGGTTTTGCGGTCCCCGTCCACGAAGATCACCCCGATGCGGTCGGAGGAGAGCGCGTTGGCGATGAGCAGATCGTATTTCCCGGGCGTTTCAATTTCGATTTCCGCGCGAAAAATGTGAAAGTATTGATCCGGTGCGCTGATGGGTTGCGCCGCGTTGACGTAAATTCCGCTGATCACATTTTTCGGGGCCTTCTCGTCGAGCGGCGGCGTGGCCTTCGCCTGCTCCATGACGCGCTCGTAGTAGCTCAGTAACTTTTCCTGACTGACCAGTTGCTTGCCATCCAGCGGGCTGAGCGGATTGTAGCTGACGCAGGTAAAGCCGCCCTTGGGGGCCCAATCCGCGCGGCCTGGAACCGGTACCGAAACGCCGGCGGGCGGCGGCGGAAGTTTTGGCGACGGGTTTCCAAAGTAGAGAAAATATTTCCCCGCGCCGGGAGCGCCCTCGAAAATCACGCGCACATGAGTGGCGTCGAGCGCACTGATCAGCGCGCTGACGGCTTCGCCCTGCGGGCCGACGACGCGAACGTCGCGCCCGTCGAACTGGCCAAGACCGCCGTGATCGAGCGTGATGTCGCCGGCTTCGACCGCTTCGGTCAACGTGACGGGAACCCGAAATAGCCAGCCCGCGGGCCACTCGCCGGCCTTGGGCTTTTCGTCGGCGGCTCGGCACTGCCACGGCGTCAGTGACGCGAGGAAAGTCAACAACGCGGCGCTGAGCAGCAAATCAGGGGTGCTTTTCGGCATCGGCCTTCTCTTCTTTGCTGGGGTTCACGGATTTTGCAGCACGCTTCAATTCTTCCGGAATCGTTTCGTAAACTTCAATTTCATCGATCGACGAGTAACCGTTGAGCAGGTAGACGCGCAGTTTGTTCGTGTAGACGGTCTTCGGTAATTTGTAAACGTTGTAGCAACTCTGGTTGCCCTTGCGTTTGACCGCGTTCTGCCAATATCCCTTCTTCGCCTGCCGCGCTTCGGCTTCCGTGACGCCGCTGCGCGTCTCACGGCTCTCAATGAAAGTGTCGATCGTCAGCGTCTCGACGCGTGCGAGATCGGGATCCTCGGCGATGGCCACGTGCGTGATGAAATGCTTTTTCGGCAGCGTGATTTCGACATAGCAGGGAACGTGCGCGCTGTTGCTTGAAACTTGCGCCGTATTGTTGCCGCCAAACCATTTTCCGCCGAGCAGCCCCGGTTCGCGTTCCAGCATGCGGCCGTTGATCAGGCACATCGGTTCGCACCACCAACCGGTCCACTGGTCGGCCGGGACCGGATACATTTCCACGCGCGCCGGCGGATTGGTATAGGCGGCATCGCTGTTCATGTTGCGGTAGAGCGCCGGGATGCGGATCAGGTCGTCCGACGGAAATTGAATCGGCCGCACGACAACCTGCGAGAAGACGTCCTTGTCGCCGAACGATTTCACACTGACATCCACCGTCTCCGCGCGGTCACCGAGTCGCAGGACCGCGCGCTCGATGTATTCCTTCTCCTGTGCCTGCCCCGAACGCGCGAGTCGCGAAATTTTCGCCGCCGGCTTGCCATCTGCGGATCTCTCTGTCTCCGTGAATTCCAGCGACAGTGAGCAGGCCGGCACGGCGCGGCCATAGTGCCATTCGACGAGGTATGTGCCGAAGGGCGCACCTTGGAATTGCGCGGTCAGAGGCTTGCCGGCGTTGAAAGTGCCACTCAGCTTCGCGATGTCCTCGCCGAGCGTCACGTTCTGCGCCAGCCGTTCCCACCAGTTTTCGCGCCCAGCGCCTTTTAGAGACGGCAGCGATTCCAGTTCGGCCCAGCGCTTCTCGATGTCTTCCGGCGGCGCGACGCGTTTGAGGGACTGTGACCAGAGCGCGTGGCCGTCCGGATCCAACAGCATCGCATCGCCGCGTGTCGTGCCGGCGGCAATGCGGCCGTCTTTCAGCAGCGCTATTTGGGCACCACCATGGAGGTCCGTCTCCCAAAGCTTCTTCAGCGTGTAGTCGAAGGCGGTGAGATGACCGGTGCTGTCGGAGATGATGATCCGCTGCCGATTTTCGTCGGAGACGAGCGACAGAATCATTGCGTTCATGCAGACGGAATGCGCCTCCGTCCAGTCGGGATTGGTGACGCTGAGCGTGTCGCCGATCGTGAAGACGAATTGCCTGCTGCTGAGCAGCGCGTGCTGTGAGAAATTGACCGAGCCGCCCATAAACGTCGGCATGGTGAAGCGCGGGTAGGCGATTGGTTTCAGATTTCCGTCGAGGAGCACATAGATGGACGTGGGGAGCCCCGTCAATTCCGCGAGGAAGAACGCGCCCTCATTCAGTGCGGTGAGTTTCTTGAGCTTTGCCTGCTTGTCGGGCGGAAAGTGTGCGAATTCACGGATCACCGCGAGTTCCACCGGCGCGCGGCGCTGTTCCTGGCCGGTCAGCGCGTCGCAGAAGATCACGTCATCGGCTTCTTTTCCCGCGATGCCTGGCGCTTTGCCTGTGAGCCGGTAAATGAGCGTCTTTCCGCCTTCGGCTGTCGCCATGAAGCGCGCGGCGCGCCCGAACAGGATCTCGAAGGTGTTCTCGCACTTTTCCCACTCGTCGAATTGCCAGAGCGTCTTGAGCTCCATGTCGAGCACGCGCATGGCGGTGCCTTCGTTCAGTACCAGGTAGCGGCCTTGCGGATCGACATAGTCCTGCATGTCACGATTTCGTCCGAAGTTCAGGCGCCAGCGGAGCGAGCCATCGGGCTCGCGCAGATACAGGGTGCCATCGGAGAGCACGGCCAGGTGCTGGTTGTCGGGAAACTGTTCTAGGCCGAGCGTGTTGATGTGGCCGATCTTTTCTTCGAGCAGCGGCTTGCCGGCGGCGTCGAAGACGAACACGTTCTTCGCGTACGCCAGCGTGCCGAACGCAATGCGGTCACCGGACGGCGAGACGGAAATCGTCTCCACTGGGGATCCGTCCTGATTGGCGAATGGCGCACTATCCGCGGTGGGCGGAACGGCGGTGTCCTTTTGCGTCGCAGCCAATTTTGCTGGCGCAACCTCCGCCTTTTTCACTTCCGGCGCAGCGAGTTTCGAAAGTTCCGCCAGCGCCGCGCGGATGCCGGCGTCGTCGGGCCCGAAGGCGCAGAGTACATCGCGGCCGAAGGCAAACGGACTGCGCACGACCGTGAGCATACCGCGCCCCGGGCCGGGGTAGCTGACAGTCAGGCTGCGTGCGAGCAACTGGCCTTCCTGCAACTCTTCGATCAATGCATTCTCGCCTTCGCCGCCGAGTAACATGAAATGGTGTTCAATGTACTGCGCGGGCGGGAGCTCCGACCAGCCCTCCCACAGATGAAGGCGTTCTTCCTTTGCATAGACGTCGGGATTGTCGGTGCGCTTGATTTCGGCCTTGATCCCCAGTGCCGCGAGCTGTTTCACGGCTTCTTCGGCCAAGGGCAGTTTGGACGCGGCCTGCGTTTCGCTGAGCAGAATCCAGATGCCTTCGCCGTCCTTCTTGCGGCTTTCAATGAATTCACGGACCAGATCGGCGCGCTGGACGTCGACGACCGGCAGTACTTTCAACGCGGCCGTGAAGGGAAGATTCTGCGGCTTGTCGACCGAAATGGACGCCTCGACGCGATGGCCGCTCAGCAAGTCGTCGACGCTGATCGTCCATTTTCCCGGAGCGAATCCCAGCGGCAGCGAGACGGCCGAGTCGCAGGCGTTCACGGCGGCCGCGTAGAGCGTATCGACGGGTTTGCCAGCGCCATCGAGAATGCTGATACGCAGCGGGATCGAGGCGTTGATGGGGTGGCCTGCCTTGTCGAGTGGCGTAATTTTAATGAGCGCTTGCGTTCCGAGCGTCGCGGCCTCCGGAGCTTCGAGACGCAGCGCCGCAATCGCTTGCGGCAAGCTGACGAAAATGCGATACGGCGTGAACGTCAGGTCGCAGGCGACGGACGTGCGGCCGTCTTTCTGCACGGACGTGTCGATCGGCTGCTCCGTGAGCAGATCATAGGTCGTGTAGTCGCTCTGCAGCCACAGCGTCTCGCGGCGCGGCATGACCGTCTGTTCGTTGGCTTCGCCATCGAAGGAACTGTTGTCCGGATTTCCCGTGAGGCGCGGCGTGCCCATGAAACTGGGATAGGTCATATTCCACACGAACGTATATCGCGCGTCGCCGGCGCGGTTGGTCTGGACCATGAGGTGGTCGGTCTCCGGTCTGGCGAACGGCTGCGCTTTCACGGCCGTGAGCGCTTCGCGCAGCTTCGGGATTCTGCTCCGCATCTGACTGAACCACCAGGCGTGTTCGATGTCGAGCGGATCGCGGCTGCGCGTGTTGACGTCGCCGAGTTCTTCGAAGTCGTCGTCGATTAACTTCGCGCCTGAAGGCACGAGCGTGGAGAGCGAACCGAGCAGCACGGCATTGCCCTTCGCGGCAAATTTCTCCAGCGCGAGTTTGTGCTGCGGCAGAAGGTAATGCAGCGCGGGTACGATGACGACCTTGAAGCGGTCAAGCTCACCCTTGTCGATCATCTCTTCGCTCAGCACTTCCGAGTCGTAACCCAGCAGCGCCAGTTGCGTGATGCAGGTGTACGTGCCAGAGACGCCGATGTTCATCTTCCATTTCTCATGGTTGATCGCCATGAGTTCGTACATGGTCTGGTGGAACGGATAGAGCACTGCAATCTCGCCCTGCGGCTTGACGTGCTTGAACATCGGGCCGTACGTGTGGAGGAAATCGCGGATCTGCTGGTAGTCTTCGGGCAGGTATGTTTTGGCGTGGTCGTCGACTTCGAGCAGAGGTCGTGTGCCGGCGAAGCCCAAGCCATGGACACCGGCAGCAAGATGTTCAATCACATGCTTTTTGATGTTTCCGTGCATGCCCGTGTAGGTGAAGAGCGTGCCCCAGATTTCATCGCCCGTCATCTGCAGAAATTTCGGACGCAGAAACGGTTCGAGAATCAGGCTGTAGCCAAAATCGCTGAAGCCGGTCCAGACCATCAGCGGACCTTGATTGGCGTTGGCGGTGACGGGGTAAGTGCCGTTGCCGGTGAAGCCCCAGCCGGGACCTTCGTTGACCAGCTTCATGCCGGGAATGATTGGATCAACGGCCTTGCGCGCCGTGCCGTAGAAATCGCCCATGAGTGAGTTGCATTCGAACTGCCACGCTTCCCACTGTTTGGCCTGATCGGCGAGTGCTTCGGTGACGGGCGTGCCGTGGAGCAAGGCGTTGATGAACTGCGTACCGGGAGCCATCGTCGGGACGTCGTAGCCGTACTTCGCTTTGAAATTTTTGTTCTGCGCTTCCATGCGCGCGTGCCGTCCTGGGTCGACGATCTCGGAATTGCCGAGCGGATCAGTATTCGGGTAGACCAACGCGAGGCCGTCGAAATTTTCGAACTTCCGGCCGATCTGCGCGATGAGCTGAAACTTGCGCATCTCCGAATGAACGTCTTTCACGACGCTGTGCATCAGCGAGATCATGCTTAAGTTGCAGACCGCGCCGTTGACTTCGCTGATGCCTTCGCGCATCAGCGCTTCGTGGACGCTCTCGAAATGGTTTTGATAGTAGTAGACCTCGTGCGACGGCAGCGCCGGCGCGTGGCGCAGCACCTTCTCGACTTCCGCCACTTCGCTCGACGAATCGCGGCCCATGTAATCGGAGAGCGGATGGAAGCCGTACCAGTCGAGCAACACGGTATCGAGCTCGCGACCGAGGATCGAGGCGTTGCGGCGGAAGGCTTCGCGCGATTCGTTCGCGGCGGTGATGCTCGGTGGCACGTTCACCCACTGTTTGCCTGCGTCGACGTTGTAGTGGCTGAAGCGCCCCGAACCGTATATGGGAAAGCTGCTTTGTGCCCGCGCACGTGCGACGTGAAGCGACCAGGTATTGGACGTCACGGCGCCCAGCGCGGCCGAGGCGGTGTAATCTCCCGCCGCCAGCGCCGCGGTCGCCTTGCCCTGCACGACGAAGTGGAACGGATGGCAACCGGGTTCAAGCGCCGGAATCTCCTGATCGACGAGCGCGAACTCCTCCGCGCCGCGCTTGAGCACCAGATGCAGATGCGAGGCTGGGACCGCCGCGGAACTTTTCACCACGACGCTCAGCGGCAGATCCGCGCCATTCAGGAACGCGTGCCGGCCAGTCGGACTGAACACGGAAAGATTCGTGCGCGCCGCCGAATCGATGATGCCCTGAATGAAATCCGCGCGCAGCGGCGAGGCGGGCGAGCAGTAGCCGCGCTTGTCAATGACGATCCGCAACCAGTACACGTTGCTGGCGACAGCGGGCATGATCGCGTTGTAAATGTCGGCTTCCGACGTTCCTTCCAGGCGGAGCTGGCGCCATTCCGCGAGATTTGTCGTTTCGTCGGGCGAGCCCCGCAGTATGCCGTCGTCCTGGAGCACCGGCGGCTGCCAGAGGTACGCGGCGACTTCCGGCGGCGCGAGCGTGCCGTTGTCGAACGCATCGGTAAACTGTGCGCGAATGCGCAGCGGCTTGCCGGTCTCGGATTCGTAACCAGGCAGCGCGACCTGAAAGATGCGCGGTTCATGGGATTCGGAGGAGGTCGCGTCGACAATGATTTTGCGCCGCGGAAACGCGCCGAAGTCGCCGTGAAATCTGGCCGAGACGGCGACGCGCGTTCCCGTGCTGATGCTCGCGCCATCGCTGGCACTGTAGGCATAAAACGTCTTGGTCGTTTCCTTCTTGTTCTCATCGGCGTCGGCTGAAAGCCGTCCTGACGCGCCGTTGATCGAGACGTGAACTTTCTTGCCGCGCAGGACGACCGGCACCGCGGTCTTGGGAATCGTGATCGTGAAACCGTTCTCCACGGGAACATCGGCATCCGTGGCAACCTTGCCGTTCGTATCGAGGATTTCGACGCCCTTGTCGGTGAGATGGAAATGGCGCTCCGAGGGCACAAGACGGTACCCGGTCCCGACCCTGTTCGTGAGCATGTAGAGCGTGAGGTGCTTGAACGTCGCCGTCGCGCTGAGGTACTTCTCTTTCGGAATCAGCTCCTCCTCGCCGCTGAGGATGCGCAGCGCGACGGGCAGGCGCCGGAGTTCCGCGGGCATTTCGCGCACGGCGCTGCCGTCGACGGCGAGAATCGAGACAGGAAAAAGCGTGATGTCCAGCGTCCTGCCGTTTACGCGCAGCGTGGGATCAGCTGTCGTGATTTTATCGCCGGCGATGGTGAACGTGTGTGCACCGGGGTCGATTGTGTGTTCGCCATCGGCGAGTTTCAGTTCGAGCACGTCGGCGCGGCGCAGGAAACTGGTCTTACCGTTGCTTTCGTAGGTCAACTGAAACTGATGCGTCTTGTCGATCATGATCGCGCGCATGTAATTGCAGTAGTGATCGAACTCGGCCCTTGGATTGACCTCAGTGTCGGTCACCATCGGCTTGCCGCCGTTCCGCGCGAGCTGGCCGGAGGCTCCGGCGAGATCGGCCTTCGCTTTATCCAACTCGGCCTGAACGTTGATCTCCGTCATTGCCGTCGAGACCACTTGATCGGGCGCGTCACTGCGGACCAGGCGCAGCGTCACCTCGAGCGCCGACGCGGCCGGGAGTATGCTCAAGGCAAGAGCAAAGGCGATTGCAGCGCGTGTCAACGCGATTGGATTAGTGCTCACCGCTCGACCTCGTTTCCAGTTTCGTTTTGATTTTGTCCTGCCACACCCGGGAAGCGGCGCGGACTTCGCTGTTCGGATCCAGGAGCATCGATTCCAGCAGCGGCAGGTCGTACTCATCGAGTACGCCGGTGTAGATGTAGAGCCCGAGCGTCTGCGTCGCCTCGAAGCGGACTTCGTCGGCTTCGTTGGTCAGGAAGCCCAGCAGTTCTTTGCGCGCCTCGCTGGTCCGCAATTCCGGTTCGCGCAGCAGCTTCAGAAAGACCGGTGCGAGCGTCCAGTCGCTCATGTTGCGCGCCAGGGGCCGCGCCGCCGGGCGTCCGATCTGGTGAATGGCGTCCTGGGCCGCCTCGGAAAGCTGGCGGACGCTTGTTTCCTTCAGCAGTTCGGCGATGGGACGGCCCGCGCGTTCACATTTGAACTTTCCCAGCAGCTGCACGGTCTGAATATAGAGCTCCGTGAGATCGTTGTTGGCACCGAGTTCCTTGCGCGGAAGTTTGAGCGTGTTGAGCAGCGTCGGCACGCAGCGCGCGTCGCCGAGTTTTCCGGCGATGACGGCGAGCGTGCCATTGTTGATCAGCACCGGCAGGTGATTTTCCAGCGCGTCCTTGTCGTAGGGAATCGGCACGATGCGTCCGAGGCAGACGCCGACGACGTCGGAGCCCATCGCATCGATGGCGTGAATGATGGCCTGGCGGTTGAAACTGTTCTCGCGTTCCAGCGCTTCGATCAGCGCGGGGACGGCGTCGGTCGCTTTCGCCTCGCCCAGTGCGCGGATCGCGGCATGGCGGACCTGCGGGCTGGGTTCCTTCCAGACCACTTTGTCGACAAGCTTTGGATTGGTTTGCGGGGCACCGGGAGTGGTGTCGGGCACGCGTTCGATTTCATAGGACAATCGCGCCGTCAAGCTGCCGAACAGATCCGTGCGGCGGCCGCGCCGGATCGCTTCGGCTGCAGCCATCCGAACCATTTCCAGCGGATCAGCGGTTGCGGATCTCAGCGCTTGATCGCACTCCGGCGTGTGCAAATCCGTGAGCCCCATCACCGCTGCGACGCGCACCGCGGGATATGGATCGGATGACAACGCGATCAGGGTTGCGCTCGCGCTGGCATCCGCGCCGCACTGCGTAATCGCCCACGTGACGGTGGCACGGAGTTCATCGTCCTTGGTCTGCGCGAGAGCAACGAGCGCCGGCAGCGCCGACTTTGCCTTGATCTGACCCAGCGCCTGCGCGGCAAGATCCGGTCGCGGCCCTTTCAGCGCATTCGTGAGTTCTCCGACGGCCGCTTCGCCCTGCTTCACCACCGCGGCCAGTTCCGCGGGATTGTCGAGATGCGCGATCTGTTCGGCCAACTCCGCAGCGTACAAGTTCCACGCGAGTGTGCTGGCCAGCAGTGTTACGAGGAGTAGAGATCGTGGCATCATTTCAGTTCCAGGTGCAAGTCGGCCCAATTTGCAATGTCGTCGTCGCGGCCGTCGCCGCCATCGTTGACCCAGAGCATGATGGAGATCTGATCCGAGACGTCGAGGTCAAAGGTTTTTGGTTCGCTGTACGCGGTCATGTAGTTGGAATCGAAGAGCGTCTTCTTGTTCAGCCCGCCGACGTAAAAGCGGACCGTGCCGCGCCCATTGGTGCAGTTGTCGATGCCGACGACGCCGTGGAGCGTTTTGTATTGCTTGTTGAGGCAGAGCACGATCAGGCTTTCGTCGAGCTTTGCGCCGGAATTGGTGCCGAGGCCTTTGCGGACCGTTTCCGGTTTCTTCAGGAACGACATCGCGGAGCCGATCACGTTCTTGTCGCGGCTGATGAAGGGCGCCGCCGGTCCGGCGGTGCCGCATAGCAGCGAAAGATCCGACGCATAGATTTTCCTGGAGCGCAGCGGTCCGCCCCAGTAGCAGTAGCTGGTCGCTTCGCTGTCGGGCGCGCCGGCGTTGACGAAGCGCAGCGTCGCGGATGGTTTGCCCGCGAAGAATGAATTGGGGATGATGTATTCGATGTCGCGCCAGCGGTAGCGGCGGTCAGCCAGCGGCGCGCACCATTGTCCCACGAACTGGTCGTTGCAATACACCTTCACGAGCTGGTTGCGCACGGAGTAGTTGATGCGTTTGCGCAGCATCAAATCGGCGTTGCCGAATTTCGAGACGTCGACGCTGAAACTTTCCTGACCCTTGAAGTGGCGTCCCGTGTCGATGATGTGGCGGCCGTATTCCGAGAAGTAATAACTGTCGACGGGGCCGACGAGATGGCTCTCTGTCGCCGCGTACTGCGCTGCCTTCTCGTCCTCGGCATCGCCGACATCAAGGTAGAACGAGAACTGCGTCTTCCACGCGGATTCCGGTGCGTCGTCGTAGACGATCACCGCGCGTTCGAGCTGCCGGATCAGCGTTGTCGCATCGCTGTTGCTGAAGAGTGCATACTGTGGCGCGGGGCGCAGCGTGAGCTGCGGGCTTTCGCCGGCGTCGACTGAATTCCCAAATGTGTCGTAGATCGCATCCGGCCTAGTTGTGAACGGCAGCACGCTGGTGCCTTCGCGCCGCCACGACGCGAGCAGCAATGTGCCATCGGGACGCTTGAAAAGATACGCGCGAGCCAGGCCGTCGCAGCGGTCGTTGAGAAAAACTTCACGGACAATCGTGGCGTCCTTCATCAGCGTGCTGACGGTCTTGGTCGCGATCGCGGCGGGCTTGATCGCGAAGCCTTCGCCAATGGGATAGATCAGGTCCGCGGAATTCTTCTCCGCGATTGTCTGCGTGCCGTCGGGCTGGACAAGAATGTTGTTGATGCCTTGTGCCTGGCATATCACCCACGCACGCGGAATGTAAAGCGCCTGGTTGAGTTCGCTGACCGAGCCCTGCGTGTCGCCGGTATTCCACGCGAGGTTCAGCACCCACAGCTCCGGCTTCACCTGCTCTTCCTTGCGCAATTTCTGTGCGCGGGCGAGCACGGCGTCGAGGTTTCCATCCTCTGGCGAAAGCGGGGCAGGGGAGGGCATGATGCCGATGCCGTCGACGTAATTCTGGCCGCCGGCTTCGATCACGCCGGCCAGGTACGTGTTGAGATTCTCGTACGGGATCGCACCGGAGATCAGCTTCGCCTTCGGATTCGCCTCCGTTGCGGCGCGCTTCGCGACTTCGAGCATCTTGTCGGTGTACTCTTCCGGCGTCGCGAAGTTCGCCTGATCGGGGCGGTCCCACACGACCCACGTGTCAACCTGGCCAGCGAAATGTTCGAGCGTGCGGTGGACGTATTCTTCGAAGTAGATTGACCGCGTGGGCATCGCCACGGTGCTGCCGAACCATTCGTTGTAAAGTGAAATGTAGCGCGCACTGGGGTCGTAAAATTGCGGCGTGAAGCCCAGCGTGCCGATGACCGTTAGGCCCGCGTCCGTGCGTTTCTGGATGCCCGGCGTCAGCCAGTCGAATTGGAAGTAGCCAGGGAAATTTTCAATCGCCGGGCTGTTCTGCGTTGAGTGCCAGGTGAAGAGCATGTTGTCGGTGCGAAAGCCGAGCTCGGCGACGAGCTTGTTGCGGTCCCGCAGGATCGCGAAGAGTTCCGGCGCAGCCAGCGGTTTGCCCTGCGGTTCGTAGACGAGGAAATTCTGTTCCGGGTGCGGATTCTCGGCGGTCTTCGCCGGCGGAATCGTGGCGATAACTTTGCCGTTCGCGCGAGCTTCGAAGGTAAACGCGTAGGGCCCCATCGGCAGGTTCGTCACCGATGCGCGCTGGACATGTCGCGAACCCGGCGGAATTGTGGCGGTGCCCTCGGAGATCAGCGGCAGCTGTTTGCCGAAGAGATTCTCCAGCTTCGCGTTGAACTGGACCTGGAGTGCCTCGCCCCACAGCCACGCGTTGGAGATGACCACGGCAATCGCGTCGTTGCGGTAGAGCAGTCCCGACGGCTTGTTGGAATAGGTGCGAACGATGGGGCTGTCGGTCTTCTCGGCCTGCGACCACAGTTCGATGTCGTCGACCAGAATCTCCGCGTTCGTCGGTCCAGAGATCGTGACGTGATCCAGCGTCAACGGGTAGTCCACGACGCCGTTGGATTCCGGCGACGGCGAGCGCCGCGCTTCCGGCGCGGAGTAATCCGGCATCGGCAGCTCCACGTAGCGCCAATCGCCGGCGGACACATCGACGGGGCCGACAGTCCACGTGTCGTAGCGAATTTCTCCCATGTGGTTGATGCCCGGATCGCGCAGTTGCATGCGGACCTGCGCGGCAACCGGTGCCTTTATCCACAGGCCAAGTTTGACTGGACGGCCGGTCAGCGTGAGCGACAGGGGAATGTTGGTCTGGGAGGGCGCTCCCGGCGGAATCAGTGGCGCGCCGGGAGCGGATTTCAGCGGCTGCGGCCGCACAATCACGCCGAGTTCCCCGGAGTGTTTGGCGAGCGGCGAGCTTTCCAGCGCGCCGCCAACGTCGGGAAACTTTACCTGCTCGAAGTCTTCCAGAACCATCCGCCAATTCGCGTGGCCGATGACGTCGAACACGGAGTCGGAATTGTCGGAGTTCACTTCAGTCCACGTCCCGGTGACGTAAAAGGGACCCGCATTGGTTTCGGTCACCGTCAGCGTCACGACTTTCTCCGCCGCTTGGCCCGCGGCGGCCGTAACGTCGATCTCGAGTTTTGGCAGCGTCGCGCCGCGGTAGTCGGTGACTGTGCCGCTGAAGTGAATCGTCCGGTCCTTGCCCAGCGCCGCCGCGCGCAATTTGAATTCCAGCGGCTGCGGACACGCGCCAAAGACGCGCGCTGTACTCATGCGAGCGGTGATGCCCTCAGGCTGCGAGTTGGGCTTGATCTTGCTGCCGGTATAGCTGACGGGCACCACCGCGTCGCTGCCGGTGAGGCTCACGATCGTGTCGCGTTGGGTGAGGACGTCCAGGTCGTCGATGTGAATCGCTGTGCCGGGAGGTCCCTGGAAGACCAGTTCCTTGAGCGTCGTACGGTACTCTTCACCCGGCTTCGACGTCGGCGCGATAGGCAACTCGACGTAGCGCCAGTCGGCTTGCGTCAGGGTCAGCGGTTCTGCCGTGCGCGTGTCGGGGCGGCCTTTGTCCTGCATTACCGCTGAGAACTGTACGTTGCCGAAGCAGTGGACGAACAATCCCAGTCGTGCGGCACGGCCGGGGAGAGGCGTGTTGAATGTCAGCCGCTTCGTCGCGAATTTTCCGCCCGCGTCGAGATCTTTGGGCAGATGCAAGACCAGCCCGGTGTGGCCACGCCAGCCAACGCTGTACTGTGCGGCGAAATTGTATTCGAGCTCATCCTTTTCCGGCTTGAACTTCGGCAGCTCAAAGTCGTCGATTCGCGAGCGGCTGTTCGGTAGCGCGAAGGAGTCGGCGAGCTCACCTTTCTCAGTGCCGTCTTTTTCAGCCCACGTTCCCGTGAAGAAGAACGGCCCGACGTTCTGCGCGGAAGGCTTGGCGATGTGCGTGTCGGCTTTTGTTTCGCCTTGTTTGAGTGCGATGTCGAAGGCGACTTTGCCGTCCGGGACTTCCGCGCCGTAGAAATCCTTGAGCGTGCCTTCGATATGTATGGTGGCGAGGGGTTGGCCAGGCTTGAGCTGCTTGGCGAGCACGCTCGCCTTCACTTCGATCTGATTCGGCTCCGGTTCAGCAAGGATCGTGAAGACCGTGAGTACCACTTTCGGCGGCGGCGGCGCGTCGCCGGCGATGGCGTGCGCGCACAGTAGCGCAGCGAGTGTCGCCAGGAGAATCCGGAATTTGCGGTCGAATGCAGCCACGCGTGCCTCTCTTCGAAAAATCAATGCGTCATTGCGTAAAGAATGAAATTCACGCCCATGCGGTATCCGGCTTCGCGCATGCCGCCGAACATATCCATGTTATGCATGCCGGTGCCGAGCGGATTGGACGGCGTCGGCGGGCTGGAGACTTCCCACATGCAACCGATGTCCGGCGGCGTGTAGAGAATCCGCAGGTAGCCTTGCACGATCATGCCTTCGAACGGATTGGAGCCGAGAATCTGCGGCAGGCCGCGTTCGTTCACTTTCGTCCAGGCGAATTTCAGTTTCAGAATGCTGGAGACCGCCGCCGCGCATTGTTCGATCGGCGTAAATTCGCCTTCAGGATAGACGCGCTTCATCTCGCCGTGAAAAGACGGGCCGAAAGCATTATTGCCATAGAGACAGTCATCGGCGTGGAGGAAACCGCCGTTGTCGAGGTACTTGCGCAGGCCGTCCTTCTCGCCTTCGGAGAGGCAGAAGGAATTGTGCGCGGTCATGTACACGTACGGCCAGTCGGTCAGCTCCGGGTCGTCAAACGTGAGCGGCTTGCGCGGCTGCAGCGCCTGTGCGTCCATGCCGGTGCGTTTGTGAAATTGATCGACCATCGCCGGCACCGCGGTGGGGTCGCAGTCCCAATCGGAATTGAATTTGATCTCGCGCATGACGAAGCGCCGGCGGTTGCGCACGAAATCCTGCGGCACTTCATCGTCCGCCTGATCCTCGGCCTGCTCTTTCAGCAGCGACTCGCGCTCTTCGGCTGACAGGCCGACGATGCCCGTGTCCGCCGACGATTCTTGCGCGTCGCCCTGGAGCTCCGCGTTCCAGTTTTCTTCGGCAGCGCAGACGCTCGCGGCGCTTAGCGCAACCATTGCGATCAGCAGCGGCACGGTCCGTAATTTCATCGCCTCGCCTCCACCTTTAAGAGAACTGCGCTCACTTCACCACATTCAGATTGCTGAAGTAATCCTGGATCAACTGCTGGTCGTCGGCGCGCACGCTGTCGTCGGACTGCGGCGCGTTGAGGAGCTTCGCCGCCACATTGGCATTGGGCTCGCTGTCAGCCGCCACGCGGGCCGGCAGTTCGCGCGCGGCGAGCGTGACTTTCTTCAGATTGTCGTACAAGCCCGGCGACCACGAATCGCGGTAGACGATGTCCTTGAACGTTTCCTCCTCGGTCACGACCGCGACGCGAAAGGCCGGCGTGCGCGCGGTGTGCGGGCCTTTCTTCGGTTCGAGATCGTACGCGTCTTCGACTTCCGCCCAGAAGACGATGCGGTCGCCGAGATGCGCGCCGGTTTCCGAAAGGCGCAGCATGCTCAGCTGCTGAATTTCCGTCTGCGGCAGCGCGAAGGTCCGCACTTTCGTGTCCTGGGCTTTCTCCTGATTGGATTCCAGGCTTTCGATGCGGTAATGCACGGTCACCTTTGCCACGCCGCAGTCGTCTGACGCGCGAACCACCACGCCCAGGCTGGACAGTGTCTGTTCGAGCACGTGGGGTTCGTCGCTGGCGGATTTATGCGGCAGGCCGATCAGCGTTACTTTCGGCGCTTCGTCTTTGACCACGCTGAGTTCGTAGAGATGCGCGGCGTCTTCGTTGGTATAGCCGTATTCGTCGGTCAGAGTCAGCGTGTAGGTGGCATGGATGGTCTGTCCCTTCTCATCGGCGAGCCACTGCTCGTTGTCGAGCTGCATGATCGCGCGCGCGAACTGGCCGTTGCCGATCAGGTCGTCGGGTTTGTCTGTGTACGAGCGCTTCATCACAGCGGATTTCAGTTTCTTGTTCGCTTCAATCGTCAGCACCACGGAGCTTCCGAAGAGCTTGCTTTTCAAGTTGCCGTCGCTGCGCGGTTCGATCATGCGCGCGCGGTGGACGTACGCCGGCAGATCGGTTTCGACGCGCAGGTTGACGATGCGCGGCCGTTCGGTGACCAGCACCTTCCGGTGCTCGCTGGTGAAACGCCCCGAGGCGAAATAGCAGTCGAACGTTTTGCCGACGGCCTTGTTGAGCTGCTCCGCGCGCCCCGCGCCATCAACGCTCACTTTCGTCGACGCGTACTGTGTTTCGCCTTCGGCCTTGCTGAAAAAGTACATCTCGTCGCTGTGAAATCCGGTCTCGGCGGCGTGCAGGGTGATGTCGCTGCCGATCAGGTACGCGGGCTTGTCGAGCGGATCGATGGTGATCTTCGCGCCGCCGGCCGCAGCGATGACGTCGTTCATTTCGCTCCACGCCGTGGAGAAACTTCCGAGCGCGCCGCGAATGCCCGCCGCGTCAAACGCGAGTGCCGCGGCCCAGAACGCCAGCGTCCCGGCCGCGAGGAACATCTGGCGCCGCGAGGGTCGGCGATCGACGGCGGCGCAGAAATCGTCATTCAGCGTGGAGCGTTGCGCCTGAATCACGACGGCCCGAACGAGAATCGGATCGAAGCGCGGCTTGTCGCGCTGCAGATCGGCGTAGATGTCCAACGCGCTGACGACCTTCGACTGGTAATCCGGGTGCTTCTTTTCCACGAGCAGCGCCGCGCGGGAGAGACTGTAGCGCTCGAAGAGCGGCCGCACGACCTGGCGCCACGCCAGCCAAAGGAATCCAATCACCAGCGCCGGAAGGATCGGTGCGCGCATGTAATACGGCAGCCCGATGGAGCTCTGCACGATCAGCACCGCCAGCAGCGGCAGCGCGAGGCACCAGATCAGGCGGCAAGAGCCTTCCAGCACGGCGCACGAACGCTGCAGCGCGGCGACGCGGGCTACGCGCGCGCAGAGGGTTTCGTAGGCGGATCGTGCTTCGTCGGACATTTAAGCCAGCCCCCGCCGCTTGCGCATGAGCCACTCGGAGCTCAGCAAGACCACCAGTAGAATCGCCAGCCCCGGCGCATGCCAGAGATCCACCGTCAGCTGCGTGACGCGCGCGGACGAGGGACTATCCGGCAGCTTGAAAGCTGCTGCCTGTGCGAGCGTGCCGCTGTTGCCGCCGGTTGCTTTCGCCAGCTCCGCCAGTGCTTGCGTATCGGTCTTGATGTGGAGAAATTCCGAACGCGACGGCGCGACGTAGACGGTCGCTTCCAGCACCTTCGGATCTTCGCCTTGCATCGAGATGATCGCTTTGATGTGGTGCGGGCCGGCCTTCACCGGCACAAACGTAAACGGATAGCGGCCGGGGAGCGCGATGTCGGAATTCGTCTGCCCGTTGATCGTCTCGCCGCCGGGCTGATCGATGATGAAGCGCGTGCTGGCCGTCGTATCGGGATTGCCATCCTTGTCCTTGATCGTGACCGAGAACGTCGCCGGTTTGGAAACTTCCAGCACGGGATCTTCGCAGACCAGCGAGCCGATGCGTTTGTTGGTGCGCGGATCACCCGCGGACCAGCGCGCGAGCTGGCCCCAGTAGCGCTGGTGGTAATCGTTCTCGGTGGTGCGGGCCAGGCGCCAGTGCCACGTGCCGTCCAGGGCGCTGGAGAAAACGCGGCCGTGGCCGTACTGCCATGCCGCGGCGATCGGCCGCGGACCGGTGGCGGTTTTCAACGTGGGATGAACCAGCAGGACCGTCGCGCCGGGCTTGACCACGCGGAACGCGTTGCCGCCTTCCACCCACGGCAGCTTGGCCCACGCTTCGACGTTCTTTGCGGGGTCCTGTTCCAGTTGCATTGCCGGATGCATGATGCCTTGCGTTGTAGCCTGAACATTGAAACGATTGACGAGCTGAAGCTTCTTGTCGCGCGTGACATTGAGCGGGACCATGCGCGCCAGCGGGGTGTCTTCGTAATTTCCCGCCGCGTACACCTTGAATCCGCCAATGGTCACCAGCCCGCCGCCGTGGCGCGTGACGAACGATTCGAGGATATCGAAGCGGTTGGACTGTTCGAAGATCTTGCGCTCGACGTCGCCGAGAATCAGCACGTCGAAGTAATCCAGCTCGTCGGCGACGCTCGGGAAACCGTCCTTGGGACGCGCGAGGACCGGCTTGCCGTCCGGGCGAGTGGGCTTGCCTTGGAAAAACCACTCGTCGCCGGGCAGGCGCACCAGCCCGCTGAAGTCGATCACCGGATCGGATTCCAGCGCCTGCTTGGCGAATTTGTATTCCCAGCTCGGTTCGCCTTCGACGAAGAGCACCTTGACCTTGTCGCTGCGGACGTCGAGGTTGAAATCGATGGTATTGTTGGCTGACGTGATCTCACCGTCGACGGGAAGCACGCGCAGGCTGTAGTGCTGAAAACCCGCCTCCGTCGTTGCGAATTCAATGTGAGCGACGGCTCCCTCGTCACCGGGCTTGACGGCCACGGTCGCGCTGCCGGCTTCCTTTTCTCCGGCGTCGTTGATCGCGAAGAGCTTCACCGAGACGTCGTGGGCAATGCCCAGCGACTGCAACTGTGCCGAAACCACCGCGTGGTCGTGAAGGTAAACATACGGCGGAACGCCGGCGCTGTGGAGCACGACATCGCGGACGTCGGTCTCATCGCCGGCGCTGAGCGTGCTGACGGGCACGGGAAGTTCGTTCGACGCTGCAGCGAGTTCGCGCCCGCCCAGCTCCACGCCGTCGGAAATCAGCAGCACCTGGTCGAGCGGCTGCTCGCTGCGCTGCGTGGTCCGGCGGACCAGCATCTTGGCCAGATCCTGCGGCGCGGCGGCGGATTCGGTGGCGGGGGTCAGCGGCTGGCCGGACGTGGTCGCGACGGTCACGGCGTAATTCTGACGGAGCTGTTCGAGCAGTCCGCGCGCATAGAGCGTGCTTTCTGTGCGCGCCAGGCGCGTCTCTGTTCCGGCGACCGGCAGCGACATGCTCGGCGAGTCGTCGACCAGTACGAGCAACTGCGGCAGCTGGGTATGCGTGACCTGGATCGCGCAAACTGCTCCGCTGGTCATCACCAGCAGCAGCAGCAGCGCGAGAAAGCGCGTCGCCGAAAGTGTGACCCGTGCGCGCCAGGTCAGGCCTTCTTGCGTGCGGAAATAACAGACTGAGGCGAGGCCCAGTGCGACGAGCGAGCCGCAGAACAGCAGCTCGTGGCCGTAAGGCGCGAACGACCACTGCGCGGCATGAACACGCGCGGCCACGAGGTCGAAGCGACCTTCCGCGAGGAGCGCGAATCGCGCGAGGAGGTTCAGCAGCGTCTGCATCACGCGGCGGCCTCCGTGGCGCTCATCCAGGCCACCAGACTTTCCGCGCCGAGGACCAGGAGCGCCGCCAATAGCGTCCAGCGCCAGAGATCGCGCCCGGTGTGGAGCGCTTCAACGATCGCGGCGCTGTTGTCGGTCAACCGGTAAGAGGTGAGTTGCGTGCTGGGCGGCAGGTAGTTCTTCAGGTCGTCGACGGGAATCGCTTCGAGATCGCTTTCGCGCGGGCTGTGATTGACGGAGATGGGGATCATGTCCGTGTCGAGCGCCGGTTCGGTGAGCATGCCTTCGATGGCGCCGGGTTGCATGCTCAAGAAATAATGCCCGTCGCGCGAGGTGGAGGGCAGCACGACTGCGCGGCTGTTCTGGAGCCACGGCAGCGGTTCGTATTGCGGCTTGGTTCCCGGCGCGGAGGCCAGGCGGAAGAGCGCGGGCGTGCCGCTGGCGAGTTCGGTGGGAATGATCGTCGCGGCGCCTTCACCGACAACGCGATCGGGCAGCAGCGTGGACGGGCGGCCATCGGCGCCGAGGTAGCGGACAAGGTTGCGCGTCATCAGCACGAACGCGGGACGCAGCGGCCAGTCGCTTTCAGTGATGTGCGCGCCAGTGGCGGCGAGAATCACACGGCCTTTGCCGACGGCACCTTCGACCAGCGCGGGCGTGCCATCGGAAAAACGTGCGAGAACTTTGGCGTCGGCGTTGGGCTGCAGCACAAAATGGAGACTGGTGCTGAGGCTGTGGATGCCCGCGCCGGCGTGTTCGCGCACGCCGCTGAGCGCCGTGGCGCGTTCGTCGATGGATTTGAGGAAGACGAAATCCTTGGTCTTCTTTTCGAGCAGCTGCGCCGGGAGAAATCCCCACGCGTTGTATTCTTCGGCCGTGGAGTTGGCGCCGGGAAACACCAGCACGCCTTTGCCGTCGGCGGCGAACTGGCGGATCTTCTCACGCAGGTCCTTGTCGATGGTCTGGACACCGGCGAGGACGACGACGTTCCATTCGGTCAGGCGGCGCTTGGTGAATTCGGTCAGGTCCACTTCTTTGGCGTCAGCGGCGGCCGGATTGCTGCTCGAGCGCGAACCCAGCGCGTTGACCAGGTAGAACGCTTCGGAATCGGCGCCGGTGTGGCCGGCTTCGCCATTGACGCAGAGCGTCTGCACGGGGAAGCGCACGCCGATCTGGAAATGCCACGTGTCGTCGTACGGGTAGGTGTCGGACGGCGACGAGAGTTCTGCGGTGCAGAGCAGGCTGCGTTCGCGGCTTAACACCTGGATCGGGAACGCCAGCGAAAGGGAGCTCTTCGCCGGAATCACGGGTACCTTGATTTCGCTGGGCTTGTTGCCTTCACCGGAGTGGACGGTGAGCTTGCCTTCATCGGAGGCCTGCGCGCTGTAATTGCGGATCGTGGCGACGCCGGTGATGGTCTGACCGAAATCCGCTTCGCGGACGGGGACCGTGCAGCTCTCAAGGCCCAGGTTTGCTCCGGAGGACGCTTGCGGCTCGATCGGCACGGCAACCAGCGAGACACCGGCCAGCTCATCGAGTTTGTCGCCTTCCCATTCGGATTTTTGAAGGTCGGAGATGAGGATGATTTTCTTGTCGCCGTCCTGCGAGAGGCGGAGCAGCTTCGCCGCGTGTGCGAGGGCCCGCTTGACGTCGCCGGGTTGGGCAGCGACGTCGGCTTGCGCCAGCAGAGACCGCAAGCGCGTCTGGTCGTAACCGAAATCCTGAACGCGGCTGGAATCGTATCCGCGCACGCCGACTTTTGTTCCCGCGGGAATTTTGTTCAGCGCCGTCTCCAATTGCGCGGCGTCGCGGGTGAGTCCCGGCACGCTTTGCTTCGCGGACGCTTTCTCCGACAGCCAGAGTCCCGTGGGTTCACCGGCGCGGGCGTTCAGTTCGTTGCGGAGCTGCGCGGCGTCGGTGAAGTACGTCGGGTCGTCGGTGGGCGCGGTGAAGAGCAGTTCGACGCGGTCGGCGGGGCCGAGGTGGTCGACGGCAGTCTGCGCGATCGACTTGGCGCGTTCGAAGAGCGTCTTGCCGTCGCGCAGGCGCTGCATTGATGGGGAGTTGTCGAGGACGATCACGATCGAGGCGCGTTCTTCGCCCAGTGTGCCGTGGCTGACGAACGGTCGCGCGAGGCCGAGCATCAAGGCCAGCAATGCGAGCATGCGCAGGCAGAGCAGCACCTTGTCGATCAAGCGGCGCTGAATTGTGTTGTTCTTCACCGTCTTGTCGAAGAATTGCAGCGTGGTGAAGGCGCGTTCCGGATAGCGCTGACGGTGGATCAGATGGATCACGACGGGAATCGAGACCGCTGCCAATCCGTAGAGAAACGCCGCGCTGAGAAAGCTCATCGTTAGCGGGTCCTCCGCGCGCGGAAGGCGAAGTAATTGGAGAGGACCGTTTCAATGGGCTGCGACGTGCGGATGAGATGGTAGTCGACGTTCGATTTCAAACAGCCTTCGCGCAAGCTGGTGCAGTAGGCGCGGACGCGGTCCTGATAAGTCGCGCGGAACGTGGCGGGATCGACGGCCAGCCGCGAGGAGGTCTCCAGTTCGCGGAAGTTGGCGAGTTCGGCGTAAGGGAGATTGAGTTCGGCGTCGTCGAGCAGGTGAAAGACGATGACGTCGTGTTTCTTGTGCTGGAAATGCTGGAGCGCGGTCAGGATTTTGTCGGTGTCGTCGAGGAGGTCGGAAATCAGGATGATCATCCCACGGGTCTTGATCGTCTCGGCGAGATGATGGCAGACGGCGGGAATGTTCGTCGCTGGTCCGGGCTGCAACTGGCCGAGGATGTGGAGCATCATGCGCAGGTGCTGGCGGCTGCCGCGCGGCGGAAGATAGTGGCGGACTTTCGAATCGAACGTAACCAGCCCGGCCATGTCGTTCTGGTGGATCAGCGTGTAGGCGAGCGTCGCGGCGAGGTACGAGCCGTATTCGATCTTCTTCAGTTTGCCTTCGCCGAAGTCCATCGACTTGGAACCGTCGAGGACGATCGTGGCTTTGAGCTGGCTCTCCATTTCGAAGCGCTTGACGTAGTACTTGTCCTTGCGCGCCCAGACGCGCCAGTCGACGGTGCGCAGGTCGTCGCCGGCGGCGTATTCGCGGTGGTCGACGAATTCGACGCTGTAGCCGAAGTCGGGGCTCTTGTGGTAGCCGACGAAAGTACCCTTCACGAGTTTCTTGGCGGCGATCTCCAGGTTGGGGAGCTTCGCCAGCAGCGCGGGATCGAGGAAGCGTGAACCGACGATGTTCATGGGCAGACCTGTGAGAAACGGACGCGTGAATACACGGTCGACGATGAACGGTTACTCTTTGGGTTCCGGCACGCTTTCGATCAGTTCCTTGATAATCTGGACGGTGTCGTTGCCTTCGGCTTCGGCAGCGAAGTTGGGGACGATGCGGTGGCGCAGCACGCTGACGGCGCACGAACGGATGTCCTGCGTTGAGACGTGGAAGCTGCCGCGCAGAATCGCGCGGGCCTTGCCGCCGAGGACCAGGTTCTGGACAGCGCGCGGACCGGCGCCCCACTGCAGCCACTTCTTGGCGGTCTTGGAGCCGTCGGGTTCGCCGGGGCGCGTGGCGCGGACGAGTTTCGTGGCGTAGGCCACGACCGGATCGGCGATGGGAACTTTGCGGACGAGCATCTGGTACTTCACGATGTCGTTGCCGTTCATCACGACTTTCAGATCGGGCTTGTGATCGACGGTGGTCTGGATGCCGATCTGGATTTCATCCTTCTCTTCGGGGTAGCCGAGATAAATGTTGAACATGAAGCGATCCTGCTGCGCTTCGGGAAGCGGATAGGTGCCTTCCTGTTCAATCGGATTCTGCGTGGCCAGGACTAGGAACGGTTCTTCGAGCTTGTAGGTCTTGTTGCCGATCGTGACTTCCTTTTCCTGCATGGCCTGAAGCAACGCAGCTTGAGTTTTCGGCGGCGTGCGGTTGATCTCGTCGGCGAGGACCATATTGGCGAAGAGCGGGCCTTGGATGAATTTCAGGGAGCGCTGCCGCGTGGCGGCGTCTTCTTCGATCACGTCGGTGCCGGTGATGTCGGAGGGCATCAGGTCGGGCGTGAACTGGATGCGCTTGAATTTCAGGTCGAGCACTTTGGCGATGGTCGAGACCAGCAGCGTCTTCGCCAGTCCGGGCACGCCGACGAGCAGCGCGTGACCGCGGCTGAAGAGGCAGGTCAGGACGTCATCGACCACGACCTGCTGGCCGACGATGACCTTGCGGACTTCGCCAATGATCGCCTCGCGAGCCTTCTTCAAGGCTTCGACTGACTGCAGTGCTTCGTCGGTGGAGTCTTGCGCCATGATCGATGGTCCTCAAAGGAAGTTGGCGTCGTCTGAAGGGTATACTCCGCAAGGAGTCAAATTGTGATCAAATTGTTTAATTGATTAACTTTTTTAAATGCTTTGCGTTAAACAAGTTGCTTAAGTTTTCTAAAGGTCACCGGAATTATGCTACTAAAAGATAGCATTTAATTCAAGCCCTGTGTGAACTTCTCCCCCGCAGCATTTGTGTTAGTGCACATTATATAATGTAAAGCGCTGAGAAGCGAACAGGAAGGTGAAACTATTTGGGCGAGGTCTTTTTGCCCATACCGCAATGCATCTGTCTATAAATGGGATAGGAAGAGCAACGTATTCTTATAAAGGCAATAATGATAAAAGAATACACGTGTCCACTAATGAGATAACTAATATAAATAAAAGTAACATTATGGTGCTGGAGCGGTGTACTTACAGGTGCAGAGATTTGAGGGTCTTTCCGTGAATGCCATCAGCAGCGACCTTGTTGGGCGGCTTTACACGCAGGTCAAGCAGCGATTGGACGCTGAGCTCATTCCGCTCTGGCTGTTCCGCGCGACGGAAGTGCGCGACGGCGATGCGAAGGCGCATTCGCGGCAGGTCTGGTTGTTCTCGCGGCTGTTTCGAAAATACCCGCGGCGTGCGGAACTCGGCCGGACGGCGCGCGCCGGCGTCGACGGCTGGATCGCGAACCCCGATCCGGTTTCGCAGTGCGACGATGCGCGCGCCATATACGCGCTTGCCGAATACTTTCTGGCGAGCGGCGATCCGCGCGGCATGGAGCACGCTTGCGCGGCGTTCGAGCGGCTGATCACCGAACGCGATGACGGGCGGAATTTTAATTCGCAGTTGCAGCGCCTGGAAGCATTCACCGTGCTGTACGCGGCGTCGGGCAGCGACGTTCACGGCCGCCGCTTACGTGAGGTGATCGACGCGCTCGCGTGCGACGCGGCGCCGGGTGGGGAGCGCGCGCTGGAATTGCTCTGGCTGATGCGCCTGGCGTTGGAGACGCTTGGCGCGGACCTGCGTCCGTATTGGGAGCTCTGGAACGGCATGGCCACCCATGCGCTGCAACGGGGCTCCGAATGGGAGTGCATGGACGTCCGGCAGCACGCGGAGGCGCTGGTTGGCTTTCTGGACGCGTATGAACTTTTTGGCGATGAGCGGTATCTCGAGGCGTACGAATCAATCTGGAGCTTCGTGTGCCCGCGCCGTCTGCGCTGGGATGAAAAGTCTGTTGATCCGTGGGAGTTCGCTTACCATACGGGCCGCGCGATGATCGAATGCGCCGAGCGGTTGGAACGTCTCAAGTAATGTCAGGTAGGAGTCGTCATGAAGCATGCGCCGTCCCTGTTGCTGCTCGCGGTGTTGTGCTCCATGATCCGACTTCGGGCTGGCGAGCCTGCGCCGAAGCCGCCGGATCCGCTCACGGTTATCCTTGAAAACACGAAGCCGTTGGAAATTCCGCGCGGCAAGCGATTGCCGCTGTTGGTCTGGACGGCTGAGTACCCGCCGAATGCCGACGACGCGGAACTGGAACGGATCATCAGGGAACTCGACGCGCGCGGCATTTCGCTGCTGACGCGCTGGCGCTCCAGCCAGTTCGAAAAAAGCGTCGCCTTCGCGCTGCGCGTGGCGGCGATCCAGAAGAAGCTGGGGATTCCCGTCGCCGTCGCGGCGGAGAACGACACGATCAACGGGTTCTGCGACGGCTCTCCGGGTACCGGCCATGTCGGCGCGGACGGCAAGCCGTTCTTCGACGATACGTTCATGGTCTGGAAGGCCGGCTGTCCGTTCACGATGGCTGCCCGGTACGACGCGATGAAAGCGAAGCTGGAGCCGTTTTTGAAAAAGTACAAAGAAGCCGGCGCGCCGCTGGATTTCTGGACGGCCGACTTCGAATTCGACGGCCCGGACGAATGGAACACGTCGTGGGAGAAATCGAAAAAGTGCACCGTCTGCCAGGCGAAGATCAAGGAGCTCGACAGCAACTTCACCGCCTTTCAAACAGCCGTCCGCACGGTTCGCACGGAGATGCAGGCCGACGTTTTCTCGAAGACGATCAAGGCGTACTTTCCCGACGCGCGGTTTGGCGTGTACGGGATGAATCCCAACGACGGCTTCCGCTACTGGTGGGATTTCTTCGAGAAGAAAGACGCGATCCCCGGCGTCGCGTACAAGCAGGATCAGGGCGGCGTTTACCGGCCTTGGGCGCAGGAGTTCGAGGCCAGCGGCTACACTGTCGCGATGCCGGTGATCTACAGTCTCTACAATCCGTACAAATTCAAGAACGAGGAGTACGGCTGGTTTTACAACATGCTGCTGGAGTATTCCGGCAGCGCGAAGCATACGCCGGATGCCGTCGCGCAGGTCCCCTTCGTGCATTGGAGTGTCACGGCGCCGAATGGAATGACGCCGCTGAGCGAATCGAAATACAAGGAACTGCTCTGGCACTTGCTGCTCCGCCGCGCGAACGGATTCTGCATGTGGTGTACGCCCGAGCAGATGGCGAAGAACATCGTGCCGCTGCAGCAGGTGTACGCCGAGTCGCAACCGTTCCGCACGTTTCTTGATCACGGCACGCCGATCACGTTCGACGTGCCGAATCAGCCCGGCACAGTGGTCTCCGGGCTGAAGTTGGGCAAACGGCTGCTTGTTCGCCGCACGGATTTTGAGGCCAACGCCAACGCGGCGGTGCTGAAGGTCGACGACAAGACCGTGAAAGTCGAGTCGGCGCCGGGGGCTTGCCAGGTGATTGAGCTGCCGTAGCAGCGGCTCTTGGCTCTTGGGAGCCTTGCGTTAAGCCTGTCCGCTTTTGTCCGCTTTTTCCGGACGGGGGTAGCGGAATGACTGCACGGGCTGGACGACCTGTTGTGGAGTCGCCTGGGCCTGTCCGCTTTTGTCCGCTCGTTTGGCGGCGAGTTCGGCTTTGGCGGCCTTCTCGGCGGCGATTTCGGCGTAGATCTTGTTCTCGGCGGCTTTCTTCTGCGCCTCCATCATGTTGAGCATCGTGTCAACCCGGTGCGAGGCGTTGATCAGTTTCGTGTGCTCTTCGCGGTCCACGCGCTCTTTTTCGAGACGATCGGCCTTCTTGTCGTGATGGACAAATTCGCGCCAGGCTTGAGCTTCCTCGGCGCGGCGTTCGAGGCGTTCTTCCTGCTGCAGCAGTTTCAGCGTTTGAATCACGAGGTAATCGGAGGCGTTGGGATCTTCGAGGATCGCGCGGATGCGGTTGCGGCCGAGCTTGCGGAGCTCGCGGTTTTCGCGGGCGACTTCGGCGGCTTCGTCCTGCTGGAGTTTGCGGGCGAGGGCGTGGTGCTTGTTGAGTTCGGCGACGAAGTTTTCCTCTTCGGCCCAGCGGCGGATGGTGCGCGGGTTGACGTTCAGTTCCCTGGCGACTTCGTGTTGCTTCTTGCCGGAGACGAAGAGGTCGATGGCTTTTTCGTGGAGCGGTTCGAGATTCATAACGGAGATCCTTTCGGCATCCCACGGCGAAACACAGGAGCGCCAGGCGCTTATAAGGTGATTCGGGTTGTGGGTGGAAAGTGGGCGAGCGCCGGACCGCGTTTCAGCGATAAGGACGGACGTTCGCAGGTGCCAGAAAAGTACCCTAATATAAGGAGAATGTCAATAGGGCAGTTTTTAATTTTTAGTTTTGAGTTTTGAATTGTTTCGAGGTGGAATGTCGAATCTCCACACATTGTGCCTAAATATGAAGTTGTATCAATTTGAGCAGTCGCTTACTGTTACACCGCAGTCCTTCTATCGGGCGAGCGGGAAATTACGTGCTCAACGAAACCTCTGACAACCGCTGGTACGAATTGCTCCGCGTCACGCGGCAGTGGCGTTTGGAATGGGATCTGGAGCAGTTGCTGCATCGCGTGGCCAAGGAGGCGGTGGAGTTCCTGGCCTTCGATCGCGGCGCGGTTTTTCTGCTGGGGCCCGAAGGGATTATTCGGCGCGCGGAGTATTTGCGCCACGCGGCGCGGCCGCTGGATGAATCGCGCAGCGAGATTCAGCGCATTGCCGAGAAGGTCGTGCAGAACGGCCGGCCGGTTTTCGCTCACGTCGTCGGCAACAACGCGGCGCTGAATAAGATTTCCGACGAAAGGATCGGCGATGCGTACTGCGTGCCGCTGACGGCGGGGCGCGGAATTCTCGGCGCGCTGTACGTGGATTCCCACGGCGGACTCAAGCGTGACAAGCAGAACCAGGAAGTGCTGGAGATGCTGGGCCTGCAGGCGGCGGCGGCGCTGGAGCACGCGCAGCTGTACCATTCGGCGATCACCGATCCGCTGACGGGGCTCTACAGCCACCGCCATTTTCAGCAGCAGGTGGAGCAGGCGGTGCGTCGCGCGCTGCGCTCGGATCAGAAACTGTCGCTGCTGATCCTGGACCTTGACCACTTCAAGGCGCTCAACGATTCCGAAGGGCACGAAACCGGTAACCGCTGTCTGGTGCAAGTAGCGGATCTGCTGCGCACGACGCTGCGCAGCGCAGACATCATCGCGCGTTTTGGCGGCGACGAATTCGAATTGCTGCTGCCGGACACGAACCTGGCGGACGCGCTGAAGGTCGCCGAGAAGATCCGGCTGAAAATCGAGAAGCTGCGCTTTGGAAAAAATCGGCGCGTCGCGGGCACGATCGGCGCGGCGGCATTTCCAGATAACGCCACCGATGCGCAGCAGCTGTTCCTGCGCGCCGACGAAGCGCTCTACAAAGCCAAGCAGCAGGGCCGCAACCGCGCGGTGGCGTCCAGCGCAGCGGCTCAGGCGCCGGCGCGGGAAGCGCTGCGCGGGGATCCCGGGCGCGCACCGGCCAACGACAAGCGGGCGTTGCCGCCGGAGACCGTGGCGGGCAGTTCGACGCCGCAGCGCACCACCACCGAGCAGATCGACGGGTACTCGCTGGTGCGGCGGCTGGGGCTGGGCAGCATGGGCGAAGTGCTGCTGGTGCGGCAGGAAGAACTGGAACGTGAAGTCGCGCTGAAACGGCCGCTCACGCCGCACCTCACGGCCGAGCAGGTGCATTCGTTCGAACGGGAAGCGAAGATCACGGCGTCGCTCAACCATCCCGGCGTGATCACCGTGTTCACGCTGGGCCGGGACTCCGACGGGCGGCGCTACTACACGATGAAGCCATTGCAGGGCTTGTCGCTGGCGCAGGTGCTGGAAGGCCGGCGCAAGGAAGATCTGAAAATCACGCGCCTGTTTACGCTCAGCCGGCTGCTGGAGGTCGTGCAGCGCGTCGCCGAAACCATTGCCTACGCGCACCAGCGCGACGTGTTCCATCTCGACCTGACGCCGGCCAACGTGGTGCTGGGCGAATTCGGTGAAGTCACGGTGATCGACTGGGGCGCGAGCGCGTCGAGTACGACCAGCGGGAGTGGCCGCGGCGGGATCAACTACCACCTGCGCGGGCGGACGAACAAGAACGGCAAGCTGACATTCCTGGTTGGCTCGGCCGGATCGCTGGCGCCGGAGCAGCTTCCCGGGAGCAGGCGCAAACCCAGCGCGGCGACGGACGTTCACGCGCTCGGCGCGCTGTTGTATGAGGTGCTGACGGGGCGCGGGCCTTACGACCGCGACAACACGCATGACGTGCTCGATGCGATTCTCGGCGGCGCGATCATCCGGCCGGAAAAGGTGGTACCGAAGGCGGGCATCGATCCGACGCTCTCGCAGCTGTGCATGAACGCGCTGCACAAGGACGCGAAACTGCGGCCGAGCGCGGCGGAGTTCGCGCAGGGCCTGGGGCGGTACGTGCGGCGCGAGACGGAATACACGGTGACGCGTTTCGGACCCAACGAGGCGCCGCTGGACATGAAGGACTGGCAGGCGGTGCACGGCAAATGGAACCTGGTCGACGGCGAGTTTGTGTCGGGGGATTCAGATGGCCAGAACTGTCTGCTGCTGTGGAAGAATTCGGTGCCCGGCGCATTCCGGCTGGTAGTGGAAGGCTGGATTGAAAAGCGCGGCGAGCTGGCGCTGGTGGGACGCAACCGGGCGAGCAATGCAACCGAAGGGTACCTGTTCCAATTCGGGGCGGAATGGAACACGTGTACGAAGCTCAATTATTTCGCGGCGATCGCCGGTCGCGTTCCGCAGCCGGGACGGCACTACCGGCTGGAGATGGAATACCAGGAAGGCTGGCTCTACTGCTACATCGATGGGGAGAAAGTTTTCGAGCACCGCGAGCTGTTTCATTTTCCGGGGAACCAGATCGGGTTCTATACATGTGATCCGGGCGTGCACTTCAAGGTCCTTGAGATCCAGCGCCAGAACTGGGGCTTGAACGTGCCGGCAGTGCGCATGGCCGATGCGTATTACCACAGCCAGCAGTTCGACAAGGCCGCCGAGATGTACGCGGAGCTCAGCGAGCGGCTCGGCGACCGGTTGGAAGGACTGGAAGCGCGGTTGAAACTGGGATTGGCCTATGCCGGGATGGACCGGCGCTCCGAGGCGCGGAAGATGTTTCAAGAGCTGCGCGGGACATTGCTGGAGCCCTTTGCGCTCTCCAATGAGGCCATGCTGGATTTTCATCTGACGCCCGCCACCGGAAACCGCGACCAGCCGTGGCGCGGTTTGAAGGTGTTGAAAAAATTAATCGCCCGGCATGCGGACAGTCCCGCGCGGTACACGGTCGTGGAAGCTTCGTACCGGTTCGTCAATGTGAAGACGACCCAGGAGCACTTGAACTTCACCGTGGAGATCAAGGATCTCGCGCGCAACAGCATTCCCCATCCGACGATGATGGAAATCGGCACGAACGGATCCTTCATGTCGTCGCTGATGGGGCTGGGGCAATACAAACGGGCGATGACGGAAGGAATCAAGTTTCAGAAGCGGCTGCTGCCGGGCCAGTATGACATTGGTTCCGTGCGCGCGATTCTGCAAGCGGTGATCGTGGCCAATGGGCGGGACGATCTATTGACGACCGACCCCTTTGACATTACGCGGTGGGACACAATCGACTTCGAAACGCCCCGGGCCTGTTCGATGTTCGACGTGGTGGTGCGGCAGCAGAAACTGCGGTCGTTCATTGAGCGGGTGAATGCCGAGGCTTCGCGCGTGCCGCTGCTGAGTTCGGACATCGCACAGACGGCGCTCTTCTGGGCGCATCTGGCGCTGGGCGAAAAGCGCGCAGCGCGGGAACTGCTTGACCGCCGTTTCCCCGCCAAGCAGGTTACAGATGTCACCGCCGGCATACTCCTCACGGGGATGGTGGAGAGCCAGTACCGCGATCTGTTTGAAGATTACGCCGCGCGCCTGGAGAGCGAGCATCCCGGGGCCGCGCTGCACGTGCCGCGCCTGCGGTTGCGCGACGCCATTGAGCACCGGGAATTCGATGCCGCCGCGCGGCTGCTGCGCACGCTGGAGGGCACGCGGATGAATGCCGCCACGCGGGTGTTTAAAGTCATGCTGGAAACGCTGGGCGTGGTGAATGGCAACCGCAAGGAATTGAAAGCAATGGTGGATGCTTCGCTGGCCGGCCCGCTGCGCGATCTGGCGTATATGTTTTTGGGACGAAAGAAGCCCGTTCCCGGAAAACTCTGGCCGCATCCCGGCTATATGCCGCAGTGGCGGCTGTGGCTGGCGCTGTGGCTGGAAGCGCGCGGACGCAAAGCGGCGGCGCAGGCGATCGTCAAACCGGCGCGCGATCCGCGGTATGGCCCCACGAACTCGCAGGCGGCAATTGAAGCCCTGCTTAAACGTTGAGTTGCGCGCGGCGTGACGCGCACCCGTCGCTCATTACTTACTGCTTTTCGAGGAATTCGAGGCGACCGATCCAGCGGGGGTTGTGTCGTTCGTTGTCGATGGCGAACTGGCGGATCACGCCGAAGCCGCTGACGGGGTTGCGGGGTTCGGCGAGCGTGAAATGCATGCCGGGGTTGAAGGCGCAGAGGTTGGTGCGGGTCTGGAACATCACGCCGCCGTTGCTGATGTTGAGAGTCAGCGCCTGGACTTGCTGAGTCGTGTCGTCGTGCGGGCGCAGGAGCAGCGGCAGCGCGGTGTTGAAGCGCGGCGAGCGGCGGCGGTGATCCTGGGGCGTCAGATGGCAGAGGCGCGACTGGACCTGGTGCTGCGACGCCAGTGAGACCAGGAATTTGACATTGAAGCGCTGTTCCAGACTGACGATCACCGCGGGCTGCAAGGGCGTATCCACCGCGACGCAGACGATGTGCTCGTGAGCTTCGTACGGCAGGAACTGGTAGTCGACCAGCACGCGCGGCTTGAAAAGGTTGACCAGCGCGGGGTCGGCGTCAAGGCCTTCGAGATCGATCAGCGGGAAGCCGGACTGCAGGCTCAGCGCTTCGAGAATCTCGTCGGGCGAGACCCAGCCGGACTCGCGCAGGTACTGCGTCAGGGAAATTCCCGAGGTCAGCGTGCGCTGCTCGGCTTCGAGAGCTTGAGAGACATTGAGCTGTCCGCGAGCCACGAAAATGCGCGTGATACGCTTCCCGCGAAAGGTATTGTTCATCGTTTCTGATCCATGGTCCGCACTCTTCATAACCTGTATACGAATCACTTACGCTTGTATGGCAGAGAAAGTTACGCGAAAAATTGAATAAAGTTATACTTATTTTTACAAGTTCATCCCCTCATGTATAAAGACTTGTGAGAAAAGTGTACTTCGTGTGAGATATTGATTGCACTGGTGTAAATTTAATTTATAATGATATCATTAATTTGAAGTCGCTCCCTGCGGAGAAGCTCATGTCCGATCCCGTACTGGCCGTCACCACCTCTGGACCGCAGCCCGATTTAAAGCTCGAAGCGTCCGTTTACCCGGTGCGCGATTTTGAGGTCACGGGGGACGGATCGCATATACAGTGGGAGCGCTGCCCCTGGCACCCCTTGGTGCGTGTCGGCAACGGTGCGGCAACGTATGCGACGCGGGTCAAGTTTCTGTATTCGCCTCTAGGCATTTACTTCTTGTTTCACTGCGAGGACCGGAAGCTCTCCGTCACGCCGAGGCAGGATTTTGAGGACATTTTCAACGAAGACGTGATCGAACTGTTTCTCTGGCCGGATCAATCGCAGCGGTTGTATTTCGAATACGAACTTTCGCCGCTGGGCGTGGAGTTGCCGATCCTGGTGGCCAACAACGGAGCCACTTTCATGGGTTGGCAGCCCTGGAAGTACGCCGAAAGACCCATTCGCAAAGCCACGTCGGTGACGGACGGGGAAAAAGAATGCGGCGCGGCGGTGAGCGCCTGGTCCGCGGAGCTGTTCATTCCGTTTGCGCTGCTTCACGGCTTGGGCAACAGTCATCCGACGCGCGGCTCGGTCTGGCGCGCCAACATGTACCGCATCGACCACGACGAGCAACCGTCCTCGCAATGGGCGTGGTGTCCGGACACGCAGGGCAATTTTCACGACTACACGAAATTCGGCACATTGAAGTTTCTGTGATGTTCCTCTTGAAGGCCTCCAAAAAATGGAACGTGTTTATCTCGAGACCGAGCATCAGGAACTCTTTCACCGCAATACGAATCTGCACCAGCCGATTCCAGTCGCGATTCCCAGCGCGTTGAGTCCGCTGGGCTACTACGTCTGCTTGAAAGTGCCGACGGAGAAGCTGGCGGAGTTCGGCAGCGTGATCACGCGGCTGCAGGTCGGCGGATTGCGTCCCGATGATGTGACCTTGCGCGCCGGCGAGGGCATCGGCGCTCAAGAGCCGCGCGAACTGGCTTCGAAGACGCCGGGCTATTCGTGGTTGCTGCTGTGCCGAGCTCGGGCGTCGCGTGGCGATGGATGTTTGAACTTCAGCGGTGCGCCGTCGAGCGTGAGATGCGCGGACGTGCTGCTGTGTACGTGGCCGCGTTTCGTGGCCGGCGGACAGGCCGACGATTGGCTCGCCGCTCAGAGCGATCCGGCGTGGGCGCCGGGGGGCTTGCCGCTGGGCGGGATTGGTTGCGGCAAGGTGGAACTCTGCCGCGACGGACGTTTCCGCAATTTCAGCGGGAACAACAATCAGGACATGCCGCTGGAAGATCCGGACGGACTGCCGCGGGCGTTCATTTCGGTCAGCGACGGCGCCGACGAAGTGGCGCTGACCACGCGCACCATCGCCGGGTTGCGGCCCTGCGCGACGCTGCAAGCGCAGCTGGAATTTCCGCAGGCACAGTTGACGGCGCGCGGGATTCTTTCCGGCGTCGACGTTCACGTGCGCTGTGCCGGGCCGCTGGTGCCGCATGATCTTCAGGTCTCGAGCCTGCCGGGATTCGTGCTGCGCGCGACGCTGAAAAATCGCGGCGTGTCAGAACGGACGTTAACGCTGCGATTGGCGTGGCCGAACCTGGTGGGGCAGGGCGGGGGCATTGGCGAAGCGGAAAGCCGCATCGGTTACGGCGATGGATATTATCGTTACTGGGACGCGCCGGACGGGCATTCGTCGCAGAGCGTGCAGGGGCAGGGCTTCACGGCGCTGCGCTACTCGAATAAGCCGTCGTCGATCTGCGCGACGGCCGATGGGCATCACTACGTCGCGGTCCGTTCGCGCCACAACGTCGCGGCGATCGTGAATACGGATCCGAAATTCGGATCGATTGCGCAGGCGGTTTCCGTTCCGGCTGGCGGTGAAGCGGTGATCGACATGGCCGTTGCCTGGGAGATGCCGCGGTACCTCGATCTGCTTGGCGTGGACCGCGGACACAACTGGCAGAACAGCTGCGGCGATGGCATGGCGGTGCTCGAACAACTTTTCGGGCGCTGCGAGGAGATTCTGCGCGAAGGCGGGGCGCTGAGCGAACTGCTCTCGCGCACAGAACTGCCGGCGTGGCTGCGCTCGCGACTGGTGAATTGCTGCTACCCGCTCGTGACCAACTCGGTCTTCTACAAAGACGGGCGCTTCAGCATCAACGAGGGACCGACGGAAATGGGCGCGTGCTTCGGCACGATCGATCAGCGGCTGGGCGCTCATGCGGCGACGCAGTTGTTTTTTCCGGAGCTCAACCACCGCGAGCTCGATCAGTTCGGCAGGATCCAAGGACCGCACGACGGAATTCAGCACGATCTCGGGCACGGCACGCTGGAGCGTGAACCCGGCGAGACGACGTGGCCGGACCTGACCTGCTCGTTTGTGTTGCAGGCGGCGCGCCACGCGTGGACGACGCACGATCGCGAATTCGAAGCCGCGGCATGGCCGCGCGTGAAGAAGGCGATTCTCCGCCACGGCATCTGGGCCGACGAAGGCGGCGGCGTCGCGCAGGTCGGCGGCGGACTAGGGACCAGCTACGACGGCTACCATTACTTCGGCACGACGCCGTACATGGCGACGCTGTGGATGGCTGCGCTACGCGTCGCTCGCAAGTGGGCGTTGCGGCGCGGTGAAGATGAACTGCTGCCGAAATTCGATGCGTGGCTGAAAGCGGCGGAGAAGCGGCTCGAGGCGGATCTGTGGAATGGACGGTTCTACGCGGCGTACGGCAGCGCTGCCGGTCCGAAAAATCCCAACTGCCACGCGGGGATGCTCGCCGGTCAGTATTTTTCGCGGCTGCTGTGCGGCGAGGATACTCTTCCGGAAGCGCGCCTGACGTCGTGCGCCGACGCGTTGCTGGCGCTGAATTTTCATGCGACGTTTGCGGTGCCGCCGGATGAGGTCTCCGCAGACCTGGCGCACATCTCCGACTTTTCCTGGCTGCCGTATGTGGAAGCCTTCGGCCTGACTGCGCTGGCGTTGAGTAACGGCGCCGCGGTGTTGCCGCTGTGGGAAAAAATGATGCGCAGCGTCGAACGCGACGGCGCGAGCGTCGCCGACACGCGACTGATGTATCGTCCGCTCAGCGGCGCACCGGCCTGGGGTGCGTACTACATGACCGCGCCGGCGAGCTGGCTGGTGTACGATGCGCTGCTCGATTTTAATTTCATGCCGGAAGATGAAGTGCTGCGGCTGGCGCCGACAATAAAAGGGACGTTCGCGGTGGTTCATCCGTTGTTCTGGGGTGTGGGCTCAAGCGACGGAGCGACGACGGCACTGGCCGTGGAGCGGGTCTTTACGCGGAGCTCCATAAAGATACGTTTTATAGAATTGCCTCGATATATTAGGGAAATCAGTGTATGTGGCAGCGTTATTCGGCCCACATTAATAAGGGGCGCGTACGCGCAGTTCGGGATAGCGCCGCTCGAAGTGCAATCAGGACTTAAGTTAACATGGTGCGCGACGGAGCCGTGGAAATAAAGTCAATATTGCGCACAAGTTAGTCAATATGGTTATATAAAAACAAAAAAAGCTAGATTTTATAGTACCAATTATCGCCGAGGCCCTGTATCATCCTAAGTGGATAAATGTACTTTGTAGCCCAATGAGAAATCCTTTGCCGACGCCGCGAAACGCCTTTACAGCCAGTCGTTTCACGGACTCTTTGGCGAACAGAATTCTTCGGGGGCTACAGGTCAAACAGGACTCTGCAATCATGGCCACACTCACCGATCGTGTCAAGAATCACGTCTTGGAAGCCATCAGCCAAGGCAAGTTCGATATTGGCGAAGTACTTCCCGCGACCGAAGAGATCGCTGAAAAAGTGAAGTGCAGCACCGGCACCGTGCGCAAGGCGCTGACGGATCTGGCCAACGAAGGCGTGCTCAAACGCATCCAACGCCGCGGCACGGTTGTCGCGCGCAAACCGAGCACCGGGCATGTCTGCCTGATTCTGCCACCGGAGCCGCACACGAACTTGCTGCTCCATCATGTCGTCCACAGCGCGCTGGTGAACGCCGGATACGAAGTCGACACGGTGCCCACGACGATGGGACTGGAAACCGTGCAGACGCAGTGCACGCAGCTGCTCTCTTCCGGCGATGCGCCGGATTGCCTCGTGGTCCTGGAGCCCAGCAACAAGGCGCTTTATCCGCTGATCGAAGATCTGGCCAAGCGCGCCAAGCGTCGCGTGATCTTCCAGTTTGAAAATCAAAAGACGCTGCAGGACATGCAGCTGCTGACGCCCGATCATCAGAAGGCCGCACGCGAAGTGGTGCAGCATCTGTTGTCGCTTGGCCACCGCAAGATCGCCATCATCGCGGGCGGCTCGCCGGGAGAATCGACGTGGTCGGCGGATTCCGCCGCGCACTGCCGCGACCTGCTGGAAGTCTCCGGTGCGATCTATGTGCCGCAATATCTGTTTACCGACAAGCATCCGAAGCTGATCGAACGCTTCCTGAAGGAAGGCGTGACCGCGTACTGGGCGATCACCGATCACGAAGCGACGCAGGTGGTGAATCTGTGCTACCAGGCCGGCTTGAAGATTCCTCAGGACATCTCGATCGTGGGCCGACACGACACGCCGTGGGCACTGGACTGCCATCCGCCGCTGACGACCGTGTCGCTTAACCCCGAAGGCATCGCAGTCGCGGTGGTGGAAGCGTTGAACGCGCAGCGCAAGGATCCGTCCGCGATCAACAAGGTGATCAAGGTTCAGCCCCGGCTGGTGGTGCGGGAATCGACGGGGCCGGTGAAGGCGTAGCACGCGCGCGAGGACTGAGGACTGAGCAAAAAATCCCCCGCGGAATGCGGGGGATTTTTTTCGAAATCGTCAGACGGCCAGCTCCCATGCGTCGAACGATTGGACGGTGGCTACGCCGCTGGTTGCGAAGCTGGTGACGCCCACGCTGCTGGCTTGCGGATAAATACGATTGGTGATCGCGACGCGGCCGTCCTGGGCGAATACTTCGACGGACGATCGGTCGAGCACGATCTGGATGCGCAGCGTCTCGGCGCCGTCCAAGGAGACCTTCGCGCCGTAGATGCCGCCGTCGCCGGCGCCGGATTGGCTGCGGTCGACCAGCAGCTTGCCTTCGGCACGGGAGTAATAGACCTTCGTCGCTTCGCGGCCGTCGGCCGAACAGCGGACGTGGAATCCGAACTCGGCGGCGCTGGTGCGCTTCAGGTCGAACGTCGCGGCGATTTCCAGGCAGTCGCCGGAGACGTGCTGAATTTCAGCAGCAGGAAGTTTCAGGGCTTCGAAGTGCCAGTGCTTGCGTCGCAGCGTTTGCAATTCGGGTACCGGTTGCATGGCGACGGCGCCATCTTTCAAGATGGAGACGACGCGCGGGATCGTCATCGCGCCGCACCAACCCTTGGCCTTGGTCGGCCACTTCTGCGAAGCCCAGTTGTCCATCCATGCGATGAGAATGCGGCGGCCGTGGTGATCGAGGAACGTCTGCGGCGCGTAGAAATCGAAACCGGTGTCGCAATCCTGGACGCTCTGGCGGGAAAATTTTCCCACGGCGTAGTCCATCGTGCCGGTCAGGAAGAGCGAGCGCGGTCGGTCGAGGCCCATTGGCGAAATCACCAGCACGTACTGATCGTTGAGCGGAAAGAGGTCGGGGCATTCCCACATCTTGCCGAGCGTTCCGTCGCTCTCCGCTACGACGCTTTTGAACGACCACGTGCGCAGGTCCGGCGACTGGTAGAGGAGGATCTGGCCATTGGTCTCTTTTTTTGTGCCGGCGACCAGCCACCAGGAATCGCCGTGCTTCCAGACTTTCGGATCGCGGAAGTCGGGCGTGCGCGAGCCGTCCGGCAACGTGGCGATCACCGGGTTGGCGGCGAGTTTCTCGAAGTTCAATCCGTCTTTGCTGACGGCGACGCATTGCGTTTCGGCTTCCTTGGTGTGGCCTGTGTAGATCAATGTGAGGACGCCGTGATCGTCCACGGCGCTTCCAGAGAAGCAGCCGCCAGCATCTTCCGGCCGCGATGGCGTGAGCGCCATGGGTGCGTGCGACCAGCGGACGAGATCCGTGCTGACGGTGTGCCCCCAATGCATCGGGCCCCAGTCGACACCAAACGGATGGTGTTGATAGAAGAGGTGGTACTTTCCGCCGAAGTCAATCAAGCCGTTGGGGTCGTTGAGCCAGTTGATCGGTGAACTGAAATGAAACGCCGGACGCCACGGATCGCTCGCAACTTCAGCCATCGGACACCTCTCTGAAAGGGGGATCGCGAAGGGAATCATCTTCTGCCCGGAGGCGATACAAGCAATGCCGAAAATGAGTCAAGGTGATTGAATTTGAGAGGGGCCGCGGAAAGCTTACGTGGGGTCATCGAATTTTTATACTCGGCGCATAATATGCTCAACACGCCTGCACTTGATCTCAATTAAGGAGCGAATCATGTCCGATCCTGAACTCGTCAAAGCTGCCGCGGCGCTTTTTGTGAAGGCGTTTGGCTTGCATCCCGGCTCACGTCTGGCGCATGCCAAGGGCATCGTCTGCGAAGGCACTTTTAAAGCGACGCCGGCGGCGGCGCAATTCTGCCGCGCGGTTCATTTTAAAGGCGTAGAGATTCCGGTCGTGGTGCGGTTCTCCGACGGGACGGGTCTGCCGCAGATTCCAGATGGCGCGGCGGACAGCAACCCAAGGGCATCGCCATCCGTTTCAAACTTCCCGACGGCTCGTTTACGGACATTCTGGGCAACGGGCTCAACGGTTTCCCGGCCGGGACGCCCGAAGATTTCGTCGCGTTCCTCGGCAGCGCGATCGATTCGCCGAAGGGCACGCCCAGCCCGACGCCGCTGGAAAAATTCCTGAGCACCCATCCGCGCAGCGTCGCGATAGTCTCGCAACCCAACCTGACGCCGGCGAGTTTCGTGACGCAGGCGTACTTCGCCAACAATTCGTTTCTCTTCGTCAACGATCAGGGCAAGAAGCAGGCGATCCGCTACCAGTTTATTCCGCTCGCTGGCGAGAAGCACCTCGACGCCGCCGCCTCTGCGGCGCAGCCTCCGAACTTTCTGATGGACGATCTACGAGCGCGGCTGGCGATGGGGCCGGCGGAATTCCGCCTTGTCGTCCAGCTCGCCGGAACCAACGATCCGACCAACGACGCGACTATTGTCTGGCCCGACGACCGGCAGAAGGTGGACCTGGGCTTGATCAAGCTGACGAAGATCGATCCGAACGGCGCCGAGACGGAAAAGCTGCTGTTCATGGACCCGGTGCATCTGACGGATGGGATTGAGCTCTCGGACGACCCGCTGCCGGAGTTCCGATCAAAGGTGTATTCGATCTCGATCGAACACCGCACGAAGAAAGCCTGAATGGCATTTTCTAATTTCCATTTTCTGATTTTCCATTTTCCATCGGAAACGGGATTGTGAGTTCGACGCGTGTCCGTCGCGAATGCGCGAGGTCGTTCAATGGAAAATGAAAAATCACAATTGGAAAATGGAAAATGATATTGATCCGTCCCGCGCCAGGTGTCGGTTCCCGGCGCGGAGCGGCGTTGGTTTCTGGCTGACGATTACGCGTTCATGCCGCCGTCGACGTTGAGTGACGCGCCGGTGATGTACGACGCTTCGGGACTGGCCAGGAAGGCGATGGCGGCGGCGACTTCCTCCGCCTTGCCGTAGCGGCCGAGGGCGATCTGCGTTTTCAGCGAGGCGGCGAAATCGCCTTCGTCGGGATTCATGTCGGTCGCGATCGGGCCGGGTTGGACGGTGTTGACGGTGATCTTCCGTGCGCCGAGTTCGCGCGACCAGCCGCGCGTGTAACCGGCGACGGTGAACTTGGTCGCGCTGTAGTCGGTGACGCCGGCCATCGGGATGCGTTCGCCGAGCACCGAGCCGAGGTTGATGATGCGGCCGCCGTCGGGCATCACTTTCGCCGCCGCCTTCACGGCCGCGATCACGCCGCCGACGTTGATGGCGTACTGCCGTTCCAATTGCTTCGGGTCGGACTCCGCCAGCGAGCCGGTCACGAACACGCCGGCGTTGTTGACGAGGATGTCGAGCTTGCCGAACTTCCCGACAACGGATTTGATCAAGCCTTCCACCTGCGCCGGATCGGCCTGATCGGCTTTGAACGCCACGGCGCGCACGCCCTTGGCTTCCAATTGTTTTACGACCGCTTGAGCTTTCTCCGCCGACGCCGAGTAACTGATCGCGACGTCCGCTCCGTCGGAGGCCAGCGCCAGCGCCGTGGCTGCTCCAATGCCGCGTGAACCTCCGGTAACCAACGCTACTTTGCCTTTGAGTTTGGTAGACATGATTTGAACCCTCGCTTTCATTCCGATGTTTAACTTTTCAAAACTCACTTTGTTCTGTACTGACGGGTACACTATAGCCCGCCAAACGAAGTCCGTCAAATAGAATTCTGTATTGATTGGTAAAAAAGTCGCATTTTCGTGCTGCCAGAACCGCGACGCTCCAGTTGCCACAGCAAGACGGAGTGAGCACGTGAACCTTCCCGCAAACACGTGTGAAGATTGTTTTGTTCGTCGAATAATTTTAAATACGGATTCGCCATGAATGATCTCGAAATTACTGAGGGCATGCACCTTGAGGCATTGAAATGCGGTTATGCACTTATAAAGTTTGCTACTCGCGAAGCAGGCGGTATAGTGTCGGTTACCCACATCCCCGACTCGCACGTCTCCTGATAACTTCGGCTGGCGAAAGAGCCCGTGGAGAACTGGGCGCAGTAACACGTCGCGTGTGCACGTGGAACCGACACCTTCGTGTAGTTTCGAGGCTGTCCCTTGAAGGAGTTGACGTATGGCAAGGAAAGCCGAGCCGCTCTCAAGCTTGTTCAATGCCGCTGAGAACGGACAACGTGACATGGTGGAGTCGATGCTCTCCAAAAAGGGTGCCAAGGTCGACGCGAAAGAACCGACGTTCGGCATGACGGCGCTCCACATTGCCTCCGCCCGGGGACATAAGGAAGTTGTGGAACTATTGATTTCGATGGGATCGAATCTGGAAGCGCGCGAAGAAACCGGACGAACTCCGATGCACAGCGCGTCGTTTCGTGGCCAGCTGCCTGTCGTTGAAGTACTGCTCGCCAAGGGTGCGCAGGTGAACGCACAAACCAACGACGGCAAGACCGCGCTCGATTGGGCGGTGCTGAACCACAAGACGGATGTCGCCGAATTTATCCGCCAGAATGGTGGAAAGTGCGGCAAGGAGATCGCTCCGGTGGCCGGAGCCAAGGGTTGAGCGCGGAGTTATCGCGTCACTCAGTGTGAAGTGTAGTTGTGTTAAAGGTCCGGAATGCGCATCGATCCATGTGGAACGGTCTATGACGGGTCTGGTTTGGAAGGGAGACGAGTAATGGCAACTGGCAAAGTGAAGTGGTTCAACGATCAGAAGGGGTTTGGATTCATTACCCCCGATGAAGGCGGCAAGGATCTGTTCTGCCATCACAGCGAAATTCAGGCGGAAGGGTTCCGCTCGCTTGCTGAAGGCCAGGCCGTCGAATATGAAGCCGTCAACGACACCAAGGGACCGAAGGCCACGAAGGTGCGCCCTATCAAGTAAGACCTGTTCCACCCAATTAAAAAGGGCGTCGTCACGGCGCCTTTTTTAATTGGACATCCTTCGTCGTGTTTGTAGTGTTCGTTGTTCTGGTCCACCGCAGCCCTTTTTAACAGAGAGAGCGTTTCGTGAAGATTGACAAGCGCGGTGTAATTGCAGATCTGGAAAGCTACGTCCTCACCAAGTTGAATCTGCTCGCCCCCGTCGCAACCGCATGGCAGCCCAGTGATTTTGTCCCCGATTTGCGCAGCGAAGAATCGTTCGCGGAGTTGAAAAACCTCCGCAGCGCCGCCGCCGGCCTTCCCGACGATGTGTTGATCGTCCTCGTCGGCACCATGGTCACCGAGGAAGCGCTGCCCTCGTACCAGACTTTCCTCAACCGCCTCGACGGCATGCGCGACGAAACCGGTTCCAGCGGCAAGCCCTGGTCGCTCTGGTCGCGCGGCTGGACGGCCGAAGAGAACCGCCACGGCGATCTGCTCAACCGCTATCTCTACCTCTCCGGCCGCGTCGACATGCGCGCCGTCGAGACGACTATCCATCATCTGATCCGCAACGGCTTCGATCCGCTGCCCTGCAACGATCCGTACATGGGGCTTGTCTACACGTCGTTCCAGGAACGGGCCACACGCATCTCGCACACCCGCGTCGGGCAACTGGCGCGCCGATCGGGTGAGCCGGCGCTGGCGAAGCTCTGCAATGTGATCGCCGGCGACGAAGCACGCCACGAAGAGGCGTACAAATCATTCATGGGCCGCATTTTTGAAGTCGATCCGGCCGGCGCGGTCCTGGCATTCGGCGAGATGCTCAAGCACCGCATCGTGATGCCCGCCAGCCTGATGTCCGACAACAAGGACGACGACCTGTTCGCGAATTTCTCCGCGATCGCGCAGAAGATCGGCGTCTACACGTTCCCCGATTACATCGACATCATGGAGCACCTCATCGCGCTCTGGGACGTCCCGAACCTGAAGGGGTTGACCGACGCCGCCGCGGCCGCGCAAGACCGCATCTGTCGTCTGCCGGAACTGTACCGCCGCAAAGCGAGCAAGGTTGTCGAGACCCAGGCTCCGCCCGCCCGCGTGCAGTTTCCGTGGATTGGGCAGGTGGTGAAGGGCTGAACGGAATAACGAATGACGCATGACGAAAAAAAGCGCCGCTCAAAGCGGCGTTTTTTATTGATGGGCGGCTCGGTCAGGAACGTTTAGCCGGGCGCCGACTGACTCGTCCCTTGATTTCCGCCCCGTAACCTTACACACTTCCCGTATGGCTCGAAATCCGTCGTACGATCCGTGGCGCATGCTGAAGTTGGGCGTGGCGATGCTGTTGTCCCTGGGCGCCGTCAGCACGGTCGTCTATTATTTTCTCGGCTACTACTACTTTGGCAATTTTGAAAAGTGGCCGTTGATGGACTGTACGTTCATGGTCAGCATCACGCTGTCCACGATTGGCTTTGGCGACTGGCTGGAAATCAAAGGCAAGAAGCTGGCCGAAATCTACACCATGTTTCTGGCGCTGGCCGGAATCGGCGTGCCGGCGTTCATCATTTCGACCATTACGGCGCTGATCGTGGAAGGCGTTGTTGGCGATACTGTGCGGAGGCGGCGGATGCAGCAGGAAATCACTGCCATGAGCGGTCATGTGATCGTGTGTGGCGCGGGCGCGACGGGCAAGCATTGCATCGACGAGCTGCTGAAGATCGGCCACAAGTTTGTCGTGGTCGACGTCAATGCGCAGGCCTTGAAGGACATGCAGCATGAGCTGGGTGTGTTTCCCTACGTGGTCGGCCACGCGGACCGGGATGAAACGCTGCTGCTGGCCGGCATTGAACGCGCGTCGGGACTGGTCTCCTGCCTGCGCGAAGACAAGGACAACCTGTTCATTACGCTGACAGCGCGGGTGCTCAACCCGGAAGTCCGCATCGCCAGCAAAGGCGTCGACGACCATGTCCGCAAGAAGATGGTGATCGCCGGCGCGAATTCCGTGGTCAGTCCGACGGCCATCGGTGGATTGCGGTTGATCAGTGAATTGATCCGGCCGGCGACGGTCAGTTTTCTCGACAGCATGATGCGCGAGCGCACCACGACGCGCTTTGGCGAACTGGTGGTTGGAATGGCAAGCCCGCTGGTCGGCCGCACGCTGGCGGAAGCCGACCTGCGCCACCGCGCCGACGTGCTGGTGGTCGCCGCGCGGCACCCGGGCGTGGAAAGTTTCATTTACAATCCCAAGGCGGATTTTCTGCTGGAAGCGAATTGCTGCGTGGTGGTGCTCGGGACCTCCTCCGAGATCGACAAACTCAAGCCGCTCTTCATGGCCAACAGTAAGGCCGGCGTGGCGTAGAATTTGGAGTGCGTATCCTTCTGCCATGCGCATCGCTCTGCTTATCGTCGCGCTGGCCGCATCCGCACCGCTGCTGTTCGCGGGTGATTCGCCCGAGCACGACCTGACGAAGGCCGACGTTCAAGAGCGTTTCGCGCGGACGCTTTCGGTGGATTTCAAAAAGCAGCCGCTCGACGCGGTCTTGTCGCTGTTCATGGAATTCACGAAGACCACGATCCTCACGGACCCCGCGCTGGCGAAACAGAAATTGCCGCCGATTAATTTCAGCGCCACCGACGCGCCGATCCTCGAGTCGTTCACGAAAGCGCTGGATGCCACTGGCACGGAGTGGGCCGTGCTCGACAACGCCGTCTTCGTTTTCAAGAAGGGCGACTATGGCGGCGATCCCGCGCGGCTGACGCGCCCGTTCTCCGACGCCGACGCGCAGGTCTTCGCGAAGGCCGTTGCCGATCTGCGCGACGGCGCGTTGGCGACGCGCGAAGATGCCTCGAAGACGCTCGCGCAATTCGGCCCGACCGCGCTGCCGTCGATCAAGACGGCGCTGGAGACCGAGAAGGATCCTGAAGCGATCGACCGCCTCAAGACGCTGCAGAAAATCGCCGGCGCCGCGACGTTTTTTCAACCGCTCGCGCCGGGTGTGGCGCAGGAACTGGAGACGCGCACCGAGACGGTCAACGCGTGGTATTCCGACGGCGTCTCGCGCTGCGTGGAGACGCTCAACGAAACGCTGCGCGCGCGGGTCAAGCTGCAGGAATCGACGGCCGCCAACAGCGACATCAACCTGCGGATCATGCAGATGCCGGTGCGTTCCGTGCTGATCTGGGTGGCGCGGTACACGAGGATGCGGCTGACGGTTCAGAATGGGCGGTTGGTGATGGGGCCGAAGGAACAGTAGTTATTAATCAAATTCCGCGCAACACTTTCCAATAAATTCTCGTCATAACATCGGCACGTTTTGGAGCGCTGATGAAAATCCGAACCAGTCTTGCCGTCGTACTGATTGCCACAGTTTTCTGCGCCAGATACAGCTATAGCGCGGATGCGGCGTGGAAAGAAAAGATCGAGAGTGCACTGGAACGTCAGGTGACGTTCGACTTCTCAGACACATCCTTCGGCGAAGCAATTTCGTTTTTTCAGCAGATTGCGAGAGTCAATCTTCTCGTCGATCCGGACATCGCGGAAAGCAGTCCGGCCAATATCACGATCAGCGGCAAAAGTGTAACGCTCAGGAATGCCGTGGATAAAATCTGCGGGGAATTGAAGCTGGAATGGATCCTGGTCGACCAGGCGGTGTTCATCTTCCCAAAAGGAAAATACACGCAGAAGGCTGCGGCGCCCGCGACATGGTCTGATGAAGCCGCCGCGGCTCTGAAACAGGCACTGCCGGGGTTGAGCTCGCCGGAATTTGAAGTCCGCGAAAAAGCTTCAGCAAGCATCAAGGCGCTGGGTACGGGAGTAATTCCGCATCTTCAGCAGGCGTTGAAAACAGAGACCGACGCGGAAGCGCGTGAGCGCATGATGACTATCATGAAGTCGTTCGAGACCGTATCGCTTTCAGAGTCCACGCCGGAGCTCGACAAGGCGCTCGAGAAGTACGGAAGGAAAGTCACCTTCGAATTTGTGGATACCCCGTTGGAAGATGCGGCCAATTTTATCAAGCAACTCACCAAGCTGCCGGTCACGTGCGACAAAGATGTGATGAAACGCCCGCTCACGCTGCGCGTGAGCGACATGGAAGTATCCGTGGCGCTGAAGTGGATCGCGCGACTGGGCCGCGCACGCCTTGTGCCCGACGGCGAGGGGATCAAGTTCACGGGTGCAGCGACGGGCGAAAAGAAGTAAGCTGTTCCCGGTGCGTCCGGGATGAATGTGATGAAAGCAGCCGTACGACTTTGCGGACTGGTGCTCGTCTGCGGGATGGTATTCGCCGAAGAGCCCGTGGACGTTCCAGTTCACCAATTCCATCCGAAGCCGACGGTTCTAAAGAAAATTCTCGATCATAAAATCTCCACCGAATACAACAGCAAGACCCTCGATGAAGCGATTCAAAGTATTCGGGACGAGACCGGCGCGAGCATCATTGTCGATTCGTATGCCCGACTACTGCTGCTCCTTGCATTGGATAACGACGCCCCGACCTTTGCCGCGCAACGCGGCGAATCGGTTCAGCAAGTCCTGGAAGAAATGGGTTTGGAATGCCGCTATATCGACTCAGCCGTCCTCTTGTATTCGAAGCAACAACTCAAGACGAGGCCGAGCCCCGGCATTGCGCCTCCCGCGCTTACTGGCGATGCGCTGAAGTCGTTTGCGGCGGCGCTGCAAAATCTGAAGTCCGCAGACTTCGACGAGCGCGAAAAGGGCTCGCGCAGCATCGAAGCGCTGGGAGAGGCGGCGGCCACGTCCATTCAGGATGCGCTGAAATCTGAAGCCGATCCCGAAGCTCGACAGCGCCTCGAAGGTCTGCTGGCTTTGTACGCGCGCGAAACATTCGATGACATCGCCCCGGAAACGGCGCTTCAATTGGAGAAGCTCACGTCCAAGATAACCATTGATATCGTCGACGCGGCTTTGGACGACGCGGAGACACTTCGCCAGATCAAGCTACCCATTACGTGGGACTTGGCAGAGACGAATACGCCTCAGCGCAAATTGACATTTCATGTCCGCGAGATGCCGGCTGGCGATGCGATCCGCTGGCTGGCGCGCGAATCCGGAACGCAGATCGTACCGACAACGGGCGGATTCAAGCTCGTCGCGAGACAAACGGTCGAGAAGAAATAGCGCCGCCCCCAACTGTTCAACTTGTTATAAAAAAGTTGCACGCACCTTGTGATAAGCGACTATCGCTGCCACGCGGTGGTGTAGTATCAATTGCAACTCGCCCCGATTCACGACACTTTCTCGAGGGAAATTCATGCGCCAGTCCATGGTTACTGTCTTCGTTTGTAGCATGCTCGCGTCCACAGTGCTCGCCGTCCACGCCGAAACCATCCAGTGCCCGGACACGCGGGACACGTGGGTTTCGTCGTGCGACAAAGAAGGCGAAACGAACATGGGCAAGGCGCCCAAGATCAAGTTGAAGGGCTATCAGGAATTCGGCCTGCTCGACTTCGACGTCACCGCGCTGAAGGGAAAGAAGATCGTCTCGGCGACGCTCTGCGTCACGCCGGTCGGCGAAGCGAAGTACGGCAAGGAACGCGGCAGCGAACTGCGCTGGTTCACGGTGACCACTGTCGGCAGCGATTGGAAGGAAGGCGATGGCACCAACTACACGATCGATGGCGACGGCGAAGGCGCGACATTCAACGAAGCCTCGTTTGGCAAGCAGGCGTGGTCGTATCCCGGATCGAAACTGTGGGACGTGACGCTGGGCAACGGCAACACGATCCGCACCGATGTCGACGGCGGCAGCCCGAAAGACGGCGTATTTGAAATTCCCGTCGACAAGCGCATCGTTGCGGCGCTGGTCGATAAATCGTCCTACGGCATTCTGTTGATGGACGGCAGCGTCTTCACCGCCAGCAACCCGTTCATCTCCTCCCGCGAAGGCGCGAAGGCGCCGTACTTGAAGGTGGAAGTCGAAGCGGCGCAGACCGGCGCGCCGAAAGCGCCGACGAATCTCACCGCCGTTCCCGCGCCCAACGAAGCGGCGATGGATTCCGGCGCGCTGATGCTGTCATTGACCGTGCCGGAGAACGCGTTCGCCTACGACATTGCCGTCGATGGCAAAGCCGTGCAGCGCTGGCAGATTCCTTTCGCCGCGGCCGCGGGGAGCAAACAGAGTTTTCCGATCCTGTACCTGGCGCCGAACGCGGACGTGAAAATCGATCTCGTCGCTCTGGATGCGGCGGGAAACAAATCCGAAGCGGCGAGCGTGACGGCGAAGACGAGCCCGGCGATCACGGTGCCCAAGCTGCCCACGTCCGGCTGGCTGCCGAAAGGCGGCGACGTTCCGGCGCTCGGCGACAAAATGCAGGTCTGGGCGTTTCCAGAAATCTCGAAGCTCGATCCCGTCGGCGGCGACATCGTTCAAGAAAAGAGCATGGAGAACGCCCGGTTCCGCAACAGCGTCTGGGACGCTGGTGCGAAGACCATCCGCCTCGCCGTTGCGCGCGGTGAGATTGCAGCGTTCCAGCTGGCGCTCGTCTCGCCGAATGGGCAGCCGCTCAAGGCGTCAGTGAAGTTCGACGGACTTGACGGCATCAAAGTCAACGCTACGCGGACGTGGTTTGTGAACGTCAAGGACCAGTGGCAGGCCGATTACATCATTCCCATGGCGGCGGACGGCGCGGTTACCATTCCCGCTCCGGACAACAAGATTCCCAATCAGAAAGCCGCGGCAGTGAATGTCGACTTGATCATTCCGGCCAACGCGGCGGTTGGGGAGAAGAGCGGCACTGTTACAGTTTCCGCCGGCGAGATGGGCGAAGTGAAGTTGACGCTGCAGCTCATTGTTTTCGACGCCGTGATTCCCGCCGAAACGAACATGATTCCCGAGCTGAACGTTTATGGTGGTCCGTTTGGTGCGGCCGGCTCGCCGATCTTCTTCGACGCGTTCCGGATCGCGCACTACTACCGCTGCACGATCAACCGCGTGCCGCACCATCACAACGGCGCCACCGACGCCGACTGGATTCCGAAAACCGGTCCCGACGGCCACGTCACCGACTGGACGGAGTACGACAAAAATCTCGGCCCGTTGCTGGATGGCTCCGCCTTCAAAGACAACCCGCGCGCCGGTGTGCCGGTGCCGCTGCTCTACCTGCCGTTCAACGAATCGTATCCGCTGCCGGTGAAGGAGCACTACAACCCCGGCAAGGGCGTGCCGCTGGCGGGCAAGGACTGGAAGGAACTCCACGACATGCTCGCCGTGCCGCCGGAGCAGGCGTTCGATCAGGTTTACAAGGACGCGTTCGCCAACGGCGTCGCCGACTTCATGAAGCACTACGAAGAGAAAGGCTGGACGAAGACGATCGCCGAAGGATTCAACAACAATAAATTTCAATACGGCAAAGTGAAGATCGACGTGAACGGCAAGCAGGAGCAGGTGCCCGGCATGACCGGCACGGCGTGGACGCTGGACGAGCCGCAACAGTGGCTGGACTGGCAGGCGCTGCTCTTCTACAGCAAGCTCTTTCACAAGGGGATCGAAGGGCAGAAGAACACGAAATTCGGCTTCCGCTCCGACGTCAGCCGGCCGATGTGGCAGGGCAACTGCATGGACGGCTACATGGAAGTGATGGTCTCCGGCGGCGCGCAGTTCTCGATGCTGCCGCTGATGAAAAACCTGGTCCGCCGCACCGGCATGAAGATTTTCAACTACTCCGGCTGCAACAACCAGGACCGTGCCAATCACAACACCACCGCGTGGGTCCTGAAAAGCTACGCCAACGGCTGCGAAGGCGTGCTGCCGTGGCAGAGCATCGGCGGCGAAGAGGCGCTGGAGAAGGGCGATTTCATCGGCGCCAAAGGTGCGGCCGACAACGGCAACATGCTGATCATCAACACGCCGCGTTTCGGCACGACGGTGATCGCGTCCGCCCGCCTGCAGGCCTTCCGCAGCGCCTGTCAGATCTGTGAGCTGCTCCGGCTGCTGGAACAGAAAAAAGGCTGGTCCCGCGATCACAGCGCCGCCCTGGTCTCACAACTGGTGCCGCTGGGCGCGCAGTTCAAGCAGTCCTTCGCCGACGACGCCGCCGCACTGAAATTCGACGACCTCAACGGCGATGTCTTTGTGCAGCTTAAAGAAGGGATTTTGAAGCTGCTGGCGGAGAAGTGACGGGCGGCCAGTGAGTCACGCTGAACTTCACTCACCGAGAAGGTGGAGCGGAAGGATTCGCGCGCCGCTCGCGGTCAATTGCGATCACGGGCAATGTTGCGGTGGCCACATGCGCGAGGATAATGGGCATCATCCAAAGTGCGTTGCGATGTGCATCGTTAGATAGAGTTTTGGCCTGACCGTAAATCATTCCCATCAACATTAATTCGCCCACCATGCCGAGGAAAACGGCGCGTAAAACCGACGTGCGGCTTCCATACATTCTGTGCAGACCCAAGCCGATCAAGACTCCCGCGGTTGCGCTGGAGAAAAAATAAGAAGCCATCGAATCGTGTGAGATTAGTTCCCCCACTCCGGGAAAAACCGCCAGAAACATATCTGCACAGGTCGTCGCTGTGGTCCAGAATAATGTCCAAACGATGAGCGAATTTTTGCGCGTACTCATCCATGCGCCACTACAGAGCAACACATTGCAGCCAAAATCGAGCGCAATGGCGACAGGCATACTTTCCCCGGTATTTGTTGTGGAGACCCACTGCCAAAAAACAGTCATCCCGCCTGCAAGCGCGCCCGTCATTAACCCGCACGCAATCGGAGTCGAAAACAACTTCGCCATTCGCACCACCATGGTTGACCATTCAGGCCAGTTGGCCTGAAGGTTGTCGATATTCAATATCGCTGCGCGCGGAACTCAAGGTGCGTAAGGGATATTTTTCAACAAGCAAGCGGCCGATCGTAGAACAATAGAGGGACATCTAGTCTTTCCACTGTGACCGTGGTTTGAGCCATTTGAATTCGATATCCTTTTCAGGAAGTTCTAAATCAGTCCTCAGAATATTGCGAAGAGTTCTATCGGAAAGAAGGCTGCCCCAACCTTCTCTTTCTTTGCAATTAATATAGGGAGCTGATTGAACTTTCTTCAAACGGTTAATCCATTGTTTGGGGAGGTACGGTGTGAAGCAATGACACCAGAGGGCGAGCCAAGTTCGTGTTTCATCTTCTCCGTGACAATACCGGGCGAAATCGAGCGCGTGCCGATATAGAGCGCTGATAAAATTGGGAGCGTAGACATATGCTATTTCACAGTCATTAGGCAGATACACAACCGACACCCCAGATTTGTCTTTGCGCTTTGGATCCCAACTCCACTTTGCTCCTCCGCCGTCATGCGCAAACGGAACGAATCTATCCATGGCATATTTGGGGTGAGTGAAGGCCTCGATTTCGGGGAGCTGTAGCCATTCCATCTCAGAAAACCAAAGGTAAAACATGGGAGATTCTGAGCTGACATTTCGAAAGGGGCGCTTTGCCTCTGACCACTGCAACCATCCCCTGTTCATCAAATCGACATAAGCGTCGGGAAGTTCCATGCCGTAACGTTCTTCAATTTTCCGAACAAGAGCCTGGATTTTTGCCATTTCAATATTCTTCACTCCACCTTCGCCGGCACCACGCCCTTCCCGCAGCGCGGACACGTCGTTTCCGTCTTCGGAATAAACTCCATGCATGTCGGACACGGGTGCGTGCGGTTGCGGGCGATGAAGCGGATGCTGTAGGCGAAACCGATCAGGCCGATGACCAGCACGCCCAGCACGGACGTGATGATCGTCAGCATCAGGCGGACGCTCTCTTCGTCCTCGGGCGTCAGCGTGTTCGACGCGGCGAGCAGTAGATTCAAGAACGCCATGTCTGAACCTCGGTTCCGATCAATCCGCGCCGGTGCGGTTATAGAAATGGGCCATCACTTCGTCGCGCGCGGCGTGGTCGGTGACGAAATGGCCGCGGATCGCGCTGGTGATCATCGAACTGCCGGGCTTCTTGATGCCGCGCATGGTCATGCAGGAATGGGACGCCTCCAGCAGCACCGCCACGCCCCGCGCGTGAAGTTTGTTAAACAACGTGTCGGCGATCTGGCACGTCAGCCGCTCCTGGACCTGCAGCCGCCGCGCAAAACCATCGACCAGCCGCGCCAGCTTGCTCAAGCCCACGATCTTTCCGTTGGGCAGATAGGCGACGTGAGCTTTGCCATGGAACGGCAGCATGTGATGCTCGCACATCGAATAAAAGGGGATGTTCTTCAACACCACGACTTCGTTGTAGCTTTCATCGAAGGTGGTCTCCAAATGGATGCCGGGATCCTCGTTCATCCCGCCGAGAATCTCGTCGTACATGCGCGCCACGCGCGAGGGCGTCTCCAGCAGACCCTGGCGGTCGGGGTTCTCCCCGATTCCAATTAAAATCTCCCGTACGGCCTTGGCGATGCGATCGTGATCCATCTCTTTGGTCCGTCCTTTCACTACGCGCTACGGTCAGTTCCAGTTTGGTCCTGAGAACTCTAACGACGAATTATGAGTGATGAACGATGAATCCGGGACGGCGGGCAGCGCGATATTCCACTCCGTATCCGTCACTCTTAATCCATCCTTCATTTCGTTTTCCAATCCAGCGCTCCGGCAGTGCCGCGCACGATCTCCCGGTACACATGGTCCCGTTCCACGGCCTCGCCACCGGCTTCGCTGATCAGACGCTTCAGGTCTTTGACGGTGAGCGCCTGGGGCGAATCGGCGCCAGCCATGTGGTAGATCTTTTCCTGGAGCACGGTGCCGTCGAAGTCGCTCGCGCCGTACGCCAGAGCGATCTGCGCGACGGGGACGGAGAGCATGATCCAGTACGCCTTGACGTGCGGGAAGTTATCGAGCATCAGCCGCGAAACGGCGTAGGTGCGGAGTTCGTCGACGGCGCTGGGGCCGCGTTCGACTTTCAGGACGTTGTTTTCCGGATGGTACGAGAGCGGAATGAAGGCGAGGAAGCCGCGCGTCTCGTCCTGCAGTTCGCGGAGTTGGACCAGGTGATCGACGCGCTGCTGAAACGACTCCACGTGGCCGTAAAGCATCGTGGCGTTGCTGGGGACGCCGACGCTGTGAGACTGGCGGTGCAGATCCAGCCACTCGGCGCTGGTCTCCTTGCCGGCGCAGATTTTCTTGCGCAGGCCGTCATCGAGCACTTCCGCGCCGCCGCCGGGGAGCGAGTCGAGACCGGCTTCCTTGAGCGCGATCAGCGTTTCTTTGGGCGAGAGATTGGCCAGCGCGCTCAAGTGGTAGATTTCGATGGCGGTGAAACACTTCAGGCCGACCTTTTTGTGTTTCGCACGGATGCCGCGGAGCATCTCCGTGTAGTAACTGAACGGAAAATCGGGATGCAGTCCGCCAACGATGTGAATTTCCGTCGCGCCACTGGCGGCGATGTCGTCGGCGTGATGGAACACTTCTTCGAGCGGCATTTCGTAGCCGCCGGCGCGCCGGTCGCGGCCCTTGCGCCGGTAGAACGAGCAGAAGGCGCAGGAGAGCGTGCAGAAATTGGAGTAATTGATGTGCCCGTTGACGACGTAAAAGACGCGGCGGCCGTGCTTCTGGCGGGCGACCCACTGGGCGAGGGCGCCGACGTCCATGACGTGCGGGGACTGGAACAGCGCCAAGCCATCTGCCGCGGTGAGCCGCTGGCCGGAGGCGATTTTGTCACGGATGGGAAGCAGCTCCGCAGCCACGGCGGGCGGTTCCACGGCTTCCGTTTGAACGGCGCTGTCGAGCACAGCCATCGTTGAAAACTCTCCAAGCTATACATTCTCAGTCTAGCGAATCAAGGTTGGGAAGATAGCGCAGGGCACGGTGAGCGGAATGGGACTCGCGCGAAAGCGGTTGCGGTGCGGAACTTGGAGCAGTTCGTCGCTTTACAGCAGCAGTTTGCTCATTTAAAAACATGGCCCGTGCAGGAAGGCAGACAAGTTCTGCGTCCCTTTTTTATGTGTCGTCGCCGGTCGGTCCCCATTCAAAGTGTGCAACCCAAGGAGATCTCAAAAAGATGAGCGTCACTGGTCGTTGCGTAGGATTTCTCCGTCGCCATAAGTTCTTAAGTTATTGCCTCCTGTCCACGCTCGTCGTCGTCCTCTTCAATCTCTCCGGAATGAATAATTCCAAGGTGCACGCCGAAGACGCCGGCGGGCCGAAGCCTGGTCCCACTGCGGACGCCAAGGCAGCGGCAGAAGATTTTCAGTATTTCGAATTCTTATCCAAACCCACGTACTCCCAGGCGGAAAAAATCGGTCTCTTCGTGACACTCGGTGTTGCGGTGGCCGGCTTGCTCTACGCGGCGATGTTGATGAAGCAGGTCAACGCCGCCGACAAGGGCACGCTGAAAATGCAGGAGGTTGCCAACGCCGTGCGCGAAGGCGCTGACGCGTACCTGAAGCGGCAGTTGAGCACCGTGGCGGTGCTGATCGCGATTCTAGTGGTCGTGCTATATGTGACCAAAGCAATGACGTCGGAGAAAGGCTTTTCCGATCCCTTTGCGATTGGACGCGCACTGGCTTTTCTGATGGGCGCGCTATTCTCCGGCACGGTTGGATTCGTCGGCATGCGACTGGCGACGACGGGCAACTTGCGAGTGGCTGCGGCAGCGCCGATCGGCTTCGGTCGCGCGCTGATGCTGGGCTATCGCACCGGAACCATCACGGGAATGCTGACGGACGGTTTGGGCCTGCTCGGCGGCACGCTGATTTTCATGATCTACGGCGAACATGCTTATGAAGCGCTGCTCGGCTTCGGCTTCGGCGGCACGCTCCTGGCGCTCTTCATGCGTGTCGGCGGCGGCATCTACACCAAGGCCGCGGACGTCGGCGCGGACCTGGTCGGCAAGGTTGAAAAGGACATTCCTGAAGACGATCCGCGCAACGCAGCGACGATCGCCGACAACGTGGGCGACAATGTCGGTGACTGCGCCGGAATGGCGGCCGACATTTTCGAATCGTACGAAGTAACGATCGTCGCGGCCATGATCCTGGGCTGGACGGCGTTCGGACACAAAGGCGTGCTCTTCCCCATTCTCGTCCGCGCCATCGGCGTAGTGGCGTCGATCATCTCGACGTACCTCGTGAAGGCCGGAGACAAGGGCAATGTCAGCGAAGCGATGAAGTCGATCAACTTTGGATTCATCGTCGGCTCGTGCTTGTCAATCCTGGGGTTCCTGGTCCTGGGTTACTTCTATCTGCATAACTTGAGGTACGCTGGCAGCGAACTTGTTCCAGCCTGGGCGGTGGTGCCGAGTTGGGCCAGTTTTGGCGATCCAACGCTGGACATGAGACCGGCCTATGCGTGTCTGGTCGGCATTATCCTGTGTATTGGCCTGAACAAGATCACGGAAGTCTTCACAGGAACGGAGCACTCACCGGTTAAGGGCATGGTCCGCAACTGCACCACTGGGCACGCGACGAACATCATCGAAGGTTTCGCGGTCGGTTACGAATCGGCAGTGTGGACTGCGCTGATGCTATGCGCCGCAATCATCGCGTCGGTTTTCGTTTACACCGGCACCAATCCGATCTACGTCGCCTATGGTGTCGCGATGTGCGGTATCGGCATGCTGACGTTGACGGGCAATACGATCTCCATGGACGTCTTTGGACCGGTGGCCGACAACGCCAACGGCATCGGCGAAATGGGTTACGACCGCAAGGAGATGGGCGAAGAGAAGTACAAGGAAGCCCGTCAAATTCTCTCCGATCTCGACGCTGTCGGCAATACCACCAAGGCGGTGACCAAGGGTGTGGCAATTGGCTCGGCGGTGATCGCGGCTGTTTCGCTGTTCGCCAGTTACATCACGGTAATCGGCTCCGGCGGACAGGGCGAAAAGGAAGCACTTCCGATCACGATGTTCAACGATGTCGCCGGAATGCTCTCGATCTCCGATCCCCGGCTGCTGGTCGGCATGCTCATTGGTGGCGCGGTGCCGATGCTCTTCTCCTCGATGACCATCCGCGCCGTCGGCCGCGCGGCATTTTTGATCGTGAACGAATGTCGCGTGCAGTTCCGCGATAAGGAAATCTGGGCGGGCACGAAGAAGCCGGATTACGCCCGTGTCGTCCGCATCTGCACCGAATCGGCGCAGCAGGAACTGGTCGGCCCGGCGTTCCTGGCCGTCTTCTCGCCGGTGCTGGTTGGGTTTGTGCTGGGGCCTGTGGCGCTGGCCGGATTCCTGGGTGGCTCGATCGTTGTGGGTCAGCTCCTCGCCTCGTTCATGTGCAATGCCGGCGGCGCGTGGGACAACGCCAAGAAGATGGTTGAAGATGAACCGCGTAACCTGGAAGCGAACACCGGCAAGGGCAGCGAAAAGCACAAGGCTGCCGTGACCGGCGACACGGTTGGCGATCCGCTGAAAGACACCGCCGGCCCGGCCGTCAATCCGTTGCTGAAGGTGATGAACATGGTCGCCATCCTGACGGTGCCATTGATGATCACCTACCATGCGGATCTGGTGAAATCGATCAAGGAATTTGCGATCAAGGAAAGTTACAAGCTCCCCGAGACGTTCGATGTGGCCAAGAGCAACATTCTTTACTGGGCCGCGATTGTGATTTCCCTGGCCGCACTAACCTGGGCGATCAAGCAGTCCCACCGCGAGCCGGAAAAGGCCGCGGAGTAGTACGGCTGAGTCGCCAGAAAGTTGACAGCAACAGAACGAAATTGAAAACGGCGGACGCTTTCTGAGCGTCCGTCGTTTTTGTTTGAGTGGTCTTTTAGAATTCGAATGGACCGCCGAAGAGCATTTTTTCGACGGGGTCTTTGGCGTCCAGATACGCCTGACGGACGGCTTCGCAAGGCTTGATCGTCCGCGGCGTGCGAACGGGCGTGGAGAAGAACGCGAAGTTCATCATGATTCGCATGCCCTCCACTTTTCGCGCCGACCCGCGGTGCCAGGCACGCTGATCCCAGATCACCACGTCGCCTTTTCCAGGAAGGAAGGGCTCCTCGTGGAAGCCCTTCGGGTCATACGGCGAGAGCGATGGGTCGCGGTGCGAGCGTGGAATGACATAGGTCGGCCCGTGCTCGGGTGTCATATCCGTAAAGTATGCAGCCGTGTGAATCCACGCCGGATAGTGATAACCGCCGGGCGCGTTGACCGACCCGTAGCCCCAGTGGTCGCCGTCCTTGTGCCAGTCGTGAACCAGTTTCTGATCTGGATTCGATGGTTTGAGCAGCCAGGACGGACTGGCGAGTGAGATCGTCGGTTTTTCGCGCTCCCACGCGAAGGCCGTTTGGATCGCATCGCGCAAGCGTGGCGCGCGGGCTGGATTAATCACCAGCGGACTTTCGAGCGGCAACTCGTACGGTTGATACCACTGCGAACCCTTCACGATGATCGATTTGAGTTGCGCGACATAGTCATCAACGGTCTCGGAATCGAAGACACCATGGATGATCGCGTAACCTTTCTCGCGAAAGTGGAGCAGCGCGTTGCCGAGGTCGTTGGGATGCTGAAGTTGTGTGTTGAATTTCAGAGCGGGCTCGAGTGCCGTCAACATGGTTCTCACATCCTAAAAAAGGTTAACATTTATTTATATTAGTTAACCCAATTTGAAGACGAAAGTCAATAATTCAAAAAGATTGCAAATACGATCTCATAAACATCATGGCTGAATAATGTTGCAAGGATTTCTCTAGTGTCGTCCTGGGCGTCTTTGCCACTCCGCGAGTAAATAAAACTATCTACACGCGGTCAGTATTGCGGTACGCCGCCGGCGACAGCCCCATGCGCCGTGAAAAAACACGCGTGAAATAGAAGCGGTCGCAGAATCCCGTCTGCGCCGCGATGCTGTCGATGTTCTCCGCCGTAAACGCCAGCATGTGAGCCGCGGCGCTAATGCGCCGGTCGAGAATGTACTGCGCCGGCGTCTGGCCGATGCAGCGCTTGAACAGCCGGATGAAATGATCGTCGCTGACGTGGCAGAGCGCCGCGAGCGCGTCGTTATCCAGTGGCGCGTCGAGATGCTTGTCGATGTAGTCGATCGCCGGCGTGACGCTCTGCTGCCCCAGCAGATGGCGGCAGCAGCGCGCGTGCTGTTCGGGCGCGAGGCTGCGCATCATCACGCCCAGCGCGGAATACGCCAGGGATTTGACGCGGCAGAGCACCGCCAGATCCTGTGGCGTCTGCGCACGCATGTCACCGACCCACTGAGCCTGGAGCGCGTCGAGAAGCCTGCTTTTCGGCAGCGTTACGGGCCTGTCGAAAACATCGCGTACGAGATTGGCGGTGAGGCCCAGCACATCGAAGTGGATGTAGCAATGGTCGAGCGGCGTGCGGTTGAAACACGAAAACCGGACCCAGGCGGGAATGATGTGGACGCGGTTGGGCGTGAGTGCGAATTCCCCATGCGGCAGGATGGCTTTCGCGCCGCCTCGGTTATTCACATAGAGGCGCCAGAAGTTGCTGTAGACGTCCTGCGTGTTCCAATCCGCGGCGATGTGGACGCCTCTAGAGGTAAAGATGCGGATATGGAGTTCGTCGAGCAGATTCAGTGGCTGGGCCTGCGCAGTAGCCATGGCACCTCATGTCGAAAAAACACACAAGTTTGACAACTTCGCCCATGGATCAATCCATGCCGCGCATGCTATCTTGAGCGCACTGGATTGAACACTGTCGAATTACTTCAAAGAAGAAAACAGGAGCGCAAATCATGAGTGCCGCGACCGTCACCGTGCAGGACCTGGAAGTCTTCGCCGAGAAGCTCGACGTCAACAAAGCCGCGGAGATCTACCGCGAGCACGGCGCGCTGGTGGTGCGCGGGCTCATGAAACCGTACGTCGAAGCGATCCGCGCCGACATCGAACACGCCGCCGCGCAGGCGATCACGCTCCTCGACAAGGCCGAAAAACGCCCCGAAGGCTGGGTGACGCCCGACGGTACGCTCTGGCTTCCGGCGCCGAAGAATTTCTCGCGGGACAAGCAGATCATGGTGTTGGGCTGCGGCTACACGACCAGCGCGGCGTTCTTCCGCTCGGCGCTGGAGACGAAAACGCTGGACATCGTCGAGCGCATCCTCGGGCCGGACATCGAGCTGTTCCTCAACGGGCAGTGCCTCTACAAGGAACCCGTCGGCGGCCATGCCAAGAACCTGCATCAGGACGGCGCGTACTTCGAACACCGCTACGAAGGTCCTGTGGCGAGCCTCAATTACGTCGTCGATACCGATCTGAATAACGGCGCGCTCTACGTGATTCCCGGCACGCACAAGATGGACATGATCAAGCACGTCGACACCAGCAGCCACCTGGGGCTAGACGAGCACGAATGGCCGTGGGAACGGGCGCTGCCGATCTGCGGCAAAGCTGGTGATGCGATTTTCTTCACGGTGAAAACGGTCCATGGTTCGAAGTCGAATTCATCCAACGCCGCGCGCCCGGTCTTTATCCACCGCTACCGCCGCGCCGACGATTATGTCGTGATCAACGCGACGTTGACGGACAACCGCGCCAAGGCCGAACAGCGCGTCAAGGAAGCGAAGAAGGAAAATCAGCAGGGATTCATGGTCCGCGGCCGCCGCACGATGGACGCGTGGTCTGAGTTCGAAGCCGTTTAGAAACCGGGCGGTCTATTGCGGCGGTGCGGCGCGCTTAACGGTGCGCCGCTCTTTTTTTCCGTGGACTCATCGGTGGCCGTATCGGAGATCGCTTCTTCCAGATCGCTGGTGGCCGAGTTGGGATGCGCGTCTTCGTTCTGGTGCTCATCCGAGTGTGATTCAGCGGGCTGCGACTCCTCGTGCGGCAGTTCGCTGACATCCGGTGATTCCAGATGACCGGCGGACGCGCGCGGCAGATTCAAAATCGCGGTGTTGCTCTCCGTCGTCGCGGCGGTTTCGTTGTGCGTGCCGTTCAAGGGCGTGTTGCCATCCAGGTCCAGCGTCCCGATCGCGGGCAGGCGTTCGACAGTGATTTTCTTCAGGCGCCGGCCTTCGCGCTTGGAGACGCGGAACGCCAGCCCACTGTGCTTGAGCACGTCCGATTCTTTCGGCACACGTCCGGCGAGCTGGAAAACTAGCCCCGCCACGGTTTCGAACGAACCTTCGGGCATCTCGAACGACGGGAAGAGATCCTTCAGGCGTTCGACGCTGGTCTTGCCGTCGAAGATGATCGTACCGTCGCGGCCGCGCTGAACTTCCGCCGGTTCGGAATCGTATTCGTCCTGAATTTCGCCGACAATCTCTTCGATCACGTCTTCCAGCGTCACCAGTCCGCAGGTGTCGCCGAATTCGTCGACGACGATCGCCATGTGAACTTTGCTCTTCTGAAATTCCTTGAGCAGCGAGGAGACGGCCTGCGTTTCCGGCACGAACAGCGCCTCGCGCAGCAAGTCGACGAGCTTGATCAGCTTCGGATTCTGCAGCGTGTAGATCAGGTCTTTGACGTAGACGATGCCTTTGACGTTGTTCAAACTCTTGTCATAGACCGGCAGGCGCGAATAGCCCTGCTCGAAGACCTCTTTGATTTCGTCCTCACTGGCGCGCAGGCTCAGTGCGGCGATGTCCGGGCGGGGTTTCATGATTTCGCGCACGGTCTTGTCGTGGAACTTGAAGACGCGTTGGAGCATTTGCTGCTCGCCGGCGCTGACGACTCCGGCGCGCTTGCTTTCGGCCAGCAGCATCAGCAGCTCTTCTTCCGAAAGCGCGCGGGAATGCGAAGACGCTGCTTTTAATCCCATCAACTTCAACAGCCAGATCGACGAGCTGCGTAGCAGCCAGACCAGCGGCCCGAAGAGCACTTTGAAGAACAGCATCGGCTTGATCAGGTAAATCGACATCTTTTCGGCATGTTGAAGCGCCAGGCTTTTGGGCGTCAGCTCGCCGATAACAACATGGAAGTACGTGATGATAAAGAAAGCCAGGAAGATCGAAATGCCATGCTCAATACTCACGGCGCTGGCGGTCGGTAGTGCCGGCATGATTTTGGCCAGGATCGGGCCGACGATGCCTTCCGCCAGGAACGGTTCGCCGATCCAACCCAGGCCGAGGCTGGCGAGCGTTACGCCGACCTGCGTAGCCGAGATATAATCGTCGATATGTTCGATGGCCACTTTGACCAGTCTGGCCGTGGCGCTGCCTTCTGAAATGAGCTCTTCGATCCGCGTCTTCCGGACGCGCACGAGAGCAAATTCAGCGGCTACAAAGAATGCGTTGGCCAGAATCAACAGGCCAATGGCAAGGAAGTTAAATGTAAAGTCGTAGGTCATTGGCTCGCGTTGGGCGACATCGGAATACGCCCTCCGTTCTAGCCTGAATTTCTACCATGATTGGGGGGAAAGCCAAGCGGTTATGCGTGACACGGGGCCGGGCAGGGATTCAGATTTGAGAAACCACGCGCATTGTGCATGGATTCTTATTGAGTCTTGACGACCAGGTCGCCTTGAATGTCAATCTGACAGGCGAGTCGTAAGGTTGGCGCATCTTTGAGTTTAGATTCTTCAACGGCGTTGCGCGGCTTGGTGGGGCCCTGAATTTCCACCTTACAGGTACCACAGCGGCCATTGCCGCGACAATTGGCCATCGCGGCCAAGCCGGCATAAATGGGAATCTTGTTCGCGACCGCGACTTCCCGCAAGTTGGCGTGCATGGGCACGAGGACTTGGATCTTCTCTTTTTCAAACGTGATCTTCGGCATTGAGTGGCTCCAGCGCTCGTTCGTTCACCATCTCGGGTCGGCGCGATTATGGGGTTGGCTCAGATTCCAAACAAGTTCCGAATCTTGCCCAGAATATCCTGCTTGGAACCTTCCAGGTCCCGTTTGCGCCGGTCGGCGTCCATGTTGCCGAGCGCCAAGTCGAGGTCTGCACGGCGATGGGCCAGGATCTGGGCGAAGCCTTCAGCCAATTCTGGCCGCGTCTGGATGATGCTTTTGAAGGATTCCTTGTCGAGCCGGTAGCATTCGACATCGGTCCGGGCAATCACCGTGGAAGCGCGGGGTTCGCCGGTCATCAGGCCCATCTCGCCGAAGACGCTACCGGGGCCCAGTTCGCTGATCTTGCGGGACTCGCCGTTCTTCTCGACCAGCACGTCGGCATGGCCGTCGACCAGGATATACAGCCAGTGGGCTTCGGCGCCTTGTCGCGTCATCTCGTCGCCCTTGGTGAACGGCGCGGGGATGAGGTGCTCGGCCAGATGCCGGAGCTCTTCGGGGGTCAGCGAGCGCAGCAGTTCCACGTGCTGCAGCGCGATCTTGCGCTGCGCCAGGATCTGGGTCATCTTCGACGACTTTCGTTCTTCAGACTCCTGTGTGACGAAGACGGCGTGCGCGGGCATCGAGAGCGGAATGTTGGCGCGCAGCAGCGCGACATAAACGTGCGCGCGGATTTCCGAATCGGTCGGATCGTCGACGGCCAGGTCCGTGAGCCAGTAGCGGACCGCGTAGCGCCCCCAGCTTTCACTGAAGTCCATCAGGATGCAGTTGGGTTCCGGTTTCTTGGCCATGCGCTGGATGTCGGCAGAGCGGATGGCGGCGTTGACCGTATCGATCACTTTTGTGGGAGGTGTGCGGAAGTCGACGTTGAACCAGACCCAGCGCCGCCATTGGACCGGTTCGCCCTGGCGGCGGCCGAGCACGATGAATTTATTCTTCATCAACGCGCTGTTAGGGACCAGCACGGTTTCCCAGTTGCGGGTTTCGATGGCCGTATGCCGCCAGCGCGTTTCGATCACCTTGCCGACCACGTCATCCACCTTGATCCAGTCGCCGATGCGCAGGGATTGATCGAGCTGAATGGCCAGGCCGCCGAGGATGTTGCCGAGCGTGTCCTGCATTGAAAAACCGATGACGGCCGTGAGCACCGCGGACGTGGCGATCACCGGCGCGCCATCGAAGGCCAAGTTCCAGAAAATCAGGACCCAGACGATATGCCCTCCCGCCACGATCACGTCCTGGAGAATGCGGGGCGAAGGGATTCGCAGCACGGGCAGCGCGACGCGGAAGAGCGTGTAGCCGCCAATGCAGATGGCGATGATGATTTCAGCAAAGAGCGCGAGGCGGAAGATCAGCGACGCCGTGCGCAGATCGCCGGTGGCGTCGGGTCCGGTCGTAAACAGCAGCATCGTTGTGGCGACGACAAAGACGGCCAGCAGCAGCGCGAGCGACTTGCGCTCGGCTTTCACGATCCGCAGCAGGATCAGGGTCACCACCACAATGCCCGCGGCCAAATAGCCATGGCCATGGAACAGAACGTTCAAAGCTTATTCCTCAGGGGAGATGATGAAGAAACAGTAAAGCTGAATCCCGGGGGAAAGGGAAGCGGATTTTTAGCCTTCCGTTAGCGCTTAGTGCAGGCGGGGACCCGGCGGCAGTGACTGGATCAGGCGGGATTCTTCGACACGAATCTCTTCCAGCCGGGCCTGCGCGAGTTCGGGGCTGTAGAATTCACTGGCCAGATTAGTGAACAGGAGGAAGTGGCTCACTTCGCTGGCGTAGAGATCTTCGTAGAAACTTCCCAGCGTGGTGCCGCGCGCGCGGTCGGCCAGCAGCCGGAAGCGCTCCGCGCTCCGCGATTCGATCACGCCGCAGACCAGCAGCATGTCCATGAACGTATCGCGTCCGCGCGTCTGGGTGAGCTTGCGCAGGCCCTTGGCGTACTCGCTGCCGCCTTCGGGGAGCGGGGGAGGGGGATAGTTGCGCAGCATCCGCTCGCACTGTTCGGCGTGCTGGTATTCTTCGTTGGCGAGGTCCGGCATCAACTTTTTCAGCGTGGGAAAGCGGTTCCCATGCGCGCGCATGGTATGCAACGCCATCGCGGCGGCCTTGCGTTCGCAGAAGAGGTGATCGAGCAGCAGCGCACCGGTGTCGGCGAGCACGCGGTCGGCCCATTCGGGCGGAGTGACGTAGTGAAGTCCAAGCAGCATGGACTTGAATGTAATAAAGTCACAGAAAAGTGAAATTCGAAAAAGGTCCAACGGAGTAACTCATGCGAAAGAAACGTACGGCAGGAAAATATGAGCGTCGGCATCGCCTGCTTCAGAAGATTTTCATCAGTTACGGAGGCAAGGAAAAGGACGCGTGGGATTTTGCGTTTCACATGCTGGACTGGGATGAAGACCTTGAACGGCTTTATGGCGTCTATTCGAACCCGGGTCGCCTTACAAACAAAAAGGGTGATGCGGTTTTTCGTTTCTTAATCCACGCCACCTACCATCTGATGGAAGCATACAGACTTTTGAGGGGCGAAGAATGTGTGAATATATTCGCGCCAAATTACAAGCAACCCACCTCATCGCGTAAAGTTACTGGTAGGACGCGCCGATTGGCCAAAGCGAAGAAATGAAGCGTTGTACGGTAGTCTGTCCGACGAAGGCACGGCAAGGCCGAACTTTCGCTACGCTTAAGTTCGTCCGTGCCAGTGGCACCAAATCATCCCGACAGGAATCCCAAGAGCCAAGAGCCGCCCTACTTCTTCGGCAGCGTCAAAATCATGTCGCGAATCTTTCCGCGCATCGCGTCGAGCGCTTCCGGATCCTTCGAGCGCGCCCAGAAATCGTTGACCGTGTCGCGGCCACCTTCGGTGCGGGATTTGACCGCGGCGTTGAAGAGTTCTTCGAGCAAATCGTGGGCTTCCTGATCTTTGCCGGCTTTGTGCGCGAGTTGCTTCAAGGTTTCGATGTAGCGCCGGTCGTCCCACGCTTCGCGCATCCCTTCAAAGTACGGCGTGCGGACGATCGAGGAGGGGGTGGTCCACGCGTATTCCCAATTGTCGCCGGTGGTCGTGTCGAAACGGTTGCCCCAGTTGTACGCCCAGACCAGCGAACCGCGAGAATCGAAGGCGCCAAAGAAAAAGCCGAACGTGTAGCGCGCGTCCCCCGGAGGTGAAGCGTCACCGCATCCGGAATACTGCCAGAACGTTTTCTTCGCGACCTTGGCGCCCTGCTCTTCCTTTTCCGCGGCGGCGCGGACCTTATCGCCGAGTTTCGCATCTTCGTGAATTGCGTTGGTGCAGAAAACATCGACATCGTCGGCGAAAATGATTCCAGGTCCAGCGTGGTGGATCGAGCCGTAAACGCGCACGCCCGGCGAGGCTTCGTGGATCGCGGCGCAGGCGTCTTTGAAGTGGCCCTTGATCCAGACAGCCGCGCCGCCGATGCCGAGTTCCTCCGGCGTGTTGTCGTTGGCTTTTTCACCGTCGAGGAACTTCGCCACGTCCTGCAGTTTTACATGTGGCAGACGGTCGGCGTGCGTCTTGTGGTCGACGTAGTAGAACAACTTGGCCTTGGCGTGATCGCCTTGCGACCACTTCGCCGGTTCGTCGAAGGGCGTCAGGATCGGTTCCGGCCAGTGCGCTTCTTTGGCGTGTGCCATCAATTTTTTGACCCACGCCACATAGATCGGTCGGAGTTCCGGCAGCACAGCGTCGGGGGCGGCGGTCTGCTTGCGGATGAACTCCTTGCGGCCTTCCATCGAATCCTTGCCCGTGAAAACGACGCTGCGGTAGAGATCGCGTTCGATGTGAAGCGTGTCGGGGAATCCGTAGGGATCGCCGCCGAGGAAGTAAACAAAGTTGTCGACGCCTGCTTCCTTGGCGTGACGCATGAAGTCGTCCATGATCGTGAAATCGAGATCGAATTCGGTCGCGGATTTCCGGATCACTTTCGGCGCGATGCCGCTGGCCCAGATGTTGATGCTGTTGTGATTGTTCTTCACCAGTGCGCGCAGTTCGTGAGCCGGCAGCAGCCCGGCGACGCAACCGCCGAGACACAGGTCGGCTTCCTTCATGCTCAGCAGTTTGAAATCGGCGATCTCGACCTGGACCGGCAATTCCTCAGCGGGCAGCGCGTCGGCTTCAATCAGGATCTTCCCCGTGTACGTCCCGGACTTGGGTAGCGTGTGGTCGTCACCGGCTTCGATCCAGAATAACTGTGAGCGGCCGCTGGGAATGTCGACGGCGTACGACGGCCACAAGCGCTGCGGAAACACACCGCCCTTGGTCACCGCGTATTCGCCGGTGAGCAATGCCAGGTCGCACTTCAGTTTGTCGCCGTTGGACTGCAGACCTTCCTTGCTGAACGAGACGCGCACGTTCTTCAAATCGGCGCCGTTGGCAAAGACGCCGAATTGCGCGGGTTCGATCTCGTTGCGCGCCAGCTTAAGCTTCACCGGTACGCCGGTTTCGTTTTCCAGCGGCGCGGACGTGGGGTAAATCAGTTTCGTATACGGCCGCACGAATGGAACGATGTTCTTTTCTTTCAGCGCTTCGGGCAACGCGGGCTTCTCCGGTTCGGGAAACTTCGCCTTCTTCATCGCCTCTGTCTGCACCCGCGCGACCCAGTCGCGGGTCTCCGCGGCCCAGCGCGTTTCGTCTTCGGCCGGATGTCCAAGCTCAATGGCGAGGTGCTGAAACGGCACGTCGGAACCGCTGGGCGCGGTGAAGACAATTTCCGTGCCCTTCGCCGACGAGCGCATCACCGAATCCCAGCCGACGGGAATCAGCGCGGTCTTCCATTTGTTGTCGTTGAGTCCCCCGATGCGGTGAATTTCGGTGCGGCCCGGCAATCCCGAAAAGATTTCCACGCGAATCGGCGACGCCGCGGAATCGTAAAATGTGACGGCAATGTCGTAGGCGGCCGGCTCCCTGGGCCGCAACGCTTCTCCCCACCACGACGGCAGCGGAATGATGCCCGGAACTCCGCCATGCAGAACGCGGCAATCCTTCTCGTCGACCTTGTCGACGGCCCAGAGCTGATCGTTGAGATCTTCGAGCTTCACGAAGTCGGCTTCGATCAACGGCTTCTCGGCGGCGCGTGCGACACCTAAAAGTGAAAGACAAGCAACGAGAAACAGGCCACGACTGTAAAGCTGCAGGTTCATGAGCGCTCCACGAATGTTGGAATTAGTACACCATCAGCGTAGCGGTTTTTGGAATTTTCATGGGGCATTTTTCATTTTGGAGATGAAGCGGCGAGCGCGGTGAGCACTCTTTATCTCCCCGTGTGTCACCGATTGAAAAGAGATGGATTTTGAGCTTCAGTGCGGACCCTAAAATTGTCGAAAAACCATGGTGAAATACCCGTGTGCTTAAGCGACTCGACGGGGCGGGTGGTCTGCCGCTTTACGGCTTCGATTCCGCGACTTTGAATTGACACAACTGATACGAAGGAGATTCCTGTGATGCGGCCAGATGCGTATGCGGGAAAGTGCGTGACAATTATGGGGCTGGGTCTGTTTGGCGGCGGCGTCGGAGCGGCGCGGTTTTACGCCGCGCACGGCGCGAGCGTCACCGTCACCGACAAGCGCCCTGAATCCGATTTGAAGCCCTCGATCGAAGCGCTGAAGGGTCTGCCGATCCGCTACGTACTGGGCAAACATGACGTGGATGATTTCCGCCACGCCGATGTGGTGCTCGTCAATCCCGGCGTGCCGATGGACAGCCCGCTGGTTACCATGGCGCGCGGCGCCGGCGCCCACATCGAACACGCAATCAATCTGCTCTTCAAATTGACGCCCAAAAATCCCAAGATCGGCATCACTGGCTCCAACGGTAAGTCGACCACCACGGCGCTGCTCGGCGAGATGGTCAAGCTGCACGACCAGCGCACGCTGATCGGCGGCAACATCGGCAAATGTCTGCTCAGCGAAGTCGCGCGTCTTCCCGCCGGCGTGCCGATGGTCGTGGAACTCTCGTCGTTCATGCTCGACGGCCTGCGCGAAATGGGCGTCAGCCCGCACATTTCGATCGTGACCAACCTGTCGCCCAATCATCTCGACCGCCATGGCACGATGGAAAACTACGCCGCCGCGAAGCGGAACATCATCGCCTTTCAGACCAAGAACGATTTTGCGATCCTCAACGCCGACGACCCGCTGCTGCGCAACTGGCACACGTACACGCAGGCGCAAGTGGTCCGCTTCAGCGTGAAGAAAGAACTCGACGGCAACGCCGCGTTCCTCGACCGCGGCAAGCTGGTGCTGCGCATGAATGGCGTCGAAGAAGTCGTTGCGCTGCGCCAGGCGCTACGCCTGCCGGGCGAACACAACGTGGCCAATGCACTGGCCGCCGCCGCCGCGGCGCTCTCGCTGGGCGTCCGGCCCTGGCAGATCGCCGAAGCGCTGGCGACCTTCACCGGCCTGCCGCATCGGCTCGAAGTCGTCGCCAAGAGTTCCCATGCCGTTACCTATTACAACGATTCCATCGCCACGACCCCCGAATCGGCGATCTGCGCGCTGGCCTCGTTCGAAGGCCCGATCACTCTGATCGCCGGTGGATATGACAAGGGTTCGCCCTTCGATGAACTGGGCATTGCCATCGCCAAGAAAGCACGCCGTCTGATTCTGCTCGGCACCACCGCGCCGAAAATTGAAGAAGCAGTCATCCGTGCCTCGCGCGAACTGATGCGCGGTCCGCAGATTCTCCGCGCCCGCGACCTGGAACACGCCGCGCAGCTCGCTGCGCAGGATGCGCTGCCGGGTGAAGCAGTGCTGCTCTCGCCGGCCTGCGCCAGCTACGACATGTTCCGGAATTTTCAGGAACGTGGCGAGCTCTTCCGCATTCTTGCGCGCCGTGCCGCAGCGACCGCGTAAAATTCGGACGTGGAGTAATTCATGGCGCGAATGTTCGCTCTGCTGCTCGGCTCCTTTGCCTTGATGAATCTGCTCGGCGGGCTGTTCCGTCCGCAGTTCGACGGCAACGGCCTCTGGATCGATCTGGGTTTCCTGCCAGGAGTTTTTGCGAGCGCGCTGCTGCTGGGTTCATCCGCGCTGCTGATTGCATTTGCCGCGGGGGAGGCGCTGCCGCTCTGGCAGCGGAATCTCTCAGCGCTGATCTTCTCCGTGCTGGCGCTGGCCACCGCGTGGAACGCGATCACGTTCTTCCGGCTGCAGCATGCCCATTTCATCGCGGCACGCATTCCCGTGCCGCTGTCGCTCATCGTTGCACTGGTCCTTGTGTTTCTGATTGTCGCGCTCTTCAAGCCGGAATGGCGGGGCGGGGCATTGAATCTCCGGACCTGCGGCGCGGCGTTCGCGCTGGGACTGCTGCTGTTTCCGCTGGCCCAGATGTATTTTTTCGGCAAGACCGACTACCGGCGCCACGCCGACGCGATCGTCGTTTTTGGGGCGCGTGCCTATGCTGACGGCAGGCCCTCGCAGGCGCTCGCCGACCGCGTGCGCACGGCGTGTGAACTCTATCGCGAAGGCTACGCGCCGAAGCTGATTCTTTCCGGCGGCCCCGGCGATGGGGCGATTGACGAACCTGAAGCGATGCGGCGCCTGGCGCTGACGCTGGGAGTTCGCGATGCGGATTTGATTCTCGATCCCGCCGGCCTCAACACACATGCCACGGTCGCCAACACTCGCCTGCTCTTTGAAAAATGGGGCTTCCATCGCGTGCTGGCGGTCAGCCATTTTTACCATCTGCCGCGCGTGAAGCTGGCTTATCAACACGCGTCACTGATGATTTATACGGTTCCCGCTCGCGAGACTTATACGCTGACGAAGATGCCGCTGTTGATGGCGCGTGAAGTGGCGGCGTACTGGAGCTACTTTGCGAAGGTCGCTTAAACTGAAATTTTTTTAAAATTGCAAAGTGGTTGGGAAAAATATAGCTAACCCTCGGTCAGCCATTCACGTTTTCAGAACGCCCCATCTTGTCTAGACTTAAACACAAGCTTGATTCTCAGAAATGAGAATACTTTGACGCGACAAGGCAAATCGATACCGCCACAAGAATTATGTGAAATGGTTCCTTGCTTTGAAAATGCTGAATTCGTATAACACACCCACTTGTTCGTCTGTTCACATCATGTCAAGCACCCAGGGAACTTTCGATGGAAAAGCCTGCAAAAAAACGACGTAAACGCAACAGCATGCAAATTGTGCCTGAAGTCGCGAGCAAATACGGCATCGCACTGCCGGAAGCTCAGGAACACGAACGGACACTTTCGCCCAACGAAATCGCGCCCATTTTCGGGGTCACCGGCGAAGCGGTGAAGCACTGGATCTACCAGCGGCGCCTGCCGGCCGTGAAACAAATGAATGGATACTGGCGCGTAAAAGTGTCGGACCTGGAACGTTTCATCCAGGCGCGCAGCGAAGTCGGCAAGCAGTACGTGCTCATCGCCGCCCGCCCCGAGATTCTGGGTCCCGTCAGCGATTCGCTGAAATCTCTCTCCTACAATTCCGTGCTGGCGTCCAATCTTTCCGATGCCTTGCTCAAAGCTCAGAGCGTCCGGCCGAGTCTGTTCCTGATCGACACCGGCTGGAGCGAAGGCTGGAAGCTCGTCCAGAAAATCCGCGCTTACAAGCCTCTGCGTAACGTTCCGATCACGCTGGTCTCGCCCAAGCCGCTGACCATGGAAGAACTCGACAGCGCCATGAAGGCGGAAGTCGCCGGTTGTCTGATCGAACCGTTCGATGCGAAAATGCTGGCGACGGAAATCAGCCGCGGACTGCAGCGGCTGTAAATTTCAGTCGGCCTGCTCCAGCACAATGGCCTTCATCTTTGGCGCATCGCCGCATTTGATCGTGTAGTTGTCGTTGTCTTTTGCGGCGATGTGGACGTCCTGCTTGTCCTGGCCGGCTTCCTGCCACGTGTACGTCACTTTCACGGGGCGGAAGCCACCGTGGGGCTCCGTATAATCGGCATCGGCGCGCGCGGCGAAGATCACGCAGTTGCCTTTGGAATTGGCGTGAATGCGGACCTGCGCCTTGCGCGTGCCCGCAGGGATCTCGCTGAAGCTGATGAATTTTCCATTCTGGCGGTTCGGGCCCATCGCATGGTCGACGGTCTTGAAGGTCTTGCCGTCGTCGAACGAAACCTGGTACTCAAAGCCTTCGTTCTTGTCGCCCGCGCGGTAATTGCAGCCAAAGCGCAGGCGCACCAGATCGCCCGGCGTTTCCAGCGGCATGGTTAAATCCGCGTTCGCGCCCGCCGGGACCAGCGTCTTCCACTGCTTGAAGGTGTCGGGATTGAAGCCGGTCGTCGTGACGTGAAATTCTTCGAGTGACGGCTGGCCCTTGGCTTTGAATTCCGGATGCGTGGCCTGCACCGTCACCGTTCCTTCCTGCGGACCGGCGCTGAAGGTAATCGTGTTGTCGCCCTTGCCCAGCGCCGGAAGCGGTCGCTGGGAGTGCTGGATGTCGTGCGAAATTTTCAGCGCTTTCACCGCCGTGCCCGCGCCGTTGAGCGTGAACTTCAAGCGGTAGTCGTAGTGTCGATACACCAGCGCCTTCAGGTCGATGGTCTGCGGACCGGCAGCATTGACTTTCGAGACGTCCTTCCAGTCGGTCCCGTTGTTGTCTGAGAATGCGACGCTGACATCGCCCCCCGCTGCCAGCGCGGCGTCGACGACGAGCGTGCCGCTCAAGTACACGTAACTGCAGGGCATGCGCACGACGAACGATCCGGACGCCGCCCCGTCCTTGATCTGCACCGGCTTCTCTTTGTCGGCGCTGAAGGCGATATTTTCTGAACTGAACACAGCGTCCTTGAACGTCGCATCGGCCAGCGGCGGTTCGTAAACGAGCGTCCCGTTGCCGACGCGGCCGTTGCTCAAGTCGCCCATTTTTGGCGTGTAGTAAAGAACGCCTTTGCCGGTCTCCGCTTTGAGGAGTTCTGGGTTGCCGCCGGAGCCGTCCATGTTGACGTGCAGGCCCGTGTTGCTCCAGTTGCGCGTCAGCTTCTCGCCTTTGCGGAGCTGGATGTTGACGCGGTATCCGGCGGTGTAGGTGTCCTGGTATTCAAACGGCGTTTTGTTGGTGCCGTCGAAAATCAGCATCGCGGTGTACCAGCCAAAATAGTTGAACGGGAAGTTGCCGCGATCGTCGAGCATCGGTGACGTGCGCAGCAATTCCGGGCCGGACTTGATCCCGTTCTGCTCACGCATGAATTTCTGGATCTTCGGCACGTCGCCGATGTAGCCGGGATTTTTCTCGTACCAGGCTTTGACGTTGGCGACGAGCTCCTCCACGCCCGCGATCTTGCCGTCAGGCTTGCGGAAATACGCGATCAGCGAGGGGTCGAGGAAGTGCCACGCGTCGTCGTAGCGGATTTCCGGCGCCTGGCCCCAGCGGTTGACGGTGAACGCGCGCGCCTCGAAATTCAGCGCCCGCGCCAGCGCCATCAGCGACGTGCAGCCCGTGCCGTAGCCGTAAACATTGAAAAGCTTGATCGGATCGGTGACCGTCGGCGACGTCAGGCCCGAGAATTCAATCGGCTCCGGTTCGAAATGCCGGAATTTCACCACCGTGTCGAAGATCGCCAGCGCCTTCTGTTCGTTGGTCATGCCGTCTTTGATCTCGGACTTCTGCCACGCCTCGATGCTCGACACATCTTCAACCTTATCCGAGAGCACTTTGACGTTGCTGACGATCGCCGGCGCTTCGCCCGCTTTCAGCGCGCTGCCCATGGCAAGGGTGGCGACCATCAGGAAAACGGCGGTGAGACGCATATTCATCAGGGTTCTCCAAGACGTGTACACGTGTCCACGTACACCGTTCAGCGCGGAAAGTGGCGCGAATTTATGCGCTTCCCGGACCACAAACGGAATGGTCACCACGACTTAAAATTCCCCATTGAAATAGTGCTTACAATTTGGAAAACCTGAAGGAGAATTAAGCGAAAAGGTCTGTATGGTATCGAAAGCTCTATAAGGGAGGCCGGTCTGTGCGCAGCATCGCGTTTATTCTCAGTATTACCGTGTCCGCGGCGTTTTGTGCGGACAGCCAGGTCGAAACCAAACATCCCGAAAATGTGCCGCCCCCTGTCGCTGTTGCACCCGATACCACCGCGACCGCTCCCGCCACCACTTCTGAAGCAGCCGCCGATCCCGATGCCTGCAATGAAGACTTTACCGGCCGCAACGTCACCGCCGAATTCCGCGACCGCTTCGCCCACATCGATAAATTCTGCACCGAAGACCGCAAGGAAGCGCTGAAGCCGTACAACGTGCTGATCGTTCACGGGCTGCTGGGCGAAGTCGGCCTGAAGTTCACGGGCTTTCTAAACGTCTTCAGCAAAGACCAGAATTGCATCGACTACTTCAAGGACCAGCGCAAGGCGGTGGAAGAGTTCGGCATCGAGCCGCAATTTCCCGGCTTCAAGTCGGCCTCCGTCGATCGCAGTGGTTCAAAGATTGTGAAGGCGATTCTGGAATCCGACAAGCCGGTCGTGATCATCTCGCATAGCAAGGGCGGCATCGATACGCTCGACGCGCTGATCAAGTTGCAGAAGAAAGGCCAATTAAGCAAAGTCGCCGGCTGGATTTCGATCCAAGGCTGTTTCTACGGTTCACCCGACGCCGACAAACTGGAGAACTCTAAAGTCCGCAAGCAGTTTGTCCACGTCGCGCTGAAATGCCTGGGCGCAAATTGGGATTCGCTTCACGATCTGACCACGACCGCCGCCGAAACCTACCACGCGGACCACAAGGATGAGATCGCGACTGTGCTGCAGACGGTGCCGACGCTCTGTTTCGCGAGCTGGTCGGAGAAGAAAAGCATCACCTTTAAGACCGACGGCCCCGTGCCGCTGCGCAGCGCCGTCCTGCCCAACACCGACTACATCGCCAAGTGCGGCGTCACCCACGAAATGACGGTGATCCGCTCGTCGGACAAATACGACCGCCAGACGTTCACCAAAGCGCTGCTGACGATGCTGGTCGACAAGCTCCCCAAGTCCGGAACCCCCGCCGCGCCGGAAACGCCCGTCACGCCGGCTCCCAAAGAAGGCGGCCAGGCGCAGGAAAGCGTGCCGGAGGCTGTCCCGGTTTCCGCGACTTTTGGTGACTGAGGAATTTGATTTTGAATTGCTGCCCCAATTAGGAATTCAAAATTAAAATTGATCGTGACGTACGCTAATTTGCCACATGCCGTTCCGAACGCCTCCGCTATAATTCCGATTCATCTTCTGAGCTTTGCTTCCGTGAGTGGGGAGAGTGGGGGGAATACGCATGCCGTTTGATGTCGTGACATTTGGTGAGGCGATGATCCGCCTGGCTCCGCAGAACGATCTGCGGCTGGAACAGGCGCGCGGTTTGGAAGTGACCGTCGGCGGCGGCGAGTTGAACGTAGCCGTCGGCGTTTCGCGGTTGGGGTTCAAGTCGGCGTGGGTCAGCCGCGTGCCGTACAACGCGCTGGGCCGCATGGTCGTCGGCAAGGCGCGTGAACAAGGCGTCGACGCCACGCACTGCGGATTCGCCAAGGAAGGACGTTGCGGAATTTATTTTCTCGAACAGGGCGCCAGTCCGCGTGCGGCCGCTGTGCTTTACGACCGCGCCGACAGTTCGATCAGCAAAATCAAACCGGGTGAAGTGGACTGGAGTGCGGCGCTGGACGGTGCGAAGTACTTCCACGTTTCCGGTATCACCCCCGCACTTTCGGCCAGCGCCGCCGAGACCACTCACGAAGCGCTGACGGCCGCAAAATCCGCCGGCTGCCTGGTCAGCTACGATCTGAACTACCGCTCGAAACTCTGGACGCCCGCCGAAGCGCGCGCCTGCCAGGAACCGCTGATGGAGTACGTCGACCTGCTGATCACGACCGAGGAAGACACGCGCGTCGTCTTCGGCATCGAAGCGCCGAAAGGCAGTGACGAGAATTTCGAGAAAGTCGATGCGGCCGGTTACCGTAGCGTCGCGGAGCAGTTGGCGGAGAAGTTCGGCTTCAAAGGCGTGGCGATCACGCTGCGGCAGAACAAGTCGGTCTGGTTCAATGATTGGTGGGGCCTATATTACGACGCAGAAGGTAAGAAGTTTTTCGAGTCGCCGAAGTACAACGTCGAAATCGTCGACCGTGTCGGAGCTGGCGACAGCTTCGCGGCGGGACTGATTTCAGCGCTGCTGATCAAGCCCGACGATTACGATCACGCCATCCGCTTCGCCGTCGCGACCAGCGCGCTGAAACATTCGATACCCGGCGACTTCGCGATCATCACGCGCGCGGAAGTCGAGACGTTGATGAAGGGCGGCGGGTTGCGCATCTCGCGCTAACGTGATAGGTCAATTTGACCCTCGGGTAAATTTACCCGAGGGTCCGTTTTGTAGTCCGGGCGTCTCGCCCGATCGGTGACGGACGGACGATTCTTGCAAGAGCCGTGACGTCGGTTTCGCAGCGCGCAATTTTCAAGAGGACCGGGCGGGACGCCCGGACTACGAACCGCATGGAAGACAAGGAAGCGCAGGCCGAAGAGCTCGTCCGGCAGGGCATTGAGTACCAGGAGCGCCAGAGCTTCAAAGAAGCGCTGTGGAGTTTCTCGCGCGCGCTGGAAGTGATGCCGGGCTTTCCGCTGGCCTTGTTGCGGCGCGGACATCTGTTGCTTACCGCCGGCAAGACGACGGATGCGATCCACGATTTCACCGCCGCCATCGACCGCGATCCGACGGACGAACGCGGGTATTCGTACCGCGGGTTGGCGTTTCAGCGCGCCGGCGACGATGAGAACGCCGTCGCCGATTTTACATCCGCGATCAGCCTGAAGCCCGACGCCGTGACCTACCAGTGCCGGGGCTGGAGTCTCTCGCGATTGGCGCAGCACACCAAGGCGATGGCCGACATGCAGGCGGCGATCGTCTTAAAGCCGGAGAACGTCCAGTTCTACCTCGACCGCGCCGCCGTCGCCGACGCTGCCGGCGAAAGCGAAGAAGCGATCGCCGACCTCACGCACGCCGTGGAGATGGAACCGGAGAACATCAAGGCGTTGGAAGCGCGCGGCCTGCTTTACATGGAAGGCGCGAATTTCAACATGGCCGAGCGCGACTTCACCAAGATCACCGAACTGAATGCCAAGTACGCCGATGCCTACTACCTGCGCGGCGAAAACTTTTTCAAGCAGACGATGTACGACGACGCCGAGACCGATTTCACGCTTGCGATCTCGCTCAAGCCCGACTTCCGCTACTTCTACGAAGCCCGCGCCCGCGCCTACGATCAGCTCCAGCAACCGCAACTCGCCGCCGCCGACCGCGCCCGCGCCGAGAAACTCCCGCACCCCGTGAACCTGGCGTAACGAAGATGGAGTGCTTAGGGACAGCTGTCCCTAAGCACCTTGTCACAAAGTTGCAACAGGGTGTTTGCTTTTGAACATCGGATAAATTTATGCCGACGTATCCGAATCCGTAAGCCGCTCTTTGCGACTTCGCGGCTTTGAGTGAGATAAAAAACTATTCCCCCGCCGCAACCGCTCCCGCCGGGAACGTCCAGTTCTTCGCGTATTTCGGATCGCGTGCGACGCCGTTCATTGGCGCGGCGAGCATCGCTTCCTTCTTCTCGAAGAGCGGGCTCTTCTCGCAGGCGTCGCAGATGAAACACGGCGTCTCGTTGTTCGGGTCGGTGTCGGTGCAGGTCAACGTCACGCGGCCCTGCTCGGCGCGCTTGAGCTCCCGCTTCAAAAACGCTTCGCTGACGGTGTCGTTGACGATCACCCACGGCAGAATTTCGTTCAAGCCGCGCTCGCGCAGCCCGAACCAGTCGGCGTCCATCTTGTAATGTTCGAACGCCGCCATCCACACGTCCAGCTTCAGATGTTCATCCCACGCGTCGAAGCGCGCGCCGTTGTGCCAGGCGTGTTCGATGATCTTGCCGATGCGCCGGTCGCCTCGGGAGAGGATGCCTTCGAGGTAGCTCGTCTCCGGATCGTGAACTTTTACTTTCACCGTTTTCACGTGCGAACTGTCGCGAATCACGTTCTGGCGGCGCTTCCATTCGTCGCGCGAGAGCATCGGCGCCCACTGAAACGGTGTGCCGCACTTCGGTACGAAACTCGAAACACTGGCCGAAACTTTCGCGGAACGTTTGCCGAGCTTCGTGCGCTCCATGGCGATCGTGTCCGACAAGCGGCCGATGGCCTTCAGGTCCTCGTCGGTTTCGCCGGGCAGGCCGAGCATGAAGTAGAGTTTCACGTGATCGTAGCCGGCCTTGAACGCTTCACGGCAACCGGCGATCAGGTGGTCGTCGCGGACGGGCTTGTTGATGATGTTGCGCAGCCGTTCGCTCGCGGCTTCCGGCGCGATGGTCAGACCGCCCTTGCGCACGCGGCTCATTTCCTTGGGCAGCGTGGCAAGCACGGTGCCGATGCGCAGGCTCGGCAGCGAGACGCCGACGCCGCGGTCCTCGAAATAATCGTTCAATTGCCGCGCGAGATCCGTGATGCCGAAGTAGTCGCTCGACGACAGCGAAAGCAGCCCGATTTCGTCGTAGCCGGTCTCTTCGAATCCGGCCTTGGCCAGTTCCATGACCGTTTCCGGCGAGCGCTGGCGCTGCGTGCGCGTGATCATCCCGGCCTGACAGAACCGGCAGCCGTTGACGCAGCCGCGCATGATCTCGATGGCGAAGCGCTCGTGGACGCTCTGCACCCACGGCACGATCTGTTTGGTCGGAAACGGCGCCTTGTCGAAGTCGACGACGGTGCGGCGCTTCACTGGAAATGGCAACCGATTCTTGAGCGGGATGACGTCGGCGATAGTGTTGTCCGGAAAATATTCGAAGCGATAGAAGCGCGGCACGTAGACGCCGGGAACTTCGCGCGTGAGGCGCAGCAGTAGCGCGTCGCGGTCCAGGCCCAGCGCTTTGAGTTCGCCGATCTTGTTCGAGACGTCGATGGCGAGTTCCTCGCCCTCGCCGATGCAGAACGCGTCGATGTAATCGGCGATCGGTTCCGGCGCAAAAGCGGTGTGCCCGCCCATGATCACGATCGGGTGTTTCATCGTCCTCTCTTCGGCTTTCAGCGGAATGCCGGCGAGATCGAGCATGGTCAGAATGTTGGTGAAGCCGCCTTCGTACGCGACGGAGAGCGCCAGCACGTCGAACTCGCTGATCGGCGTAAACGTTTCGAGCGAATAGAGCGGCACGCGCTGCTGGCGCATGCGCTGTTCCATGTCCGGCCACGGCGTGAAGACGCGCTCGCAGACGGTGTCCTCGCGCAGGTTCCAGCAGTGGTAGAGCACTTTCAGACCGAGCGAGGACATGCCCATTGCGTAGGTGTCGGGCATGCCGAGCGCGACTTTGATTTTCACCGAGGCGTGATCTTTGACGACCTGGTTGAGCTCCCCGCCGGTGTACTGAGCCGGCGTGTCCACGTGCGGCAGAATTTCCGCCTCGACCAGGCGCCGCAACGCACTGCCGCGCAAAGTGATGGGTGTAAAAGGCATGGCATGACCTCGCTTCAAATTAGGACAAAACTGCTGCGGAGTGTTATACGGGAAGGAGGGGCAATTGACGACGGAGAATTGGAGGCTACCGGCCCTCCATTTTCTGCGTGATGCGGATCGCCATTTCGGATCCAAATAGCGCCACGTGTGGCGTACAGAACAAGACGGCAGGCGATTCGGTCCTCGTCATATATACAATCAATCCCAATTCCAAGCTTGCGACCAGGAACAGGGCGAAGAGAAGTAACAATGAGATATGACGCCCGCGTCGCAACGAGTTGCCAGCGATGATACTCAAGTTCAAACCGGCCGTCATAATTGTAAACGAAACGAACGCGGCCATTCCAAGTGCATAGCCAGCCAGGCCGATCAGTACAGATCCGGCAACCCCGAGCAGAAAGACATTTAGCGCCAAATCTGCCTGCTGAGTTCGCATAGCCGCTCCAGACTGTTATAGTGCGCGAATGTCCAACGCCAGGCAACAGGTTTCATTTACGATTGATGGACAACCTCACCCACACCTTCATCGGCTGGACCCTCGCCCGCGCTGGCTTTGACCGTTTTGGCCCGTGGGCCACGCCGGTGCTGCTGGTCGCGGCGAATCTTCCCGACGCGGAAGTTCCACTGCTCTTCGGCGACAAGGCAATGTACCTCGCGTACCACCGCGGAGTGAGCCACAGTTTTCTCGGCTTCGTGCTCGAGGCACTCGTTGTGAGCCTCGTCGTCTGCGGGATCGCGTGGGTGCGGCGGAAACGAGAGCCGGAATCGCCGCCGCCGAAATTTCTCGCGGTGATGTTCGTGGCGCTGGTCGGGCTGCTCTCACATCTGCTGCTCGATTTTCTGAACACGTACGGCGTGCGCCCACTGTTGCCATTCGATGGGCGCTGGTTCTACGGCGACATGCTCTTCATCGCCGATCCGTGGTCGTGGCTGATTCTCGGTGCAGGATTGTTGATTGGAACGCGCGCCGGCGGAGTCGTGCTGAAGATTATTGGCACGATTCTGGTCCTCGGGGCCTTCAGCGTGATGGCCTACGGCTTTCGCAACGACGTTGTCTCGCAGCACGTCTTCTTTGCCTGGATCGGACTTGCCGTGCTGGCGTTGGTGGTGAATTTCTGGCCGCCGCGCGGCATCACACCCTCTCGCGCCGCGTGGAGCGGTCTCAGCGCGTGGACGCTTTATCTGCTCATGGCGTTCTTCGCCAGCCGCACGGCGACGGCGCGTGCGATGGAAGTTTACTTACTCAACGCGGCTCCACCGCAACCGATCATCACCAGCAGCGCCAGTTCCGCCCCGGCCGCGCCATGGCGGCACACGGTCGTGCTGCAGACGGAGAACGAACTCTTCGTCTACGCCGTCGACGAAATCTCCGGCACCGTGGAATACAAAACCCATCTGCGGCGCAACCTCGATTGCGCCGCCAGTCCCGCGCTCCAAAACACACGCGAATACAAAGCCTGGCAATCCTTCGCGCGACATCCCTGTTGCGAATGCAGCGACGGCATTATCACGCTCTTCGACGGCCGGTATCGTGGGTTCGGCGGCGCCGACTGGACCGCATTTCATCTACCCCAGCCAGGCGAGCGGCCGAACTAAGGGCTACTTCGCGTCGCCCTTGGCCGGACCGCCTTTAGCCTCGACCGGTGCGCCGGACGCGTCCGCTACTTTGATCGGCCGCCAGCACGCGCCGGTTCCCGCGAAGAGCGCGTTTGCTTCCTTCGGGCCGTCGCTGCCGGGCGCATAATTCGGAAAAACCGGCGGCGGCAGAGTCGCCCAGGATGTCTGGAGCGAATTCACGAACGTCCACGCCTGGTAGACTTCATCCGAACGCATGAACAGCGACGGATCGCCGCGCAGCGCGTCGAGCAGCAGGCGTTCGTACGCTTCCGGCGAGCGCTGTTTGAACGTGTCCTGGTAGAGGAAGTCCATGTCGACTTCGTCAAGAACCATGCGCAGCCCCGGTTCCTTACAGGCGACCGACAGGCTGATGCCTTCGTCCGGCTGGATGCGCAGGACGAGCTGGTTGGGATTGGGCCGCTCCGATTGCAGGCAGTAATCGGAATCGGGATTCTGCTTGAACAGTTGCATCGGCGGCTGCTTGAACGTCACCACGATTTCGCTCAGCCGTGCGCCGAGCCGCTTGCCGGTGCGCAAAAAGAATGGCACGCCCGCCCAGCGCCAATTGTCGATCTTCACTTTCAGCGCCACGTACGAATCGGTCAGCGAGTCGGGCTTCACGCCCTCTTCTTCGCGGTAGCCTTTGATCGGCTTACCGTCTTTGCCGACGCCCGGGCCATATTGTCCGCGCACCGACGACTTCTGCGCTTCCTCCGGCGTGAAGGGAACCAGCGAGCGCATCAGCGTGACTTTGGCGTCGCGGATCGCGTTGGCTTCCAGCGCCGGCGGCGGTTCCATCGCGACGAGCGTCAGCAGCTGAAGCATGTGGTTTTCGAGCATGTCGCGCGTCGCGCCAGCGGTGTCGTAGTACGCGCCGCGCTTGCCTTCCATGCCCAGCGTTTCGGCCGCGGTGATCTGGACGTGGTCGACGTACTTCTGGTTGAAGAGTGGTTCGAAGATCGAATTGCCAAAGCGAAAGCCGAGAATGTTCTGCACGGTTTCTTTGCCGAGATAATGGTCGATGCGGTAGATCTGCGATTCGTCGAGGACTTCCGTGATTTCATCGTTGAGCTTATGCGCGCTTTCGAGGTCGCGGCCAAACGGCTTTTCGATCACCACGCGTGTCCACGTTTTGGCGTTGCGCGGTCCGATGAGTCCGGCCTTGCCCAGTTGCTGAATGATGATCGGGAAAAATTGCGGCGAGACTGAGAGATAATACATGCGGTTGCCGGGAAGGTTGTGCTCCTTCTCCAGCTCTTCAATTCGCTTCTTTAGAGCCGTGAACGATTCAGGTTTGTCGTTGTCGCCGGCGACATAGTGCAGCGCCTTGACCACGGGACTGCTGGCGATGTCCTTGGCGTCTTTCAAAGTCTCTTTCAATGCCTCTGTCATCTTGCCGCGGTAGTCGTCATCGGACATCGGCGTGCGCGAAAAACCAATGATCGAGCAGCGGTCCGGCAGAAAGCCGTCTTCCTGAAGATGGTAGAGCGCCGGAATCAATTTGCGTTGCGCCAGATCGCCCGACGCGCCGAAAATTACAATCGTGAAAGGATCCTTCGCACGAACGGTCTCGGCTTGGAGCTTTTTCTGAAGCGCTTCACGATCGCCGCGACGGATGATGGTGGTTCTACCGTGTTTCACTTCCATGCAATATATCCTCCTGAATAGTAAAATGAGTACTGATGATCAAAGTCGGCCATGCGCGCTTGTTTTCAACTCTTATTCGTACTACACCGTTTTATTCGCCGCAATTGTCACACCAGCTCTTCATAAAGGGAGAAGCAACGTGTCTTACACTCGCTTAAACGATTGGGAAGATCCCTCAGTCCTCCATCGCTACCGGCAACCAGGGCACGTGGTGCTGAAAGGCTATACTGACTCCGCGTCCGCGCTGGCAGGGAATTCTCCGCACGTGAAATCGCTCGACGGGGCATGGAAATTCCATCTTTCACCAACCGTCGAAGCCTCCCCGGCCGATTTTTTCCTGCCGAACTTCGATGTCAAGTCCTGGCAGACAATGCCCGTCCCCGGCACGTGGCAGATGCCCGGCCTGTGCGACATGAAGGACTTCGACCGGCCGATCTACACGAACATCCGCTACCCGTTTCCCGTCGATCCGCCGCACGTCCCCAATGAAAATCCGACCGGCGCGTACCGTACAACCTTCACCGTGCCGCCGTCCTTCAGTGGCCGACGTACCTATATTGTTTTCGATGGCGTCGACTCAGCATTTCATTGCTGGCTCAACGGCAAGCCGCTGGGTTTCAGCACCGATAGCCGACTGCCGGCGGAATTCGACATCACGGATTTTCTCGTCGCCGGTGAAAACGTTCTCGCGGCGCGGGTGTACCGCTGGAGCCACGGCAGCTACCTCGAAGACCAGGACATGTGGCGCCTGGCGGGCATTCAACGCTCGGTCTGGATCTACAGCAAGCCGGCCGTGCGCATCGCCGACTTTCGCGCCATCACGAAGCTCGACCGCGATTACCGCGACGCGACGCTGGAAGTCCGCGCGACCGTGCGCGGCTGCGCGTTTGATGAGCTCAAAAATTATTCCGTGGCGATTCAGCTTTACGGCGCGGACAACAAACCGCTCTTCACCACCGAGCCGCAGGCGGAGGTTGGCAATCAGGGTTGGCTCAGCCATGAGCAAGCGGTAATCGAGCAGCCGGTCGCCAATCCGAAGAAATGGTCGGCGGAAGATCCGAATCTCTACACGCTGGTCGTGACGCTCAAAGACAAGAGTGGAACGGTGCTCGATTGCGAACGCACGCGCATCGGTTTCCGCACGGTGGAATTGAAAAACGCGCAACTGCTGGTCAACGGGCAGCCGGTGATCTTCACTGGCGTCAACCGCCACGAATTCGATCACGAGCACGGCAAAACGATTTCCGAAGCGCAGATGATGCAGGACATCCGCATCATGAAGCAGGGGAATATCAACGCCGTTCGCACGTCGCATTATCCCAACATGACGCGCTGGTATGAACTCTGCGACGAATTCGGCCTCTACGTCGTCGACGAGACCAACATCGAAACGCACGGCACGCAGCCGTGGGACCGTCTCGCCAAGGACCCGCAGTGGGCCGGCGCGTTTCTGGAACGCGGTATGCGCATGGTTGAGCGCGATAAGAATCATCCCTGCGTGATCTACTGGTCGCTGGGCAACGAATCCGGTTACGGCCCCGCGCACGACGCCATGGCCGCGTGGATGCGCGCGTATGATCCAACGCGCCTGATTCATTACGAATCCTGCGGACAGGGCAAAGCCACCGATGTGCTCTGCCCGATGTACTGGAGCCTCGAGGGAATTTTGAAACTCGCCAACGATCCCAAGGAAACGCGGCCGGTGATCATGTGCGAGTACGCGCACGCGATGGGCAACAGCACGGGCAATATGAATGTGTATTGGGACGCGATCTGGTCGCACCCGCGCTTGCAGGGCGGTTTTGTCTGGGACTGGGCCGATCAGGGTATTCTTGTTGCGGCGAAAGACGGTCGGAAGTACTGGGCCTACGGCGGCGATTTTGGCGATCAGCCCAACGACGGCACGTTCTGCAACAACGGGCTGGTCTTTCCCGACCGGTCGCTCCACCCCGGCTACTACGAATGCGCGAAAGTCTGGCAGAAAATCCACACGACCGTTTCCGACCTCGCCAAGGGCGAGCTGAAAATCAAGAACCGCAATTTCTTCAGCGACCTCTCGTACGTCCGCGCGACGTGGCAGCTCCTGGCCGACGGCGTGGAAGTGGAGAAGGGTGCGCTGCCGCTTCCCGAGATTGCGCCGCAGAAGGAAGCAAAGGTCACGGTACCGTTCAAGCGTGCGGGGATTCCGGCCGGCGCCGAAGTGCATCTCAACATCACGTACGCGCTTGCCGCCGACGCGACGTGGGCGAAGGCCGGACACGTTGTCGCTCGCGAACAGTTCACGCTGCCGCGCGAGCCGCGCAAGGCGACGGCGCTCTCCGCGAAGAAGCCGGATCTCGCCGTGCAGGACGGAAACAACGAACTGGTGTTGAGCGCCGATCGGGTGCGCATCGCGTTTGATCTGAAGTCCGGCGCGCTGACCTCGCTGAACGTGAAAGGCATCGAACGCCTGGCGACTCCGCTGCAGCACCAGTTTTTCCGCGCGGTGACCGACAACGACAGCGGCGGCGGCCCGCGCAGCTACGCCGCGCAATGGCGCGCGGCGGGGCTCGACCGGCTTGTCGCGACGCTCACCGATGCGCAGTGGCATCAGCCGGGCAAGGATTCGGCCGTGATTACGCTGCGGCATTCGTTCGTTGCGTCCGGAATGGAAGCGGGCTTTTCGACCGTCAGCGTCTACACGGTCACCGGCGACGGCGCGGTGAGCGTCGACAACACGGTCGTCGCCGACGAACGCCTGCCGATCCTGCCGCGCGTGGGCATGCGGTGCGGAGTTCCGGCGAAGTTTGCTCAAGCCGAATGGTTTGGGCGTGGCCCGATCGAAAATTACAGCGACCGCCAGAACTGCGCGTTCGTCGGCCGCTACACGGCGAAGGTCGCCGACCTGTACGTGCCCTACATTTATCCTACGGAAAACGGCGGCCGCAGCGACATCCGCTGGGTCGCACTCAAGGATTCCACCGGCGCCGGACTCCACGTCAGCGGCGATGCGCTGCTCCAATTCAGCGCGCATTACTGCACTACCGCCGATCTCGATGCCGCCAAGCACACCATCGATGTTCCGCATCGCGACGTAATCACGCTGAACATCGACCACAAACACATGGGCCTCGGCGGCGACGACAGCTGGTCGCCGCGCGTCCACGCGCCGTACCAGGTTCCGCCGGGGCGCTTCCGGTATCAGCTTTTTCTAGTGGGGGTGTAGTTTCTAGTCTCACGCAAAGCCGCTAAGTCGCAAACGGCTTGCTGATTTGTATGTAAAAACGTCGGCGTGGCCCTCCGGAAATCTGCTGGAGGGTCAGAGCAATGCCTCTTCTCGTAGAACAAATTCCGTTTGCCTTTCTTTGCGTCTTTGCGGCTTTGCGTGAGATTAGAAGCATTATTTTTGAGAAAAGACTATGCATGCCGAATGCCTATTCGCAAAGCATCCCAACAAGATCCAAGGGACTCACCCTCGCGGGTCTCGAGAGATTGTGGTGCCGATCCATAATCTGGACGACACCGGCGCGCCCGAGTTGCGTGAACCGATTCTCGATCTGAAGGGCGAGCAATGGTACGGCCCGGTGCTCCCACCGCCGGATGAGACACTATTGGTCCGCACACCCGAAGCCGCTCAACAGGAATATGGCAACGTGTGGGGCAACACGAAGCTGTACACGATCGTGTTCTCGAAAAGCGCGTGGGCGTTTAAGAGCGGGTGAGCGCACTTTCCATCTGGCGCAAAGTCGAAAACGACGTCGGGATTCGGGATTCGGGGATTCGGGATTCGCCGAAAGCGGACGCGCAGCGAATCTCGATTCCCGAATCCCTATCCCGCCGTTTACGACTTCTTCGGCCCCAGATCTACCGCGTCCTTCTTATCCCCGCTGGCGACAGGCAGTTTGCTGTCCAGCCATTCGGCCATGCCGCCGCTCAAGTTGACCAGGTTCTTCCAGCCGGCTTTTGAGAGCGCTGAGCAGGCGTGGACGGAGCGCACGCCGTGTTCGCAGACGATCAGCAGCTTCTTGTCGGGGTCCTTCGGAATCTCGGCGTGGCGGGTCTGGATTTCCTGGATCGGCAGCAGGTACGCGCCGGCGATGCGGTGCGAGAGGTATTCCGGTTCGGTGCGGACGTCGATGACATAACAACCGCCGGCTTTGATCAGGCCGGCGGCGGTTTCGGGCGTCACGTTTTCGTAGTCAGGCATGAATATGTCGAATCAGCGTCCGCCGCCGCCCATTTCGTTCTTCGCGGCTTCCAGCGCCTTGGCGTCTTCAGCGGATTCCTGATCGGCCGGGTCGCGCGGCGTTTCGGCGTCGGGGTTGGCCTGCTGATGCGCGGCCAGACGCGCGGCCTTGTCTTCGGCTTCCGGATCGATGCCTTCGTCGAGCAGCAGCTTCTTCACCTTGGCCAGGAATTCCGGATTCGGTTCGTAGCCCAGCGTGCGGATGTCCATCAGATCGCGCCACGCGGAGTGGAACTGATCGAGCCCGAAATGCGTGATCGCCAGGTCGTTGTAGACGCGCGGATCGCGCAGACCGCGCTTGTTCATCTTGGTGATCGACTGGTCGATGTATTCCTTGGCCATCGGCCATTCGGCGCGGCGCATGTATTCCTTGCCGATCATCCACGGCAAATCCCACAGGCGGCTTTCCTTGTCGTGCTCGATGGCCTGCTTGTACCAGTTCTGCGCTTCGATGGTGCGGTCCATGCGCGAGTAGCAGCGGCCGATGTTCATGTACGGCTGCGGCAGCGACGAATCGAGGCCGATGGTTTCCTTGAAGTATTCCATCGCGTCCAGGTAACGACCCTGTTCGAGCAGCGACAGTCCGAGATTGTTGCGGTAGTCGGGGACGCTGGGGTCCTTGTCGATGGCGTTGAGGAACTGCGCCTGAGCCTGGCGGTGTTCGCTGCGTCGGAGCAATTCCAGGCCGATGGTGTTGGCGGCCTGCGCGGCGAGCTTTGATGTTTCGTCGGCGCCGGTTTCGGCTTTCGCCAGGAACTCAACCTTGTTCTTGCGCCACCAGCTCATCCACATGTCGTAATTTTTGTAGCCAAAATTCTGATTGGTGATCTTCACCAGCGCGCCGTGCGCCGAGAGCATCACGTTGATATGTTCTTTGCGTTCCGGGCGCAGCACGTCGATCAGCGGTTCGACCGCTTCCGGCGAACCGAGCGCCGCGAGCATTTCGCAGGACGACTGGCGCACATCGGCGTCGGCGTCTTTCAGATTTTTGACGTGGTAGGCGACGGCCTGGGCCAGCTTTTCGCTCTTGGCTTTCGCGGCCTTCTTGGTCCGTTCCTTGTCGTCTTCCTTGCGGTCCTTGGTGACGATGTTGTGATCGAAGTCGTACTTTTCGCCCTGGTCGAACACGGGCTTTTCTTCGGCGGCGCAGTGGCTGTAAAGAGACAGCGATGCGAGTGAGAACGAGACGATGCACAGTCCCTTGCGAAGCATCACCATGGAAATGAAACCTCCCTTATACTCTTTGCCTACACGCGTCTAGATGTACGAAGAAAGCGGCATGATACACCCGATTTGGAGCGTCACAAGAGTGAAGGTTCCACAAAAAACACCCGTGCAGACGGTTGTGCACAATGATGGAATCGAAGAGCAATGTGTGGGTTCACCTGCATTAGTCGCGCAGGCCCGGTAGAAGATTACAAAGAAAGTGGTCAATCATTTCAAGCCTGATCGTCAACCCTCCCTTCGTGACTCCGGTTACGAAGGGAGAATCCAACCCACGGCCGCTGGCGATCCGTGCAGTTGCAAGGGTTACCCGAGGTGATCCATTGATCAAGACTCTTACGGCGACAACTCTAGTATACCTCGTGCTCCTATCAGCGACGTGCGCCGCCACGGAGATTCCACCGGCGATCGTGATGACACCCGAACGCCTCGCGCAGCTCAAGCAGGGCGTCGATGCCTGGTACGTGGGCGATTCGGGGACGCAGCATTTTGAGGTCGCGTTCAACGCGCAGTCGAACACGCTCACGTTTAAGTACACCCAGGAGGTGAAGCGCAATCCCAATCAGGAAGAGTGGGATCTGAAAGGGGAGGCGGAGTTCTCCGCCGACGTTACGCCGCGGCTGATTTCTTTTCGCAGAGAAAAGCCCTACTGGCGAAAAAGCGATGCCCACGGCACGGTCAACGGCGAGACGCTCAAAGGCGTGGACTTTGACGGCGATGCGTACACGCTGCCGTATCACGGCGAACTGCTGCCGGACTTCGCGATCGGCTTCGCGGTGCTGGCGATGGACTGGAGCCGCGCTGAGAAATTCAACCTGATCACGCTCGACGTGGAAGCGCAGGACGTGCTGCCGCCGATCGCGGGTATTCCGCATCTGACACCGCCGTCCGAACGCAGCGTGAAGATTGAAAATATACAGTACAACCTGGACGAGAAGGGCGCGCTCACTGCACTTTCGAAAACCACGGGCAAGAAACACCGTTGGACGCTGGCGAAGACGCCGCCGACACCGAGCCCGGAGACCAAAGAACCGGAGCAGGTGGACGACGCAATCACCAACGCCGCGGTCTCAAGCGTGCTCAAGAATCCGCCCGCCACCGGGCAGATGATTCAAAACGCCAACGAACATGCATTTAAAGTAGGCGTACGCCCGGGCGATCTGTTGACAAAATACGAGGGGACGCCGCTCGACAGTTTGGACGCGCTGACCAAGGCCATCGCCGCCGCGTCGAAAGCGGGAAAGAAGACCGCGGAGATCGAGCTGCTCCGCGACGGAAAGGCGATGACGCTGCAGATTCCCGAAGGCAAGATCGGCATCGGTCCGCTGACTGTCGTCAAAGGCGTCGAGACGAATCTGGACAACGCCATGTTCGGTCCGATGGGTTACGGCCCCGGCCCGCGTCCGACGCCGACAAAGTACGAGAAACTCGCGCGCGAAAAGTGCGGCTCGCAGGTCCCGTGGAGTTCCGACTACGCCGCAGCGCTCGCGCAGGCCAAGGAGCAGCACAAAGTTCTGCTCTGGTGGGCGACGCCGATTCACGGGTCATCGATCTACCGCATCGACATCTTCGACGATTTTCTGAACGTGGGCCTGTTCACCGATCCAGAGGTCGTGGCGTTCGTGAACACGAATTTCGTCACGTTCAAGGGACCGCTGACGCGCAAGCAGATGGACGAGTTCCATGTGGATTTCCTGAACGCGCCGGCATTTCTGTTCGTGGGCTCGGATGGAAAGTTGATGCATTACCTCGATGGGCTGACGATGATTCAGAAGGATTTTTTTCTGGGCGAGTTCAACGTGGTGCTCGCCAATTCGCCAGGCTTCGTAGCTAATACGGTCGAACCCTCCCCATTTGAAAAGGCAGCGCAACTCGCGAGATCCGGCACCTGGAAAGACGGCGCAGAACTCCTGTCCAAACGTGTCGATGCGGGCGCCGATGCGAAAGACTTCTCGCCGCTGACCGACCTGGCGTGGCTCTACTTTCGTTCAGCTGATTTTGACCGAGCGCTGAGTACGCTGAAATCCATGCCGACGGTCGCCACCGCTGACTCTCGTGCCGTCGAACGACTGTACGTCAATGGTGCGATCATGCTCTTCATGAACAAGGACGATGAAGCGCGCGCGTTTTGGCAACAGGCCGCCGATAAAGATCCCAACGATCCATGGGCCTGGCGTTCAGCAGCCGAAATGGAAAATATCGGCCCGCTGTCGCGTGGCGTGGAATCGCCGTTCTGGATTCCCGACGGAGTCATCCCGAAGGACGTGACACTCGCCACGCTGCCGCATACGACGCGTGGAGTCGCGCCAGAAGCAGATGTGAAGACTGCGGCTCGCATCGGTGTCGAATACCTGCTCGAACACCAGTCCGCCAACGGCGGCTGGAACGATACCAACTACGACTTCGGCGGCTTGCGCGCGATGCCCAACGTCCGCACCGCCGTCACCGCGATCTGCGCCGAGGCGCTGCTGGCGCACCGCGATCTGGAACCGGCGCGCATCGACGCCGCCTTGAATCGCGCCTTTGTCTATCTCACCGATCCCAAACACCTCACGCTGGACGACAAGAACGAAATCATCTGGCCGCACATTTATCGGCTCAACTTTTACGCCGCCTGGCTGCCCACCTGCAGCGCGGAGATGAAACCGAAGCTGCTCCAGGAAATGAAAACGATCGCCGATGGGTTGACCAAAAATCATCTCGGCAAAACCGGCTTCTACCGACACGAATACGAGAACGATTTCGTCACCGGCTCGGTGCTGCTCTCATTGAAGCTCGTCAAGGACGCCGGCAGTCCCGTCGACACCGCCGCGATTGCCAAGTCGCTCGACGCGCTGGAAAGACTCCGCTCGCCGCGCGGCACGTTTCCCTATGCTCCCGAACCCGGCACCGGGCCAGAGCCGTGGAAAGGCAGCGCGGGTCGCACGATCAATTGCGACGCGGCGTTGCTGGCGTGGGGGCGCGGCTCAGCCGATCAATTGCGCGAAGCCATCGAGAAGTACATTCAATTCAACTTCGTCCAGGAGCGCGTGCGCAAGCAGACGTTCCATTCCGACGCGTACCGCATCGGCGGTTTCTTCTACTGGTACAACCAGCACGTCTTGAGCCAGGTGATTACGCTCACCGACCCAGCCACCGCGAAAAAAGCCGCGGCGTTCATGCGCGACATGGTGCTCGCCACCCGCGAAGCCGACGGCACGTGGGTCGATTCGATCGAACTGGGCAAGACCTACGCGACAGGCATGGCGCTGCTGGTGCTCGAGGCGGCGAAGCGGTTTGGAAAGTGATTGTCGATTACCACTTTTGGTCCGCCCTGTCGTCTTGTTTACCTTTTCCGCCTGTTTTGAAATTCTGAATGGCGGCCTTCAGCCGCGCCGCGACGTCCGGATAGTCTTTGATGATCTTGGGATCGTCGTTCCACTTTTCAAACTTGGAGAGTAGGCGTGTCTTTATCGTTTGCGCCATTTCGCGAGCGGCGTCTGCGCGTGCCTTGTTTCCAGAGGTAACTTCCGTCGTGAGTGCTTGGGTTTCTTCCTCCAGCCACCAGGCAAAAAATGTGGCAAACCAGTCCGGTTTCTGTGTTGCAACGGGGAACGGGAAATTCTTGACAATTACGTTGTCCGAAGAGCGCATCCGGACAATGGCCATGACGCCATGTTCCTGAATTGTCCTGCTCATCGGATACTCCAGCGCCACGTTCTCGAGGATTAGAAGTTCGGCGTCACGCAGCTTCATACGCTCGGCGGCGACGATCATTCTCAGATGATCCAAAGACGTGGGCAGCGGCGGAATCTTTCCTTCCGTGATTTCAACCAAGCGCTTGGCCTCTTCCGCATTATGCGTGTCATTGGCGACGGGTTCTTCCAGCAGTTTCAACACGGCCGGCGCAGCCGCTACGCCAGCATGCGCAAAATCCTGGAGCTGTTTTTCATGTTCCGGCGTGTTGAGGCTTCCGTATTCGCCGCGTTCCCAATTCTTGAAATTGACGTAGGCGAGATACGCCGCGCTGAAGCGTTTTGCGAGTTGCTCCGCGCGGGAATCGCCGAACTTGATGCGCAGCACGGGCATCGTTTTGGGCGTTCCGCTGAACAGGGCCGGCCGCGTCGTTCGCTGTTCCAGTGGCGGAAATCCAAGGCCTTCCCCCTTGATTCCAAAGGCCCACAGCCATGGATCCTGTTTGGCTTCGCCGTTCCACAGGCTCCGCCAGAAGAGCAAGGACTCGGTATCTCCGCTCAAGTCATCGAGCAGCCTGAACGACTGTTCCACGCGCTTCAACTCGTTGGCGCGGGGATCGGCACGCACGGCGGCGCGGGCTGCGTTTCCACCGCGGAGCAGTGCCACCAGCGCCTCATCAGCGGCCTGCTCATCTTTCGCCGTGAGGAACGTTGCAATGGCGTCGTCGAACTTGCCTTTCGGGTCGCTCTTGTGCTTTTCGCGCCACCAGTTTTGTACCTGGGCGATGTCGTCCTTCGACGGATATCCAGACAGGAGCGGAAAACCCTTTTCAGTATGACCGCCCAGATGCCAGAGCGCGCCGATGGCATTGGCTTGAATGGTGGGACTGGCAAAATACCCGTTCGTAAATCGCAGAATCAGCGGCTCCGCTTCGTGCCGGTGCAGCGCCACGGCAGCGACCATCATGCGCAGGTGATCTTCGGGATAAGTGCCCTTCGATCCCGCGAACCTTGGAAAGCTCATTTCGTGTGACTCTGAAGTGGCGAGAATAGTGAGCACCACCGGCGCTGTCGCGACGCCCTGCTCCGTCAGCGCGTCGAGAAGCGCCTTGAACTTCGGATTGGGCGGGACGTTCGCCTCTCGGCGACCGTCGCGCTCCCATTTTTGGAAATTGCGCAGCGCAGTGTACGCCGCGCTAAAGCGATTCTTGATCGCAGCGCCGTTCGACTCGCCGTACTTCGCCACCAGTATGTCGGCCACCAGCGGCGATGGCGGCGCATCCGGCTGGCGGTCTGCGTCGTTAAGGTCCAGACCGACGTTCCAGATGTCCTCCTGTACGCTCGCCTCGGCATTCCAGATGGATTGCCAGAACTCCAGCGAATCCGCGTTGCGGAAGTCACCCAACGTATCGACCACGGCATATCCACGATGCAGGTCCGCGACAGCGCGCTGCAATGCCTCGTCCGTTCCCGGTTGAATGGCATCCACGGCGGCGCGCGTTTTTGCGGCGCGCAGCAAAGCCACAAAGGCCTGGTGGCGCTCCGCGGTGGTTCCGGTGCTTAGCTGTGCGATCAAGGGCGACGGATCAGGCTCGTTCTCGATCAGCGAAGGTTTGCCGTCGTCGCCGGCCGGCGTGTGTTTGACGTTCGCGCGCGGCAGCGTGTCGCGGCCCAGCAGCAAGGCGAAAAGAATCAGCGCCGCGATGCCGGTCAAAGCTTCAATCCACCAGCGCCGCCGGATCGGAGGTTCCTGGCTCGTGGTAGCCGTGGCGATGTTGGAAGTCTTCGAGGTATCGTCCGCGGCGAGCCGCGCTTCGAGCTGCTTCCATTGCCGCTCGGCATCAATCGCTGGGGTCGCGACGGCCGCGACGAGGCGTTCGGGTTCGAGATCGGACGGTGGAAGGATTGCGGGGTCGCTCATTCGTTCACCTGTCTTCCTGTTGCGTTGCTTCGCTTCGCGAATTTCTCGCGAAAAGCCATGCGTGCGCGGTAGAGCAGCGAACCGGCCGCGTCTTCGGCAATTCCTTGCGCTGCTGCAATGTGTTGCAGTGTGTGGCCGTCGCGATAACGATCGAGCAGCGCTTGCTGCTGCCGCGCGGGAAGTTCGGCCAGCACTTGCCCGATCAGCGCGGCGAGCATGCTGCGGTCCTCCTGCGAGGCCAGTTGCGCCAGCAGGCCTGTGGCATCTTCCGAACGCGCCGCCTGCAGCGCGTGTTCGCGCGCCGGGGCGCTCAAGTCCTCGAGCGACAGTTCCCGCACCGCGCGGCCCTGCTTGCGGCAGAAATCCATCGCCGTGTTGCGGGCAAGACTGAGCAACCAGCCCTCAAACGTCTCCGCCGACTTCGCCGCTGCGATATTTTTGAATGCGCGGAAGAACGCTTCGAAGACCAGATCATCAGCGTCCTCCGGCCGGATCCCGCGCACCCACGCGCGCACCGCGCGGTGGAGCACCTCGGCGTAGCATAAGAAGACGCGGCGGCGCACGGCGTTGTCTCCGGAACGCAACGCCGACCACTCGGCGGCCTTCAGTTCAAACGAAGCCGCGCTCTGGCGCGAATGATCGCGCGCGCACTTCGCCGTATCCGCGGTGGTCTGTTCACCGTCGACCATGAGTCTCATTTCATCATAAAGGGTCGTCTTTTGGTGTTGCAGATGACGAAGAAAATGACGCAAATTTTTGCATTGTTGCAATTGCTTGCCGGGAACAGCTGCAAATCTGGCCTGGATGCCCCGACATTTCGCCATGCACGTCATTCGACTTTCCGCTGCCCCTCCGGTAAATTACCGCGCGCTAGTTTTGACACGGTTCACTTCAGGAGAAAACCACATGCAACGTGCATTATCACTCGTTCTCGTGCTCTGCGGGCTGTTCCTCGCCACGTCGGCGTTCTCGGCTGAGAAAAATCCCGTCGTCGTGATGGAAACCTCGCTCGGAAAGATCGAAATCGAGCTCTACCCCGACAAGGCGCCGATCACGGTCAAGAATTTCCTCGGCTACGTGAACGACAAGTTCTATGACGAGACCGTCTTCCACCGCGTGATGAGCACCTTCATGATCCAGGGCGGCGGCTTCACCAAGGACTTGGCAGAAAAAGCGACGAAGGGCACGATCAAGAATGAGGCCGACAACGGCCTGGCCAACGAAATCGGCACCATCGCCATGGCCCGCCTGCCCGAACCGCACACGGCCGGCGCGCAGTTTTTCATCAACGTCGCCAACAATGCGATGCTCAACCACCAGAACAAAACCGTGCAGGGTTATGGCTACTGCGTTTTCGGCAAGGTCGTCGCCGGCATGGATGTGGTGAACAAGATCAAGGACGTGGCCACCGGTCACAGCGACGGTAAAGCGCAGACCCCGCAGGGCCTGATCGACATGCCCATGGACGACGTGCCGAAGGAAGCCGTGATCATCAAGTCCGTCCGCGTGAAAGAGTAACTTCGTGACGGAAACTGCCCGGCAAAACTCGAACCCCCATGCCCCCCCTTTTCAAGGGGGGGAGATTCGGCGAGGCGCGTTTCTTGCGCTGCTTGCGTTTTCGGCGGCGCTGTGTTGTAACTCGCTTTATGCGGAGAACGCCGGCGCGGCGGCGCATCCCAGTGTCAGAATCGAAACCTCGCTGGGCGATATCGATCTGGAACTCTACGCCGACCAGGCTCCCGAGACCGTGCGTAATTTCCTGGCGTACGTGTCGGAGAAGTTCTACGACGGCACCGTCTTCCACCGCGTGGCTCAGGGCATCGTGATCCAGGGCGGCGGGTTTACTCCGGACATGAAAGAAAAGTCACCCAACGCCGCGCGTCCGCCAGTGAAGAACGAAGCCACCACGGCGCTCAAGAACACCCGCGGCACCATCTCCATGGCGCGCAGCGCCGATCCGGATTCGGCGACGTGCCAGTTTTTCATCAACACCGGCGACAACGTGGCGCTCAACCATTTGAACGCGACGCCCCAGGGCATGGGCTACTGCGTTTTCGGCCGCGTGATTGCCGGGCAGGACGTCGTCGACAAAATCAATGCGGTGGCCGTGGACAAGGGCGAAAAGAAGAGCGAACCCAAGCTCTTTCTGCGCGACGGCAGTGAAGTTCCATCGGCCGAAATCCCCAAGGTTCCCGTGCTGATCAAATCGATCCGCGAACTCCCCGCCAAGTAACGCCAACTCCCGAATACAAACGAAGAAGGGGCGAAAATTCGCCCCTTCGGTTCGCACATCCATTTGGAATTGTCCGGCTCTATTCGTCGACGACCGCCGGCTTCTTCGTTTCGGGTTTGTTGGCGGTGTTCTTTTCCTTATCTTTGTCGTCCTTCTTCTCTTCACCGATTCCCTTGATGCCCAGACCATTGTTCTTGGGCGCTTCCTCGGGTTCCTTCTTTACGGGCTTATCGGCGACCTTGCGCGGTTCCTTGGGTTCGGCGTTCAGGATCGCGTCCATGACGTTCAGCAGCATCGCGGACGTCAGGCGGGAGGAATCGTTCTTGTCGAAGGTTTCAACGCGCTTGCGGTCGGAACTCATCACCATCAGCACTGCGCCGTTGACTGCGCCGCTGGTCCAGTCGGCCGGCCAGGATTTCTCGTCGGCTTTGACGCGGATGCAGCGGAACTTCTTCGCCTTCGCGGCAACGTCGGCATTATTCAGAAAGGTCTTTCCCTCGAGCTTAATCGCAAAATGATTGAGCTTCGGTTTGGCGTCATAAATGTAGACGATCATCGGTTGAGTCGACTCTTTGATCGATTCAAAGGTCGGTGCGTACCAGCCCTTGACCGCTTCGCCTTCGCCCGCGGCCTCGGCGGCGCAGTGCTTGACGATGGTCAGGCTCAGCACACATGCAATTGTGGCCAGAATACGTCGCATGAATTTGTTCCCCCGGTTGCTCGCTCCGGTTCAGAAATGGAGCAAGCGCTTAGTCTCGTGGATTTTTGACACGGAAACAAGTTTTATTTTTCAACGACTTTACATTAAAGTTGTCCCGATCTGGGGTCTTCAGCCTGTCCGGTCACTTTTCATTCGCGTTCACGGAGCATGACAATGAAAAACGTTACACGTTGGGGTCTCTTGGCGCTGGTTTTGGGGTTTGTTCTAGCGTTATCCGGATCCGCGATGGCGGAAGACATGCCCGCGCCTCCCAAGGCCGACGCTCCCAAGACAGTCGACTACACCAAATACGCCAATCCGCACCCCGGCAAGTGCCTGGTTTCAGATGAGGCGCTGGACAACGACAACTTCACCGCCGACTACAAAGGCAAGACCTACGTCTTCTGCTGCAACGGCTGCCGAAAGAAGTTCAATGCGAACCCGGAAAAGTTCATTCCTGCTGACGCCAAAAAGTAGCGCCGCATTCAACGAAATCCCCGGATCAAGCGCTGAAACGCCGTGCACGAACGGCGTTGAGCGGAGTTCTATCCGTTTTGCTTGCCATCCAGCGTCTGCCGCACCTTCGTGGCCAGCGCCAGCGGAGTGATCGGCTTCTGCAGTATCACCGTCTGCGCCTGCACCCCGAAATCCTTGAGGTTCGGGCTGCTGTAGCCGGAGATATATATAATCGGGATGTTCTTCACGATCTCGCGGAGTTGCTTGACCAGCGAGAAGCCGTCGAGCTTCGGCAGCATCACGTCCGTGAGCACCAGGTTGATCGTACTGGCATGGCGCTGCGCCATCAAAATCGCATCGTCGGCATCCTTGGCGCTGAGCACCGTGTAGCCGCAGGACGTCAGCACGTCATGGACGAAGTCGCGCACGCCGTGTTCGTCATCCACCGCCAGGATCGTTTCCGTGCCACCCGGCAGCGGCGAGATGCCCGTGCTGGTTTTCTGTTTCGGCGGCTGCTGCACGGCGGGAAATCGCACATTAAATGTCGTGCCGACGCCGGGTGTGCTCGCTACCGTGATCGTGCCCTGGTTCTTGCTCACAATGTCCTGAACCGTCGCCAGCCCCAGTCCGGTGCCCTTGCCCGGAGCCTTGGTAGTGAAGAACGGTTCGAAAATGCGCGCTTTAATGTCCGGGGACATTCCGACGCCGGTGTCGATCACGCCCAGCACCACGGCGTCGTTCTCGTCGCGGGTTTCAAAGATCAACTTTCCGCCGCTGGCCATCGCGTCGCGCGCGTTGACGGCCAGGTTCAGCAGGATCTGTTCGATCTGATTGGCGTCGGCCTTGATGCACTGCAGACTCGGCGCAAGGTTTAACGAGAGCTCGATATTCTGTCCCAGCACTCGGCGTAGAATCACGCTGAGGTTGCGGACGATCACGTTTACATCCAGCACCGTCGGATTGACTTTTTGCCTGCGGCTGGTCGCCAGCAGCCGCTTGGTCAGCAGCGTCGCGTGTTCGCCGGCATGGCGTATGGCCTCCAGTCGCTTGCGCATCGGATGCTGCGGCGGCAGTTCGTTGAGCGTGAGATCGGTGTAGCCAAGGATCACGGTCATCACGTTGTTGAAGTCGTGGGCGATACCGCCGGCGAGCAGACCGACGGCGTCCATTTTTTGCGCCTGCAACAGTCGCTCCTCGGCGTGCCGGCGTTCCGAAATGTCGCGCTGGATGGCGAGGTAATGGGTGACGTGGCCATCTTCAGCCTTAATCGGTTCGATGTGCCACTCGTTGATGAACTCCTTCCCATCCTTGCGGTAGTTGACCCCTTCGCCACGGAAAATGCGGCCGTTTTTTAGATCGCTTTTCAACTGATCCAGTACCGTGCGATCGGTCCTGGGGCCCTGCAGCAATTTGGGATTTCGGCCGAGGACTTCTTCGGCCTCATAACCGGTCATGCGGGTGAAGGCAGGGTTGACGTAAACGATGCGGGGGTCATCGAGATTGGCGTCGGTTATTACCACTGAATCATCAGCAAACGAAACAGCTGCGGCAAGAATTTCCGGATCGAATTGCTGCCCCTTGATCATCGTCCGGCTCCAAGTGTCGATAAGCGTCGAACTAAATGGCGTTGCAAACTTCGGACCACCAAGGACAGATACTACCACCAGAAAGAGTTGCTGGCAGCAGTAAAGGTTTACAGTTGTAGGCTACGCTGTGAATCGGCGCCGGAAGCACGCTAGATGATACTTAAGTAGCCAGTGTTCGAATTTCCTTCAAGACAAGAGGTGACCTTTGTGAATTTTAGTGTTAAATATACACGAAGGTGTGCTTATCGAACGGCACCCTCCGTGGAGCTTGGCACACGTGACGGCGACTTCACTCTCATCAACCTTATCTGGAGCCCTTTTGGGCGCCGCTGTGGGCGATGCCATCGGGCTGCCACGCGAGGGACTTTCGCGCCTCCGGGCGGTGCATCTGTTCGGAGCGCCGCCGTTGAAGCATTGTTTCTTCTTTCGTCGCGGCATGGGCAGCGACGATACCGAACACGCCTTGATGACCGCCTGCGCGCTGTTGGAGTCGCGCTTGGCATTGGATGGTTTTGCGAAGCGGCTTGCCTGGCGGCTGCGATTCTGGTTGATGCGTTGCCCCGCCGGCGTCGGCTTGGCGACGTTGCGGGCGGCGGCAAAACTCTGGCTGGGATTCGGACCGGAACACAGCGGCGTCTACTCTGCGGGCAACGGTCCCGCAATGCGCTCGCACGTATTGGGTGTTTTCTTTTCAGACGACATGAAACTGCTAAAGGAGTCCGTACGAATTTCCACGCGGCTCACGCATACTGACCCGCGCGCCGAAGAGGGCGCGCTCGCCATCGCCATTGCCGCCGCGCATGCCACTCGTCAGGGTGTTCACGTCGACCCGGAATTCGTTCTTGGTGAGATTGCGGACAATATCTCCGGCGAGGAATTGCATGAACATCTTCGCGTCGTCAAAACCGCGCTCACTGAGAACCTTAGCGTGTTTGAATTCGCTGATCGTATGGGCTGGCAACGGGGCATCTCAGGATACATCAATCACACCGTCCCGTTCTGCGTGTTCGCCTGGCTGCGCCATCGGGATTCGTTCAGAGATTGTGTTGAAAGCGCCATTTGCTGCGGTGGCGATTCCGACACCGTGGGATCGATAGTTGGAGCGCTCAGTGGTGCCACCCTGGGCAAAGACGCGATCCCAGCGGAGTGGCTTTCAGGCCTGATGGAATGGCCTCAATCAGTCGCATGGATCGAAGCACTCGCGGCAGGCGTTCACGCTGATCCAGATCAATCGAAGGCTCTGCCGCCACTCTTCTGGCCGGCCTATATTGTCCGTCAACCCCTGTTTATGGCCATCGTGCTGGCGCACGGGCTGCGTCGGATGTTTCCACCGTGGACCTGAACGCGTTACCCCTCGCGCGGCGTTTCCGCTTCTTTCTCGATCAGAATCGTCACCGGTCCATCGTTGAGCAGCCGGACTTTCATGTCGGCGGCAAACTGGCCTTCTTGAATCTTCAGGCCGCAAAGTCCGCGAAAATTCGCGACCCATTTCGCGTAAAATTCCCGCGCGGCCTCGCCGGGCATGCTGTCGCTGAACCCCGGCCGCGTGCCCTGCTTCAAGTCCCCATACAAGGTGAATTGCGAGACGAGCAGGATCTCGCCGCGGATGTCGACGACGGATTTGTTCATCTTGCCGGCTTCGTCGTTGAATATCCGCGCAGCGAGGATCTTCCGGATCATCCAATCGCCTTCTCCCGGCGTGTCGGTTTTGCGAAAGCCAATCAAGACCAGCAGCCCGGCGCCGATCTCCCCGGTGATCTGGCCGTCGACGGTAACGCTGGCAGAAGTAACTCGTTGCAGTAAAGCGCGCATTCGTGCGTCCTTGAAGGTGTCGTGTCCGGAATTGTCACAGGAACTCTGCTGATTCTCCCTTAGTGACAGGTATCCCTAAGGGAAAAGTTGAATTTACCGACCGGCCAGGCGAAACGAAAGGCGGATTGTCTGTGGCTCAGGTTTCAGATATACGAAGTAGCAGCATGAATGGAAACAGTATCCGCTGGATCGCGATTGCCTTTGCGCTGGGTCTGTGCGCAGCCTACGCCCTATGGGGCAACAATTCCGGCACGCCGGTACCGCAGCCAGGGGTCGTGAATTCCGGCGTCGCGATCAACACCGGCGCGAACACCACTGCTACAACCGCTACGAACACCCCCCTGAACGGCAAACCGCCGCCCCTGCTTCCCTCGGTGAATCCCGCCGATGACCCGAGCATGGCCAGCGTCGGTTCGCGCTACATTAGATTTGAACCCGACTCGCTCGACTTCGGCGACGTCCGCGTCGGCGAAAAGAAAGAACTGACGGTCAACATCGTCAATATCTCCAACAAGACCGTGCATCTGATCTACGCACGCGGGTCCTGCACCTGCATGAAGCCGGAACTTCCCGTGCAGGACCTGGCGCCCGGCAAAAGCACTCCGTTTAAAGTGTCGTTCAGCGGCCTTCCCGGCAAGCGCCCGGAGTCTTACCATATCGAAGTTGGACTCTCGGAAGCCGACATGCCGGCGTTCGTTGACGTGAAGGGCAAGGTGGTCCAACTCTTCTCGGTCGATCCCGAAAAGCTCGTCTTCGGCAGAATGAAGAAAGGTTCCACCAAGTCGATCGTCGCCACGATCAAAAAGCTGGACGGCCAGCCCTTCACGATCTTGAACGCCGTCGCGACGCAAAAGGACATCGACCTGACCATGCCCGTCGAAGTTCCGGGCAGCAACAAAAGCGCCTACCAACTCACGGTGTCGATCAAGGCCTTCCGCGCCACGCGCTTGTTCGAGCAGCTTTCAGTACTGACCGATGCGATGTCCGATAAAATGGCCGCGACCGTTCCCCTGCTGGTCTATGCCGAAATCGATGGCGACGCTGTCTGTCTCGACGAAAATCTGACCACGACTTTCGACAACAAGGGCAACCTGCAGCCCTTCCAGACCACGATCAAGCGCCTCACGCCGGGCCCCTTGATCATCGAGTCCGTCGCCGACAGCGAGGGCGGCGCCATGACGTTTACCACCGAAACGGTCGACGCCTCTTCGGTCAAAGTCAGCTTGACGATGAACACCGAACTGCGCCACAAGAAACCCTTCGGCGAACTGCGCATCAAGACCAACGTCGAAACCGAACCCATCCACGTCCCCTACTCGCTGCCCCGCAAACCGAGCGTGGGGCCGGGCACCACGGGACTCGGGGGCCAGTGAGCATCCTGTGGGGCCGCGAATTCCTGCGCGCGACAATCATCGTCGCGGTGGCCGGAGCCCTGGGCCTGACGGTCAATGCGATCAAGGAAAAGCCGCTGGCGGTACTCGACGCCAACGGTCCCGGTGCCTTTCCGGAAGAACCCCGCGTCCCCCCCGCGCAGCTCAAAGAATGGCTGAATTCCAAGAAGACCATTCTGATCCTCGATGTCCGCAATGACGACAACTACAACCTCGGCCACGCGCCGCAGTCCATTCACGCGCCCGAACCGCAATTCGACGAAAGTTATCACGCGCAGAATCTCGAAACGATCCTGCGCGCCGCCGATGAAGTCGTGGTGCTCTGCGACAGCTCCGAATGCCCGGCCGCCGATCGCATCGCCAAATCCCTGCGCGAGATGGGCCACAAAAACATAAACGTGTTGCAGGATGGCTGGCGCGGTTACCTGCAGCAGACCGATCTGCCGGTTGAACCTCCCGGCCAGGGCGGAGTGCGCCGATGAGCACCATTCCCGCCCCGGCTCCATCCGGTGAACGCGACTGGCCTGCGCTGATCGCGCGCTTTCTGGCCGGAGCGATGCTCTTCTACGCCGGCTTCATGAAGCTCAACACGTCCGCCGAATTCGCCGCGACGATCGCCAACTTCCGCATGCTTCCCGCCGTCGCGAACCAACTGTTGGCCGTGGTGCTGCCGTGGTGTGAAGTCGCGACAGGATTACTGTTGATCGCCGGAGTCTGGCCGCGCGCCGCGGGCCTCGTCGCCACGCTGCTTTTTCTGGCCTTCGGCATCGCCGCCAGCGCTGCTGTGATCCGCGGCCTGGACATCCAATGCGGCTGCTTCGGCACCGCCTCCGCCCGCCGCGTCGGCGTGCTGACGCTCGGCGTCGATCTGGCCGGATTGATCTCGGCGGCGCTGGTCGTCTTTCAGCGGGAGCCGTGACGGGCATGAACGTTCGTGGCCGTCATTCGCCTAATTCGAGCGTGATCGACTTCATCACCGGCTTCGCGCCACAGGAGATCGTGTAGTTATCGCTGGCGGATTTGGCGATGTGAACGTCCTGCTTCGCGACGCCGTTCTCGTCCCACGCATACGTGATCTTCACGGGCCGGAAGCCGCCGTGCGGTTCTTTGTAGTCGGCGTTGATGCTGAAGCGCATCACGCAAGTAGTGTTGCGTTGTGTTCCAGACCAGCGCACGAAAGCCTCTTTCGTTCCCGGCGGAATCTCCGCATACGTCAGGTAGAGGTCCGTGCTCGGCGTCGGCCCGCCCGCGTGTACAACGGTCTTGAACGTCTTGCCGCCATCGAACGAGAGCTGATAGTCCCAGCCGTCCTTGGCGTCGCGCGCGCGGTAGTCGCTGCCGAAGCGCAGTCGCGTCATCTCGCCGGGCGTGGTGACCTTGAAGGTGATGTCGCCGCTCCCGCCAGTCAACATCCACGACTTGGGCGAAACGCCATTCATGACGGGATGAAAATCATCCGCGCGTAGTTGCTGCTTGACGTCCGGATCGGGCGCAGCGGAAATCGTCACTGTGCCTTCCGAGGGTTCGGCGTTGAAGCGGATTGAATTCTCGCCAGCACCCAGCGCCGGCAAGGGTCGCTGCGAATGAAGAATGTCGTTGGCGACAGTCAGGCTGTCCAATCCTGTCCCGGCGCCCTTCAGTGTGAACTTCAATTGGTAATCATAGCGCTGAGTGACAAACGGCTTCAGGTCCAGAGTCCGCTCGCCCGTCGCGCTGATTTTCGCCACGTCCGCCCAGTCCAGACCATTGTTCATCGAAATCGCGGCGGTGATCTCTCCGCCCTCGCCGACGACGGCTTTCAGCGTCGCCGCGCCGGTCAGGAAGAGGTAACCACTACTCATCCGGAATATCAACGTGCCCGGTTTCGCCGCGTCCTGGAGATGCAGCGCCGGCGTCGCCTTGTCGTCGGCGGTGCTGGCCAGATTTTCTGCCAGCAGCGCTCCACCTCGGAACGAACCGTCGGCGAGCGGCACGTTGTATTCGTGCCGGCCATGCCCGATGCGTCCGTTGCCCAGATCGCCGAGCGTCGCTGAATACGCCAGCACGCCTTCGCCGACTTTCAGCTTGAGAAAATCCGGGGGCATACCTTCTGGCAACGGCAAGGCCGTGCCCTGGTTGGACCAGTTGCGAACGATTCGTTCACCCTTGCGCAGTTGAATATTGATGGCGTGGCCTTGGAAATAGCCGTGGTCGTACTGATTGGGCGTGCCATGCGTGCCGTCGTAATTGACCATCGACGTCTGCCAGCCGCCACACAGCGCGCAGGGCGACGAGCCGTTGGGAAAAAATGTCGGACAGGCAGCGAATAGCGGCGGGCCATTCTTCCAACCGGCTTTCATGAACTGGTTGAGCTTACCGCCGTCGCCGAGGTAACCCGGGTTCTTGTCGTACCATTCTTTCGCTGCCGCCTTGATTTCTTCGACTCCCGCGATCGAACCGTCTGGTTTGGGGAAATAATTGACGTACGCCGCATCGAGCAGATGCCAGGCGTTGTCGTATTTGATCTCCGAAACGCAGTGCCCATTTAGATTCCAGCCCCGCACCTCCATGTTCAAATACCGGCCGAGCGACTCGGCCATCGCGCCGGAGCAGCAACAGAAATTGCAGCCGTAAACATTGAACGTCTTGATGGCATCGTGAACGCAGGGTTCGGTTGCGCCAAGGTGCTCGGCAATGGGAGCGCCTTCAAGTCCGAACATGACGATCGTTTTCCAGATCGCCATCGCCTTGTCCGCGTCGCTCATGCCGTCTTTGATGTACGACTTCTTCCACGCCTCCAGGCTTGAAACATCTGGCACCTTGTCCGAGACCACCGAGATGTGACTGACGACCCCCGGCACAGCGTCGTCGGTCGCATAAAGAAATCCCGATACAAATAGACCTGCCAAAATGACCCAGCATAGTTTGCGCATCGCTTGTCCTCCCCATGCCACACGGACACTTGAGAGAGGGGTTGAACATGTGATTGCCTTCGAGGAAAAGCGAACAAATCGACGAACAGAAGGTACACTGCCTCGGTTTCCGCAGCATCCGCCGCCGTCAATTTTCCAGTTTCAATTCCGCCCATTTTGAATCTAATGATGCCATGCGCATCGACATCGAGAAAACCTCCCCGCGTGACATTTACAAAGTGATGATCTCCTGCATCACGCCCCGGCCGATTGCGTGGGTCTCCACGATTTCGCCCAACGGGATTCCCAACCTCGCGCCGTTCAGTTTCTTCAACGGCATCGGCGCCAATCCGCCGACCGTGCTCTTCTGCCCCGTCAACCGCCGCGACGGCAGCAAGAAAGACACGCTGGTCAACGTCGAAGCGACGAAGGAATTCGTCGTCAACTTCGTCCCGTTCTCACTCTCCAAGCCGATGAACGATTCCTCGGCGGACCTCCCTTACGAAGTGAATGAATTCGAAAAGGCCGGCATCGACCAGGCGCCCTCGCTGAAGGTCAAGCCGCCGCGCGTCAAGGATTCGCCGGTCTATTTTGAATGCGTGCTCCATCAGATCATCAACGTCGGTGAAGGCGCACTCGGCGCCAACGTGGTGATCGGCCGGATCGTCTGCATCGAAATCTCCGACACGGTGCTCGCCGCCGACGGCCAGATCGACCCCCGGAAACTCGATACCGTCGGCCGCATGGGCGGCAGTCTTTACAGCCGGACCACGGATCTGTTCGAGCTCAACCGGCCCACGCTGTAATCGCGAAGAAGCGCCAAACGTTTGCAGGCGGGACGCCTGCTCCACAAAAAATTACGCGCGCGGACCCGAGAATTGTGGGGCGGGCGTCCCGCCTGCACAAAACGCAATTTCGCGCAGCGAAGAGCCGTGAGCTGATATTCGCGCTCGCGAAAATCGCGCGGAACTGGACATCGCCTATCCGTGGGGTAAATTTATCTGCTTCGAATCTGTGCAAGTCGCAGGTGCTCGCGGCGGGAGGCTTTCGTGGCAGACGACGTCATTGGCTACATTCTGACTCAGTACCCTGGCCGCGGAATGGCGCCGGAACGCTCGGATTTTGAAGACAAGATCAAAGCGGAGAAGGCCTTCACGGACGCCAAGATGGCCTCGATTCTCTGGCAGTCGCGCCCGGTCAGCTCCGGTCTGGGCTGGATCAAGATGAAGGAAAAGGAAGCGCCGCCGCCGGCCCCTCCGGCCCCGGCGAAGCCCGCCGTGCCCGCTGCCGCCGCTGCCGCCGGCGCGGCCAAGCCCGCGGTTCCGGCTCCGGCCGCTGCAGCCAAACCCGCAACGCCAGCCGCTGCGGTGCCAGCTCCGGCGACTGCGGTGCCAGCATCAGGCGCCTCACCGGCAGCCTCGCCCAAGCCCACGGTTTCGGCCAATCCCGTCGTCTCGGCTCCGCCGCCGGCCGCCTCATCGCCCACGCCCGCCGCCGACGCGACGGCTCCTGAAAAGAAGCCCGACGCCGCACATTAAGCTGCGGCTTCGGACGAAAAAAACTTACATCCCCATCGTACGTGCTGCATTTTTTAAGGGAGAATTGCCATGACAGTCAGTTACAAGCCCGAAGGTGTCTGGACCGCGCTGGTGACCCCGTTCGACAAGAACGGCAAGCTGGACTCCGCCGCCTTCAAGCGCCTGGTCGAATACCAGATCGCGCAGGGCATCACCGGTATTCTCCCCACCGGCACGACCGGCGAATCGCCGACCTTGAGCTGGGATGAACACAACCGCGTCGTCGAGGAAGCGATCGCCTTCGCCAAGGGCCGTGTCGGCGTGATGGCCGGCTCCGGATCCAATTGCACCGACGAAGCGATCGACGCCACGCGCCACGCGCGAGAAGCCGGCGCCAGCGCCGCGCTGATCGTCGACTGCTACTACAATAAGCCCTCGAGCCTCGAGCTGCGCACCGAATACTACGAACAGATCGCCGAATGGGTCGGCGACATTCCGCTCGTGCCGTACGTGATCCCCGGCCGCAGTGGATGCGCGCTCAGCGCTGAAGACCTCGCCATCCTGCATCTCAACAAGCCCAACCGCTTCCCCTGCGTGAAGGAAGCCACCGGCGATCTGGAACGCATGCGCCTGGAACGCAAGCTCGCCCCGACGCTGGCGATCATGCCCGGCGATGACGACCTGACCGTGGCGATGATCGAAGACCCGCTGATCAAGTCCTCGGGCGTGATCTCGGTCATGAGCAACGTCGTCCCCGGCGCGCTGGGCAAAATGGTGGCGTCGCTGCGCTCCGGCGACACGGCCACCGCCAAGGCGCTGGCTGCCAACCTCGACCCGCTCTTCAAGCTTGTCGGTTGCAAGATCGTCAGCAAACGCAAACTTCCCACCGGCCAGGAAGTGACCGTCGAAGACAAGATCCCCAATCCCGTGCCGGTGAAAACGATGATGGCCGGACTGGGCATGTCCGTCGGCATCTGCCGCAAGCCGCTGGGCAAGATGCCGAAGGAAGGCGTCGAACGCTGCCGTAAAGCGCTGCAGGATTTGAACGCCACCGCGCCGGAAATTCTCAAGCCGATCGGAGAAGCCTTCGGCGTGAACGTCGCCGCGCGGCTGGCCGACAACGCCGTCTGGAACGAACTGGCGCGCGCGTAAGTCATTCTCGTAAAGCGTTGAAAATGGCGACCCCCCAGGCCCCGAGGCCTGGGGGTTGTCGTTTCACATTCTCTGCCCGTGACCGCGTGCCGTTCGCGCGGTAGAACTATCGGGTACGCTATCCAAAGCCCACATGGGAGCTCCGCGATGAAATTTAAATCACACCTTCTTATTGCCGCCACCCTTCTGCTCTGCGTTTCCGCGCCCGGTGCGTTTGCGGCGGCGGGCGGCGGTGTCGTGGTTGGAATCGGCGGAGGCGGCAACGCCAACGCGCCGGCCAACGAACCCAATGAAGTGGCGGCGATGGCGTATTGCAGAGCGTTTGCCGAAGCCGAGGAGATTTATCACCGCACCGATTACATGAGAGAAGGCGTGCTGCAGTACGCGCAGGTTCTGGCTGGCCGTGCGGAAGACTTCAAACGAATCAGGTCCGAACCGCTGAAAATCGACCCGCCCAGCGCCGACGAGCAGAAAAAAATCGAGACGCTGATCAAGGCGCTCGACGACGACGACTTCGCCGCACGCGAAAAGGCGACCACTGAGCTGATGGCTCTCGGCGCAAAAGCGTATCCCCAGGTTCAGAAGGCCTTGGCTTCGGCCAGTGAAGGCGAAGTCGCTCAGCGCGGCCGGCGGATCGTCGACAAAATCAACGAAGCCAATGCCACGCCGCCGAAGGTCAAAGTGAAATATCGATTCGGCCTGCTGGGCAGCAATGGCGGTGGAGAACTCGCGCTGATCGACCGGCGTCTGGCCGGAGCCGAATGCGCGGCAGGTTGCGATCCCAGTCAGAGCAACCCCGCCGGCGGCTATTTTTTCCGCGTCCTGACGCGGCAGGGTGAAGCCGCGACCGGCGGCAAACGCGACTACATCGTCGGCGATAAAATGACGCTCGGCTACGCCCTGCTGGCGTTTCCCGCCGCCTACGGAGCCACCGGCAAAAAATGTTTCATGATCAACAACAACGGCACCACCTTTGAGCGCGATTTTGGTTCCAAGGAAGCGACCGACGCATTCGTCAAGGACTGCATCGAGTTCAACCCCACAAAAGAATGGAAGGCGCCGGAGTAGAACGGAAGGACTGAGGACTGAAGACTGAGGTCGCGACGCGTGCGGGAATAAGAAGGACTGGAAGCCTCACCAGTAAGGGCACATCAGAACGGAGCGTTGTGGCGGCATTCGCATTAAATAAGCGGTTGTTCGAGTTAACCGGCGCGCGCAACCTGCATATTGACTCCCACATCCGCGGCATCAACGCCGGGGCCAAGGCGCACGGCTCGCGTCCGCACAAGCACGAACGCGTCACCTACGACTTCCTCGGCGTGAATTTCGTCCTCCGCGGCAGCGGCGAGTACATCGACGCCGTCGGGAAAAAGTACGAACTCGCACCCGGCGTCCTCTTCCACCGCTACCCCGGCGTGCTCCACACCTCGCGCTTCGATCCGTCCAGCGACTACGCGGAACTCTACGTCGTGATCGACGACTTCACCGGCCGGCAGTTGATCGAGACCGGCTTCATCTCGCCGCAAGCGGTGATGAACGTCGGCGTCGATCCGGTGGTCCTCGACGAATTCCGGCACCTGATCAAGCATCTGCGCATGCACGAATTCCAGATGCCCTCGCGCGAACTGCTCCTCGACGGCGTGAAATTCATCAACGGACTCTACAGCCGTGCCGCAAGCACCCGCATCCGCGGTTTCTGGGATCGCACCATCGAGGACGCTTGCCTGCTGCTCGAACACAACCTCGACGAGCGCGTCCACCTGGAGACGGTCGCGGAGAAACTCGGCGTCTCCTACGCCGCCTTCCGCAAACATTTCACGCGCGCGATGGGACTTTCCCCCAACGACTACCGCATCCGCCACAGACTGGAAGCCGCACAACACGCGCTGGTCAGTTCCTCGGTAAAAGAAACCGCGCGGCTGCTTGGCTACTGCGATTCCTTCGCCTTCTCCACGCAATTCAAACACTACTTCGGCATCTCTCCCCGCGAATACCAACGACGCGTGCAAAAAGGCATCGGATAACCTTTCAATCGCGAAAAAAAAGCGCCGCTCATCGCGGCGCCTGTTCGTGAACCTCAGTCCTCAGTCCTCAGTCCTGAGCCCTCTCCGACTTCGCGCGCTTGATCTTCTCGTAGCGCGATTTCTCCTGGCAGTCGATGCTGCAGAACTTCGCGCTCGGATGGCGTTTGAACGCTTCCTTCTGGCAACATTCACAGACGATGCGGTAATTGCCCACGCTGTCGCCTTCGCGTTCCCATTTCCGTTTGCGCAGTTCGTGTTGTGAAAGTCCCAGTGTCCCGGTCGAACTCATGGTGTTGCTCCCCGGTGAAATGAATTGTCACGATTGTCGGCGCAAGGCGATGCGTTTGAGTTCCGAACGCGCGTAGGTCAGATCCGCCAGATTGGTCTCGTACATCTTGATCAATTCGAAGTGAATTGGATGCTCCGGTTCCCGCCGCAGCAGGTGAATCTGGCGGTGAACCATCCGAATGTGAGTTCGTAACAATTTGTCGTTCATACGTTGAAGCCCCCATTACATTCAAGGCGCCAGGTCCGTGGGCGATGGCGGACTCGGCGGCGGCAGAGGCGTACGCGACGCGGTACTCAGCGTATTTCGTCCGCTGCTTGACGCTCGTGCGGGAACCGGGGCCAGCCGTGTCGACATCCGCACGCGCCGCACGAAACGCCATTCCGACAGCGCGGCTTCCAGAGGCACGGCGTTGAGCATCGAGGGCGAATTCACGTGCGGCATCATCAACAGCAGCGCGCCGTCCTCGCGTTTGATCACCTGCACGCGCACCAGCTCGTTGTTTCCGCGCTCGCGGTAGAACTGCATCGCGGGATCGCAGCCAATGTATTGCGCGTAGTACACGCCGTCGTTGATCTCTCCCAAACTCATCGCCATCTTCAACTCTCCAAAACTCGTCTGCCGCCAGTGCGGACGCCAGAAGCAAGCGCCTGCAGCCTGAAAACTTCCGCTGTGGTTTCAGTTAACGGGTTCAGGCACGGGCGCGAGGAGGGGGCAGGAGAATTTCGAGCGTGGTATCGCTGCAGAAAAAGGAATAGCTATCCACTGGCCGGGGCACTTGCACGCAATCGGGATCGGACTGAGCCAGGCGTTGGTCGTCGCATACCGAACCAATTGCCGAATTGTTGGCCTGAATCAGAATGCCTTTGCGCTTGGAGGGCTTGTGCGTTTTGGCTGGAAATTGACTGCTTTGAGAAGTTATCACTGGCACAAGCATGTCGTGGAAATGCCCCGTCGGCATCGCGTACGACAGCACGAGGAGAAGGGAGAACGCGAGTTTTAGTCCATTTGCCATCGTCACTGGCTCGACACAAATTCTGTGCCGAAAATTGATGGGCGCGTCGAGCCCTTGGTGGAAGTACAAGTTCCCCATAGCTTTTCATGACTGAGAGTCATTTTTGATAATGTTGCGCCTGTGCAGGACATGCAAATATATACGCGTAAAAGCGTCTCATTTTGCGAATCATCAAAGCCAATGCGACAGCCTCACCTGTCGTATTTTACTATTTCGAGACATAGCCCATGCGGTGGCGCGGTCGGTCCGGCTTTGCGACGATCGCGCGCGGCCAGCACGTCGGCCATCCATGCTGGAGCGCGGAATCCGCGTCCGACATCGACCAGTGAACCCATGATGGTTCGTACCATCTGATAAAGAAATCCGCTCCCTTCAATACGCATCACCAAACGGCCGGGGTAACTGTTGTCGGTTTCCAGCGCGATCGAACGGATCTCGCGTACGGTTTCCAATTCGACTTTGCCTTCTTTTACGCGTGTCGCCTGAGTCTCGGTTAACCGGCTGGCAAACGACGTGAAATCGTGGACGCCGATCAGGGCCTGCGCAGCCGTACGCATTTTTTCGATGTCCAGCGGGAAGCGCACGTGCCAATGCGTGCGGCGCAGAATTGACGGTCGCTCGCGCCGATTGATCATCGCGTACGTGTAGATTTTCCCCGACGAATCGCGCTGCGCATGAAAATCGTAAGGCATCTCTTCGGCCTTCAGCGCGACGACGTCTTTGTCCAGGTTGCTATTGAGCGCATGGCAGAGATCGGCCGTGGCGATGACCACGCCCGGTTCGAGCAGGAAGCTGGCGACTTGTCCGCGCGCGTGAACTCCGGCGTCCGTGCGGCTGGCGCCGGCGATGCGCACCGGCATCCCCGCCACACGGGCCAGCGCTGTCTCGACCGCGCCTTGCACCGATCGCGCTGTAAATTTCGCGCCCTCGCCAGGCTCACGGCCGCTCTGCAACTGCCAGCCGTTGAAGTCGGTGCCGTCGTATTCGAGGGTAAGTTTAATGCGCCGATCCGGAGCGGGAACGGAGTCGTTGGTCATTGGAGATTGGTCATCGGTCATTGGTCATTTAACAGCGCTTCGCCAAGTGCAACGCGCGTCCTTAAATGACGTGAGTCTTGTGTGGGAGCGAAATTCAATAACTGAAGTGATGTCTGCGGCAAAGCGCCGTTAAATGAAAAATGAAAAATGACCAATGCCCAATGACCAATGACTCTGTAACTGTTCATACGGAGACAAAGATCTCTTCGAACTCAACGCCCAGTCCTTCAAATTCGTGTTCAAAGCGGATCGGGCGGGCTTCGATGCCGATGCCTTCGTAGTCGCCGCCTTTCATCACGATCTCCAGCTTGAAGGCGCGGACGGGATAGCTGTCCTTGGGCAGTTTGACGTCGCCCAGCATCGCCCCCGACGGAGAGACGTTCAGCACCGTGGCGCTGCCGCAGTCGTAGACGGAGCCATCCATGAGGAGCACCTTGATATTCGCGTCGATCTTCACCGGCGCGCGGCGGGCTTTGCGGTAATGGGCGCGCAAATGGTCGAAGAAATCCGCGGAGCGTTCCGCGGCATGGAAGACATCATCATCGGGCACGGGGATCGCTTTCAGCTTGAGGCCGGTGTCGGCAATCGGTTTTCCGGTTCGCGCGGAAATGCGGCCGAGTCGTTTGGAAATACGTTTCGATTCAGACATGGAGTTCCTTCCGCAGGTGACGCCGGGGTTGAGGATACGGACGTGCGGCGGGAATTCAAGAGTGTGCGGCGGTTTCCTCGTTTTAAATCTCACGCCCGGACGCCGCTCATGATCTCGCGCAAAGACGCAAAGACGCAAAGAACAGAAATTGTTCTTTTACAATCGCGTTACCGACCGGCAGGCCGCGCCATTGTATGTTATCAGTATGAAAACGCTGACGCTCTGCCTCCCCCTGCTCGTGCTCGTCCTGGCCCTGCATGCGATCGCTGAAGAGGCGAAGCCGGCATCCCTGGATCCGCGCACGCAAACACTCGCTGCCGTCCATCAAAAATTTGCGGATGCTTTTGCGGCAGCGTTTGGAAATGGCCCTGCACGGATAGAAACGTGGCATTCACCCACGCCATTCCTTTACGATCTATTTCATTTTCAAATGGAGGGCGACCGGCAGCATGTCGACCGACTGAATCTTGTTGGAATGGTGATGCATGATGGAACTCCCGTCGTGTTCGAAATGCCCAAGACCGGTGTCGATAAAGCTGCGTACCGCAGAAATCTCTGGCCGCCGGACCAACTTGTGACTGCGGCGGTCGATGTAATTCCGTCGATGCCTGACAAGTTGACAAAATATGCCGTGCGAGCGCCAGATGACTATGAATCAAAAGCCATCCAAAAGCTTCAAGAGGGCGAGCAGGTTGTAATCCAGACCACTGGGGATGAAATTCGCATGGTCGGCGCCATTCGTGCAGAAAAAAACTGCCTGGAATGCCACGTCTATCCAGAGAGTTCTACACGCTTCCACTATCAACGAGACAAGTTGCTTCTGGTGCCGCATCAAAAACCCGCGGTAAAGGAAGGCGACCTGCTCGGCGCCTTCACCTACCGCATCAAGCGCGCGGCCCCGGAAACAAAATCGGACGAGAACCCGTTGAAGAGTCTCGTCCGATTTCTGCAAGCCAACTCAAAACGCATCACTCAAAACTAATAACTATTTACCTGCCGCCGCCTTGTCGAGGAAGAACGTCACCACGCCGCTGCATTTGCGGACCAGGCGCGAGACCGGCGGATCGGTCGGCTCGGTTTCGCTGAAGATCTTCGCCAGCATCGGCGTTTTCTCCGCGCCTGTGGCGAGCACGAAAATGTTCTTCGCATTCCAGATCACCGGCGAGGTAATGGTGATGCGCTTCACCGCCGGCTTGACTGCGGGGTTGAAGGAATTGGGATCGCAGGTCGTCGTCCACTTCACCACTTCCAGCGGCGCGGGCGTGCCGGGGAAAAGCGATGCGGTGTGGCCGTCGGGGCCGATGCCCAGCAGGATCAGATCGAAGACCGGGAAGCCATAACTGGGCTGGGTGAACTGCGCGCGCAGCACCTTGTCAAACTTGTCGGCGCAGGCTTCGACTGTGCCGTCTGTCGAAATTGGGAAGACGTTCTCTTTGGGAATCGGCGCGCTGCTGAGCATCGCCTCGGTAGCCATGCGCAGATTGGAATCAGGGCTGTCGGTCTTCACGTGGCGTTCGTCGCCGAAGAAAATCTTCGTCTGCTTCCACGGCATGCGCTTCACCAGCGGTTCGGAGGCCATCAGACTGTAGGCGAGCTTCGGCGTCGAGCCGCCGGAAAGTGCGATGGTGAACGTCCCGGTGTTGGCCGCGGTCCGTTCCGCCAGAGCCACTATTTCCTCCGCTGCAGCCTTGCCGACCGCGGCATTGTCGGGACTGACATTCTGTATGAAATTTGGCATTGGCGCGAAGCCTCCCTTTTATAGAGTGAAGTCGAACCAACTTAACGATGCACCTCGAAAGAGGCAAGAGGCGAACGGCCTGCAGTTTCGTAGTCCGGGCGTCCCGCCCGGTCTAACCTCGGCACTCACCTGCCAATTGGCCATGCGGTTAAAACCCAACATGGGGACTGTAGTCCCTATCCACCTTTTAAATGGATGCTGAAGGTCAGCATCTGCAAATTTGCCAGAACCACTACTAATGGTAGTGTTGTACCCGTGGTACACCTTGTTGCAAATTTGCAACAAGGTCATTTTGACCTCCGGGCCACGTGGCCCGGAGGTCTCCTCCTCAATCGTTCGTTTAATGAATGGAACGCGCGAATTTCCGTGACTTTCGCGGTAGCCGGGTAGTCTTAGAAGTACTATTCCTTGTAACAGTTCCCACCGTGCGGGATCAGTAGTCACGAACGGGGATGAAACGCTTGTCCAACGAGACGGTCACCCTAAGCACGACTGAGGCTCTTCGCTGCCTGGCGAAGGGGCCGGATGATCATGCTTGGACGACAGTTCTGGACCGGCATGGCGTGGAAATTCTGCACGCCACCCAACGCATCCTTGGCGATCCCATGTCCGCGGAAGACGCCTGTCAGGAAACACTTCTGCAGATTCGCGATCGGGCGTCGCAGTTTCGCGGCCGACCCGGCGCTCCGGACACGATGGCGAGGAACTGGATCATGCGCATCGCATGCAACACGGCGCTTCACATGCTGCGCCAGCGAAGACGCTCCAAGCTGCGCGAACAGAACGTCGCGCGCGAAGCGCCACAGCTGGTCGACGCGCCCGACCACAATCCCAATCCCAACGACGAACTCGCGCAGCGCGTTCGCGCCGAGCTGGCCGAACTACCCGAGAAGCAGCGCCTGCCGCTGGTGCTCCATTTCTTCGCCGGATTGAATTACGAACAAATCTCGCTCGAATTGCGCTGCGGCGCCGGCGCTGCCCGCGTGCGCGTCCACCGCGCGCTGGAAAAACTGCGCGAACGCATGGCGCTCGTCGGCTTCGTCGTCACCACCGCGGCGCTCTACACGCTGCTCTCCAGCTCCACGGCCTCGGCCGCCGAAGCGGTCTTAAGCCCCGAACGCTTCGCCCGCTGGCACGGTCTGCTGATGAGCTCCCAGCACGCCGCGATTAATGTTGTCACCGATCCGGGCTTCACCGCCGTCAGCAAGATCGGCTTTGCGGCCGCCGCCTCGGCCGTCTGTGGATCGATCGCGCTAACCTGCGGCCAGAAAGCGCCGGCCCAGCCGCAGTCGCCGAACCCGACGCCGCTCACCACGCAAATTCAGCCTGCCGCGGAGCGCGAATCCGCCAACTCGTCACCGGCGACGCGTCCGTCAGCCGAGCCAAAATTGCCCGCGTCGGCAACCGTCGGATCCGCGGCTGCGAAGACCACTCCGGTTTCCAAATCGACTCAGGAAGTCGCGAAAGCTCCCGCGGTCATCGCGCCAGAGCCGCCACCGAGCGCCAAACCCGCGCAACGCCGCACGGCCGCCGAAAAAGCCGAACGCGCCGCCGCGCGAACCGCGGCTGCCAATGCGCGTAACGACGGCAGCGCTTACAACCCCAGCGAAACGGTCGAGAACGAACTGGCCTCACCGCTGGCGCAGCTTGAAATGGTGCGGATGATGCAGCACGAATTGAACCTCCGCGTCGCGCGCATCCACGACAACATCCGCGCGCACGGCATGCTCACCGTTGAAGACCAGATGCATCTGCAGCGCGCCGCGGATGAGCAGAATGAACTCGCCAATCTGGTCCGGCACCTCAGCGATGAAATCCGCTACTGCCAGCCGCCCGAAAGCGAACACGCGGGGCTGGGCAAGTAAATTCATTCAGCGAAAAATCAACGAACCCGGGCCGCGCGAACAACGCGGCCCTTTTTAATTTCCAGCCGATGCGTGATGCAGTGCGGCAGTTCGCTGGCGTAATGCGTGACAATCACCAGCGCCGTCTGCGCCTGGGAACAGAACGCGTCGATCGCGCGGAGCACCAATTCCTGCGCGGCGGCGTCGAGACCCTGACAAGGCTCATCGAGCACCACGAGCCGGCGCGGCTTGACCAGTGCTCGCGCCAGCAGCGCGAGGCGTTGCTGCGCATCGGAAAGCACGCGGAACGGCCGGTCGGCGGCGGCGCTTAAGCCGAAGTACTCCAGCCACTTTCGCGCGATTCGCTCCTGGGAGCGCGAGCAGTTCTGATAGAGGCCGAGCGTTTCGAAAAAGCCGGTGCAGACAAATTCGAGCGCCGACGTTTGCGTGCCATAGTGGAGTGCGATGTCCGGCGAAGCCCAGCCGACCATCGCCTTGAGTTCAAAGAGCGCGAAGTCGTGGCGCGGGCGGTCGAAGAGGCGGACATCCTGCGCGAAGGCCTGCGGGTGGTCGCCGTTGAGCAGACTCAGCATCGTCGTTTTGCCTGCGCCGTTGGGGCCGGAGACCGACCAACGCTCGCCGGATTTCACGGTCCAGTCGATGCGCTTCAAAATCGAGACGCCGCTCATGCTTAGGTTGATGTCGGTGAGTTCGATGACTGGCGCGGCGGCATTAAGTTTCCTCGTGCGTTGTTTGGTCAGCGGCGGTTTCACGCGCGGCGCCGGAGCAAACGTTGCGCGCTCGAAGCGCTTGGCCTGAGCGGTACCGAGCTTCGCCGTGCCAAGCACTTCACCTCCGCGCAGGTAAAGCGCGTGGGTCAGGCCGCGCGGGAGTTCCCACGGGCGCGCGGTAAGGAAGAGTACCGGTTGGCCATGACGCATGATTTTGGAGAGCGATTGCATCAGACCAGCGCGGCCAGCGACGTCCAGACCGATGAACGGCTCGTCGAGTACCAGCAGCGCCGGTCGGAGCAGCAGCGCGCGAGCGATCAGCAGGCGGCGCATCTCGCCGGTGGAAAGATGGAGCGTCTGACGCTGGAGCAGGCGGCCGATGCGCAGGAGTTTCACGACGTGAGCGAGGCGCTGCTTCGCATCGGAGCTCCGTCCGGCCGCGCCGCGCAGTACGCGGCCGGCGGTGGCGGTGCGGTCTTCGTCGCCGATGTACCAGCGCGATTGGTAATAGCTGTCAGATTGCGCCACGAACTCACGGTGGAGGTGGAACGAGACGCTGGCGATGCGTTCGCACGGATCGCGCTTGCCATCGTCGAAGCCGTAGCGGATCTCGCCGCTGCTGGCCACTTCTCCAGCGAGCGCCGCCGCGAAGCTCGATTTCCCCGACCCATTCGCGCCGACGATCGCCCAGTTTTCGCCGGGAAGCATGCGCCAGGTCAGGTTGTTGAGAACAGTTTCGTCGCCGCGGTGGATGCTGACGGCGTCGAGGTCGAGCACGAAGGATTCGGGGTTCATGGGTTAGCTTTTACTGTCGGAATTGGAGTCGTCCAGCCCGACGAGGCGGCGCAACTCGTCCTGTTCGCTGAGTTGTTGAACTAAAGTGGGATCCTCGCGAATGCCAAGTTCAAGGCTCAGCTCTTTGGCAAAGCATTTTGCCTCGGACTTACTTCGCGTCTCCAAAACGGTGGCTTCATTAGTTTTAAAAATGAGTCGCACGGAATATGCAGTAAACGTTTCATCATCGCTCCGTTCCTGCGCGGTGATGACGCATGAAACGAGCTCGCTCAGCTTGTTGTCTGATACTTTGGAAGGGATGCGTCCGTTCTTCCAGACTTTCAAGACGCCTTCGCGGCGATCGATTACAAGATGTTCGTTTTGAAAAATTGCCATGATTCCAATGAGGCCCATCGCAGAGAGAACCGCAATGGCAAGGAATGCAAGGATCCAGCCAATGGCATCATTGGGGAGGCGGTAGGAAAATAATTTGTAGGCAAGAATGCCGCAAACGATCAGCAGCACCAATCCGAAGCAGAACATTATCCAATTATAAGGTTCGCGAAATTCGACAACGCTGGGATCGGTGGATGGCATGCGTCGCATTCATTTCTTTTAGCGGTATAGGTGAATCTTGCGAACGAAATGGCAGCCGCGCGAGAGTCGGGCGCCCTTCCAAGGCGCGGCTCATCCGAGCGGATTGGACCAAGGGCTGCCGCCCATGGCTATTGACGGTCGGCCTTCCAGGCCGAGAGCAACGGTAACGGCGGGGCGCTTTTGTGTATTCAACGCCGCAGGAACCATCCACCTTGGGATGCGAGGTCGCACTGGTGGCTAAACGGACAGCCACCAGTGGCACACAACTGCAGCCTCAATTGCAACCGCCAATGTTTAGAACGCTAACATAGTGCCCGAACATTATAGGTGTGACCTAAACGAGGGGTCCGCTATAAAGTAAAGGGGCCAACTCAGCAGCGGGAAAATGGGCATGCGCGAGGCGACGCGGAAGGAACGGGTGGTGCAGGGGCTGCTGGCGCTGCTCTGCCTGGCTCCGCTACTTTGCGCGTTTTTCTTGAATGGTGGGCTCTCGTCGACTGAAACTGCTCCGACGGCAGAACAGATTGCATCGCATCGCTACGAATTGCTGGCGGCCGGGGCGCGCAGCTTGCTCGTTGCGCTCTCGGCAACGGCGGTCGCGGCGGGCGTGGGGATTCCGGCGGCGTGGGCGTTGGCGCAGCGGCGGCGGCCGCTGTTGATGCTGGTGCTCTGCGCGCTGCCGCTGGCGTTGCCGGCCTCGGTGGCGGTGAGCGGGTGGGTGCGGATGTTTGCGCCGGGAGCGGCGTCGAGTTTCGCGCCGCCGGCGATCACGGCAGGCCAAGTGCCGCGCGGGTTGCTCTTCAGCTCGTTCGGCGCGGCGTTGATTCAAGGTTTCAGCCTCTGGCCGCTGATCGCGTTTGAACTCTGGCCGGCCTTCCGGCGTGCGCGGAGCGAATCGTACGACGCGGCGGTGTTGAGCGGTTCGCGGCTGCGCGCGTTTTTGCGCGTCGTACTTCCGCAGTGCAAGGGCGAACTGGCGGCCGGCGCATTGCTGGCGTTTCTGCTGGCGATCAGCGATTTCAGTGTCTGCTCGCTGTTGCTGATTCGCACGCTGCCAGTGGAAATCCACGACGCTCTGATGTTGGGAAAGACCACCAGCGCGGCGTGGTCGGCGGCGCCGCTGCTGCTGCTGGTCGCGATCGCGGCGCTCTCGTTTTCGCGTCTGTCCAGAAGCCATTACAACTCCGGCACGCCGGTGCAACTGCCTGCGGGAGCGCCGCACAGTTGGGCGGCGTCGGTGCTCTTAATCGGCGGCGTGCTCGCCGGCTTCGCGGCGCCAATGGTCGGTTGCGCGGCGGGCATTCCCGCGACGGAAAAATCGATCTCGCTGGCACTGCGCGTCGGCGTCGATTCGCTGGCGCTCTCGGTGCGATTGGCGGCGGCCGTGGCGTTGCTCTCCGGCTTGCTGGCGATCGCCCGCGTGCTCGCCTGGCCCGATACCCGGACGCGCGCGCTGAACGCGGCGGGATTGTTTCTGCTCGCGATTCCCGGCTCGTTTCTGGCGACGGCGGTTTTCGCGATTCAACTGAACGCGTCATCGACGTTGGAAGGCGCGCAGTTGGAGCGCCTCGCGGCGCTGATTCCAGCGGCGAGCCTGGGGCTGGCGCTGCTGGTCCGCTTTCTGTATGTGCCACTTCGATTGGTGGAAGAAGGGCTCGCGTCCGTCGATCATGAAGTGCTGGACTCCGCGGCGCTGGCGGGGCATGGGCGGCTTTCGGTGGCGATTTCCGTCGCGCTACCGCTGCTCCTTCCGCACATCGCGGCGGCGACGGCGCTGGTGTTTATCCTGGCACTGGGCGAAATTCCGCTCGCCGACCGGCTCTCGCCACCGGGCGCAATTACGGCCATGGTCTGGCTTTTTCAGCAGCAGCACATGGGCTACGACGCGGGCGTGTTTGGGCTGAGCTTCTTGATGGGCGCAGTTTGCGCCGGAGTCCTTTTTGCCACTGGCGCGGCGGCGGCGTTGGCGCGAAAATTGTTCCATCTGACGAGAAGCAGCGGTAGTTTTGAGTTTTGAGTTTTTAGTTTTGAATTGTGTTGCAATAGATTGAGTTGTACGAGGGTCGGCGAGTGAACAGTTTGGAAGTTCGGGGCTTGATCAAGACGTTGAACGGCGATGGCGCGCAGCGCGGTTCGGCGGTGCTGCGCGGCGTGGATTTGTCGATCCGCCCGGGCGAATGCCTGGGGCTGAAGGGTTCGACGGGCAGCGGGAAGAGCACGCTGTTGCGCGCGATCGCGGGGTTGCTCAAGCCGGACGCCGGCGAGATCACGCTCGAAGGTGCGCTCCTTTCCGACGACCAGATCCGCGTGCCGCCGGCCAAGCGGCGCATCGCGATGGTCTTTCAGAATCTGGGGCTGTGGCCGCACATGACCGTCAACGGCCACCTCAACTTCGTGCTCGCAGCCGAACCGTTGACGCGCGACGAGCGCGCGCGGCGGCTGACGGAAGTCTCGACCGCCTTTGTGCTCAATGGACTCAACGACCGCTATCCCGCCGAACTTTCCGGCGGCGAGCGCCATCTGCTGGCGCTGGCCCGTGCGTTCTGCGGCGATGTGAAATTGCTGCTGCTCGACGAGCCGTTCACCGGTCTCGACGGCGCGTTGAAAAAGCGCGTGCTCGACACCCTGCGCGCCGAACGCTCACGCCGTAACCTCACAACGCTGCTGGTGACCCACGACGACGAAGAGATGCGGGCGCTGGCGACGCGCGTGGAACACCTGAGCGAAGGCCGAATTCTCGAACGACTCACAAAAGAATGCGGAATCTGAACAACGAGCAGTGACTCACTAGCGGGCCGTGGGTATTGTAATTAATTTGGTCGTTGTCCTGCGCTTTAATTCCGCGCCTGACGACATAACTTATTTCATAGGTTTAGGTTAAGGTGTCCCGATTTGATGCGCGGTCTCTCCCGGCCAATCGTGCTGCTGGTTACTGTGGTGCTTGTCACCCTGGGGCTGGCGTGGTTCCTGCTCGCGGGAGTGCGTTCGAACGCGTCGGCAGCGACGGAACCTACCTTTTATAAGACCCCCGATGGCTTCGCGAAGAAGTGGAAGGTGCTCGGAAAACAGGGCACGAATCTCGGCGAGTTCCAGCAACCGCGCGGCATCGTCGGCCTGAAAGACGGCTCGTTCGTGGTGCTCGACCGCGCCGCACGCGTGCAACATCTGGCCAAGGATGGAAAGCCGCTGAGCGTGTTCTGCATGAAGGATCACGAGCTGGGCAATCCGAAAGGCCTGTGCGAACTGCCCAATAAACACTTGCTGATCTGCGACACGCACTACGGCCGGCTGGTGGAGATGACGATCGAAGGCGAGATCATCAAGTTCTGGGGACACAACGGTTTTGAGCCCGGGAACTTTACGCATCCGATGTCCGCGGCGATCGATCTCACGCGCGGCTTCGTCTACATCGTCAACTACGGCGATTACACGGATTGCGTCGACAAGTTTTCGATCGACGGCAAGTACCTGATGCGCTGGGGTACCTTCGGCACGGAGCCCACGCAACTGCAGCGGCCCAGCGGCGTGGCGGTGGATTCGGAAGGCAGCGTGTATGTCGCCGATTCCTGCAACCATCGCATCTCCAAGTTCGATCCGGACGGCAAGTTGATCAAGAATTTTGGCGAGATGGGCGAAGCGCCGGGGCAGTTGCGCTACCCGTACGATGTCGCCTGCGGGCCGGGAGATTTGCTGTACGTCGTGGAATTCAACAACCATCGCGTTAGCGTCTTTGATAAAGAAGGCACTTTTATGCGGGCGATCGGGGGGCCGGGAATTCGCGATGGCGAGTTTCGCAACCCGTGGAGCCTGACGGTGGACGTCAACGGGAGGTTGATGGTCTCGGACACGGCCAACTTCCGCGTCCAGATTCTGGAATTGGAAAAAGAGAAAACGGTTTCGAAGATCTAAACGTTGTCAGTAAAGACGGACCGGGAGCAGCTGCGCGTGCCAGAGATTATTTGGGATAAACTTTACCTGTGGCTCGTGGCGCTCTCGCCGGTGATCGCGATGGTGATCACGCTGTTCGCGCGCAACTGGAATTCGATGTCGCCGGCGCGCATCAAGCGGTACCTGATCGTCGTCGGCGTCTTCTTCGCGGCGTTGCTGGGCTACGTGGGCTACGACAGCGTTCGCAAGCAGGGCGAAGTTTCGCGGCACGTGCACGTTCAACACCCGGAAATGCTGCTGATCATCATCCCGCTGCTCGCGTTTCTGCTCTTCCTGCAGCTCAAGACGCTGTCGGGAATTTCACGCGGGCGCATGTGGACGGCCTTCCTGATCCGCGCCTCGATTTTCAATCTCCTGATCCTGGCGCTGGCCGGGCTGCAGATGGTGATTGAGCGCGATACGCTGAGCGTACTCTTCGCGCTGGACTGTTCCAAGAGCGTGCCGGAGAGCGAACGGCAGCGCGCGATTGAATTCATGAAGAAGGCGCTGCCGGCGAAGAAGTCGAATGACGAAGCGGGGCTGCTGGTCTTCGGCGGCAAAGGCATGCTGGAGAAGTCGCCCAGTCCGCTTTTCACCCCGCCGGACGCCAAGAACATCAAGTCGGTGGTCAACGGCGACGCCACGGACATCGCGCAGGCGCTGCGCATTTCGCTCTCGCATCTGAACGAAAGTTCGCGCCGCCGCGTGGTGCTCTTCACCGACGGCGGCCAGACCACCGGCGACGCGGCGGATGCGCTCAAACGCGTGGTGAGCATGGGCGCGGACGTCTGGGTCGTGCCGCTGTCGCGCGGCAACGATGCCGAAATGCTGATCGACAAAATCGTCGTGCCCAACGAACTGATGTGGGAGCAGCCGTTCGACGCGCACGTCTTTGTCTACTCCAACATCACCGCCCACGCCCGCGTGAAACTCTACACTGGCGACAAGCCCGGCGAGAAGGATCCGCCGTCGCTGGAACAGTCCGTCGATCTCGTGCCGGGAAAAAATCGCGTCTCGTTCCAGGGCCTGCGCATGCACACCGGCGGCGCCAAGGAAATCAAAGCGGTGCTCGAACCGCTGCGCCGCGAAGATGACACGCTTTCGGAAAACAACGAAGCCTACGCTTTCACCGACGTTCAAACCGAAAGCCGCGTGCTGATCCTGACCAGCGACGTGAGCGAAGTGAAGTACCTGCTCTCCGCGCTGGAAGACCAGAAGATGACGCTCGATGTCCGTTCGGGCGCGACGCTGCCAGATAATCCGGAAGCGTATCGCGCGTACGACTGCATCGTGCTGGCCAACCTGGCGCGCGGATTTTTGAGCGAACAGCAGATGTCGGTGATCCAGAGCTGCGTTGAAGATCAGGGCGCGGGCCTGGTGATGATCGGCGGCGACCAGAGCTTCGGGGCCGGCGGTTATCTCGGGACGCCGATCGAAAAAGTGCTGCCCGTCGACATGGATCTGCAGAACCAGCGCGTGATGCCCAGCGGCGCGCTCTGCCTGGTGCTTCACACCTGCGAATTCGCCGACGGCAACGGCTGGGCGAAGAAGATCTCCAAAGCCGCGATCCACACGCTCTCGCCGCAGGATTATGCCGGTCTGATTTACTGGGGCGGCTGGAACAACGGCAGCGGCGAAACCTGGGCGTTCAAGCCGACGCTGATCGGCAACCGCATCAATTACCTCTTCAACCTGATCGACAATTGCGACCCCAGCGACATGCCGTCGCTGGAGACGATCATCTCGCTGGCCGTCACGGCGCTGGCCAATCTCAAGAACGTGAGTTTGAAGCACTGCATCGTGATCACCGACGGCGATCCGTCGCCGCCCTCGGCCGCGACCATCGCCGCCGCGAAGGCCGCGAAGATCACGATCACGACGATCTCCATTTTCCCGCACGGCGGCGCGGACGTCTCGGTGCTCAAGGACGTCTCGGCGCAGACCGGCGGGCGTTACTATTCCGCCGACGATCCGAAGAAGCTGCCGCAGATTTTCATCAAGGAAGCGGCGGTCGTCCGCAAGAGCCTGATCCGCGCCGACGACAAGGGCATCCCGATTTCGCTGGGTGCGGTCGGTCCGACGCTGAAGGAATTCGGCACGTCGTTCCCGCCCGTTCGCGCTTTTGTGATGACGCAGCCGAAGAAACTCGCCGAAGTGCAGCTCCACACCGTGGTCGACGGTGAAAAGATTCCGATTCTCGCGTCGTGGCAGCACGGGCTGGGCAAGGCCGTGGCCTTCACGCCGGACGCCACCAACCGCTGGGCGCCGGATTGGGTCAAGTGGCCGAGCTACAAGAAATTCTGGACGAACATGTTCACGTGGGTCAGCCGCCAGCGCATGCCGTCGAACCACACCATTACCACGCGCATTGAAGCCGGCGTCGCGCATGTGGTGATCGAAGGTTTCGACAACAAGGGCGATTACCTCAATTTTGCCAAGCTGGTCGGCAACGCGATCGATCCGGAAGTCGCGCGCGGCGGCAACGACAGCCAGACGTTTGACCTGAGTTTCGTGATGACCGCACCAGGACGCTACGAAGCGACGTTCCCCGTGACCAAGGCCGGCGCGTATTCGATCACGGTGATCGATCAGTCCGATCCGCGCCACCCGAACACGATCGTCACGGGTCTGGCCAACAGCTATAGCGCGGAATTTGCGCATCAGGAAGGCAACGAACTGCTGCTGACGCAACTGGGCGATATCGCGACGGGCAAGAACACGGTCAGCCGGCTGAAAGACCTGAACAAGCTGACGGCGACGGCCGCCGACTGCGGCGTGTTCGCGCACGATCTTCCTCCCGCCAAGGAGCCCAGTGATTTGTTCTGGCCGCTGATCATCGCGGCGCTGGTGCTCTTCCCGCTCGACGTTGCGGTGCGGCGCCTGGCGCTGGATCCAGAAAAGGCATTTGTGTATGGCTCCGAGAAACTCTCGCCGATGCTCGTGGCCCTGCGCCTGAAGAAGCAGCAGATGCAGACGGCCGCCACCGAAGCGCTGGCCGGCAGCCGCGGCGTTCCGCCGAGCACGGAGATTGTCCCCAGCGGCGAAAACAGCCGCGCGGCGCAGAGTCGGTTCGAGCAGGCCGGCAGCAGCGCTGAAGCGCAGAACATGGATCTGGCGCCGAAGGCCGACGTGGGCAAGAAGCCGATGGTCGGCGGCACCAAAGTCACTCCGACCGACGACGCGGCAAGCGATTACACGCGCGCGTTGCTGAAGGCGAAGAAGCGGGCGAAGAAGGATGACGAATAATGAAAATCGCCGACCCGGAAACCAAACGTTGGACGCGCGATGAATTCTACCGCATGGTCGAGGACGGTTATTTTGACGGACAGCGCGCCGAATTAATCGGAGGTGAAGTACTGGTCATGAGTCCGCAAAACCCTCCGCACTTTTCGGAAATCAAGCGAATCGAAACGCAGTTGCAATTCGTTTTCGACAAGGGCTTCTGGATTAGAACACAAGGACCACTCTCATTGGGATTGGATTCGGATCCCGAGCCGGATCTGGCCGTCGTGAAGGGTACTTTCGAAGACTTTTCGAACTCACACCCCACATCGGCGTTGCTGATCGTCGAAGTAGCCGACACCACTCTGGACTACGACCGCGGTCGCAAAGCGAGCCTTTACGCCAGTGCCGGAATCGCCGACTACTGGATCGTGAACCTGCGCGACAACCAACTCGAAGTCTGCCGCAAGCCAGTTCGCGATCGTGCGCAGCAGTTTGGATTCCGGTACGATCAGGTCACGATTCTGAAATCCGGAAGAAAGATCGCGCCGCTGGCGAAATCTAAAAGTGTTCTTTCCGTTGGAAAACTGCTGCCGCCTGAACGTTGAACGAGCGATAGAGGAGAAACAATGTCCACCGAACCGGTCACCCAGCAATCCCAGGAATTCCGCGACGTCTTTCAGAAGCTCCGCGACGAAGTCGGCAAGGTCATGGTCGGCCACCGCGAGATCATCGACGGTGTGCTGACCTGCATCTTCGCCGGCGGCAACTGTCTGCTCGAAGGCGCACCGGGGCTGGGCAAGACGCTGCTGGTTCGCACGCTCTCGCAGTGCCTGGACCTGCGCTTCTCACGCATCCAGTTCACGCCGGACTTGATGCCCGCCGACATCATCGGCACGAATATCGTGACCGAATCCGACGACGGCAAGCGCGAGATGCGCTTCCAACCCGGACCGATTTTCGCGCAGATCGTGCTCGCCGACGAAGTCAACCGCGCCACGCCCAAGACGCAGTCGGCGCTGCTGGAAGCGATGCAGGAACATTCCGTGACCGTCGGCCGCACCATCTACAAGCTCGAACAGCCGTTCTTCGTGCTCGCCACGCAGAATCCGATCGAACAGGAAGGCACGTATCCGCTACCCGAAGCGCAGTTGGATCGTTTTCTGTTCAAGCTGAACGTCGGCTACTCCAACCGCCAGGACCTGGGCGAAGTGCTCCGCCGCACGACCGAAACGACGAAGTACGAAGCGTCGAAAGTGATCGACGGCGCGCAGCTGCTGAAGTACCGCAGCTTCGTGCGCCAGGCGCTGATCGCGCCACCGGTGCTCGACTACGCGGTGCGCCTGACGCTGGCGACTGTGCCCAATGGAGAATACGCGCCGGAAGCGACGAACAAATGGGTGCGCTTCGGTTCATCGCCGCGCGGCGCACAGGCGATGGTGCTCGCCGCCAAGATCCGCGGCCTGCTCGATGGCCGGTATCATGCGAGCTTCGAAGACGTGCAGGCTGTCGCGCTGCCGGCGCTGCGCCACCGCATCATTCTGAATTTTGAAGCCGAAGCGGAAAACATGAACACTGACAAGGTCGTGGCGGAACTCCTGCGGGACGTGCCGCGGGAAGTTGAAGCAGTGGCGTGAATGGCAGTTTGAGTGGTGAGTTTTTAGTTTTGAGTTGAGAGCAATCGGACATGGCGGACGATTCCGAAGAACAGAAAGCGGAATTGTCGGCTGCGGAGCAGCAGGAGGTTCAGCAGTTCGACGTGCTGATCGAGCGGGAACGGTACGCGCGCAACACCAGCCGCGCATCTGCCAGTGAACTGCGGATGATGCTCTTCGGGACAATCGGGCTGATGTTGCCGCTGGTTGTCTGCTACCTGGCAATGGCGCGGAGTCAGGCGCGGATAGTTTCGACGTACGTGGCGATCGTGGCGATCGTCGTGTCAGGGTGGGGGGTGTACAGGTCGTTTCGCGCCAACGCTTCGGCCAAACCCAAAGGCGTCGGCATTCTGTACGGACTGGTGTTCGCGATGTTGTTTCTCTTTTACGGCACGATGCTGCTGAGTTTCACGTACGTGTTCGATCCGGAATCCGGAAAAATCATGCAAACGCCGACGATCGTCAAACCGTAGTATCGTCCAATCGTCCAGAGGACCTCCGATGGCTGACGTTGAACAGGCACTGCCCGCTTCCGGTCCGCGCACCGACTCGATCCAGTTGCTCACGCCGGAGTTCATGGCGAAGCTCGGCGCGCTGGGTGTCGTCAGCCGCAAGATCCTGGCCGGAAAACTGCGCGGCGAACGCCGCAGCAAGAAGCGCGGCGAGTCGCTGGAGTTTGCCGATCACCGCCAGTATTCGCAGGGCGACGACTTGCGGCGCATCGACTGGAATCTTTACGGCCGCCTCGAAAAGTTGTTCCTCAAGCTGTTCCTCGCCGAGGAAGATTTGAGCGTCTACATCCTCGTCGATGGCTCGAAGTCGATGAATTATGGCTCGGTCAACAAGTTCGATTACGCGCGCAAGGTTGCGGCGGCGATTGCGTATGTCGGCATCAACAATCTCGACCGCGTCACACTGGGCGTCAACGCCGGGGGCAAGGAATACATCTTGCCGAATCTGCGCGGCAAGAAGCAGGTCTTCCGCCTCTTCGATTTTCTCTCCAAGATCCAGCCCGACGGCAAAACCGATCTGCTCGAAACCACGCGCCGCTTCATCATCCGCAACCGCCGGCCGGGCGTGCTGCTGTTCATCTCCGACTTCCTCGACCCGGAAGGCTACGAAGCGCCGCTCAAGGCGCTGGTCGGCAACCGCATGGATGTCTTCGCCGTCCACGTACTGGCCAAGGAGGAAGTCGAACCCGTTTTGACCGGCGACTACATGCTCGTCGACAGCGAATCCGGCGAACGCCTCGACGTCACCGCTTCGCGGCGATTGGTCGAGAACTACCAGAAGACCGTGCGCGGATTCTGTTCGTCGTTGCAGCAGTTCTGCTCCGCGCGCGGGATTGCGTATATGTTTGCGTCGACCGATCTGCCCTTCGAAGCTTTAGTGTTGAATTACCTGCGCGCCGCAGGAATGGTGCGATAGATGAACTTCCTCGAACCCATGGGTCTCCTCGGTCTCACCGCGCTGATTCCAGTGATCGCGCTCTACTTCCTTAAACTCAAGCGCGAAGAACGCGTCGTTCCCTCCACGTTACTTTGGAAAAAAGTGCTCGACGACATGCAGGTCAATGCGCCGTTTCAGCGGCTCAAGTATTCGCTGCTGTTGCTGCTCCAATTGCTGCTCGTCGCGCTGCTCGGGTTTGCCATGGCGCGGCCGTACTTGAGTCTCAGCGGCTATGCCGGAAAGAAAATCATTCTGCTGATCGATACCTCCGCCAGCATGAGCACCAAGGACGCGGGGACGGGCAAGGAGCTCACGCGCCTGGAGGCGGCGGTCAAGGATGCCATGCGCAAGGCCGACGACCTGCGCGATAACGATCAGATGATGGTCGTTGCGTTCGATAAGGACGTCCGGCAGCTCTGCAAATTCATGAACGACCGCACGCTGCTCAAGAATATTCTCGCCAACCTGCAGACCCGCGACGTCGCGACCAATGCCAATGAAGCATTCGAAACGGCGCTGGCGCTGGCGGAAGGGCAGACGGATGCGGAAGTCGTCGTGCTCTCCGACGGCTGTTTCGGCGACGTCAAAATTTTCAAAGAGAAGGAAGAGAAGAAGGGCAATCTGGAAGACCGCGCGGCGAAGGGGCAGGACACGCGCAACGTCCGGCGCGATTTGAGCATCTTTCGCTTCAAGTCGTATGGCGCGGAAAAGTCGGACAACGTCGCGATTACACAAATGGATGCGCGCACGCGGCCGGTCAAGGCCACCAACGCCGACGGCCAGAAAGTCGATGCACTGGAAACGCAGGTGTTCGTGATGGTCGAAAACTTTTCGCCGGAACCCAAGGACATCATCTTAAGCCTTTCCACGCCCGAGCAGCGCTTTCCGCCGAAGTCCGTTTCGCTGAAAGGACGGCCGGTGATCAAGGAAACGCTGGAGAGCGGCCCGGCCAACGGCGACACGTCGGAAGTCGCGCGCTCGGTTGAAGTATTCAAGCTGCCCATCGGCACGCAAGGCATTGTCACGGCGCACATCGACGCGCCGAAAGACCGCATGCCTGTCGACGACTCCGCGAGTCTCGTCGTCGGCACGGCGGGGACCATCAAGATGCTGCTCGTCACGAAGGGAGATTTGATTCTGGAAAAAGCGCTCGCGGCGATCCGCGGGCTGGACATCACCAAGATGGATCTGGACGATTTCCTGAAACAGTGGGACCAGAAAGGTCAGCCGCTGGTCGAGCCCTATGACGCCTGTTTGTTTGAAGGCACCGCGCCGGTGGCGTGGACCGACGGTGGCGCGCTTTTCCTCAATTCACTGCCGCCGGTTTCCGGATTCGCGAAGGAAGAGAAGCTGATCGAATGGCCGCAGGTTGTCGACTGGGATGTCTCACATCCGGCGATGCGGTATGTGAATTTCGGCAACGTTACCATTTCCAAGGCGATGAATTGGAAAGTGCCGAAGAACAGCAAGGTGATGGTGGAAGGTTCCGGCGGTCCGCTGGCGGTTTCGTTCGAGAACGACCGTCTGCGCGTCGTCGGCGTCTCGTTCGATGTGTTGCAATCAGACTGGGCGTACCGCCCGTCGCTGCCGCTGTTTCTCCGCAACGTGATTCCGTGGATCGCCGAATCTTCGCCGCGCCGCCGTCCGTCCTCGCAGCAGACCGGCGATCCGCTGGTCGTTCCGCCCAGCGTCAATGCGCGTACCGCGACAGTTGTGCGCCCGAGAGAAAGCAATACCAATCCCGAGCACATCGAATTGTCGCTGGAACACGCGACGTACATCAAAGGTACGGAGACGGTCGGCATCTATCAGCTCAAAGACATTCCCAACGACCCCGACGGCCGCACGTACGCCGTGAATCTCGCCAGCCGCACCGAATCCGACAACGCCGCGCGTTCGAACCTGAGCGTTGAAGGCGTCAACTTGACCTCGACGCCGACGGCGATCGAAGCGAAACGTGAAATCTGGAACACGCTCGCGCTGATCGCTGCGGGGTTGCTCATGATTGAGTGGTGGGTGTATCACCGCCGCGTCGGAATCTGACGGCTACTTCTTCAGCGCTTCGTAAATTTTATCGGCGACGGGCAGAACGCTTTTTCCGAGCTGCTCTACGTCCACCACGATCGGTTTGAGATCGCCGAGCGGGACGGGCGAGGTTACGCCGGGCAGCGTTCGCACGGGGATCTGGTGAGCGCCGTTCTCGGCCAGCCACGCTTCGGTTTCGGGGCGGAGGAGGAAGTCGACGAATTTCTTTGCCTCGGCGCCGTGTTTGCAGTTTTTCAGAATCGCCACGGTGTTGGGTACCAGGTACGCGCCGTGCCAGTCGGCGGCCTGATCGGCGACGATAAAGTCGACGGGCTTTTTGCCGGCGAGCGCTTCAAAAGCGTCATCGCTGTCGGTCAGGCCGATTGTGCTGTAGCCGTTGGCAACGCGCTCGCGCACGTCACTGTTGCTCTCGGCGATCACGACACCGTTGTCGCGCCAGGCGTGGAAAAGCTTGAACGCTTTCTCTTCACCGAGCGCCAGCACCAGCGAGACGAAGTGACTGCGCGTCGTTCCGAAAAGAGGCTTGGGGACGGTGCATTTGTCCTTCCACTTCGGGTCGGCAAAGCCGTCGAGCGTGCGAGGGACGTCCTCACGCTTGACCAGGTTGGTGTTGAAAAGAATCACGCGGGCGCGGCAGCCGAAACCGGTCCAGCGATTCTGCGCGTCCTTGTAGCTGGCGGGAATTTCTTTGGCGTTCGGCGAGGCGTAGGGTTCCAGCGCATCGGCGTTGGCGAGCACCTGGGTCAGCGAAAGCTCGGAATTCCAGACGACGTCGCCGTCTGGGCGGCCTTTCATCTGCAGGAGCCGTTCGGCCATGCCGGTGGATTTGCTGGCTTCGCTGTCGGTGCGCGGTTCGACGCGGATGCCGCTTTCTTTCGTGAATTTTTCAAACAAGGCCAGCGCGTATTCCGGATCGACGGAGGTGTAGACCACCACGGTCGGCCCTTCGGTCTGGCGCGGCGTGAAACCGAACAGCAGGACGCCGACAGCGACCAGAATCAGCGCGCAACCCAGCAGCAGCGTTTTGAGATTCAGAGGCACACGCACCGCCTGTCGGGGAAGTTCCTCATTTGAAAACTTTGCGCAACATTCGCGCGAGGCCGGGATCGAGATCCAGTGATGCGAACTCTGCCGGGCGGACCCAGCGCGCCTGAGTCACGCCATCACCGGCGGCGGCGCTGTTTGATGCGCCGAGCAGCAGCATGCGCAGGTCGAAGTGTTCGTGCGCCGGATCGCTTTTGCGCGCGGGAATGAGATGGACGTCGACATCGAGCAGCACCGGCTGTGCGCCCGGCCAGGCGGTCTGCGTGAACGTTTCTTCGAGCACTTCGCGCGCGGCAGCGACGCTCGGGTCGTTCTCGCCGGGTTCAAAATGTCCGCCGGGTTGCAGCCAGCGCTGCAGCTTCTCGTGAAAAATCAGCAGTGCGCGTTCGCGGTTTTCATCGAGCACGATGGCGCTGGCGGTGAGATGTCCGGGCACAAAATGCGCACGCGAAAATGGCGCCGCGCCGGTCTCCACCAGTTCGCGGATACGTTCCAGCGAGCGCTGTTCACCGGCATCGACGGGCACATGACGCGACAACAGTTCTTGCACGATGGAGCAGGATGGAAGATCGGTGGGCGTGGTGCTCATGGCAGCGTGTTTACCTCAACACGAAAACTTGTCGAATGGCGAATTCTGACCCTATGGACAGCTGTCCATAGGGTTAAAACCAAGCACCCTTGTGCCATCACAATTTGACGGGCAGGCGCTTCTCGATCTTGATTCCTTGCGGCGAAATGCGCGCACGATATGCGTAGACCTCAATGTGTTTCTGTTCGACGGCGCGGCGTAGCGCGTTGGAATAATCGGGATCGATGGTGTCGGCGACGCCCATCCATTCCACGTCGCTGCGTCCTACGAAAAAGAAAAATGCGGCGCGCTCGCCAGTCTTGGCAGCGCGCGTCAGTTCCTGAATGTGTTTCAGGCCGCGGGCGGTCACGGCGTCCGGGTAGAGCACCCCGTCGCCGACGCGGTAAGTTGTATTCTTGATTTCGACCAGACAGGTGTGGCTGCGTTCCGGATGTCCGGAGAGCAGCAGATCGATGCGGCTGTTGCGGCCGTATTTCACCTCGCGCTGCAGCGTGACGTAACCGGACAATTCCGGAATGAGACCGGAACTGACCGCTTCCGCAACGGCGCGGTTGGGGTTCATCGTGTTCACGCCGACCCAGTGGTTGCCCATGCGGATGGCTTCCAGCGTGTAGAGCAACTTGCGGCCGCAGTCGATTCCGTGAAACGAAAGTAGCACCGGCCGCCCGGGTTCACTGCAGGTTCGCATACTCCCGGTGTTGGGGCAGTGGGCGAGAACGACGGTGCCGTCGGCGAGTTTGACGTCGGCCAAGAAGCGCTTGTAACGGCGTACCAGCACACCTTTCACAATGGGGAGCTTGAATTTCATGCAACATCCTTCAAAATGTAATGACCGACAAGAACTGTTAAAGCTCACGTACCCTTTGGACGAAGATATACGTTCATGCGCCCCATTGGATCCCACAAACTACTTGAGCGCCGCCGCCGCAAGGCCGTGGCGCTTGCCAAACGTGGGCGGTCACCCAGTGTGATCGCCAAAGAACTTCAGGTCGACCGCAAATCGGTCTACCGCTGGCTGGCCATGGCGAAGAACGGCGAAAAGGGTCTGGCCGCCAAGCCGCATCCCGGGCGCCCACGCAAACTGACCAACGGTCAGCATTCCAAACTGGCGCGGCTGCTCAAACAAGGTCCGCAAGCTCACGGCTGGACGACGGGCCGTTGGACGGCCAAGCGCGTGGCCGAACTGGTCTGGAAGCATTTCAAAGTGAAGCATCACGTCGAACACGTCCGGCACATCGTCAAACACCGGCTCAACAAACAGAGCTGACTATTTATCCAGAAAGACGAGCAAACCGGCCACGATTGCCGTAACCGATAGGGCGATGTTTGGAATTTTCATGTTCAATTTCGCGAGAATGGGAATGAAGCCGGAGAGCACCGGGATCAGATTAATCACGGCGAACAAAATCAACCAGCCACCCAGCAACATCATCCATTTTTTCATTGGGACAACAGGTTACCAATCCCGGCGGCAAATTCCATGGCGCATCCAGAATTAGGCGCCACATTCTTCACAATTCGCACTCCACAAATGCCCATGAGTGCCCTACACTGCGCTACCTGAAATAGATCAGGATAACGAAGTGTGGGAGAGTTTTGTGGCTGCTGGTAATTTTTACAATTCGCGCATCGTCATCACCGGCATCGGTTTGACGGCGCCCAACGGCAATAACCTCGCCGACTACCGCCGCGCGCTGCTCAGCGGCAAATCGGGCGTGAAAAATTTTGAAACCCGCTACATGGGCGCGGTTCTCGCCGGGATCTGCGACTTCGATGAACTCAAGTATCAGAAGAAGAAGGAACTGCGCCGCGGAACCCGCGCCGGCTCGATCGCCATTTACTGCGCCAACGAAGCGCTGGCCGACAGCGGGATCGATTGGACGAAGCAGGACAAGTCGCGCGTTGGCGTCTACGTCGGCGTGACCGAGCACGGCAACGTTGAGACCGAGAACGAAATCGCGAACATCAAGCAGTACAATTACGACGTTAAATTCTGGTCGCACCACCACAACCCGCGCACCGTCGCCAACAATCCCGCCGGCGAAGTCACGCTCAACATGGGGATCATCGGACCGCACTACACCATCGGCGCGGCCTGCGCGGCGGGAAACATCGGCTTCATCCAGGCGCTCCAGATGCTGCGGCTGGGCGAAGTGGACCTGGCGTTCGGCGGCGGCGTTTCGGAATCGATTCACACGTTCGGAATCTTCGCCAGTTTCAAGAGCCAGGGCGCGCTGGCTACGCACGAGGACCCGACGAAAGCATCGCGCCCGTTCGACCGCGACCGCAACGGCATCGTGGTCAGCGAAGGCGGCTGCGTCTACACGCTCGAACGGCTCGAAGACGCGCAGGCGAGGAACGCAAAGATCTACGGCGAGATCGTCGGCTACGCGATCAACTCCGACGCTTCGGATTTCGTCCTGCCATCCCCGGAACGCCAGGCGCAGTGCATGCTCGCCGCGTTGAAGAAAGCGGGAATAGGCCCCGGCGACGTCGACATCATCAATACGCACGCGACGGCCACGAAGCTGGGCGACATCCAGGAATGCACGGCGATCCGCAATGTTTTCAGTGATCACGCGGGCGTGCACATCAACAATACGAAGAGCTTCATCGGGCATGCGATGGGCGCGGCGGGAGCGTTGGAGTTGTCGGGCAATCTGCCGGCGTTCGACGATCACATCGTCCATCCGACGATCAACGTGGATAACCTGGACCCGGAATGTGCGCTGCGCAACCTGGTTCTGAACACGCCCAAGACGATTGACAAGGTGGAGTACATCCTTAACAATTCGTCGGGAATGCTGGGCATCAATTCAGTGGTGATCGTCAAGCGCTTCACGGCCTGACGAATTTCCTTTCGCGCAAAGCCGGTACGGCAAAATTGCTTTTTGCGCGGGAGTTTTTGTGTGTGGTGTGAACAGGGGAGATTTGCATGACGCGGGAAGACATCCGGGCGGCCATTTTAAACATCATTACGGATATCGCTCCGGACGAAGACTTGACGACGATCAAGGGCGACGTGCGGTTGCGCGACCAGATCGATCTGGACAGCATGGATTTTCTGGACATCGTGATGGAGCTGCGCAAGCGCTACAACGTGGAGGTTCCGGAAGCCGATTACATGCAGCTGGCCACGCTGGATTCGAGCGTCAATTACCTCGAGCCCATGCTTAAGGCAAAGTAACAGGCCGGTCCGTCGATGTTCAATCCGCGCGCGCAGCATTTTTTCCGGCTGCGCGCCGCTGTTTTCGGAGTGCGGTGAAAGGAGAAGCTCATGGATCATGGACGCCGTAAAATAGTCGTGCAGGAGTTGCTCGACACGCTGCACGCCACGCTCCCGTATTTCGATCAGTCTCCGGACGCGCTTGGCCGCTCGTACGCGCCGGGAAAATGGACTCTCCGCGAACTGCTGGTTCACTTGAGCGACGCGGAAGCGGTGCTCCTGGACCGCCTGCGCCGCATTGCCTCGGAGAAAAAACCGGTGCTGCTGGCGTTCGATGAAAACGATTGGGCCGCGAAGCTGCACTACAAAGCGCGCGATTTGAATCTTGCCAGGCAGCAGTACGAAGTGGCGCGGCGGCAGGTGATCGAACTGGCGCGCACGCTCGACGACTCCGTCGATCACCTGGTCGGTACGCATTCGGAAGCCGGGCCGTTGACGTTCGCGCAGATTCTCAGCAAGGTTGCCGCGCACAACTTCCACCATGTTGAGCAGATGAAGGCGATCGCCGAAGGCCGGACGTGGCAGAGGAAGTAACTCCGCCCCGTAGTCTCAGCGATTTCGATCTGGCGCAATTGCAGGCGCAGTTCGAACGCTGGGGCTTTCCGGCCGTGCACGCCGGCCGGCTGCTGCGCAGCTATTACGCGACGGGCGGCAGCATCGATTTTCCTGAACTGAAGATCGGCAAGGAACTGGAAGCGCGATTGAAGGCGGAGATTCCGCTTTTTCAGTCGCGGATCGTCACGCGTAGCGAGAGCAGCGATAGCACCGTCAAGCTGTTGATCGGACTGGAGCAGGGCGGGGCGGTCGAATCGGTCCTGATGCCGCTGGACACGCCCGGCCGCGCGGCGGCGTGCGTCTCCTCACAGATCGGCTGCGCGATGGGCTGCGATTTCTGCGCCAGCACCAAGCGCGGCCTGGAGCGCAATCTGACTTCCGGCGAAATCGTCGAACAGTTTCTGCATCTCCGCGCTGAAGCATTGAAGCTCGGCCGCCGCCTGCACACACTTGTGTTCATGGGCATGGGCGAGCCGATGCAAAATCTCGATCACGTCCTGGCCGCGATCCGGCGCATTGCCGGAGAAGACATGGGCGCGCTGGGCTGGCGGCAGATCACGGTCTCCACGGTCGGCATCGTGCCGGGCATCGAACAGCTCGCGGCATCGGGGCTGAACGTGAATCTCGCGCTATCGCTCCACGCGCCCGATGATGAAACGCGGGCGAAGATCGTGCCGATGAACAAGCGCTATCCCGTCGCTGAAATTATCGCCGCCACCAAGCAGTATTTCGAAAAAACCCGGCGCATTACCAACGTGGAATACTGCCTGCTCGCCGGCGTCAACGATTCTGACGTCCACGCGCGGCTGCTCGCCGAACTCCTGCGCGGTTTCAAGACGCACGTGAATCTCATTCCCTACAACGCCATCGGCACGGGCTTGAGCGGCGTGCAGTATGGGGCTCCGTCGTCCGAACGCGTTGACGCGTTCGTCGGAATTCTGCGCGCGGAGAAAGTCGTCACGCATCTGCGCAAACGCCGCGGAGATGACGTCAATGCGGCGTGCGGCCAGTTGCGAGAGATCACGGTCGCATAAATAGCGGGCGTTGTTGGAAGTAAAACAGGCGATGTGCGTACAGAAGTCGGCGGACGTCTCTATTGACGCAGGTCTCTTTTCAATTACCGTAACAACAATGGAATCGGCAAGAAACGTCCCCCACATTCCGAGCACGCCGCTGACAGACTTGCTCCGACACGGGTACATTCCGGGTCAGGATTCCATCGTCGATCGATTCGGCCGGCGCTTCACGTACCTGCGCGTGTCGGTCACGGACTTGTGCAACCTGCGTTGCGTCTATTGCATGCCCGAAGAAGGCATGAAGTGGCTGCCGCGGGACGAAATTTTATCATTCGAAGAAATCGTCACCGTCGTGCAAGCAGCGGCGGCGGTGGGCGTCTACAAAATCCGCCTGACCGGCGGCGAGCCGCTGGTGCGCAGCGACATCGCGCTGCTGACGCGCATGGTTGCGGAAGTTCCCGGCATCACCGACCTCTCGCTCACAACCAACGGCACCCGCCTGGCCGAACTGGCCAAGCCGCTCGCGGACGCGGGACTGAAGCGCATCAACATTTCGCTCGACACGATGAACGCTGAGAAATTCAAAGCCATCGCGCGCCGTCACGAACTGTACGAAGTACTCGACGGCATCAAGGCCGCGCAGGCGACGGGCTTGAAACCGATCAAGATCAACATGGTCGTGCTCGGCGGGTTGAACGACGAGGAAGTCGCGGACTTCGCGGCGATGACCGTCAATCAGGATCTGGACGTGCGCTTCATTGAATACATGCCGCTGGAAGAAGCGAAGGGCTGCGCGATGGGCTCGGGGAATTTCACGTTCATCCCCAACGATCTGACCAAGGACCGCATCCGCATGCGCTTCGGGGATCTCGAACCGCTGGAAGTGGGCGAGGGGATGAAGGGTCCGGCGGAAGTCTTCCGCATCCGCGGGGCGGCCGGGCGGCTGGGATTTATTTCGGCAATCAGCGCGCCATTCTGTAAACTCTGCGATCGTTTGAGACTGACGGCGACCGGCGAGATTCGCAGTTGCCTGCTCGACGGCGGGGGCCTGGCGATCAAGGCGTTGCTGCGCAACGGTGGCACGCGCGCGGATCTGATTCGCGCGTTCCGGGAAGCGGCGGAGATCAAGCCGGAAGTGCATAAGGACTGGAACGAAATACCGGCGGCCAGCATGAGCCGTATTGGTGGATGATGGAAATTAAATGATCAACGATTCCGAGAAACGCGTCGTCCATCTGGAAATCACTGCCGGTCCTGACAAGGGCCGGATGTTTTTTTTGAAGATGGGCAAAGAGGCCGTGATCGGCCGCGCCGGCACCGCGGATTTGCGCTGCACCGATCCGGGCGTTTCATCGCGCCACTGTGTTGTCCGCTCTGCTGGTGACATGATTTTTGTGGAGGACCAGAACAGCCGCAACGGCATTCGCGTCAATGGCGAACCGGCCACTGTCCGCGTGCTCGACAGCGACGGCAAGATTGAACTGGGCAACACCGTTGTCGAATTGAAATGGGTCGTGACCGAAGCCGAAGTGCCGCTGGCCGCCGTGGATTCCCCGTTTGCGCCGACGCTGATCGAAGGGCAGAAACACGATACGTCCACGTCCGTGCGCACGACTATGACGCGCATTTCCGGCCCCGGATCGACGATGCTCGAAGAAGCGCAGATGACGGATTTCCGCCACGCCAAGGAGATGCTGGGGCAAACGCTGGCCGGATACCTGCTGCTGGAGCCCATCGGCATTGGGTCCACCGGTCCGGTGTTCCGCGCCAAGCGCGTCAAAGACCGCGTGGAAGTTGCGTTGAAACTGATTCGAAAAGGCGACGCGAAAACCGCGGAACTGCTGGCGATCTTCCTGAAAGATACGCGCACGCATCTGGATGTTCCCGGTGCCGCGAATGTGGTTGAGGTGGGCGAAATTGAAAAGTACGCATTTCTCGCCATGGACCTCTACCGCGGCCGCGAACTTCAGGCGATCGTCGCCGACAACACCAAGTTCACGCCCGCGCAGATTGTCAAGATCTCCGATCCGCTCTGCGCGACGCTCGCCGCAGCGCATGCCAAGGGCGTGCTGCACCGCGATATCCGACCCGCCAACATTTTGATCCAGGCCGACAGCACGCCGATCCTGCTGGAACTGGGACTTGCGCGTAAACGGAACAACGAAGGCAAGTCGATCTTCAACATCAAAGACGATCCGCTCTCGCGGGTGCGCTACCTCTCGCCGGAGATTACGCGCACCGGCATGGTCGACGGCCGCGCCGACATGTTCTCGCTGGCCGCCTCGTTCTATTTCGCGGTCACCGGCTCCGCGCCGTTCCACGCGAAAACGCCGATGGAACTCCTGCGCAAAATCCGCTGGGAAGACGTGGCTCCGCTGGAAGGCGACGGCATTCCCGAAGCGTTCTCCCGAGTCATCTCGCGCGCGCTGATCAAGGAACCGGAGCAACGGTTCGCGAACGTGACCGATTTTGCGAAAGCGCTGCGCGAATCAGTTCCGACCTCCCATTAAGAGGGGCAACTTCAAAACTTATTTTCCTTTATGGGGGTCAGCGCTTCCCACGTGGAGTCGTAACTATCGCTGCGAAAATTAAAGAATTTGAACTATTTAATTTCCACGCGTCGGCTTTTTCGATGATGGACGTTTTAAAAATACGGAATTCAACCATCTCAAAGAAATCGGTCGATCGCTTTGATTGGGCACGCCATTAAGTATTTTTATGCATGATTAATACTCAGAAAGCGCCTCCCGCGGGCCACATCCATTTCAACAAAAAAGTCAATTCAGACTAGATAAATATAAGCAATTAAAAATTATCGTGTGCCAATCACAGCGAGAAAATCTCAGCTGAAATGACTTAAGAGCGCTCGTTAGATCTATTCACTTGGCGGATAATTAAGCGCACAATTTGACATGAGTAAAAAAATTTCCGAGTTTGCAGGCGCAACTAACGCGGGCGCGGCATATCGATAGGTGGTACATAGTTCAAGCGAGAGCCCACAACTTGAACCCGGCGCGCAAAATGCAGGAGCATCGATGATTTTAAGTACGACTCAAGTTCGTTGCGCCATCTTCGTCTTCTTCTTTTCATCGTTATTGGTTTTGCCAGCGGCAAAGGCGGAAGTTAGCGATGCCTTTGCGGATGGCGGAAAACTAAGAGACGTTTGGACGGAACAGCGCGCAGCAGCAGGTGTTGTCAGTTGCGCGCCGGGCGGTGTCACCCTGAAGGCTGAAGCGCAGACCGCCATCAGCATCAAACAAAATAATGCCGTCGTGGGGACGGACGATCATCCGTTGCTCGTCGGTGTTTTCATTTCGACGGAAGCTTCCAGTCTCATGCCTGGCCTTCATATTTATTGGGATAATGACAATCTCATTTCTTTGTTTGGCGTGCAGGATGAAAAATTTCGACTGAGTTGGCGCTCCAACGGAACGGCGTATGCGCAGGAACTTCCACTGTTCTGGAAGAACGCAGCGCAGACGGGCGTCTATGTGCGGGCACAACTCATCAGTCGAAACGTATTTGTTTCTCTCAGTCTGGATGGTTGCAACTGGCGTCAAATTTACGTTTTGAACATGCGTCCCAAAACGGGTGTGGCGCCCAATCGGATCATTCTCGGCCGCGGCGCGATTGGCGCCAAACCGGACCTGGCGAACGATGTTCCGGCTGCTGGTAACAAGGTCGTGCAATCGCTCTTCAGGGATTTTCAACTGTATGAAGGTCCAGAAACATTGCCGGCTGAGCCGTTCGCACTGGATCCGGCGGACTCATGGATCGAAGCAGTGGCGGCGCAGGAGGCCAAAGGCTTTCCGCGCAACTGGACGGTTTTGTCGCCGCATCCCGATCCCAAATTCGGATTGTTTTTTCGGAAACAGGCACTTGAGGCTGAAACTTCGGACCAGTGGAATGGGCTGAAGGATGAAGCGGGGAAGCCCTACAGTGAATCCAAGTCAATTACGCTGGGCGACGAAGAAAAAAACAAAAATAGTGTGGATATAGAAGATCTATTTACGCCGGCGACAGGAATTACATTCGCTCGCACTGAATTTGAATCTCCGATTACTGGGCCAGCTCTGATTTGGATGAACACCAGCGGCATGGCGGCAATTTATGTCAATAATCGCCAAATCTATACCGATCGTGAAAACGAGCGGCCCCGAGGTCGTATTTGCGCAGCCGCCGCTTTGAAGAAGGGCGTCAATATCATCAAGGTGAAGCTGAGCAGCGAGCGTCCTCCGCTCCATTTTTCATTGCGGGTGGAACGCAACGATGCGCTCTATCGCGTGCAATTTGTAGAGAAATTGGCTCAGCTTTATCCCACTGAAAATAGCTGGCGGCGGGCGGAGGCCCGCTTGGAATTGGCGCGCCGATATGAACAACTTGGCGATTATTCGACGGCATTGAAGGCGTGGAATTCGGCATTGCTTGCACCGGACGCCGACGACGAAGCTCACGTCGCAGCTCTGGAAGGTAAATTGCGCCTATTGGAGAGCTTGCAACATTGGTCCGAATTGGCTCAGGCGGGAGACTCGCTACTTAATTCGCTTCCTGTCAACATTCGCCACAGCCGCGGTCCGTCTCAAGACCGTGCGTTCCGTGCGTGCGTGCTGGGTTGGCTGATGTCCAGTCAGCAACCCGCGGCACAAGGATGTGTGGATCAGTGGCTTGCTCAGGTGGGCAAGGACGCCGTGGCGGCGGAATGGATTTTGCGGACCTGGGCGGCAGCGGCGGAGTCTGCAAATTTGCCGAATTTAAAGATCGCGGCGCTCAATCAGCTCGCGCATTTATCGAAAGCAACACCGTTGATCCGCACGCGCGCAGCGTTCGAGGCGGCGTTGCTCCAGGCATCTCCCTCTCAAAAAACAGGCAATGGCGAAGACAACCTGAAGAACGCCAGTCTTGCGGCGCAGTCTGGTGTCCACGAAATTCTCACGGCAACAGGCGGGGGCGGCCCACAGCTGACCGAGTGGGCTCGGCAGGCGGATGAGGATTTCAAAGCCGGCAAGTTTGAGCGTGCTCTCGCTGGATATTGGGGCGTGGGCGTGATGGGTCTGCCACTCGTGGCGCATCCTGCTCAAACTGAATTTGTGCTGAACAAAGCATATGCGCTTCCGGAACTTGGCGTGGATCCGGCAACCCGGCAGCGACGCGAGTATTCAAACCAAGTGGAGCAGGATTCCTTCAAAATCTTCGATGCGGCCACGGGCGATGCGCCCTGGCAGGGCGCCGGCTGGCGGGCGATAGGTCCTTTTGACAATACAAATGGGATCGCGGAGCGGACGGACCAGGGGCCGGAGAATGATGTCGATTTTACCGGTAAGCATCCCGGACGCGGCGGAGAGCGAGCGTGGTGTGACCTGAATCCCGCGGATCTGAATTACGGAGTTGGTCCCTACACCAAGGAAATCGGCGACGCGCGGGGTGGGGTGGTCTATCTGGGGCGGGAATTCCTGGTTCCTGGCAATGACGGCGGTCCGCCTGTTAATTTGACATTATTTTTGTCAGTCACAAGCGCATGGACTGTGTGGGTTGACGGTAAAAAGATTTCATCAATAAATGTCGACTATTATCAAATCGATAAGAATCAGATTCCACTTCAACTGTCTCCCGGTAAGCATCGATTTTTGCTGAAGGCGCCGGTTGTCAATCAGCTTTTATTCTCCGCGCGTTTCGGAATTGAGAAGGAGCCCGCCCGACAATTGCTTCGCGTGGCGTGGCTGCGGCGTGAGTTTCCACAGAACACGATGGCGATTCAGTCGCTGATGGAATCCTGGAAGAACAGCCTGCCGATCGACACTTATGAAGCGTGCGCTCCGCTCGCATCGCTGGAACCCGGCACGCCGGAGTGGGGCGTCGCTCTGTACATGAACATTGTTTCCCGCAATGGGACCGGAGCAATCACCCTCGGAAAATGGCTGTTGGACAGAACAAATACAATTACGTTTTCGAATTCCGATCTGGCATGGCGAGTAAACCAGCTGTTGTTTGACGTGTACCGTAACCACTGCGATCTCGCGGACTGCGACGCATTGCTTGCGCAATTCATCAATCGGCACCCGGAGCAACCCGAAGCAGCCGTCGCGCTGGCCTTGCGCGGAGCGGTGCGTCAGGATTTCAGGCTGGCACCCGAACTCGCGCGCCATTACGTGCGATTGGTTTACGAATACCCCTGGTTAGTTGAAAATGGATACCACCATATTCTTGCCGGGTTGCATGGAGCCAGCACGTATGCACCGGATCGTCATTTGTTTGACGCCGAATCAAATGAACGGGCGCAAACTGCATTTGAAGCCGCCACACGCCAGATCCACGAAAAGCACGATGATGCTGCCAAGCATGCCCTTGAGGAGTTGCTCAGCAGCTTGCGTGCAGGCTCCGGCGGATTAATTCGCGTTGGCAATATGTACGCGAGCCCGCGGGAGGCATTGCGCCTGCTCGTATCAGCTTTGCCTGCGGAAATGCGCACATTTTATATCGAGCAGACTACGCATGACGCCGATTTGCAATTACTTCGCGCCAGTTCGGCAGGTACCGCGAGTGCCTACGAATCGGCGGAGGCGGACTTTCCATTTACAGAGGCCGGTGCGCAGTCCTTAAATCAGGCGGGAAATGTTTATCTGGACCGCGGCGCCTTTCAGGAAGCGAGCGCTGTCTTCTTCAGGCTTGCGCAGGACTATCGAGGATTAAATGGATTCTCTGCGCCAATTGTGCAGGCCAAGCTGGCATGGGCGCAAATCAAGAGCGGCGCGAAAGACGGCGCACTCGCTACGGCTCAGGAACTGGTCCAAAAATATGGCGCCGAGAAATTCAAGCTGGGTGGAAAGGAAGTATCAGGTTCCGAATTCGCCGAACGCATTCAATTGGCTGCAAAGCAGTTGAACGATGCCGGCCGCTACGGCCTCACACATCTGGCCAACATTCAGCGCACGGGTCCGCCGGCTACCGCCGGTTCAAGCGCCGCGCCGATGCTGGCCTTGCGCTGGGCGCTTCCGCTGTCACCTTCCGCTTCCATGGCACGTGCGCGGGAGACCTTTCCGCCCGATCTATTTCCCCACATTCAATCCAATCCTGTGATTTCAGAGGGTCGCGTATTTATTGGCGCACAGGAATGGATCCAAGCCATCGACCTTAAGTCTGGTCGAATGCTCTGGCGCGCTGATGGAGCTCTGCCCAGCTTTCCCACTTCACATACTTTTAGTGGATTTCCAGTAAGCAGTCCCACTGTTCAAAACGGGCGCGTCTATCTGCGATTCAAAGAAATCGGTCAGTCCGAATTGCAATGCCGCGAAGCAGAAAGTGGGCGAGTTCTGTGGAACTCCGCTGCCATTCCAGAACTCAGCAAGGTGATCTGGCTCAACGATCCGGTGGTGACCGACGGTGTTGCTGCGGGCGTCTTTATCGAGCAAGGCGAATGGAATTGGAATTCGCACGGTATTGCCGCAATCGACGCTCAGACGGGCAAACTGCGTTGGAAGCGGCACCTGGTTACGGGAATTACCGGCGTGACGGTATACCGGGATCAATCCAAGGACAGCTACGCGTCCTCTCTGCAATTGGGACCCGCAGCCGCCGACAAGGGACTTATCTATACACCGACGGGATTGAATTCCTTTGCCGCAGTTTATGCGCAAAGCGGCGACGTGGCATGGGCCGTAACCTATCCGCGGTTGGAGACAGGATATTTTGATAACGCCCTTTCCGGAGATCTGACGCGGCGCTTTAAGAAAGTGCTGGGACGCGGCCTCGTTTCTCCGATGGTCTGTGGCGATGTTGTGCTCTTCGCGCCGAAAGATAACACAGGGGTCATCGCGCTGGATCGAAGCACCGGCGCCACTCTTTGGCACAAGGAATTGCAGGACAATCCATTTTTTTGCGGCGTGTGCGACGGCAATGCACTACTGGCAGACACTACCGTCCGAGCAGTTGCCACGAAGACCGGATGGACGGCATGGGAATCAACGCTCGAAGACGACGAACTCTTTGGCCAGCCGGGATTCGACGGCGGCATGATGTACGTTCCGGGACGGCGAGCGCTGCATTTCATCGATGCGCGGAGCGGAAAGAAATTGGGCCGGATGGAGTGGGACCGGACGACGGGACCTCTCGCGGCGCTTCAGGTCGGTGGCACGTCAATCATCGGAGCAGGGGAGCACCTTGCTGCTGCACTGGAAATCGGACAGGCAATACCGAACGGTCCCGAAATCTCGCTGCTGGAGGCTCAAGCGCTCGCGCTTCATGGGAATAGCGACGCGGCACTCGAGCGATTCGCGGCTGCGGCGAAGGCCTCGGCGAGCGACGAACTTCCGCGCTACCTGTCGGCATGGGTTCGCGCTGCTGCGTTGGCCGGTAAAGGCGAGGGCGCGCTGGCCGCGGCCCGCGAACTGCTTGCAGACAAGCCAGAGCAACTGGATTGCGCTTCCGTGGCGTGGTCTGTCTCGCGGACGGCGCTGCTCGAGGGCCTGGCTGCGTTCGCGTCCGCTGCGCCGGCCAAAGCAGAGGTGGAATTGGGAATTCCAGCAGCACAACGCTCGGGGCCCTGGGTTACTGCCCGCTATTTTGAAGGCGACAATTGCGAAATCTTCGATCCGCCGGGGCCGCCATCGGGCCGGTTCTATTTCCGCGCGGGATCCTCTTTCTATTGTGTCAAAACCAACCCTTTAGCCGATCTGTTGTGGAGAACGAGTATTGGAAGCGATACGGCGATTTGCAAATTTGGCGCGGGCTACGTGTTGCTCGCCAGCGGAATTCATGTCACAATTCTTGACCGGTTGACCGGCGAACCTGTCTGGAAATTGGATCGCCCCTATTTCAATCGCAGTCTATTCAATTACATTGACGAACGTTCAATAACGGATGCTGCGATCGACAATGAGTCTCTCGTCCTGGTCCTGCGCGACGTTTTGTACGTCTACGACATGCGCACTCACGCCCTTCGCTGGACCAACGCGCGATCCACGCGTCGTTCGTTATGCGTGGACCTTATCGATGGAAAGCTCGCGGAGTTCACCAGTCCCGGACAAAACGATCAAGAAGGATTTCTGACTCATTACGACCTCCAAAGCGGTGCGGTGATGACCACGGCCGCGATGGGAAAAGTCAACGAGAACGCGTGGGGCCGGTGTTCGGCCGATCACAAGTATTTTGTATTCCAGCCGAACAACCACACGCTGGTCTCGGTGGACGTGGTCAAATGCGCCAGGATCGGTGAAATTCAGGTGCCGCCATTGAATCCGGGCGAAACCCCTTGGATGCATGCCCGGTTTTCAGGCCACGTCCTGCGTTATTCCGGTTCGGAAAAGAACTGGATGACCGTCGGATTCGATGCGGAGACGGCCAAACAGGTTTACAAAATTCCGGGTCTTAATTTTGCAGTCGGGCAGAGCTTCGTCAAATTCGGCGGGGCGCAGAATGCAGAGACGCTCGTCCGCCTCGACGCTGATGCCGACGGCACACTCAAAGAAACGTGGCAAGGAGCTCCGCTGCCTGGCCATTTGGTGCAGAGCCACTACGCGCTGAACGCGGTGGTCCAGGACAACAAGGTAAACGTTTTCTTTGCACATGGATATCGCGGTGGAAACCGGTCGGATTTATTTGTGCTGCGCACATTTGATTGGGGCAGCGGACAGATGCAGTCCAATACCGTGGTGCCGGGAGTCGGATTCCGGAATCCGGGTTTATGGTATCGGGACTGTGTTGAATTTCCCGGCGGACTGATCGCTTACGGTGCGCTCGAAGGGGTTTACGTGCTGGCACCGGCGGGTGCGGCGAAAGACGAGAGCGTATCCCACCTGCGCGAAGCGCTCGCAGATCCAAAGTTGCCCAGCACCAATCGGAAACAGGCTGCGCGGGAGTTGATGAGCCTGGATGCGCCAGTTCTGAAGGCATTCAACGTTCCGGCGTCGTCGCTTTCGAACGGCGTTTTTCTATCTCGCGGCACCACGTGGAATCCGGCCGACGCCGTTCCGATCGAAGGCCCAATCCAAGTCGTGCCGTTGAACGAATCGACAGCGAGCGACTGGAGTGGACCTGCTGACCTTTCTGCGAAGCTTTACGCGACGTGGAGCAGTTCTCACGTCATGATTGCGATCGACGTTCGGGATGATCACTTCGTTCCGCCGGCGCCCGGACTGCCGCTTCACAGCGGCGATAGCGTTCGCATTGCGCTCAATTCAAATGCGGATCCGGAAGCGCTCTTCGGCGTCTCCGATTCGATGATTTTCGACATGGCGCTGGTAGAGGGCCAGACAGTCGTGCGAACCTACGCCGACCGCGGCAATGAAATGACCGACCGGCCCCTGGGTCGCATCGCCAGCCTTCCAGACAATTCGGGGGTCCGATATGAGTTGGCGTTGCCGTGGAGCTTCCTGCGTCCCGACGCTCAGCACCGGCCAGGAAATTTGAAAGAGCTGCGGCTCTCGGCGGCTGTATATGACAACGACGGCCAGGGCACGCGGGATGCGCTGGAGTGGGGCGGTGGAATAGTCCATGCCGATAACAGACCAGCCTCGCTGCAGTTGCCGTCCATGGGCGTGCTGTCGCTGGTGGATGTCTCTCGCGACAAGATCGAACGCCTGCGTACCGTAATCGACAAGCTTCCCGATGCGCCGCAGATTCCGCATTTCCTGGATATGATCAATATGACCAAGCGCGGCACGCAGGTGCTGCAGGATCAGGCAGCGGAAATGGAAGGATTCCTCAAGTCGCATCCCACCGCCCTCAATTGCAACCGGGCGCTCAGCCGATTGATTTACGTCCATGAGAAAATGGGTGACAAGGATGCTGCGGGGAAGGCTCTGGAATCCGCCAAGGCGGCGCGGTGTTCAACCGAGACGCTGGCGGATGCGGCAAAAGTTTTCCGAGTCTGGGTGATGCCGGGCGAAAAGAACCCTCCACAAATGATCATGGTTCAATTTAAGAGCAACGAAAAGCCGCAGCGGGGCGAACCGCCGGTGGCGCGAGGTTATTGGGGCGTCGTTGCCGAAAGAATGGGGCACGAGGACACCCCGTCTCAGAAGCGATTGGGCTCGATGCCCAAGCCAGGGCAGTGGACACTGCTGGAGATTCGGGCGATCGATCTGGAGATCGAATCGTGGGACATGGCGTCCATTACCTTTTCTGTCTCAGGTGGACAAGCCTGGTTTGATCGCGCCTCCATCTCTGCCGATGGCAAGGAATCGGTGCTGATCGAAAACGCGCTGGGTTCGCAATATAAACTTGAGGGTCCGCTCCAGTTTTCAGACACGCCTAAACGCGCCGATGCCAAACCGTTTACGCTGGGTGTTTCAACTCACCTGACGAATGCGACGCTCACAGCTGCAGGTCCTGTCTTCAGCTTCCGCTCAGCTGCTGCGAAGAGCGGTCGCGCATTGGATCCCGCGTTGTTGCGAGAAGCGGCTGGGATTCTTTCGGATGCGCCGGAGGGGCTTTTGTTCCTGAAGCAAATTCTGGAGGCGTACGGCTCCGAAGCGGCTGCGCGGAAAAACTACATCGACGAATGTGAGAATTATCTCGTCGCCAACCCGGGCACGATACACGCCGTGGTCATACTGAAGGATTTTCTCATGCGCGCGTACGGGGAGAACGCGCTGCAAAAATGTGAAGCCGCAATGGAAAAGGCAAGACTGCCTCGTGCAACCCAACGAGAGTTCCATCGCGAGGTCTCACCAGCGTGGACGTCGTATCAGATCTTCGGTCCCTTTCCTGCTGAAGGTGGCCAGCCCGCCAACGGCGGAAAAATTCGCCCTGACGGTGAGTTGGATTTACATGGCACGGGTATCGGAATTGGCAATCAGACTGTAAGCTGGACGCGCTTTGGTATCGACGATCCGAAAAGTAACGGATACGTCAACTTAAGCCCCCTGATCAAGTCGGCCTCCGATGCCGCCAACCTCGATGCCGAAGCGAAAGAGCGGCTGTTGTCGGGCTGTTGCGCGTACGCTTATCTTGAAGTCACCGTGCCCAGCCGGCGGAACGCAGTGCTCTTTTTCGGCGCGCATGATTCCATCAGCATCTGGGTCAACAAAAAGAAAGAGGTGTCGGACGCCAGCAACGGTGGATACAAGGACATGACCTCAAAAGACACCGTACTGAATGCCGGAGTGAACAAGATTGTGATTCTGTGCAGCGGACGCGACAACCGTCTCGGCTTCTTCTTCAGGATTGCAGACGAAAACGGCCGGCCGTTCGATGACCTCACGCTGCAAAAAAATTAAGTGCGTTCCAGGAATGCGAGATTGCAAATGACGGCGCCGCTTGAAACCAGTGCGCAGCCAATCCAGATCCGGGCATCGAGCGTGACGCCAAGAACAAGGCTGGAGATCACTGTCGACAGCACGGGCGTGAGGTAGCTTGCCGATGCGATCATCAGCAGGTTGCCCTTCCGCACTGCGTGTTCCCAGAAAATGGTGCTAAGCAGGAGCGGAAATATGACGTTCGCCGCCAGCATCAAACCAATGGATGGCGACCAGTGAGACTCTTCATGCACCGTCAGCCTCAACGCCAACAGCACGATTCCCGTTGAGAGTATGAATAACGGCACCGCGCTTCCCTCGCCCGTATGCAAGAGCCTTGAAAAATTGGTGTAGAGTCCCCAGGAGATGGCGGCGACGAGCGCCGCCACGATCGGAAACGCGTTGCTGCTTAGAATCGCCATCAATTCGCTGATGCCGAAGGTCTGACCCGAAGTTGCGGCCAGCATGATGCCCAGAATCGCCAGAGCGATACCCGGCGCGAGAAACCATCTGGCTCGCTTTCCGAGAATGGGAATCGAAAAAACAAAGACCAGCGCCGGCCAGAGATAATTGACCAACCCCACCAGAATCGTGGTCCGACGATCGTGCGCGAATCCGATCGCCATATAAAGTCCGACGGTATACGACATGAAAAGTGAACCGCAGATCAGCAAGTACCGGCGCGGCAGCGCCAGCATGCGTTGCACTCCGTTGGGCCGGCTCGCGACGATCGCACAAGAGAAGATTCCGCCGATTAAATACACCAGGGCGGCCGTGGTAAATCGGCCGAGACTTTCTGAGAGCGACCGCGAGATGGATACGGTCGAACTCCAGAAAACCAGGCTGCAAAAGCCGAGGATCGTGCTGGTACGTGTGGAGTCAATGGCGAACCTACGGTGGAAACTTGGCGTGATGCTGTCTCCGCGTTGGAAGGGCTCTGCTTGCAAAGGGCGTGCATTCACCCCGCAAAAGCCTTATCTCCGAACACCCCCGAATAGAGCCAACTCAAAAACTTTAAAATAGCAGTCCACCTCCTGATATCCGGTCTCGCGCAACCATTGACATTGCACCTCAACCGGCGCGAGGATGTTGGCTGCTTTGTCGGGACGGTGATAGTACTCGCGCCCCACTTCATCGCGTGTCCTTCCGCCTCCGTTTGCCTTATGAAAAGCATAAAGGGAATCGACGAACAGTTCGTCAAAGGCGCCTTCGACCCAGGGAGTAGCAGAAGCGACGTGCTCCAGATTAAGAAAAATGCCGCCTGGAGAAAGCAGCCCAAAAATCTCAGCGTAAAGTTCGCGTTTGCGCGCGTCCGGCTGGTGATGAATTGAGAACCCTGAAACGATTGCGTCATACGGTCCAAACCGTTCGAACGCTTTCGTCCAACTCGGCGTGCCGTAGTCGCATTCCACAAAGACATGCTTCTCAGCGCTGTCCGCGAATCTCGCCTTCGCGGCAGCAAGCATCGGCGGCGAAAAGTCGGAGAATACGCCTGACGCCTGCGGAAACCGGTGGAGCAGCGCGGCGCCAAGAATTCCGTCCCCGCAACCCAGGTCCAGAAAATTCCGCAGTTGAGGTTGCGCCTTCGCCGTGAGTCGCACCAGCAATTCGAGTTGCTCCGCAGCCAGCGGAATCGCCCCGCGTACTCCGGACAGGAATCGCCGTGTCAGTTTATCGGTTTTCCAAACGTCTGCTTTGGACATCGCAATTCCTGGTATTGCTGAAGACATGTCGAAAGTTTATTCGGATTCTAAATGCGGGTTTGAAATAGGACAGCTTTCGCGAATGCGTTACGACGTTCGTTCCAGCACGTAATTCGGAATCTCGAGCAGCGCAGTCTTGGCCGACGATGCCGGGAGAAACGCGATTTCGTCGAGTGCGCGCTGGATTTCGTTGCGCGCGATCTGCAACGCGTAATCGACGGAATTGCTCCGCTCGAGGTACGGCTTCAGCGCTTCGCGGCTGAGCGTACCCGACTCGGGCTTGAACATGTTCAGCAGTTCCTGCTTGCGCGCGCCGGTGGTATTCGCCAGCAGGTGAATCAGGGGCAGCGTTGGCTCACCGTTTTTCAGGTCGCTGCCGAGCGACTTGCCGACAGTCTTCTCGACGCCGACCAGGTCCAGGCAGTCGTCGACGATCTGAAACGCCATGCCCACGCGGCGGCCGTAGGCGTAGAGATGCTTGCTCTCATTGTCCTTCGCGCCGGCCAGCAGAGCGCCCAGTTCAGCGGCGGCCCCGAAGAGCACGGCCGTTTTTTTCTCGATCAGATCGAAGTACGCGTCTTCATCGATCTCTGGCTTGAAGCGGCTGTCGATCTGAAGCAGTTCGCCTTCGCAGATCAGGCGGCTGGTGCGGGAAAGAATACGGAACGGGCGCGGATCATCGAAGCGGCCGAGAATTTCAAACGCGCGCGAAAAGAGAATATCGCCGGTCATCACGGCGGATTTGTTGCCCCAGCGCGCGTTGACGGTGGCGACATTGCGGCGCGTTTCGGCATCGTCGAGGATGTCGTCGTGGCAGAGCGTCGCGAGGTGGATCATCTCCACCAGTGCCGCGACGTCGTAAGAAAGGGGAGCTTCGCCGCCGAACGCGCGGGCGCTCAAGTGCAGCACGGCTGGACGCAGGCGCTTGCCTTTGAATCGTTCGATGTGGCGGACGAGCGTTTGAATGTAGGCGTACTGGCTGGTCAGAAATTTAGACAACGATTCTTCCGACTGTTCCAGATCAGCCAGAATGGGCGCGACAATCTGCAGTAGAATTGCGCCGCGTTCTTCTGAACTGCGCGGAAGGTTGTCCAGACCGGATTTCGTGCTCACTGCTGTGGTGCTCCTCAAAACCGTCCGGGCATCATACCACGTTCTGACAGAAATGAAGGCCATTCATCATCTTTTCAGATGGCGAAGGTCAAACTCAGGATATAGTGTAGATGTAATATCGAGAGGTGCCTCCGTGTCCGATCCAGCCCAGACTCAATCCCAACGCCGTAACTCCATGACGCTGCTGCTCGATGACATCATGCAGCCCAAGGCGCAACATGTGATTGAAGGCGCGGCCGATCTGACGCGCGAGAAGGGCTCGAATCTGATTTGTGCGGTGGCGTCATCGGTTCATGATCGCTGTCCGCTGCGCGATCTGATCAATCCCGCCAATTCCGACGGCGTTTTGATCATCTCCAGTATCCTGAGCAACTTTGAACGCAGCCAGGAGCGCATCCTTCAATTCTTCGACCGCTACCGGCCGATGCCGCTGGTCAATCTCGGCGATCCGTTCGAAAAAGTGCACAGCGTCACGGTCAACAACCGCGCCGGCATGCGCGACGTCATCTCCCACCTGATCAAGGTCCACCACTTTCACAAGATCGCCTTCATCCGTGGTCCGGAGACGAACCTGGAAGCGGAGATGCGCTTCAAGGTCTATCAGGAAATGCTGGAGCAGCACGGCATCGCCTTCGATCCGGAACTCGTCGCGGATGGCAACTGGGGGCACTCCTCGGGCGCCACGGCGATTTACACGCTCAAAGATCTTCGCCGCAGGAAATTTGAAGCCGTCGTCGCCGCCAATGATGCCATGGCCGGTGGCGCGTTCGAAGCGCTTCACGCCCGCGGCATCCGCGTGCCGATGGACGTGGCGATTGTTGGCTTCGATAATTTCGACGGCACCGGTTACGCCCTGACCACCATCGATCAGCCTGTTTACGAAATGGGCCGCCGTGGCGCTGCAATGCTGCTGGACCTGATTCACAACGCCGGCGACGTGCCCATGCAGGTCACGCTGCCGACGGAACTGATTGTGCGCCGTTCCTGCGGCTGTTTTGAGAATGAAGTAACGCATGCGGCGGCGCCGGCGATGCCCGCCTCGAAATTGCCGCTGCTGGCCGTGCGCCGCGAAGCAATTTCGCAGGCAATGTTGCGCGCGTCCGGCGGAAAACTCACCGATGTCGCGCCGGAGTGGCCGGAGAAGCTCTTTGCCGCCTTCCAGCGCGAAGTCAGCGACGGCAAGCGCGGCGAACTGCTCTCGGAATTCGACGCCATCCTGCTCCAGGAATGGATGGAGCGCCGCCACTCCGACACCTGGCAGAACGTGGTCTCGGAGCTGCGCCGCGAAGCGCTGCCAGGCCTGGCGAAAAATGCCGTTCACAACGCGGAGAACGTCTGGCACCAGGCGCGCGTGCTGATCGATGAAGCGGCGCAGCGCGTCCGGGCACATCAGGAATCGCAGCATTCGCTGCGCACGACTCAATTGATGGATGTCAGCGCCGTCTTCGCCTCGCCGGACATTGCGACGCTGGCGGCCACCTTCGCCGAGAAGCTGCCGCGCCTGGGAATCGAACGCTGCTATGCGGTGGTCTTCGAAGGTCCGACCACCGGCGCCGTGCCGGAATGGTCGCGGCTGGTCCTGGCGCTGGATGAGGAAGAGACCACGCCGTTGGACGGAGAAGGCTTGCGCTTCCCGGCCAAACAACTGCTCCCGCCGCACCTGCTCCCGGAATACCGAGCGGTCACTCTGCTGGCGCTTCCACTCTTGAAAAACGGCAAGCATCTCGGCGCGATTTTCTTCGAGAAGAGCAATGTTGAATACTACGTCTACGAAATGCTCGCGCGGCAGTTCTGCGAACCGCTGAGCCGTTTTGTCAAATCGTCTGAATCGGGAACCTGACGTAATGAGCAGCTCCGTGCCCATCGTTCCGCCCCACCGTCCGCCCGATCCGCAGCCGGATTCCGGAGGCCGCTCTCGATCGCGGACTTCGTTTGCCCTGATGATCGAACATTATGGCGACTGGTACGGCCAGACCATTCAGCGCGGCGTCTCCGACTTTACGCGTGAAAACGGCGCGCACCTGATCACCGTGGCGACGTCGCTGCGGGACGAAGTCTGCCCGCTGCGCGATCTGGTCGGTCAGCAGAACGTCGACGGCGTGATTGTCGTCTCGTCGGTCATCAGCAACTATGAAAAGGATCCGCAGAGGCTGGCCGCGTTCTTCTCGCGGTACGAACCGCTGCCGTGCATCAGCATCGGGGTGAACATCCCGAACGTTCACAGCCTGCTGATCGACAACCGCGCCGGCATGGCCGAAGCGCTGCGGCACCTGGTGAATGTCCACGGTTTCCGCAAAATCGCGTTTGTGCGCGGGCCGGAAGCCAATGCGGAAGCGGAGCAGCGTTTCCAGGTCTACAAAGATGTGCTGACCGAAAACGGCATCGCCTACAATCCCGATCTCGTCGCCAGCGGCGACTGGAGCCCGCTCTCCGGCGCAATGGCCGTACACACGCTGAAAGATGTGCGAAAGTGCGAAATGCAAGCCATCGTCGCCGCCGATGACGCGATGGCAGCTGGCGTGATTGAGGCGCTGCATGCACGCGGACTGCGTGTGCCGTCGGACATCGCAGTGGTTGGCTTTGATAACGACCTGGGCCTGGGTTTCTCGCTCACCACTGTTCATCAACCCGTCTACATGCTGGGCCGCAAAGCCGCCCACATGCTGCTCGATATTGTCCGCGGCGTCGATGTTCCACAAACGGTCACGCTGCCGACGGAAATGGTCATACGCCGGTCGTGCGGATGCTTTGTCGCCGACGTCACCAACTCCGTGGCGCAACCGGCCGTGGGTTCGACGCAGGCGCCGGGTGTGCTGCTGGCGCAGCGTCGCGAGACCACGCTGGGCGCGCTGATGAATTCAGCGCGTGGACTGACTAGCGGCGTGAATTCCGAATGGACGGAGCGTCTCTTCAACGCATTTGTGCGCGACGTTACCGGCGAAGCGCGCGGCGAATTCCTGCCGACGCTCGACGCGATCCTCGTCCAGGAATGGATGGAACACCGCGCCATGACCGGCTGGCAGAACGTGATCTCCGTGCTGCGCCGCGAACTGCTGCCGTGCATGACACTGCAGGAGACGGTCGCCGACGCCGAGAACCTCTGGCACCAGGCGCGTGTTCTGGTTGGCGAGGCGGCCGCCCGCATGCACGCCCATCAGCAGGAGCAACGCGCGATCCAGGCGATGCGGCTGATGAACGTGAACTCAACATTTTTCTCCAAGGATCTAAAAAGTCTTGCCGACGCGTTCGCGCAGAAACTGCCGTCGCTGGGCATTGACCGCTGCTACGCCGTGACCTTCGAGGATCCTTCGACAGGCTCAGGGTCGGCGCCTGCGAAGCCCGAATGGTCGCGACTGGTGCTCGCGTACGACGAGGAAGAGCACATTGAACTGTCGTCTGAAGGCCTGCGCTTCCCCGCCAAACAGCTGATCCCGGACGACTTCCTGCCCGACTACCGTCCGGTCAGTCTGATGGCGCTGCATTTAAACAAAGGCGAGAAGGTGCTGGGGATCATCTTCTTCGAGATGGGCCCGCAGGACGCGCATCTCTACGAGACGCTGCGCCGTCAATTCAGCGAGCCACTCTTCCGGTTGACGCAAACGCCCCTGACGTCCTGATCACGCGCGAAAGCGGGACGAAAGCGGGACGAAAGCGGGACGAAGCGGGATTCGGGAATCGGGATTCGGGAATCGGGATTCGGCATTCGTTTCGGCGTTCGAATGCCGATTCCCGCCATTGCCATTGCTGCCATTGCTGCCGTTGCTATTGCCGTTGCCGTTCAAGCCGTTGCTTGCCACCACTTTTAAGTGGTGGTCATGCTCCTGCGATATTCCTTCCAGCCGGCTTTCCGGCCGTTGCTTCAGGACCCCATCCAGTCTGGCAGCACCCCCCCTCAACCCTGGATAGCACGAACACAATTAATTGTGCCACTGCGTAGCACGAAGCAACGCAAAGGTAGCAACTGCTCATTCGTGCTCATTTACGCTCATTCACGCTCATTCCTGCTCAAACACGCTCATTTCAGCTCATTTGCTCTCATTCGCTCTCATTCGCTCTCATTCCTGCTCAAATTAGCTCATTCACCCGATTTCCCTTGATTTTCGGGATCAATCACCGCTTATATATAGAGACACTTTCTATTCATGACGATCACCCAGCCCTCGGAGTCCCCGGTCCACAGAATCGGAAAATGCGCAATGTGAACCGATAAATGAAATTCTCATAAACCTTTATAAATCGAAAAATACTTAACTTTTATACGCGAAGTTTCAAGATATTACCGGACTTTTACATTTCTCAACCGCATAGATATATACATGAAATCCACAAACCGCACCACCGCCACTTATTCGATCCAACGCATAAGACCTGTATCCAAATCCTGACTACCCCACCACCCGGAGGCCACCCCATGAATCCGTTCGTCACCATCCACGCCCGCTGTCGTCACCCAAAAGTCCGAAAGTCAAAAATCCGCGCCGAGTTTGAAATTTGGACCGTCCGGTACATCTTGCAAAGGAACCGCCGGAGTGTGCCACTGGTGGCTGCCGTATAGCCACCAGTGCCGCCCTCGCAACCAAACCCCGCCCGTCCCATGCGCCTACGATCGCGCGAACAGCGGCTTGGAAGGCCGCCCGTCCGTAGCCATGAGCGGCAGCCCTTGGTCACGACCAACGCGGAACGCCCGCGCTCCCTGCACGCGCCCACATCCGCTCCTCGTAAATGAAAAATGACAGATGACCAATGACCAATGACCAATGACCAATGACTCAGTTAAACGTTCTTTGACAACCCCATACGCCCACAGCGGACCTCGAGCGTAACGCCACGCCCGGCCAGACGTGCTCGGTCTCAACACGACCAGGCACTCTGGCCGGAGGGTCCGCACCATACACCCCGAACGGTGTAACATTCTGTCGCATTTTGTCGCATTCGCTGGGCGAAGGTCACTGGCCGGGACTGCTGCGTTTACTCCATCCGCTTGCGGTACATCGCCAGCGGCTCAAGCAGATTCCGGACGCGCTGCCGCAACGCCGCTTCGTTGTGCTTGCTCTTCAAATCCATGCCGAACGACAAGGTTTCGCCGTCGAGAATGCGGATGCCCTTCACTTCCGGCAGGCCACGCAGCGCGCGGTCGCTGGCCTTCATGTCCCAGCCGTGCAGTTTCAGGATGATGCGCCCTTCCGCTTCGTCGAGCCCCACATACGGCACGCGCGCGGCACGGGCAAGGAGACGCAACTTCGCCTCTTCGAACATGCGCACGCCCGGTGGCGGGAGCGCACCGAAGCGTTCGGTGAGCTCGTCCTTCAGCGAATCGATTTCGGCATCCGCGCGGCAGGCATCGAGGCGGCGGTAGATTTCGAGCGTCACCTTGTCATCCTGAACGTAGTCCTCCGGAATGTACGCCGCGCCGCGGAGTTGAACATTGCACTCCATTGTCTCTTCGACCTTCTCGCCGCGGATCGACCGGACCGTGGCGTCAAGCAGTTTGCAATAGAGGTCGTAGCCAATCTCCGCGATCTCGCCGGACTGCTGACGGCCGAGCACGTTTCCAGCACCGCGGATTTCCAGGTCCTTCAAAGCGAGCTGAAATCCAGCGCCCAGTTCGTCAAATTCCTCAAGCGCGCGCAGGCGGCGCAGGCCCTCGGGTGTCAGCGCGCTGGTCTCCGGGAGCAGCAAATAGCAATACGCCTGTACGTCACTGCGTCCCACGCGGCCGCGAAGCTGGTGGAGCTCCGAGAGGCCGAAGTGGTCCGCTTCGTGAATTAAAATGGTGTTCGCCGACGGAATATCGAGCCCCGATTCGACAATCGTGGTGCTGACCAGCACGTCGATCTTATGATGGAGGAACGCCTCCATCACTTCTTCGAGCGCGTCGCCGCCCATCTGGCCGTGACCGACGGCAAAGCGCGCTTCGGGGAGCAGATCCTGCAGGCGCGTGCGAAATTCTTCGATGTCTTTCACGCGCGGATGGACCACGAAGACCTGCCCGCCGCGGCTGATCTCCCGCAGGATCGCGCGGCGCAGCAAATCGTCGGAAACGCGCGCTACCTTGGTCATGATCGGCCGCCGGTTGCGCGGCGGCGTGGTGAGATTGGAAATGTCGCGCAGTCCCAGCAGCGCCATATGGAGCGTGCGCGGAATCGGTGTGGCCGTCAGCGTCATGACGTCGATCGAGCGGCGCAGATGCTTGAAGAATTCCTTGTGTTCGACGCCGAACCGCTGCTCCTCGTCGATCACCGCAAGTCCAAGGTCCTTGAAGCGCACATCCTTCTGCAGCAACCGATGTGTACCGATCACGACGTCGACGCGCCCAGTTTCGAGCCGTTCGAGCAACCGCTTCTGCTCCCCCGGAGTCTTGAATCTCGAGAGCGTGTCGACGACGAACGGAAAGCCGGAGAAACGCTCCTTGAACGTACGGCCATGCTGTTCGGCCAGCAGCGTGGTCGGAGCGAGCACCGCGACCTGCTTGCCCGCGTTGGCCGCCTTGAATGCGGCGCGGAGCGCGACTTCCGTTTTGCCAAAGCCGACGTCGCCGCAGATCAGCCGGTCCATCGGGCACGTAGCCTGCATGTCGGTCTTGACTGCATCGATGGCGGTGAGCTGGTCGACGGTCTCCTTGTACGGAAACGCGTGCTCGAACTGCTCCTGCCATTCGTTGTCGGGCCCGAAGACGATGCCCGGGAGGCTCTTGCGCGCCGCCTGGAGCTTGAGCAAGTCCTCGGCAATGTCGCGCAGCGCCTTTTCCGCGCGCTCCTTTTTGCGCGACCAGACCTTGCTGCCGATCGTCGAGAGCTCGAGATTCGAATGCCCGCCGATGTACTTACTGACCCAGCCGATATGCGCCGCCGGCACGTACAGCTTGACGTCGTTGGCGAACATCAGCGTCAGGTAGTCTTCGGTCCGTCCGCTTTTCTCCAGCCGTGCGAGACCCAGATACCGCGCAATACCGTGCGCCGCATGGACGACGTGGTCGCCCAGCTGAAGGTCCATGAGATGTTGAATCGCGACCGTGCCTGGCGCTTGTTTGCGCTTCGGAGCCGTCTCCTTGTCCGCCGCGTGGCGACTAAGCCCCAGAATTTCGCGATCTGGAATCACCGCCAGATCAGCCGAACGGAGATCGAACCCGCCCGAGATCTTGCCCAGCACCAGCCGCACAGCGTGCTCGGATTTCTTCGCTTTCGCGCCGGGATGCTGCATCACGCCGGCTTCTTCAAGCAGCGTCTGAAGTCGCTGTCGGTGGCCGGGCGTCTCGCAGAATACAACCACTTGCTCGCGCTCCGCGACGACGTGCTTCCAAGTGTCCGCGTTTTTCGCCACGTCGCCGGCCAGACGCTGCAGCGTGGTGCAGGCGATGGTCAGTTCGATCGTGCTGGGGAGCGCGAAGACTGGCGGAGACGCCGCGGTTTGAGCATCGGAGACGGGACCGGTGCCAAAGGCGCCCTTCTCCCCCCCTTGAAAAGAGGGGGCAGGGGAGGTCGATCCGTCGCTCTCGCCGGGCGCATCCTCTTCCCCCGGCGTCTCCCACCCGCCCAGCATCTGCAGCGAATCCAACCGCGCGGCGACGGTCGCCAGCAGTTCCTCGACGCTGAAACTGATAGATCGTCCCGAAACTAAACTGGCGCGATAAAGCTCGCCGCGTTGCCGCAGCCGCGCGGGGTCCTGGAAAATGATCAGCGCGCCGTCGGGCAGGTGATCGAGAATCGAATACGGACCGCTGCTGGCGCCCGGCGAAAAAAGCTTCTTCAGCGCTTCCGGCGAGGCATCGGCGAACGCAATCGCATCGACGGGCTCGTCGGAACGCTGCGAGATCGGGTCGAAAGGTTTGATCGATTCGATCGTGTCGCCGTTGAAGTCGATGCGGAAGGGCGTCTCCGACGTGTACGGAAAAATATCAAGGATGCCGCCGCGCAGTGCGAATTCGCCGCGCACTTCCGCCTGGCCTACGCGTTCGTAACCGGCCTCGCCCAGCTTGCGGCCGAGGAGAATCGGATCATGGTCGTCGCCGGTGCGCAGCGTGATCGTTTGCGCGGCGTCGGCGGGAGATTCTGTCGGCTGCAGCAACGCGGTGATGGGCGCAGCGAGCAGGTAGCATTCGGGCAGCACGCCGGTTCCGGCACGGATTTCACGCAACCGGTCCGTGGCGCGGCGGCGGCCGGCGAGCGTCAGACCTTCCGGCCGGTCGGACTCCGTCGGCAGCACGTCCCACGCGGGAAAGAGCGTGCTTTCGAGAAAGAGACCCTTGCGCAGATCTTCGGGAATCGTGGAGGTCGCCGGCAGACCGGCGTCGGCCCACTGTTCCTCGCGCGCCATCCGGGCGATGGCCTTCTCGCGCTTCTGCGCTGCGTTGGCCGTCTGCGGAGCAGGCGCGTCGACGGTGTGTTCAAGCGAAACGAAGGTACGCACGTCGGCGACGGCATCGAGCGCGCTTTCCGGGCCATCGGTCACCAGCAGTACGACTGAAGGCCGTTTCCCGACGCGCATACGCCCGAGCGCCCCGGCGACGAGCGACCGCGACGCGCCGATCAGTCCCGTGACGGCGGCGTGGACGCGGGTTTTTCCGGTGGGCTTTTTGAAGCTATCGAGTTCGGAAAGAGCCGACAGCCGGGCGTAGAGGGAACGGGCACTCATGGGTTCCATTAGAACGGAAAAGAGGTGGGATGCAACGGGAGCGCCCCGCGTGACGAATCCCGCTTGAAAAAGCCACGCACGCCGCGCAAATTTAACGCAACTTCAGGAGTATCTCCACGGTGGCGGCTATTGTCTGGTGGGCCCTGCTCGCCGGTCTGTTAATCTTCAACAAGCCCTTTGCGTCAATCGGTATGCCGCCGCTGTACATCAGCGAGTGCGCGATCGTGATTGTAATGCTGGCGCGTTTCCGCAAGGACGCGCTGGAACTGCTGCGCGATTCGTGGGCCTTTCGGCTCATCGCGGTCTTCTTTCTTTACGGCTCGGTCCGCGCCCTGTTTGGCGCGCGCGAACACGGTTTCATCGCGCTGCGCGACGGCGTGTTCGCCGGCTACGCCATCGCGGCGCTGCTGGCAGTGCAGGCATGGCGGTCCGAGAAGGACGTCGATGCGTCCGACCTGATCCGGCACGTCGAGGCCATGTTCCTGACGATTGCGACGCTGGCGGGCCTGCTTTCCACGCTCATCGCGTTTGGTTATGTCCATTTTTCATGGCTGGTGGCCGCGGGCAAGGCCGATTTGTTCGCGCTGTCGGCGGCCCTCGCGGCGTGGGCATGGTGGATGCGGAGCGTCGCGTGGATTCCGCGCGAATCAGCACCGGGGCCGTCTCCAAACGACTCGCGTAGCTGGAAAAAAGTTGCTCCCGCCGTCGGCCTCGCACTTTTTTTCTCCTTTGTTTTTCTGACGCGATTTCAGATCCGTTCGGTGCTCCTCGGCATCGTTCCGGTAACGCTTGCGGTGGTTGTCGCCGTTTGCCACACGCGGCGACGGCAAGCCGTGCTTGGTGCTCTGGCACTGGTAATGTTGATTCTGATCGGCCCGTCGCGCCTAATGAAGCCGCTGGCGGTATTCAGCAGCGTCGACCAGGAATACAAGCTCGATGCCGGCTTGGAAGCCCAGGCCGTGGCGCCGGCGCTCGCGCCTCCGGGCCCTTCTCCCGCTCCTCCTCTTCCACCTCTTCCGCCTCCTGCGCCGACGCCACCTCCTGTGGTGCCGGCAGGGCCTGTGGACGTCTACAATCCGGCGCCGCACAATTGGGATGAATCGTGGGAGCGCCTGACCAGCGTCTACAATTCTGACATCAACGGGTTTTCGAGTTCGGCGGGCCAGGGCGGTGCCATAAATGTCCGCTGGCGCGCGGCGTTCTGGGTGCGCTGTTGCCGCGTCACCCTGCACGATTCGCCGCTCTGGGGACTGGGATTCGGCACCAATCTGACCGATGTCATGCGCGATACATCCGCGTGGCCCATGTACGAGCTCAGCCAGAAGATGGTTCCGCCCAACCGCAATCCGCACAACGCTCACGTCACCATTTTTTCGCGGCTGGGTTTTGTTGGCCTATTCTTGTGGCTGGGAATACTGGCAGTTGTGAGCATCCAGACTCTCCGTAAGCTGCACCGCTGCGCGAAGGGAAGTTCACGCGAGACGGACGCGGAGTTCTGGGCCGGGCTGACGGTTTTCGGTGCGTGGCTTTTCTTTCTCTCCGCGATGTCCGTCGGCGTCGTGCTCGAAAGCCCGATGGGCGGATTGTGGTTCTGGTCGCTGACGGGTGTGTTGGGTTTTTGGAGCAAAGGGGACTGAATGCTGCGCCAACTCGCCAAGCAGTTGCTCCGCGCCACGCTGGCCGAGCGCGTGGAAATGCCGCGCGCGCAGCGCCAGTTGATGTCCGCGCCCGGCCTTTCGCCCTTGGACGTCGCGATGCTGGAGCAGGTGTCGTTGCGCGTCGATCCCAACGAAGAGATGTATCGTCCATTCCGGGCTGAACATTATTTGAATGTGGGTCTGTCGACAGTGCACGCCATCGACGCGGCCTTGAAAGTTGCGGGTCCGATGTCCGGCGGCGTTCAGAACATTCTCGATTTTCCCTGCGGACACGGGCGGGTGATGCGATTCCTGCGGCTGCGCTTTCCGCGAGCATCGATCTACGCCGCGGAGCTGGAAACCACCGGCCTCGAATTCTGCCGTGTCAATTTCGATGCCAAGCCCGTCCCGACCTCGTCTGACTTCGATGCGCTGACGCTGATCACGAAGTTCGACCTGATCTGGTGCGGTTCGCTGCTGACGCATACCAATGAAGCCAGCACCGCGGCGCTGCTCCGTTTTTTTCATCGCCATCTGATGCCTGCGGGCATCTGCGTGTTCACCACGCATGGCGACTATCCGGCGGAAAATCTCGAACGTGGCCTTCACGGCTACGGTTTGCCCACCGACGCGCAGAAGACCATTGTCGCACAATACCGCGAGAAGGGCTTCGGCTTTGGCGCGTACGCCGGTCAGACGAATTATGGGATCTCGCTGGCTACGCACGAACGGATGAAAACCATTGCCACTGAGGCCGGCGGGTGGAAGGAACTCTACTTCACGCCGCGCGGCTGGGACAATCACCAGGACATCCACGCGTATCAACGCGCCGCCGATTAGCGCAGTTATTTCTTCCGCTCGTCCATGGTATTTCCCCACGACGTAACTTCCATCACGACCTGCAGCGTGTCGATGGTGTTGAGCTGGCGCACGAAACCGCCGCCGGTTTTCGGGACGACTTCGCGCTTGTCGTCGGGGGCCTGCAGTTCGCGTACGACGCCGCCGAACGGCACGCCGTCGGCAATCACCTTGTGATACTTGGCGAGCTTCATCGCGGTGGTTTCGCCGTTCCATTCCTTCAGCGCGGTGACGATCAGTCCTTCGAAGCCTTCGCAGGCAAGTTTCACGCCGTTGAGTTTCTGTTTGAACGTGCCGGTGCTTTTCATCTCCACTTCGCGCGGTTTCCCGGCGCTCTCGTTGCGCGAGATCTTGCGTTTGCGTTCGGTTTTCTTGCCGGAGGACTCTGACACTTCGTCGATGTAGACGAAGTCGGAATCGAGTTCGCGAATCTCCGTGCGCGTGGTCGCGCCGCCGGAAAATTTGCGGACGATGTAATCGCCGACGCGCGCCGACTTCACCCACGGTTCGAAGGGCAGGGGCGTGGCCTGCTGCTCGATCCGGTCGGCCAGTGTCTCCGCCTTGGTCGCGCCGTCTTCAGCTCGGGTGAACGGACAGAGGCATAGCACTACCGCCAGAAATAAGGCGTAACGTGGCAAACGATCTCTCCTGTGATGAATCGTTAAGGAGAGACGAGCGTAACCGCGATTCGCTGTGAAAAAGTGATAAAAAAACGGCGACAGGTCGTCGCCGTTCGTACGAGTTTTAAAGGTAGCTACGCTTACGGAGCGTCGATGCGTGCGCCGCCGGTGTTGCGCTTGGGGCGCTCGTCGGGGAGTTGGTCGCGGGTTTTTCCGGCGTTGGCCTTGCACCAGTCGAGAATTTTGTCGATGTGCTTTTTCTTGCCCTCGGCGTCCAGGTTGGAATAAATCCCAATTTCGGAAAGGTCGCGTTTCGCGGCCTCATTCAGGACCGTGCTGATCACCCAATTGACCTGATGCAGCGTGCGCTTGGAGTGGAACTCGCGCCAGTAGCTGAACGTCGGGATGAAATTCTCGTCAGCGAGAAACGGCGCGAGGATGGCCATGTCAGCGACTTCAAGTTTCATGTTCGTCAGCTCATTGTATGGATTGATTACCGCCGTTCCCTGGCCGACCATGCCTTGACCGCGGCTGAAGGGTTGCGCGGTCTGCGGGTCTGCATAGTTCACATCGCCGGGCTGGCCCATCTGGATGCAGTTGAGCAACCGCATGTGTTCGGCGAGGAACTTGATCTGTTCGTCGCGCTTGAGCGTCTTCTTCAGCTCTTCCCACTTCGCCGGTTCTGGCAGGGCGAACTTTTTGAAATCGTCCTCGCGCTTGGCGAGTTGTGCGGCCAGCAGCTTCGTGCGTTCCTGATAGTTATAGTCGTCGAATACCGGCTTGCTGAGGTGCTTGGCGAGCGCCAGCGTCGCGGGGAAATCGCGCGCGTGCGAGAAAGCGACGAGCATCTTCTGGAAATACTGGTGGCCGAGCAGATCGCGCGTGACCCAGCCGACCCAGCGGTCGTCGGCGGTGGCGTCGATGCGCGGAAAGAGCAGCGCGGCCGCGCTGGCCTTGTCGCCGTGCGTGAAGCACCACGCGGCGACGAGCGCTTCTGGCACACTGACGAATTTGGGTTCGAATTGCGCCGTCGCCATACCCATGCGCGAGAGCGACGAGAGATCGTTGCTGGCTGCGCGGACCTCCAGCAGCGCCTTGGCTTCCTCGGCCAGCGTGCGCGGCGTGGCAGTCACGCCGGTTTCGGTCTTGCCGGTGGCCGTTGCGTTTTTGGAGAGGAAACGTTCCGTGCCGAAGTAATCGACGACATGGTACGTGCCATCCTTTTCGTCCAGCACATAGCCGCTGAATTCGCCTTCGCCCTTTCCGCCCTTGTTGCCGCTTAGTGCGAAGTGCATCCACTTCGCGTCCTTGGGAATCTCGACGACGACCATGCCGGCGATGTTCTTCAGTTCCTGTTCGAGCCACGGCGAGAATGCCGCCTCGGGCTTGTAGTCGGGAATTTTAGCGATGCCGAGTTTCGGGGCCGCGTCGCGAGCGGCCTCGCGGACGCTGGTGCGGAAATGCCCGCAGAGCTTCGTGATTTCAGGCGCGAGTTCTTTCAGGCCGCGCGCGGCGACTTCCTCGATCACACTCTTTGCCACGCTGGCGTTGGGATGTGGCTGCTGCAAGAGCTTCCTGAAGATTTCGACGCTCTTCGGACCTTTGACACGCTTCAATGCATCCATGCCGGCGGGTTGATTGCGCGGATCTTTTTCGCTGTCGATCAACCACAGCGCGGCGTCGAGCGCGCCGTCGCCCTGTGCGTCCTTACTGAACGCGGCTGCGAGCTTGGCACGGAAATCACGCGCATCGGACGACGTTCCGCCGCCGCCGAAGAACGGCGATCGCTTTACCGGCGAGCGTCCATTGCTTTCGTCAGCATAGAGCTGTTTGAAAAGCGCCGTGATGTACGCGCTGGCCGCTTTGCTTTTGGCGGCGTCTGTTGATGCCAGATCCGTTAGTGCGGGTTTGTACGGTGGCTCTTTTTTCGTATCGGCGTAGAAAGCCGTCAGGTCGTCAAACGCGCGCTTACCCTCCGCGCCCTCCGCCGCTTGTTTGGGCGCATCGGAAGCCACTGCAGAGAGTGTTGCAAGAAGTACAACCACCAAGGCATTTCGCATCTAAAAATATCCTCCTCAGAATACTGCGTCAGGGTTGGAGCCTTCACGCGCGAAAAAGTTTCAGAAATTAAATTCTTCGCCGGTGGTGCATAACGACCTTCCGTTCCGTCCACTCATCGTTCATCATTCGTAGTTCAGATTTCAAGGGACGTCCGGAGGAAGGAAGACGTGTCGATCGGCCACAACGGCTACCCGCTCACCGTGCGGGAAATGTTTTACCGCGAAGCGACCGGCGATTACCACGTGCCCGCGCACACGCAGAGCGGGCCGCAGTGGTATTGCGTTATTCATGGGTGCGTGGAGCATCGTATCGACGGGCAGAGCTTTCTGTTGCGTCCGCTGGAATCGCTCATTATTCCCGCCGGCACCGTGCGCGAGCCACAGGCGCGCGCGAAGTCGGTCGGCTATATCGTCGGCACGTTCGACAACAAGCGTTTGAATCTCAGCGCGATCGAGCGCCGGAAACTGCTTTGTCCTCCTTTGTTGCGAAGCGAACTCAATGCGCTGGTGGAAGAACTTCGAGCCGGCCCGTCGGACGAACAGCAGGACATGGTCCTGTTGCTGCTCTCGCGATTGCTGATCGGACTGCGTCGCAGCGCGCCAGCCAAATCCGGGAAGGCAGAGGCGCGGACGATTCAATCGCCGTTGAATTTCAACGGCAACCAGGCGTTGGTGGCCAGGGTCGAAAACTACATGCGCGCCAATCTCCAGCATCCGCTCGAACGCGCGGACTTGGCGCAGGTGGCGCATCTGTCGCCGTCGCATCTGGCGCGCGTCTTCCGTGCGACGACGGGAAAATCCCCTCTGGAGCGCCTGACGGAAATCCGCATCGCGCAGGCCTGCGCAATGCTCGGGGAAAGTTCATTGCCGATCACGCGTATCGCGCTGGAAGTCGGCTTCAATTCGTTCAGCCACTTCACATCGCTCTTCAAGAAAAAGATGGGCGCCTCGCCGTCGCAATACCGCAAGACGGGCGGATGTTTCTGGAAAGTCTACGGAACGAAGTGACGCTCTTTCGCGTCACCGGAACCACAGCATTGGCAAATAGCGGTAGTACGTCTCCAGCGTCAGCGTGCACATCGACGTCGAGTAAATCAGTCCGCCGACATCGCCATCGAAGCCGATCGCCGGATATGCACCGGAGTTGGGTTCGGGAAATTTGTACTGGGCGCTCACGAGCGACGTTTTGACGGCATTGTTCCACATCGTCCAGTCTTCGCCACCCATCTGATGCATAAAGAGAGTGCCGTAATAATAGTAGTAGATGGGCACGGCGTACTTGGCGTTGGCGGCGGCTTTGTGCCACTGCAACTGCGGAAGATTTTTCTTCAGGTGGTTGGCGGCGCCGATACAGAACGGATGCGAGCGCGCGAAGCCCATGAAAATCATGTTCGCGCCGGTGATCGCCGTGCCGCTGGTACTCAAGCGCGGGTCAATCTGCATGTACTGGCCGGTGGCGTCCTCAGTGTATTCCGAGCCAATGGATTTTTCGTAATCGTCAGAGACATCTTTCGGCGCTTCGACGAATTTCGGCATGCGGCTGATCGTTTTAAAAAACGCGAGCGTGCTCGGGCGGTAGCGCGGATCGACATCAAGGCCCGCCATCAGCCCCGACTTGATCGCGTTGATCATCCAGCCGACCACAGATGTGTCGGAGTACAACCGCGGCACGTAGCGCCAGCCGTCCCCGGGGCTCTGGCTGGAGAAAATCTTATCGAGTCCATGTTGCGCTGCGGTTTTCAGCGAATCGGACTTGGTCATCGCGTACGCTTCCGACAGCGCGAGCGTGCAGATGCCCTGCTCGTAATTAAAATAGTTCGCGCCGCCTTTGGCCACGTCGGTGACTTCTTCGTAGGAGCCATCGTCGAGCTGATGTGCGACGCACCAGTCGAGCGCGCGGATCACGGTTTCGCGGTAGATCGACTTTTCGTTCAGCGGCGTGTGATTGCTGGCGAGGAAGGCGAGAATCGAAAGTCCCGTGAGGCTGATATCCACGTTCTGCCGGCCGAACTTCAGCGCGACCTGGTCGGTCTTCTTGCCGAAGCTCAGATCGGTGAAGTACGTGCCGTTCCACTTGCCGTCGGGGTCCTGATGTTCGGCCAGCCAGCGCAAACCCGCGGCGACGGCGGCTTCGGTGTCCTCGTCGCCTTTGAAGCGCGTGACGGCGGCGGGAATCTCCTTGCGCAGTTCCATGATGTCCAGGCTCTGCACTGCTTCGTACGCGCCATCGACCATGGGCTTGGTGGTCTTGGGTCCGTCTTTCTTGATCTCTTTGAATTTCTGCTCGATGAAGGCGAAGTTGTTCGTCGCCTTCCACCACTGCAGCCACGGCGCGGGATCGTTACCGAAATCGTGACCGGTCATCTCTGCCAGCGCGTCGCGTACGGCTTGCCGTGAAGGTTCGTCTGGAGCTTTAGCGAGGAAGTCGAAGAGCACTTCCACGGCGGCGCGATCGGTCATGCAACTGAGCAGGTCCGTCGCGCGCTGAAACGGCACGGGACCTTTGTCGCGCAGCGCGGCGCAGGCGGTGCGGAACTTTTCGTCGGTCTCCGGCGCAGGATCGCGGAGCGCGTCGTATGCCGCGTAAATGGCAACGACATCGTCGGAAGCCTGAAACGCGACGCGCAGAATCAAATCGCGCGCCGGTGGCGTGCCCAACGCGGCGAGACCGTAAATCGCGGAGATGGTGGCTTCGCGGCGTTCTTTTTTGCGTGCGTCATTGAGCTTGTTGCCGAGGATCTCCTGCACGCGCAGTCCCAGCGTGCGGAGCGCGGCGTCTTTCGTGGCGTCGTCGGCCAGCGCAGCGCAGGCTCCGGCGGCGCGGCACCAGGCATCGTTGACGCGAAAATCCTTGTGGCTGAAAAAATCCGGACAGTCGAGCAGCAGTTTCGCGGCGTCGGGAGTCGGGTTCTTGTAAAAGTAATTTCCCATCGCCTCGAGCACATCGGGGAATGTCACACCCTTGGCCGTTTTCAGTAGCTCCAGCCACTGCTCCTTCGTCGCGAGTTTCTGCAGCATCAGCAGCGCGGCGCGGCGCGGGTAGGCATTGGGGTTTTTGAGCAGCGCGTGAGTTTCGGCTTTGGGCAACGTCTTGGTGAGCTGCGTGACCGACCACGCGCCCATCACCGATTCGACTCCATTAAAAGAGAGCTGGCTGATAATCCATGGCACGTCAGTTTCGGCGCTGCAGTTGGCCAGCAGGCGCAGACACGTGCCTTTTTCGCCGTCGATCTTTGTGGTGGTACAGAGGTTCTGGAGGAACTTGACCGTCTGCGGTGACTTTAAATTTGAGAGTGCAACGAGCGCTTCCAGTTTTACGGCGCGGTTCTGCGCGGTTGCGTACGCCTGTTCGAGAATCGGAATGTACCGCGCGTCCTGCGCCGCGCCGATGATGAGGCACGCGTTACGCTGCTCCCACCAATTCGGCCGCGAGACCATGGTTGAGAGCTGCTGGCCGAGTTCATCCGGCGCAAACTGGCGCACGAGCAGCACGCCAAGATTAAGCGCCGGCAGCGGACTCTGGAATTCCACGACGCGTTTGAGAACCTTGGGGAGTTCCGCGGGCTTCAAGGTCGGGATCAGAGCGCGTCCGGCGATGATCATTACTTCGGGATCGGCATCGGTATAGAACGCGTTGATGAGTACAGCTTCAGTGTTCGCAGGTTTGTCTTTGAGCAGCGTGCCCAATTGCGTGAGCCGGTCTTTTGGCGTCTTGCCAGACAGGCCTTCCAGCGCCTGCGCATTGAGCATCCCGCCGGTGATTGCCCCGAACAGCAGCAACCCACCTATAGATCGACCGCACAGTGTACGACACGTCATTTCAAGACCCCTCAACGGACTAGATATCATAGTGTCGAAAAGACGATTCGGCTCGCGTCTTTACTGCTATCCCCACTTTAAGACACCGCAATTGCCGATTTGTCACCCGCATTTCCGGTTACATTTGACGGCTGTAGTCGGTTACAGGGTATGGATTTCGATTGCTTACTGCACTACACTTTGATTAACAAGGTGCGGAGAGGAAAAGCGCGTATGCAAAACCACTGGCCGGTGATTGTCGCTGCAGTCCTGATTTCAGCGGCCGTCGCGTTGGGACTGTTCCGACGAGATCAGATTATTGATGCGGCATCGCGTCGCAACCCCGTACCCGCGCCGGTCACGGCTGTTTCGCCGGTGGCGGTCACGCCGGCTGCGGCTCGGAAAGTGGACGCCGAAGCGCCCGATACGAAAGTCGCAGTTGCTCCCGAAGCCCCCGCTGCCCCAGTGGTTGCCGCTCCGGCGCCTGCTGCGCCAGCGGCGCCTGTTGCGCCGGCGGCACAACCAGCTGCCGTGCCTGCTCAGCCCGCTCCGCCGAAACCGCCGGCTCAAAAGTTCGTTATGCCGACCACTCCACCCCCGGCCGCTCCGCCTCAGCCGAAAGCTCCGGCCGTGCCCGCTCCTCCCGCTGCCCCCGCTGCCCCGGCTGCTCCGGCCGCCGCGCCTGTTCCCGTTTCCAACGGCGCTCAAACGCTTTTCAATCTGCGCGGCAAAATCGAAGAAGCAGTCCAGCGCAAGTCGTCGGACCTGGCGACCGGCGGTTACGCGTTCCAGCTCGACGGCGCGCGGCTGGAAGTTCAGCCGATGCCCAACTGGAGTGTGACGATCTACAATCTGAATCCGCAGCAGCAGGAAATCGAGACCGACAACTTCAAGAAGTTGTTGGGTGTTACCGCGACCGAACTGGGTTTCGACGCCGCGCAGAAAGGCACGACGCTCTCCAGCGGCAAACTCTCGCTGCAGGCCGCCACGAAGCTCGGCAACGCCACGATCGTGCGCGATCCGCAGAACGGAAATTCCGTGGTCATCACGCCCAACCAGCGCCGTATCGTTCAGCCTGCGAAGCCTGCCGATGCCACGCCGGCACCCGCCGCGCAGCCTGCACCGGCGACTCCTGCCGCGCCCGCCGCCGGAAGTGCTGGTGGCGATCACGTCGGACCTCAAGCGGCGCAGCCGACTGTTCCTACTCCAGCTCCTCTGCCAGCGTCCAAGGCTGATGGCGCGCCGAAAACAGAAGGCAACACGGCTCCAGCGAATGCGCCAGGCAAGCAGTTTTGATTTCCGTCAGCCACGGAGTGGCGGCATAAGTAGCCCACGGCGCATGCCGTGGGAACGCGCGCCAAAAAAAGCAAAGCCCCGGTAGGGGCGACATACCTATGCCGCCCCTACCGGGGCTCTGAAATATTTACAAGACGCTAACCCATGGCTTTCGCCATGGGCTACTCTATGCCGCCACTCCGTGGCGTTACGGCAACAAAACTTACGGCCGCATCATCGCCCGCTCATCCAGCGCCGAGCGCGTGGCGGAAGTGGAGCCCGATTGCATCAACACGAATTTTTCGCCGCAGGAACAGAGCATCTTATCGGTCTCTTGCAACCCGGACGCGTGCGCGCCGGTCAGCACCATCATCTGCAACCGGCAGTGCGGGCATTCGAATACATCGCCGCGTCGGGGCATCATCGTCGGACTCCTTGGTTGAGGGGCGAATAACGAGCGTGGGATTATTTCATCCAGAAGACACGGTACGCGCCCAGCGCCGCAATACCGACGAGAATCGCGATAATCGCAATTTTGTAAATGATCCAGCCGGTTCCGTCGTTCTGCAATTTGTGTTGTGACATGTGTGACTCCTTGATGTCCAGACACTCTTCGCACACGTAACAGGCCAGTGGTGTTAATTTCAATTTGAGTTGCAACCACCACGAGTGTTGGACGTTGCGTTGAGCGCGGGCTGGGCTGCCACTGTGACACAGTTGTGAGAATCGGGCAGCAGCTCGCGGAAATCGATTTTAAACTCATGGCAGCGTTCTTGCGCCGGTTCCCGGCGTCGGCTTTAGCGCAATCAGCGACCACTGGGATGCGCGCCTTCATTGGTGCATTTTCATCCAAAGAGAATTCGGAATCAGTCAGCAATCCCGGCGGCGACAGCTCGCGCCGGAAACAACCGGGTGATTTCGCCGCAATGCGATGCAGTGGGGGGGACGGGATGGCGCGGCTTTTAATTATCGAAGACGATCGGAATCAATGCGCTCTATACACCGAAGAATTGTCTGACGATGGCCACGACGTTGTTTGCGCTTCGCAGGGCGCCGAGGCCCTGCTGGTGGTCAAAACGCAGCCGCCGGATCTGGTGATCTCCGATATTCTCCTGCCCGGCATGACGGGGATCGAAATCATGGAGCAACTGCTGACGGTTGCGCCGAATCTCCCCGTCATTATTCATTCCGCGTACAGTTCGCCACGGCTGGACTACATGGCGGGCCTGGCCTACGCCTACGTCTTAAAATCCGGTGACCTCGAGGAGCTCAAGTACCACATTCGTACGGCGCTGATGCAGGGGAGGTCGCGGCCAGTTGACTGAAAATCATGCAATCCGCGTCTTTTCCGGCCATTGGCTCGCTTTGTGTGCACAAGTAACGTGATATTGGCAGTTCTCTTGAAATAGCCGGCGTGTGACGGCTTATCTAAATCGGGTGAACGTCTGGGCAGAGTATACGCAATGAAATCGATCAACGGTACGAACGGAGCGCCATCGCTTCCGGGTGAAAACCATGACGGCGCCAATCCCGCCAAGGCGACGCTGGTCAATGCGGCCGAAGGCGCAGCGTGCCTGCGGACGCTGATTGCGTTTGCCAAATCCGGAGGGCCGCTCTCGCCGGCGGAACTCGATGTGCTCCAGGAAGCGTGGGACAAGCTCGACCTCCCGGCCACCATGACCTTCCAAAGCCTGATGGCCGAGGATCTGGATCTGACGCAACAATTGGCCCTGATCGCAACGGAAGAAGGGCGTGAACGGACGTACGCCGCGACGTTTCTGTTTGCGCATTCCGGCGGGCCGTGTTCCCCCAAGCAGCAGAAATTGTTGAATGAGATCCGCACCACCTTGCAGATCTCGGTCACGATGGAAACGCCACTGAGCCGGATCTACTCGCAAGTCCGCGAACGGGTCTTCCCTGCGTTCAGCCGCTTCATCGACGACCCGGCCGAACGGGCGCGTAAGATTGACGAGGAAATTCTCAAATTCGCGATGAGCAACGGGGTCACCGGGGCGTTCCCGATCCGTGCTCGCGCCGTAGCCACGGGCGTGATGATCTACACCACTCAGGTTGTCATGGTCAGCGACATCGGCAAATACTGGGGCTACACCGTCGACCAGCAGGGCGCCCAGACCTTGATGGCCGGCATCCAGGGCAACACGGGCATGCGCATCGCCATTCAAAGTCTGCTGCGCGACGGCGCGATTCTGGAGAGCACCCACGACTGCAACCCCGCGTTTTACTCGACGTGGGCGCTGGGCTTCGTGGCGAACAAGCATTTCGAAAGCGCACGCCGGCTGGAAAACGAGGGCCTTCGTACGCTCTACGTCACCGCGATGAAGGAAGCGGAAGTCGCGTGCGAAAAGTGCCACGTCGAAATGGCCGCCGCGATCCTGTCCCGCTCCATCACGCTCGATTTGCTTCACGAGGAATTCACCGCGGGCAACATCAACGCCGAAGAATACGACCGAAAGATAATGGGATTGCCTTAGTTTCCGGCTTGTTCGTGCAGTACCAACTGTTACGCTAATCGCGTAGCGTCGTATCTCCCTTGGATGATTCCATGCCTTCTAAATCGACTCCCAAAGAGGGCGCTCCAGCCGAATTGATCGCTCGTCGAATTGCTGCTCATCAATCTGTCGCCCGCGTGCTCGCCGAAGCCGAGACGCTGCGCGAGGCCACGCCCAAAATTCTCCATGAAATCGCCGAGGCGCTGGGCTGGGGCCTGGGCATCCTCTGGCGCGTAGACACCGAAGCGCAGGTGATGGTCTGCGAAGAAGTCTGGACTTCCCCGCCGCTGCATTCGGAAAAGTTCATCGCCAAGGTTAAGGAGTCACGCCTTCCCCTGGATGCAGGATTGCCGGGCAAGGTCTGGAATTCCGGTCAGCCCGTCTGGGTCGAAGACTATGCCGATCCCGACCTTCCGCCGACACCGCAAGCCAGGGAAAAGGCCAGAGGCGCGGTGTGCGTGCCCATCAAGGTCAAAGGCAGGGTCTTTGGTGCGATGGAGTTTCTCGGCCACGATCAGCAGCGGCCGGATGCCTCGATCGAAGAGATGATGGTGATCATCGGCCATCTGGTCGGGCTATTCATGGAACGGCTTTCCACCGCCGATGCGCTGCGCGAAAGCGAAGAGCGCTACCGCCTGCTCGCTGCCACTTCCGTCGACGTGCTCATAACCATCGACGAGACTCTGAAGATCCTGTTCGTCAACAAAGCCGCTGAACGCATTTTCGGTTACTTGCCCACGGAAATGATGGGTCTGCCGCTGACGCTGGTGATTCCGGACTTTGCAAACAGCAAGCGTACGTTTGGCCCATCCGCCCGCTCCGTCCCCTCAACGTATCTGGAAATGTCTGGCCGCCAGAAAAGCGGTGAGAAGGTTGCCCTCGAGGTGGCTTTCACAGAATACCTGGGCAAGGGCAAGCGCTACGCCACGGGCATTATCCGCGACATCGGCGAACGCAAGCGCGCCGAAGTCGCGTTACGTGTCAGCGAACAGAAACTGCAGAGCGTCCTGGCCTCATCGGCCGCCGGCCAGATCATCGCCGAGTCGCCGGTGATGATCAGGCTGCTCGAACGCGTCAAAAAGGCCGCCGCCAGCGACACCCCGATTCTGATTCAAGGCGAAACCGGCAGCGGCAAGGAGTGCATCGCGCTGATGCTGCATCAGCATTCGGTGCGCGCGGGCCGCGCCTTTGTGGCGCGAAATTGCGCCGCCATCCCGGCCAACCTCTTTGAATCCGAAATGTTCGGCCACAAGAAGGGCGCCTTCACCGGTGCCGAACGGGAACGCAGCGGCGCGTTTGTTGAAGCCGATCGCGGCACGCTTTTCCTCGACGAGATCGGCGATCTGGACTACAGCCTCCAGACCAAGCTGCTGCGCGCGATCCAGGAAAAGATCATCCATCCCCTCGGCAGCGATCGCGAAGTCCAGGTCAATCCTCGCATCGTCTGCGCCACGAACAAAGAGCTGCGGGAATGCGTCAAAGAGAAGCTCTTCCGAGAGGACCTCTTTTACCGTGTAGCCACGGTGGTGCTGCATGTCCCGCCATTGCGCGAGCGCCGTGAAGATATCATGCCGCTGGCGCGTCATTTCGTCGGCCTCGCCAGCAAGTGGTCGCGTACGCTTTCAGATCGCGCTGAAGATGTCCTGCTGGCCTATTCCTGGCCGGGCAACGTGCGCGAATTGCGCTCGCTGATGGAACAGGCCGTGATCTTCGCCATCGGCAGCGAGATCCAGGCCAACGAGCTCACGTTCCCGATGTCGCAGGGCATGGCCGAGTCCACATCGCAATCTCTGGCCGACGTGGAACGCCGCTACATTCTGAAAGTGATGCAGAGCACCAACCAGAACAAGAGCGACGCCGCAAAGATCCTGAAACTCGCTCGCAGCACGTTGCTGCTGAAGCTCCGCTCCTTCGAAGAGCAAGCCACCGCATCTGCACCCAGCGAGCCGGACACAAGCACGTCGATGTAGTTGCGCCATGGGTTCTGATCTGCGCGCTGGTACTGCGGTGCGTTACTCACACTCCCGCCCACTCCGTCGGACTCTGCCCCGTGGTTTTTCTGAACAGCCGCGAAAAATAATACGGGTCCGAAAATCCCACCCGCACGGCCACTTCCTTCACACTGAATCCTCCGAGCTTCAACAGATGCCGCGCCTGGTCGATGCGCAGGCGCGTCAGGTAGTCCAGTGGCGTGCAACCCGTGGCCTTGTTGAAAACCTTTCGCAGATGGTCCGACGAGATCGGCAGATCGCCGATCGCCTCGCCGACGTCGAATTCCGGATTGGGCAGATTCTCGGCGATCCTGCTCTTCAACTGCTCGACCAACGGGTGCGCGGGCTCTTTGTCCTGCCAGCGGTTGAGGTAGAGCATCAAAATGTCGAAGAGATCCTGCGTCACCAGCTTCCAATTCGGCTGCTTCAGCACGTACTCGCGGTGGAGAATCTGCGCGACGTTGTAGAACGAACGCTCCGGCGTGTCCTGGAACACCGGCACGCGGCCGTCCCACGGGTATTCGTTGGTGTGCATGTACATGTTGGTGTAGCCGGACTCCGACCGTTCCTGATGTGGAATGCGCGGCGGCATGCAGATGATCGTCCCGGGCTCAAACGGAATCGCCTGCTCACCGATATGCGAAACCCCGCGGCCAAACGTGTAGAGCACAATCTCCCACGTCTCATGCCCATGCGGCGCGAACGAGGGGATCGGGGCGGGGATGATGCCGATGGAGTAGAATCTGGGCATGGGCGCGACTCTTGGTTCTTGGGGGCAGATATGCCGCTTTTGCGGTCTTACCGGCTGGCCCAAGAGCTAACAGCCAAGAGCCGCTTTCCCCACACATTGTTCCTAACGCTAATCTCGGTTTTGTCCATCACAATGCCCACCCCATCCATTTACTCGAACCCCGCCTCGCGGGTATATACCTTTCACGCTATTCGGCACACGGGAGAGGGATACGACCATGTTGACCATGCAGCATACGCAGGATTTCGACCGTGACGGTTTTGTCCTGATCGAAAATGTGTTCTCGCCCGATGAAATCAAGATCTTGATCGACAATGTCGAAGCGGGTCAGCGCGTCAAACGCCACGCCGGCAACATGCCCGACACCGAAGGCCGCTCCAGCAAACTCTCGCTGTGGATGGATGCCGGCGACGATGTCTTCGGCGCAGTCTCCACCAGCCCCCGCATCGTCAACGCCTGCCGCATGCTTCTGCGCGAAGATGTCTATCACTGGCACAGCAAAGTGATGCTAAAGGAACCGCGCGTCGGCGGCGCGTGGGAGTGGCATCAGGACTACGGCTACTGGTACGGCGACAACGTGCTCTTCCCGCGCATGATCTCCTGCATGATCGCGCTCGACGACGCCACAAAGGCAAACGGCTGCCTGAAAGTCATCGTCGGCTCGCACCAGCTGGGCCGCTTCGATCACGGCCAGCGCGGCAACCAGGCCGGCGCCGATCCGGTGCGCGTCCAGGCGGTCGTTGAACGCCTGCCGGTGAAGTATTGCGAAGCGCCTTCGGGCAGCGCGCTCTTTTTCCACTGCAATACGTTCCACGCCTCCGAAGCGAACACCTCCGACAAGCCGCGCCGCGCGTACATCTGCTGCTACAACGCGCTCTCCAATGTGCCATTCGGCGGACGCGGACACGGCAAACCCGAAGCGATTCGGGAATCGAGCAACGATGCGATTTTGAAATTCGCGGCGCAACCTGCGGCGCGTTGAGTTGGGTTTATTTTTCAATTACACAAAAAGGAGCTGCGGCATGGGCAAGGTTCGGGTCGGATTCGTCGGCGTGGGCGGGATGGGGCAGATGGCGCATCTGTCGAATTATGCGGTACTGACCGACCAGTGCCAGGTCGTCGCCATGGCTGAGCCGCGCCCGAAGATGGCCAAGCTCGTCGCCGAACGCTACGGCATTCCGCAGGTCTACGCGACGCACGAAGAACTGCTGGCGAAGGCCGACGTCGAAGCGATCGTCGCCGCCCAGCCTTACACGCGCCACGCGATTCTGATTCCCGACATCTTGAAGAAGAAGATCCCCGTCTTCACCGAAAAGCCCCTCTGCCTGGGCGTCGAAGCCGGTGAAGAGCTGGTGAAGATCGGCGAGCAGACTGGGACGCTCCACATGGTCGGGTACCACAAGCGCTCCGACCCGGCGATGGAATACGCCAAGAAGGTCATCACCGAGCTGAAGGCCAGCAACGAGCTGGGCAAGATGCGGCTGGTGCGCGTGACGATGCCGCCCGGCGACTGGATCGGCGGCGCCGACCGTCCGCTCGGCAGCGACGAACCGTATCCGCAGGGCGCGTGGGAACCCAAGCCCAAGGACATGACCGAGCCGGTCTGCAAACATTACGACGCGTTTGTGAATTACTACATCCACCAGGTCAACGCGATCCGCTTCCTCGCCGGCGAACCGTACAAGGCGACCTTCGCCGACAAGACGCAGGTGTTGATGGTCGGCGAAACCGACAGCGGCGTCTGCGTGACGCTGGAAATGGCGCCCTACAGCACGACCACCGACTGGCAGGAAACGATGCTCGTCGCCTTCGAAAAGGGCTTCGTCAAAGTCGAACTCCCCGCGCCGCTGGTGCGCCAGCTCCCCGGCAAGGTGACGGTGATGCGCGACGACGGCAAGACGCCGCCGACGACCGTCTCACCGACGCTGCCGCTGCGCTCCGCGATGCGCAACCAGGCGATCAACTTCCTGGCCGCCGTCCGCGGCGAACGCCCCGCTCCGTGCGTCGCCAAGGAAGCGCTGGAAGACCTGAAGGTCGCGCGCCAGTACATCAAGCTCGTGCACGGAATGTAGCGCTTCGCGAGGGGTCAGGTGTCAGAACAGAAACGCGCCGCGAATAGCGGCGCGTTTCTTTCACAGGACGATGTCAGGACAATTCAAAACTAAAAATTCAAAACTGCTGTCAGAAGCCGTTCAGCCCGCCTTCGGCGCGTCGATCTTCGCCTTCAACTCCGCCAACTGCTTGGAGATCTCCCCCAACTTCGTCATTACTTCTGTCTCGCGGCGTTCTTCCGGTGAAGGCGTTTTGCCCATGAAGGCCAGGCCGCCGCCGGGTTCCAATTCGCAGCTTTCGACATCCGCCAATCGGCGGAAGCCCTGCTTGTGCGCCGCGGCTTCGAGTTCCGTGTGCGTAATCAACTCCTCGCTCATCGCCTTCTCGTTGATCTTTCCGTTTTCCACCAGCATCGTCGATTCTCCTTCAACGAGCTGATCGAGCTTGGGGTGTGTGAAGAAAAAGCGCACGGTGCCGTAATTCACCAGCAGCAACGTGGTTGCACCGATCACGCCGCCGAGCACGGAATTGTCCTCGCCGATGATCGCGTTCTGGACCGTGTTGGAGATGCAGAGCAGCACGACGAGGTCGAAAGAATTCAGCGACGACAGTCCGCGCTTGCCCGCGATACGCAGGCCGACGATTAAAAAGATGTAGACCAGCACCGGCCGCAGAATTTTTTCCAGGACCGGCAATCCCAACACGTAGATGTGCTGCCAGGTTTCAGTAAACATGCGTGCTCGAACTCCTTATTGATTGCTGCCGTCACCCCAGTCGTCGAACCATTGGATCAGTTCGACGGAATTGCCATCGGGATCGTTGATATAAAATCGCTCCGCGTTTTTCACGAAGGGCTGCGGCGAGAGTTTGAATCCCAGAGCTTCCAGATGTTTCTGCGCAGCGCGGACGTCCTTGATGTGCAAGGCGACATGGCGCGCGCCATCCGCATCGGATTTACCTGCGGTTTTGATCAGATGAATGTGCTCGTTGCCCAACCGCAGCCAGCGCACACCCGGCGCGAACGCCTTCGGCGCGGCGATCGGCTCCAGGCCCAGCACCCCTACGTAAAACGCCAGCGCCCTCTCAAAATCAGTGACTGGAATTCCGACATGATGGATGCCGGTGATCTGCACTGGGGAATCGCTCATCGATTCGTCCTTTCCTGAAAGAAACTTTCAAACAGTTTGGCGCATGGAAGTCGTTACGCAAACGAGGAATTGATCTCAACGACGCGGCCTGAAAATGCAGTGCGGTAATCCCTGCCGGGTGTGCTCTCACCAATAGTTGAGGGCAGTGAAGCGTGGCACGAGAGTTGTTCCACGTGGCACAGGCAGCACTATCTATATCTCATGGGAGGGCAGCACGATGATTATCCAATGGGTCCGTGCACCGTGGATGGGCCTGATGTTCGCCGCGTGCGGGTTCACCTTTGCCCTGGCCACCAGCAATTCCGGGAATGGTGTTGACGCCCGCGCGACAGCCACGTCGCCTCATCTGGCGGCGACGAATCCACGCAAACCGCTTTTCTACACGAACGCATTCCTGACTCCCCAGATTCGCGACCTCGGCGACGCGGCCGTCGGCAGCGTGATCACGCGCTTCATCAACGCGCGCGGCGGAATTCCGCCCCGTCGCTACACCTCCGACCGAGGTGTAACTCTGCAATCCGGCGCGCCGGAATTCCAGGGCGCGATCGCCTTCGCCGAAGCCGTCAGCGGGCTTCCCACGGCATTTCAGCCGTCGTTAACGACGGCAGTCGTCCAACTGGACGGCGGCTTGAAAGGCCAGATCGGCGGACCGTTCAATTCCACCACGCCGAACACGCCGCTTGATTTTGATGTCACCGTGACCGACAGCCGCAATCTCACCAGTCCGCTGCAGCTGACCGAACGATTCCAGATCACCATGGTCGATTCGACGGCTTTCAAGTTTGCGCAGAGCGCCCTGCACGACGGCGTCGCCTTCGCGCAGTACCGCGACAAAATCGAAATGAACGCCGGTCACCCGAAGTACACGTACACGGCCTCCAACATCTCCGTCACCGATCCGACCACAGGCATCGCGACACCGTACGCGTCGCTCTCCGACGACCTCGGACTCTTTCTCGATAAACACAATGGCCGCCTGGTGGGCCGTCCGCTCGTCGCCGGAACGTACAGTATCCTCGTCAACTGCACAGACGCCGCCGGCTCGCAGGCCCTGTCGCGCGACAAGAGCAGCGTGGGACAAGTCATCACCTTCAATGTCGCCGCCTCCAATCGCATTCATAGCGCGCTCTTTGCGCTGGCGGTCTCCATTAAAGGAAGCGTGACGACGTCCGGCGCCGACTCGATCAAGTACTCCGGCCTCGTGGATCTGGAAGGCACCTCGCTGAGCAAGCTGAACAATTCCGCAGTTCAGTTGCAGATTGGCGACTATCTCTCTCCTTCGGTCACCATTCAGCATGGCAAAGGTTCGACGCCGAAAGGGCAATCACCCGCGATGTCCGTCAACTTGAGCTCTTCCGGCGCCCTCACCATTACCATCAGCGGCGAAACGTTTGGCAAGGACGGTACGATCATCACCGCCGCGCAGTTGGTCAACAACCAGAAGATCGAACCAGTGATGCTGAGCATCGGTGATGCTTTCTTCGCCAATGAATTGCTGCGCTTCGGCGTCAAGGCGCGCAGCGACAAGTTCCAGATGACGTACAAATTCGGACCGGGCAACCTGGGCGGCGGATTCCTGATCACGCAGGTCACCGGCAAGGACGACACCAACTCTGGCGTCGATGCCGATAGCTGGCGCGTGCAGTTCGTTACGCTCCCCCACAAAGATCAGGTCTATGACAAGATTGCGACGGCCACGCTGGGCATCGGTACGGATTTCACTGACACGGTCAACATCGTTCGCGGCTCCACGTCGATCGTCAGCACCGACAAGCGCGATCCCACGCAACCGGGTTTGCTGAAGCTGGCGCTGAACACCAAGACGGGCAAGGGCGGATTCCAGACCAGCGCGCTGCCGAAGACCTCCTCGCAGACCAATACTGCCACCGCGATTCCCGAGGCGCTCAACGCCAACGGCAAGCAGGCACGTTTCCCGATGATCCTGACTTTCAACCAGAACGACGCGACGCAGAAGGAAGTCTTCGGCGTCGAAGGCGCCCGCGCCATTTTCCCAAAGGGCACGACCTGGACGAACAAGGATCTGTCGAAGTAAGTTGACGGCTCAAAAGAAGTCTGAGACGCGGTCTGATCGATTCGATCAGACCGCGTTGTTGTTTCACAACGGAACCGTTCGCCGAATTGTCATCCGCATTCGGATCGGGTACGCTCGCGCCTCACATTTGCGCGAGATTCTATGCTGATCGTCAAACTCTTCCGCCTCTCGCAACGCACCTTTAGATCCCTGACGGGCAAACGTGAGACGGTTTCCCAAACCGGAGATGCAGCGGATGCGATGGTCTACGCCCGAACGGGCCTGTTCGCCACGCCGGCCGCGGTGGGCTTGCTCACCGGCGTAATTTCAGCGGCGATTCACCTGCTGCCCTCAGTCGTGTTCAGTTGGAATTATTCCAACATGCCCGTTCCCATCGCATGCTTTGTTTTTATGTCGCTCGGCACGCTCTGTTCCGGGCCTTTTCTCCTGACGCTCTCGGCTAAGAATTTCTTCAGCCTCGCGCGCTTCACCTTCCTGCTGGCGCTGGTGGGCATGGTGCCGTTGTTCCTGGTCTTTCAAATGCGCGTGTATGCTCTCTACCGCATTTTCTATTCGATCAACGTCGTCTTTGGCGTCGGGGCGTCCTGGCTGATCGGCCGGCATCTGGCGCGCAACTATGGCGCGCTGAGATCGCTCACCCGCTGTGGCCTGCTGGGCGTCGTTGGAAATCTTCCCATGATTGGTTTCGAATGTTACCAGGTGTGGAAATGGGACGTTCTCGGCCAGCGCGAACAAATGTCGAAAGACATGCTCGCCTTTTTCGTCATGGCGTTCCTGATCTCGCAGATCGGCGTGGCCACATTGCCGGCGCTCGCATCGGAGCGCGAATTCCGCGAGCGCGTCAACGCCTCGAACGAAACACTCACTGCTGCGCAGCGGTAACCCGCACGGCCGCGCCGGGAATTCCGTCCAGTGCGCGTGCCAGCTCTTCGCGGAGTCGCTTCGAGTCCGCATTCGCCTTGGGAAAAACCACGAGCGTCCGGCGTACCGTGCCGTCCGCTTTCACATCGAGGTACGGCGCGACATCCGCGCGCAGCGGTCCGTTCAACGCTTCCTTTAAGGTCAGCGGCTGAGCTTCGCGGGTGAGTAGATTGAATTTCTCGAAGCGTTGCAGGAACGGCTTGAAGAAAACCAATCCCCGCGTCCCGAAGCGCTTCGATGTCGCGGCTTGAAATGCTTTCATCGCCGATTCGAAATCGAAGCCGCGCAGCGCCTGAAAATTTTCGCGCTGCACCGCGGTGCTGGGAATGACGTTGAGTACCGTCGGCAGCAGCGCTACATCGCCGTGCGCCAGAGTCGGTTGCAATCGCGCGAAGACCTCCACCGATGCCGCAAACGCACGGTCCTCATCCGGCGCGTCGATGACGACGTGAAGTTCCTCCACCGCAGCCGCCGGCAGCTGCACGCCGTCCGTGTTCGAACGCACGCGCAGCTTTGCGCGCTGACAGGCCGCGTCGAAGGCGCGCTGGAATTCCGCATCGCCACCAAGCGAGACGGCCTGGCCAAGGATCAGTATCGTTTTCCCATCAGGCGCGTGAAAATAACCCTCCGTGCTTTCCGTCGTAAACGCGGGCGGCCGGGTCTCCAGTCGCTGCTTCAACAGGCCGCGTGCCCGTCGGAGCACATCCAGCGGATCGTGCTGCAAGCGCCGGCGTTCAGCGCTGTCGGCGGGCAGCGCGTCGAGCGTATCCGCCAGCTCGTTCATTTTTGTGTCGAGCGCTTCGGGTGTGAACAGCGTCTTGAGCCACGCTACATCTGCCGGCGTGATCGCGACGTACGGGCGCTGCTCGATCAGTGTCTTCAGCGCGTGCTCGACATTCTGGCCTGCGCGGCATTCGATGCTCAGCCACGGCATGTTTTCCGGCAGCGCCGCGCGCGCCGTCGGCGACAGCGCGGCCCGATCCTCGTCCAGCGTGCCCACTTTCGCGAGTTCCGCCGTCAGTTGCGTGGCCAGCATGGTCGCCGTCGCGGGATTATCCGGAGTCAGTTTGATCGTCGCGACAAAAGGTCGGTAGGTCAGCTCCGCCGCGTTGGCATTCGACGTTGGGACCGTTTCAACGCGCGGATCCGGACAGCTGCAGCAGCCCGCGAGCAGACACGGCAGAATTAAAATCAGCGCGCGTTTCAAATTCGATGAGTTGGAAAGTAAGCGAGGAGTGCTGGAGCACACGGCGGGTTGCTCCGCGTTACTCCCACAGCGTGGAACTGTGTTTGAGCTGCTTGCCCAGGTCGAGGATGCGCTGATGTTCCGGTTCCGGCACGCGGAACTTCTCGGGCGCGATGCTGCAGTTAAAATCGATCTCGTCAATCTGCAGATCCAGCGTGTGCGCGGAATTGTGCGACTGCAGGACGATGCGGCCCGGATACATCAAGCCCAGCGCGTCGGCTTCGGGCTGACTATCGCCGGGCATCTTGTAATCGGCGTACGCCACCGTGCCGACTTCGCGGCCGAATTTATCGTACACTTCCACCGACTCCACTGTCGCCGATTCCGGCGCGACCGTCAGGCGACGTGAACGTTTCCGGATGAAGCCCGGCTTTTCGATGACGCTGATCACTTCGCGGCCGTGTTCGTAGGTCACGCGCCGTTCCAGCGCGTTCTGCGACCACGCGCGCGGGAAGAACAGATCGCGGCAGGCTCCGACGTGGGCCAGCAACGAGAGCTGGCATTCGGCGGCGTTAAGCAATTCCTGGCGGTCGCCGCGGAAGAAGCGGCTCTTGCGCGGCAGCCACACGTCCATCTGACCGTTGAAGCAACCCAGGTCGAGAATGGTCTGCCCAGTCGTCGCCTTGATCTGCAGGCGCAGGTTGCCGTTCTTGTCGCCGAGGTACGTGCCGACGAGCTGGAAATCCTTGTTCTTCTCGCTGTCGTGAAGCGTGACGTTCAAGCTGGCTGCGACGCTGTCGGCGGCGAGGTGGCGTTCATCGAGCTCTTCGACGACCTTGACCAGCGGGGCGCGCATGTAACAGATGCGGTCGCCGTTGGGGCCGTAGACGGCTTCATTCATGCGGCAACCGCAAAGCAGCGGCAGCGCGCAAATCAGCGCCAGCAGCGAAACTTTGCACATGTTACCGGTGAATGGCATCAACAACTTCCCCAATTGGAATTCGGGCCGGAAATGGAGGTCCGATATTCTTTACTGTATCGTATTTCTTGTTCGGAAAACTCTACCGAAATCCAAGCACCGAAACAAGTAGAATCATGTGGCAAAGGACAGACCGCCGACATTTCCCCTTCTTCACGTAAATACAATGTGCAACACACGAAGCGTTAACTCAGCTCACGTATATCCATGCGTGTGGCTGGTGAAAGCTCCGGGCTCGCTCGAAAATCCCGACCCCAGATCTTAAACCGGCCCCCATTCTATCTTTAGCACTATGTATCGAACTCTATCTGACACGCAGTTATGGCATTAGCTGAACCAAGCGTGGGTTATACGAGCCCGATTCAGGTTATCGGGCTCACCCAAGTTTTCGGTGTCACGAATTCCCTTTACTAACCCTACAGCTCTCCAAAACTCCTCAACTTTCCGACGACCTCTATAGCAATTGATGCTAGGGTTATCCACCGACAGTGTCCGCTTTAAGCACTTCAAATCCAAACATCCCAGGAGCGATTTTCGAATGGACATTCGCGAATTCCAAACCCTCATGGCTAAAACCTACCTCAAAAAGGATCAGGAACGCGGCACGCCCGCCACATTTATGTGGTTCATGGAAGAAGTCGGCGAATTGGCGACGGCGTTGCGTGAAGGAACAATCGAGGAGCAGCGCGGTGAGTTCGCCGATGTTTACGCATGGCTGATGACCTTGGCCAATCTCGCCGGTGTGGACATGACAGAAGCGCTGCAAAAATATGGAAGCGGATGCTGTGGCTGCAAGACTATACCGTGTTCGTGCGTCGGCGAAAAACCGTAGCGTTACGTCGACCAACCCGTTGACTTCGCAGTTTTGCGGGTGGACAATACGTGCTGCGAGTTCGCCGGAAGGCCGCAATGGCAGGAGCGCCATCACGTGCTGCTGACACCGTCTCAATCGCGGATCCATGCCGTGAGCGCCCGGGTGCTTCTAGCGGCTGGATTGTTCGTGGTGGGACGCCTTTATTTTCTGCCGCTCACCGAAAATCTCAACGCCTTCTTTTGGACCGGCAGTTTCCTGATCGTCGGTACGCTCTGCTTTGGCGGAATGCTCCGGCGCCTGGCCGCCCAATGGCATTTTCAAACCCGTGTCCGCGCGGCGCTGCCCGGATCCGGCTCCGATCTCGATCGCCTCACCGCCGCCGCGACCACCCTGCGCGATGGCCACGAAGAACGCGCGCTCTACATTTTGCAGAACATGACCTTTAAAGCGCCGGAAGCTTCTGTTTTCCGCGCACGCGATTGGCTTCAGGCGCTTTCCGCCGTCCGCTGGATTTCGCGGCAGAAGCCGGGCCGCCCGCTCTCGGGGCTCTACCAGCGCTTTCCGCAGATCCACGCGCTGATCTTCAGCGCCGACACCAATCACATTCCCGTGCGACAGGATGGGTTGAGCCGCGAACTGGCGTCCGTGACCGCCGCCGAACTCGATGCCCTCGCCCGTGAATACCTGTTGCTGGTCGACACGTTGATCGAATCCCTCGACCAGCGCGCCGCTCCGTTTTCCAATGAGGCCGAGCACCTGCTGGCCGTCTGCACGGGTAAGACGTTCACATTGAACGTGCGTCAGCGTTTCGTGGTGTGGTGGGGCGCATTCCGTCCGGTGTTGAAGCACGGCGGCGGCGCGGTGCTGACGGCCATGCGCCTGATTCAGCGCGAACGGTATTCGGAAGCCGCGGCGTTGCTGGCGCGAATGGAAGAAGGCGGCATGCTCTCGGCCGAGGCCGACACCCTGCACCGCGCGGCGTCGTTCCTGTCGCTCTTCGCACGGCCGCTCTGGCGCATGACCGGCGCCGACATTCCACGCTACTTCAAAGATGGTTGCTACTATCTCGCCAGCGAAATGGGCGTGCTCCGTTATCCCACCGCCGAACTTCCCGAAGTCGGCCGCTGCTGTTCGCGCGCGCAATTTCATCACGACGCCAAGCGCCGCCTGATCGACGACGCATTGGAACTGTGGCAGGCCACCGGCGACGAACTGGCCGGCCCGCTGGCGCTGCTGCTCAAGCGGTTGCTCGAACACAAAGGCCCGCGCTGTTCAGAACGCTTGAGCTTCTGGCAGGAATCGTGGCAGGGCGTGAAGGGAAATTTTGAGCAGTCGACGCTGCTGCTGATGCGCGGTGTGGCCGCGGCTTCAAGCGGCAAGTATGACGTCGCCGCAAAACACTTTGCGCAGGTCGCGGCTCTGGAACCGACCTCCAGCGTGCCGCTGGTCAACCAGGTTCAGATGCTCTACCTCAGCGGGCGCAACGAACGCGCTCAGACGCTTTCCGCCGAACTCGTCCGCCGTTTCCCGCGCGATGGCTCGATGCTGGTCGCGCTCGGCCGCCTGGCGCTGCAGAAGAACGACACCGAACGCGCGGAGAAATTGCTGATCCAGGCGCTCGATTTCCTCGAGCCGCCCACTGAAGCGCTGATCTGGCTGGGCGAGGTGAAACTCGCCGACGGGCTCTATCTCGAGAGCCAGCATTACTACGATTACGCCAAGCAGCTCGACGACAACCTGCCCGAACCGAAATTCGGCCTCGCGCGCATTTACATGGAGACGCAGCGCTTTGATCTGGCCATCGACAATCTCAATTCCATCGCCAACAGCGGCCCCGGCGCCGCGCGCGACCTGGCGCATTACATGCTCTACCGCGCCTACCGGCAGAAAGGCGAGGACGCGCGCGCCTTCGAGTGCCTCGACAAAATCCCGCAGCAGTTCTTTAAAGAACCCGACCTGCTCGACGATATCGCCGTCCACCTGGAAGGCGAAAAGCACTACACCAAAGCCCGCGAATTCGCCGAACGCGCGATGATCCTGCGCGCCGGAGAGCGCTCCGACAATGACGACGGAGATACGTTGAGCGCGATCTAGCGAATCTCGGAATGGCGAATGTTGAAAAAGGAAAAGCGAACAACGAAAATGGATTAGTGCAGCACGCCCCAGCGTGACGGTGGCCATAGAATCGCGGAGGCGCGGCCGCTGAAGTGGTTGCGGGGGACGAAGCCCCAAATTCTACCGTCTGCCGAGGACGGAGAATTGTCGCCGAGCATCAGGTATTCTTCCTGCGGAATCTGAAGCACCATCATGCCGTCCTCGAAAAAGCGCTTGTTGTGTTCGCGCTCTGAAATTCCGGCGTTGGGATTGGTGCGATAGTTGGAGACCATTGGCAGGTAGTAAAGATCGCGAGCCAGTTCCAGCCGCGTGATCGTGCCGCGCACGCCGCTGAGCGTGATGCGCGCGAGGCTCTGCAGATGGTCGGCGAGTTTGCCGGGCGGATCGACGTTGATCGCGCGGCGTTCGATCTCTTTTCCATCCAAAAGTGCAATGACCGTGGCGTCGACGTACGCGAGCGACAGCGCGTGCTTGCCGGGCGTGAGCGCTGCGGTGGCCGCCGTCACGGGATGAACTATGGCCGTATCCGCGCGGACTTCCGTCGACGGGATTTCCCAGCTCGCGCAGTGTAAATCGCTGCCGACGTCGAGCCTCACTGCACCGCCGGCGTTTTCGACGAGCAGTGCCACCTCGAGCTTCAAATCGCCGACGACCGAATCGCCGCCGCAAAAGTACGAACCTGTCTCGCGCGTTTCCAGCGGCTTGAGCGCCGCGCCGGCGATCGGCGTGGTATTGGCAGGGAACATCAGCGCGTGGCAGCGCGGGCATTGAATGCCATCGCCCGTGGCCGTCACGCACGCCGTCATTCCCGGCGCATTGCCCGCGGGACAATTGATGTGCTGGAACGGCCAACGCCCGGGCTTCACCATCAGGTTCGTCACGGGATATGCGTAGTTCAGCGTTACGGGCGCGGAGCCATCGAGCTCCACGCTGTGCGCGCCGAGTGTCGCGCCGGCGGTTCCGGGCTCCGCGCCGGTCCATGGGAAATCAAGCCGTGCACGGTCGGCGCTGGAGAGTTGCGTGTGAAATGTCTGCGGCCAGGCCTTGGAGACCGGCTGCCACAGCGCGTCCTGAAGGTCGGGCCTGTCGGCTTTGCGGAGGATCTCGTATTTCTCGGTGGTTGGATTCAAGCGGAAGAGATCGCCGCCGGAAATGCAGACCGTCTCGCCCGGCAGCCCGGCGACGCGTTTGACGTAGTTGATCTTCGCGTTGGGTTCGTTCGGATTGTCCCACGCGCTTTCGTGAGTGAAAACCGCGATGTCGAAGCGTTGCGGTTCGTCGGCGAAACTGGAGTGCGCGGCGCAAAAGCCGATCGTCAGCACGATCGCGGCCATCACGGGAATCGAGAATCGCAATCGCCACTCGCGGCGCGTATGTCCGTGCAGCCACGCGCCGCCGAGCAGTAGCAGAAACGTGGCGAGCACCACGATGCCCTTCCAGATCGGTTCATACGCCAGTTCGTTCACGAAGATGCGGTCGCCGTGGTCGGGATGCCCGGCCAGGGTCGGTTCCATCGAACCGGTGGGGACTTTCATCACGTCGCAGACCAGGAATTTGAAGAACAGGAGCACGATGAACCATTTGAATTCCAACAGGAAGTCGAGGCCCTGCTGCAACCATTTTCGGCGATTGTCCGGATTTCCCATGGATTCCAGTCTCCCGATTTGTATGGGTAAGACGCGTCCCGCGTCAGGGACTTGTCCGAAAACTGCCAAAATGCAGTTGCCCCCGACCCCGTACGACGCTTTGATTCCTCCCGCGTTCTGTTAAAACAATGCAAACGAGGCACCTTGGGGTAAGGGGTTTAGACGACACGTGGACGATCGAGTCATTGCCATAGACGGGCCCGCGGGCAGCGGTAAATCAACGGCTGCGCGGCGGTTGGCCGATGCGCTGGGCTACACGCATCTCAATACCGGAGCGATGTATCGCGCGGTGGCGTTTCTGGCGACGGAAGGCGGCATCGATCTGGTCGACGAGAAGAAAAAATCCGTCATCGCCAACATCGCCCGCAAGATGGAATTCGAGTACCGCATCATCGGGACCAAGCAGCACTTCTTCGTCAACGGCGCCGACCACACCGAAGAACTCTTCCGCGCAACGCTGACGGCGCAGCTCAAGCCGGTGGTGAACAACCTCGACGTCCGCGAAGCCCTCGTCCAGAAAATGCGCACGGCCGTGGAGCGCTTCCTGGCCTCCGGCGCCAAGGGCGTCGTGATGGAAGGCCGTGACATTGGCACCGTGGTCTTCCCCAACGCTGTGCTCAAGTTCTACATTCATGCCGACCTGGATGCCCGCACACACCGCCGCGCCAAGGAATTGATTTCACGCGGCGAGGAAGTTGATTTCGAAGGCCTGCGCAAACAGATTCAATACCGCGACGACGCCGACAAGCAGCGCGAAGTGGGCGGCCTTAAACAGGCTCCCGACGCGATCGACCTCGACACGACGCATCTGGATCTGGATGCGACGCTGCGCAAGCTGCTCGATGACGTTCACGCGAAAGCGAAGAAGTAAAGCAGGCAGTCCATCGGAACTCCGGGCGAGCCGCCCGGACTACAAAAAGCCCGCCACTTCATTCCGGTTCGTACGTGAACATCAGCGGAAACTTCTGCGTGCGGGCGAGGGAATGCGCCTGTTGTGAGCGCAGTTCTGCCTGCTCCAGCGGCAGGACCGTCACCAGCGCGATGCCGGTTTTGTGCGCGACGATCATGATTTCGGCGGCGTCCTGGATGTTTTTCTTGAACACTTCCATCAGCACATAAACGACGAACTCCATCGGCGTGATGTCGTCGTTGTGAATCAGGATCTTGTACATCGGCGTGAGCCGCGGCTTGATCTCCGTGACCTGTTTGGGCTCAATCACCGCCGGCTTGGTGTCGCTCATTATTTGTCAGCCTGCAACGCGCCCTTGTTGGCTTCCCACCAGCGTTCCCATGCGCCACGGCCGTCGTCCCACTTCGGGTGAGGGCGGGGGAGGCAGATCTGCAGGCCGTTCTTGGCGATTTGGCGCAGGTCGCCGTTCTCGGCGTGCAGGTGCGGAATCAGCGCGTCGGCGATCAGCGCACGTTCGCGCTGGCTCAGCGTCGAGCCGAAAGTTTTCACTTCGTCTTCGTCGAATTTCTTCTCGTTGCCGCCGCAGGCTTCGACCATGCGTTTGCGGTCGCGGCCCTTGTCGCGCATCGGGGCTTCGCCGCCGGCGTAGCGCTTGGCGTAGACATCGGCGAGGAAGATCGCCGAGCTGGCGCTGGAGCAGCGCGAGATCAGGCCTTCCAGCTTTTCGATCGCGTCGCGAATTTCGCGGCTGGTGAAGAAGCGTTCGGGCGGACCGTCGCCGCCTTCCGGGCCGACGATGCGCCGGCGCACGGAGACGCCGCCGACATCTTTCTCGTAAGGAATCAGGACCAGGCGGCCGGTCTCGTAGATGGTGCGATGGGTCTCGAACATGCCGATCGCGGCATCGGGATCGGCGGGGCCGGCGATCTCCTCCCAGAGCTCCACCTTGGTCAGCATGTCAGTCGGATCGTTGTATGCCTGCGCGATCAGCGCATTGACCTGCGGACGGGCTTTGCGCAGTTCGCGGCCGACGCCGGCGTGTTCACCGTGCTTGAAGTCGCGGATGAGGGCGCGCAGACGTTCCTGCTCGGCGGCGGGAAGTTTGTAGCTGAAGCCCGCGTACGGATCGCGCGGACCGGCCGGCGCGGGAGCCGGTGCAAGCTCGGGACCCGGACCACGCGGCGCGGGCTGGCGCGGCTGAGGCGGAATCGGCGGCTGCGGCGGAATGGCCGGTTCCGGTGGGCGCGGGGGTTCGGGCGGAGCCGGCGGCGCCTTTGGTTCAGGCTGCGGAGCTGGAGCCGGGGATTTGGGCGCAGGTGTGGCGACCGCTCCACCCTTGGGTGCGAAGCGGCCCTGGTCGTCGATGTTCTGCTTGACGTAGTCGGCCTGTTCTTCGGTCAGCGTGCCAGCCTGGACGAAGATGTCGACCTTCTCCGGCGAGAGCGGCTCGAGGCGGTGGATCTGCTCCACCTTGGCCGGTTCGATGGTGACATCCGCGGCGCGCACGGAATTGGAATACGCGGCCAGTGAACAAAGAGCAGCTATGAGTGCGGCAGTGCGAAGCATGCGGGATGAATCTCCAAGTGCGACGTGACGAAAAGCCCTGCAATCAGACGCGGCAGCAGCTTCAAGCCATCATAATTTTACCGCTAAGGTGCGGCAGGTCATTTCTATTTTCCATTTTACGAACGTGGTTTCCCAATTGTCTAAAGGTGTTACAAAAGTAAGGGCCGATTTAGCCCATAGCCTGCAAGGTCGCCCTATACATTAATGAACGGTGGGAGATACCCCAATGAAAATAACACTTGGATTGCTGGGCCTCATGCTGTGCGGCACGATGGTGATGGGTGGGGAGGCCGGGCTGGGTTCGCCGGATTTCAAACCCAGCCCGGAGCACCCGCTTGGATGGCGCGGCGACGGCACGGGCAACTATCCCGGAGCCACTCCGCCCACGACCTGGGGACGGACTTCCAAAGTGCTGAAGGATCTCTCCGCGCAGGCGCAGAAGCCCAAGGGTTCTGAGCCCGGCGGACAGAGCGTCGCCGATGGAACCATTCGCGACTGGCTGATCCTGGGCCCGGTGCCCTTGCCGGCGGAATCGAAGCTCTCGGTCGATTTCATCCCCGACGAAGCGAAGCTGCAACCCGACGAGAACGAAAAGACCGGCGACTTGACGTGGAAAGCGTACAAGGCAGAGAGCACGTGCCTGGATTTCAACACGATCCTGGGCAAGCATCCGAACACGGCCGTCTTCGCGCACACGTATATTTACGCGAAGGAAGCGCATGCGTTGGCGCTGGCCGGCACGTATCACAACCGGCTGAAGTGCTGGCTCAACGGCAAGGAAATCATGTCGGGCGAAAAGGCGTGGTGCGCTTCCGCGGTGCTGAATCTGACTCCCGGCTGGAACCGCCTCCTGTTCAAGCTCGTTCCCGATGCCACTCCCGATGGCGGAACGGAACTGCAGTGGTACTTCAGCCCGCAGCTCTTCGGTCGCGCGCCGTATGATTACGAAAACAAGAATATCGCCTGGATGACGACGATGCCGGGCACGAGCAACGCGTCGCCCATCGTGGTGGGCTCGAAAATTTTCACGCCCGCGGAAACCTATGATCTGGTCTGCGTCAACAAGGCCGATGGCAAAATTCTGTGGGTCAACTCCGCCAATTACTACGAAACGGTGACTGACGAAGACCTGAAAGCATTTCCCGCGCTCAAAGACGCCGCGCCGTGGGCGGAACGGATTCGGGCGATCAACAAGGCCTACTCGACGGCCACTCCGCCCGATGGAAAAATGCTCGAAGAGAAGCGCGGACTGGAGAAGAAGATTTACGATCTGATGCTCACCGTCGATCGCAAGAAGTACAAGCTGCTCGACGGCCAGGACGTGGGCTTCGCCGGCATTGCGCCCGTCAGCGACGGCAAGTTTGTGTACGTCTGGTACGCCACGGGCATCACCGTCTGTTACGACCTGGACGGCAATCGCAAATGGATCCATCTCGATAACGACGTGCCCATGCGCGAACACGGCCTGGCGACAACGCCAGTGCTGTGCGGCAACACGCTGGTGGTTCACATGAACGAGACGCTGGGACTCGACGCGACCACCGGCGCGGTGCTCTGGCGCCTGCCGCGCTTTTTCTACCAGGGCTCGCTGATCAACTTGAAGCTCGGCGGCGAAAATTTGTTCGTTGAACCCAGCGGCACCGTGCGCCGCGCCAAAGACGGCAAGGCGCTGTACGACAACCTGGTTCAAGGAGCCATCACGTCGCCCGTGGTGAAGGACGGCATGATCTACGCCGGCGCCGAACCGTTGAAGCTGCCGGCGACCGCGGCTGAACCGTTCAAGGTCGAGCCGATCAAGACCGGCCTGAAAGTCACTGCGACCCAGTTTCCGCATTTCTACTTCATCTGCACGACTTCATCACCGCTGGTCCATGACGGCTTGATGTACAGCGTCGACATCGACGGCGTGCTGACCGTGATCGATGTCGCGGCGGGCAAGGTGCTCTACCAGCGCGTGGTCGATGTCAACATTCTCAATCACGCCAACATGAAAGCCGCACGTGGCCTGGGGGCCAGCCTGGCGATGGCGGGAAAGTACATCTACATATTCGGCAACCAGGGAACGGCGCTGGTGATGGAGGCGGGCCGGGAGTTCAAGCCCGTGGCCAAGAACCGGCTGGAAAATTCTGTCGGTCGCGGCGAGTGGTACGAACACCAGGAGTCATCGATCAGCAGCCCGGTGTTCGAAGGCAGCCGAATGTACTATCGTTCGGAGCAGACGCTGTATTGCATCGGCGAGAAGTGATGGGTGAAGCTTTGGGCCTTTGGGCCCTAAGTTAAAATATATCGTTTTGTTGTACGTGTGGAACGCCTTGACCCGTCGTCGGAATGCTGGACGCATTCTAATTTAGATCTACGCCGGCGGCAGTTCGTCGAGCGATGTGAGTCCGGCGCGCAGCGCGAACTTGGTCAGCTCGGCGACGCTGTTGACCTTCAGCTTGTCCATGATCTGGCGCCGCTGGGTGTCCACGGTTTTGATGCTGACGCCCAGGTCCGAGGCGATCTGCTTGGACGTCGAACCTTCGGAAAGCAACTTCACGATCTTCTGTTCGCGCTCGGTCAGCACGCTGGCGCTGCCGCCGGGCTGCGGGTTGAGTGCTTCGTCGATCAGCAGACTCGACAAGACGGGGCTGACGTAGCTCTGTCCCGCCGCGACAAGGCGGATGGCGTTGGCCAGTTCCTGGTACGCGCAGTTCTTCAATACGTATCCCAGCGCGCCGGCCTTCAGAATTCCGAACAGGATCTGGCGTTCGTTGTGCAGGGATAGCGCGATGATCTTGATCGACGGCAGTTCGCTTTTGATCGTGCGGCAGACTTCGATGCCATTGGGCGGCGGCATGGAAATATCGAGCACCGCGACGTCGGGCTTGAGCTTGCGGAGCAGCTCCAGCGCGCTGGGTCCATCGTGCGCCTGGCCGACCACTTCGAAGTCCGCTTCCTTGCTCAGCAGAGAGGCCAAGCCGTCGCGCAAAATGGCGTGATCGTCGGCGATCAGAATACGAATGGGCATTGGTACGTCTCCTTCACGTCAACACGCGCCGGATCGCCTGAATCAGGTCCCGTGGCGCGAACGGTTTCAAGATCCGGTGGTGATCGTGCTCCGTGGCCTCCACCGTTTCTTCCGGTGTTCCCATGAATAACGCCTGCAGTCGTGGCCGTGTCACGCGCAGTGTTTCGAACAAGGACCGGCCGCTTCCACTTTTCATCATAGCGTCGGTGACGAGCAGATGCACGGGGTTATCCGAACTCGCGGCCAACGTCAGGGCCTCGCCGGGGCCGCCCGCTGCCATCACGGTAAAGCCGTGCGCTTCCAGCGCCGCGGCCGTCACCTGGCGGACTTGCGCATTCTCGTCGCACAGCAAGACCGTCCAGGCGCGCTCCGGCACTTTTCCCGTTGGAAGGCTGATGCTGAAGACCACCCGGTCAGGCGCATTCTTCACACTGATTTGGCCGCCGACCCGCCGCACGCGTTCGGTAATGGCGAAGACGGTGACCTCACTGGCGAGTGCCTCCAGCGATTTAGGCTGCGCTGCGAAGAATTCCACTTCCATCATGACCTGAGCGGCATCGCCGTCGACGCGAAGGTGGACGGTCTGCGCCTGAATCTGGTCGATCAACCAGCGCGCCCAGCGGAACAGTGCCTTGACCTGGATGACTTCCAGCACGTCCAGCCCGCCTTTGCAGCGCAGCTCGCAGGACATGCCGCGATGGCGCGGCGCGTAGTCGGTCAGCCAACCCAGAGCGGCGGCCAGTCCGATTTCTTTCAGCAACGGCGGCGAGGCGCGCGAAGAGATGCGCCGGACGCTCTCGAGAATCTGATCCACCTGTTTGAGGATGTTCGCCAGCGACTGCGCGGCGGCGGGATCGGAGCAGTTGTGCTGGCACTCGGTGAGTTTAAAAATCAGGCCGGTCAAATCCTGCGCGACGCCGCTGTGAAGCTCGGCGCCCACGCGGTCGCGCTCGGTTTCGAGGGCACTCAAAGCCAGCTCGAGGGCTTCTCGAAACATTGCCGGATAAGCGGCATTATTTGCAGAATCCGCGTTAATCCGGTCCTCCGACATTTCGTACTCCACATTTGCGAGTCAAAAAATATATATACAAATCCCAATCCTACAAAGCTTTCCAGCGCACGCAACAGCACCGCCTTCCCGCTCAGTCTCGCCATCATAAGACTAAATGCTCGGGCACTTTGAACGTTTGCCGCGAGCGCTTTGAACCGTTGCTGTCATTTCTCGGAAAGCTCGACCTCCGGTTCGGTTCAAGATTGCCTGTATGCCATGGCCGTGTAATTGCAAATTTGGTTCCCGTGTCGAAGCAGCAGTGAAAGTTTTTCCGGCTCGCGAGGCCGGACGGCGGACCAGTCTTAGGAATCGCCCATGTCGAACCCAGAATGCACGAAAGCACTAGAGGCCTTGTGCGAAGCCGCCGTCTTCGCTGATCTGTCCGATTTGCGGACGGTGTCGAGTCTGTTGGACGGATTCGAAAACCTGGATGTCGCCTGCAGCAAATCCAAGAAGGAGTCGGCTGCGGCGCTGTGTCGCCAGTGCATTCAGCGCCTTCATGCCATCATTCTCGACGACGTCAAAGATCGCGTGGGTGCACTGAAGGACGTCTGCGCCACCGCGTCGCAGTTGCAGCACCACCTTCGGGACGGTGAGCCACTGCACGAACTGGTGCAGGAAGCTCCCGCTGCTCCCGCTGCTCCCGCCGCGCCGGAAGCCCCCGCTGAACCGGTGTCGGAATCGAAAGCCTCCGCTTCCAGCGCACAGTGGACGCAGCCGAGCAACGTCGATCAGGCGTTCGTCAATGAATTTCTTTCGGTGCAGCCGGCGGTGCTGGATGAAGCTGAAGCTATCGTGCTGAAGCTCAGCGAACCGCAGGAACGCACCGCCGCCATCGCTTCGCTGCGCGGCCTGCTTCACAACTTGAAGGGAGAGTCTTCGATCCTGGCGATGCGCGCCATCGAGCAGCTCTGCCACGCCACCGAAGAACTGCTGGTCGAACCACTGCCCGCCGCCACGCCGGATGTGCTGCTGCGCGTCATTGACGCCATGCGCTCGGCGCTGGCCTACTACGGCGGGAAGTCAGAAGAGCCCGCGGGTCTTTCCGCGCTGCACGCTGAACTTGCGCGCCTGAAGCCCAAGTCCGCGTCCGATGAACAGGCCAACACGCATCAGTCGCCGGCGCCCGCCGAAGTTTCCGCGCCTGCCGAAGTGCCTGCCGCCGAGGTCGCTCCCGTGACCGTCGGAACTCCTGAACAAGGCACGCCGCTGACGGGCGACCTGGAACTGATCCAGGGCTTCATTCCGGAGTCCAAGGAACATCTTGAAAACGCCGTGGCCAGTCTGCTGGCGCTGGGGACCGACGCGACCAACAAGGAACACCTCGACGCGCTCTTCCGCGCGTTCCATACCATTAAAGGGTGCGCGGGCTTCCTGATGCTCGACAAGATTCAGGCGCTGGCCCATCAGTCCGAAAGTCTGCTCGACAAGGCCCGCAACGGCACGGTGATCCTCTCCGGGTTGGCGCTGGAAGCCACGTTTGAAGCGACCGACCTGCTAAAGGAAATGATCGATGGCGTCGAAATTGGCCTGAAGACCGGCCTGGTCCCGCCGCCCAGCGCGGCGATGCCTGAACTGGTGGACCGGCTGCGCGCGCTTGCCGCGGGTCAGACGCCGACGTTGAAACAGAAGACCGTTCCCGCCGCCGCCCCCGCCGCCCCTGCCGCCCCCGCGGCCACAGTCCCGGTGGTACCTGTTGCGGTTGCGGTCGCTCAGCCTGTGAATTCGGCACTGCCCGCCAGCGATAATGCCGTGTCCGCCCAGTCATTGCCGGCGGTCGTTGCAGCGCCCGAAGCCGCCGCTCCGCAGGCTGCGCAGCCACGCTTGACGCTGCTCAAGATCCGCGACGCCGTCAAAGTGGACGCCGACCGCCTCGACCGGCTCATCGATACCATCGGCGAGCTGGTGATCTCCGAATCGATGGTCAGCCAGTCGTCAGATCTGCGCAAGCACGCCACGGCCCCGCTGATCCGCCAGCTCGGCCAGCTCGACAAGATCACCCGCGAGCTCCAGGAAATGGCGATGTCCCTGCGCATGATGCCCGTGCGCACGACCTTCCAGAAAATGGGCCGCCTGATTCACGACGTGGCCAAGCGCACCGGCAAGCAGTGCGAGCTGATCCTGAGCGGCGAAGAGACCGAACTCGACAAGGCCGTCGTTGATGGCATCGGCGATCCGCTGGTTCACATGATCCGCAACGCCGTCGACCATGGCCTGGAAGCCAATGCTGAAGAGCGCATCAAGGCCGGCAAGCCCGCCAAGGGACGCGTGGATCTGCGCGCGTACCACAAGGGCGGCAGCATCTTCATCGAAGTACAGGACGACGGCCGCGGTCTCGACCGCGACGCGATCCTGCGCAAAGCAGCCGAACGCGGCCTGATCCGCGACGGCGAACAGCTTTCCGAACGCGAAATCTTCAACCTGATCTTCCTGCCCGGTTTCTCGACGGCCAAGACCGTCACCGATGTCTCCGGACGCGGCGTGGGCATGGACGTGGTGCGCAAGAACATCGAAGCGCTGCGCGGCCAGGTCGACATCTCGTCGCAGCCGGGTCAGGGAACGAAGTTCACGATCCGCCTGCCGCTGACGCTGGCGATCATCGACGGCATGGTGGTGAACGTCGGACAGGAACGCTACATCGTTCCGACTCTCTCGATCGTGATGTCCCTGCGGCCCCAGCCCGGCGCGGTCAAGTCGGTGCTCAACCGCGGCGAAATGCTCAGCTACCAGGGCGAATTGATTCCGCTTTTCCGCATCGACCGCACCTTCTCGATCAAGGGCGCCGTGGCCCGGCCGGAAGACGGATTGGTCATCATCGTCGAAGAGGACGGCAAGCGCACGGGTCTGCTTGCCGACGGGCTCCTCGGCCAGCAGCAGATTGTGATCAAGACACTGGGCGACTCGATGCGCGGCATCCCCGGAGTTTCCGGCGGAGCGATCATGCCCGACGGCAACGTCGGACTGATTCTCGACGTCGGAGCGCTGGTGCGCATCAGTCAGAATTCCCAACAGGCACAGGGTGCCGCGGCGACTTCCAACGAACGGGTGGCCTGAAGCCGGATTTGAATTCCGTCAAAACAGATAAGGAGAGCCATACGATGAGCACGACGACGACCAAGCCAGCAGCAGGAACCACGACCGCGACCGCCCGCGCGGGCCGCTACCTCACGTTCTCCATGGCACGCGAAGAGTACGGTTTGGAAATTCTGAAGGTTCAGGAAATCATCGGCATGATGAATGTCACGCGCGTGCCGCGCACGCCGGACTTCATCCGCGGCGTGATCAATCTGCGCGGCAAGGTCATTCCGGTGATCGATCTCCGCCGCAAGTTGCAATTCGAAGCCAAGGAAGACACGGACCGCACCTGCATCATCGTGGTCCAGGTCCAGCAGGGCGACACACCCATCACGATGGGCATCATCGTCGATTCAGTTTCTGAAGTGCTGAACGTCTCCGCGTCGCAGATCGAACCGTCACCGGAGTTCGGATTCAACATCTCGACGGAATTCATCCTCGGGATGGGCAAGGTCGACAAGCGCGTCATCATTCTTCTGGATGCCGACCGCATCCTCTCTACCGGCGAACTCAACGACGCCGCCGCCAGCGTTCGGGGATAGTCCCCGAGGTAGATTTCAGTGCAACCATTTTTGCCGTGTGAAAGGCTATTTCAGCCATGAAGAACCTCACGATCGCCCACAAGATCATCATTGGATTCGCACTCACGCTGCTGATCACCGTTGCGCTGGGTGTGTTTGCCAGCATGCGCCTGACCACCGTCCGCGCCTACTCCAGCAAGATCACGGAAGACAACCTGCCCGGCGTGTACGAAATTTCGAAGGCCGACAGCCTGATCCGCGAAAACATGCTCGTGCTGATGCGCCAGCTCAACAGCCACGATGCCGCCGCCATCGCCGAGTGCGACAAACAGATGGCGCAGATCCGCGACGCTCTGGATCTCACCTACACGAACTATGGGAAAACGATCTTCGATCCGCGCGACAAGGAACTGTTCGACGCGCTGAATGCGGCACGCGAAGAGTACAAGAAGAGCAAGGACGAAGTCCTCGCCTTCAGCCGCGCGATGAAAACAGAGGAAGGCTTCGCGGCCCTCCACCGCCTGGAACCGTTCTATTACAAGTACAGCGACGCCGTGCGAAAGCTGGTCGACTTCAACCGCGACAGTGGTGTGGATACCTCCGCGAAGATCACCTCCGCCGTGGCCGATTCGCAGTTCGGCATCGTCGTGGCCATCGCCATCGCTGTGGGACTGGGCCTCGTGACGTCCTTCGTAATCATCCGCAACACCAACCGCCTGCTCAACAGCGTGGCCACGTTGCTGCGCGCCAGCGCCGACCAGGTCGCCGCCGCCGCCGGACAGGTTGCACAGTCCAGCCAGTCGATGGCCGAAGGCGCCAGCGAGCAGGCGTCCAGCCTGGAAGAAACCTCGGCGTCGCTGGAAGAGATGGCGTCGATGACCCGTCAAAATGCCGACAACGCCCGCCAGGCCAGCGCGATGTCCGACGAAGCCAGCAGCGCCGCCGAAGCCGGCCAGAAACTCACCCGCACGATGGGCCAGGAGATCAGCCAGCGCGTGGGTGCGATGACCGGCGCGATCGGACAGATCAAGTCATCCACTGACCAGACCGCCAAAATCGTGAAGACCATCGATGAAATCGCTTTCCAGACCAATCTCCTGGCGCTGAACGCCGCCGTCGAAGCCGCGCGGGCCGGAGAAGCCGGCAAGGGCTTCGCCGTGGTCGCCGAAGAAGTGCGCAATCTCGCCCAGCGTTCTGCCGAAGCGGCCAAGACCACGTCGTCGCTGATTGAAGAATCGCAGCGGAACGCCGAGAACGGAGTGAAAGTTTCAAACGAAGTCGCTGAAATTCTCAAGCGCACCGTCGAAGTCGAAATCGCCAGGAGCTTTGGCAACACGGTCGAAGTGGCCAACAAGGTCAAGAATCTGATCGGAGAAGTTGCCGCCGCCAGCAGTGAGCAGTCGAAGGGCGCCGAGCAGATCAACACGGCCGTCAATCAGATGGACAAGGTCACGCAGTCCAACGCGGCCAACGCCGAGGAAACCGCCTCGGCGAGCGAAGAGCTCTCCGCGCAGGCCCGTGAACTCAACGACATGGTCAACACGCTGGTGCGGATGGTCCGCGGCTCGGTGGAAGTGACGTCCTCCGCCCGGCCCGCGGCGTCGGCCGCCCCAGCGTCCACTCACACCAGCAGCGTGACGAAAAAGCAGAAGAGTGCAGCGCCAAAATTCCAGCAGAAGAAACACACCACGGAGTCCGCTCCGGCTGTTCCGGGCGTGAACCGCATCAAGCATCTCAACGGCAGCGCCAATGGAAATGGCGCCAAACCGGAGCAGGTGATCCCGCTCACGGACGCCGAGCTGAGCAGCTTCTAATTTCTCGGATAGCCGTCAAAGCAAGCCACGTACGCTTATAGGGGGTAGGACCCATGACACTTCGCACCAGGATCGTTTCAGGCTTCGCAGTAGTAGTTGCAATCATGGTAGCCATCGGCGTCTACGCCGTCACCCGCATGAGCGCCGCGGGAGCGCAAGCCACGGTCCTCGCCGACGATTGCGCGCCGCTGGCGGAGCTCAGTTCCGAAGCGGCCGAGCCGCTGCGCCAGGCCATGCTGGAATTCCGGGCCTTCGGTTACACCGGCAACGAAGCGAATTACCAGAATGGCGTCAAGGCGCTCGATCAGCTCAAAGACTTGATCGCGAAACTCAAGACTGCTTCGGCCAAGCTGGAGCTGACTCAGAAAGAGAAGGACCAGTTCGTCGAACTGGAGAACGGTTTCGCCGATTATCAGCAGTGTGTTCAAGAGACGAAAAAACTGTCCGAGGCGATGACCGCCAGCCGCGAGAAACTGGAACTGAACTCCACCGAGTTCCTCAAGCCTGTCGGCGAATATTCCGGCCTGCAGAACAAGAAATTTGAAGAAGACATCACCAATAAGGCGGAGACCGAAGTCCTGGCCTCCCGCCTCTCGAAGAACCTGATCATCCGCGACATTCTGAAAATGGAGATGGAACTGGAGAAGTCGACACTCGAGGGCCAGATCAATCGCGACGTGACGCGCATCGCCAGCAGCAACCACTGTTTCGATGACATCGCCAAGCACCTCCAGAATCTGCGCGGCATGTCGACCAAGCAGGACGACATCCAGCGCATGGACCGTGCGTTGAAGAGCCTTGAAGAATACAAGAAGGCCCAGGAAGTCATCATCAACACCCTCAATTCGTCCGTCGCGGTGGCCAAGAAGCGCATGGCTGCAGGCGACCGCATGGCCGCAGGATTTCTGGAAAGCTCCAACGCTTGCACGGGGCGTGTGACATCCCTGTCGACCGACGCGCGCAGTGGACTGCGCTCGGCGACGGTCTCGATGCTCGCCGGATTGGCCGTGGCCATCGTGTTGTCCGTCGTGCTGGCGCTGGCCATCGCCGGCTCAATCAACCGTTCCATCAACAGCGTGATCGCCAGCCTTGCCAATGGATCGCAGCAGGTCTCGTCGTCGTCCGGCCAGGTTGCGCAGTCCAGCCAGGCCATGGCCGAAGGCGCCAGCGAACAGGCGTCGAGCCTTGAGGAAACTTCCGCGTCGCTGGAAGAAATGTCGTCGATGACCCGTCTGAATGCCGACAACGCGCGCCAGGCCAGCGTGATGGCCGAGCAGGCCAGCGCTGCCGCCGAAAACGGACAGTCCACGCTGACGCAGATCAGCCGCGACCTCGGCGTCCGCATCAGCAACATGACCAGCGCGATCGGACAGATCAAGACCTCGACGGATCAGTCGGCCAAGATCGTCAAGACCATCGACGAGATCGCGTTCCAGACCAATCTCCTGGCACTCAACGCCGCAGTGGAAGCCGCGCGTGCTGGCGAAGCCGGCAAGGGCTTCGCGGTCGTCGCCGAAGAAGTCCGCAACCTGGCGCAGCGCTCGGCCGAATCGGCCAAGAACACCGCCGCGCTGATCGAACAGTCCCAGCGCAACGCGGAGAACGGCGTCAAGGTCTCGACGGAAGTCGCCGACATCCTCAAGCGCACCATTGAAGTGGAAATGGCCAACAGCTTCCGCAACACGGCCGAAGCCTCCACCAAGGTCAAGCAGTTGATCAGCGAAGTCGCCTCGGCCAACGGTGAACAGGCCAAGGGTATCGAGCAGATCAACACCGCCGTATCGCAGCTGGACCGAGTCACGCAGTCGAACGCCGCCAGCGCGGAAGAATCGGCCGCAGCCAGCGAAGAATTGTCCGCGGAAGCCCGGACCATGGCCGAGATGGTTGACCAGCTCGTCACGCTGGTTCGCGGCAAAGGCGCACACGAAACGCCCTCGCCGTCGCGGCAGGCGATCAATGCTCCAGTCCGGAAGTCCGCTCCGATTCACCATCACGCTCCTGCCGCCGACCCGCACCACGCTCACAGCAATGGCAACGGAAATGGAAATGGCAACGGGAGCACCAACGGAAACGGCAGCACGCCCCACACGAACACGGCGGCTGAATCGGTGGAAGAATCGGAAATGGCGTCGGTGTGAACTGAGCAAAGCAACATAAAGGTTATCCCACGAGGATCCGGACATGATGACGATGGAAAGCGAAATCTTTAACGCACTGCGCGACATCATCCATGAGCAGAGCGGCATTTCGCTCAGCGATGAGAAGGAAGCCCTGGTCAGTGCGCGCGTCTCCAAGCGCATGCGCGCACTGAATATCGGAACCTTCAAAGAATATCTGGAGCTGCTCCAGGCCGACGACAGTGGGCTGGAGATGACCGCGCTGCTGGATGTGATCTCGACCAACGTCACCAGCTTCTTCCGCGAATCCGACCACTTCGATTTCCTCCACGAAGTGATTCAATCGTGGCGCGCGGCAGGTCAGCAGCGCTTCCGCTTCTGGTCGGCGGCATGTTCGACCGGCGAGGAACCGTACTCCATTGCCATGACCGTCCACAACGCTCTCGGCGCCAACGGCCGCGGGGCCGGCGACGTCAAAATTCTGGCCACCGACATCTCGACACGCGTGCTGGGCTTCGCCAAGGCCGGACTTTATCCCGCCAACCGCGTCGAGCCGGTGCCGCAGGAATACGCGCGCCGCTACCTCACACGCGACCGCACGCGCGACGAAGAGATCTACCAGGTCAGCGACGAACTCCGCAGCCTGATCTCCTTCAACCGCATCAATCTCAACAGCCCGCGCTTTCCCATGAGCGGGCCGATGGATATCGTCTTCTGCCGCAACGTCATGATCTATTTCGACAACAACACCCGTACATCCCTGCTCTCTGAAATCCATCGCCTCCTGAAACCCGGCGGCTACCTGCTCGTCGGTCACTCCGAAAGTCTGACCGGACTCACCAACGGCTTCACCTCCGTGCGTCCGTCCATTTATGTGAAATGAAGTTGTGTGAAATGAGGGAGCAGCAGCGATGATTGGTACAGAGACTTCCACCCGCGCGAACAGAACCGTGGGCATATCCGAGATGATTGTCGAGCGCGACACCGACAACGTGATCGTGACGTATTCGCTCGGCTCCTGCCTGGGCGTGGCCGTCTTCGATCCGGTCGCCCGCGTGGGCGGCATGATTCACTGCATGCTGCCGCTTTCGAAAATTGATCCCGCCAAGGCGCAGGCGATGCCGGCGATGTTTGTCGACACCGGCATCCCCACACTGCTCCAGGCCTGTTTCGATCTCGGTGCCGACAGTAAGCGGCTGCGCCTGAGTGTCGCGGGCGCCGGATCCCCGCTGGACGACAACCACGTCTTCAACATCGGCGACCGCAACCTCGCCGTGCTTCGCAAAATTCTCTGGAAGAACAGCCTGCTTATTGCCGCCGAAGATACCGGCGGCTCCGAACCTCGGACACTGTATCTGGAAATGAAAACGGGCGAAGTCTATCTCAAGGCCCGCGGCGACCGGCGCGCGCTGTAACTTTGCGCCATAAGAGGCTAGGGGTGACACCATGGGACTACAGGTTTTGATCGTCGACGATTCGTCGCTGACGCGGCGGGTGATCGAAAAAACGCTGCGAATGACCAAGATCCAGATTGACGGCATCCGTCACGCCGCCAATGGACGCGAGGCACTCGTGGAACTGCGGAGTTCGCCGTGCGATCTGGTCTTTTCGGACATCAACATGCCCGAGATGAACGGCATCGAATTCCTCGACGCCAAGAATGCCGACCCGAAACTCAGCGGCATTCCGGTGGTCGTCATTTCGACGGATTCGAGCGAAGGTCGCGCCGAGCAGTTGAAGGCGCGTCACGTCACAGCCTTCGTGGGCAAACCTTTTACACCGGAGATGGTCGAGAAAGTCATGTCCAACGCACTGGAGGCAAGAGTATGAGCCTGGAAATTCTGGAAAGCATCAGTTCGGTGAGCATGTCGGTGCTCGAGAAGTACGCCTTCGTCTTCGCGGACGCGGCTGAAGTCGCCGAGGCCGTCGAGCCGGCCAACGTGCTGCTGGCGAACGTGGCTTTCGGCGGCGCAGCGACCGGCGAATTGCAGGTCGCGATGCCCATGGAACTGGCCGCTGAAATCGCGTCCAATGTGCTGGGCTCCGATCCCAGCGAGGTCACGCCGCTGCTGCTTAAAGATGCCGTCGGTGAACTGGCCAACGTGCTCTGCGGCAACATGCTCAAGGCCTTGACCGCGCCGGACAAGATTTTCGATCTCCAGCCGCCCGCGGTTTCGGCCGCCAGTCAGGCGGATTGGAAAGCGCTGATCTCCTCTTCTCAAACCGTGGCGCTCGACTGCGACGGTCAATTCGTGCTGCTGCAGTTCACGTGCAAGTAAACGGCGCAAAAAATAAAGGAACAAACCAGCATGAATGCCGTCACCCTGGCCGTTCAAAAAAAGATTCGCGTGCTGATCGTCGACGACTCCGCCATGGTGCGGCAGATCCTGACACGCGAACTGGCCCGCGATCCGGAACTCGAAGTCATCGGCGCCGCGCCGGATCCGTTTGTCGCGCGCGACATGATTGTCGCGTTGAAGCCCGATGTCCTCACGCTGGACATCGAAATGCCGCGCATGGACGGCCTGTGTTTCCTCGGCAAGCTGATGCAGTATTCACCGATGCCGGTGATCATTCTCTCGTCGCTCACCGGCCAGGGCAGCGCCCTGGCGCTGGATGCGCTGAACAGCGGCGCGGTCGAAGTGATGTGCAAGCCGGGGCCGTCGTACTCCGTCGGCGACATGTCCGTCGCGCTGGTGGAGAAGATCAAGGCGGCAAGCCGTGTCCGCGTCAGCGGCAAGGTCGAACGCCCCGCCGCGCCCGTCACGCGTCTGGCGCTGGCCAAGACCACCCACAAAGTCGTCGCCGTGGGAGCATCGACCGGCGGCACCCAGGCGCTGCAGACGTTTCTCACTGCACTGCCGTCGAATTCACCCGGCATCGTGATTGTTCAGCACATGCCCGAACATTTCACGCGCTCGTTTGCCGAACGTCTCGATAGTCTTTGCGAAATCGAAGTGAAGGAAGCCGAAACCGGCGACACCGTCGCGCCGGGTCGCGCGCTGATCGCGCCGGGAAATTACCACATGCTGATGCGCCGCTCCGGCGCCAATTACATCGTCGACGTTAAAAGCGGTCCGCTGATCGGGCGCCACCGTCCGTCGGTGGATATCCTGTTCAAGTCCGTCGCCGCTTATGCGGGCGCCAACGCCATTGGTGTGCTGATGACCGGCATGGGCGCGGATGGCGCTCAAGGCTTGAAACTGATGCACGACGCCGGCGCTGAAACCATCGCCCAGGACGAAGCCTCGTGCGTGGTCTTCGGCATGCCCAAGGCCGCGATCGATCTGGGCGCCGCCTCCCGCGTCGTCCCCCTCGACAACATCGCGCGGGAAGTGCTGCGTTTGGCTGTGTAACGAAAAAGTGCTTAGCTGGCGACGCGCGCGGCCAGCGCGCTTTCCTTCTTGCGGCAGACGGCGTGTGGCATCAGGTCGCTGTGGATCTCGCCCTTAAAATCGAGAACCTTGAAAAGCACAAACGGACCTTCGTTGTAGCGCGCCGCAACGCGGGCCTCGCGCGGCGTACCGCTGATGAACGCGATCACGTCTTCGCCAACTCCCGGAAAACGGCTCTCTTCATACTGTTTCATGATTTGAATTCCCGCTAAAAGAAGGACCCCAGTTACCCCTCACGCTCCACCCGGGGGACTTCGGGACGCATCTTTCAGGCCCATCCACAAAATCAGGTGAACTTCCGATGCGTTCATGGGTTGGAATTGCGTGGCGCGCTGAATTTAGCGAAGAATTAGCATCCCGCATCTAACGCAGACTGCTCAGAAGTGAGCTCTGCCGTTGATCGAAGTGGAACCATCAGGTTCGCCCCACCCAGAGCAGCGTTTTGGTGCGGTATTCCCGGGGGGAAACGCCGACGGTCCGCTTGAAGATCCGGCTGAAGGTGTAGGGATCGTCGATTCCCACTTTTGAGCCGATTTCTTTGATGCTCAATTCGCCGTCCGCCAGCATCGCTCGTGCCGTGTCGCAGCGCAGCGCGGTCAGGTAATGTGCGGGTGCCAGTCCCGTCACGGCGCGGACGCCCTGCCGCAAACTGGAGTAGCTCATCGCATGCTCCGAAGCGAGTGCTTCGAAGTCGAGCGCTTCGGCCAGATGCTCCTGGCAGTATTTCAGAATCGCTTCGATCGGCTTGCTCGGCGTCGAGGCCTGCAGGCTGACGCGGTTGTAGTAAAGCTCCAGCAGCAGCCGTTCGGTCATCAGCACCGCGCGGTCGGCGTCGCCGGGTTTGGCGCGGCGGACGACGTCGATCAACTCCCGAAACTGCACGACCAGCGCGGTGACATTGGTGAGCTGCTGCACGCGGCCGTCGGTGGAGAAGACACCGGCTTCGCGCAGATGCTGGAAGCGCGGTCCGTCAAGGCCGCAGTGGTACTCGCACCATTCAGTGCCGGGATCGGGGCCGTAATGAAAGACAGGGCCGGGGTAAACATGAAACAAACTTCCCGCTTCGATACGCTGCACGGGGCCGTTGTCGACCTGGTACGAGCCGCGCCCGGAACTGACGAAACCGACGGCGTAGACGTTGAATTGATGATGAATCCAGGCGTCCTTGTGCGGAATTGAATTGGCGAGGATCACCCAGTCATCGGTGATCAGCCCGGGGCGCATCAGCCGGTTGAGCCGGATGAGCGGATCGGGAGCTTTCTTCTTTCGCGCGGTGCGGGCCATTGCGGTTCACGCTACGGCCTTGCAGCCCGTTGAAAAAGGTAGATTCGGCCAAATTTTTCCGTGAAACGCCTGGCAGTAAAGGCGTTTCACGGCGCAGGCCAAAGGATAATCAACGGGCTGCTCGCGTCAAAATTTCCATTTCGTTGCCGCCGCTGCGCATCGGCGCTACAATCGGCACATGATCTGGAAATGTGCAGCGTACCTGGCGGTGGCGTTAAGCCTCGCCGGAAATGTCGGCGTCGTGCAACGCAAGCGCTGGGGCATGGGCGTCTGGATCGTTGCCAACGGGATCTGGATAGCGTATTACCTGGATCACGAGGACTGGCCGAGCCTGACGCTGTTCTCCGCGTACATGGCGCTGTCGATCTGGGGCTTCGCACGGTGGAAAACACCGGCGGCGGCGTGAATAAAGCACTCGGATTTCGCGTCCATAAACACAGCACAATCGACGATACTCTAATATTCCCCGAGTCGGCTTGCCTTCCAAGATGGGCAACCTATACTCCGGTTTTGGTGAAGACTGATCGGTGATCGGCAATGAGTCCCGCGGAAGGCCCATGAATTCGTCCACTCCGGAAACGATCGGCAGCTTCCGGATCCTGGCCAAAATTGGCCAAGGCGGCATGGGCACGGTTTACCGTGCGGTGCACGGCACGCTCGAACGTCCCGTTGCGCTGAAAATTCTCCCCAACGAATTCGCCAACAATCCCGAATACGTGATGCGCTTTCTCCGCGAAGCGCGCACGGTCGCGGCACTGCGTCACGACAACATCGTTCACGTCTACGACGCCGGCGAACAGGGCGGCGCGTACTTTATCGCGATGGAATTGATCGACGGCTGCAACCTCGGCACCTACGCCGACGAGCACAAAAACGTCAGCGAAAAAGACGGACTGGAACTGCTCCTGCAGGCCGCGCGGGGCTTGTCGGCCGCGCATTCCAAGGGGCTGGTCCACCGCGACATTAAGCCGGAAAATCTACTGCTGGGCACCGACAACATTTTGCGCATCGTCGATTTTGGTCTCGTGATGGAATCGACGTCGACGACGCAACTGACCGCGACGGGCGCGTGCCTGGGCACGCCGATGTACATGAGCCCCGAGCAGGCCGACGGCGAAAACGCCGATGCGCGCACCGACATTTATTCACTGGGCGTGACGTTCTTTCGCGTTTTCACCGGACAGACTCCGTTCACTTCGCCGACGGTGATGAACCTGCTCTTCAAACACAAGTTCGAAGCGCCGCCGGAACCGAATTCGATCCGGCCGGATCTCTCCACCAACATCAACAGCCTTCTGCTCCACATGCTCGCCAAGCGCCGTGAAGACCGGCCGCAGACGGCGCAGAACCTGATCGAGATGATTGAGACGATCAAGCAGGGCAAGAACATTCCGCCGCCGCCCAAGTTCGTGCCGCATGCCGCCATGAACGCGGGTGCCGCAACCGAGTTGAATATTCCCGGTGCCGCGTCTGTCCGCCGCGACCCCAACAGCAGCAATTCCGATGGTCGCCGCCGCGCGCCGATATTGGGAATCCTGGTGATCGGCCTGGTGCTGGCGGTGATGGTGACGCTCTTCTACGTCGTCAGCCACACGTCGTCGCCGCCGGTCGAGAACATCACCGACACAGGCGTCGCCAAGAATATGTCGACGGCGACGAACACCGCCACGAACGCGCTTCCCGTGCGCAACGACCCGCCGCCCGACGATGCGCTCAAGCGCGGCGACACCGCGTACGCGGCCGGAAAATACCGCGACGCGCTGGAAGAGTACAAGATCGGCCAGAAGTTGCAGCCCCGCAGCGACGAACTTGCCGGACGAATTCACAAGGCCGAACGCGCCATCGCGCTCACCGATTTGATGGACAAGGGCTCCGGGTTGGAAGCCAACGGCCAGTGGGAAGACGCGCTGACGCAGTATACGGCGGCGAAGCTTTACGACGACGGCACGGCCGCGCAGCAGCACATCGACGGCGTCAATCAGAAGCTGGCCGAGCAGCGGCAGCTCGACGCCTCGAACAAGAACGCTTCGCGCGACGCGGAATTGAAAAAGGCCGAGCTGGCGGAAAAGTCGATGCGCTACGACATCGCCGCCGAACACTATTCACGCGGCGCGATGCTCTCCGATCCGGAACTGCGGGTGACCATCGCCGAGAAGGCCAAGGAATGCCGCCGGCAGGATTACCTCGCCCGTGCCAAGGCTTGCGAAGCGACCAGCAATTTCACCGATGCGGAGAACTTCTATAAGAAGGCGCTCGACATCAAGGACGACCCGCTGATCGCCGAGAAGATCGCAACGCTCCGCACCAAGCTCCAGCCGGCTCAGGTCGTCACGCCGCCCCCGCCGTTCCCGGCCGTGCAGACCGCCGTCATGACCGGCGACAAGGACTACAACGATGCGATGAGCGACGCGCGCCTGGCGATGAACGCCAACGACTACAAAGGCGCGCGGATGAAATTGGATCTCGCCAGAAAACTGCAGCCGACCCAGCCGGAAACCGCCGCGCTGGGCCTGGAAGTCGACGGCCGCGAACTGATCTTCCAGGGCGATGCGCTGCAATCCAAGGGCAACGGCCAGCAGGCCGCGGTGCTCTACCGCAAGGCCGCTGTCGTCTGTCCGGATTTGAAAGCGCTCAGCGATGCGCGCATCGGCGCCGCCGGCGCGTTTTCAGTTCCGCCGCCGCCCCCGAACACCACAACAGCGCCGGCAGTGACCTCGCCGCTGGTGGAGCGCATCGATGCTTACGTCCGTGCTTACAAGGACGACGAAGCGACCGCCGACATCGCCAACGAAGTACGACTCGCGCCGCGCAACGATCGCGTTCAGCAGGTCAGTGACGCGCTGGAAAACATGCGCAACGGCGGCTGGATCTACCACGAGCTCTCGGCGCTCTGCGAAAAGGGCCGCGCCCAGGTTGCCGATGCGCTGGACTTGGAAGACGACGACCACACCAAGGCCGAACGCGTCCGCCTCAAGCGCATGATCGAAGAACTCAACGATAAAATCAGCCGCGGCCGCACGCTCTTTTTAAATCACGATTACGACGGCGTGAAAGGCGCGCTGGCCACAGCCCGCACCGACGCGATTGAGACGGGCGCGAAGCTCAGTGCCGCCGCGGATTTCTTCACCAAGCGCGTCGATCACTTCAGCAAGCAGGGCGGGGTGACGGTGCCGATTGTCGGCATCAGTGTCTCCGGCAACCGCAAGAAAGCCGAACGCTACCAGCGCATCGTCGACGAGTTCCGCAAGTACGCCGAGCAGGCGAAGAATCTCAAGAAGTTCGGCGAGAACTGAAGTCCGTCTTCGGACTTTATTAGCACAAAAAATACAGGGCTCATATTTTCTTAACCATACCGTAAAACGCGACGATACAGTGGACGTGCCATCCTCTATAGTTCAGCCGTGCACCTACGGGAGAAACACGTGGAACTGCAGCGCTTTGCTTTCTCAACCAACGCCTACAGCCGCCATTCGTTAAAGAAGGCGTTGAAGCGGATTGCCAAATTCGGTTTCAAAGGCGTCGAGATTCTCGCCGACAAGCCGCACGCGTGGCTCGATAGTTTCACGCCGCGCGACGTCACGCGCATTCAGCGCCAGTTGGAACGTCTCGACCTTTTTGTCTCGAATATCAACGCCAACTGCACGTTTGGATTCTGGACCGACGCTCCGCCGGAACCGTTCTTCGAACCGTCACTGATCTCCCGCAGCCGCGAACTTCGCGAATGGCGCATCGCCTACACCAAGAAAGCGCTCCGACTGGGCAAGGAACTGGGCGCGCACAACGTCTCGATCACCACCGGCAAGGCGCTCAACGGCGTCCCTCCGGAAAAGGCGCAGAAGCTGTTGGAAGAAGGTCTGTCGCGCCTGCTGGAAGAAGCCGAACACCTCGGACAGAAACTGTCGATCGAATACGAACCGGCGCTCTTCGTTGAAACCACCGCCGAACTCAAAGCGCTGCTGGTCAAACTCAACTCGCCGTTTCTCGGCGCCAATCTGGATCTCGGCCACGTCGACGTGATCGGCGAAGACCCGTGCCATGCGATCCGTGCGCTGAAGGGCCGCATCTTCAACATCCATCTGGAAGACATCCGTGCCCACAAGCATTACCACCGCATTCCCGGCGACGGCGACATCGACTTCCGCGCGATCTTCCGCGAGCTCGACGCCATCGACTACACCGGCCCGCTCACGTGGGAACTGTACACCTACGATGAGCGTCCGGACGAAGCTTGCGAACGCACCTACAAGTATCTGCGCACGCTGTTGCTGGAACGAAAATTGAGCCAGGCCGCGCGCAAAGCGGCGAAGAAGAAGCCCGCTTCGAAAAAGTAGTCCGCCTCACGCGAACAGTTTCAGCGCTGATTCGAGATCCATCGCCACGGTCAGCGCCGCGCTGGCCGGCAGCAGTTCGAACACCTGCCTGACCGTCTCCGACGGATTCATCAGCACCACCGTGCCGTGTTCATTCGATGCCTTGCGCCGCGCCGCGAGAAAGACGTTCACGCCGGCCGACGTGAGGAAGTCGATGTCGGCGAGGTCGATGATGATCCGCGACTCGCCGTGGTAGATCAGCCTATCGAGCTTGGATTCGAGCACGCTATAAGTGTGGCTGTCGAGCGTCCCGTGGACGCTGAGCATCACGATGCCCTGTTCGTCGAGAAAGCGGGACTTTACGGTCAGAGAAGTCATCGTCATCATGGTAACCTCCTGGGCATTGCAGCTGTTCACGTCGTTGCGTTCTCTACACGCCTATTAAATGTGAGAGGGCGCGGCGTGTCGGTACGTAGGACTACGTATTTTAAAGTCGGCAGGATTTAGCTATGAAGCGGAAGTTGTTTTAGCTGCACTTGAGCACAGTACTGCCGGATGGTCGACCGTGAATATTCAGGAGTTGGGGCCGACTAGGTCCAAAGAGTGATTAGCATAGGGACAATTGTCCCCATGTTGGATATTGACCACGTCGTGAATTTTCTACGTGGTTAAAAACCAACATTTGAGTGCGTTGCTCCCTTCGACCACCTGGCCAAAGGTCCATTCGGATTCATCACGCATCAATCATTGTTCTGAATTGAAGGACGCCTCATCCCGCGCGCGGGGTGTCCTTGCACGTGTCGCAGAGATAATTCTGCGTGTCGCAGCCGCGGACGCGCTTCTCCAGCAGTTCCAGGATCAGGTCATCGATGCCCAGCGTTGGCGTGACGTGGTAGCGCGTCGACGGATGTGCGACCGCGGCTTCGGCCGTCAGGCGCGGAATGTCGTGCGTCCAGTGTTTGCCCGGTCCGAGAAAGAATGGGCAGACAACCACGCGCTCCGCGCCGCGTTCGACGCACTTGGCATACGCGGTGGCGATCGACGGCTCAGCCAATTCCATGTGCGCCGGCTCGACGATGCCGTAGCGCTCTTTGAAACGTTCCGCAAACAGCGCGGCCACCTGCTCCAGCATCTGGTTGCTTTCCACGCGGCGTGAGCCGTGATCGACAATGACGATTCCGTTGCGCAAGATGATGATCTCCCACCAACGTTTATAGCAGGCACGTGATCCCGGTAAAGCAGAGCGATGATTTGGCTCGCGACAGGAACTTTTAAGGTTGTCAATTCGCGCACTGACAGGTTGCGCCAAAAATCCGCGTAACGCATTGTTTTCAGTCCGATTGCGCACGGTAGTGAATGTAAGATGCGTTTGGGTTCAGGCTGATTGAATTGTTCTCAAAATCTGCCGCTTTGTTGCCATAGCGCCAATTCATCGACGAGTAGTACAGATGGACAGACTGCGGAATTCATTTCTGATAGGAGATCCAGAACATGTCGCTATCCCGGATCCTCACCGTACTTGTTGCCTTCGTGGTGCTCGACTGCATTGCGGCGGAACCTGCGCCGGCCAAGCCGTCGTTGGATTGGCCGAATTTTCTCGGACCGAATCGTGATGCCACCGCCAACGACAAGGGCTTGCTGCACGAATGGCCTGCGGACGGTCCGCCAGTACTCTGGAAAGCACCCATTGGCATTGGCTGGGCGTCGATCTCCGTCGCCGGCGACGATGTCGTCGTCGCGGCGATGGACGGTCCCGGCGAAACGGTGCGCTGCCTGGATGCCAGGACCGGCAAGGAGACATGGAAGCACGGCTACCAGCTCGGCGCGCCGACGTGGGCCTGGGGTGTGGGCTGGGACAAGGGCGGCACGCGCTGCACCCCCGCCATTTCCGACAAATTTATCTGGACCTGCGGCATCATCGGCGACTGCTTCTGCCTGGATCGCAAGACCGGAGCAGTCGTCTGGCGGCGCGGATTCCTGGATGGTCAGAAGCCCAAAAATCCTGGCGACTGGAAAGGCTACGTCGCCTCGCCGATCATCGTCGGCAACACTTTATTCTGGAGCGCCTCGCAGAGCGGCACGGAAGCCACAGCCATCGCGTGGGCCGCGGACACCGGAAAGGACCTGTGGACCTACAAGGATACACTCAAACCCGGGTCGCGGGGCGGAAACGGGCTTGGCGGGGTGGCCAAGTTTGGAGGAGAGGACTGCTTCGTGCTCGTCGCCAACAAGGATTTGAAAGCGATTCGCACGACGGACGGCAAGGAAGTCTGGAAGCAGGAATTCTTCGCCGGCCGCGGCATCGGCATTCCCACGCCGCTGGTTGTCGGCAATGACATCGTTTGCATGCCGGACTTGGATTTCGCATACATGATCGAAGTCGATCGCACGCAGAATCCCGTGCCGCAGGGCAAGAAGGTCTGGCGGGTCAATCATCTGGCCAAGCGCTGGGGCGATGACGACCCCTACGTTTCCTTCTACCATAACTGGGTCCATCACGACGGCTATCTGTACGGCTTCGTCTGGCCGGAGTTGGATATGGGGACGGGAGGCTTCGGGAAATCGCCGGCCTATCTGATCTGCGTGGAATTGAAGACGGGAAAACTAATGTGGTCGGAAGGTGGTTTCAAACAAGGCTGTTCGCTCATGACTGCCGACGGCATGCTCTTCGCCCGGGCGCATCAGAAGATGGTGCTGGTCGAATGCAATCCCAAAGCATATACGCTGAAGGGCAAGCTCGAAAACCTGCATGCCCTATCCAACGACACCAATCCCGGGCAGATCGATTGGGTGATGCCGTCGATCGCCAACGGACGGCTTTACCTGCGGCTGCCGACGGAATTGATCTGCTACGACATACACGACCCCAAGGCGAAGTAATTGCCCTGGGCTGTGACGATCCAATGGGAATCGCAGGAATCGAACGTGGGAGACGTTACTTGCCGAGTTCCAGGCGCAGCGCCAGAGCTTCGGGCAGTCCGGCTTCGATGATCTTCCGGCCGGCGGCTTTGATGTCGTACGGGACGCGGTGGAGCGTCACCAGCTGCTGCTCGGAGTCGTACACCGCGAAGCTGGCGCGCGGGTCTTCGTTGCGCGGCTGTCCGACGGAACCAATGTTGACCAGCGTTTTCCCTTCCGGGTTGATGCGGATTTCCTGGTCCATCGTGTAGGTCATCGGGACCGTGTCGAAAAACGCCAGCGGAATGTGGGTGTGCCCGTAGAACAACAGCGGCTTGTCGAGACACTCAAACGAAAGTTCCGCGTCGAAAATGGTGGTGATGTAGTTGAAGACTTCCGGGCTGTGCGCGCTGCCGTGCGCCAGGGTGAAGTCTTCGAAGTGGCAGATGAAGGGCAGGTTGGCCAGCCACTTTTTCTCTTCTTCACTCAGATGCGTCTCGGTCCAGTGCGCAACCTGCTTGGCGAAGATGTTGAAGAATTCGGTGTCCAGCTTGCCGCAGGCGGCGTGGTCGTGGTTGCCGGCCAGGCAGATCACGCACTTTTCGCGGACGGTGGCGATGCAGCGGCTGGGTTCAGCGCCATAACCCACGACGTCTCCGGTACACAGGTAGACGTCGACCTTCTCTTCCTGGAGAACTTTCATGACCGCTTCGAGCGCGTCGTAGTTGCCGTGGATGTCGCCGAAAATTCCGTAACGCAAAGCTATGTGACCTCGTCGAGCGCGATGGCGCGGGAACAGCGGGTTGTGACAAGGATCAAGATTATGAAATCTACGCCCCGGGTCAAAACGTTTTTCGTTAATTGCGGACTCAACCAGCGGTTGCTTGAACAACTTCGCGACAACGGTTAACTTTGCGCTCTCGACAGTCAGGCCTAACAAAATTGAAAGGACAACCCTTCTCATGCTTGATGAATTGAAGCGCGCCGACCCCGATGTGTTCAATGCCGTGCGTTCGGAAGTCCGGCGCCAGCAGACACAGCTGGAAATGATCGCCAGCGAAAACCACGTCTCTCCGGCGATCCTGGAAGCCGTCGGCTCGGTGCTGACCAACAAGTACGCCGAAGGCTACCCCGGCAAGCGCTACTACGGCGGCTGCGAATTCGTCGACATCGCCGAAAACATCGCCCGCGACCGCGCCAAGAAGCTCTTCGGCGCCGAGTACGCCAACGTCCAGCCGCATTCCGGCTCGACGGCGAACATGGCCGTCTACTTCTCCTTCTTAAAGCCCGGCGACAAGGTCCTCGGCATGGATCTCTCGCACGGCGGCCATTTGACGCACGGTTCGGCAGTGAACTTTTCCGGCCAGCTCTACAAGTTCGTCGCATATGGCGTCGACAAGACCACGGAAAAGCTCGATTACGACCAGGTCGCCGAAGTCGCCAAAAAAGAGCAGCCGAAGATGATCACCGTCGGCGCGTCGGCGTACTCGCGGCAGATCGATTACGCGCGCTTCCGCCAGATCGCCGATTCCGTCGGCGCGTTTCTCTTCGCCGACATCGCTCACCCGGCCGGCCTGATCGCGGCGGGGATGCTGCCCAGCCCGCTGCCGCACGCTCACGTCACCACCACGACGACACACAAAACCCTGCGCGGACCGCGCGGCGGCTTGATCCTGATGGGCAAGGATTTTGAAAATCCGTTCGGCGCGAAAGCCGCCAAGAGCGGGCGCACGAAGATGATGTCCGAACTTGTCGACAGCATGATCATCCCCGGCATCCAGGGCGGACCGCTGATGCACGTGATCGCCGGCAAGGCCGTCGGCTTCGGCGAAAATCTTCAGCCGTCGTTCAAAACGTACGCGGCGCAGGTGATCAAGAACGCCCAGGCGCTGGCCAACGCGCTGATCAAGCGCGGCTACCACGTGATCTCCGGTGGCACGGACAATCACTTGATGCTGATCGACCTGCGCAACAAGAACATCTCCGGCAAGAAAGCCAGTACGCTGCTGGACCATCTGGGTATCACCGTCAACGCCAACTCGGTGCCCTACGACACCGGCTCAGCGCTGGATCCCAACGGCATCCGCATCGGCTCGCCGGCCTGCACGACTCGCGGCATGAAGGAAGCGGAATTCGAACGGATAAGCGGGATCATCGACGAAGCGATCTCGAATCCGACCGACACCGCGATCCATTCCAAGCTGCGGCAGCAGACAATGGAACTCTGCGACGCGTTCCCGCTGTATTCGCCGATGATGAAGCATTTGTTCGGCGAGTAAGTAGTTAGTCCGCCGGCACCCTGCCGGAGTTACCTAAAGCTACCGCTGGAACGCAGTGGTAGAGGAGCCGCCGATGAAAACGCATTGCTTATTCATGCTGTGCATGGCGTTCGCGGCTCTGTTGAGTGTGCGGGTCTTCGCGGAAGCGGAGGAGGCCCCGCCGCCGCCCGATGCGCCGGTCGACAAGCCCAGCGAAGATACGATCCGCAAGCGGTTTCTGGTTTCTTATCAGACGGCGAAAAATCCGGCGGCGAAGGCGTCTGTGGTTTCGATGCTGAAGGGCTTGACGGAGAAGGAATCGCGGCGATTGCTGGCGGGGATGCTCGGCGATCACGACGAAGATGTGCGTATCGCAGCCTGCCGGGCGATGGCGCAGACGCCCGACGCCGACGGGTACTTTGTCAAACCGTTGATGGGCGCGCTAACCGATGCGTCCGATTTTGTGCGTATCGGCGCGGCCGACGCGCTGGGCTCGGCGAAGATTCGCGGCGACGCGACCAAGGCGCTGGTCTATGCGCTGACCGTGGCCGTTGGGGGCGTCAACGATGCGGTCGACGACAAGCGCGCGGCGCAGGTCATCGCCGCATATAATGGAGCGCTGGAACGGCTCAGTTCGCGGCACAGCAAGGACAAGGAACCGCGCAACATCGCGTCGTTCTGGGTCGATTATTGGAAGCAGAACGAGGACGAAATTCGCGCGAAAGACAAGGATTTGGTCGGCGTGGCGCCCGAACCGGTGCGACCGGCGGGCTTGGAACCGGATTCGTTCGACAAGCCTGAAAAGAAAACAGATCCAAAGAAATAGCTGCAACCGGCCAGCCTGCGCGCTATCATGCTCAGCAGGCCGGGCAGGAACTCATTTTCTATCATCATGACTCAAGTTAACAGTCAGACCCCAACTCAGGTTGGCATCGCTCCGCTCGGGCCGCTGCCGTCGCTTGATGAAAAACATTTGAAGCTCGACGGCGTCGACACGGCCGATCACGGCCGGTTGGAAGCGTTCGTTCCCAGCTCGGCCGACTACCATCCCACCGATCCCAACGCGCCGGCGCTGGTTCTTGTTCCGGGACTGGGCATGGATGGTCTCGGGTTTCTGCGCCAGTTGCCGATTGGGCCGCACGCCCATCTCCACTTTTTCCAGACGCCCAACGATCCCGTGCGCGACGAACAGGGTCTGCTCCGCTTCGGCCGTTACGTCGAAGAATACATCCTCGCGCGAAAACTCGATCAGCGGCCTGGCGGCGTGATCCTCGGCGGCTGCTCGATGGGCGGCGCAATCAGCCTGGCCGTGGCATTGCGCGGTCGCGTGAAACTTCGCGGCCTCGTGCTGCTTGGCACTTTCGGTTCTTGCCTGCATCTGCCGAAGTGGCAGCGCATCGCCGCACCGCTGGCGTGGTTCGTACCCTTGCGCGCGGGGCGCCGGGTGTTCTGGCACATCGTGGCGCGCAGCAACTTTTTTGGCCAGATCAAACGTGACGAAGCCAGCTGGCTGGTCTCCTGCAAGCTCGAACGCACGCAGCGCTACTTCGCCAACGCCGTGAAAGCGCTGACCACGCAGGAGCAGATCGCCGCATCGCGCGCGTTGAAGCTGCCGACGCTCATCGTTCACGGCACGAAAGACCACGTCCTGCCGCACGCGGCAGGTGTGGAATTGGCGCAGAATATTTCAGGCGCGCATTTCGTCACGGTGGATGAAGCCGGACATGCCGTCTTCTTCACCGACCACGACGTCACCAACCGCGAGATCGTGGGGTTGATTCAGCGTATCACGAGTCAGTCCGCCAACGGCGCTTAATCGCGCCTCCGGCTGCCGCCGCCGATCAAACCGAGACGCAGCGCCCAGTAGATTACTTCCCACAGCGCGGCAATGGTCGCGGCGACGTAAGTCATCGCGGCGGCGGTGAGCATCACCTGCGCGCCCTTGGTCTCTTCGACATTCAGGATGCCGCTGGACGGCAGCACCTGCAGCGCGCGGCGGCTGGCGTCGAATTCGACCGGTAAATTCACCAGCTGAAACAGCGCCACACAACCGATTAAACCAAGACCGATGAGTGAAAGTATATTGTGTGGATTACGGGTCATGAATAGACCCAGCATGATCGCGACGTAGCCGAACGACGAACCGATGCTGGCCATCGGCACCGCGATGTTGCGGATCGCCATCAGCGGGTAGTGCTGCGCGTCCTGCATGGCGTGCCCCGCTTCGTGAGCCGCGACGCCGACGGCGGCGATCGACGTGCCGTTGTAGTTGGCCGGCGAGAGCCGCAGCACTTTTTCCCGCGGCGAATAGTGGTCGCTTAAGAAACCGTCGACTTCTTCAATCCGCACGTCCGTAATGCCGGCCTGCCGGAGCACCACGTATGCCGCTTCCTGTCCGCTGATGCCCTTGCTGTTGCCGATCTGCGAATACTTTGCGTAGGCGCTCTTCAACCAGAGCTGCGCCAGCAGCGCCAGCGCCATCATCGGCAGCGCAACGTAGATCAGATGATTCCAGTCCATATGAAAGAACATCTTTTGCCCCCTTACTGTTCACCGAACTGCGGTGGAACGTCCTCTAAAGATAGACGCTACAGATCCCCGCACCTTGAAGCAACTGAAGCGGAATCGCGCATCGCCAGCATTCTCCCAACCTGAGATTAGTGCAAAAGATAGGAGATCCCGCTAAAGACGCGCCCCGGAGAAAAGGGTATTCTCCCCACCGTGAAGTGAAACGGATGACTCAAATCGATTAAGGAGAGGGATGACAATGGGCCTGACGCGCGCGCAGAGTGACTTCTACGAACAGAACGGGTACGTGGTCGTCGAGAACCTGGTCTCGAAGGACACGCTGCTCGATCTCCGGCAGCGCGTCGACGACATCCAGAACACGATCCTTGAGGCCCAGTCCGCCGCGCGCGCCCGAGCGGCCAGCGCCAACCCGGGGCTTGGCGGCAAACCGGTCTCCTACATCGTCGAAAACGGCGGCGGCACCGCGACGGCGACCAAGCCGTCCCTGCGCAAACTCGCCGACCTCGCGCCGATGGATGGGTTCTTCCGCTCCGTGGCCTCCACGCCGGAAATTCTGCAATGCGTCTCCGATTGCACCGGCGGCGGACCGAAGATCATGCTTTACAGCGACCAGGTGTTCCTGAAGCCCGCCTTCTGCGGCTCGGAGAAGCCGCTCCATCAGGACAACTCGTACTTCAAGGTGATGCCGATGACCTCCGGAGTCACCTGCTGGATGGCGCTGGACGATGCGACGCTGGAAAACGGCTGCATGCACTACATTCCCGGCTCGCACAAACTCGGTCTGATCAAGCACAAGGAAATCAAGAACACGCCGCATTTGATTCCGGATGTGGATTTCGACGTCGGCATCGAAAAGCCGGTCCCGATCCCCGCCGGCGCGTGCATTTTCCATTCGCTGCTGGTTCTGCACAGCTCGAAGGCCAACACCAGCGACAAATCGCGCCGCGCCTGGGCCCTCCACTATGCCAACCGCAGCGGCCAGACGGCGGTGAAGCAGTGGGATGAGATGCTGGCGCTCAATTGAATTCAGAATGATGAATGATGATGGATGAGATGTGGCTAATTGGAGGAAAATCTGGGTGTCAAGGAGCAAGCATACGGCCGCTTGCTCCTTGACACCCAACCGCAGCCGTCTCTGTTGCAATTATCCTTCCTTTCCGCTCCAATCCTCTCACATGGACTTCATTCATAGTTGGATCGTGCCGCCGGGTGCCACCGTTGGGGCGTGGCAGTATGTGCTCACGGCGTTTTTTGCGCTGATGATCATGGCCGTCTCCAAAGGCGGATTTGGCGGCGGCGTCGGCATCATCTCGACGCCAATGATGCTCTACGTCGCGCCGGCGAACTTTGTGTTTGGGCTCTGGGTCCCGGTGCTCGTCGTCTGCGATCTGGCCACGATTCATCAGTATCCAAAGGAATGGAACCCGCGAGCATTCTTCCGGCTCGCGCCGGGCGTGTTGCTGGGCATTGTGATCGTGACCCTCGCGGTCCGCGCGCTGAAGGCCGACGAAAATCCGGAAGCGAAAAAGCAGCTCGAACATTTCCTGCGCCTGGTCTGCGGCGTGGTCTCGCTGGCGTTTGTGGCACTGCAGTACCGGCCCAAGGGTCCTGAGAACGACGAACCGTGGCAGCCGTCGTGGGCCGTCTCACTGCCGACGGGGCTGCTGGCGGGCATCACCACGATGCTCGCCAACGCGGCCGGTCCGATTGTCACCATGTTCCTGCTGCCACAGAAAATGGAGAAGCGGGTGTTCGTCGGGACGTGCGGCCGCTTTTACTTCATCTTCAACTCGATCAAGATCCCGTTTGCCGTGCTGTGCGCGTGGACGTCGTGGGAGACGCTGCGCTACGGCGCGTGGATGATGCTGATCGGCCCGCTCGGCGTGGTACTCGGCCGGTGGCTCAACAGCCGCCTGAGCGCCACGTGGTTCGAAATCTTCGTGCGCTTCTCGCTGGTTTTTGCGGGAGCGAAGTTGATTTACGATGGATTGCAACCGTGACGAACAGATGGGATCGGGGATCGGGCATCTACGGATTTTCCGGGGACACCCCGGAAAACCGCAGGCATCGGTTAATGGGTGGGATCGGATGGTCGAAGGGTGCTCCGTTGCGAATTGGGGACATTGAGAATTCCCAACCTCAGAGGGTCTTTGATCGGCCAGCCGCTCGCGCCCACTGACCGATCCCTGATGCCTGATCCCCGGATCCCATCTGTTCGGCCGTCACCGCGCCCCCTTCTTATACTCATCGTTCAGCGTCGAAATGATCTTCGCCGTGATGTCCAAGTCCGGGTTGTACGACAGGATCGGGTTGCGGCGGAAACGTTCGACCATCTCCCGCATCGACTCGAAACGCGGGTGATCGCCGCTGGCCGGAAGCGTGTCGTCGTCGGGGCAGCGCAGGACCATGTCGAAGCGTTCGGCCTTGGCCACCAGCGCGATGGCGCCCTTGATATCGTCGAGCACCGTGCGCATCTCGGTGGCCTCACGGGCGGCGATTTCCTTCTGCAACGCTTCCAGCTTCATTTCGAAGTCGAACTTCTGCGATTCGTACGCTTGGATCTCTTTGAAGAACGTCGGATCCTTCTTTTCGCGCGGATCGTTCTTGAGGCGGCCTTCCCATTCCCGGAGCTTCCGGTCGGTGGTCTGGATTTCGATCTGCTTGGGTTCGTACTCCTTCCTGACCTTGGCCTTCACGTCAGCGATGCGGGTATAGGCTTCGAAGACGCGGCCGACATCGACGACGGCGATGCGCCGCGGGTGCTCTTCTGCATATAGAAGGGAGGAATTCAGACCAAGCACAATGAGAAGTGACACGTATAGGCGGACCCGGGTCAGGGACATCTGTAGAAACCTCCATGTACTTCAGGATAGAAGACTTGAATCACATGGATTGAACGCCTGCGCGAAGGCAAGCTTCAAAACTTTCGGTCAGGATGGGGTCAAAAAAGCTTGATTCTGGTTTGAGCGGAGCTTACTATTCGTCTGTTTGATCTGGCAAGGACCGTCTCCTCGGGCGGTCTTTGTTTTTTTATTGGCGTCTACGAAGAAGTGAGATTTCCATGGCTGTTTCAATTTCATTAGCACGTCGCATCCGCGAAGTTCAACCCAGCGCCACGCTGGCGGTCGACTCCAAGGCCAAAGCGTTGCAGGCTCAGGGGATCGACATCGTCAATTTCGGCGCGGGCGAACCGGATTTCAACACGCCGGCCCACATCGTCGAAGCCGGCACCAAGTCGATGAGCAGCGGCGACACGAAGTACTTCGCCAAGCGCGGCGCCGAATTGAAAAAAGGCATCTGCGAAAAGCTCAAGCGCGAGAACAACCTTGAGTACAAGCCCGAACACATCGTCGTCAGCAACGGCGCCAAGCAGAGCTTGTACAACCTGATGCAGGTGCTGATCGACGAAGGCGATGAAGTCATCATTGTCGCGCCGTACTGGGTCAGTTACCTCGAGCAGGTCCGGCTCGCCGGCGGCAAAACGGTGATCATCGAGACCGACGAGAAAACGCACTTCAAGACCACGCCCGAGCAGCTGCAGAAGGCGATCACGCCGAAGACGAAGCTGTTCATCCACAACAGCCCGTCGAACCCGACCGGCACGACGTACACGCCCGACGAGATCCGGGCGCTGGGCGCGGTGATCGAGAAGGCCGGAATTCTGGCGCTTTCTGACGAAATCTACGAACGCCTGATTTACGGCGGCATCAAAGCGCTCTCGCTGGCGGCCGTTTCGCCGGGGCTTAAAGACCAGGTGATTACCGTCAACGGAGTCGCCAAGTCGTTCTCGATGACCGGCTGGCGCATCGGCTGGGCGGCGGGTCCGGAAAGCGTGATGAAGGCCGTGCAGAAATTCCAGAGCCACGCGACGAGCGAACCGGCGGCGTTCAGTCAGGCCGGCGCGGCGGAAGCCTACGCGAGCATCGCCGCTTCCGATGCGGCCGTGAAAGCCATGCACGAACAGTTCGACGTGCGCCGCCGCCAGATGCACAAGCGGCTCAACCAGCTGCCGGGCGTCACCTGCCTGGAGCCGATGGGCGCGTTCTACGCGTTCCCCAATGTTTCAGGCGTGTTCGGGCGGTCGTTCAAGGGCGTGACGGTCAAGACGCCGATGGACTTCTGCAACGTCGCGCTGGAGCAGGCCGGCGTCGCGCCGGTTCCGGGCGAAGCCTTCGGCTCGCGAAACCACATTCGTCTCAGCTATGCCACCAGCATGGAGTTGATTAACAAAGGTCTGGACCGTCTGGAGCTGTTGTTAAAGTAGGCTATTGGCGCGCGTGCGGAACGCCTCGTCCAGATTACTGGATTGGGGCGAGTCGGTGTTTGTCACGCGGCCAGGATAAAAAAGAAGCGGGAGAAATCAGGCATGGACACAGTGCCGATGACGCGCGAAGGTCTGGATAAGATCATCGCGGAAGTGACGGAACTTGAAGAGCGCAGACCCAAAGTCCTGCTGCAGATCAAGGAAGCGCGCGAGAAGGGCGACTTGTCTGAAAACGCGGAGTACCATGCCGCGCGCGAAGACCTGTCGATGCTCGAAGGCCGCATCCGCGAGATGAAGGACAAGATCTCCCGCGCCGTCATCGTCGACAAATCGAAAATCGGCGGCAACACCGTCGTCTTCGGCGCCACGGTCAAGCTGTTGAGCATCGCCGACAACGAGGAAGAGGAATACTCGCTGGTCGGTGAAGGCGAAAACGACCCGCTGGCCGGAAAGATCCTGACCACCAGCCCGATGGGTCAGGCGCTGCTGACCAAGAAAGTCGGCGACAAGATTGAAGTGCCGACGCCGAAGGGCGCGTTGAAATTCAAGATCCTGGAAATCCGTTTCTAGAAAGGGAAGTATTCGCGCCGTGTAGTTGACTGCGTCCCGTATGGCCAAACGTACGCACAGCAATCCGAAGGCGAAGTCCGTTGCGCCCGCATCCAGCCGCGTCAAAGTGGCTGAAGGCGTCAGCAGCAACGGCAGCGCCCCGTCGTTGGATCAATTGCGCGGCACCATCGACACGCTGGACGCGCAGATCGTCAAGCTGATCAACGAACGCGCGCAGCACGCGATTGAAATCGGCGCGATCAAGGCCCGCACGGGGGTGAAGGCGTACAACCCGTCCCGCGAAATCCAAGTCTACCGCAAGGTCGCCTCGCAGAATCACGGACCGTTGCCCAACGAAGCCTTCAAGTCGATCTACCGCGAGATCATGTCGGCGACCATCGCGCTGGAACGGCCGACCCGCGTTGCGTTCTTCGGACAGCCGGGAACGTTCACGCATCTGGCGGCGCTGACCAAGTTCGGTTCGTCGGTCGAATACATTCCGACGCGCGACATCCGCGACGTCTTCCTCGCCGTCGCGCGCGGCCGGGCCGACTACGGACTCGTGCCGATCGAGAATTCGACCGAAGGCGGCGTCAATCAGTCGATCGACATGTTCGCCGAGACGCGGTTAAAGATCGCCAGCGAAATCTACCTGCCGATCCATCATCATCTGCTCGCGAAGTGCCCGTTCAAAGAGATCAAGGTCGTCTACAGTTTCGGCCAGCCCTTCGCGCAATGCCGCAACTGGCTGATGGGCCACCTGGGCAACGCGGAAAAACGGGAAGTGCCCTCGACGGCCGCCGCCGCTGAACGCGCCGCGAAGGAACCGCACGCCGCCGCCATCGCCGGCTCGCTGGCCTCCGAGATTTACGACATTCCCATCGTCGTCGAGAACATCGAAGATTCGCCCGACAACATCACGCGCTTTTTCGTCGTCGCCGAACGCATGGCCGAACGGACCGGCCGCGACAAGACCAGCCTGCTGCTCTCGATCAAGGACCAGCCCGGCGCGCTCTTGAAGCTGCTCCAGCCCTTCCAGAAAAATCGCATCAACCTGACACGGATCGAATCGCGGCCGAGCAAGCGGCGCGCGTGGGAGTACCATTTCTTCCTCGATCTGGAAGGCCACGTCGAAGACGAAGCCGTCAAGCGGACGATGAAGGACCTGGAAGCGCACGTCAAACATCTGGAAGTGCTGGGTAGTTATCCGACGTCCGAGCGCATGCCGGTGGCGGGGAAGCGTTGAAAGTAGTTTTCAGTTTTGAAGTTTCAGTTTTGAGTTGTGTTTGAACGTGGCGGTTAGGAAGGGGTCTGTATGCGTCGCTCGTTTGTGGCCGGCAACTGGAAGATGAACAAGACTCCCGACGAATCCAAGGCGCTGGTCGCGGCCTTGCGGGAGAAGCTGTCGGGATTCGACAGCTGCGACGTCGCGGTCTTTCCCGCGGCCGTCAGCATTCCCGCCGTCGCCGACGTCCTCAAGGGCTCCAAGATTGCCTGGGGCGGACAGAACATGTACTGGGAAAAGTCCGGCGCGTTCACCGGCGAACTTTCCGGCCCGATGCTGGTGGCCTGCGGCTGCGAGTACGTGCTCTGCGGACACAGCGAACGCCGCTTGTACTTCGGCGAAACCGACGCGACGGTCAACAAGCGCGTCAAGGCCGCCCTCAGCTTCAAGCTCAAACCGATTCTCTGTGTCGGCGAAACGAAAGACGAACGCGTCGCGAACATCACCATCGAAGTGGTCAAGCGCCACGTACTGGACGGCCTGGCGGGACTGACCGCCGAACAGATGGGGCAGTTGACCATTGCCTATGAGCCGGTCTGGGCGATCGGCACGGGGTTGACGGCCACGCCGGCCCAGGCGCAGGAAGTCCACGCCCTGATCCGCGGGCTGGTCCGGGAGCAATTTGGCACGGGCATCGCCGACGCCCTTCGTATACAATACGGTGGCTCGGTCAAACCCGAGAACGCCAAGGAACTTGTGCACCAGCCGGACATCGACGGCGCGCTGGTGGGCGGTGCCAGTTTGGTGGCGGACGACTTTGAGAAGATTGTCCGCGGAGCGAAGTAACGGGGAGAATGACCATGCATGGAATGATCCCGACTGTACTCAGCGTCCTGATCGCGTTCACCGGCATTCTGATGATGTTTTTCATTCTGCTTCAGGACAGCAAAGGCGGCGCGTTGACGATTCTGGATGGCACGAAGGCGACGAATCTCGACACGGTCACCAATCCGTTGCGCCGCGCGACTGCAGTTCTGGCGGGACTCTTTTTCGTGCTCGTGATTGTTCGAACGATGATGGGTGGTTGAAGCAGGACGTACGCCGAATCCGCGTGCGTTTTTGAATTTGAATTTTCAATTCGTAAGCAAGGGGGAAGTAAGATGAACGGTTTTGTACTCGCAGCTTCGGGCGCCAGCGGTTGGGCCGATTTCATTCTGACCGGCATGGTTGTGCTCGTCGCGATTCTGATGACGGGATTCATCCTGCTGCAGGAAGGCAAAGGCGGCGGCTTGACGGCGCTGGGCGGCACGAAGGCCGCGGGCGTTGAAGGCGTCACCAACCCCATCCGCCGTGCCACGGGCTGGCTGGCCGGGATCATGTTCGTCCTGCTGATTGTCCTGGGCATCATGCACAAGCCCGCAGCGACGACAAGCCTTGGCGAAGACAAGTCCGCGGCCATCGAAACCGCGCCTCCGGGCGAAGCGCCCAGCCCCGTCGGTCAGCCGGCGGTGCCAGTGAGCGCGACCGCTCCGATTCCCGCTGCCCCTGTCGTTCCTGACGCCAACAAAGCTCCCGCGCTGAAGGCCGGCGACGCGCCGAAGACGGACGCTCCGAAGACCGACGCGCCCAAGACGGATGCCACCAAGACGGACGCGCCCAAGGTTGACGCACCCAAGACCGACGCGCCGAAGGAAGCGCCCAAGGTTGAAGCGCCGCCCGCGCCCGCGCCAGCCCCGGCTCCGGTCGCTCCAACGCCCGAACCGACCAAGGACGGCAAGTAAGTCTCATCCATGTGCTCGACGCAACAACCAGGTGCCTTCAATGTCTGATGTGACGACGGTCAAGTCCAAGCGCAAGTCCCCGGCGGCCGCTGCGACTCCTGCAGCGGCTCCGTCGTCTGCGATTCCGCCGGTTCGTTCGATGACCGGCTACGGAAGCGCCTCGCTGGAAGACGCGCACCGCGTGACGGCCGAAATCCGCTCGGTCAACGGCCGCTTCCTGAAGCTCTCCGTGAAAGTCATGGGCCGCTACGGCGCGCTGGAAGACCGCGTCAAAGCGCTGCTCAACGAAATCGGCATCAAGCGCGGCAGCGTCGACGTCTCGCTCTTCTTCAACGGCAACACCTCCGACGAAGGCAACTACGGCATCAACGAAAACGCCGTGCGCAACTACGTCAACCAGGCGCGCGCGCTGAATAAAAAGTTCAAGCTCAAGGGCGACATCCAGCTCGGCTCGATTCTTTCCCTGCCCGAAGTGGTCAAGCGTTTCGAGACCGAAGACGACATCGAAGCCGTCTGGGCCAGCTCCCGCAAGGCGCTGACCCTGGCGCTCAACGATTTCTCCGCGATGCGCGAGCGCGAAGGCGTCTCGATGGCCGCCGACATCCGCTTGCAACTGGCCAAGCTGGCTGAACACCGCACCGCGATCCTCTCCAACGCCCCCGACGCCTTGAAGGCCGCGATCGAAAAGTTCCGCGAACGCGTCACGCGGCTGCTGGAACAGTCGAAGCTCGCCGCGCCGGTCAATCCGGAATGGCTGGAACGCGAAATTGTGCTGATGAGCGACCGCACGGACATCAGCGAAGAGCTGGCGCGGTTGCAGAGCCACTTCGAGCAGATGGAAGAGACGCTGGTGGCCGGCGGCGAGACCGGCAAGAAGCTCGATTTCCTCACTCAGGAACTGTTCCGCGAGACCAACACCATCGGTTCCAAAGCGCAGGACGAACGGATCACGCACCGGGTGGTCGAGATGAAAGGGCTGATCGAGAAGATCCGCGAACAGGTCCAGAATCTCGAATAACGTGGCGGCCCTTGAGCTCGATCTCGACCCTGAGATCGAAACAGGGCAACAGGTTGGATTGAACATGAGACGCGGCGTCTTCTTTCTCGTGGCAGGTCCGGCCGGTGTGGGCAAGACCACGCTGCTTAAACGGCTGCTGGCGGAAGAGAAGGGCGTGATCAAGGCGGTCTCCGTGACGACGCGGAAGCCGCGGCCGGGCGAAGTGGAGGGCGTGGCGTACTACTTCTGGGACACGGAGCGCTTCACCAACGCGGTGGAGCGCAATGAGTTTCTGGAACACGCGGTAGTGCACGAACATCATTACGGCACGCCGAAGGGATTCATCGAGGAACGGCTGGCGCGCGGCGTGGATGTGATCAAGGACATCGACGTCCAGGGCTTCGCGCAGATCCGGCAGATGGAGCAGTACCGCTATCCGCGATCCGTGGGCATCTTTGTGATGCCGCCTTCGCCGGAAGCGTTGATCGAACGGCTCAAGGGCCGCGGCAGCGAGGAAGCGAATTCACTGGAAGTCCGCATCCGCAACGCCGAAGCAGAAATGGCGCGCGTCCGGGAGTACGATTATCAGGTCGTCAACGATGATCTGGACCGCGGGTTGTTCGAATTGAAGGCCATCCGGCTGGCCGAACATTGCCGGATCAGAAATTCGCAGTCGTAAGAGCTTTAAAAAGTGGAGTGGTGTTGCGGTGCCCATTTTTGGAGGAAGCATGGAACCGAAGGAACTGGAATCACTGTTGACCAAGGTCGGCGGCAAATACAAGCTGGTGACGCTGTACCAGAAGCGCATGCGTGAACTGCAGCGCGGCCTGCCGCGCCTGGTCACAAGCGAAACGGGCAGCCCCTGGGACGTGGTCTCCAAAGAGATCATGACCGGCAAAGTCGACTTGATCATGGGCGAAGAAGCCGATTCGATGCGCAAGGAAATCGCGTTGCGCGAAGCGGAAGACAACGCCGATGCCGAACGCAAGGCCAAGCGCCTGGACGGTGGCAAGCCCAACGTCGCCATCGCGCCTCCGCCGCCGGCGACCAGCCCGGAACCGGAAGTGAAGCAGTAAGGAAATTTCGAATGCCGGATGTCGCGTGAGAAACCACGCGGCATTCGGCATCCGACTCGGAGTTTCTCATGGCTGCGCGACTTGCCGGAAAACAGATCATCCTCGGCGTCTGCGGCGGCATCGCGGCGTACAAGGCCTGCGACCTGGCCTCGAAGTTGGTGAAGGAAGGCGCGCGGGTCACCACGGTCCTCACCCGCAACGCCCGGAAATTCGTCACGCCTTTCGCCTTCGAGGCGCTGACCGGCCAGCCCTGCCTCACCAAAAGTTTCAAACGCATCACGTCTGGCGAAAATCCATACCCGCATATTGAGCCCGCGAAGACCGCCGACCTGGTGATCATCGCCCCGGCCACCGCCGACCTGATGGCCAAGCTCGCGCACGGTCTGGCCGACGAACTGCTGCCCACGCTCATGCTTTCCATCCGCTGTCCCGTGCTGATTTGCCCGGCAATGAATGTCCAAATGTGGGATCACCCCGCCACGCAAGCCAACGTCGAGAAGTTGCGCCAATACGGCTACACGCTGATCGGCCCCGACGCCGGGAACCTCGCGTGTGGCATGGAAGGCGCAGGCCGCCTCACCGAGCCGCCGCAGATCGTCGACGCTGCGTGCAAGGCGCTGAAGGCGAAGGGCTGAGGAGCATCCGCAACACAATCCCGAGTGCCAAGAGTTACGAGCCCAGATCCGCATGAATATCCTCATTACCGCTGGTCCCACCATCGAAGACATCGACCCTGTGCGCTTCATCTCCAACCGCGCGTCGGGGAAACTCGGCGTTGAACTTGCGGCTGCGGCGTTGAAGGCCGGACATCGCGCCACGCTGGTTCACGGTCCGGTCGGTGACACCGTGAATGCCGCGATCGCGAAACTGGCTCGAAACAAGCGCGCCACGATTGTTCCCGTGCGCAGCGCGGCGGAGATGCATCGCGCGGTGATGGCGCACCTGCGTGGCGCGGACGGGGTGATCATGAGCGCCGCGGTGGCGGATTTCACACCGGCCAGTTTCTCCGTCTCGAAGCTGAAGAAAGCCAAGCAAGGACTCATCCTGACGTTGAAGCCGACCGTCGACATTTTGCGCGACGTCGGGCGCCGCAAGGGTAAGCGCTCAACGCCAGTTCTGATCGGCTTCGCTCTCGAAACCGGTACCGGCCGCACGAGCCAACAGCGCCGTGCCTCGCAGACCTCCGAAGCGCTCCGCAAACTCCGCGATAAGAATTGCGATGCGATTGTGCTGGATTCGCCAAAAGCGATGGGCGCGAGTGACGGTGATTTTCGCATTTTGTTTCGAGATGGTTCGGAGCTGGACTGCACGGGGATGTCGAAGATGGCACTAGCAGGAGAATTGGTGAAGTTAGTCGCGGCTATGCATCAAAAAATTCGGCAATCGGCACACTGAATCCGGGCAGAATGGTTCCACCATCGAGCAGTTCGCCATCGTGAACGATCTTCGGCTCACCACCGAGCGGAAATAGCTTTACGGTGCGGGTATGTGGATCGGCGACCCAGACCATGTCCACGCCGATGGCGTGGTAGTCTTCGACTTTTTCTTCGAGATCTTTCCAGGAACGATCTATGCCGACGACCTCGACAATCAACTCAGGCGCAACGCCCAAAAATCCCTGGGGTGTCTTGTTTCGCGGAATACGTTGATACGAAATGAAGAGAACGTCCGCGCCACGAACGCGAGGGAGATTTTCGCGGATTTTTACGCCAGTCTCGTTGGTCAAGACCCAACCCAATTTCTTCCTTTTCACGAAGTTTGCGATCTGGAGAACAAAATTGACAGAGCAATAACCGTGGTCAAATCCACCTGGCGCCAAAGGCACGACCTCCCCATCAATAAGTTCGCACGACCCCAGCGTCGGAGCCAGCTTCTCAAATTCCTCGCATGTAATCAGTACCTTCGGCGTCGTATTCATACTCTGAGTATATTCCATTCGATTCCTGGTTCACTAGAAAACTTCAGCGCAGTCCTTCCTTCAACGCCCATTCTGCGCGCGCGCGGATCTCCGGGTCGACGTCCGTCAAACATGTCTCCAGCGCGGCTCGGCACTCGGGAGATTTCAGATTTCCGGCGACGGTGATTGCGCCGAGGCGCATGCCTTTCACTCCCGAGCGCCGCAGGGCGCTGGACGGAAATGCGCGGTCGAAGGTTGCGGCGTCGATCACGATGCACTCGGCCAGCGTCAGTTTCTCCCACGGCAGCGGCGCGGCGAATTCGGGGTCGGGTTTGCCGACGCGGCGCGGCGCGTTGTAAGGGCAGACGGTCTGGCAGATGTCGCAGCCGGCGACCCACTCGCGCTGCTCGGCCCATGTCTCGGGAGCGGACTGGCCGCGCTGCTCGATGTTCCACGTCACGATGCAACGGTTGGCGTCGAGGACTCCGGGCGCGACGAGTGCCTGAGTCGGGCAGGCATCGAGACAGCGGGTGCATGTGCCGCAGTGCGGCAGGGACGGCGCGTCCGGTTGCGGCGTTGAATCCATGATGATTTCAGAGATGAAAAAGTACGAACCCAGGCGCGGGTGGATCAGGCAGGAATTTTTTCCGATCCATCCCAGGCCCGCGGCTTCCGCCCAGGCACGTTCGAGCACCGGGCCGGTATCCGTGTACGTATGGGTGCAGGAACAGACGCCCGCTTTGCGCAGCGCCAGAGCCAGTTTCTTGACGCGCTTGTCGAAGACATTGTGGTAATCGCGTCCGCGCGCGTAACGTGCGACATGAGCGACAAGATCGCGTCCGGGTTCGCCGCGCGGCGCGCCATCATAAAAGGCGCCGAGTAACAGCATCGAGCGCGCCCACGGAATCCGTTCGCGCAACTGCACGCGCACCGGCTGGCTTTGCAGCATGTACTCCAGCGGACCGTGATAGCCCTTCGCCAGCCAGCGCTCATACGCTTCCGCGCGCGGCGCTCGGCCGTCCTCGGGAATCAAGGCGATGCCGCTGAGCGCAAACCCGTGCTCCGCGGCCAGCGCTGTAGCCCGATCGTGTTGTTCCTGTGGGGACATGGACTCTGCCTAAGACGGGGCGGTTACCAACTGATGTAGCACGTCGAAGTCGAGCTGTTCGGCCGTGCGCGCGAGGAATTTGGCGACAACGGGATGCGCAAGCTGAATGGAAGCGACAATCTCCAGCAGCGCCTGCGCGTCCAGCGTGCGGGTGGCGTAAGCAATGCGCTCGCGGGTCGGTGCATCCAGATCACGGAACTTCGCGGCGACTTCGTCGATGGTGACGGCGCGCGGTGCGAGTGCAGGTTTCTCGCGTCGTTCGTATTGCACGTTCAGGTACTTCTCCAGGCAACTGAAGATGGCATCCTCGCGGTAGGGCTTGGGAAGGCAGTCGACGCAGCCGCAGGCGATGATGCGATCGCGGTCTTCTTCGAAAACGCTGGCGGTCAGCGCGACGATTTTCGTTTCCTGCTTCACGTCCTTCTGCCGGATCGTTCGGGTTGCCTGGTAGCCGTCGACCAGCGGCATATTCATGTCCATCCAGATGAGTTGAGGCCGCCAGGATTCCCACGACGCGACGGCTTCTTCGCCGTTGGCGGCCTGGCGCGTTTCGAAGCCGGCCGAATTCAGCAGATCGGAGAGCAGGCTGCGGCTGTCGGCGTGGTCGTCGACGACGAGGATGCGCGGCGGCTTGCCGTCGTTGGCGCCAGAATCGAGGCGAAGGCGCACAATTTCGCCCGAGCTGGGCAGCACCGTCGGATGGTCCACTATTTTTGCGGTGATGGTGAACGTAAATGTGCTGCCAGTTCCTTCGCCGCTGCGCACATTAACCGTTCCGCCCATCAGTTCGACAAAGCCGCGGCTGATGGCTAGGCCCAGCCCGGCGCCGCCGCTGACGCGCCGGCCGCTTTCCGTCTGCGCAAACGGTTCGAAGAGCGCGGCCTGTTCGGCAGCGGAGATGCCGACTCCGGTGTCGGTGACTTCGAATTCCAACCGCGCCTGGGCGCCTCCGGAATCCGTGCGCGATTGCTGGCGCGCACGCAGCATAATCGTGCCTGTTGTGGTGAATCGCACGGCGTTGGAGAGCAGGTTGAAGAGCACCTGCCGGAGTTTGCGCTGATCGGTCCGGATGAACTGCGGCAGGTTGCTGCCGATTTCCAGCACGAAGCGCAAGCCCTTTTCCTGGACGCGCAGGCCGAACATGCTCTCCAGGGAACGGAGCAATTCGAAGAGATCGAAGTCCACGGAGTCGAGCGTGGTGCGGCCGGCTTCGATCTTTGACATCGCCAGGATGTCGCTGATCAGGTCGAGCAGGTGTTCGCCGCTCTTGGAGATGGCGGAGATGGCCTGGTGATTCTTCTGGGTCAGATTCTCGTCGCGCTTGAGCAGGTGCGAGTAGCCGAGGATGGCGTTGAGCGGCGTGCGGATTTCGTGGGACATGCTGGCGAGGAAGGTGCTCTTGGCGGCGTTGGCCGCTTCGGCAGCCTCCTTTGCGTCGCGCAAGGCTTCCTCGATGCGCATGCGTTCGGCGATCTCGCGGCGCAGCGCTTCGGTGCGTTGCCGGACGAGCTCCTCGAGATTGTTGCGGTGCTGTTCGAGCTCGGCTTCGACCCGCTTGCGTTCGGTGATGTCGATGCCGACGCCGACGAGAAATGGTTTACCATCGAGCATGACTTTGGCGCCGGTGAGGAGGAACGGGATTTTACTGCCGTCCTTTCGCATTCCGAAGGCTTCGACCGCATCGGGGCCTTTTTCGAACACCAGCCGGGTTTTCTCGGCGACCCGCTCGCGGTCTTCGGGCGCAACCAGGTCCAGTGCATGGAGCGCCGCGTATTCGGAATCCGCATAGCCGAAGACGTGACGGTGATTCTCGTTGACGCGCACAAATTTGCCATTCTGGTCGAGCAGGTAGAGGACGCCCGGCAGACTGTTGATCAGCGCGTTGGAGAAGTCGCGCTCCTGCTGGAGCAGGTCCTCGTTCATTTTGCGGATGGTGATGTCTTCGCAGACGCCGAGCACGCCGTAGATTTGTCCCGCGGCGTCGCGCAGCGGGGCCTTGGAGGTGCTGACCCAATGGCGCGAGCCATCGGACATTTCCACGTGTTCGATGATGCCGACTTGCGGCTTGCCCGCCGCGATGACGCGCTGGTCGTCGTTGCGGTACTTTTCAGCGTCTTCACGGGGCCAGCGGAGATCGAAGTCCGTTTTGCCGATGACGTCGGCGCTGCTCTTCACCTGCGCAAGATTGATGAAGACCGAGTTGCAGCCCAGGTAGACGCCCTGCGTATCCTTCCACCAGATCTGGAGCGGTGCCGAATTGAGCACCTGCTCCAACATGGTCTGGCTAATCTTCAGCTCGCGCTCGGTGCGGGACCGTTCGGCGATTTCGGATTCCAGCCGCGTATTGACCGTGGTTTGTTCGGCGGAGCGCGCGCGAAGTTCCTCGACTTGCGCCTGAATCTGCTGCCCCATGCGCCCGAGGAGACTGGCGAAGGGCTTGAATTCGGCATAGGGGATTCGATCGGAAGCCGGCGCGTAGTCGCCGGCTGAGTAGGCGTTAACGACCTGCGAGAGTTCGTCGAGCGGAACTCGCAGGTAGGTACGGATCAAGAGGCGTGTGGTGATAAAGATGGTCAGAATGACGAACATGCAGACGAACGCGGACACGCCGGCCTGATGCCAGGCGGGGTCGACGTAACTGGAGCGCGAGAATGAGACGGTGACTTCACCGAGCAACTTGTCCTTGTGGGTGACGGGCGCGGTGCGATGGATGGCATCCGAAGTATCGCCGCGGGAGATGGCGATGAGCTGCTTGCCGGAGGATTCGCGCACGTTCAGTTCGATCACGCGGGGATCGTCGAGAAAGACGTTGCCGATCAGCACCGCACGGTCGGTATCGAAATCCCAGAGAGGCCGATCGAGCAGTTGGGCCAGCGAGGCGACGGATTTGGTCGCATCGCGTTCCAGGGCCTCGCGGCCCTTGTCTGTCTGCACCAGCGCGAGAATCACGATGGTGATGGCGGAGACGATACCCACGGCCAGCGTCAAGGCGACGGTCAGCCGCTGGAGGATGGAATATGATTTCCCGGAAACGGACGTCATGGTTTGGCATCTTTCGCGGGTTCAATTGGTGCGGGAGGGGCGGGCTTTTTCTCGAGTTTGGCGATGTCCTGACGGGCCAGGTTCACCCACTTGGTCTCAATGGCCTTGAGGGTGCCGTCTTCGGAAATGAGTTTCATGCCGGCGTTGAATTTTTCCAGCGCCCACAGCCCCTGTTTGTGCTTGCGGCTGAAACCGATGAAGGAATCGAGCGTGCCGCTGCGGAGCGCAGGTACGAGTTTGCCGGTGGCGCCGATGGGGGCCAGGAGGAATTCCGCGGGCTTGGTTTCGTTGTAGTTGATCAGCGCCAGGTCGAGGCGGTTGTCGGCGAGTTTTTTCAGGTTCAGCTCTTCGGAGGTGGAGCTCTCGAAGACGATCGTGCCCTGCTCTTTGAGCGCGTAAACGGAGGGCGGGTACTCGTAGCCTTCCACCGTGCCGACGCGCGTGCCGCGTGGCAGGTCGGGGGAACCTTTTGTCACGACCGGCTTGTTGACGTTTTGAAAGTAATCGGAGTAGCAGACGAAGAGGGGCTTGTCGGCGAAGGCGACGGTGTCGGCGAGCTCCGGCACTTTGGACATGCTGAAGCAGCCGGCGACTTCGCCTTCGACGACGAGGTGCTTGCACCGGGCGTAGGGCATGACCGTCAACTTGGCGTCGACACCGACGGCTTTAAAGGCCGCGACCACGACTTCGTTGGCGTAGCCGGAGCCGTCCTTTCGGGACCATGGGGCGGCATCGTCTTCGGCGGCGAGCTCCACGGTTTCCGCGGCGGAGGCGTACCGGGCTAGCGTGGCGGCGAGGATCAGGGATAGGAGCAGTAGGGGGCGATGCATAGTGTGTCTTCCCACGGTGATGTGACAAAATGTTACATAATGTTACGCGAAATGGGGGCTGAATTCTCACTTTGGTTTGAATCTAATTCCGGAACGTGCCCTCACGGAGGAAGCCGGCGGGATGGAATTTTTCAGTGGGCTGCGGTGTGTGGGTGGAGTTGGGCATGGAGATGCCTCTGCAAAGGTGAATGGTGGCACATTACCGGAATCGCTGGCGGAATCAATATACCCGGGCGCGGTAGGGCTGGAGACGGTGGATCGGCATGATTACGAGCATCGCATATTTCCTAATTGTATTAAGCAACTCTCGAACCCAAAAGTCAAGTGTTAATTTATAAATTAAGTAAAAAGATTTTATAATACATGATGTGCAGTAGCGCGCGAGGTGCGTGCTTGATGCGGGAGATTTCAGCGGCAGGTCGTGGACCTTTCTTTTGCGTTCTGTGGGGCTGTGGAAGGGTTGGGTGACCATTTGGGAGTCCGAGTCGGCTCGGGGCGGGGGAATCACCTACAGTGCGACTGGACGCGATTTTGAGGCATGCCTGGAAGCAACGGGCTCGGGATGTGGATTGATACCAAAAACGAGCATGTCATATTTCCCTATAGTATATAAGCGGTGATTTAATGCAAAAGTCAAGTAATTTCGGTAAAATTAGTTAAAAAGATTTTATAATACATGATGTGCAGTAGCGCACGAGGTGTGCGCGGAGCGCGCTGACGCGCGAAGGGTCAGGGGCCAGGGGGTGGTGAGACCGTGCCACCCGCCCATACTCTCTTCGGCGTGACGAGGATTGGAGTCAGGTAAACGGTCTTCGTATGAACCGATTTGACGCGCGGCCCATCAAGCCTGCGCAACGTACAGCGTTACCGGGCAGCGCGAGAAATGCGTTCGATAGTTCGGGCATACAGCCCTTCAGGAGTTGTCGGGCGACTTTTCCCAGGGCGTTGCCCTGGGCTGGTATAGCGGCGGGCCATTGGCCCTTTTTGGTGTGGGTAGGCTCTTCATCGATGTGGCCAGTGGCTACTCCTACTTCGCTGGCGCGTCCGCGGCCGGAGCTTTCGGCGTCATTCGGACCATCACCGTCTTCAGCTTCAATGCACACTCTTCGGGATTGGGATTGTCCGCACGCACGGCAGCCAGCGCATGATCGATGGCCTTGTCGACCGAGGTCCACGCCGTCTCCGACTTTGGCCGCATCGCCGCTTCCGCGTCGTCCCAGGCTTTCTCCAGATCCTTGATTCGGATCTTGGCGGCGGCCATATCCTTTTTCTCGACGATGGCCAGCGTGTCCTCGGCGATCTTCTTGAATTCGCTTAAATCGCCGAGCGCCGTCACATCCGCGCTGCCGCCACCGGCGCTCACTTTTTTGGCTTTGCCGCAACCGGCCAACACACTCAGCATTACTACTGCAAACAGGGCAGGCTTGAACATTATTTCTCTCCAAGTGCGGGGACCGGCGCGGACGGCGCCGTTGAGGTCAGGCTGTACCAAATGGGACAAACGATGAAGATCGACGAATATGCGCCACAGATCAGTCCCAGCAGAATAGCCAGCGCGAACATCTGCAGCGGTTCGCAGCCCAGGAACAACAGCGCCGCCGAAGCCACAACCACGGTGAAGACTGTATACAAGGAGCGTGACATCGTCTGCCAGATGCTCAGTCGGATCACGCGGAGCAGGTTTTCGTGAGGCAGGAGCGCCCGGTTCTCGCGCAGACGGTCGAAGATCACGATCTTGTCGTTGATCGAGTAGCCCATCACTGTCAGGATCGCTGCAATGAACGTGACGTCAACCTCCAGCTTGAACAGCGCGAACAATCCCACCACGACGAGCATGTCGTGAATCAACGCAAGGATCGTGGCCAGGCCCGTCTGCCATGAGAAACGCCATGAGATGAAGATCAGAATCCCAAGTGCCGAAATCACAATCGACTGAATGGCCTTTACGCCCAGTTCGCGAGCCACGCCGGGATCGGACGTGTTCTCTTCGTAGGCGACCTTCTCTCCGTAGGTCTTTTTGAAAGCGTTGACGGCCCGGTGCAGATCGTCCGGTGTCAGCACATCGTCGAAACGCGCCGCGACGTGATCGTTCTCATTGCCGCCGATGGCCACCGTCGCCGCGGGCACACCCGCGTCGAGGAAAATCTGTTCGGCCTTGTGCTGCTCGATGCTTGCGCCGACATCGAGATCCAGCGCCGTGCCGGCCGTGAAATCGATGTCCCAGTTGAAGCCGTGCGCGGAATAACCCCATGCGCCGGCCAGGAGAATGGCCAACGACAGCGCCGCCGCGCGCCATCGCGTCTTGACGAAGTCGTAGGACCGCTCGGGCGATTCATGGAGGTTGGTCGAGAAGAAAGCACCCGCCGGGATCGCGCCACTGTTCACCAGCAGACCCAGCAGCCAGTGCGACAGGAACACATTCGTGACCAGGCTGATCGCGATGCTGGCGATCATGCTTAAGGAAAATCCCTGAATGGGGCCGATGCCCACGGCATAGAGCACGATCAGCGCGATGCAGGCCGTGATGTTCGCGTCCAGGATCGTGCGCAGCGAGCCTGAAAACCCCAAGTGCACCGCCGCGTTCAAGCGCTTCCCGGAACGCAGCACTTCCTTGATGCGCTCGAACGCAATGATGCTCGCGTCGGCCGCCATGCCGATACCCAGCACAACGCGACGACGGCGGAGAGCGAGAGCGTGGCGTGGATCAGATTGAAGAGCACCAGCATCAACCACAGATGCGTCGCGAGCATTGCCACTGAGACGAGACCGGCGAGGCGGTACATCGCGATCATGAACAGCAGCACCAACATCGCACCTGCCACGCCGGCGGTAAGCGTTTCTTTGAGCGCTGTCGCGCCGAGCACCCCGCCGACGGTCTGGGTGTAGCGCTCGACGAGTTTCACCGGCATCGCTTCCGGCCCGCTCAGGATTTCGCGAATCTGGTCCCTGGTTGACAGTCCGGCAATTTTGATCCGAATGCGATTGGCGCCTTCCAGCGCGATTTCCGGCTCAGCCATGCCCAGTGAGTTTGCGCGGCGCTCGAGAATCGCCGCTGCGGCGATGAGTTCGTCGCGTGTCGGCGGCTTGCCCGAGGCGAGCGGTTCGGCCGCATACAGAATTTCGTAGCCGCCGTTGAACTCAAGCCCCAAGCGAATGTGCTTGAGCAGCCAATTGGAACTCAGGCCCATCGCACACACCAGGGTTGAGATCGCCAGCAGCGCGAGAATCAGTCCGCGATTTTTGTCCATTCGTGCCTCCGCGCTTTTGAGACACGATATTGTCCATGATCTTCGAAAAAATCTTCATTCATTACAGCGATGTAATTAGGTCGTGCGGCACCGGCCTTGATAGTCCGGTGTCATCATCGCCCTATTTCCGAACGTAAGTTAGGAATCTGAAAATTGCCTGAAAGCGGACTCGGACGCTGGTTACTCGAACTTCCGAAGGCATAAAAAGCGCGGAGTCAATGTTATTGCTTTTCAAATTTCAGAGTCTTTACACACGTGTCGGATGTATCTGGAAAACCATCCCAATCCTCCGGTGCTCTGGCGCTGATCATCAGCATGGCACTTTCGCCTTTGATGAAATAGAAATTTAACTGCGTTTTGGCGCTTTTGTTGTGCCCGCGAATTCGGACGGCGCGATCGCCTGAATCCAATTTTAGTTCCGATTGCTCCAATTTTTCGACCTCTGGATGCGATTGGGTCGCGTTGGTCCACACCTGCGTAGCGTAGTCATTCAGGCTCAAGTTGGATTTCTCATCCACGAATGTCATGCGCACGACGGTTTTGTCGACGATGGGGCCGTAAACGGCTTTGTATTCGTAGTTCGGAGCGTTGCGAAGTTCCCATTTCTCCGGCGGTACAAAGGAGTAGTGTCCTTTGCTTTCCACGTACCGTGCGCCGGGTTCAAGCTTGATGGAAATCGGTGTCTTGTCGGAACCGGGCTTTTCGTGAACAAATGTTTTCACGCTTGCAGCAAGGGTTTCCTCACTGGTGGTGTCGTCCACCAATGTGGAACAACAAATAATCCAACGTCGATGGTCAATGCCATCCAGCATGTAATACGACTGCTGCACCTTGATATTGTTTTGTTCATTCGAGGTGATTACCGCCACCGCAGTGGAGCCCGAGTTGAGTTTGAGTTCAAATCGTTTCAATAATTTAAAGTGTGGTGTTGCCAATTCGACGGCAACCATGTTCCGATCCACGTAGGAATCAAGTGATTCGCCGTTATTGATCGGGTAATCTGAAAACACAACGTTCGGAGAGAAGCCATTTTTACGCTCGCCCTTCAGGGCCTTGTATTTTGAGCCCGGAAATTCAACCTCCTTCCATCCCTTGGGAGGCTGAATTGAGAAACCACCGCGGTCATCCCTAATTTTATCGTCAAGGGTTCCGGCTAGCTCGGTGGCGGAGCAGGAAAAACAGACGACAATCAGAAGTGTGGAAATCTTTACGTAAGTTAACACGTAATAGTCCTCATCACGTGGATCAATAATTCATCTGGACGCTGGAGAGATGATAGTGGGATAAAAGGGGACGGACTACCAAAATTCCCGCGCGGCCAAATGGGCCTTTGACCCTGGATTGATGGTGACGGGTTGCGCGGGACAACGCGTTGAATGCGGGGCGTAGCGGAGATTTTTTCAGGTAGTGGATGGATCTTCCGGGTTTGAAATTCTCAAATTTGAAAAACTCGTCCGACGCTTCATTCAAAAATTAAAAGCGCGCGATTGATTGGGGCGGCTTCCACGTTAAACTGCGCGTCTGACCCAGGCTCGACGCCGATGGGTGAAGAATTTATTCTTCGAACCGTGCACGCTGATTTATCAGCACAAGGAAGTCCCGATGTCCACGGAGTCCACTTCCAGTTCGTCGCAGGAATCCCGCCCGGCGGATATCCTGGTGGTCGACGACACCACGGAAAATCGCCAGATCCTGGTTCAATTGCTGCAGCGCGAAGGCTACCGCGTCCGCGCGGCGAGCACGGGCAAACTCGCGCTGATGTCCTGCGAAACGGCCGCGCCGGACCTGATGCTGCTCGATATATCCATGCCCGAAATGGACGGCTACGAAGTCTGCCGCCGGATGAAACAGAGTCCCGCGTTGCAGCGCATTCCCATTCTTTTCTTAAGCGCGCGCACGGAGACCAACGACAAGGTCGCGGCGTTCGAGGCCGGCGGCGTCGATTACATCACCAAGCCGTTCGAGCCCACCGAGACGCTCTCCCGCGTGCGGACGCATCTGCGGATCGCTCAGCTGCAGCGCGAATTGGAAGCGATGAACACCACGCTGGAAGCGCGCGTCAAGGAGCGCACGCGCGAGCTGGAAGAGAGCATGGAGCGGCTGCGCCAGGCGGAAAAGATGGAGCTGGTCGGGCGGTTGGCCGGCGGCGTCGCGCACGATTTCAACAACCTGCTGACCTGCATTCTCGGCAACGTGGAACTGGCGCGGATGCGCACGCAGCCGGACGCGCCGGTGCTGCGCTTTCTCGACGACGTGGAATTGGCGGCGCGCCGCAGCGCGGATCTGACGTACCAGTTACTCGCCTTCGCTCGCAAGCAGGTGATCCAGCCGCGGCTCTTAAGCTTGAATCAATGCGTCAACGAGGCCGAACGGCTGCTGCAGCGCACGCTGGGCGAACACATCAAGCTGGTCTGTGAGCTCAGCCCGACGCCGCCGATGGTGATGGTGGATCCCGGCCAGATTTCGCAGGTGATCATCAACATGGGCGTCAACGCGCGGGACGCGATGCCCAAGGGCGGGCGCCTGAACATCAAGGCCAGCTTCGAGACGCTCGACGATTCGGTGCTGAAGGAATATCCGGACGTGCGGCCGGGACGCTACGCGGTGCTGACGGTCGCGGACACAGGCACGGGCATTGTCGAAGCCGAGCAGAAGCGGATTTTCGAGCCGTTTTACACGACGAAGAAGCCGGGCAAGGGCACGGGCCTGGGGCTGGCGACGACGTACGGCATCATCAAGCAGCACGGCGGCCACATCGCGCTGAAGAGCGTGCCGGGGGAGGGGACAACGTTCTCCGTCTACCTGCCGCTGTGCGAAGACAAGGAACCCCTGCCGGCTCACGAGAGTTCCGGTACGGCGCCGGCGATTGGCGGAACGCCAACGGTGTTGCTGTGCGAGGACGACGACCTGGTGCGCGAAGTGGTTGAGGCGGCGTTGTCGGATATTGGCTACACGATCCTGGTGGCGCAGGATGGCGATCAAGGATTGAAGATGGCGCTGGCGTGTCCGCAGCCCATTTCGCTGTTGATCACGGACTTTGTGATGCCGTCGATTTCCGGCTTGGAACTGGAGCGTCGGCTGCGCGAGACGCAGCCGCATGTGAAGGTGCTGTTCATTACCGGCTACGCGGAGAACGCGATCTCCAGCCCGGGCGCGAACGACAAGCGGCGGCAGTTGCTGCAGAAACCGTTTTCGCCGAAGGAGCTGTTTAAGAAAGTACGCGAGATGATCGAGGGGTGAACGGAGTCATTGGTCATTGGTCATTGGTCATTGGGTATTGGTCATTTTTCATTGGTCATTTAACAGCGCTTCGCCAAATGCCAGGCGCGTCTGTGTGTCAAGGAGCAAGCGGCCGTTTGCTTGCTCCTTGCTCAGCGCAACGCCTATGCAATATCGCTGATCTCCGCGAGGTGTACGAGACTCACACGCAAGCGGATTGATTTTCTCGGCGGCGGAGCATGCGCATTTCATTTGGATCGCGTAGAGCAAGGAGCAAGCATACGGCCGCTTGCTCCTTGACACACAGATAGGCTGGCGGCTCGCCACCCCGCTCCTCGTAAATGAAAAATGACCGATGACGGATGCGCAATGACCAAAGACTCCGTTACTGCTTCGTGTCGCTCAACCGCGCGTAGCGGTAATAGACTTCCAAGCAGAGCGTGCTAAGGGCGGTTTGGCCGACGCGGCCCCACATCGCGGAGTAGTCGCCGGTGGGGAGCCAGCTGCCGGCGTTTTCGCCGATCATCATCTGCGTGGGCAGCAGTGATTTCTGCATGCCTTCGTTCCATTCTTTCCAGACGTCGCCGCCGGCCTGGAACGTACAGAGCGTGCCATAATACCAGTAGTAGAGATGCTCCTTGCCGGGTTCGGGCGCGCCGAATTTTTTCACGAAGTAGGTGATGCTGGGCTTCAGGTCTTCGAGCTTACCGCCCATGAAAATGCGGCAGAGATTCCCGATGGTGTGGCAGCAGTCGCTGCCCATGGTCAGTTTCATGCGGCCCACGCCGGGGACAATCGTCTGGCCCAGGGGCATGTAGCTGTAACCGTGAATCGGACCATACGCGGCGTCGTAGCCGGGGACGACTTCCGGGTCGGGGGCTTTGAACTGGACGCTGTCGATGAAGCGCGCGGCGCCTTCGAGCGAATGGGGATCGACGTGGAGGCCGGCGACCTTCGCGGACTTCAGCGCCATGATGAACCAGCCGGAGACGGAGAGATCGCCCTGTTCGCGGGGGCCGTAGCGCCAGCCGAGCTTGCTGGAACCGGAGCCGTTCTGGTGGACTTCCGTGCAGTAGTCGACGGCCTTTTGCGCGGCGGCTCGAGTTTCGGGAACGTTGCCCATTCCGGCGGCCTCGGCCAGCGCCATGGTCATCACGGCGATGCTGTAACCGTCGTTGCGGTTGGAGACGCCGTTGGGCAGCGGGCGCCCCTGGATGGGCGTGCTGCGCAGCCAGCGCACGGCGCGCGTGACATTGTCCTTGTACTGTCCCGCGCGTTCGGAATGTCCCGCGCCGAGGAACGCGAGCGTGGAGATCGAGGTGAGGAAGACCGTCGGATCGTTTTTCGCTTCGCCCCAATGTCCATCGGCGGCCTGGTGGTAGGCGAGCCACTGCAGCGCCTTGTTGACGGCATTTTCGGTGGCGGGCGTGCCGCCGTGTTTCTGAATCATGTCTTTGCGGCCGCCGCCGGTGCGCGTGCCGAAAGTGCCGTGGCCGGAGCCTTCATCTGCGCCGACGCCGGTGCCTTTGCCGCCGCCAAAGCCGCCGCCCTGGCCGTGCGAGCGGAAGGTGCCGAAGCCGATCGTGTCGTCGAGCGCGGGGCCGTCGTTGCCGCCGCCGCCGGGCAGATCGAGCTCGTGGGGTTTGGCGTCGAAGATGTGGGCGTCGAGGTCGCCGAAGGCGTTGTGCTGGTCGGCGCGATCGGGGTTGTTGGTTTCGAAGTGATCTCCGAGTTCGACGTTCAGCGCATCGGGCGGGATCACGATGTCGTTAAGCGCCTTGGTGTCGAGCGCGTCTCCCATTTTCACACGGTCGGCCAGCGCGCTGACGGCGTGTTCGTCGCGGAGCTCTTCGGTCTTGAGCGTTTTGGGATTGTAGAGCTCCGTGGTGACGACGATCGATTCTTCGTGCGGCAGTTCGATCTTCAGCGAGATCAGCATCACCAGCGCGATCAACAGGACGTGAAAGGCGCAGGAGACAAACCAGAACGGCACGGCCGCCAGCGCGTGGCGGACGGCGGCAATGCGTGCGGCGATCCGCGCGCGGAGCGGCACGCGCACGATAATTGGAATTGGAACGGCGGCGTTTACGGATGCGACTACCGAGACTTCCGGCTCCGGCTCCGGCACGGCGCTCGGCGGAATTTCCGCGGCCGCGGGCACGTTCGGAATCGCGGCGGCGGCTGCGGCGGCTGCGATGGGTTGCGGCAGTGGCGTCGAGACGGGAACGATGACGGGTTCCGGCACGGGAATCGGGATGGGGAGCGGTTCGGCGATCGGCTCCATCACCGGCATGACTTCGGAGACGGCTTCGACCAGCGCCGGCGTGATCGTGGTCGAATTCGATTCGATCGGAATCGGTACGAAGCTGGTCGTCGCGCCGATCACTTCCGGAACGACGGGCGACAGTTCGGAATTCTGCAGCGGCACGATGTCGATCGTGTCGTAGCTCTCGTCTGGAATCACCGGCGTGAGCGGCGGTGGCAGTTTCGCTTCTTCGGCGGCCAGATCGGGGAGGGATGAGGCTTCGCTTTCGAAGAGTTTCTGCAATTCCTTCGCGGCGGTCGCGGCGTCAACGAGGACTGGCTCGTCGGGCTTGACGTGGCCGATTACCGTGGACGTGGGGCTGCCGGTGGCGGGCGCAGCGGCCTTTTCCGGGAGCGGTTCGCGGTGGTACGCGGACTGGAGCAGCGTGCGCACGGCGCGGTAGCGCGCAAGTTTTTCGCGGCAGGCGGAACAGCTTTCGGTGTGCGCGTCGACGCCGGCGCGGTGAATGATTGAAAGCGTCTCATCGACATACTGCGGCATATAATGTTCGACGCTGCGGCAGTCGGCGCTGAGCATCACCGGTTCAGTGATCGAAGAGGGGCCATCCCCCATGTGCATGCCGAATTTTGCGTGCAGGCGCAGCACAGCCTGACAGAGGCGGGAGGAGACGCCGTCCTGCGAAACGCTCAGGCGCGCGGCAATGTCCTCATACGAGAAGCGTTCGCGGTAGCGCAGAATGACCATGGCGCGGAGATCGGCGGGAAGTCCGTTGACGCTCCGCAGGATCGAATCGCGGAACCGGATCTTCGAAGATTCGCTCGTCAGCACCATGTATTTAAGACGCGCATTGAGGCGTAATTCCTGCGTTTAGTTCGCGCTAAAGCACAGTCCTCAATTAGGGGGAAGTTTGGCTGCGCTATTTTAAAAGCATTTTGGACATCCAGTCCGCGGTTTCATCGGAGACTTCGGGGCTGATGGTCAGCGCGTCAGGTTGCGCTTTGTAGGCTTCGCGTGCAGGCGTGAAATCGCGATCGAGACGGGGCTGCCTGGCGAGGCGGTTTCGGCCGTCGACGGAGGCTTCCAGTTTAAGCGGCAGTGGAGCGAGAGTGGCGGCGAGCGTGCTGAGATCGCCGGTCTCCAGAACTTCCGGGACGATCATGTCGGAGACGATGTTGCAGGCGGGGCCGTCGAACAGAGACGCGTAGCCGGTCAGTCCGCCGCGCGCGATTACGGCTTTGACATCGTCTTCGTAAAGCGCGAGCAGCAGCGCGGCGGTGGCGCCGAGAGGTTCGGCTTGCAGCGCGGAGTTGTCGGTCTTCATCGGCGGATCGACGAATGTCGGCGCATTGACCGGTGCAAACGATTCGCCCCAGACGGCGACGCGCTTGGCGTCGATGTCCGCGCGCGTTCGCAGATATGCCAGGACGCTGCGCAGGTCGCGGACTTTGGAGCCGAGGATCGTCTGGCCGAGCATCAGTTCCACCGACGCGGTGTCGACAGCGGACGAGTACCAGTAGCGATCGCCGCCGGGTGAGGTCTCGCCGGAGCCGCGGACATCGACGAGGCAGACGGCGACGTTGCGCGCGAGGAGGTCGGAGACTTCCTGCGCGCGTTTGCAGAGGAACAGATCCTTGCCGCCTTGCGCCACGGCGAGAACCACGGGCAATTTGGCATCGGCGGCGGCGGCTTTAGGTTTGAGCAACAGCGAAGGGATGGAGATTCCCGGCTCCACGACGAGCAGGAGCTTTTCGGCCGCGAACGCGTCGCTGCTGACAACTTCACTGCGCTTGAGTTCCGGCGCGACCGCGGGCGTGACGTTGCCGAGTTTCTCCGCCCAGATGCGGCGGAGTTGCTCCTTGCGCTTGTCGGCGGGCAGCGCGGCCAGCGCGGCGCGGGCGGCGGCGAGCTTTTGAGCTCCGGCTTCCGCGAGGAGTTCGTTGAGCGGCCGGACACGCCAGTGTGTGCGCGCTTCGGGCGTGAGACAGGTGAGCTGCTGCGTTGAGAGACGATGCTGGAATTCCGTGGGCAGCGGCATGCTCAGCCAGTTCTTGAGGACGGGGAAGATTTCCTTGCGCTGATGCGGTCCAATGTTGTTGCAGGCGGAGTGGGGCTTGCCGGCGATGCGTTCGTCGCCAAAGCCGTGGACGGCCGTCAGGTGCTCGGCGGCTCCGAAGAGGCCGAAGACGCGGCCGAGGCGCGCGTAGCCTTCGTCGCCGGCGGGCTGCCATTCGAATTCCCGGGCGTAAATGGTATAGCGCGGCGCATTGGCGGCGGCGATCAGCCAGTTGGTGAAGCCGTCGCGGCCCTTGTTGCGCAGACAGCGGACGGCATCCCAATCGCCGCCGCCGATCGGATCGACCCATTCCGTCTGACCTGCAGCCGCGGGATGAGTGCCCGCGCCACCGGTGTTGAAGGGAATCGCGCAGGTGACGCGGCTGTCGGTGGCGGCGAGCAGCGCGGCAATGTCGCCACCGCCGGCGACGGAGCCCATCACGACGATGCGCTTGGGATCGACGCCGGCGCGGGAGGTCAGGACGTCCAGCGCGCGGCGCTGGTCGGCGGCCATCCAGGCCATCAGATTTTCGCCGGCGGTGTAAAGCTGCATGCCGGTGTGGTAGCGCCAGCGGTAGTCTTCGCGCCCGCCGTAGAATTGCTGGCCGCGTTCGCCGTAGCCCAGGTTGTCAATGACGATGACCACGCATCCGCTGCGCGCCCAGAGCATGCCCATGTCCTGCAGTTCGCCCTGCCACTTGGGATTGTGGTGGCTGGAGACGACGAGAATGCCCGGCATCGCGGTACCCGCTTCGGCCGGTGCGTACAGATTGGCGGTGATCGGCAGTCCGGGGCGGCCGGCGATGAGCAGATTTTCGACGCGGTACCCGTCGCCGGCGATGGTGCCGGTGACTTCAAAGCCGGCGCCGCCGGGAGCTCCGCTTTGCAGAATCTCCGGTGAAAGTGCGAGCGCGCCGATGCTCTTTTTCAGCGCGGCCAAGCGCTGGTCGCGAAACTTTTCCCACTCCGCGGAGGTCTGAATTTTTGCGAACTCGGCCGAGTCCCGTTCGGCGAACGTCCTCACGCGCGTCTGCAGATCGGCTTGCAGCATGCCCGCGGCGGTGGCGGATTCCTCCGCGTTCAACACCGTGCTTTTCAGCGCGATCAATTTGGACGGGACTTCCGCGGTGTTGTTCATGGGTTCTCCTGCAAGGACTGGGAACGCGGCGAGCGTGGCAAGCGTGAAGATGAGACGTGCGCGAAATCGAAGCATGTGGAATGGACCCTGTTTTTAGATGTGAAACATGGTTCGGGAGTGAGAAGGGCCTGTCAAATGAAATATTGTATTTTTGATATACGTGTGCGAATATGTGCTGAATTAAAACTACGGCGCGTTTGCGAGAGGGGATAGGAATCGCTTGGTTTTTCGTGGTCGCAAATTTGCGACCACGGTTTTGCGCACCATGTTGAACTACACGGCGGCAACTTTGGCAATCAGTGCATGATCGAGCGCGTGGTTTTCTTCACCGGCTTCATCAGCGCGCTGCTCTGGACTTGCGCGCCCCAGCCGGGGCGGGGGGCCTGGACGCCTTTGATTTTCTTATCGAGGAACGCGACCTTGTCGGTGATCGACGCGGCGGCGTGAGCGTCCTGGGTCTTCAGCTTTTCGAACGTGGCCAGCGCCTTGGTCGTATCGCCGGTCCGTTCGTAGGTTTCGCCCATGTGATAGAGGGCATGGCTGGCGAGTTGCGACTGGCCGTTGGTGTCGGCGATGGTCTGGTAGACGGCGCGGGCGCCATCGGCGTCGCCGAGCTTCTTTTCGAGGATGAAGGCGACGGTGTAACGCGCCTGCGCGACGCGGCGGTCCTTGGGGAATGTGTCGAGGAATGCGCGGTAGCTCTTCATCGCGTCGGCGTACTGGGCATCGCGGAGATGGTTTTCGGCGTTGGCGATCAACAGCGAAGCCTTGTCCGTAGCGGCGGCGCTGGCGTGTGCGGGAGCTTCGTCGGGAAGCATCGCGCCGAGGTTGGCGGCTTCGTCAAAGGTCGCGATGGCGCGGGCCAGCGCGGTTTTGAATTCGGCCGGCGCGTCGGCGTTCAGCGCGTCTTGGATGTCGCGCAGTTCCTGCGCTTCGTCCTTGGAGCCACGCAGTTCAACATCAGCGGCGTCGGAGTCGACGTTTTCCAGCATCAGCAGACGTTCGAAATGCAATTCGGCGTCGTCGGTGGTGGACTTCGCTTCCAGCTCCTTGGATTCGGCGAGCGCAATCGAGAGCTGTTCGACGTCGTCGAGAATGTTCTGCGCACGCATCTTGCTCTGGAACTGCGTGAGCTTGGTATTGAGCACGGCGCGCGGCAGCGGCTGGGGTTTGCGCGGCTGGTTTTCAGCGACTTTCGGCGCCGGCGTGTTTTTGGGCTGACGGGCGGCATCGGCCAGTTCCGCTGCGGAGGGCGTGGGCGTTGATTTCGGAGTCGTGTTAACAACCGTGGGAGTGACGGGCCCCTTGAGACTATTCTGATAAGCCATGCCGCCGAGCAACGCGACGCCAACCAGCGCGGCTGCACCGACCAGCCAGGGCGTGCGGTTCCAGGGCGTGTTGGGCGCGGGCGGAATCTTGCGGCGCGAGAGACGCTTGTGGCTGTCTTTGCGGATGCTTTCGCGAGGCAAGCGCGCGGCGACGCGGCTGCAGACGCGCTGCCAGCTTTCTTCGTCGACGGCGTTGCCGATCAGGGCCTCGAAATCTTCGTTTTCAGACGGCAACAAAGACGCGTAGGCGGCGCAATCGGGGCAGTTCTGAATATGGGCGGCGATGGCTGGTTCGCGGGCTACGTCGTCGGCGCTGCCTTCCAGTAGCGTGCGGATATCGTTGCACGTCATCATTATTTAACCTGCTTTGACCCGGGCAGCCAAGATGCGAGTACGCGTCGCAACGTTTGACGTGCCCGAAATAACCGCCAGCGTACCGTCGCCGGATCGGCCTGAGTAATCTTGGCAATCTCAGCGTGGCTCAGACCATCGCCGAACCTGAGTAATGCCACCGTGCGCTGTTCTTCCGGCAATCGGGCCAGACACGCATGGATAGCTTCGTACGTTTCACTGCTCTGGACAAGGCTCGAATCAACCGCCGGCGCGGGCATGCTGTCCAACGCCCCGGTGGTCTGCTCTGTCGACTGCCGCTTACGCTTGGAATGCACCCAGTTGTGGTACGCAATTGTCAGCAGCCACGACCGGAAATTCGTGCCTTCCTGAAACGTGCTCAAGCGCCGATACGCCTGGTACAACGTCTCCTGAGCGAGGTCCTCCGCGTCGGCCTGGGAACTGCAAATGTGCTGCAGATAACGCAACACAGAGCGGCCATGGAGCTCGATCAGCGCGTCAAACGCGCCCCGATCTCCACCTTTGGCGGATTGCACCCACTGCCGCTCGTGTTCGTCGTCCACTTAGCTCAAGGCCTCTCGCGACACCGCTGTTTGAGAATTCTTTTGTACCACAGTAGGACGAGGAGATGCACAAGAATATTGCCTGTAATGGAACAGTTTGAATCCTGTACACCTCAGTAGTTGCACATGTTAATTCAATCTGCAGACCGTGTAGGCGCCCATTGTTGTACGCCGGAGTGCATGGTGAGGTAGTGCTCCCTGAGCGGCCTGTCAGGACATGTATTTACTACTTCCCATGCGGGAAGATCAGCATGAAAATAATCAGGATCACCACCGGAACGATCAGCGCGCAGATCAGAAGCCGATTGGCCCGTGCGCCGGCTTCGAGGGGCTTGGCCTGCTTCAGCCGCTCGTGGCGGCCGGTAAGCTGCACGCGCTCCAGGTTATCGAGCTCTTGCTTCATCTCCGCGGCGGAGGCATAGCGGTCGGCGGGGTTGCGGGCCATGGCGTGGAGGACGATCTCTTCGACCTGCGGCGAGAGCTTGGCGTTGATGCTGCGCAGCGCGATCGGATCGCTGACCAGACGTACATTCATGATCGTGTACGGATTGTCGCCTTCAAACGGCGTCTTGCCGGTGAGCAGTTCGTAGAGGATCGCTCCGAGGCTGTAGATGTCCGTGCGTTCGTCGCCGCGCTGGCCCTTTACCTGTTCGGGCGCCATGTAATCGGGCGTGCCCATCGTCGGCGAAAATCCGGCGAAGGTGATGCGGCGCAGCCCGGTGGCCTTGGCGATGCCGAAGTCCATCACCCGCAGCGTGCCGTCGTCGCAGAGCATGATGTTGTCGGGCTTCAGGTCGCGGTGGATCACGTTCATGCGGCGGCGGTGCATGTAATCGAGCGCATCGGCCAGGCGGCTGCCGATGGCGATGGCGTCGGTCTCCGGCAGAGGCTTGACCTTGCGCAGCAGCTGGGCGAGCGTCTGGCCCTGGAGGTATTCCATGGCGATGTACGGGCGGCTCTTGTTGGGCATCGGGATGATGTGAAGGATGTACGGGTGTTCCAGCGTGCGCCCAATTTCTTCCTCGCGTTCGAAGCGTGAAAAAAAGGCCGGGTCGCTTTCGTACTGAAGCAGCGGAACTTTGACGGCGACGGTTTTCTTCGTCTCCAGGTCGTTGGCCTTGAAAATCGTGGCCATGCCACTGCGGCTGATCACGTCGGTGATTTCGAAACGTGAATCCAGCGTCTGTCCAACTTGAACTTCGTGTCCCATGGTCGGTTCGGCGCCTTTGATGTGAAAGGGAGTGCCGCGGTGATACGCGACGGGATAGACGCGGTCAATGCGGACGACTTGCGTGGAAATGTTGTCTTCGGTGCCGTTCCGTTCCGCCAGCCGGATCAGAAAGCGGCAGGCATCCTGCGGCGCGTAAAGAATCGCGGCCTCGGCCAGTTCGTCATCCGAAACCACGCCGTGGACGCCGTCGCAGCAGGTCACGACCAGATCGTCGCGGGCGACCAGATGGACGTCGATGTCCGGCGTGACCATCATTTCCTGCCCGATGCTCCGCGTCAGCACCGAGCGCAATTCGCTGGCCATGGCTTCTTCCGGGGTCAGCAGGCCCATTTTCTGCTGCAGCCGCACGTACGAGTGGTCGGTGGTCAGGCAGCGCGGCTTGCCTTTGCGGATCAGATAACAGCGGCAGTCGCCGACGTGGCCGATGGCCATTTCGTTGTTGCGGAAGATGGCGACCGTCAGCGTCGTCGACATCCGCCCGCCGGTGGTGTCCTTCATGCCTTCATCGTAAACGACGGTGTTGGACTGCGTGAAGATGGTGGAGAGAACCTGGCGTAACGGCGCGTCGGGCGGGCATTCCTGAAACGTTTTCAGTGCTGTTTCGACGGCGAGTTTGCTGGCGACTTCGCCGCGGCCGTGGCCGCCGACTCCATCCGCAATCACGACGACGATGCCACGGCGCAGTTTGTCTTCGGGCTTCTCCGGCTGCCAGACCGCGAGGTAATCCTCGTTGTTGGTGCGGACAGGTCCGGTGCTGGAGAGTTCAGCGTAGGCGAGATCCATGGCGGAGCTACACTAGCAAATCCTGTTCAGCGTGGCCAGACACGCTCGCAAAAACAGCACTATGCCGAGCGCTAGTGATACAAATGGATTAATTAGCATCAGATTAAATCAGACATGAATATCTTCGGTGTGTTTCAACTGGTGAAAATTGATCACTTTAATCCGCTTTTAACACGCACAGGTTCATTTCAAACACTTTCACAATATCGGACAAACATGAGGCAGCGACACGGGTTAGCAGTCAATTCTTGCTTGGCACAGCATTTGGATTTCACACCAAAACCGAAACGTAACTCTGTGGGGTTACCAAACGCTTTTGGAAGGAGAGATCTGTGGAATCGAATGACGCAGGTTCCGGTGGCTCGACGCCCTCGAAAGCCACGCTGGGGCTGACGGGGTTGACGATCAACGCGATGGCGTTGATTGCGCCCGGCGCGTTCTTGTGGCTGACGTATGCAATGCAGTCCCTGTATGGCGCGCCGATGGCCGGCTCAGGCATGTGGTTTGGAATTGTGGTGGCTCTGGCGCTGTGCTTCGCGACGGCCATCGCGTACGCCGAATTGTCCAAGCTCTATCCCGGCGCGGGATCGTCGTACTTCTTCGCCGAACAGGCGTTTTTGTCGAAAACGAAGTACGCCAAGTTCGCCCGCGTGGCCAAGTTCGTGACCGGCTGGGCGAGCCATCTTTACTACTGGGTCTATCCTGGCGTGATGGTTGGCGTCACGGCGCTCATCGCCGGCTACCTGATCGGTCAGTTCTGGCCGAACACCTTCAGCCCCGCGATTCCCAGCCCCCTGTTCATGATGGGCTTCTGCGTGCTGTTCTCATTCGGCGTGGCCTACATTGCCTTCCGCGGCGTGAACGGCACGACCGGCGTGAACATGGCGATCAACGTCATCCAGATTACCGCGCTGCTGATCTTCTCGTTCATGGCCATCAGCTACCGTCTCAACCATCCGGAAGGCGCGACCGCGTACACGCTTGATCCCGACGGCGAACCGACCACCGTGGCGCTGCAGAATTTCATGAAGGACAAGAGCGGCGCCGTGGTGAAGTTCAAGGTTGACGACAAGGGCAATGCGCTGACGTACAAAGTCGACGACAAGGGCGAATTCGTGAAGGATGAGAAGGGCGCGTTCGTCGCCGATGAAAAAGGCAAGCCGATGCCCGCCGCCGAAGGCGACAAGACCGGCGTGGCATATGTTTTCGACAACGACAATGGCGCCCCGCTGAAGGACGACGCTGGCAACTGGATCGCGCAGAAGGACGCGGCTGGCAAGGATGTGCCGTTCAAGATTTCCTACGCTCCCGCTGGCGCGATCACCAACGATGGCGACCCGGTTGACGCCGCCAAGCCCGACGGCGATAAGCAGCCGCGTTTCCAGTACCACACGTCCGCCGGCTCGGTGACTGCGCCGCATACGTTCAGCTACGCGATCATCCAGGCCTGCGTTGCGATTCTGATTCTCGTCGGCTTCGAATCGGTGACCGCGATGGGCGAAGAAGCGAAGAACGCCAAGCGCGACATTCCCCGCGCCGTGCTGCTGTCGCTGGGTATCCAGGGTATCTTCTGTTACCTGATCGAATACTTCGCCGCGAATTACTTCCTGAACAGCGGTTACACGATGACCACTGCCGCCGGTTCGGCCGCGCCGCTGGGCGACATGATGAAAATCGTCGGCGCGTGGTTCTTCAACAGCAAGTCCGGCGGCGACTGGTTCATGCTGGCGCAGGGATTCAGCGTGTTCCTGGCGCTGATCGGCACGACGCTCTCCTGCATGAGCACCGGCGCGCGCGTGACCTACGCGATGGGCCGCGATGAAGAAGTGCCGTCGCACTTCGGCATGGTGCACGGCAAGAACCTGACCCCGCACCGCGCGATCTGGACACTGGCGACGATCTCCGCCGTCATCGGCATCGTCTGCGTCGCGTTCAACTTCTGCGGACCTGCCGCGCAGAGTGACGAGACGATCAAGAACCTGCCACAGAATGCCTGGTACAGCTTCGGACTGTTCAGCAACGCGTTGGCGGTGAAACTGCCGCAGAGCATGCTGATGATGACGCTGGTCAGCAACTTCGGTACGTTCCTGCTGTACATGCTCACCTGCCTGACGGCGATGATCGCCTTCCAGGAACACCACACGTTCAGCGGCTTCAAACACATGTTCATCCCGATCTTCGGATTGGTGGCGAACCTGGCGTGCATGGTGTTCTACCTGGTCGGACCGTTCATGGTGACGGGCATGAGCAAGATGGAACCGTGGTTGGCGCTGGGCATTGCGGGAGTCTGGGGCGCGTACGGCGGCTTCTACTTCCTGGCGTCGAGCAAGAAGAAGGGCAAGGCGGTGATGCTTGAAACCGCGACGCCCGTGAAAGCCTCGTAATCTGTAACGGAAGTTCTGGTGTGCAGTGCGAAGCGGCTCTGGCGGAAGTCAGAGCCGCTTCTGTTTTTCGACAATCAGACGCCCCCTTGCGCAGACTACGTATTGGACCCCGCCGCTTGATCACGATATAGTCATGCATCCTTGTAAATAAAAAGCACGACCCCTGGCCAGTATGGAAACTCTTGCAATGCCGAGCATCTATGGCCTCAAACCGGCATTTCAGAAACTCCTTCGGCCCCTCAATGGATTTCTAGTACGCGCGGGAGTCACTGCTAATCATGTCACCCTTGCGGCGTTGCTGCTCTCGTTTGCAACTGGCGCGGCGCTACTCTGCGAACGCGAGGCGCGGTGGCCGTTAATTTTGATTGCACCGGTGCTGTTTATTCGCATGGCGTTGAATGCGATCGACGGCATGCTGGCGCGTGAACACAACATGAAAACGCCGCTGGGCGCGATTCTCAACGAGCTCGGGGACGTGTTGTCCGATGCCGCACTGTACCTGCCGTTGGCTCTAAGGCCTTCGGTCTGTCCCTGGCTGATGGTGTCGGCAGTGGTACTTGGCATTATCAGTGAGATGACCGGTGTGATCGGTGTCCAGATTGGTGGCGACCGGCGCTACGATGGCCCCATGGGGAAAAGCGATCGTGCGTTCGTCTTCGGCGCGATGGCGCTCGCGATTGCTTTCGCACATCCCGATCGGTTGTGGCTGGAGGTGCTGCTCGGCATCGTCAATGTGTTGCTGATCGTGACCATACTAAACCGCGCGCGGGGCGCGCTGAAGAAAGTGACGCTGTAGCAGCCCGTTAGCGAACTCGTCCAACGCCGTGGATTTTACGCCAAGCGGTTCACGGAAAGGATATCCGGAATGGAATTGTTAAACGGACTGGTGGTGTGGCGTGAACTGAAACCCAATACTGCTTGGGCGCTTTGCGGTGTGATCACCTTGCTGGTGGCCGGTTCACTCGCGGTGCGGGTGTTGCGCGTGCTGCGTCCGCAGAAGGATTTCACGGAGCTTCGGCTGCGGGTGCGAACGTGGTGGGTCATGGCGGGGCTGTTCGTGCTGGCCCTGGCGTTGAAGGATACGTATGCGATCTGCTTTTTTGGCTTCATTAGCTTTCTGGCGCTGAAAGAATTCCTGTCCTTGATCCCGACGCGCCGTGCAGACCGGCGCGTGCTATTCTGGGCGTATCTTGCCATTCCCTTTCAATATTACTGGGTGAGCATTGGCTGGTATGGGATGTTCATTGCCTTCATTCCGGTCTTTGTCTTTATTGCGCTTCCGGTGCGGATGGTGATGATTGGCGAGACGTCCGGATTTATCCGGGCCGTCGGCACGCTGCATTGGGGGTTAATGACGACGGTCTTCACCCTCAGTCACATCGCCTATCTCCTGGTGCTTCCAATGGCAGGTAATCCAGTCGCGGGCGGAGCCGGCCTGGTGCTTTATCTGGTCGGCCTGACGCAACTTAATGACGTCGCGCAATACTGCTGGGGTAAGTCGTTCGGCAAACATAAGGTCATTCCGCTGGTCAGCCCCAATAAGACTTGGGAGGGTTTGATCGGCGGCATCGCCACCACCACCGCATTGGCTGTCGCGCTCGCGCCCGTTCTGACCCCCTTGACCCGTCGTGAAGCATTGCTGGCGGGCTTGATCATCGGCCCTGGTGGATTTTTGGGCGACGCAACGATCGCGTCGTTCAAACGGGATTTGGGAATCAAAGACAGCGGCAGCATCCTGCCGGGCCACGGTGGAATCCTGGACCGCGTCAACAGCCTCACGTTTACGGCGCCGCTCTTTTTTCACTACATCTGGTACACGCATTTTTAAAGCGGAGCGGACCGATGTCGCGAATCTTACGGCCATTGTTCTTTCTGATTGTCGTCCGGCCACTGGTGCTGATCGTGCTCGGACTGAATATTCGCCGCCGCGAACTTCTTCCTGCAACCGGGCCGGTGATTCTCGTGGCCAATCACAACAGTCATCTGGACACGATGGTTCTGATGACGCTTTTTCCACTATCACTTTTGCCGAGACTGCGGCCTGTGGCGGCGGCCGATTACTTTCTGAGCAACCGTCTGCTGGCTTGGTTTGCGCTCAACATCATCCAGATTGTGCCGTTGAAGCGTGGCGCGCCGGTGCGCGGCGAGGATCCACTTCAAACCTGCAACGAGGCGCTGGAGCGCGGAGATATCCTGATTCTCTTTCCTGAAGGCACGCGGGGTGATCCGGAGAAGCTAACGAATTTCAAGAGCGGCGTGGCTCATCTGGCCAAGCGCCATCCAGACATTCCCGTTGTCCCCATCTTCCTGCACGGACTGGGCAAGGCCTTGCCGAAGGGCGAGGCGCTGATCGTCCCGTTTTTTTGTGATGTGTTTGTCGGCGAGAAAATCGGCTGGACTGGCGACCGGCAGACGTTCATGAACACGCTGGAATCCAGTATCAAAAACCTGGCGGAAGAAGGGCATTTTACGCCGTGGAACTGAGGTTGAATTCATGAGCGGCAATTTCAAGCTGACCCATCTCGGTTCCCAGACCGGCGCGGAGGCGACGGCTGTTCGCGCGGAGCGCAACGTATCCGCCTACGCGAAATTTCTAGCCGCGCATACCTTCGAGCGGGAAAAAGGGTTCGCGGCGCGTCCGTTCGTCGACAAGAAGAGCTACCTGACCGCATACAACTTCGCGGAACTACTCGGCGACGACTTCGACCGGACTTTCACGATATTCAAATCGTCGGGATCGTCCGGACAGGCCTTCTATTGGCCGCAACTGAAAGACGCGCACCGGTCATCGAGCGATTCGCTCCGCCGGCTGCTGGAGGGATCGTTCGCGATTCACCAGCGGCGCACGCTCGCGATTGTTGGTCTGGCGCTGGGGAGTTGGATTGGCGGGGAGCACTTCTCCTGGGTGCTGAAAAGCATGGCGGTGGAATCGCCGTACCCGTTCTCGGTATTCTCGCCGGGCAGTTGTCACGATGAAATCATCGAGATGGCGCGGCGCGCCAGCCCGTTTGTCGATCAGATTATTCTGTTTGTCTGTCCGTCCGCGATCGCTCATTTGATCCTCCGAGCCGAACAAACTCAGCGACCGCTGCCACTGGCGAAAATGCGATACATCGTCATCGGCGAGCCATTCCCCGAAAGTGTGCGCCTGTCGCTACAGCGCAAGTCCGGTGTCGCGGGCGCGGAACCGGTTCTGCTCTCGGTCTACGGAAGCGCGGACACCGGCGCACTGGGCTTTGAATCGCCAGCGTCCATTGCGCTGCGCCAAATCCTGAACGAAAACCGCCAGCTCGCCACGGATCTGGGCGCCAGCGGACCGGTGCCTCATTTCTTTCATTGCTGCGCCCCCGATGCCTTTATCGAAAGCGTGAACGGTGAACTCTGCATCACCCGCTGGCAGGGCATTCCGCTCGTCCGCTACAATCTTCACGACAGCGTGCTTCTTTACGCCTGGCCGGCATTGCGTCAGCGGTTGCTGGCTGAATCCTGCGATCCCATCTTGAAATCCGTGATTGAGGCCGCGCCCGAACTTCCCGACCTGATTGCAATTCCCGGGCGTTCGGATAACTGCCTGATCCTCTGCGGCAGCAACATCTCCGAAACCATGCTCGACGCCGCGGTCCGCTCCGAGGAACTCTCGGCTTGGCTGACGGGAATGTATAAAGCACGCGTCATTCTGGACGATGAACGCCAGTACTTGGAACTCGCGCTGGAATTCAAGAGCGGAGCGGCGGCCAATCGCGAGAACATCGATGCCGTTTACCGCGCGCTGGTTCAGACCCTTGGGCGCGAGCAACCGGAATTCCTGGACGATTGGCGGAACGTGTATTGCAAGTGGGATGATGATCCGCCGCGGCGCATTCTGAGGCTCCATTGCGTCGCATGGCCGGAACTCTCGCGAGGCACCGAGAAGGAAATCAAGCAGCGGGGCATCCGCACATGAACGATCCAGAGTCTGGCGCCGACAATAACAGATGGATGCGCTGGCTGCTGGGCGTGCCGGGACTCGCCGTTGGATTTCTGTGGGGCGCGGCAGAAGGTAGCTTCTTCTTCATCATCCCCGATCTGATTATCACGTTAGTTGCGTTGTTCTCGTTTAAACGCTCACTGCTGCAAATTGCCGCGGTACTTGCCGGATCCCTCCTTGCCGGAGCGAGCATGTACGCGTGGGGCCAGGCGAGTCCTGATGCGGCGAAGGATGCGGTGAAGAGAGTTCCGTTTGTGCGCGGGAGCATGTTCGAAAAAACGCAGCGTGATTTTGAATCCTCGGGCGCCTGGGCTCTGTGTGCGGGTCCGATGTCAGGCATTCCCTATAAAGTTTACGCGATTCAAGCTCCGGCCTATTGCTCGCTGCCGGCTTTTCTGCTCGCCAGCATCCCTGCACGGCTGGAACGATTTGTCATGGCCTGGGCCGTGTTCGCCGTGGTGGGATGGTTCCTGAGGCGCCGCAAGAAAGGGCCGGCAGCGGCTTTGGTCTTCTTTTCGGTTTACTGGACGGCCGTGTACGCGGTCTACTGGAGCACGATCTGAACAGGGCGCGATGGGCATGCGCCCCGCCGGAGCCGTAAGATGCGTAATTTGAAGTTCAACGAAGTCATCAACGTCGCGGCTCATATGCTGACGCGTGGGCGGTTGTTGAAGAAGACGCCGTTCTATTCCCTGGACGAAATGCAGCATTGGCAGCTCAACCGGATTCGTGAGGGCGTCGAACACGCTTATGCCCACATTCCATTTTACCATGATCATTACACGGAGGCGGGCTTCAAGCCCGGCGATCTAAAGTCGTGGGATGATTTTCGGCGACTGCCGTGCGTGACTAAAGATCAGGTGATTGCGAACTATCCGCAGCGCATGTTACGTTCCGGTTTCAACCTGGATGAATTGATCGTCTCGCGGAGCAGCGGTTCCAGCGGCAAGGTGCTCGATATCGCTTACGACAGTACGGCCATGATGACATTCGTTCTCGCCGGCCTCCGTCTGTACAAGATGTGCTTCACGTACCGACCGTGGCATAAGCAGGCGTACGTTTACACCTCGCCTTACCCGATGAATTCACTGATGGGACTTTATCCGCTCCACTTTCTCTCCACGCTGACACCGGTGAATGAAATTCTCGCGACACTGAAGAAGCTCAAGCCGGAATTGCTGGTCTGTTATCCGTCGCATTTGCGGCAGATCGTACAGGCGGCGACTGCCGGAGATCTCGCTGCGATCCGGCCTCGGGCCGTCTCGGTGAATTCCGAAATGTCCACTCAGGCGGAGCGCGATTATCTAAGCGCACAACTTCAGTGTCCGGTGCTCGACGAGTATTCGTCGGAAGAACTCACGCGAATCGCGGCACAATGCTGCCACAAGACATATCACTTGTTTGAAGATATCAATTACATGGAGACGTTGGATGCAAACGGCCGCCAAACGGGCGGAGTGGGAACCCTTGTCGGCACAAATCTTCACAACACGGCCATGCCGATGATCCGCTACCAGCAGAACGATCTGGGTAAAATCGAGGAGACGGATTGCGCCTGCGGCTGGAAATTCCGCAGGCTGCTCAATTTTGAAGGCCGCCGGAACGACAGTTTCGTGCTGCCATCCGGAAAGCTGCTTTCTTCCGGATTCCTACTGGATGCGACGTACGATTTTCTGCTGAACCATCGTACCGCCATCCGTGACTTTTGTCTGATTCAACGGAACCAGACTCAAATTTCACTGCAGATTGTCCCGGGCGAAGGCTGGAGCGGGAACGTCAGCCAGAGTATCTCCGCGCGATTCCAGGAATTTCTGGAGCCTGCCGTAAAATTTGAAATTCAAGTGGTGGAGCAATGCGAGAAGACCCGCACGGGCAAGCGGAATCCGATCATCAACTTGATGAATCGAACCTGATAGATTTACTTTGGCGGGGATTACTGCTCCAACTACTCCCCGATGCAGTACAGCTTCGTCTGGCCGCGGATGTACATGCGTTTGCCGTCGAAGACCGGAGAGGCGCAGAAGGGTTCCAGCGTGTTGCGGAAGAGTTCCTTGTATTCCTTGCCCGGTTCGAGCACCACGGTCGTGCCGCTGTCGACGCTGATGTACACATACTTACCCGCCAGCGCGAGACTGGGGTAGTACGTGCCTTTGCCGAGTTCCAGTTTCTTCTCATATACCAGCGCGCCGGTCCCTGCGTCGAAGACGCTCAGGTCGCCCTTCTGGGTGATGGCGTAGAGCAGGCCGTCGTTGAGTATCGGCGACGCGTAGTAGCGTTCCTTGATCGGCTTGATGCTCCACAGCGCTTCCGTCGTCACGGCATCGTTGACGATTTTCTCAGGAAGCTTCACGGCTTTGCCGGAGTCTTCGTCGATGAAGTAGGCGATGTTGTCCTGGACCAGCGGCGAGGCGTACTTGAGAAACGCGAACTTCGAGGCAAGTACTTTGCCGTCCGCGACGCGCACGAGATCGCCGGCCGGCGTCAACACCGACTGAGTGTCGCCGATTTTTACGATCGATGGCGTGCCCCACTGGCTCTGCACTTTCGCGGTCCAGACTGGCTCGCCGGTGGCGGCGTTCAGCGCGATCAGGTTGGTGAGATGGATGAGCAACTTGTCGCCGGCGAGCACCGGCGAGGTGCTCTGGCCCCAGTTGTCGCGCGGGTTTTCGAGTTTGCGGATCCAGTTGCGCGTGCCCTTGAGATCGTAACTGGCGACCACGCCGCTGCCGAAGACGACGAAGACGTTCTTGCCATCAGTGAGCGGCGTGCTGCTGGCGTAGCCATTGAATCCATGCGCGGGCGGCATGGCGAAGTTTTTCAGCGGCTCGAACTTTGGCGTCAGTTCCGCGACCTTGGCTTTGGCGTCGTCGGATTTTTTCTTGGCGTCCGCGTTGGTGGGGTCCTTTTGCAGCTGACCGTTGGCGCGCTGCACTTCATGCCGCGCTTTTTCAAGCTCGGCGCTCAGCGCAGTGGCTTCCTTGATCTTCTCGACGTCCTCGGGCTTGGACGCTTCTTCGAGCGTGTTGGTCTTCTCCCACAGGATTTTACCGTCGGCGGCGTTGACGCAGATGAGTGTCGCGGGTTCGGCGCAGACGAAGAGGTTGCCGCCCAGCAGCACCGGCGAGGCGTTGCTCTTGCTGGGCATCGGCGTCGACCAGATCACATTCTTGGCCGGCGACCATTCGACCGGCGGAGTCGCGGTCGGATACTTCCCGGAACCGTCCGTGCGCCAGCCGGCGGTCTCGGCCGCACCAGCGCTGATCGCTGTGGCCGCGCAGATCAGAGCCACGCAAGGTGCGAGAAAACCACTGCGGGATTTTACGCTTCCGCCCGTGTGGAGAATTCCGGCGCTCGTGCTCATGAACAGTCACCTTTCGCGGTAAATAAATCAGACCTTCAACCGAACTACAGGCTGCCGGTTGCCTCGTTTACAGGAACGAGCAGACATACTCGGCAATGCCCGATTCGACCGTGATCTCAAATGACGACTTTCCGGGTACATCAAATTGAGTTCCAGCTTCGTACGTTTTCCAGTCAGACTGTCCGGCCAGCTTCACTTTGCTCGTGCCGGCGGTCATTTCCATGCGCTCGGGGCCTTCGGTGTTGAATTTGAAGCTGCCGGGATAGATCAATCCGAGCGTCTTCTTCGCGCCTCCGGCGAGCAGAATGGTGTGGCTCACCACTTTGCCGTCGAAGTAAACATTGGCTTTGCTGGTCACGGACACGTTGTCGAATTTCGCGGGCGCCATCACTCTCTCCTTCAGGAATCAAAATGTTCAGCCATTGTCTACATCATGTCGTTCTTGCTTTTGAGCAGCGACGAGTTGGTCGTGGTCTTATCGACGCCGATGTTGAGACGTTCTTTCAACGCCTTGATGCGGCGGCTCAATACAACTTTGTCGGTCGGATGAGTGGCCGAACCCAGATCCCGCTCCAGTTGAGCGATACGGGTTTTAACGGCTTCGGGTGTTGCCAGCTCCGCGTCGGGTGTAATGCGCATAGCCATGGGGAGTACCTCCAGAAGTAAGTCGTACGGGGAGTCACGATAGCGGTGCAGGACGAATGTTCAAGGAGAGCGGCTCGCGGCTCGTGGCTCTTGGCTCTTGGTTCTTGGGAGTCCTGTCGGTTATTGGTGGACCCAATGACTAACCGACAGGACTCCCAAGAGCTAAGGGCCAACAGCCAAGAGCCGCAACTAATAGTGCTTCCACTGATCCAGGCCCACGATGATATCGTACATCGCGTGGCTGGCGGCGGCGACGCCGAAGGAGCGCGAGAAATAGAGCGCGGAAAAGTAGATGCCGGCGAGCACGCGCTGGAGGAAGACGCCGGTGTGATACGGCTCGCCGCCGATGTGATGAAACGCCGAGAAGATGACGGCTCCCGTGATCGCCGACCACGCCGCAGCATAGGCGTGTTCCATGTGGAAGAACTTGGTGAAGATCAGCAGCAGCAGCCCGAGCAGAAAGACGCGGAAGACCAGTTCCTCGTACACGCCCGCGCCGCAGTAGAGCACAAAGTCGCCGATTCCCGGCCGGCGCGCCGCGGAACGGGAGCCAGACGCAGGAGCGGGTGAGGGTGCGACGCGGCTATCCATGGTGGTGGGAGCTGGCGCCGGTGTTCGCACGGGTTCTTCCGTGGCGGTAACAGTTGCATTCGGGGCCGGCGCGGTGATGCAGCCGGGCAAATAGCGCACGAAATAGCCCAGCAGCATAAAAAGCACGACGGCATAGATCAGACTTTCGAAAAACGACGCGATCAGCACCGGCGCGCGCAACGACCAGGTGCCTTTTTTCTGGAACTGCCAGATCATAAACGCGACGATCGGCACGACGATGGACGCGAAACTGGCTTCGACGCCCAGGAAGCGAAAGAGACTGCCGCTGAGCGTGGTGATGATCGCGTCGCCGCCGTTGATCACGCGGGACTTGAGCACCACCAATCCGATCTGGTAGATCAAAATAAATGGCAGCACCAGCGCGGCGGAATAAATGGGCTGCTGCGTTTCGGAGAAGTAATTGCGCTGAGCCGGAGCGGCGGCAGCGGAAGCTGGAGTTGCTGGAGGCGCCTGATCCATGGAGTGGCTCTTAGCTCTCGGCTCTTGGCTCTTGGGCCTGGCGGTTAGCCGATGCGCTCCTGGGAAAACCGTCTTCCCGACAGGTCCAAGAGCCAGGAGCTAAGTGCCAGGAGCCCACGTTCACTCCCGGGCGGAGCGCACGGCTGGTCGTGAAGTTCACCCCAACAAGCGCTGCGGAGTCACGCCCTTCAGCCAATCTCTTCGAACTCGTCGCCCAGTGGCTCCAAATTGCTGGGCGCAGCAGGCGGTGGGGGAGCGGGCCGGGGCGCAGGCTTAGGGATCGGCTTGGCCGGTGCGGCAGCGGCCACCTGCACGGCTGCGCGGCGTTCGCTGGGGACCTTCTGCGGTGCGGGCTGATTGGTATCGCGTTCAAATTTCGAAATCGACTCGGCGACCTGTTCGTCCTTCACCGCGACGCCGCGGCGCTTCAAGGTTGTATCGACCACAATCGCTTCGTCGTTGAGCCCGGCGAGAATATCGTCCATGCTTTTGTTCTTGGACGGCACAGTCGTCGAGCCTTTAGGCTTGGGCAGCGGTTCGCCCACGACCACGCCTTTGGCCAGGCAGTCCTTGCAGAAGTTCTTGCCTTCGAATTCCTTGGCGTTGCCCAACTGCCAGTCGGCGACGGGAATGCTGGCGTTGCACATATCGCAGAAGAACACCTTCGGCCGTTCGATCTGCGCGGGCGTGGAGTCCACGACCGGTTCGGGCGGCAGCGGCAGCATCATTTCGCGAATCGCCAGCTCCAGCGGCGACGGACCGGCCTGACGCACTGTCGCAGCCGAGGGCACCGGGACTGCCGTGGGCACATTTGCCACCGCGGCGACGGGAACGGCGGCCTGCGGCTGCTGGCGCGTAGTCGTGGCTGAATCGTGCGAGCCGACCGGCGCGACAAAGTCTTCGGCGGCCTTCTCGGTTTCGTGGTATTCGATTTCCGTATCGCCGACGACGACCCGGTCGAACGGATTGAGCACCGTTTCCTCCGTCACGCGCGTGCCGTTGAGGAAGGTGCCGTTGGTGCTGTTAAGATCTTTGACTGTAACCTGGTCGTCGGCAAACGTGATCTGACAGTGGCGGCGCGAGAGTTTCAGATCGGGTAATGGCAGATCGATGTCCCGGTTGCGCCCGAGCACGATGGTCTTACCCGTGGGAAGGCTGACGCTCTTTCCCGCGTATGGACCGCTGCGAAAAACCAGCTTGGCCACGACGAAGACTCCCCCGGACGCACACTCGTTCAGCCGCATTATACGCTTTGTTCTCGCTATGAACAGCCAAACGGCGGGGGAATTTTGAATAAAGTATTCGTGTGGTCGGGCTGTACTACAACGGCGCGAACAGATGGGATCGGGGATCGGGCATCTGGCATCGGTCAGTGGGGATATGCTCAGAAGGAATCACGGTTGAGCCTTTTGGAGCAGTTCGTTCAGAAATTCAAGGTCAAGACAAGACCTCACACGAAGTCCGATGCGGCTTCCAAACGACCGATGCCCGATGCCAGATCCCCGATGCCGTCTGTTCGGCAGTGCTAGCGTCCCAGCACCTGCCGCAACGCCTGAATCTCCAATTTAAGATTCTCGTCGCGCTTCAGCAGTTCGGAGAGCTTGTTGGTCGCGTGCAAGACGGTGGCGTGGTCGCGGTTGCCGTAGAAGCGGCCGATATCGGCCACGCTCTGCGACGTCAATGCTTTCGAGAGATACATCCCGACGTGCCGGGCGTGCACGAGTGAGGCGTGGCGCTTGCCGGACCGAATTTCATCGGCACTGACGGCAAACCGCTGTGTCACGGCCGCCAGAATGTCGCCGAGCGTCAGTGGACCCGTGCGAATGTAGCCCAGATCCCGCAACGCGACGATCGCCAGTTCGCGGTCCGGCGAACGTGATTCCGCGGCGGCCAGCGCCATCAGCTTGCACACGGCGCCTTCGAGTTCCCGCACGTTGCTGTCGATGTGTGAGGCCATCAGTTCAGCGACGTCAGCGGCGAGCGCCAGACCGCGCACGCGCGCTTTTTCGCGCAACAGTTCCGTGCGCAGCGGAATCTCCGGCGTCTCCAACCGAGCGACCAGGCCGCTCTGAAAACGTGTCACGAGTTTCTGGTCGAGGCGCTTGATATCGCGCGGCGCGTTGTCCGCGGATAGCACAACCTGTTTGCCCGACTGGCGGAGGCAATCGAACGTATGCAGAAATTCTTCCTGCGTCTTCTCGCGGCCGGCGAGGAACTGCACGTCGTCCAGCAGCAGCGCGTCGAAGGAGCGGAATTCGGAGCGGAACGCGTCGAGGCGTTTGTTCTGCACCGCGGAGACGTACGCGTTGGTGAATTCTTCGCAGGAGATGTAACCGACGCTCAGCGCCGGAATACGTTCTTTCAGCAGATGGCCGATGCCCTGCAGCAGATGCGTTTTGCCCAGGCCGTGCGCGCCGTGAATGAAGAGCGGGTTGTAAACCGCCGCGGGCGATTCAGCGACGCTCTGCGCGGCCGCGTGCGCCACGCGGTTGCAACGGCCGACGAGGAACGTTTCGAGTCGCAGATTGGCGGCGAGCACCACGCGCCGGTGTTGCGTGGTCGAAACCGAGGGCATATGCGTGTTCGACGAACTGGGTGCGTGTCCGTTGCGAATGCTGGGCGGAATCGTGCCGTTGAGCACCTGCGCCAGCGTGGACGAGGATTCCGGCGCCGGGCGCACAGGCACGTGCACGCTAATATTGATGCTGGCAATGTCCGGTGCGAGCGCAGACGCGGCGGCGAGCAGTTCCTTGCGATAGTGGCTTTCCAGCCATTGCTTCACGTAACGGTTCGGCGCGATCAGGTTGAGCGTGCGGCTCTCCACCGACTCGACATTCAGGTCCTTAAACCACGTGCGGAAACACTCTGTGCTGACTGTACTTCGGATGTTCTCCAGGATACTAGCGCACAAGACTTGTGTTGCCGTTTCAGACACAATAGCACTCCGCTCTTGAGATGTTCATCCCAAGCTTGCTGCACGAATTTCGATCAGTGGGACGGATACGTCGTATCCCTTTTCGTTTGATGGCGCGGATTGTACGGATCGCATCGAAACGAGTCAAAAAAAAAATGAAACGCGGCTCATTTCGAGCAAACTGCTGAATTCCATAGGTGTTATGCGCTCGTCAACACCGGAAATTCGTATGTGCTGTCTGGGCTGTTCGTGCTACGCGCGCGCAGGTTTGAAATTCGGTTCTGTTAACCGTTTGTTAAACGCGCGTTTACAAAAACTTGATACGGGAACTCAAAAGCGTAGCACGCGCAATCCATTTTCAAATTTTTAGCTCAAGTGAAATGTCGAGTGCCTTTGCAGAATGCGTCAAGGCACCCGAAGAGATGCGGTCGATTCCTGTTTCTGCAATTGCAGTCAGTGTTTCCAAAGTTATCCCGCCGGACGCTTCGAGTTTCGGGCGCGTGCGATTTTTTTTCTCCGCAAAAAAATTTTCAGTCCATTCAACGCCCGCGCGCGTTTGTTCGACGGAAAAATTGTCGAGCAACACGAATTCCGGCGACGAATTCATGCACACATGTTGTAGTCCTTCCAGCGAAGTAACTTCAACTTCGATTGGAATGTTTGGAAACTTTGCACGCGCAGCATTCACCGCGCCCGCAGGATTGCTAACGCCCCACAGCGCCATGTGATTGTCTTTGATCAGAATCATGTCGAACAATCCGCGCCGGTGATTTTCTCCGCCGCCGCATTTCACCGCGTACTTTTCCAGATCCCGCCACAGTGGCGTGGTCTTGCGCGTGTCGACGATTTTTGCTTTCGTGTGCGCCACTTTCTTCACGTACTGCGCCGTGAGAGTTGCCACGCCTGACAACATGCAGAGCAGATTGAGCGCCGTGCGTTCCCCTGCGAGAATCGCGCGCGCGTCGCCGGTGATCGTCGCCGCGATTGTGCCTTTCGGCACGGCGTCGCCGTCTTTTTTGAATGTCTCGACGCGCAGTCCCTGCTTCGCCAGCCGCTCGCTCATGCGCATCACGGCATCCCACTCGGTCTTGCCTTCGCGCGCGGCCTGCTGCGCGTCTTCCAGATCCCACGCGCGCCCGGCCGCCTGCATCGAGACGAGTTGCTCGGCCATCTGAAAAATAATGCCGACGAGTTTAATTCCTGCCAGCACGCCGTCTGCTTTGATCAGCACGTCGGCGGATGCGATGCGACCTTCCGGCACGAGCGCCTGCGATGTTACATCGCCCACTGCCGTCAAATCTTCCAGCAGCGTGTGACGCAGTCTGTCGAAGAGCGAGAGCGGCTCGAGACTCGGCGGAGGAGGAGGTGGTGGCGCGGATGGTGGTGAGCCCTCTGCAGGCATGTTTTCTCCAAGCATGAAAAATGACGACTGTCGAATGTCGAAAAACAGACACGAACTGCGCGCGACGAATCCCGATTCCAACAAACTACTCGCGCACGTTCAGCTCCAACTTCCACTGCCCGTTGCCTTCGCGTTCCTTACACCACAGTTCCAGCGTGCCGACCGCGGTGACCTTGGTCTGCAGCTTCACCGGGACCAGTGTGCCGGCAGTGGCCTTCTTGGTGGCGGGGAGATTGGCTTCAATCGGGGCGAGTTCCGAGCAGGTGCCTTCCCAATCTTCAATCGTGTTTCCCACGCGGTCGTCGCGGCGTGTCGTGGAGGAGAGAAAGCGGAATTGCGCCGGTTCTCCAACGACCAGGCCAAACTCCGCGCTGGGAACTTCGACTTCCGTGCCTTCTTCCATGCCAAACGAGACCACGCACAGTGCCTTGATCGGCGGCCGATGTCCGGGGACCGCGGGCATCGACGACTCCACGCCGATGTAGTACGTCCGTGCCACACCGCCGCGGATGCGCACGCCCTTGCCGCGCTGTCCCAGCCCGTAAAACGTCGCACCGCGCGCCACGGCCTGATCCAGATCGCTGCCCGGCAGCACGCGTAGGGGTTCGGAGCCTTCTTCCTTCAGCCATGCGTTGAGTAGATCCACGACGCGTTCGCAGAGCATGCCGGCCTTCATCACACCGCCGTTGAAGAGGATCGCCGTCGGATGCACGAACGTCTTGCCTTTGAGCTGCGCGGGAATGTCCTTACCCTGTGCCAGATTCTCACGCGCGAGAAATCGCGCCAACTGCCGCGAGACCGAGGGATCCGATGCGTACGACAATCCCAATTCCTGCAAACCCATGCGGATCGCGCGTGCGGGACGGTCTGTGGCTTTGCACATGCCGAAGAAGCCTTCGAGTATAACTTTCGAAACTTCGTCGCGTGTTATTTTTGTTTTGATTGTCTTGCCGATCACGCTGCTGCCGCGGCCCAGAATCGCGAGCGGCAATTCCGCTTTGTTCGAATCGGAGAGCAACTTCTCTTTCGCTTCGCGGCAACTGTGAGCCAGCCCGCGCAACTGCCACGCGTCCAGTTTCGTGCCTTCCGCTGCCAGGCGCTCCGAAACCGCGTGCGCCAGCGCGAGATCCATGTTGTCGCCGCCGAGCAGAATGTGTTCGCCCACCGCGATGCGGTTGAGCGTCAGCGAGCCGGCTTCTTCGCCCACAGCGATCAGCGAAAAGTCGGTCGTGCCGCCGCCGACGTCGACGACGAGCACCAAGTCGCCAAGTTTCACCTGCTGGCGCCATTGGTCGTGCGTCGAGTCGACCCACGAATAGAACGCCGCTTGCGGTTCTTCCAGCAGCGTGACGTCTTCAAAGCCCGCCGACTTCGCTGCTTCCATGGTCAGATCGCGCGCCGCCGCGTCGAAACTGGCCGGGACGCAGAGCATGATCTTCTGATTCTTAAGCTTGCCGCCCTTTTGGCCCTTGGTGACAGTCTCGTCCCAGGCTTCGGCGAGGTGCTTCAAAATGCGCGAGGATACTTCGACCGGCGAAAGCTTGGTGATGTCCTCCGGCGCGCCCCACGGCAGCAGACCCGAGCGCCGATCGACGCCGGGATGACAGAGCCACGACTTGGCGGAGCTGACCAATCGGCCGGGAACTTCCTTGCCGCGGCCGCGCGCCCATTCGCCCAGCGCGTAATTGTGCGGCTTCTTTTCGTCCCACGGCAGCGCCAGGCTGCCCTCGGGAAGCTCGCCTTCCGCCGGGAGATACAGAAACGACGGCAGCAGCGAGCGGCTCTCGACGGACCCCGGCCGGACGATCTGCGGAATTTCCATCGTCAGAATTTTGGGCTGATCGACTTTCTCGTTCAGATCCGCATACGCCAGAGCGCAATTGGTCGTGCCCAAGTCGATTCCCACCACGTAACGGCTGTCCGCCATCGCTTTCATCTCCCGTAACTTTAAGGACTTCCTGTCGGTTGGTAGTATAGAACGTTAGGGTGTAAGTTAAAGTGACGGAGGACGGGCGATTTTAAGACCCGGGAATCCGTTCCCAATTCTGGCGTGGGATTTAAGCTCGAGCGTGTAAGAAGGTGGCGATGGCTGAATTGACTTCCACGGAGTTCACCCCCGTCGCCGACTTCTCCGGCGAGCGCCGCCGCCTCGTGTCCACCCCCGAACTCGTCGCCACGATCCACGAACCTCTCACGCCGAGCAAAGGCCGCGTGATCCTCGTGCCTGGCTGGAGCGGCCCGCGCTCCGGTCCCGCGGATGTGCTCGCGTTTCTCGCCACCGAACTGGCCACGAACGGCTGGACGGCAATCCGCTTCGACATTCCCGCGCGCGGTGATGCCGGCGGCGACCGCAACGCCATTGGCCTCGACGAGATGATCGCGGCTGCTCAACATGCCGCGGCGTACCACGCGGAATCCGGGGGCCGCACGTATTTTCTCGGCATGTGCTCCGGCGGAAACGTGTCGCTGGGTGCCGTGGCTATGCATCCCGAGCAGAACGTCGGCGTGATCGCCTTGTCGACGCTGCCGTTTCAGCCGGCGCGGTCGAAGGATTTCGAACGCCGCCGGACGTGGAAGAATCTCAAGCAATACGCCGCGAAAGCCGTCAGCCCCCGCACGTGGTCGCGCCTTATAAAGGGGGAGATCAACCTCGACCGCGTCAAGAAGAACGTCACCGCGACCGAAAAGCCCGCCAGCGGCGAACGGAATCTGAAAGACAGCGCCCGCGACATCGAATCCGAATTGCGCAGCTGGAAAGCCCCCGCGCTTTTCATTTACGGCAGTGGCGACGAAGAAGCCGCTTTGGCCCGCGCCCACTTCGAGAAACTCCACGCCTCCGGAATGGCCGCGCCCGGCAGCACGCGCTTCCACACGATCGAGGGAGCAAACCATAATTACTATGGTCGTGCCTGGCGCAATGAATTGGCGAGGAAGATCATTGATTTCCTGACGTAATCCTGCGCGAGGTCTTGCTCTGTCCGGCTAAAAGTTGTCGGTGGTCGGTAGGGGGCGCTCGTTGAATTCAGAGTCTGATGTCGCGACAGATCGCGAACCCTGCTCAAAATCAATCCGGCTAAAAGTAGTCGGTAAAAAAGATCCGCGATGGCAGACGCTTTTCACCGACCACTTTTAGCCGGACAGAGACATCAGACGAGGATGCACTCCATTTCGGCAAGGCGTGAAAACAACGAGCGCCCCCTACCGATTTTTGAAAACACTTCAATCAACGTCCGGCAAGGCATTCTGGCATACTCAGTAAGCCAGCCCTACTTGCGCTCGAACTCGATGCTCAGAGTCGGCGGCTGCACTTCCGGGTCCGGCGTCTCTTCCGTGCGCGCGGGCGTGTTCGTGCGGCGCGTGGCGACGTTGTCGTTTTCGTGATCGTCGGCGGTCGCTTCGTCTTTTGGCGATTCGTCCTTCGCCGGCGCGGCTGCGGCGGCTTCATCCGCATCGGGCGTGTACGGAAGATCCGGAACGATCAGCACCTGGCCCGGACGGATACGGTCCTTCTGCGTCATGCGGTTGATCTCGGCGATCTTCGTGTAGTAGTCCGGCGTGCCGTAGTTCTTCTTGCTGATGCTCCAGAGCGTATCGCCAGATTCGACGACGTACGTGCGCTGACCCGGGCCGGGTTCGAGCTTCGCCTTCGGCTCGGACTTCGGCTTTGTCTCTTTGGTTTCCTTGATCGGCGAGACGGCGACCGGCCCTTCGGTGCGCGTAGGCGTTGGCGCCGGAAGCGGCGCCGGCATCGGCGCGGGTGTAATCGCGGGCGGCGGATCCAATTTCGGAGCCGGCGGCGGTGTGCTCTTCAGGCCGATGTCCGCAGCGGACATCGATTTTTCTTCATGAGCGAAATTGGCGTAAAGAAGCAAGGCGATCGTCGAAAGCAGCAGGACGATCGCGACGCTGAATAGCGCGCGAAACATGTTGGACTCCCCCCCAAAACAGAAAACTAACAGCCCGTTGAAACTTCGATTCCGCCACTATTCTCAGTGAAACGACAGGCAGTAATGTCGTTTCACTGCGTCGGCCAAGAGGCCATCAACGGGATATTCCCCACCGGCAATTATCGGCGCCAGACGGAGCAGGCTTGAACGGAATCGCGAAAACGGCGACTTCAGAATTGTGAAATTTTTCGGAAAACTCATAGTGATTACGACCGAATAAGAGGTATGTTGAGTCTAGACGCATTGTGCATGCTTCCGGAAATTTCTTCATGAAAGATTTGCTGATTGAACGCGTACCGGGCACCGAAAGCGGTGTGGTCGTGCTCCGTCTTTCCGGCGCTTTGGACGCGCACAACTTTGATGAAGTGGACAACACGTTTCAGGATCTGTTTGATGACGACATGTACAAGATCGTGCTCGACATGGAAGAAGTCTCGTATATGTCCTCGGCCGGTGTCGGCACGCTGGTCTCTTCGACCATGCAATGCAAAGAGAACGGGGGCAACCTCGTCCTCATCAAAATCTCCGACCGCCTGCGCGAAGTCCTCGGCGAACTCGGCCTGATCGACATTCTCTCGCACGCCGACGATCTTCAACCGGCGCTCGCAAAGTTTTAACGAGCGATAAGTAACTATAGTTACGAAGCTACTGTTCATTTTCCAACACCCCCTTCTACCTTTTAATTGATCTCGCATGGAATAAACTGCTGAACCTGTGCGTTGGTACTTTCGTACGTACTCGTATGGGCTTAAACTGCTGCCATGGCCACGACGACGGTCGAAGAGTCGCTGTACCAGAAGTTGACCAAGGTCGACGGCAAGCCGCAGCTTGCCTTGAGTTCCGTATTGATCGAATCGAAATTGTACGAATCACCGCTCGGCGTGGTTTTTCTCGGCAAGCATCAGGGACTGAACGTTCCCGTCGTCGTGCGGGTGATGCATCCGCGCGTGCGCTCATTGCTGAAGGACTACAATAAATTCAAAGAAGAATCGCGCCGCTTAAGCACGATCCGCCATGCGAACATCGTCGGGTTGCTGGACCTCGGCGAATTTGAAGGCCATCATTTTCTCGTCCTGGAATACGCCGAAGGCGTGCCGTTGCTGGAGCGCATTAAAGACCGCCCATTAACGGAAGCCCAGGCGCTGGGACTGCTGATTCCTGTCGCCGAAGGCCTGGCCGAACTGTGGAAGAACGGTCTGGTTCACCGCGGCGTCAGCCCGTCGATCATTTTCATCGGCCGCGATGGCGGCGCGAAACTGGATCTCACCCCGCTGCGCCGCAACTATACCGATCCGCAGTTCAAAGCATCACTGGCCGCCAATCATGCGCCGTACTGGTCGCCGGAGGAGATCCGCAATCAGCCGATCGATCCCAGTTCCGACATGTGGAGTTTCGGCGCGACGCTTTACCACGCCGTGACCGGCAAGCTGCCATTTCCGCAGTCTTCCGGCGTCGGCCAGGCCAGCATGATGCTCGGCGATCCCGTCCCGCCGCGCGAAGCCAATCCGCTTCTGCACGAAGGCATGTCGCAAGTGCTGCAGAAACTGTTGAGCAAGAATTTCGAAGACCGCTTCCTGTCCGCCGAGGCGTTTCTCTCCTCGCTGCACAGCATTCAAAACCAGATCAGCGGCACGGGCATTCACGAACCGACGATCATGGTCGCCGACGTCAACATGCGCGACGGTTCGCGAAAAAAGGACCTGCCGCATCTGGGCGTCGCCGATGTCGTCGGCAATTGCAAGATCGTGCGGAAGCTCGGCTCCGGCGCGTTCGGCGTGGTCTACCTCGGCCGCCACAAGGTCCTGGACATGGACGTCGCGGTGAAGCTGCTGCCGCTGGAATCCGCGTACCGCGACCCCACGTTCGTCGAAATGTTCCTGCGTGAAGCGCGCACCGCCGCGCGCATTCGCCACCGCAACGTCATCGGCATCTTTGAAGCTGGCGTCCAGAACGGGCAGCACTACATCATCATGGAACTCGCGCCCGGCGGCACGGTGCTGGAACGCATGATCCTCTACGGCGGCAAGCTGGCGCCGAGCATGGTTCAGCGCATCCTGCTGGAAGCAGCTCGCGGCCTGGCCGCGGCGGCACAGTTGAACATCATTCACCGCGACATCAAGCCGGACAATTTGATGTTCTCCGCCGACGGCGAAGTGAAGATCGCGGACCTGGGGCTTGCCAAGCGGCTCGTGCCGCCCAACGTGACCGAGACCATTCGCGCGTCGCTGGCCGCCGATCAACTGTCGATGCGCAACGATCCGGGCATGCTCGCCGGCACGCCCGCGTACATGGCGCCCGAGATCGCCGCCGATCCCGAGCACGTCGACACGCGCGCCGATTTGTACTCGCTGGGTGTTACCGGTTTTCACATGCTCACCGGCCGCCTGCCCTTCGACGGCAAGACGCCGATGGAAGTGATCATGAAGCACGTGCTCGACGACCGCGTGCCGGTGAACGAGGTCGATCCGGCGATCCCGAAGGATCTCTCTGACATCGTTTTTAAGCTGATGCAGAAGCGCCCGGAGCACCGCTACCAGAGTGCCGCGGACCTGGTCAAGGCGCTGGAATATCTGAATGTTTCGGAAGGTTTGATGTCGACGTTCTAAGTTTGGAATTTGGAATTCACTCTTTTTGAGGAGGAGCACTGCATGTCCAAGGAATGTCCCGACCACCACGACGCCGAGCTGGTTTTGAGGCTCTACGATTTGCGCCGCGAAGCCGTGATGCGCGAATCCCGCAACGCGATCAACGCCAAGTTCTGGCCCAAGAGCTACGAGGACGCCGTCGCGATCACCAAGCCCGACCACCCACTCAACGCCGCCTTCCGCCAGACTTCCAGCTACTGGGAGATGGTCTACGGCATGGCCAAGCACGGCATCGTCCACGCCGATTACCTGACTGAGAACAACGGTGAAGGCCTGTTCCTGTACGCCAAGCTCCAGCCCTTCCTGGACCGTTTCCGCAAGGAAATGAATTCGCCGACCGCCTTCCAGAATGCCGAATGGATCACGAAGAATTGCGAAGAAGGCAAGCGCCGCTTCGAAACCATCCAGAACCGCGTCAAGAAGATGGCCGAGAATTTTAAGTAAGCAGCACAGAGATCCGGAAAGCAAACTCGCCGCGAAAGCGGCGAGTTTTATTTTTCAGTCCTCAGGCCTCAGGCCTGCGTTACATCTCGTCCGGCGCAGCCACGCCCAGAATTCCCAGCGCGTTGGCCAGTGTCTGGCGCACGGTGTCGACCAGCGCCAACCGTGCCAGCTTCAATTCCGGCGCGGAATCGATCACGCGGTGTTTGTTCAGGAAGTTCCCGAACGTGCTCGCGAAATCGAGCAGCCACGTGGAGATCAACGACGGCTCGTAATCGTTGGCCGCCAGCTGCAGCACGCGCGGAAAACGCTCCATCGCCTTGGCGACTGCGACTTCCTCCGGTTCAACCAGGAGCGACAGATCCGCGCCGCTCAGCGGCTTGGTCGGGTCCGCGACCTTGCGCAGAATGCTGCACGCGCGAGCGTGGGTGTACTGCAGGTACGTGCCCGTGTCGCCGGACGGATCGGTCGCCTTATCCCAATCGAAGACGAAGTTGCTAGCGCGGCGCCGCGCTTGAATCCAGAAGACGATCGCGCCGACGCCGACGGCTTCCGAAACTCGGTCAGCCTTCTCGCCTGCGAGTTCGGCATTTTTCTCGCGCACGATCTCTCGGACCTTCACGACCATGTGGTCGAGCACTTCCTTCAGCGAAATCATGCGGCCGCCGCGCGTGCTCATCGCCTTCACGTCTTCGCCTTCTTTGATCTGCATCAGACCGAAAGCGACGTGCACGCAGTTGGCGCTCCACGCATGACCGATCTTGGCGAGCGCCTTGAAGAGCATCTGCATGTGCTGGCTCTGCCGCACGTCGATGACGTAAATGTTCTTGGCGAAGTTGTAAGTCTTCTGGCGATACAGCGCCGCAGCCAGATCGCGCGTGGCGTAGATGGTGGCTTCGTCGCTCTTCAACAGAATCAGCGGCGGCTTGGGATCTTTGCCGGGCTTCGGCGGCCCGTCTTCCATCGGGATCACCAGCGCGCCTTCGCTCTCAACAGCCACGCCGGACGCTTTCAGTTCCGCCAGCAGCGGCTTGAGCATCGGTTCGTAAAACGCTTCGCCGGCGTCGGAGTCGAACTTCACGCCGATGCGGTCGTATGAAAGCTGAAGGTAATCGAGCGTCTTGGTGCGCAGCCGCTGCCACAGCGCCCGCAATTCCGGATCGCCGTCTTCGAGCTTCTTGAAAAGTGCGCGCGCTTCCAGATCGATCTTCGGATCGGTTTTCGCCGCGTCGTTGATATCGATGTAGAGCTCGCAGAGGTAGTCGAGCCCGCGCGCCGCCAATTCCTTCTCGCGCACAACCGGATCCTGTTTCTGCCAGGCGAGGAACTGAAAGCCGCACTGCACGCCCCAGTCGCCGAGGTGGTTGACGCCGACGACGGTGTAGCCGAGCTTCCGGAAAATCCGGACCAGCGACGCGCCGAGAATGGTGCTCATCAAATGGCCCATGTGGAAGGGCTTGGCAATGTTCGGTGCGGAGTAATCGATGACGATGGTCTTGCCCTTGCCCTCATCGGTCGCGCCAAACGCGTCGCCGGCGGCGCGGACGTGCTGCAGGATCGAGGCGCAGAGCTTTCCCGGTTTCACGCGGATGTTGAGGAACGGGCCGGCGCCTTCGACTTTCTCGACGATCGCCGCGATCTCGGGATTGGCGTTGAGTTTCTCCGCCAGCGCCGTCGCCGCGGCCGGGGGCGGCAGCTTGTTCTGTTTGCCATAGGCGAAACAGGGAAACGCGTAGTCGCCCATTTCCGCTTTCGGCGGGTTGGTCAATTGAGTGCGGACGTCCTCGGCCGAAAGCCCGGAAGCGCTGGCGAGTCCCTGGATCAACGTCTGCAAAACGGAGTGTGGTGTCGCTGTTGTGCTCATGCAGTGTATATAATAGCCCCGCGCGCCGCATGCCAGTGGAGCCAAATGCACTCATCCCTGCGTTGCGCGCGTCTAGGTCGGTGCGCAACGCACGGATGAGCGGGCGTTTTCGCTACGCTCAAACGCCCGCGCATCCATGGCACAATGTCTCGCGATTGAAAGGTCCGCATGAAACTGAAGAAAAGCACCCTCCGCGTCATCCTCGTCACTGCTCCGGCCAAAGAAGCCGAGCCCCTCGCGCGCACATTACTTGAGGAGCGCCTGATCGCGTGCGCCAATCTCATTCCGAAAGTCACGTCGCTCTACTGGTGGGAGGGCAAGATCGAGCGCGGAGCGGAGACGCTGATCGTGATGAAAACCCCGCGCGCTCTGACGCGCAAACTCTTCGCGCGCTTGAAAAAACTCCACAGCTACTCCGTGCCGGAATTCCTGGCGCTCGCACCGCTCGAATCGAATCCCGATTACGAATCGTGGGCAATTCAATCCGTGCGCAAGAAGTAACGGCAGCATATCGGTCGTGATTCAGCGCGCGCTTGCTCCTTGGCACACCCGCACGCCTCCGCGCGGGCGCGATGGAAAATCGAAAATCACAAATGGAAAATGTCCGTCACTGTTCACTTTCCAACGACGACGCGCCCCCGCTTGATCACCGTCTTGATCGGACTTCCGCCGATGTGGTAGCCGAGATGAAGATACGAGGGGCCTTTCAGGATGACGATGTCGGCGAGCTTGCCGGCTTTCAGCGAGCCGATTTCGTGTTCGCGGCGGATCGCGGCGGCGGCGTTGATTGTGATTGCAACCAACGCTTCTGCCGGCGTCATCTTCATCTCGTAGACACTTAACGTAAACGCAAACGGAAGCGATTCGCCGTAACAATTGGGATTGAGGTCGCTGCCGACGGCAACGGGCACGCCGGCGGCAATAAAGCGCCGCGCTTCGGCGTACGCGACGCGCAGAACGAACGGTGTGCCGGGCAGCAGCACGGCGATTGTGCCGGCCTGCTTCATCGCGGCGATGCTCGCGTCGTCAGTGAAGAGCAGATGATCGGCGGAGACGGCGCCGAGTTCCGCGGCGAGTTTCGCGCCTCCGAGCAGGCACATTTCGTCGGCGTGAACTTTGACGGTCAGGCCCGCGCGCTTGCCGGCTTCCAGCACGGCGCGCGACTGATCGACGCTGAAGATGCCCTTCTCGCAGAAGACATCGACGAATTCCGCGATCGTTGCCAGCCGCGGCGTCGCAGCGATGGCGTGAGCGACGAGTTCATCGGCCGTCATGCCTTCGGGCACGGCGTGGGCGAAGAGCAGCGTCGGCACGAGATCGATCGGATGGCGCGCGGGGCCGGAGTTCGCGTCGCGCAGGACTTCGAGCATCTTCCACTCGGTGACGTCGTCAAGCCCGTAGCCGCTCTTGGCTTCCATCGTGGTGGTGCCCAGCGCGAGGGCTGCGTCGAGCCGCTGACGCAAAGACGTCAGCAATTCCGAACGTGAAGCGGCGCGCGTCAGGCGCACGGATTTCAAGATGCCGCCGCCGCCGGCGAGAATCTCGCGGTACGTCTTGCCGCTGAGTCTCAGCGCGTACTCGTCGCTGCGGTCGCCGGCGTAGACCGGATGCGCATGGCAATCGACGAGACCCGGAATGACTGCGTGTCCCGTTGCGTCGATCACGTTGTCGGCCTTCGCCGCGTTCGGAAAGCGGGCCAGCACGTCGGCCATGGGGCCGGCCGCGACGATGCGTTCGCCGTCGCAAAACACAGCTCCACCGGCGATGGGTGTGATTGCAGACTGCCCGGTCCCGCATCGCGCCTGGTCCGGGCCGTCGACGGTAACCAACTCTGAGGCATTTCGAATCAGCAAAGTTGACATGGAAAGTGTCCTTATAAGGTACGCACTACGTTACGTACTGAGGTGCAAGTGTACATGGCCACGGGAACTTTTCCGCTTCCTCACTTTGTGCAACTTTATTTTCACGCTTACTGATCAAGGATCAACGACACTAGAAAGGTGAATCCGGCAAGGGTTTCTGCACATGTGCTTAAAAAGTTGGAATATTTAAACGGTTTCAGTCGTATAACAGGAGTGACGAATCATCTCTATGGAACTGTGTATGAAACGGAGGCGCGGTTGCGTATTGCAAAGTTTTGTGGGCACGAGGGTTGCTGTACCTTCGAAGGCTAAGCATTTTAATGAAAACTTAGCGTGATTTCGAAGCATTGGCGTATATAGTTTGGGCTGTGGGATGAAACAAGGGGGAGAGGCCATGATGCTGCGACATTCGGATGGGTCGGTTTCGGCAGAAAATCAGGAGACTCCAGAGGTGGCGAAGAAGCGGCGGAGCAAGACGGCGGTACTCAGCGCCCGCAAGCCATCTGAACGGTTTATGCGCTCGCCAGTGCGCGCGAAATCGAAGGCGACCAACAGTGAGCGCCGCCATTTGGCTGATTTGACCAGCCGGCTGGACGCTGCTGAACCGGAAAACCCGGCCAACGATGGTGCATCACGCTTTCCCAATTACCGCCCAGGACATGTTCGCCCGCCTCAATAACGGGACGAACACAAAACGAGTGAAGGAATTGCATTTATTCATGTCTGAATCTTTAATGAAACGAACATCAGTTAAATTGAACGCTGCCAGCGCGTCAAAAGGCGCGCCCACTGGCCCACGAGTTGCCAAAGTTCAACGCAAGGCAGCTCAGCCCGTAGTTGTGCAGCTGGAGCCAGAAATTTTAGCACAGGACATCGCAGGTATTTCAACCATGCAGCCCGAAACGATCGAACATATCATGGCCTCCAAAGCTCAGGAGCAGGCCACCAAGCAGGAACTCGTGGCCCCGCACGAATGGGCTTCGATGTTGAATGCCCCCGAGAACGAGTCCGAGGAACCCGCAGTCAGCGTCCCCGGCGTAGTGAGTGAAGAAGCCAATGAGCTCGACGCTGCCGATGAGCTTTGGGAGCGCCTCTCCAGCACCCGCTGGATCAAGGATCCGCCCAACGATATTTATAATCACACGACGGTGGCCAATCGTCCGAAGTGAGTCGGGCCGCACCTCCTCAATATCGTCTGATGCTTCATCGGAATCCGTCCGGCTACCGAGTGCTGTAGCCGGACAGACTAGTCCGCTCAGGCCTCTGCCCACCGCTTTTTCATCAGATTCACCAACGGTTTGGTCTGCTTCTCGACGCTGTCGAACTTGCCTTCGAACGAGCAGCGCTGGTCGTATTTCGCCTTCTTGAGGTTTTTGAAGAAGCCGAGGAAGTCTTCTTCGCCTTGCGCGTAACCTGGCGCGACGCGGCCGAGGTCGGCGAGGTGCGTGTGGATCAGGCGCGAACCGGCGGCGGCGACGTTAGCGACGGGTTCCTTGTCTTCGGACATGTGATATAGATCGGCCAGCAACTGGATGCGTTTGCGCCCGATGATGTCGACGAGTTTCGCGCCGGCGCTGACGGTGTTGATCAGGTTGTCTTCCTTCGTGTTCAGCGGTTCGATGGCGATATCTATGCCGATCGCGTCGGCGATGGGGTCGAGTTCCTGGCAGAATTTGACGAGCTGCGCTTCAGCTGTAGCGCGTTCGAAGCCATCGGGGATGCGTCGCGCGCGGCCGGAGCCGAGCACCACGACGTCGGCGCCCACGGCTTTGCAGCGCTGCAAGGCGACCTGGCAGTACTTCAGCACCGCGGCGAGATTCACGGCCGGGCCGGTGATGGGGTGATGTCCGGGGATGAAGCTGTTGAACGCTTCCGCGCGGAGCGCCGCGCCGCTGAGGGCGGACTGGAGTTGTTCGAACTCGGCTGGCGAACCTTCCGGTGCCACGGCGCTGACGGTGAATTCGATGTAGTCGGCTCCGGCGTCGCGGACGAAGGCCAGGAAACGCTTGGTAGCGGCGGCGGGAGTTTCTCCGGCGTTGGGCGGAAACGAGTTCGGGCCGGCACAAATTCCAAATCGCACGATGAGGTTCCCTCTGGTTTTTTTAGATACGGACGGGTTGACGCGTGCACGGTTGGAACGGGCAGGGAATTTTCCCCTGCCCGCAGCCTGGATGAGACGAGCGGGTTACTTGTCCTGCGGCCGTTTGAAGACGTCGTTGCGGTCGACTTTCTGGAAGCCATCCTTGGCGAAATCGCGGTCGGCGGGGCGCTGAGTGGTAGCTTCGTTCAGCGGCGCCTGCGGCTTGTTCGCGGCGTTGTTGTTGGGGTCCTGAAGATCCGACGGCGACGGCGGTGACGGCCAGTCGCGTTTCACCAGTTTGAGCTTACGCAGCTCGCCGACCTTCTTGGCGAACTCCGGATCCGTATCGGAAATCTTCTTTTCGCCGATTTGCGGCGGGAGCGTCAGGATGTTCTGGTTGTACCATTCGATGTACTGGCGCAGCCCGTCCTGAACCAGGGCGTCCTTGGACTGGACATTGATGTACGTCTGCCCTGTGATCGCGACCAGTGTCTCGCGGATCTTGTCGATGAACTGGACCTGGTACCACGCGGCGCGGCCGTCGGCGGGCATCGCGGCGAAGAAGACTTCGATCACCTGCTTGACCGCGCGCTTGCCGTCCATCTGCGGAATCAAGCTCATGCAGGCGGAGCGGGCATCTACATTTTGGTGCTGCGTGCCAGCGACGACGTAGGGCAGGGCTTCAGCGCCGAGCGCGGCGATGGTGCCTTTGGCCGCATTAATGCCCTCGGTGTTGCCCGCGCCGGCGTTGGCCAGGGCGTCGAGCGCCTGCATGAATTGCGTTTCCTTAGGAGCATCCATGCGCTTGGCGTGATCGGGGAACGAGGCCAGTCCGGCCGGCGGCGTCCATTCTTTCCATTCCTTCTCGGCTTTCGCTTTTTCAGGATCTTCAACCGGCTGGCCATCGGGACCCACTGCGGGGGCCGCGGGCGCAGGCGGTGCGACGGGCGCCAGGACCGTGCCGGGCGGATTGGGCGGCGGCTGAATCGGCAAGCCATCGGGCCCGACGACGATCGGCTGATTCGCCGCGGGAGCGGCAGGTGCCGCAGGCACGGCGGGCGCTGCCGGAGCCGCCGGTGCAGCGGGAGCGACATTCGGGGCAGGAGCCGGAGCAGGAATGACTGGGGCCGGGGCATTCGGAGTGCCTGGCGCAGGCACGGCCGGCGGCGCGGGTACGGCTGGCGGCGCGGGAACCGCGGGCGCGGCTGGTGCAGGCGCCGGTTCGGGCGCGGCCTGGACGTTGACGCGTGGGGATTTGACGATCGTGTCGACGTCGGCTTTGCGGATCGAGCGAACGACGCCGTTGGTCTGCTTGATCACGACCGTGTTGGCGTCATCGACGGTGACGGTGCCTTCGATTTCGGCGCCGCTTTTCAGAAAGACGGTGTCGGCCCGGGAGGCCGAGGGAGTTCCAAACGCCAGTCCCGCGAGAAGACCCGAAGCAACTATCCACTGTTTGTGTTGCTTGTGTTTCATGATCGTTCTCCTTCTGAATGCGGCGAGGTCTGGAACGGTGCGGCGGGGAAAACCCGCCGCACCCGTGCACTTCTTTACTTCGCGCGTTCTTCGCCGCTGTAGACCCAATCGCGGGCGGCGCTGCCGGAACCCTTGGCCACCGGCACCAGCTCGCCGGCCTTGAACCATAGTGCCAGTTCACGCTCGGCGGATTCCGGGGAATCCGAGGCGTGAATCAGATTATTCTGACCCGAGAGCGCCAGGTCGCCGCGGATCGTGCCGCCCGGCGCCTTCAATCCGGAAGTCGGTCCGACCAGCCCGCGCACCACTCCGATGGCGCCGTTGCCTTCGAGGGCGAACGCCACGACCGGGCCGCTGGTGATGAACGACAGCAGGCTCGGGAAAAACGGCTTGGCCGCGTGTTCGGCGTAATGCTTTTCGGCGGTAGCCTTGTCGACGTTGATCAGCTTTAGTGCGACCAGGCTCAGGCCCTTCTTTTCAAACCGCGTCAGAATCTCGCCGACCAGACCCCGTGCGACGCCGTCGGGCTTGATGATGACCAGTGTACGTTCGTGCAATGCGCTCACTCTTTTTGTTCTCCCATTCTACCCTGTTTTAGACGCTGATGGACGGACAACGATTCAGAAAACGTAACAGAAAGAGGGGGTACCGGCAAGGGCGGCGAAGGCGGCTCTTGGCGCTTAGCTCGTAGCTCCTGGACCTGCGGTCAATCGTGAACATAAAGTCACGTGTGCAACCGCTCGCCAGTGATTCTACTTCTTCTTTTTCAGGACCTCCGCGTGGCTGACGGGCTGGGGCTTCATTTCGACGCCTTTGGCTTTCAGGGCGGTTTCCGTTTTGGCTAAATCGGTCCGGAAGTCCCTCTCGTCTTCCCATTCGACGCTGCCGGCGGCTCGCAATACGTTGCGCCCGGCCGAGACCTGTCCTTCGGGCACGTTGTCGTAGATGACAATGTTCATGGCGTCGTCCGGCGTCGAGCCCGAAATGTAAACGAAGCCGGCGTCCTCGTCTTTGAAGCGGGGATTCTGGAACAGGCGGGGATCCATGGCGTAGTCGGGGAAGATCTCCATAAGATCCGCGGGGAAGGCGCCTTTGTGTTCGGGAACATCGGCGTACATGATCAGTGCCTTGCCCATCTGCGACATGTTGTTGGCACCTCCCGCGCGCCGCGCCGCTTCACGGGCTCGGGCCAGCACCGGCAGCACCAGCGCGGCCATCACGCCCACCGCGGCGACCGTGATCAGCGGTCCGCTGCCGCCGCCGGTGATGTTGGGGAAGGGCATTTCGCTGCGGAAGTAGACGCTGACCGGGTCGCCGGTCCAGATCGCACCGCGCGCGCGGCGGTACTTCATGAAGAAACCTTCGTCGGGCCAGAGGCCCATGTCGACACTGCGCCCCACCGCTGCGACGACCTGGCCGGAGGGCCGCTTGAAGAACGTCTCAACTTCCGCCAGCGGATTGTCGCCGTTGCCGTTGATGTTGAACGCCAGATCTCCGTCCGCCTTCGGCGGTGCGACCTGCTCGGCCAGCGCTGCCAGGGTCGCGGTGCTTCCGCCCACGCCGATCAGCGTCAGGATCAGCGACGAGCCGCCGGAGCTTTCGTCGGTCTGGTAGGCGAAGCCGCCGGGGAGTTTGGCTGCGTCAAAGGGCTGGCCGGTCAGGCGCGCGAGAGTCTGCTGGAAGCTGGCGTTGCTCAAGATGTCGTCTTTGGCGGCGAGTTGATCGAGGCTGCGTTTCACCGCGTTGATCGAGGTGCCGGCCAGCAGGCGGTTTTTCACGACGGTGAAGGACCACGTGCTGCTCATGACCTGCTTGAGGTAGTAGATCGTCTGGCCGTTGTAGTCCAGACTGCGGAACTGGACCATCTCGGCGACGGGGTTGCCGGTGAGGGACGTGCCAAACGACTTCTGCAGTTTCTGGAGACAGCCTTCGACTTTCGCGGCGTCCTTGAGGCCGATGAAGAAGACTCCGCCCAGGCTCCCGGACAACGGCGGCGCGGTGTCGAGCGCGGTGCGCGCGATCACGGTCTCGGAGCCGAGGTTCTCGATCAGGTCCTTTTCGAGGTTGAAGCCCAGGCGCAGGTTGACCATCAGCAGCAGTCCGTCGAACTGGCGGCTGGCGCCGAAGGCGTTGAGGACTTCGCGGAATTTGGCCAGGTAGCTGCCCCATTCGATGCGGCAGGCGGCGACATACGGCGCATCAATGGCGGCGATTTTCATCGCGTCTTTGGAGACGGGTTCGTTGGAGGCGAGCATCAGGCTGACGAGGCCCGTCGCCTTCTGGCCGGCGGCGATGTGGAGCGCGCCTTCCATTACCAGTTCGTCATTGGCGATGCCCAGGCCGATCAGGACGGAGCTGAGGGTGCTGATGCCCAGCGCCTTGCCGCCCTGCCGGACCTTGGCGAAATCGGGATCGTTGGCTTGAATTCTGGCGACCGTTTCCAGCGTGCCGGCGGGATTAAGAAAGAGGAAGCCGGCGGGGAATTTCATCTGGGCTCGCGCCGCGGCGAAGGATTCCAGCGCGGCGAGCGTGCCTTTGGCGTCCGGCGTCTTGATGCGCTCGATGACGCGATTGAGTTCCGCGGCGGGCAGGCCGAAGAGGAAGCGGCCGTTGAGCTGCGCGATCGCCGGAGCGTTGGGGTCTTTCTCGTCGCCGAAGACGAAGGGTTTACCTTCGGTCAGCAGACCGCCGCCGAGCGCCGGTTCCAGCAGGCGGGAGAGCGATTCGAAGTTCTCGGGCTTGATGATCAGCACCGCGCCGACCGGGGGGCCGTCTGCATCCGGCTGACCTTCTTTCGCCACGCGGGGCACGACGCCGAAGGTGATCTCGCCGCTGAGGAACCCGCGGTCGAGATCGGTGAGCGCCGGCAGCAGGGGGTTCTTGGTGCGGATTTCCGTGTAGGTTTTGCGGAGCTGCTCCAGGGCCGGGGCGAGAAACTGCTGCATCTCCGGCTGCGCGAACATATCGGCGACCTGCGTCTTTCCAAAGGCGGCGCGGGTGGCGGCGAGATTGGGGATGGAGAGCAGGCCCAGCGTGGTGTCGGGGAAGATGTCTTCGGCCTTGACTTTATCGGCCTCGGCGGCGCGGACGCTGGAGAGGACCAGCGCGGCGAGGATGAGGACAGATTTGAACGAGTTAAATCGCATGCTGTAGGGCCCCTTAAAATATGGATAAGTGAAGTGTGCTCAATTTACTCGCAGGGAGGGCGGGGGACTATTGCAGTTTGCATCTTGTCTCCGGGTTGTGGTTCATGGGGTGAGGTGCTGCGGGTTTTCATAGGTGGATGTGACAGAATGCGACAGAATGTTACATCGAGATGGGGGCTTTACAGGAGATTGTATTGGAACTCCTTGCATTCGTGGGGATTGGATTTGGCTACGACATCCGCGGTTAGTACTGGTTGATAGCAGTAAGTGCTTTGAGGCTATAACAAAAGATGACAAAGATCTCGGCCATCACCTACAGCTGGCATATTGGCGGAAGCCGGCCATCCACATCTAACTCCGGGATGTCATCGAGAAGAACCTTCCTGACCTGCCCCCGTTTTATGTACCAGCCGTTATGAGAGTTTTTCCTAAAACAGGGCTCCCCTCGAGCCCCGCTGCTCCGTCGCTATCGGCGTCGGTCGCACTCACCAGCTCGGCCGGCGACGATAGCGGCGGAGCGGCG
>JBBRPR010000002.1:0-304168 GCA_038227875.1 Planctomycetota bacterium
AAAATGACCGATGACCAATGACCGATGACCGATGACCAATGACCAATGACCAATGACTCCGTTTGTTACGCGCCAGGATCGCTGCTGTAAATATTATCCTTGTCATCCGTGACGCCATCGCCATTCGTGTCGGTATTGTTCGGAAGCATCTGATCCGATAAGCCGAAGAGTTTGTCTTCGCCGGGGTCGGCGACGAAATAGGATTGCGGGTTGCCGGCGGCGTCTTTGAAGAGCTTGTATTTGTAGAAGCCGCCGAGCGGCGAGACGAGCTGCTTGCCGTCCTTCATCTGCGTGTTGGAGACATCCAGGTACGGGCCGTAGTGCGTTTCACCGACGGCGAAGCGCTGGCAGAGATAGTAGGCGAGAACCTGCGAGCCGGTGTCGGGCTGCAAGGGATCGATGGACGCGGTGCCGAGCTTGTCGTCGGGCGGATAGTATTTGAAGTCGTCGCGGTATTTTTCCAGCGCCATCGAGAGCGTGTTCATGGTCTGCTTCGCGGCACCGCGCCGCGCGGTGGCTCGCGCCTTGGCCAGGGCGGGGAGCAGAAATGCCATGAGGATGCCGATGATTGCGATCACGACCAGCAGTTCGGTCATCGTGAAGCCGCGTGGCGGCATTGCGGAGTGCGGATTGCGGATTGCGGATTTTCGCATGCGGGATGGGGCGCTGATAGCGAGGCTCATGCGGGGCTCCTTGGTTTTTCTCACTCACGATCCGCGATAGATGGGGAAGTAGAAGACGCCGTTTTCAATCGCTTGCGGGTCGCCGAGATCTGGGCCGTAGGTGATCGTCAGCTTGATGGCCTGCGGCAGCACGCGCGGATGGAGGTCGACGGTGCTGTTGAGCGGCGGGGGCGCATCGACGGCTTCAAACTTCACGGCGCGGACGTTGGTGATCACGATGTCGGCCTGCGTTTCCGGAGCGAACTGGTCGTCGCCGAGCGCGAAGAGCGGGTTGACCTTGTTCGGGTCGACGAGATCGAAAGGCCCGGTCGCGTCGCGGTAGCGGACGAGTCGGCCGTTCTCCGGGCGCGCGGCGTCGGGGATGTATTCGTAGCGCACGTCGATGCTGATGTTCCGCCCGCCGGAGCTGGTCGTCGACGCGAAGGTCAGCACGTTGTTGGTCTGGCCGTTGGAATTGGAGAGCTGGTACATCGCAATGTTGGCGCGCTGGACGGGCAGCATCCCGCCGACTTCCGAACGCAGGCGGATATTCATATTGCGCAGCCGTTCGGTCATGGACGTCCGGCTGTTGGCGTCGCGCATCGTCGAGACGGAAATCCTCAGCACAAACGCGAGCACCGTCAGCAGGATCACGGAGATGGTGATGGCAACGAGCAGCTCGAGCAGCGTGAAACCGTGGGGGCGGGACAGCATTGCGGATTGCGGATTGCGGATTGCGGATTGGCGGGGGGTGAGTCCGTCCGGTCCCGTTAGACCCCCCCTGACCCTCCTTTTCAAGGGGGGGAGAACGGCGGCGCTTCGCGGTTCGATATTTTGCAATGGATTCATACGTCCCTCCGCTGGCGTCATGACTGCTGTTGCTGTTCTTCCGTTGCCGTTCCTGCCCGCTGCGATGCCAAAGTGACTGCCGACCATTTTTCCGTGCGCGTGTCTACTCTGACCCCTGACCCCTGACCCCTGACCCCTGACCCCTGACCCCTGGCCCCTCACGGTTGTACCGTGATGAGCGTCGTGTAGACCGACAGCGGTTTCTTCTTCCCGCCTGGCTTGACGTTGCGGTAGACGGCGATCGCGATCTGGTACAGGCCGCGCGGGTACGGGCCGAAACTTTTGTCGTCCTTGGTGGAGTCGAGTGGTTCTTTTTCGTCCATCGGAAAGGCGCTGACGCGGCACTGCCACCACAGATCGGTCTGCGCTTTGGATTGATCGGTCGCGAACATCACGTTGGGGTCGATCAGTACCGGCGCGGGCGTGTTGCCGGACGCGTGGATCCATTCGTTTTCAGGAAACGTGACGCTGGCGGCGGTTTGGATGCGGTCGAGATAGACGTGGTTTCCGCCGGCGTCCGTTTCGCTCGTGATTTTCGTCAGCAGCGTCTGCGCTTCGATGCTGCCAACCGTGGAGTTGCCGGCCCACGACGCCGACGCCAGGCCGGTGAGAAAGACCGAGAGAATGCCGATGATCCCGATGCCCATCAAGGCGATGGCGAAGAGCAGTTCGATCAGACTGAAGCCCTGGGCTGTGCGTTGTCGCAGCGTCTTCATTGTTTCATCGCCTCCGCCAGGGTGTCCGAAAAGCGCGAGTGGCCGGTGTTCTGATAGATGCTGACGTAGCGGCGGTCGCCGGTGGAGACATCCGTCAGGCGGATCGTCACGGTGCCGGTCGTGCCGTCGGGGCGGAAGAGCAGCGGAAAGCCGTAGCCGCTGTCGATGGCGATGGCCTTGCCCGGGTCGCCTGGTCCGAGCGGAACGTACGTCGGGTCCATCACGTCCATGCGCAGGCCGGGGGGCAGCACGCGGATCGGGCGGACGTCGAAGAGCACATCGTCGGCTAGGGCCGCGCAGTTTTCGACCTGGAAGCCCGCGCAGCCGTTGTTCAGCGGCGTCTTGTCGTAGACGGGCCCGACCGTCCACGCCGGCGGTTCGAGCTGTCCGTCGGCCCAGACTTTTCCGGCGACCGCCGCGCGCACGGTGCCGTCCGGCGAGGTGCTGGTCTTGATCGACAGAATCACGCGGTACCAGACATCGTCAACGAGGACCGTCGTGGTCGACGGCGCGCCGTTCAAATCGACGTCGACGGCCGAGGGCGCTGGACCGGCCGACCAGCTGCCGCTGCCGACATGGTCGAGCACCACGGTGCTGTTGGTATTCTCTGCCGCGTTGAAGGGCGTGATTGTCATCATCATGCGGTAGGCCTTGTTGATGCTCGTGCCGCTGCCGTCGTCGATCGAACCGAGCAGCGAGACGGAGCGCTTGGCCGGGGCTTGATTTTCCGGCGGCAGAAATTTGACGCGCCCCTGGATCAGCACTTCGTAGTCGTCGGTGGTGACGCCCACGCGCATGCGCGAATGCCAGTACCCCGCCGAACCGCCGCCGCCGGGGCCCGCTCCGGTGCTCATCTTCATGCAGCGGGAGCTATCACTGACGATCTCCGGCTTGTCGCCGTTGGTCAGCCAGAGGTTGCTCAGCTCCGGCGAAGTTCCCATGCCGTACGTGTCGAAGTTTTCGTTCACGAACGGGCCGACGACGGTGAGGCGATTGAGCCCGCCTTCCTTGTCCAGCCGCGTGAGATCGACCCGCGTCGAGCGGCGCAGCGTCACGGCGGCGGTGCGCGCTTCGTCGGCGGCGGCGACGAGCAGGTTCAGGCCGCGTGACATGCGCGTGCTGCGCAGCATCGAATTCACCGAGACCAGCGCCAGCGTCGTCATCATCAAAATGATGCCCATGACGATCAGCAGCTCAATCAAAGTGAACCCGCGCCGAGGCGCGCGAGCATTGCGATACGAATCCGCCGCCGCGCGCGTTCCTCGCTCGGCGCGCCCGCTCGCCAATCCGCAATCCGCAATCCGCAATCCGCAATTCACACGCTCTTTTCCTTGAGCGTTGTTCGCGTAAATCGATCTCAGTCTTTTCATAGCCAGCTCCTTTTGGAAATCAGTACTGCGGGTCCCAATTGTTCAGGTCGTCGAGGACTTCCGTTGACTTGGGATTCTTTTTGAAACCGGTGAGACTGCCGTTCATCGACGCTTCGCCCATCTGCCGCGATGTTCCGCCCGCCGCCGCGTAGGCGGTGTTAGCGTTGTCGGTTGCGCCGTCGCCGTCGTTATCGATGCCGTCATTGCAGGCGGTTTTGCCATCGGGACCGGCGGAGAAGAGATCGAACGTATCGCGGTTGTGGACGACGCGGTCGGGGTCGCCGACGTAGCCGATGGGGTTCTTCCACGGATCGACGACCAGGTAAGCGGGAGCACCGTTGGCATCAGTGAAGGCGACGAGTTCGTTGGCGTTAAACTGCGTGTAGGGCCCGTACGTCTGCCCATTGACGGTCAGTTCGCAGCCGAGGTAGCGCCAGAGCGTGCCGGCATCGTAGAGCACCTTGCCGCCGACAATTCCACCGTTCTGCGGCAGTCCGTAGCCGTTGTCCGGCGGCAGCGTGCGCCATTCGGCCTGGTAGCGCGCGAGCGCGATGGCGACTTTCTGGATCAGCGCGTTGGCGGCTTTTGCTTTCGCCATTTTCGTGGTGCGCAAGAAAACGCCGGCCATCATCGCCAGCAAGAACAGGATGATGCTGATCACGACCAGCAATTCCACGATCGTAAAACCGGAGTGAGCGCGTCGCGTTTTCATGTTCAGTTGTCCCACGACGTGATGTTGTCGGCGTCGACGCCCGTGCGCGCGCCGTTGGCTTTCGAGCCCAGGCCGTCCTGCTTGTCGGGGCCTGGCGACCAGACTTTGAAGTCGCGCAATTCTTTTTCAGGCGTGCCGGGAACGTACGGCTCACCGATCCGCTGAAACGTGCCCTGATCGGTGTCCGTGCAGACAATGTGGACCGCGTCGAGCTGGTACGGCTGGCCCCACGGGTCGACGTAAATTCCGCTGCGCACTTGATTGACGGGGACGTCGAGAAACGGGCCGTACGCTTTTTTCGTGAGCTGATCCTGGAGCGGCATGCCGAGGTACTTCACCAGCGACGCCGGATCGGTCACCGTCTCTTTCACCAGACCAGTTCCGAAGTCGGCGGTGTCCGGCGGGTAGCAATTGAGCTGGTCGTAATACTGGTTGAGCGCCGCGGCGATGTCCTGGACCTGCTTGTGCGCGAGGACGACGAGGCGCTTCTGCCGCGCCGTCGAAAGTGCGGCCATCAGCAGGCTCATCAGGATCAGGATGATGCCGATGACCACGAGCAGTTCGATCAGCGTAAAACCGGGTGCGTGAGGTGTTCTGGCGATGCGTTTCATGGAATTCAATTTCCCATCGTCCAGTTGGTAATGTCGTCGCCGCCTTCGGCGTCCTCGTCGACGCGGCCGTTGCTGTTGTTGTCGGCAAAGTCGTGCTGATTGGGCGAGACCACTTTGTCCGGCCCCGTGGAGTACAGATCGAAGCCCTGCGGATTGTGGCACTTGCCCGCCGCCGTGCCGCCCTGCTGAATGTGTGCGACGCAGTTGAAATACACGATCGGCATGCCCCACGGATCGATCACCTGCGTGGTGCCTCCGCTGCGCTTCACGTATTCCGGCGGCAGCGTCATGTACGGATCGCGGTGGCGCGTGATCCCGCCCTGCACGGTGTCGATGCCGCGGCCGTTGGGACCGGCGAGGTACGTGTAAAGGCTCGACGGATCGACCGGCCCGTTCAGTCCGGCGGTGTTGCTGGGCGGAAATTCATCGAAGTCGACGTTGTAGCGCTGCAGCGCGTTCTGGATGCCGTCGAGCTGCGCGCGCGCCGCGCGCATTTTCGCAGCGCTGCTGCACCGAGCCGATCACCGGCAAAAGAAACGCCATCAAAATCACGATGATCGAAATGACGATCAGCATCTCGATCAGCGTGAAGCCCGCTACCGTTCTCCCCCCCTTGAAAAGGGGGAGCAGGGGGGATGCCGTTGTCAGTCCGATGTGTGTTCCCATGATTTACATCCCACCGCGCTTGCGGCGCATCACCGGCGCCGGCGGCTGTTCGATCACGCCGATCACCACCAGGTACTTGCCCTGATTGCGTTCCTTGCCCGTCAAAATCACCTTCTTATTGTCGTAGATGCTCAAGCGTTTCATGATCGACGGGTCGACCAGCTTGATCAGAAAAGTCTGCCCGCTATCCGCCAGAAACGTGCCGACGACGGTGGGGTTGGGCGTGGTCGAATCCGGCAGCACCGTGGAAAAAGTTCCGCTGTACTGCTTACCCAACCGCTGATCTTCCGGCAGAGCCTTCTCCGCCACCTCTTCGTCTGCCGCCTGCTTCGCTTCCGGATCAGGCTTGGACTCCGCCGCGTTGACGACTCCGGCCACCAGCGCCAGGCAGAAGACGATTCCGAACGTTCGTATCGCGTGTCTCACGTGCCGTTCCTCCTGCGGACTGCCGCTGCCTTCTGCCGTCTCTCACTCCGACATATCCCGGTACGCCAAAATCCTCGGCTGCGTGACGTAGACGATCGAGATGTCGTCGAACACCGGCGTGTCGAGCAGATAATGCTTCTGCGGATCGACCGTGTCGCCGGCCGTCGGATCAACCGACGGATCGATCGGGTAGCGGAAGCGCACGCGGTAGTGAAGTTTGTCGGTGCGCACACGGACGGGCGCGGCCATCGAACCGACGGCGTTCATCACGTCGGGATTGATGTACGTCCCCGTCGTCGCCGCGAGGGTGTTGCCGTCGAGCAGTTCGATTTCGACGCCCTTGGTTGCATGCGACTGGAACGGCGGCAGCGGCGGCGCGGGGCGATTGACGCTGTAGGCCGAGTTGTCGTTGTCGTCGTTGTAGCGGAGGTAATCGAACGGTCCCTGGAACTGCACGGTCACCTTCTTCTGGCCCGCATCGAAGCGCGTGAAATTCTCCGTGCGGTTGAAGGTCGGCATCTTGTGTTCATGCATGAAGCGCGGCGTGAAGGCCGTCCACGACACGCGCACGATCGAGACCTGTTCGGCGCTCACCGATTTATCGTAGCCCTGGAGCGACTGCAGCAGCGACTGCGAGGTGAAAAACGGACAGCCGTTGACGTCGTTGGGCGAGGTGCTCTTCGGATTCGGCGGCAGATAGTAGCGGCTCATCTGCTGCTCCTTGGCGGCGCGGTCGTGGGCCCAATCGGGGCTGTCCTGGAGCACGCGGTCGAGGTGCGAAATCTTCAGCTCATCGATCACCGCGTAGGTGCCGTCGCAGGGCAGGTGGCGGTAGATCCAGTGCTTCTCGTCCTGGTTGATGTTGTTGACGCCGAAAACTTTCTGCTCCACCGGCGCGCCCGACGGATCGGCCCACCACCACTTCGCATCCTGGCCGGTTTCTCCGTAGCCCATGCCGACAGGGCCCGGGTTGCCAATGTCACACGGCCCGGTGAAGTAGCGGTACGCCTGGATCCCGCGCCCGCCGTTGTACTGCAGCCAGAAATCGGGATTGATCCCCGTCGGCGTTTCCGGATAGCACTGCGAATTGATGAACGGGCGGCCCATCTTGCCGATGATCACTTCGTTCTCCGGGTTGGTGCCGTCGAGCGAATTGATCCAGTGGCCGGTCGACTGTTCTCCGGCGCGCAGGTTGTCCAGCGGGTCGCCATTGTTGAGGTACTCGTCGCGCGGCACCGCTTGCCCGTAGCGCCAGCGCGCGCCGACATAGTGCCAGCGGAACGGCTGCACGCGGAACTGCGGCGATTCCTCCGTGCCCGGCGCGGCAAGCGGCGGCAGCAGGCTGGGGTAGACGTGCGCGTAGCCGCCGTGCAGGAACGTCAGCAGGTCCATGTCGTGAATTTCGACCGCTTCGCCCGGGCGCACCTGGCCTTCGAGTTCGAAATTGAGATCGTTGTTGCGGTCCGATTCGCCGCTGGTGTAGGGAATCTTGGTCGCGGTCCCGGCGAAGAACATGTTGCCCCATTTGGTCAGGTAACAGGAGCGCGCCGTCGTGCCGACCTTGTCGTTGCTGGGGTTGGATGCGTTGAAGAATTCGTGGTTGCGGTGGTCGTTGGCGTGCCACGTCGACTTGAACCACATCGTCACCATCGCGCCCTGCGGGTCGCCGGGCTCGAAGTTCTTCTTGTTGTTGTCGAAGAGATACTTCAGCGTCGACTTCGCGCCGCTGACGCCGGGGCCGGCGAGGTACACGCCTTCCGGCCGCAGGTCGCCGGAACGGACCGAGACGTTGTTCCAGTAGAAATTCGTATTCAGACCTTTCAGCGCGTTGTCCGCCGAGGGGAAGCGGTAGACGCGCGGGTTGTTGGCGGGCAGATCCTGATCGATGTCGATGATCGCGTCGTCCATCAGGCCCAGCAGGCTGAATGTGTTGACGACGCGGAACTTGTCGCCGTCGTTGGTGGGCAAGTGCGGAATCTTCGCCTGTTCGCGGCCGTTGCCGGCGGCGGTGTCGGTATCCAGATCGCCGTTGAAGCTCGCCAGGAACGTGTCCTTGTCGGAATTCGGATCGAAGCGCATCGTGTTGGTCGCCAGCGACAACTGCCCGTCATACGCCGCCGGCTGCACGCGGTTGGCGACCACGTCGGGAACGGTGATGTCCGCCTTGGCGTTGCCCCAGCCGTCGCGCGCGGTGCCGGCGCGGTCGACGACTTCGGCGCTGTTGGCGTTCTTGATCGTGTACTTCAGCGGCACGAGCGGTTCGGGCAACGTGGTCAGCGCCAGCTTGTCGGTCACGTTCACTGCGTCGCGCGTCACCGAACCGGAATGCGCGAAGCTCTCGAGCGTGGCATCGGTGGCCGCCGCTTTGGAAATCACACCTTGAGCGAACTGGCGCTGCGTGGTCTCGCGCCAGACGTCGTAAACTTTCACCAGCGCTTCGATGCGCCGCTCGGCCAGCACTTCGTGTTTGTTGACGATCTGCCCCGCCGATTCGATGTCGTAGATCCCCGCGCTGTCGAAGACGAACTCGGTCGTCGAGCGATTGAGGTCCGACTTGTCGAGCATCTCGTCGGACTTGTAGCGGAAATTACGGATGATGTACGACCCCGCGTCCGGATCGCCCGGAAGTTTTCCAAAGGGCTTCAGGTAGACGTCGGACTGGTACGTCGAGAGTCCGCTGCCGAACGTGGTGTTGAGATCGTCGTGCGCGAAAATCGGGATGCTGGAGTTGGTGATCGGCGACGCGACGGCCGGATTGTTGTGCGGCTCCGGCGCGTTGGTGTACGCCATCAGCGGTTCCATCTCGGTGAAGTTGCGCCCCCAGCGGTCGATCCATTCGATGTTTGGATTGAACTTCAGGATGTCGGCATTGGAGTTGAAGTTGGCCATGATCATCCGAGCGACGGAGTCCTGGCCCAGCCCCTTCTTCGCGGGATTGCCGGAGTACGGAACGCTCGCGCCCAGCGGGTACGAGCGGAGGTCGTCCCACGGCTTCACGACGCGGAAATAGAAATCGTCCCAGCTCTTGAACGGCCCGCGTTCGTAGCCGGCGAAACCGGAATTGGCGTCGGCGGTGTTCGGATCGGGATCGGCGACGCCGGGCGCCTGCGTGCGCTGCCGCGCCATCAGGATCCGGTACGCCAGTTCGTGGGCTTCGTTCACCTGGCCGCCAGCGGGGACAAAATTCGGCGCGCCCAGCTTGCCATTGTTGGCGATGTAGCTGAACTTCGGATCGGGCGTCGGCAGCGGACGGTTGAGCACCAGCTTGCCCGAGTCCGCGGGAATGCGCTTCAAACCTTTCGGCGTGAGCAGATACGATTCCTGGTTGCGCGAGGGAAAGTCGGCGACCTTCCAGTCGCTGGCCACGCCGTTCCACGCCGTACGCGCTTTCAGCGGCCACGCGGCGATCTTGTTGATGTCCGCGTCGGTGCCCACCGCCATCGGGTTGGCGTACTGCACGTTCAGCCCGAGAAAGAGCGCTTCAATCACCTTGTCTGACGCCGTATTGATGTTCACCGGCGAACGGTGGATGCAGAGCGGATGCGCGACGTAGTCGGTGTCGGGATCGTCAATCAGCGTGCCGGTCACCGGATCGGTCTTGGGGAACGACGGCGTGTTCGGGGGCGGGGGATTGGCTAACGTCGCGCCGTTCTTGTCCACCAGGGGCGCGTCCTCGCGTGCAACTATAATGTAGGAACTGATCGGGCCGGGATTGACCGCGAAGCCGTTCTCCACTTCCACCCAGTCGATGCCGTTGGTCTTGATGCGCCGCAACTGGCCCATGCCATGTCCATTGAGGATCGCCAGGTAGCTGCCGCGCAGCGAGCCGCGGGTGTTCTTCGGATCGTTGATCGGGTCGTCGACCACCCAGCTCTTGTCGCGGTCGATGGCGATGGTCTTGGCGCTGGCGTCGACCCATTCGAACTTGCCGACGCAGATCGTGTTCGTGTCGACCCACGAATCGACCGTGATGTAATCGCGCAGCGACGCGAACTTCACTTCGCGCTCCAGTTGTTCCAGCTGCCGGTCGGTGACGGGATTGCCCGTGTTGCGCTTCACGAACGTCAGGGCGTTCTTGATGTCGGTGGTGCTTAAAAAACGCCCGTGGCGCGCGCGGTAGCCGGCGATCGCGTAGCCGTCGCCGTACTTCGCCGGTCCCTTCCCGTCGTTGGTCAGCGTGAGCGGGCGTTGATCGCTGTCGAGCTTATAGTAGGCGTCTTGAGTCGACTGCGTGTCGTCGGGGTTGCTGCCGAAGGCGTAGCCTTCCGCCTTCCAGCGCATCGGAATCAGCGCGTCCTGATCGGCGGCGACCAGCGGCGGACCGATCACGCGGCAGAGGTTATCCAGCACCACTGCCAGGTTGTCGCAGGCGTTGATGTTGATCTTGCTCGCCGCGTCGGTGATATGGAGCGTGTAGCGGTCGCTGTCGGGCGCCACGGACGCGCCCATCGCGCGCGTATAAGAAAGGGTGATGCCATTCTTGTCGACGGCCAGATACGAATCGCGCCGGGCGGCGTTGTTGAGCCAATCGACGGTGTACCACGCATCGCTGGGGTCTTCGGTCTTGGCGTACGCCTGCGTGCGCAGCCGCGCGATGGCGTCCTCGACGCCGGCCCGCGCCATCATCTCCGCGCGCACCGCATCGGAGTACCGCACCGCCGACTTCGTCTGCATCACCGTGAGCGTAAAGAAGGCCGTGGTGAGCGCTGCGAGCACGACCAGCACCCCTACCACGACGATCAGCGCGACACCGTTGCGCTTGAGTTTGGGACCGAGGAACCTGCCGCCTTGCTTGCTCATCGCCATCGCCCCCGGATTCGCGCCACTTGAATTATTGCAAAGTATTTATTAATATGTATTTCCACTGAACTGTATTTGAATGTATAAACCTCTCGCTGGTGGATGTCCACCAAAAAATGTATTTTCAAACAGTTTGCTCTAGGTGCGTTGCGGATTGTTGGTTTGTGAGCAGCCTAGAGGGACCCCCTCGTCTCGGGTGGGGACCAATTGGTCCCCGGGGTAAACAGCAGCGTGGGTGCTTCGATGGATAGTGTGGCGATCCGACGGAACGAGATGGTGTCGCTGTCGCCCAGCGAATTGGTGCCACCGGCACGGACGGACTTGAGCGTAGCGAAAGTCCGACCTTGCCCGTGCGACCTCGCGCAGAAACCTCGCCCATCCGATGCGTCAAGATCGCGCGAGTCGTCGCGGCCTGGAAGGCCGCGCGTTAATAGCCATGGGCGGCAGCCCTTGGTCCAATCCGCTCTCGGAAGCGCCGCGCCCTGTCAGGGCTCCCGACACACGCGCGATTCTCGATCAACTCACCAATCCACCCGCCGACCCCGGATTCGCACAGGCTCACAACCCATTTTTCCACGGAGAAAACGCTCAGAATTCCAAAAAATTCCCACACGAAAAAAGCATGATTTTCGCGCTTTTTCCGAGCGAAAATCGAGTCGCGGGCCGCATCCGTCGAGGGAGTTTTCGGTTGTGGAGATGGAGCCTCAAAAGTGCAAGTACAAATCGCCGCGCGCCGCGCCGCGCGCGCTTCGTCCGATATTCATTTCTAGCATCCGTTCTGCGTGTCGATACAATCTGTAGAGATCAAAAAATGCGTGCGAGGACCGAGGGCAGCAGATGAGTGATTCGACTGATATTTCCGGGGAAAAAGCCGCGCCAGCAGCAGGCGCAGTGGCAGAACCGCAGGCCGTGCAAACGGTGCAGGGCAACAGCCAGAACGGCCTCGTCGACGAAGGCAGCTACAACGCCGGCGACATCAAGAAACTCGAATTTCCAGAAGCGATTCGCAAGCGACCCGGCATGTATGTCGGCGGCGCCAACGAAAACGGGCTCCATCACTGCGTCTACGAAGCGGTCGACAACGCCGTTGACGAAGCGATGGCCGGCCACTGCAAGATCATCAAGGTCCAGCTCTACAAGGACGGCTCCGTCTCCGTCGACGACGACGGCCGCGGCATTCCCGTCGCCGAACATCCGACCGAGAAGATCAGCACGCTCGAGATGGTGCTGAGCAACCTCCACGCAGGCGGCAAATTCGGCGACACCAAGGGCTACAAGGTCTCCGGCGGCCTGCACGGCGTCGGCATCAAGTGCGCCAACGCGCTCAGCGAATGGTTCCACGCCACCGTCCAGCGCGACGGCGGCATCTTCGAGCAGCATTACATCCGCGGCATCCGCCAGGACGACGTGAAGCGCACCGGCGATTCCACCAAGCGCGGCACGCGCGTTCACTTCAAGCCCGACGGCCAGATCTTCCCGATCCCCGAACTGAAATTTGAAACGCTCTCCAAGCGCTTCCGCGAAATGGCGTTCCTGAACCCGGGCCTGGTCATCTCGATCTCCGACGAACGCAACGGCAAGTCGGAAACCTTCGACTATCCCGGCGGCATCAAGACCTTCGTCGAACACCTCAACGCCGGCCGCCAGCCGCTCCATAAGGAAGCCATCTACTGCACGGCGTCCGCGGAGAACATCCAGGTCGACGTGGCCTTCCAGTACAACGACGGCTACGACGAAAAGATTTTCTGCTTCGCCAACAACATCTCCAATCCGCTCGGCGGCACCCATCTCTCCGGCTTCAAGACCGCGCTCACCCGCGTCTTCAAGCGCTACGCCGAAGCCAACAATCTCTTCGAGAAGGACACCGACGTTACCGGCGACGATTTGCGCGAAGGTTTGACCGCGATCATCTCCGTGCGCGTCCCTGAACCGCAGTACGATTCGCAGGCCAAGACGCGCCTGGTTACCGCGGAAGTCGAAGGACTGGTCAACAGCCTCCTCGGCCAGAAGCTCGAAGAATTCTGCGAAACCACGCCCAAGGTCGCGCAGGCGATCTGTAAGAAAGCCAACTCCGCCGCCATCGCGCGCGAAGCCGCGCGCAAGGCCCGCGATCTGGCGCGCCGCAAGGGCGCATTCTCCGGTGGCGGACTGCCCGGCAAGCTGGCCGATTGCCAGTCGCGCGATCCGGAAGAATCCGAACTGTACCTGGTCGAAGGAGACTCCGCCGGTGGCAGCGCCAAGAGCGGCCGCGACCGCAAGTACCAGGCGATCCTGCCCCTGCGCGGTAAGGTGCTGAACGTCGAAAAAGCGCGTGCCGACAAGATGCTTTCCAACGCCGAAATCTTCACGCTGATCCAGGCCATCGGCGCGAACATCGGCGAAGAGTTCAACATCGAAAAGTTGCGCTACGGCAAGATCATCATCATGACCGACGCCGACGTCGATGGCTCGCACATCCGCACGCTGCTGCTCACGTTCTTCTTCCGGCAGATGCCCAAGCTGGTTGAAAACGGCCGCATCTACTGCGCGCAGCCGCCGCTCTTCCGCGTGCAGCGCGGCAAGTCGGTGGAATATGTCGGCAGCGTCGAAGAGATGAACGATTCGCTGCTGAAACTCGGCCGCGACGGCACGCGCCTGGAAGTCACCGGCCGCGTCGCCCAGATCGAAGGCGAAGACCTGCAGCGCCTGCTCAAGCCGCTGGAACGCCTCGAGCAGCTCCGCGCCAGCCTCAAGCGCAAGGGCGTCCACTTCGAAGACTACATCAAGCTCGAAGAGGAAGGTCTCTTCCCCGAATGGCACGTCGTTGTCGGTAACGAAGAAGCATTCTTCTTCAATGAAGAAGAAGCCGACGCGTTCCGCAAAACGAAAATCGACGCGCTGATGGCCAAGCGGGCCGCCGAAGATGCCGCCAACGGCTCCTCCCCCAGGCGCGCGAAGATCAAGCCCGAAGGGGAAGCCGGCGAAGATGCCGGAGCCAACGCCGAAGGCGAAGCCATCGGCGCCGCCGAAGAATTGAGCGGCCAGGCGACGCTGATCGAAGCCGGTTTGGGTGTCGAAAAGCGCCAGTTGGGCGAAGCACAAGGCTTCACCGACGCGTTTGGCGAACTGACCCTCAGCGGCTTCTCACGCCAGGATTACATGGGCAGCGGCATCGGCAGCGCCGAAGTCGGCTACAAGTTCAAGGTGATCGAAGACAAGGGCATGGAGCATCTCGTCGCCTCGCTCTCCGGAGTCCTCGACAAGGTCCGCGAACTGGGCAAGAAGGGTCTGGAAGTGCAGCGCTATAAAGGGCTGGGCGAAATGAACGCCGAACAGTTGTGGGAAACCACGATGGACCCGGCGCGCCGCACGCTCCTGCGCGTCCAGCTCGAAGACGCCTACGCCGCCGACGACATGTTCAAGATCCTGATGGGCGACGGCGTCGCCGCCCGCAAGGAATTCATCGAACAACACGCCCTGGAAATCACCGATCTGGACGTGTGATCTCTTTTACATTCAAAGAATCCACAGTTGCGCTGCTGGTGCTGGAAAATCGCGACACCAGCAGCGCACGGTTTAACTTTCCGGTATCCCAGAGATGGTAAGGACCGCACGTATCAATGAACGATAGAATGATCGCCGATCTTCTCGTCGTACTGCTGGTCATTTACGCCACGAGCCTGCATGAAATGGCGCACGCCTATGTTTCCACGTGGCTTGGCGATCCCACGCCCGGGCGGCATGGGCGCCTGACGTGGAATCCCATTCCGCATTTGAGCCCCGTAATGACGGCCATCATTTTGCCTCTGCTCCTCTATGTTTCCTCGGGCGGAAGCCGTCTGTTTATTCTCGCGCTGACGCCGATCGATCCGACAAAATACAAACGGCCGCTGCGTGACCGCGCATTGGTGTCCGGGGCGGGGCCGGCCTCGAATTTTCTGATCACCGCGTTGATGCTTGCCGTCATGCACATTCCGGGTGTGATTGCCTACAGTTACAACCCCAATAGCGATAACTATGGTCCTGGAAATTGGACAACGATGGTATTGCCGAGTGCCGCGTACTGGATTTACATCATGGGATTTTTCAATCTGATGCCGCTGCCGCCGCTGGATGGCTACGGCATTTTTCGCGGGCTGATCCCGTTGCATTTGCGGCGGACGGCCGACGACTTTTCACGCAGCCAGCTCTCGTTTCTCTTTGTGTTCGTCGTGGCCGGATTCCTGTTCCAGTACGTCCGCGATCCGATCGACGACCTCTATTGGCGCGTGTTGATGCCGCACGCGCGCTTGATGGAGTGATTCCGTGCATGGAGCCCCACCCGCCAGGCACGTCTGACCTATTTTTAAAATTTATGTATTAAATTAATTGACAATCCCATTCCACGGTCTATTATTAAAACGTGCAGTAGTCCGCTCTCTGACAATCGCAGAGCCGTTTCACGCCCGCATCGACCCGGCCAGCCCGGGGTTCATTGGAGGGATCATGCCTTGATGGAACCCGACTGACATGGCAAAATTCAAAATTCAAAATTGCCCCGGATACCTCAATCGACTGTGTCAGGCAAGTACCACAACACTGTTGTACTGGAAAACACTAGACACCTGAAAATGCGTAACATTATGTAACATTTTGTAACATTTGCCTATGAGAAAGGTGTGGTACTTCACCCCGTGCAAACCGGCCAAATGTTACATCACAGGCAGCTGACGGGTGCTGATGTACCTTTTACTTCCGGTAAATTTACCGGCGGGCCGCCTCCGCTTTCCTTGCGTTGAGCCCCGCCTTCATCTTGCTATAACTATAGACAAAGGGCTTCGCCCACAAAATTGGTTCACTGCCCAACCGATCTCAGATTGAAGGGAGCCACACCTCCATGTCCGAACAGCTCACGATGATCAAGAAATTGTTCGCCACGTTCTCCGCGCGCCAGCAGACGCTGCGCAAGCGCCTCGGACGCGGACTCACGCAGGCCGAGAAGATTCTCTTCTCCCACCTCGACGATGTCGAAGGCCAGGAATTGAAGCGCGGCGAGAGCTTCCTGATGCTCCATCCCGACCGCGTCGCACTCCAGGACGCCACCGCGCAGATGGCCATCCTGCAGTTCATCTCCAGCGGCAAACAGCGCGTCGCCGTCCCGACCACTGTGCACTGCGACCATCTCATCGTCGGCCGCGCCGGCGCGGAGATCGACATGGACGTCGCGCTGCGCGACAACAAGGAAGTCTACGATTTCCTCGCGACCTCCGCCAAAAAGTACGGCATGGGTTTCTGGAAGCCGGGCTCCGGCATCATCCATCAGGTCGTGATTGAAAATTACGCCTTCCCCGGCGGACTGATGATCGGCACCGACAGCCACACGCCCAACGCCGGCGGCATGGGCATGCTCGCCATCGGAGTCGGCGGCGCGGATGCCGTCGACGTCATGGCCGGAATGCCATGGGAACTGCTCAACCCCAAGCTCGTCGGCGTGAAACTCACCGGCAGCCTGAACGGCTGGACCAGCGCCAAGGACGTGATCCTGAAGATGCTCGAACTGCTCACCTGCGCCGGCGGCACGAACAAGATCGTCGAATACTACGGCCCGGGCGTCGAGAGCATCAGCCTCACCGGCCGCGGCACGATCACCAACATGGGCGCCGAACTCGGCGCGACGACCTCGGTCTTCCCCTTCGACCACCGCACGCAGGATTATCTCAACGCGACCTTCCGCAAGGACATCGCGGCCGAAGCGGCGAAGTTCGCGCAGTACATCAATGCCGACGAAGAAGTTCACGCCAACCCGGACGCCTACTACGACCAGGTGATCGAGATCAATCTCGACACGCTCGAACCGATGCTCGTTGGACCGCACACGCCGGACAAGGCGCACGCCGTCTCGACCATGAAGCAGGTCACGCACGCCGACGGCGGACAGTACGTGCTCAGCCGCATCAAGGACGCCAATGGCGCGGTGACCGAGGAAGAATACCCCGACGAAGTCAAAGTCGGCCTGATCGGCTCGTGCACGAACAGCTCGTACGAAGACATCGGCCGCGCCGCCAACGTTGCCCGCCAGGCGTTGAGCAAGGGCATCAAGCCCAAAGCCGGATTGCTGGTGACGCCCGGTTCCGACCAGGTCTACGCCACGCTGACCCGCGACGGGCAGCTCGACACGCTCAAAGATATGGGCGCGACGATCCTGGCCAACGCCTGCGGCCCGTGCATCGGGCAGTGGAAGCGCGAGGACGTGAAGCCCGAGGACGAACAGAGCGGCAAGCCGAACGTGATCGTGACCAGCTTCAACCGCAACTTCCGCGGCCGCAACGACAGCTTCAAGAGCACGTTGGCGTTCATCGGCTCGCCGGAATTGGTCGTCGCCAAGACGCTGGCCGGACGACTCTCGTTCAACCCGATCACCGACACGCTGAAAGACGGCAATGGCAACGACGTGAAGCTCGACCCGCCGACCTCCGCCGATCTGCCCGCCAACGGCTTCCTGCGCGACGACAAAGGATTCCAGGCGCCGGCCGAAGACGGCTCGGCGGTCAACGTCGTCGTCAGCCCGACCTCCGACCGTTTGCAATTGCTCGAACCGTTCACGCCGTGGGATGGCAAGGACATCCTCAACGCGCGCGTGCTGGTCAAGGCGCTGGGCAAGTGCACCACCGATCACATTTCCGCGGCGGGCAAGTGGCTGAAGTACCGCGGCCATCTCGACAACATTTCCAACAACCTGCTGATCGGCGCGACCAACGCGTTCTCGAAGGAAATCGGCGTGGTCAAGAATCTGCGGACGGGCACGCCCAGCCGCCCGATTCCGGAAGTCGGCCGCGATTACAAGGCGCACGGGATCACGTGGGTGGTCGTCGGCGATCAGAACTACGGCGAAGGTTCCAGCCGCGAACACGCGGCGCTGGAGCCCCGCCACCTCGGCGGCGTCGCGATTATCGTCAAGAGCTTCGCGCGCATCCACGAGACGAACCTGAAGAAGCAGGGCATGCTGCCGCTGGTCTTCGCCGATCCGGCCGACTACGACAAGATCCGCGAAGACGACACGATCGACATCATCGGCCTGAAGTTCTTCGCTCCGGGCCATCCGCTGACGGCCATCGTAAAGCACTCGGACGGCACCAAGGACGCGATTGAACTGAAGCACAGCTTCAACGCTGAGCAGATCGAATGGTTCAAAGCTGGCAGCGCGCTGAACCTGCTCAAGACGCTCGAAGCCGCGAAGGATGCAGCCAAGGCGGCGAAGGCCGCGAAGCCCGCGGCCGAGAAAGTCGTCAAGGCTGCGGTGATGGTGGCGAAGTCCAAACCGGCCGCGAAGAAGCCGGCGCCTCCGAAGCCCAAGGCCAAGCCCAAAGCCAAAGCGAAAGCGAAAGCCAAGGCACCGGTGAAGGTGAAAGCGAAGGCCAAGAAAGCCGCCAAGCCTGCGAAGGCCGCTAAGAAGGTGGTGAAGGCCAAGAGCAAGCCGAAGCCGAAGGCCAAGAAGCCGCTGGCGAAGCTGAAAGGCAAGAGCAAGTCCAAGCGCTAGCATAGGGAAAATTTTCCCCATGTTGACTTTTGACCAGTCCAGTCCGACCGTCGGGCCACGTGGCCCGACGGTCGATGAAAATAACTAACACGGAGCGCGCCGCAAGATGACCGACGACGCCAGCTCCGGCCGCTCGCCCCAGCGCTGGCTGGTGTTTGGCGTATGGACGCTGATTTTACTCTGGTCGATGGACATCGTCCGCCCGGCGGAATCGCAGTGGGTGGGCAAGCTGCAGAAACTGTTCGTGCATTACGGCCTGCCCGAATGGACGCCCGCGAAGCTCTACCACGCCGGCTCGTTTGCGCTGTGGACGGTCCTCCTGTCCGGCGCGCTGGCCTGCGGCTATCTTCGAAAACTATCGCGTTCGCAATCCTATGGCGTGATCGCCGCGTTGCTGCTCTTCGCCGGAATCCCCGAGCTGCTCCAACACCTCAACCCCGCGCGGACGCCGTCGTGGTTTGATGTGGGCGTGAACATTACGGGCGGCTTGATCGGCGTGGGGATGCAGGCGCTCGTGGCGCGGAAGTTTGAGACGGTCCCGAAGCCGCGTCAATCGAACGCGTAAGCACGCAAGGCATACATGAATAGAGCGCAAACCGCGCCGCACAGAGCACCCGTGACGATGGAAACCGCGCTGGCCCACGCAGTGACTGCGCTGGAGGGCGTTCGAATATCTATGTCCAGGCGTCCCGCGATCAGGCCGGTGATCTGGAAAATTCCCACGCAGACCACCACGACAATGGAGTAGGCCAGACCATGATCGCGAATATCGTACTCCGCAATTTTGGCTGCCGAGATGATCGTCGGAAACAGTCCAATCACCGCGGCCCACAGATCGGTGATGCGATAGTGGAAACGTCGATGGAGTGCCGAAAAGCGTCGCCAGTAACAATAGAGGACGAGCGTTGGAATGATTACAAGCAGGTTTGCAAAGAGCACGTGAATCATGAACGGTACACGTAAATGCCCAAGACGAATGGTGCTGACATCAGCAAACCAAAATAGGCACCAGCGAGAATGGATATGGCACTGTTCAATCCCGTGACGGGACCGACGTTGGCTTCATTCTGTCGCGTTTCAAGATCCATGCGACCGGCCGCAAGACCGGCAATTTGAAACAGCCCCATGGCCACAACAATAAAGATTTCCGTCTTCAAATCCCACTTGAGTACCGGTCGCCACGTCTCCAAATTTGTGGCGGCAAACAATGTCGGCGCGAGCCCGGCCATTGCCGCCCAGATGTCACTAATATGGTAGTGGAACGGGCGACCGACAGCCTGGTACCGCAGCCAATAGCCATGGAGAAAACAGTAGGCCAGAAGAATTAGAATAGCGACAAAGATAAGCTGTTGCATGGGGTGGGTAAACAGAAACACGGCAATTGCTATCAGCAATATAAGGATGACGTAGCGCATGGCAGTCCTATTTTATGAGTCCGGTGAACGTCACCAAGGACATGTGTACATTCCCACACGTAACTTATCTGAACACAGAGAGCGAGAACCCAAACGCAAAGGGTATGATAATCGAGCCGGCAAGGATTCCAAACACGCCGCCGGTGACAATCGAGACAGCGCTGCTCCAGTCGGTGATCGGTCCGAGTTCTCTCTCGCGAAATTCGATATTCAGTCGGCCAATGACCACGCCCACAACCAAATAGACGGCGAGTCCGGAGGCAGCACAAATTAAGAACCGCGCGAACTCGACATTGATACGATTGTCTCCGTGAACATCTATCGCCGCCGCGGCGAGTGCGAGCGACGGCGTCAGACACAGCGTCGCCGCCCAGATGTCGGTGATGCGGTAGTTGAACCGCCGCTTCAGCACCTTGAATCGGTTCCAATACAGCATGAATGCCACGGTGGGAACCAAGAGCGTCATGAAGCCGAAGGAGAGATAGAACATGCGAATCTCTTTTCTGCCCCAACAGTCAGTGGCACCAACAGACATGCAATGAGCACGTGGATCACAGGCTGCTTAGCACCACAAAGAGCGCGAAAGGGGCAGACAACAAGAGTCCAAAATACGCACCGGTGAGAATGGAGATCGCACTGTTCCACGCCGTGACGGCGCCCAGCTTGGCCTCGTGCTGCCGCGTTTCAAGATCCATGCGGCCGGCGGCAAGTCCGGCGATCTGAAAAAGTCCAATTGTCACGATGAAAATAATTCCCGTGAACAAATTACAGTGGAAGACCGGTCTCCACTCTTCCAGATTTGCGGCGGCGAACAGCGTCGGTGCAATCCCCGCCATGGCGGCCCAGATATCGGTAATGCGGTAGTGAAATGGATGACCCACAGCTTGGAACCGCAACCAGTAACCATGGAGAAAGCAGAAGACTATGATGAGGGTGAGCCCAAAAGCCATGAGCGGATGTGACAATTGCTCAATCTTAATCATAATCCCGTTCAAGTTCATTATTTTGCCCTACCCCAACGTCAACGCCACAATCACTGGCAAGATAAAGGACGCCGCCACCAATCCGAGCAAGGCTCCCGCGACAATCGAGACCGCGCTACTCCATGCCGTGATCGGACCGATGCCGGGTTCCTGCTCCCGGATCTCTAGGTCCATACGCCCGGCAGCCAGACCGGCCACTTGGAAAAAGGCCATTCCGATGACGTAAATTAAAGCATTGGAAATTCGAAATGCCTCCCCCAGCTCATGCAGATTTCCGGCAGCCAGCATCGTCGGCACAAGACCGACCATCGCCGCCCAAATGTCCGTAATGCGGTAATTGAAGCGCCGATTCAGGAGACGGAATTTTAACCAATAGTGACTTACAAACAGAGATGCGCCGAGGGTCAGTAGCGTGAGGTAGACGACGTAGCGCATACGTCCTTAATTATGCGACCCTGTTGACCATGGTCAACAAGGTAGTGCAACCGGCATCCGGAAATGGACTTGAACGTTCACGAATTCTCTCCAGCATAAGGCGTCTTCGATCTACCACTAATAGGGAGGTTTCACCTGTCATGCGCCATTTGAAAGACCTGAACGTCTCCGGAAAACGCGTGCTCTGCCGCGTGGATTTTAATGTCAGCGCGGATAAGAAAACCGGGGCGATCAAGGACGACACACGCATCGTCGCCGCGATTCCGACGATTCAAAAATTGATCGCCGGCGGCGCTAAAGTGATCCTCTGCAGCCACTACGGTCGACCCGAAGGCCGCGACCCGAAGTTGTCTTTGAAGCCCGTCGCCGACCGGCTCAGCGTCCACATCAACAAGCCCGTGGCGTTCGCGCCCGATTGTGTCGGACCGGAAGCGGCCAACGCGGTCAACGCGATGAAAAATGGCGATGTGCTGGTGCTCGAAAATCTGCGCTACCACGAAGGCGAAGAGGCCGACGACCCGGCGTTCGCCGACCAGCTGGCGAAGCTCGCCGATGTCTACGTCAACGATGCCTTCGGCGCCGCCCATCGCGCTCACGCCTCGGTCCATGCCGTGGCCAGGAAGTTCAGCGAGAAGGCCGCCGGACTGCTGATGGAGAAGGAAGTCGATTACCTCGGCCGCGCGCTGCTCAAGCCGGAACACCCGTACGTGGTGATTCTCGGCGGCGCGAAAGTCTCCGACAAGATCAAGGTCATCAACAAGATGCTGGAAGTCGCCGACACGATCCTGATCGGCGGCGCGATGGCGTACACGTTCCTGCTCGCGCAGGGCGCGCCAACGGGCAAGTCGCTGATCGAGCCGGATTTTGTGCAGACGGCCAAGGACGTGCTCGCCAAGGCCAAGGCGCTGAACAAAAAGTTCCTGCTGCCGGTCGACCATGTCGTGGCCGAAAAGTTCGAAGCCAACGCGCCGCACCGCGTCGTCGCTTGGAACGGCATTCCCGATGGTTTCATGGCGCTGGATGTCGGCCCGAAGACCGCGGAGCTCTACAGCGCCGAGATCGCCAAGGCCAAGATGATCGTCTGGAACGGCCCGCTGGGCGTGTTTGAACTCGAACCCTTCAACGCCGGCACCTTTGCCGTGGCCCACGCGGTCGCGGCGAATACGAATGCGACGTCGATCGTCGGCGGTGGCGAATCGGTCGCGGCGGCGAAGAAGGCGAAAGTCGCCGACAAGATCACGCATATTTCGACTGGCGGCGGCGCGAGCTTGGAATTCCTGGAAGGAAAGATTCTGCCGGGCGTCGCGGCGCTGGAATAAGGCGGTGTAGTTTTGAGTTTTGAGTTTTGAGTTGGATTTACGTAGACAGTGTTCAACTTAAAACTACTAACTCAAAACTCAAAACTCAAAACTACCGGGTCAACGTCGCATCGCTCGGGGGCTCTTTCCGGTCTCTTGTTTGAAGACGCGGCTGAAATAGAGCGGATCGGCGTAGCCGACGAGTTTCGCGACGCGGGAGATCGTCAGGGAACTTTGTCGCAGCAGCTGCGAGGCGTGTTCGACACGCAGCCGCGTCACATATTCCGTCGGTGTCGCGCCGGTCTGGCGTTTGAAGGCGCGGAAAAAGTAGCCCTCGCTGTAACCGTAGCGTGCGGCGAGTTTCGAGATCGAAACGGGGCGCGCGAAATGGCGGTGCAGGTGCGCGATGGCGTCGTCGAGCACGCTGGGACCGGTGGGCGTTTGCACTTCGCCCAGGAGCCGCACGAAGCGTCCGATGGCGGCGCGGGCTAGGCCGTCGAGCTCGGGTCCGATGCGGCCGAAGCGCCGTTCCGCGCGCAGCCAGAGTTGCTCCATGGGTGCGGCCAGTTCGTGCGCCTCCACGGCGTGAAAGCAGCTCGTGTCGAGCTGATCGAGCAGGCTTCCCGACAGACCCACCCAGAGATTGTCGACCGGACCTGATTCTTCGCGATGCGCGACGCCGGGCGGAATGAGGAACGCCTGTCCGGGCCGGAACGGAAGCGGTGTCTTCCCGTGTAAGATTCCGCTGCCTTTGAAGACGTAGATCAGCTCCCAGAATTCGTGATAGCCCATCAGCGTCGACGTGTTGGGTCCGTTGTAGCGGATGACGTAGAGCGGACTGAGTTCCCGCGAACGCCGCGTGGCGGCGTCGCGGCCCCAGAGCGAATCCGCATTCAGCCAGCCGGGAATGCCGCGCCAGGGAATTAGAGTCGCGGTTTCTGAGGTTCGTTTCATGGCCTGAGCGTAAGTGAAAGGTCAGTTTAGTCCATGTATTTCAGTCTCTCCGAGTCAGCCACTGCATGCCTCGAGACGGTATTATCCATGCAGCGCTTAGAGGAGAAAACCATGCAAAAATTCACAGCCAGCGTCGTCGGAGGTGGAGGCGGCGGCCGGTTGAGCCTGACGGGGCTCGCGGCGTCCGAACGTTTTGAACTGGTCGCGGCGGCAGATTTGCGTCCGGAGGTGTGCGAGCAATTGAAACAGGCGTATTCCGGATTGCAGACCTTCACCACGCATCAGGAGATGTTCCAGCGCTGCCCGACGGATGTGGTCTGCGTCTCCACGTTTCCGACGTCGCACCGCGCGGTGACGTTCGACGCGCTGCGATTGCCGCTGAAAGGAATTCTGGTCGAGAAGCCGCTCGCGGATCGCGCGGCGGACGGGCGGGCCATTCTCGAGGCCATCCGTGCGCGCAAATTGCCCGTGGCCGTACCGCACGGACTGCTGGTGCTGCCGCACGCGATGGAAATCGTCAAAAAAGTTCGCGGCGGCGAGATCGGGCAGTTGGTCCTGGTGGAGATCGAATGCGGCGGCTGGGACTTGATGAACGCGGGCATTCATTGGATCGATTACTTCGTCACGCTGATCGGCAACGAACCGATCGATCATGTGATGGCGCTCTGCGATGCGTCGACGCGCACCTACCGCGACGGCCTGCAGGTCGAAACCCTCGCGGTCACGCAGGTTCAAACGCGCAGCGGCATCCGCTGCGTGATGACCACGGGCGATCATGTGAAAATCATGCGCGAAGGGAAGGGGACGCTCTTCCGCCTGATCGGGACGAAGGGCATGATCGAATTCTGGGGCTGGGAGAATGCGTACCTGCAGTTTGGCGCGCAGCATCCGGAAGGCCGGCTCATTACCGTGCCGTACGAGAAGCGCGGCGTGCATCAGATCCATCTCGAAAATCTCGCCGCGGAGATCGATCGCGAAGGGCCAGACTACGCGATAGCCGATGGTTCGCTGCGCGCCTTGGAAATCTGCGAGGCGGCATATCTCTCCAGCCGCCACCGCTGCAAAATCGATTTCCCATTTGAATCGTTCCAAACTCCAGCGGAGAACGGGTGGATTCCCGGATTGGCGTATGCGGGGAGCGGCGGCGGGCGGGATGGGCGGAAGCTGTGAATGTCGATTGACGAAATGTCGAATGTCGAATGTCGAATGTCGAACTGAATTGCGCTGCATTTTTGGAGCGAAGCGACCGTGCCGTTTGTAGTCCGGGCGTCTCGCCCGGAGTTCCAAAACCAACGGCCGAAAAGCAGATTCGTTCGAGTGACGTAAGCCATAGCGAAGTAACTATTTCATTTGTTGCAGTAGTTCTCGTGGTGAAGAATCGGCGACTCATGGAGTCGGTGAGTTTCTCCGGGCGAGACGCCCGGACTACAAAGGGCACCGCTTCGAACGCAGTGCAACCGATAGTCGTCATCCATTTGAAAGGTGCGTATGGACAGAATCAACTTCGGCATTGTCGGCGCGGGTTGGCGGACGGAATTCTTTCTGCGGATCGTCCAGGCGTGTCCGGAGCGCTTTGGCGTCACCGGTGTCGTCGTGCGCAATCCGGAGAAGGCGGCGACGTTCGCGAAACGCTGGGGCGTACCCGTCTTTGCGACGCTCGAGGCGATGCTGGAGAAAAGCGCGCCGTCGTTTGTGGTCTCGTCGGTGCCGTGGGATGTGAATCCGGGCGTGCTCGTCACGCTGTCGGAGCGCGGCGTGCCGGCGCTCTCGGAAACGCCGCCCGCGCCGAACCTGGAAGGCATGGTGGCGCTCTGGGAGAAGATTCAGCGTTTGAAGGGGCGCGTGCAGGTGGCCGAGCAGGTGCATCTGCGGCCGCATCATGTGGCGCAACTGGCGGTCGCGGCGAGCGGGAAACTCGGCACGATTTCGCAGGCGCAGGTTTCAGTGGCGCATGGCTACCATGGCATCAGCTTGATGCGCAAATTCCTCGGGATCACCTTTGAACCCGCGCGCGTTCACGCCACGGAATTCAAATCGCCGCTGATCGCCGGAGCGGGCCGGGATGGGCCGCCGGAGAAGGAGGGAGTCAAGACGTCGACGCAGCACTTCATCCGCTTCGATTACGGCAACAAACTGGGCCTGATGGATTTCACGGGCGATCAGTATTTTGCGTGGATCCGCGACGAACGCCTGCTGGTGCGCGGCGAGCGCGGCGAACTTTCCGGACGCAGCGTCGCGTACTTGAAGGACTTCCGCACGCCGATCCGTTTCGATTTTGTCCGCCACGCGGCGGGGATCGACGGCGACTTGCAGGGCAACCATTTGCAGGGCATTCAGGCCGGCGAGGAGTGGGTGTACCGCAACGCGTTCACGCCCGCGTCGCTGATGGACGACGAGATCGCGATCGCCACGGCGCTGGTGAAGATGGACGAGTACGTGCGGACCGGCCGTGAGTTCTACCCGCTGGCGGAGGGCATGCAGGATCATTATCTCAACATCGTCGCGCAGAAGTCGCTGGCGACCGGCGCGACGGAGACGGCGACCGAGCAGCCGTGGTCGCGGTAAGGACGAACGCTAACCGCCATCGTCGCTCGGCGTCGGACTCGCGCCTGCGGCACCAGGCGGCGTCGCTGGTGGCGGCGTCGCGATGCGCATTTCGCCCATCATTGCGCGGGTTGGCGCGGGTTGCTCGACGAACCACGATTTCAACGATGGCTTTGAGTTGCTCGCGCCAAATGCCGAGGCCGCATGCGAACCCGCGAACGCGAAGAGCGCGGCAATGCCTGAGCCGATCCATCGCATCCGATCGCGCGCGGCGCGCAGGCCGACCGGACAATTGTCGGTGAGCACCGTGCCATCGGCGCGCTGATAGAAGCGCACACAGACCTTGCCTTCCTTTTGCTGGACCAAGGCCTCGGCTTCGGTGCGGCTCATGTCGGAGAGATTGTAGACATGCTTGCTGCAGAGCTTGCAGAAGCGCGCGCGTTCGTCACCGGACATCTCGGACCACTTGGCGTGGCAGGGCGCGGCGACGGAGATGTGGTCGAGATTCGAATGGGGTTGCGCGTCGCTGCTCATGATTTTCCCCCGCACGGCGGAGCTGTGCTTGGAGAAACTGTCTGCGTTGGCGGTGGCGCGAGGCGCATTGCACCCATTACGGGTAGGGGTCGATTGATGAACCAATTTTTCAACGAAAGGTTCGAGTTGTCCCGGCCAAACGCCGCGGCGGCGCAGGACGCAGTCAGTGCGAACAGTGCTGCAATGCCGGCGCCGACCCACTTCATCTGATCTCGCAAGGTTCGTAATCCGACAGGGCAGTTTTCGGTGAGCACCTTGCCGTCCGCGCGGCGGTAAAAGCGCACGCAGACCTTGCCTTCCTTTTCCTTGATCAGCGCTTCGGCCTCGGTGCGGCTCATGGCGGAGAGGTTGTAGACGTGTTTGCTGCAGAGCTTGCAGAAGCGCGCGCGGTCGTCGCCGGACATCTCGGACCACCTCGCGTGGCAGGGCGCGGCGACGGAGACGTGGTTGAGATTGGTATCCATGCTCAGTTGTCCTTCGGGCAAGAGGACAGTGACGTTGGTGGTGCCGGCGTAGGTGGCGCCATCATCATTTTCCCCGCAATTTCCTGGCGAGGAGCTTCGACAAACCAGGACTTCAACGAGGTATTGCTTCCGGTTCCCAGGACTGCGGCTGCGCAGGAACCGGCGAGTGCGAACAGCGCTGCGACGCCGGCACCGATCCAGCGCAGGCGATCACGCGCGGCGCGCAGACCGACGGGGCAATTGTCGGAGATGATCGTGCCGTCAGCGCGGCGGTAGAAGCGGATGCAGAGATTGCCTTCCTTTTCCTTGATCAGTGCGGCGGCGTCGGTGCGGCTCATGCCGGAGAGATTGTAGACGTGCTTGCTGCAGAGTTTGCAGAAGCGCGCGCGGTCGTCGCCGGACATGTCGGACCACTTTGCGTGGCAGGGCGCGGCGACGGAGACGTTGTCGAGATTCGGGTTGGCGTTGTCGTCGCTCATGATGGTTGCGCTTTCGATGGATTGGCGACCACGGGTGTCGGCGTTCCCGCTGGCGCGCGTGGAATATACCCGCATCCTCCCATAGCCCCCGCTGGAAGTGTCGACTTTGGTGGTTCAACGAACCAGGCCTTCAAACTATGGGCCGACGTGACGTCGCCCACCGCCGCGGCGACGACCGAACATGCGAACGCCAGCGCGGCGGCGATTCCTGCGCCGACCCAGCGCATGCGGTCTCGCGCGGCGCGCAGGCCGACGGGGCAGTTATCGGAGATGACCGTGCCATCCGCGCGCTGAGCGAAGCGGATGCAGAGTTTCCCTTCCTTCGAAATGATCAGCGCTTCGGCTTCGGCGCGGCTCATGGCGGAGAGATTGTAGACGTGCTTGGTGCAGAGCTTGCAGAATCGCGCGCGGTCGTCGCCGGACATCTCCGCCCAGTTTTCAGAGCAGGGCGCGGCGACACTCAGGTTGTCCAAGGGGTTTGGAGTTGGCTGCATGGTCTGTCTCCGCGACGTATCCTTATAGTAAGACGAAATGCCTGTGAAAAGGTTGCGAACATTGTGTAGAGGTTGTGGTTGGATTCCTCGAAGCCTCATAGTTTAATTTTAATCACTATGATCAAATATTAATATTAAAACTGTGACACGATAAGTCTTTTGATGGCCTCAATTTACCTATAAGATCAAGACTCATCATTGATCTGGTCATTTATTTGCAAACAGCACAATTAGAATCATTTAAACTCAATAGAATCGTAAAAATTGGAGACGGTGATGTTCAAAAGTAAGCACATGAAGGCCATCGGGCTGTCCGTCTTGGTTTTGGCATTCGGTTGCTGCCTTGGAGTGCGGGCCGAAGAGGCCGCGCCGAAGGTGGATACTGGCGACAACGCCTGGATGCTGGTCAGCTCCGCTTTGGTGCTGTTGATGACTGCGCCGGGGCTGGCCTTGTTTTACGGCGGTCTCGTGCGGCGCAAAAATGTGCTGTCGACAATTATGCACAGCGTTTTTCTGATGGGCTTGATGTCGATGATCTGGGCCGTCTACGGTTACAGCCTGGCCTTCGGTGAAGGCAACGCCATCTTCGGAAATCCCATGCAGTACTTCATGCTCAACGGCGTCGGCAGCCTGCCCAACGCGGACTACGCGCCGACGATTCCGCATCTCACCTTCATGCTCTTTCAGTTGATGTTCGCGATCATCACGCCGGCGCTGATCAGCGGTGCGTACGCGGAGCGCATCAAGTTCAGCGCGATGGTGGCGTTTACGATTCTCTGGTCGACGCTGATTTACTTTCCTCTGGCGCACATGGTCTGGGGCAAGGGCGGGATGTTCAACTGGGCGCTGGGCGGCTCGCTGCCAGCGCTGGATTTTGCCGGCGGCACGGTCGTGCACATCAGCGCGGGAACTTCGGCGCTGGTCTGTGCGCTCTACCTGGGCAAGCGCCGCGGCTATCCGCAGACGCCGATGCTGCCGCACAATCTCGTCTTGAGCATCATTGGCGCGGCGTTGCTGTGGTTCGGCTGGTTTGGCTTCAACGCGGGCAGTGCGCTTTCGGCCGGCAGCCTGCCCAATGGCGCGAACCTCGCGGCCAGCGCCTTTGCGGCGACGCACTTCGCTTCAGCCGCGGCGGCGATGTCCTGGTCGCTCTTCGAGTGGATCGAGCGCGGCAAGCCCAGCGCTCTGGGCGTGATCTCGGGCCTCGTCGCGGGTCTGGTGGCGATCACACCGGCATCGGGATTTGTCACGGTTCCCGCCGCGATGCTGATCGGCGCGCTGGCCGGCGGCGTCTGTTACCTCACCGTCACCAAGCTCAAGATCAAGCTCGGCTACGACGACAGTCTCGACGCCTTTGGCGTGCATGGCGTGGGCGGCATTCTGGGCGCGTTGCTGACAGGAATTTTTGCGAACGCCACGATCAATCCGCTGATCAATTCGGTCTACAAGGTCAATGGCAATGTGGTGAATCTGCAGGGCGGCACCGCGCAGTTGGTCAACCAGGCCATCGCGGCGGGCATCACGGTAGTCGCTTCGGTTATTGGGACGTTTGTGATTCTGAAAGTGGTCGATGCCATCATCGGCGTGCGCGTCTCGGAAGAGGCGGAGCTGGAAGGCTTGGACGTCAGCATGCATGGTGAAGAGGCGTATGGCGACCACGAAGGCCACATTGCCTCGCCCCCGCATTTCCCGGCGCACCATGCGGCCGGGACGCCGAAACTGGTGGATGCGCGGTAGGCCGGCGTTCCATTTCAGGTGAGCACGCTTGCACCGAAGAGAACAAATGGGATCGGGGATCGGGGATCGGGCATCTGCTTTCTGGGGAGCGCGTCCGTGACGCGTTATCGAAGCGAAACGACGTTATAGAAATGGGAAGCCCACGAACTGACCGATGCCTGATGCCCGATCCCCGATCCCATCTGTTGAACTCCAGTGTGCTCCCCCTGTCACCTTGAGCGCGGGTCGCAATCCGCCGTTGATTTCCTAAACGGTTTTGCGACAATGCTTTTGTGTGCTCATGTCCCCTCGGGCTGTGCCGTGGGGGTTCTGAGCTTTCGTCAGCGGTTTAAGGATTCACCTTAAGCCTGAATTGAAGGAAGATCATGCGAACAGCCATTCATCCGATGTACAAGCCCGTCACGATCACGTGCGTGGGTTGCGGCACGAAGGTCGACACCCGCTCAACGAAGGGCCGGGATTTCTCGATCGACGTGTGCTCGCACTGCCATCCGTTCTACACCGGCCGCCAGAAGTTCGTCGATTCCGCGGGTCGCGTCGAACGCTTCCAGAAGAAGTGGGCCGCCGTTGAAAAGAAGCCGGCCAAGGCTGAAGTCAAGCCGGATGCCGCCGCCACTGAAGCCAAGCCCGATGCCACGAAGGCCAAGGGCGAGAAGAAGGAAGTCGTCGCCACCGAAAAGAAGTAGCGACGCGTTGCGCCATTCCTGCCGATTTGCGAACTTCGACTCGTCGATGCTCGTCGCAAATCGGCAGGTTTGTTAACAAAGAGGCACTTGGCTCGTAGCTCTTGGCTTTTGGGAGTCCTGTCGGTTAGTCAAAAGGTATAGGCCTGACCGACAGGGCTCCCAAGAGCCAAGAGCCAAGAGCCAAGAGCCAAGAGCCAGAAGCCAAGAGCAAATTTCCGAGAGCTCCGCCATGTGGGACGAAATCGAAAAACGCGGCCATCGCTACCATGAGCTGAAGAGCTTCCTGGAGAACTCGTCGGGCAGCCCGCAGTATGCCAATTGGCTGCGTGAATTCGGCCGGCTGGGAAAGTTCGGCACGATCTGGGATCAGTACGCCAAGGCCCGCACGCAGGTCGCGGAAGCGGAAGCGCTGCTGGCGAGCAAGGACATCGACGCCGACCTGAAGACGCTGGCCGAGGATGAACTTAATACCGCCAAGCAGACGATGGAAGATTCGCGGCGGCAACTCGTCGACATGCAGCTCAACGAAGACGACGATTCTTCGCGCAACGTCATCGTGGAAATCCACGCGGGCGTCGGCGGGCAGGAAGCGGCGCTGTTCGTCGGCGACCTCTACGACATGTACCGGCGGTACTCCGAACACAACAAGTGGAAGCTGACCGAGCTTGAGATCTCCCATTCGGAAATGGGCGGACTGAAGGAAGTCGTCTTCCGCGTCGAAGGCGACGGCGCGTTCGGCAAGTTCCGCTTCGAAGGCGGCGGCCACCGCGTGCAGCGCGTGCCGAAAACGGAAACGCAGGGGCGCATCCATACCAGCATGGCCCGCGTGGCGGTACTCCCGGAAGCCGAGGAAGTGGACGTGACGGTCGACCCGAAGGACGTGCGCGAAAGCTTCTGCGCGGCGGGCGGACCGGGCGGACAGAAAGTGAATAAAGTGGCGTCGCAGTGCCAATTGGTGCACATCCCGACGGGAATTATCGTACACTGCATGGAAACCCGTAGCGCGATGCAGAACAAAGTCCGCGCGTGGCAGATCCTGCGGTCGAAGTTGTACGCGTTGAAAAAAGCGGAAGCGGAGAAGGCGCGGTCCGATCAGCGCCTGGGGCAGATCGGGACTGGAGATCGCAGTGAGCGCGTGCGGACGTATAATTTTCCGCAGAGCCGCGTGACGGATCACCGCATCGAAGGCGAAGACAAGAACTGGGACGTGCAGGAAATCATCGGGGGCAACCTCGATGCGCTGGTCCGGAAGCTGGAAGAGTTGCGGCGCGGAGTGGGGACCACCGATGGTCCGCGCGCGGCTTGAGAGCGGGGATGAGGACGCCAGAATAGCAATTGGAGCCCGGTTGGCCGGGCCACACCAGAATCCACCACACGGGAAGCAACCATGGCCGCTGTAAAGCGACTGCAAAAGATTCTCGACCTGCTGGCGAAGCGCTATGAGGTAGAGGGCAAAAAAGGGGAGCAGACCGAACTGCGCGACCCGTTTGCCGTCGGAGCCTGGTTCATTCTCGGAATACACGCCAAGAAAAACGGGCAAGGCCGCGCGTACGAAGCGCTGCGCCGCGCCAAGGGCATCACGCCGGGCCAGGCGCTGGACATCCTTCCCGAAAAACTCACGACCATCTGCCAGCTCGCCGGCCCCTACGACGATGCGCGGGCGAAGGATCTCTACGCGTACGCCGACACGATCGAAGAAAAGTGCGGCCAGGATTTCGCCAAGGTTTTCAAAGGCAGCCAGGCTGAAGCGCGGAAATTCCTGGAGGAGCATCTCAACCGCTCGCGCGCGTTCACCGATTTCCTGCTGATGGCCGGCGGCGGATTTCCCATCTTCGCCATCGACCTGCCCATCGCCCGCGTGGCCTCGCGCCTGGGCTTCGGGAAGATGAAGAACGACAAGGAATTCGACAAGTCGTACAAGGAGATTCAGAAAGCGCTGGAGGCCGAAGCGCCGAAGGAAACGGACGAACTGATGCGGGCCAACGGACTGCTCCATAAACACGGCGTGGAAGTGTGCAAACCGGCGCCGGCGTGCGATGTCTGTCCGCTCTCGGACGACTGTCCGTACTTCAAGAAGAATCCGCCGCCGCCGAAACCCGCGAAAACCGAGAACGAATACCACCGGCGGTTTTGAGAATGTCGAATGTCGAATGTCGAATGTCGAATGTCGAATGTCGAAAAATTGAAATCCGAAGAATGAAGTTGCTGCAAGAAACGAGCGAATGAGCCGGATTCAAAACGTACCGCCACCTCCGCCGCCCGCGCCGCGCGTGTGGACGTCGCTGGACCTGATCAACTGGACGAAGGACTTCTTCCAGAAGAAGGGCGTCGAGAGTCCGCGCCTGGAGGCGGAGATGCTGCTCTCCGCGGTGCTGGGCTGTCCGCGCATTCGCCTGTACGTCGATTTCGAAAAGCCGGTGCCTGCCGAGAAGCTTGCGCAGTTCAAGGATTTCGTGAAGCGCCGCGCCGAAACGCGCGAGCCGATTCAGTACATCATCGGCCACACCGATTTCATTGACCTGCGGCTGAAGGTGAACAAAGCCACGCTGATCCCGCGTCCGGAAACGGAAGTGCTCGCGCTGTGGGCCGTGGAAAAGTCGAAAGCTGTCGAAGGCGATAGCGTGACGGTCGTGGATCTGTGTACGGGATCCGGATGCCTGGGCCTGTTCGTCGCTTCAAAAGATCCGCGCGCGAAAGTGACGGCGACGGATCTCTCCGCCGAAGCTCTGGCGCTCGCGAAAGAGAACGCGACGGCGCTGAAACTCGAAGAGCGCGTCACGTTCGCGCCAGGCGATTTGTTCGCTGCGCTGCCGCCGGAATTGAAAGGCACGATCGATGTGCTGGTGGCCAATCCGCCGTACATCGACCCGGCGGATCGGGAGTCGTTGCAGCCGGAAGTGCGCGATCACGAGCCGGCCCAAGCCCTGTTTGCGGCCGACAAAGGGCTGGAGTTGGTGAAGAAAATTATCAGCGGGGCGCCGGAGTGGCTGAAGCCTGGTGGGTGGGTGGGGATTGAGTTCGGGTTCGGACAGGATGTGCTCATACGTGAATTCGCGTCAACGATTAATACGATGGAATCTGTCGGGATTGCCCCAGACGGCGCGAAAAAAAATCGCTTTGTTCATCTCAAACGTCTAGTCACCTCCTAGTTCGCATTTATAATTCAGCCGGATCAAGTTTCGCTTTGTCTCCATAATAACGAAGCGAATTCCCATATACCTCACCGGAGGCTGACGTGGATTCATCTCTCTTCATTCTGTTATTGGGCTTGGCTGTGGGCGGACTCAGCGGCATTCTGGGCATTGGCGGCGGCGTGTTTCTGATTCCCGGAATGATGTACTTCTTCCATTTCTCGCAACAGAAAGCGCAAGGCACGACGTTGGCGGCGATGGTGCCGCCGATCGGGCTGTTCGCCGCGCTGCAATACCACAGGCAGGGTTTTGTTGATATCACCGCGGCGGTCTGCATCGCTTGCGGCTTCACGCTCGGCGCGTTTCTCACGGCAGGGTTGATCAAATATATTCCGACGACGCTGCTGAGCCAGATTTTCGGCACGCTGATGCTGTTTCTGGGAATGAGAATGGTGGTGATGTCGGAACGCCAATCGGCTCTGGTGATCAGCGCCGGGATTGCGTGGGCGCTGGCGTGGGGAACGTTCTTCATCAGTCGGCACTGGGGTGCGCGTTTTGGTGTGCGGCCGCGTTATAGCGACGTACTGAAGGAGATCGCCATTGGATCGCCCGTCGGTGTCGACTATCAGATCTAATTCGTAACCTTACGAATTTACCGGAGTCCTTACCTAATCATCGTAGTCTCCCGCTTCTTTCAAAGGTATGTTTAGCGCACCGCTGAACGTACCCTTGAAAGGAGCGTCTGTGCTGACCCTCGATAAATCCCAACTGCTGACAAAAATGCCCCTCTTTGAGGCCGGCCAGGATGGCTACCGCGTCTGCCGGATCCCCGGGCTGCTGGTGACGCGCAACGGCGTGGCGCTGGCATCCGCGGAAGCTCGGCGTGGAAACGGCGGCGACTACGATGACATCGATCTCCTTCTGCGCCGCAGCACCGACGGCGGTAAGACGTGGAGCAAGCCGCAGCTGCTCGCGTCGAATCAGCCGTATGGACCCGGCCCGATGCACAATCTTTCGCTGCTCTGCGATCGCGACGACGGCGTGGTTCACGCCGTGTATTGCCACGATTACGCGCGTGTCTTTCACGCTACGAGCTCCGACGACGGCGCCACATTTTCGGCGCCGGTTGAAATCACAGATGTCGTCGCCGCATACCGCAAAATTTACCCATGGAGAACGGTTGGAACTGGGCCTGCGCATGGACTCCAGCTGCGAAGCGGGCGCTTCATCATCCCGACGTGGTTTTCAGACGGATCAGGAACCGAAATGGGGAGCGGCAAGCGCGGACATCGGCCGTCTACGGTGGGTGTGATCTACAGCGATGATCACGGCAGGACGTGGGCGTGTGGCGACATGGTCGCGTGGTCGGATCAGCGCTTCCGGAATCCGAGCGAGACAGTAGCGGTGGAACTCAGCGATGGCCGTGTCCTCTTCAACATGCGCACGGAATGCGAGGAGCACCGGCGGCTCATCGCCATCAGTCCTAATGGCGCGACGCAATGGACAGACCCTCAATTTGATGCCGCGCTGCTCGACCCGGTATGCATGGGCAGTATCGTACGTCTGTCTGGGCTCGACGACGGCAAGAAGAGTCGCGTGCTTTTCGCCAATCCTTATACGCTCGAGCGCACGATGACCGCGGGTTGGTCGTCCGTGAACTGTGACCGGAAGAACCTTACAGTTCAGCTATCATACGATGACTGTAAGACGTGGGCGGTGAAGAAAGTGATCGAGGCTGGCCCGTCGGGCTACTCCGACCTGCAACTGCTGCCCGACGGAACGATCCTGTGTCTGTACGAATCCGGCGCGCCCGTGAACGCAATGTGCCAGGATCGGTATCTGACCCTGGCACGCTTCAATCTCGAATGGATCACGGACGGCCGCGACTCGCTGTGACAGCGTGTGCAATGCGGTGTTACATTGTTTTTGCGTGCGCCACGAGCTGATCGAGCGCCTTGCCCCAGCCATCGCTGAAACCCATGTTGCGATGCTTCTCGCAATCGCTTTCATTGCGGTGAATGCAGATGGCCGTGTACTTGGTTCCCTTGCCCTGCGCCTCCAGAAGAATCGTCGCGGTGAAGAGTAGATTGTCCGCGCCGTTCACGGCCTCTTGCGCGGGCCGGAAACCCGGGAGCAACGCGGATGTCCAGACCAACCTCTCGTTGGGAATGACTTCGAGGAAGCAGCCCATGTTGGGAAATTCCTGACCTTCCGGCGAACGCATGGTGGTGCGGAAGATGCCGCCGGGCCGCAGCTCGACCTCGCAATCGATGGTGGTCCACGGCGCGGGCGTGAAACATTTCTTGATGTGTTCCGGCACGGTCCATGCTTTCCAGACCAGATTGGGCGGCACGTCGACAACGCGTTCCAGCATCAAGTCCAGCTTGGGGTCGAGCTTCTGCGTCTTTGCGCTCACGAATTACTCTCCTTCATTTTCAAGAGGTACGAGTCTAATTGATCGAGCCGGCGCTCCCAGGTGGTGCGCTGCTTGACCATCCAATGTTCCGCGGCTTTCAAGCGGGGCGCGGCGAGCTGAAATGTGCGCACGCGCCCCTTTTTCTTCGACCGCACCAGCCCGCAGTCTTCGAGCACATCCAAGTGTTGTGAAAACGACGGCAGGGCCATGTCGAAAGGCCGGGCCAGCTCCGTCATCGCCGCCGGCCCGCCGCTCAACCGTTCCACGACCGCGCGCCGCGTCGGGTCTGCCAACGCGCGGAAAACGAGATCGAGCTGTGCGGAATGGTTAGGCATGTGCCGAACTATAGTGGAATAGAAACTTAGGTCAATGCCTTTGTAATAAAAAATTGATCCGCAATGAAATTGAAATGAAATATATGCGCCGCGAGTAAGAGGTCTTCACTTCCTGAAGGGCCACCGTAGAATTGCAGGCTTGGTGCGGACAACTCATGCTAGGAGCCCTCCCGTGTGCAAAACAATCAAGCAGAAGGTGAAGTTCAAGGCCTCTTCGAAAGCCGTCTACCAGCTTCTGGCCGACTCGAAGTTGCACAGCACTTTTTCCGGCGAGAAGGCCAACATCAGCAAGAAAGTGGGCGGGGCGTTTTCGGCGTACTCCGGTTACATCACGGGCATCAACGTCGATCTTGACCCCGGCAAGAGAATCGTCCAGGCCTGGCGGGCAAAAGATTTCCCGACCGGAATTTTTTCGATGGCCACCTTCAATCTGGCCGAGACGCGTGACGGCGGAACCGAATTAGTCCTGACGCACCGCGGCGTGCCCAAGGCCCTGATCCCAAGCATTGAAAAGGGCTGGCGGGAATTTTATTGGGAGAGGATGAAGCAGTATCTAGCGCGAGGTTTAAGGCGGGAAAAATGTACGGCGAACAACATTGCTCGCCGCACGGATTAGGATTCCTGATTCAGGGTGTTCATTTCACCGCTTTCCAAAGCACGCTAGAGGCAGTTTGTCCGCACTCGACCAGCAGTGCGCATTGCCGGAACCGGCAGTCTGCGCCAGTCGTGTTCGGTGCAGAATAGGATTTGATCGTCCGTTCAATCAACGCGGGCAGACTCATCGTCACAATGGGCTTCTCCAGAATCCATTGAACATTGAAGGGGATCAACTTTCGCCGCAAGGTTTCGGTGACGCTTCGATTGGTCATTAAAATTACCGGCACTTTTCGTGTATCGGGATTGTTCCGCAGTCCGCGCAACAACGCATCTCCGTCCAGACCTTCTGCATCCCAATCCAACAGAATCAAGTGGGGCACATCAATCAACACCGTATTGCTGACGCTTGCCGCCGCCGGCACGTGCACATTCATGCCATGCTTCAGCAGAATCATTCGCACCAAATCCGTGTGAATGGAATCACCGGCGATAAAAAGGATGTTGGGTGCGTCCGCCTTGGCTGGGTCGGCCGCAGGGTCTGTTTCAAATTGGGCCAGAGCGGTTTTGGTCTTGATTGTAACCCGACTACGGCTGGCTCGAGACGCGTATGGAACTGGCCCGGACTGGCTGGTCGGGTTCAATTTCTCCAAGGGTACAGTTGTGGGATGCATGAAATATCCTTTTCAAAGGGGCTCGCAGGGATGTAACACGGGTTGGTAAGGCGAATCCCGAACCATTCGTATTTAAATTCGCAATATTCAGACGTAGTAAGGATAAGGGGTTATGGGTTTCGAAATCACAGGCCAGTTCGGCGGGTCCAAAGTGGAGAACAGACTGTCCAGAAGTCTGGACGCCGGCTGAATCCGATTTCAGGAGTCATCGCCTGTTCGATTCTTTCGTTGGATTTCTTTCACCAAGCCGATCTTTTATAGAAAGCTTCGTCTGGTGCGGCGGAGAAGGGCTACGCGCGAGCACTTCGCAAGTGAGCGAGTTAGCGGATGCTGAGATCCTTGAAGTTAGTGTAGTAAATCGTGCGATTCATAGGAGCAGCGTACATATCCCTGGCGGGATTCGAACCCACGACCTCCGGTTTAGGAAACCAGCGCTCTATCCATCTGAGCTACAGGGACGCATATGTTGCGAACCGAAATGATATCGCCTCCGCCGCCCGGCGCAACGGCGGCAACGGCGGCTACGGTGGCTTGAAGGCGTGAAATGCCGTGGTTGATTTCAGCTCCGGTGATAGAGCTTCGGGCGGCGGCGTTTCCAGAGGTCGATGCGCAGATCGATTTTCGGGCCGCGGCCGTGCCACATCGGCGATCCGCGCGGCGCTTCGAGATCGATTTCGGCACTCAGCACGTTCGTGCCGTGAACGGTTTTGCTCAAGATTGCGCCCGCGTTGTCGATGATCGCGGCGCCGCAGCCGTTGTACTTTTCGCGCGGTTCGGCGGAGTAGCTGGAGAAGACCACGGGCATGTAATTCTCGGCGGCGCGCGCTCGCGCCAGTGTGAAAAATTGGTCGGAATTTCCAGCAGTCGGCACGACCAGGAATTTCGCGCCGCGCGCGTGATGCGTGCGCGCGATCTCGGGGAAGAGCACCTCGTAGCAGGTGAGGATCCCCGCCGGACCCAGCACGGTCGGAAGCGGTTTAATTGCTTTTCCCGCGGCGATCTTTCCTTCCGGTTTTTCGTCAGGCGCCAGATGCGTCTTCGCGTACGAGCCCAGGATGCGGCCGCGCGTGTCGACGGAGATCGTGACATTCAGCAGCGTGCGGCCGACCCACGCGCACTGCCCGACGATCACGCCGATGCGGTGCTCAGCGGCCGCGGCTTGCACCATTTCGATGAATGGCCCCTTCCCGAATTTCACCGCCAGGCGCCGGTGCGGACGGTCGGGAAGATCGACGGCCTCGTGAGTGCGCTGCACGTCGACGTATTCCGGAAAGCAGATCAATTTGGCGCCGCGCTTGGCGGCCTGTGCGATCAAGCGCCAGACAGTTTTCCGGCGGGCTTCCAGCGTGACCAGCTTCATCGAAATGGGCGCGGCGGCGATGACGGCTTTGCGCATCAATTTTCTCTCGCGAGTAAACTACTGCCCGAGCTTCAGCAGCTCCTGAATCATCCTCGCGACGTCGCGCCGGATGCGTTCAAAGTCGGCTTGGGTATACTCGCTATTTTACTTTTCGAGATCGATTTTCGGCATCACGTCCAAAATGCATTTCGGACGGCCGCGGCTTTCGCTTTCGCGCCCTATTCGGCTTTTCGATCACTTTAACGTCATCAAGCGATTCGAAATCGGCGAGGACGTTCGCGTGGCAGACATATTGGAGGACTTGAAAATGTTTCAATTTGTCCGGAAAGATGCTGCCACCCGTTCCGCTGCGGTGTAAAGTGAATCGATGCTCGATTCACTTTGAAGGCCTCCTGCAATGAAGAAAACGTCCCCAGAAATCGCCAATTCAGTTCCTAAATATAGTCAATTAAAAGACTTAATCGTAGATCGCATCCGCAACGGCAAGCTCGCGCCGGGGGCCGACATACCCACTCAGCGTGAACTGATGGCGCAGTTTAACCTGAGCTACTCCACCGTCAGCCGGGCGCTTCAGGACCTCGCCCGCGACGGGTACATCACCCGCGTTATGGGCTCCGGCAGCGTCGTCGCGCAAACCGCTGCGGCCAAACTGCGCGGGCCCATGCGCGTCCATATTATTGGCGGCATCCCCGAAGCGCAGCGCAAAGGTTTGCTGATTTTCCAGGAGCTGCTCGAAGCCGGCCGCGAACTCGGCCTGACTTTTGCGCCGCATGAAGACGAGACTCAGGCGGAGCGCGCCGCCTGCATCGACACCGTGCTCAACGCCGCGAAGTCCGTCGCGCCGGAAGCGTTTATCTTTCCATACTTCGCCGGCAACCGCGATCACATCGACCGGCTGAAAAAACTCGGCGTGCCGTATGTCGTGATGGATGTGCCGCACAAAATGGATGGCTACAATATCGTGCTGCGCGACCACCGTGCCGGAGCTCGCGTGATGATCGAACGACTTCTCGCCGCCGGTCACAAGCCGGAAAATATCGGGCTGCTATTGGGCACCACCGATCTTAGCGATCCGGATCCCTTTCAATGGGATCAGGCCAAGTCCGATGGCGTCGTGGATGCCTTGGGCCCATGCGATCCGAGCCGGACAGTCTGGCGCGTGGAACCCACGGCTGAAGGTGGCGACCGCGCGACGCGCCAGCTGCTGGAACGCCTGCCGAAGCTCACCGCGCTCTTCTGCGACAACGCCGACAAAGCGCAGGGCGCGTGCCGGGCGCTGTCAGCGGCCGGACGCCGCATACCGCAGGACGTTTCGGTGGCGTGCGTGAATACGCCGCGCGCGGGAACTTCCGTCGCGCTGGCTCACACCTGGGCGCCGGCGGAAGGCGTCGGACGTGCGGCGGCGGAAGTACTCTTTGCGCTGCTCACCGGAAAATCGACCGCGCCATACGTTCGTGAACTTGAGATGAGCTTTGACGACGGCGCGTCGATCGCGCCTCCGACGAAACAATGAAATAGAAGGGGCAAACCGATGCATCGATTTTCTGCGGCCGGAGTCCTGGCGATCTGGATTGGCGCGCTGATGTTCAGCTGCACGGCACAGGACGAGACGCTCGTCCCCGAAATCGGCGGGCCGAATCTCGTCGCCAACGGCGACTTCGACGTTCCGGGCGACGGCGTAAAGTGCCCGTTCTCATCGTGGACGGGCCGTTCGGGGCAGGGTGGGCAATATACATTCAAATTAGTCGCCGGCCGCACGGTCAAGGCGGCGCAGATCGAAGGCACGGTCGCCGGTCGTGGCGACATTCACACCACCGACGGCTTCACCGTCCCCGCCGGAGAAACAGTGCGACTGCGCTTCTGGTCGCGCGCCGAAAATATGAAGGGCGGCGCGTTCGTCAATCTCGAAGGCGAACCCAACGACGACGGCTGGTTCAAGCTCAACATCGACCCGTCCGCCGATTGGAAGCTTCACGAAGTCCGCGTCAAAGTGCCGAAGGGCGCGAAGGGCCAGCTCACGCCGCGCATCTCGCTCTGGATCTATCACTTCGGCACCGGTTCACTGTTCATCGACGATCTTTCACTCTGCGTCGTCAAGCCCGACCCCGCGGGCGTGGCGCGGCAGGAGCTCGATCGTCTGCGCGTCTGGCTCCACAGTGCCACGGACGCGAAATCGAAAGCCGACGCCGCATCGCTGAACGCGCGCCTGGACGCCGCGCTCGCGGATCCGAAACCCGAGACCGTTGAGCCGCTACGCAAGGACGTGCTCGCTGCCATCGGTGCCGGTCAGGGCAGCGATGGCAGTTTCGCCGTCGGCGTGGCGACGTCGCTCGAAAAAGTTTTTCTCGACGAGCCCTACCGCGGCGCAATCGCACCCGCGCTACAGCTGTCGCTGGCGCGCAACGAATCTGAAAGCGCTCAGGCCATCATCATTTCCACGGGCAAGGAACTGAGCGGGCTTACAGTCGAGATCGCCGGCGATCTTACGAACGAGAAGGCAGCGACCTTGCCCAAGTCGCAGGTGCAGTTCAATCTCGTCGGTTACGTGGACACGTCCAAAGGCCAGCGCCCGTACCAGTCGTCGAAGCTGGGCTGGTGGCCGGACCCGCTGCTGCCCAACGCACCCTTCACCGTGAAGGCCGGAGAACTGCAGCCCATCTGGATCACCGTGACGACCACGGCTCAGAATGTGCCGGGCACATTCAACGGCAAAGTATTGATCAAATCCGCTGGCACGATTAGAGCAACCTTGCCGCTGGTGGTCGAAGTCTTCAACGTGACGCTGCCGCAAAAACCGGTGTTCGCCACCTTTGCGCTCGGCGCGTCGCCGGACGTCGTGGCGAAATTTTATGGCGGCGATCCCGGCGAGAAAATCATGGAACGCTTCGCCGTCCTCGCCGCTCAGCGCCACCTGCCTCCCGTGGGTCTGCTCAATGGCTGGAACTGGAAGGCGCCGAAGTATCCCAACAAACCCGACGGCAGTTTCGACTTCGCGCGCCTGGACCGCTGGATCGATGTCCTTAAGTCCAACGGACTGACGCGCTTTCCCATCGCCGTGGCGCCGCGTTTCAAGAAATTCGGCGGCGGCGAATACTCCAGCGACTTCAAACGGGAACTCGGAGCATTCGTTCACGCCTATGCCGAACACCTGAAGGAAAAGCAGGTGTTCGACGGCGCGCTCTTTTACAACATCGACGAGGCCAGCGAAGGTCTGGGAGAATGGGAAGTCTGCAAGGCGCTTCACGCCACGGTCAAACTGGAGGCGCCTGGGCTGCCCGTCGTCCAGTGTCTCAACGAATTCAAAGGCGTCACGGCCCTCGCCGGCCACGCCGACATCTGGGATCTCTACTTCGGCCAGTACGATCAGGCTGGCGGTCCGGCACGGCAGAAAGCCGGCGACGCCATTTTTCTCTCCGTCTGCGTCTGGCCCAGCGAGCATCCGAATCTGTTCATTGAATACCCGGCCCTCGACGCGCGCATCATGCCGTGGATCTGCCAGCGCATGGGCGCGAAAGGTTCGGAATACTGGGACCTCTTCGCTGGCTGGAATGAAAACGCCGCCAACCCCGATTGGTGGAAATCCGGCGACGGCACGCGCACCGCTTGGAAACTCCTCGCGCCCACTGGCGATGGCCTGATGATTTACCCCGGACCCAACGGCCAGCCGATCTCCTCGATCCGCCTCGAAGCCTACCGCGATGGCGTGGAAGACTACGGCTATCTCTCGCTGCTCGCCGATAGATCAAAAACCGATGCCGCCGCCGCCGCGCTGCTGAAGGAGGCTACGCATAGCCTGGTCACGGGCGTTACCTCGTACGATCTCGATCCGAAGAAGCTGCTGGGGCTACGCCAACGCATCCTGCAATGCCTGTCCACGCATGGGGAGTAATATTCGCCCGATCTTAAGCCCTACGGTTTCATTTCGGTAGGCTATGTCTGATTCACGAGTGTAGTCACGCCGACGCCCCCGTTTAAACGTACCTATACAACGCACACGTTATTCACCTTGGCGCATTAAGTGCGACGGCCTGTTGTCTGGATTCGTGAGACATGTTGCTTGCACCGAATATGACCGGGGGAGATATGGCGACTATTATGCAGAACGAGGCGCAACACGAGTGTGTATTTCTGCCTCGCTATGAGCTTGCTATAAAAGGCGCCGACGATGGGTTGTGGGATTGGGATCTGAAAACAGGCGACCTTTTTCTGTCGTTGCGCTGGAAAAGCCTGTTGAGCTTTACCGATCATGAATTCCAGAACAACATCGACCATTGGTTCTCGATGGTTCATCCCGAAGACATCAAACGCCTCTTATCCGCTCTGGAATGTCATATTCAACAGCGCACCAGTCAGGTCCACTGCGAATACCGCATGTTGAACAAGAATGGAAAATTTCAATGGATGCTCACCCGCGGCATGGCCGCCCGCGACAATGCCGGTGAGGCGTACCGCATGGCCGGCACTCAAACGGAAATCACCGCCCGCAAGAACATGGAGCTGAAACTCAATCACGATGTCTTCCACGATTCGCTCACCGATCTCCCCAACCGCGCGCTGTTCATGGAGCGGTTGAAGCATGCCATGACCCGCATCGGCCGCCGCGATGGCGTGCATATCGCGGTGCTCTTCATCGATCTGGACCGCTTCAAAATCGTCAACGACAGCCTCGGGCACAGTGCCGGCGACCAGTTGCTGGTCGAATTTGCGCGCCGCGTCGCGGCCTGTCTGCGCCCCAGCGACACACTCGCGCGGCTGGGCGGCGATGAATTCTGCGTGATCATCGAAGACATCGTCAACATCGACGAAGCCAATCTCGTCGCCAGCCGGATTCAGGAACAGTTCAAGCAGCCGATCACGGTAAAAGACAACGACCTGTTCGTCACCGCCAGCATGGGCATCGCGCTGAGCACGCCCAACTACCACAGTTGGGAGGATCTGCTGCGCGACGCCGATATCGCCATGTATCGCGCCAAGACCAAGGGGCATTCGTGTTTGGAATCGTTCAACGAGGACATGCACGCGCATGCCAAAACCGTTCTGAATCTCGAAAGCGGCCTTCATCACGCCGTCCGGTCCATCTCGGCCACCGCCAGTGGCCTGCACCGCGCCGTCGAGTCGAAGGAATTCCAGCTCGACTACCAGCCCATCGTTTCGCTGCCGACCGGCCGCATCACCGGTTTTGAAGCGCTGATCCGTTGGCAGCATCCCAAGCGCGGCCGCGTGCTGCCCAACCTCTTCATTCCCATCGCCGAAGAGACGGAATTGATCGTTCCCATTACGTTCTGGGTCCTGCGCGAAGCCTGCACGCAGATGCTCAACTGGCAGAAGAAGTACCCCAAGCTTGCCACGGTAAGCATGAACGTGAACCTCTCGGCAAAGTCCTTTGGGCAGGCCGATCTCATTCCGCAGATCGCCGCCATCCTTCAGGAGACCGGTCTGAAAGGCTCGAGCTTAAAGATCGAAATCACCGAACGGGTGATCATGAAAAGCTCCAACGCCACCGCCAACGTGCTCTCGGATCTGAAGAGCCTCGGCGTACAACTGTGCCTCGACGATTTCGGGACGGGCTATTCGTCGCTGAGCTACCTGCACAGTTTCCCGCTGGACGCCGTGAAGATCGACCGCTCGTTTGTCAGTAAATTGAGCAACGAAGAGAGCAAGACCAAAGGCATCATGCGTGCCATCATGATCCTCGCGCGCAATTTGAAGATGTCAGTCGTCGCCGAAGGCGTTGAAACGATTGAACAGCTCCGCGAACTGCGTAAACTCAACTGCGATTACGCCCAGGGCTATTTGTTCTCCCGGCCCGTCGAAGCCCCTGTGATTGAGAAGCTGATCGCGACGAACGCGGTCTGGTAGGTTCTCGTCATTTCGGCCAGGCATTCAAGCGGATCACGCGAATGTGCTTGGTCGTCCACGAGACCCCGCTCGCGTCGCCGATGCTCTTTGCAAAAATGTGGAGCACCAGACCGTTGATCGTGTCGGCACCGGATCCGGGTTGGCTGTACGAAATTTTTTCGTCCATCGTGTACTGCGCCAGTTTGCCCGTGCGGTCGACGATGAAGCGGTTCACGGCGTTGTTGGATGTCGTGGTCTCCGTTTTTTCCGTCCCCGGACCTCCCGAAGCCAAATGCTCCATCGGACCGTTCGGCACCCGCCGGGCCTGGGTGAACAGGGCCAGCTGATGGCCGTGGCCATCCAATAGTTCGATGCCAACTTCGTACGCGCCGGTGAAACTCATTTCGTTATCCAGATCGATTTCGACCGGTCGCTCATCCAGTGCGATCACTTTTGAAAACAGTCCGACTTCCGGAAACAGCCGCTCGTGCGTGAGCAGCCGGGTGGCCTGGTTGCCACCGGACATCATGTTGAGCTTCGACTGATCGATCTGCCAGATCGTGTAGCCCAGCTTCGGCGGCGGATAAACGCGCGCCCAGAATTTATCCAGCTCCGGCTTTTCGAACCGGTCTTCGTAAATCAACGCTAACTCGCGCACCGGCGGCGTCGCTTCAGCCGGAGTTTGCGGCGAAGCGATCGGCATCGCGACGGATTGCGTTTGCAGCGGCGAGGCAGCCGGCGCATTTGCGGACGTATTCACGGCCGTGTACGCCAGCAGTCCCAGGATCACCACCAGCGCGGCCGCGCCCGATGCGATCAGCGCCTTCGAAAGCGGCGCGGGGCCCTTCGGCACCAGCCGCATGCTCTGAGCGGCGTGGTTTGGCAACTTCAATAATTTTTCGTGGCAGCGCGCCAGCAGCGGGCCGTCTTCCGTGGCCAGTTTCATCGCCAGTAGCACCGCCCACGACGCGGGCAGCGCGGAGTATCCGGCCTTGCGCAGACCATTGCGCAAATAGTCTAGCGCTTCGTTGATGCGCGTCGAGACGGTCACCTGGCTGCAATGAAGTTCCGCGGCGATCTCCGTCTGCGGCAGGTTGGCGGAAAAATAGAGCGCGATGGGGACGCGCAGTTTTTCGGGCAGTTCGCGCACCAGCTCGGCGACCTTCTGACGCGCTTCTTCCATCTGCGCGGAATCCTCGGCGGCGGTCCCGCCCGCTCCGCCGGTTCGTTCGCTCTCTGTCTGCATGCGTTGAATCTCGCGCCTTTCACTCCTGCGTTTGGTATTGATGTGAATGGCCTTGCGTGCGACGACCGTGGCAAGCCAGCCGGCGATGCTGCTTTTGCGCAGGCTTTTCTTGCGCACGGCGCGGAAGAAACTCAAAAAAGCTTCCTGCACGATCTCTTCCGCGTCGTTGGGTCCGGCCATGTGCCGCGCCAGCCCGAACACCCGGCGCTCATGCCGTTCGACCAGCGTGCGCCACGCCTCCAGAAACGCCGGGTCGTCACACGACTCCGCCGCGGAGAGAATGTGGATCAACTCCGCATCGCCGCGTCCGGTTTCGGCCGCGACCGAAGCTTCGGTCAGGTGTGTGTCGCCCATTTCAGTCATCCGTTTACTGGAGCACGTTCGCGCCAACAAAAGGGTAGTGTGGACTTCTCTTCTCGTTAACGGAGGAATTTGGAAGAATTCGAAGATTTAGTTATCTGAGCCTTAAACCGGCAGAAACTTCCCGCGCATGTTGGGTTTTAACCAGGGCACCAATTGGTGCCCAGGTAGCCTTGCCTACCCCCAAGCCCCGGGGCCTGAGGGTACCTCCCAAATTGTTTTCAGATTCCGTTGGTAAAGAAAATTCTCATCCGGATAGGTAGGTGAGAAACGGCGGACGCGCCAAGTCAGGCGGATCAAAGTGGGGCAAGTCATGCTAAGATTCCCAGCTGAGACGCAAACCCGGCGCGCGCCGCCTATACAGGCACAGGGCATGGCCATCGAACTCAGCGACGACGAACTGCTCGTGAGTATCGCGCAGGAACGCAGCCAGGAAGCGTTTGCGGAGCTGCACCGCCGTTACGCGCACCTCTGTTTCAACGTGGCGCTCAACACCACCGGAAACCGTTCGCTGGCCGAAGAGGCGCTCCAGGAAGCGCTCCTGCAAATCTGGCTTTCGGCCGGGTCGTATCAACCCGGCAACGCCCGCGGCTGGATTCTCCGGATCGTCGCGCACGAAAGTCTGGATCTGGTTCAGACGCAGCAAAAAGGAAAAAAACGGATGGAGGCGGAGATCTCCCGAAACGAATCGAGCGGCTCTGCGGGCATCGCGGAACACGCCGAACACGGCGAGTTGCTGAATGCGCTGCGCCGGGTCCTGCACGACCTTCCCGCGCGCGACCGCCAACTGGTCGCGCTTCATTTTGGAGCGGGGCTGACGCAGCAGGAAATCAGCGCCGCGCTGGTGATGCCGCAGCAGACGATCTCGTTCAAAATCAAGAAGGTCCTCGACGATCTGCGCGGCCGGCTGGCGGTTGCCGGCTTTGCCGCCACAGCCCCGCTGCTCTCCGCCGAATGGATGAGCGAAGCGATCTGCAGCGGCGTGCCCGAACCGCAGGGTGTGGGCGTCCAGGTGCTCTCGAAACTCGCCTCAAAGAGTCGCGCCATGCGCAGCGCGCCGAAGCTGGCCAAAGCGGCGAAGGTAGCCGGCATCAGCAAAGGTCTGCTGGTGGGCGGAGCGGTCCTGATGGCCGGCGCGCTGGCGACAGCCGCATGGTTTGCGACCGCGAAGTCCGCTCCGCAGACGCCGGCTGTCCTCGTGCCGATAGTCCCAGCGAAGGATGAAATTTCGCAACGCTGGTCGTTCGACGACGGCATCCCGACGGACCTTTCGCCGGCCGACGCAGCGACCCGGAGCAAATGGCAGTGGAAAAAGACGGAGGTCGGCGGCGAGTTGGTTTCGCCGGTGCCGGTGGTGCTGAATCTGCCGATCACCGCGCCCAAGCAACCGTTCGCCATCACCGCGCACTTTGATATCCAGGAAAGTCCGCACAACGTCTTCAGTGGTGCGTGCTGGAGGGCTGACCACAAGGCTGTGCCCATGCACGAATGGTCGATGACCAAAGACTACACCAAAAAGGAGCGACCCAAGACGGTCGTGCACACCGTTTACTTTTTTGACCGGACGATCGTCGACATCGTCGATGGTTCTCTGTCAAAAGTGTCGCAAGCCGAGCAGCCGTATCCGACCGACAAAGTCAGCCTGATCTTCATGAAGTGCGGTCTGTTGGACCTGGAGTACCACACGCTGTCGGAAGCGGAACGCGCGACGCTGGACGCCAAGAAACTGATCGACCAGGCCGTTGCCGGTGGCTACGACCAGGCGGATATCCCGGCGCTCGAACTGCGTTCGGACTGGCTGGACGAGAAGAAGAGCAAGTAAACGCAACTTCAGTGGCTGAATTTTCCGAGCCGTTTTCGGCGCGGTAGGTGGCGCATTGTCGCTGCACAAAGGAAGGTCTGCTTGCTTTTAACCATCAGGAAAATTTTCCTTAAGGTTCCGACCGTGTTGACCATGGTCAACAGGGTTCCCGCTCGCTCAACTTTTTCTAAAGATTCTGCCTTTAGCCGTTCGCGAACCCAGCACTTCCATCTAGAAGCGCACCGAGAGTCGAACCACGGAGGCCAGCCATGCTTTACGCGGAAGACGAGAAGATTTTGGGGTTGAACCGAGTCCGTCGCCCATCGGCGGTGTCGCAGGCCCTGCGGGCTATTCGGGACGACGTCAGCATTGGCCGCCAATCCTGGCTGGCCGACGGTTACCGCATTCTCGTCGCCGCCGACCGCGAAACGCGCGAACGCGCGTACACGCTGGCGCACCGCGTCTACCAGCGTGCCGGTTACGTTTCCGAAAGTAGCGAGGAACTCTGTGTCTCGCCGCACGATGCCTCCGAACACACGCTGACCTTGCTGGCGCTGGATCCCGACGGCAACGATTGCGCGACGATCTCGCTGGTCTTTGATTCGGCCATCCACGGACTGCCCTGCGATGAAATCTACCGCGCCGAAGCCGACGTTCTGCGCGCCGGCGGCTGCCGCCTGGCCGAAGTCACGCGCCTGGCCATCGACGAATCCTGCGTAGGCGCCAAGCACCTGCTGCTCCACCTCTTCAACCAATGTTACATCTTCGCGCGCATCGTCCGCGGGCACACCGATCTGCTGGTCGAAGTCAATCCGCGGCACGTCGCCTACTACAAGCGCCTGCTGCGCTTCTCGGTCGCCGGTCCGGAACGTCCGTGCTCACGCGTTCAAAATGCGCCGGCGCTGCTGCTGCGCTTAAACTTCGACGAGATCGAAGCAGCCGTAAAAGGCACCGGCTGCACCGGCGGCCGTGGCGCTGACGGCAAACGGTTGCATGCCTATCCGTACTCCAAACCGGAAGAAGACGCCGTCGCGCGCTTCCTGGCCCGACAGCACCGCCCCATGTCCGCCGAAGACGCGCGCTACTTCCGCCTGCAGAGTCTGTCCAAGGAGTCTCGCCAGTGAGCATCGAACTCTGCGTCGCTCCGGCCTGCGAACTGGACACCGCGATTGCCGCCTGGCGTGAACTGCTGGGAGATTCCGGCGTCACGGCTGGAAGCACGTACCGCGCCAACACTGCGGGGATAGAGCGGGAGATTCCCGCCGTGGTGATTCCGCGCAGCGCCGCGGATGTGGCCGACATCGTCCGCATTGCCGCGGGGCACCGCGTGCCGCTCTATCCGATCAGCACGGGAAAAAATTGGGGCTATGGCTGCGCCAATCCGGTCACCGACGGCTGCGCGCTCGTGGACCTTTCGCGTCTGAATAAAATTCTCAACTTCGATGCCGAACTGGGCCTGCTCACCGTCCAGCCCGGCGTCACGCAGCGCGTGCTCAAAGAATTCCTCGACGCCAACAAGCTCCCGTTCCTGGTGCCGACCACCGGAGCCGGACCCGATGCCAGTCTGCTCGGCAACGCGATGGAACGCGGCTACGGTTTGACGCCGCACGCCGATCACTTCGGCGCCGTGATGTCGCTAGAAGCGGTGCTGCCCAACGGCGAACTCTACCGCTCCGCGCTGACGGAAGCCGGCGGCGCGTCCGTCGACAATGCGTTCAAGTGGGGTTTGGGACCATACCTCGATGGCCTCTTCACGCAGGGCAATTTCGGCATCGTCACGCAGATTACGATTGCGTTGGCGCCCGTGCCCGAGCGCATCGAAGCGTTTTTCTTCTCCGTCGAAAAGTCTGAGCAGCTCGAAGAAGCCGTCACCGCCGTGCGCCGGATTTTGAATACCGTCGGCGGCGTCACCGGCTCGCTGAACCTGATGAACGCGCGTCGGGTGCTCTCGATGGTTGAAGCCTATCCCGCCTCGCGCGTGCCCTGCGGCGGTGTGATGCCCGATCCACTCGTGCGCGAACTTGCCGCGCGGAATCAGGTCATGGCGTGGACCGGCGTCGGGGCGCTGTACGGCACGAAGCAAGTTGTGCGCGCCGCGCGGTCGGAAATCCGCCGCGCGCTCCGGCCGTTCGCTCGCAACGTGATCTTTCTGACGCAGAGCGAAGTCCGCACGGCGCAGAAAGTCGTGAGCTGGATTCCGCTGCTGCGCGATTCGCGCGTGGCGAAAATGCTGCAGCGCATCGACGGATTTCTCGACAACGCGTCCGGCCAGCCCAGCGAGATCGCACTGCCGCTGGCGTATTGGAAATCGGGAACGCTGCCCCAAAAAGGCACGCCGCTCAATCCTGCTCGCGACGGTTGCGGACTGCTCTGGTACGCGCCGCTGATTCCGATGAAAGCCGAGCGCGTCCGCGCGTACGTGGAACTGGTCACACGCATCTGCGTTGAACACGGGATGGAACCGCTGATCACGCTGACCAGTCTTTCCAACCGCTGCTTCGACAGCACCGTGCCGCTGCTTTACAACAAAGACAACCCCGACGAATCCGCGCGCGCCCACGCCTGCTTTGACGCGCTCTTCCGCGCCGGCCAGGCCGAAGGCTTCCTGCCCTACCGGATGGGCGTGCAGTCGATGCATCACGTCGTCGACGCGGATAAGCCGTGCTGGAAACTGAGCGCAGCGATCAAGCATGCGATCGATCCCGATAACGTCATCGCACCGGGGAGATACGCCGAAGTGAGAGCGGGTAGAAGGCAGGGGCAGGGGCAGTAGGCGGCAGGAGTTGTGTCGCGAAATTCCTACCTTATATTGATGCTGTTCCACCTTATTAAGAAAGAAATTGACCGCGCGGAGGAACAAGGTGATAGTCACTTGTTCAGGACCGCACATGCGCGGGCAGTTGGCCTCATCTGATCCAAACCTGGATCTGCTCCGATGGCACAAAATCCACAACACATTACCGCTAAAATTCCGGCCGAAGGCAGTCAGGCGGAATTGGCTGCGGCACATGCGCACGATCTGGCCAGCGTCACGGCGACGGTTGTCGCGATCAAGCGGATGCTCGCGCCGAACGCCACTGTCGATCTCGATGCGCTCACCGAACTCTCCACGACTTTCGATACGATCGGCAAAGACACCAGCCGGCGCCTGAATAAATGCGTGTCGTATTTGAGCGTCAACAATCTCGCGTCGGCCGTGGAGCTTTCTGAGGCGGCGCCGGCGCTCCTGGATGTACTGCGCCAAGTCGCCTCAGTGGATGCGAAAGCCTGGAACGCGCTGCTCGCCAAACACAAACGCGTGCCGCCGCCGCCGCTCAATTCGCGGCAAATGAAACAACTGGAGGACGCGTACGCGCAGCCGGAAGCGCTGGCGCTGCTGCGCAAAGCGTGTGATGCGCCGCAGCAGGCCAAGGCCAGCACGCTGGAGCGCATCGCCTCGGCGCGGCGGATGCGCCTGCTGGACCGCGGCAATCCCGATTGGATCACGCGGCTGTCAGCGCTGGAAGTGCGGCGGCAGAATGAAATTCTCGCCATCGTTTCCGCGAAGACCGCGCCGACGCACTCACTGCAGGATGCCGGCGAATTGGTTGCGGAACTCGCGCAGCCGCAATGGCTGGTTCTGCCGCCGCAGAAACTGATCGAGGCGGCGAAACAGTTTCAGAATCAAATCCGCCAGCAGGAACTGGAGGAGATGCTCGATGGTGTGCTCGATAAAATTCTCGAAGCGCGCGAGCAGCATGATTATGTCGGGATGGAGAACATCCTCCGCGACGTCAAGTCGCTGAGCGACGACGCTGGGATTCCGCCCGGGCAGCTTGAGGCGATTCAGGAAGCGCGGGACTGGCTGGCGACGCAGAACGAGAAATTTCATCAGCAGATCAACGAGCTCGAACTGCTGCTCGACGATCTCGCGCCGTCGCGGCAAGTTCGATATGTCCTGCGTGAAATTGAAGAGACCGGACGGGCGCTGCCGCCGATCATGTTTCAGCGCACGACGTCGTACCTCGCGCAGCACGACATCGGCGAGCGGCGGCGCTCACGCCAGCTGCGTGTCGTTTTGATTCTGGTGGCGCTGGCGGCCGCTGCTGCGGCAGTTTGGTATGTGATCAACAAGGCTTAAAGGTTCCGCTCTACGGAGGTTCGCGATGCTGTCATGGGAACTGGAAGACATTGAGCGGCGCTTGTGGTTTAAAGGCGGCAAGCAGACCAACGTCAGCCCGGTGTTGTCGCTGATCTTGGGGCTGCTGATGACGGCCGCGTTTTACGGCACGCTGCGCGTGTTTCCCGGAGCGTACTTCGCGCGCATCTGGACGGAACTGGGCTGGGTGCCGTACGCGATCGCAATCATGTTCTTCTGGGGGCTAGCGGTATTGATTTTCAAGTGGCGCAAGCTGGCGCTGCAGAAACGCGCGCTGAACATTAGGGTTGTGCCGCTCGATTATGGCTTCGTCCTCTCCCCACAGTCGGCCGATCAGATCCTGGAGACGCTGTACAAGAGCGTGCAGGATCCGGAGCGCTTCATGCTCTTCAACCGCATCCTGCGCGCCTTGTCGAATCTGAAAAATCTCGGCCGCGTCGCCGACGTCGAAATCATCATCCGCGCGCAGTCGGACATGGATCACAACGTCCTGGAAAGTTCGTACACGATTCTCAAGGGCATCATCTGGGCCATGCCGGTGCTCGGCTTTATCGGCACGGTGCTGGGCTTGTCGGAAGCGATCGGCGGCTTCGGTTCGGTGCTCGCGGCGGGGGGCGAATTGTCGGCGCTGCGCGATTCGCTGCGCGGCGTCGTTGCGGGATTGTCAGTGGCGTTCGGGACCACGTTCGAAGGGCTGATCACCACGCTGGTGCTGCAGATTGTCTTGAGCTTCTTTCGCAAGGCCGAGGAGGAATTTCACGAGGCGTGCGACGATTACTGCCATCGTTATCTCGTCAGCCGCTTGCGAATGGTGAAGCAGGAAGAGTCTGAAGTGGAGGCGGTCCACTGATGCGAACCGACGGCGGCGCCAAAGTTTCGTTTCTCTTCTTCATCGACATCATGATGTGTATCAGCGGTGTGATGCTGTTCGTGATCATGCTGCTGATCCTCGACTTGTCGAATGGCGTGGGCTTGACGGCCGGCGCGGAGAACGAAGCGAAGGCGGCCGTGCCGGAGTTGCACAAACAGATCGAAGCGCTTCAGCCGAAACTGGATGAACTGAAGCGCGCGGCGGATGCGCCACCGGTGCCGGCGTTGCCTGTCGTAACCTTCAGCCCGGAGCAGACGGCCGAGCAGGAGAAAAAACTCGCGCAGCTTGAGAAGCAGCGCGCGGAAATGGACGCGAAGATCGCGGACCTGAAGAAAAAGAAGGAAACGCAGAAGCCCGGCGGCGATTTTTCGATCGTTACATTTGAAATGCCCAACGACGACAGCAAACGGCCGATGGTGGTCGTGGAATGCGCGCCGGATCGCTACACGGTTCAAGCTCCGGGTGGTCAGCCGCACGACATTACCTCCGAAGATCTGGAATCGCGGCTGGCGGAGGTGCTGCAATTGCTCTCGGCGTACGATGCGGAAAAGATTTCGGTGCTGGTGGTGGTGAAGCCCTCGGAATTCAAGAACGGGCGCATCGTGGTGAGTTCGTTGCGGAAACTGAAGTACCAGACCGGCATCGAGCCGATCACGGAAAATCAGTCAGCAATCAAGCGGTAAGGCAGCCCGTGGATTGACTCTTGTCCGACGCCGCGAAACGCCTTTAATGCCAGGCGTTTCACGGAGAACCCAGACGAAATTCACTCTTTTGGCGGGCTGCTATATGGCGCGTAGAAAAGTAGCGGAAGACGACGACAGCCTCGAGCTGTTCCTGAGCACCTCCTGCGACTCGTTCGGTGGGATCGTGTTCATCATGCTGCTGATCTGCCTGCTGCCGACGAAGAAGCTCGACAACCTGATCGCCGAACGCGATCGCGCGCGGGCGCAGTTGGCGCAGATTCAGTCGGAGATCGACAAGCTGCAGGACCGTGCGAAGCTCGCGTCGGCCCATGCTCCAAAACCGAAGGCCGATCCGCCGCCTCTTCAGGCCCAGCTGGCATCCGCGGAGAACGAGTTGAAGGTCCGCGAGCTGGAACGCACGGAGTTGGAAGCCTCGCTGGCGGAAGCGCCGCCCAAGCCCAAACCCGGAGGAGAACTGCGCTACACGCGGCGGCCGTATTTGCACGAGGTCGACAAGCAGACGTTTCCGATCGTGATTTTCGAAAACAAGGTGATGCTGCCGCAGGCGGGCAAGGATTTTCATCTGAACGAAGAGGATTTCGAACTCGTCCGCCTGCCCAAGATCATGCAGTTCAAACCGCTCTCGGGAAAAGGCGTCGACACGAAGACGTGGCTCAAGTCTGCGGACGGGTTGAGAGATGTCACCGACCGGTTGCCGCGGGATAAAATCGTCGTGAACATTCTGCTCTATCCCGACAGCGTCGCCAGCTTTGAAGCGGTGCGTTCGGCTTTCACGGCGCAGGGGTACGACTACAATTGGATGCCGTTGGCCCCCACCGAGCCGGTCAATCTGGCGACCGGTGGCGGATCGGGGACGACCAAGAACGACGCGCAGTGAACAGCTGCAGGCGGAACGCCTGCGCCACAATTTTACTCGCGTTGGAATATAAAATGCTTCCGGTATGATGCGCAGATCGCTTAAGACGCCCCACCGACTGAAATTCGACTGATTATCGGCGCGGCGGCTCGAAATGACTCGTGTGGGAGTATTTTTGGTATGACAGACGCGGCGTCCAGTCCGATCAGTCCAGCCTCACCCGAGGCGGTGCATCCGCCCGAAGCGCCGATTTTTTCGGGGTCGGTTTCGCTGTGGATGGGATTCAAGACGTTTGTGATGGTTGGGCTGCTGGAAATTCTCGCGGTTGCCGCGCTGATTTACAGTCTGACGCAGACGGGGAATTTCAAGCAGGTGCTGCTGATCGGCGGCGTGGCGCTGCTGCTGGCGACCAATATGATGCTGATGTACATCATCGGGCGGATCCGCAGCCAGCGCTACACGATCACCCGCAAACTGGTGGAACGCGAGCAGGGCCTGGTGGTGAAGCGCGTCGATTCGCTCGACCTGGCGCGCGTGAAAGACGTGGAGCTGACACAGTCTTTTCTCGACCGCACGCTGAATATCGGCACGATCGAATTGATTTCCGCCGACCGGCTCAATCCTGACATGCGCATCGAAGCGATTCCCAATCCGCGGCCCATTTATGAAGGGCTGCGCGACGCGGTGATCGCGATCAATCAACGGCGCGGGATCGTGACTTCGGAATGAAAGTTTTCTTCCGCGTGATGCTCTCGGCGCTGGTGGTCTTCGCCGGCGTGTTGCATTTCGTTCATCCCGAGCCGTTCGTGGCGATCGTGCCGGCGTTTTTGCCGGCGCCGCTGGCGTTGGTTTACATCAGCGGCTTTTTCGAAATCCTGGGCGGCATCGGCTTGCAGATTCCGCGCGTGCAGCGCGCAGCGGCGTGGGGATTGGTCGCGTTGTTCATCGCGGTATTTCCGGCCAACGTTTACATGGCCATCTACCACGTGCCGTTTAATGGCGCTGTGTATCCGATCATGGGCTGGGTGCGCTTGCCGCTGCAGGCGGTGCTGGTGTATTGGGCCTATGTCTTCACCAAACCGACCCCCTCGACTCAAAACTAGACCATACTTCCTGCCATAAATCCGCTACCGGACCCGCCTTGCCTGATTTTCAGAAAAGTCGCGCCATAGTGTAGTACCGCGGTGTACTTGGTTCTATGGCTAGGCCAAGATTTAAAATCACATGTGAATCTTGTAATCTGTTTAATAAAAATGGGTTAACGTACTTCTTTCGAATGCATTGGCTGGGAAAATGACTGACATAAAGCCATCTGGTTCCGGCTTCGAATGGGCATTGCGAGGACGATTGATCATGTCGAATGTGTGGATGGGTGTAGCGCTTTCACTGCTGGCAGTGTGCGGCGTTGCGTGTGCCGAAGAGGGCGGGGGAGCCGCGCACTTTTCGTGGCAGGAACCTCACGCCAAAGTGCTGCCCAGCGGCGGATTGGAATGGGCGCCAAAGCCATTCGTCTTCGAGAAGGGCGACTCGCTGCGCTACATCGACTTTGAAGCCGGCGACGACACGAAAGACGGCGCGTCGCAACAGACCGCGTGGAAGCATCATCCGTGGGACGCCAACGCCACGGGCGTGGCCAAGGCCTGCAAGGGCATTCAGACGTACGTGTTCAAAGGCGGCGTGATTTATCGCGGCGCGCTGGTCGTCGCCGAATCGGGGGCGCCGGGCAATCCCATTCGATTGACGTCCGATCCGGCGTGGGGCAAGGGAGAGGCGCTGTTCTATGGTTCGACACAGATTAAAGGCGGCTGGAAGAAGGGCAGCTCCGAAGAAGCGCCGGAGATCCCGAAGCCGGAGATCGTCTGGTATAACGACGTCGGCAAGGACTACGATCCGGATCCCGACCACGTCAAGTTCTCGTCGCTCTGGCAGGTCAGCGGCGACAAAGTCGAACGCATGCACATTGCCCGTGAACCCAACTACGATCTCGTCGATCCGAACAATCCCGTGAAGAGTTGGCCGACCTGGAGCGGCTTTGATCCGAAGACGTCGACGCTGACCTCACCGGCGCTGAAAAATCTGGGCGAGAAGAATCTGTTCAACGGCGCGGTGCTGTGGAGCGAGAGCGATTTCCTGATGGGCGCGGCGGTCTCGCGGCCGATGTCGGGCTATGTGTACAATCCCGAAGCTGGTTCGATAACGAGCAAGGAAATCTCGCCGCACTGGTTCAGCCGCATCCCGCACAACAAAGTTCATTTCATGATCGAGAACGTTGCCAAGTTTCTCGACGTACCCGGCGAATACTTTTTCGCGGTCAACGGTCCGAAAGCCGGACGCCTGTACGTCATTCCACCCGGCGGAGTCGACCCGAACACCGTCGTGTACGAAGTGGCGCAGACACGCTTTCCGATCTATATCGCCGACCAGCATGACATCACCATCAGCGGACTGGAATTCCGCTACAACGATCCCGACGACGGCTCGGCACACGATTATTACGTGGGCTGCGGCGGTCCGTCGCCGTGCGTCCGCGTGCTGGGCAACTGCACCAATCTGACGGTCAAGAATTGCAAATTTTATCACGTCGCCAACGCCATCGTGACCACGCTGCGGGCCGATGGCGATAATGCGCCGACCAACGACAAGGTGATGGACAATATCATTATCACCGACAACGACATTCTGCACTCCGAACGCGGCGGCACGATTTCGATCAACGGCGACAGCCAGCGCGCGAAGGGCGCCGCCTACGGGCAGCTCAAGCATGTCGAGATTCTGCGCAATCGCGTGGTTGATACGGGCTTCCGCTGCGGCTACAGCCCGTGGACCTCAATTCCGGCGATTTCCTTGAGCGACTGCGTCACCTGCGAGATCGCAGGCAACATCGTCGACACGAGTTTCGGCAACGGCATCATCACCTATGGCGGGAAGAGCTCCGGCGGAACCAATTTTGTGCCGCTGACGCGCATGTACGTTCATCACAACCAGATCGACAACAGCATGCTGGGCTGCAACGACTACGGCGGCCTGGAACACTTTCAGGGCGGCCCGGTTTACCTCTACAACAACGTCGTTCACAACTGCATCGGCAACCGGACGCTGGGTGTGGAACTCGGCTACAGCCTCTACCTCGACGGCGGCTTCAAATGCTATTCCTTCAACAACATCCTGGCAGGGCTGGTGAAAGCAGGCGAGCCCGACTACTACAACAACTGTGGTTACTTCATGGTCTTCGGATTCATGGATCAGCTCTTTAACAACACGATCTTTCACTTCAACAACGCGTTGGATGGCAGTTCCGGAAATCGCTCGAACATCCTGGGCAACCTGATGGTGGATTGCAAAAACTCGTTCATCAGCCAGAACCGGCAAGGCGACGTGTCGATGGTGGCCGGCGGCGATACCGGCGCGATGGGACGCATGGGCATTCCGACCATGTCCTACGCGAGCAACGTTTATTTCGGAAAGCCGAAAGATTTCGGCTGCGTCGCCGGCACGGGAAACCTGGGCGGCGCCAAAGCTCCTGTTGTCCCCGGCAAAACGCTGGAAGAACTGCGCGACAAGTTGCAGGGCGAGAAATGCCGGCTCGGCACGCTCGGCTGGCACGTGACCGACGCGCCGCTGGCGGACCCGGTCAAGAAGGACTATCGGCTCACCGCCAATTCCGGCGCAAAGGAACGCGGCGTGAAGTACTTCGTTCCGTTCGCGCTGGCGCGCAACGTCGGTGAGTGGAATTTCTTCAAGAGCGCCTCGAGCCCGCAGGTCGTCCTGGGTGAAGGGTTCTACATGACCGACGAATACATCGGTCGCGACATGTACTACTTCATTCCGCGCAACGATCTGACTGTCTCCGAATGCAAGGCGGAAGATTATGTGGCCGGCACGCTCGAGGACTGGATCGAAGGCGCGCTGGTCTTCGACGGCAAGGACCGCGTGGCAACGCTGTCGCATGCCGAGATGACCAAGAACATGGAATACCCTGGCAAGAACAATACGAAGATTCAGTACGATGGTTCCAAGCGCGAAACGCTGGACATGGCCGCCAATAATTTCCTGATCGAAACCGTGTTCAAAACGGAAGCCGGTCAAACGAAGGGCGTGCTCGCGTCGAAAATGGCGCAGTCGGGCTACGAACTGGCGGTGGGTGCCGAAGGCGCTGTGACGCTGACGATCCAGGCCGGCGAGGCGAAAGCGACGGCGGCTTCGACGGCGAAAATCAACGACGGCAAGTGGCATCACGTCATTGCGGAAGTCGACCGCGCGGCCGGCAAGGCGACGTTCTATGTTGACGGCAAAGCGGCTGGCGAGGGGAAGCTCGACGGCGTTGCCAAGGATGCGGCGCTGTCGAACGTGGCAGATTTTGTGGTGGGCAAGGGTTTCGCCGGAGCGATGGATTTCCTGCGCGTCTGCCGCGGCACGCTGGCCGAATCGCAGACGACGATCGGCGAAGTGTACGCCTGGGAATTTGACGGGCCGTTCTTGAAGGACTTCACCGGAAAGGCTCCGGCCGATGGCAAGCGCGACGCGGGAGCCATTGGGAGATAGGACGATAGAAAGATTGGGCGACAGTCTTTAAAACAGTGGCCAGAGGGCGACGATTCTGGAACGCACCGAGCTCACGCAGTACGGCATCACCTGGACGTTCGACCGCCCGGTGCAGTGCGGGACGTTTGTCACCGGGGATTGGTGGGTGGTGGGACCGGTGACGGTGACCGGCGTTTCGCCCATGCCGGGACCGGCCAACGCGAATCAGGACACCGGCACGGTGAAAAGCATCTACGGCACAACGGCGATGATCGACGATCGCCGGATGCGCAACGGTTCGATGATCGTGCTGCGCGCGAGCGCCGACCAGGGTTACGACTCTCGGGTCGTGAATTACGATCCGTTGCAGACCGTTTCGTTTCCGTGCGCACTGCAGCCGGACCGCGCGCTGATTTCCACGAGCAGCAATCACACCAGTCCCGTCGAGGTGCTGCATCAGGCGCTGATGTGGCCGACGGAATCGCGCGGAGCTCTCGCGTTGAAAAGCGCCGCGGTGCTCACCTGCGTTGCGCAGGTCCCGCCGGCCGACGCGTTCCGACCGGCGTACGCGGGAACGATCAAGCCGCTCTATCGCGCCAGCGCGATTCAGTGGGAGCGACTTTCCCAGCTCGCGCCGCCGACAGCATGTCCGGTTCCAGACTGGGCGCAATTAGAGCGCTACTTCCAGCGCCCATGGCTGGACCACATCGATAGCTGGCTGCTGCAGCACATGGGGCCCAGCGAGAATCAGGTCAACTACGGCCGCGAATTCAGCCGCATCAATTCGATAGCCAGCCTGATGCTGCTGCTCGATGTTCCTCGCGAGAAGAATGAGAAACTGCTGCTCGGGTTTTTGCAGTGGGGCATTGATTTGGCTGGATTAGTCCACAGCGGACGGCGCTGGTTTGCGGATGGTGGACATTGGAATGGCCGCAAGTGGCCGATTCTTTTTGCGGGGATGTTGCTGGGCGATGCGAATTTGCAGGCGCTGCCGGCGTCGCCCGACGCGCTGTTCTCGGAAGATCAGCAGACATACTACGGACGCGGCTGGAAGGGACAGACGGCGCTGTACCAAATGGTCTGGCACACCTTTCCGCGCACGCCGTACGAGGAGAAAGCGCCGGAAGCATGGGACGCCAGCGATCGGCTCTCCGAGGGATACCGCGCCACGTGCTCGGTCGGCTGGCCGGGCACGGCGCTCGCTGCGCTTTTGATGAACGCCAAGGCGCTCTGGAATCACGACGCGTTTTTCGACTATTGCGATCGCTGGATGGAGCACGACACATTCCCCGAAAGGAAGTGTCTGCCCGTCGCGGGCAGCGCCGGTCACGCGGATCCGTTTGTCGAAGCGATGTGGCACATGTATCGCGCAAAGATTCCCAACCAGCCGCGCGGTTCCGTTCACCGCAAGTGGGTGTGGATCGATCTTGAAAAGCGGTTGAGTAAATTTATATCAAACCAGTCTGGTGAATAAGCAACACGTGGCTGTTTTGCGGGGAGGACATTTTCTACGGGCAACTAGCATCTTGGCCGATACACGGTACAGTACCCGATACCAGGGGATTGAGCCGACGCTATGAAATTACCGCGTGCCAAGAAGACGCCCGTACCGCCACCGCCTGAGATCCCCGTCGATGAGAAACTCTGCACGAACTGCGGCAAGTGCTGCTACAAGAAGTTGCTCGTCGGCCGCATCGTGTATATCACGCCGTTTCCGTGCGAATTTCTCGACACCAAAACGAATCTCTGCACGATCTACGACCGCCGCAAGGAACTCAATCCGCTCTGCCTGTCCGTGCCTGAAGGGATGACGGTCAGCGCGTTTCCAACCGACTGCCCGTACGTTCCGATCCATGCGCCGAAAAATTACAAGCCGGCGTACGAGAAGGATTGGAGCGAGGAGTGGGACGACTTCGACGCGTTTGCCGACGACATGGAAGCGTCTCCGGAAATGCGCGCCATAGTTCATAAGCGCGGGCCGCACGCCAAGCCGATGTACACCGAAGCTGTTGTGCCGTCGCTGGTGGAACTGGCGCGGCCGCCGGTGGAAGTGGTGAACGCGAAAGCCGATGATAATGGAGCTCGCAGCGGGGCGCAAAGCCCATGAGCGAAACTGAGGAAACTCGGCGGGTTTCGCGGCGCTACATTCCCGGCAAGACCGGGCGCCTGGTCGATATTCGCACCGATGCTTCCATTCAGGAACGACTCAAAGCCTACGAAGAAGAAGCCGGAAAGCTCGCCCTGCTGCTGCAGATGTCGACGATCCTGGCCTCCGAAAAAGAATTGGATGTGCTGCTGACGGAGATCGTCGGCCACACCACCAGCATGATGGGCTGCGAACGGTCCAGCGTGCTGCTGGCCGACCACGGCACCAACGAACTCTACGCGCTCGTCGCCGAAGGTCTCGACTGCAAGGAACTCCGTTTCAGCATGGACAAGGGCATCGCCGGCTACGTGGCGCGGACCGGCGAGTCGCTGAATATTCCCGATGCGTACGCCGATGCGCGTTTCAATCAGGCCGTCGACAAGGCCACGGGCTTCCGCACGGTTTCGATTCTCTGCATGCCGCTGCTCGACCGAGCCGGCCGGACGCTGGGCGTGATCCAGTGTCTCAACAACAAAAACCCGTCCGGCAAGATCGTGCCCTTCGATCAATCGGAAGAGGTGTTTCTTTCCGCGGTCGCGGGCCAGGCCTCGATTCTGCTCGAGAATAGTTCGCTCAACCGGCGCATGGACAAGCTCTTTGAAGCGTTCGTGATCGCGACCAGCCGATCGATCGACGATCGCGATCCGTGCACCAGCGGCCATTCGCGGCGCGTCACGGCGTATTCGCTGAACCTCGCGCGCGCGGTCCACGAATGCAACGTGCCGCCGTTCGATCAGCATGTGTACACGCGCGAACGCATGCGCCAGTTGCGCTACGCCTGCCTGCTCCACGACGCTGGGAAGATCGGCGTACGCGAGAACGTGCTCTGCAAGGCGACGAAGATCAGCGTCGCAGCGCTGGAAGCGGTGCGCGAGCGCTTCAAATACATGCGCGAAAAATCGCGCGCCGACGGGCTGGCCAAGTGCCTGGCGGAGAAGCTCGATCCGGAGAAGTACCTCGCCGAGCACCACGAACCGCACCTGTTAAAGCTCAGCGACGCGCTGGCGTTGATTGAAGCGGTCAACGTGGCCACGTTCACATCGCCCGAGCAGGCGGACAAGTTGCGCGTGCTGGAAGCGCTGACGTGGATCACGCCGGCGGAGTGCGAGAATCTTTCGGTCATCCGCGGCAACCTGACGGCGACCGAATGGGAGGACATGCGCAGCCACGTGACGAAAAGTTACCGCATGCTGCTGCCGATTCCCTGGCCGGAGGAAATGCGCGATCTGCCGGAAGTCGCCTACGCGCATCACGAAAAGTACGACGGCAGCGGCTACCCCCGGCGCTTGAAAGCCGGCGAGATTCCGTTCGACGGACACATCATGTGTGTGGCGGACATCTACGACGCGCTGACGGCGTCCGACCGCCCGTACAAAAAAGCGATCCCGCACGAACGCGCGAAAAAAATCCTGATGGAAGAGGAAGCGGCGAAAGGCAAGATTCTGCCCGAGCTGGTCGAACTGTTCTTCGCGCAGAAGTGCTATGAGATTTCGCCGGATAAATTCGGGAGCGGGTTGTTTGAGGCTGTGCAATAAGGACAGCAGCTCCATGAAATTTTGAATTCTCAATTCTAAATTTTTAATGACTGCCAGGCATGAAGTGCATTCAAAATTAAGAATTCAAAATTCAAAATTTCCCGGACCGCTTCAAAGTCGCAATTATTTTCGAGTGTTGCGCTTCTTTGCCTTCGCGCGCTTTGCCTTAGCGCCTCCCGGCGGGCCGCCGGGGCCGCCGAGCATTTTGCGCAACATGCCCAGACCTTCGGCGTTCAGTTCAGGCGGTGCTTCGGGCGGGGGCGGGGGCGGGGTGCTCGGGCGCTTCAGGCGTTCCTCGATCAGCATCGCGATGAAGCGATCGGGCGAGACGCCGGCCTTGACGGACTCTTCGATCAGACGCATCGCGCCCGCTTGCGGAATGCGGATGGTAATTTCAGTCATTTCCATTTCAGGGTCTCCAGTACAGAAGTATAGATGTGTCCTGAAATTCTCAAGGACATGAACGCCGTCCAACCTCTGGCCAATTGGCCAGAACCACAACTAATGGTAGTGTTGTACCTGTAGAACACCTTAGGGACTATAGTCCCTAAGGTCATTTTGACCTGAGTCCTCCCGAACGCCCTATGGCGTGATTTTCGAGTTTCGATTTAGCCGATTCGGACTACCTTATTTTCCATGAGCGAAACCACCTCCCCCCATGCCGCACCAACCCGAGTGACGCTGATGTCCATCGGCGACGAACTGCTACTCGGCGAAATCACCGACACCAACATGCCCTGGATCTCGCGCACGCTGATGCCGCTGGGCATGCTCGTCTGCGGATCGGAGACTGTCGGCGATGAGATGCACGACATCGTCGGCGCGTTTCAACGCGCGCTGGGGCGCTCGACGGTGGTGATCGCCACGGGCGGACTGGGCCCGACGGCTGACGACATCACCACGGAGGCTCTGGCCAAAGCTGTTGGCGTGGAGATGGAATTTTATCAGGAAGTCATGGTTCAGATGGCCGAACGCCTGAAGCGGCCGATCGAGACGCTTTCGGGGAGCAACCGCAAGCAGGCGATCCTGCCCAAGGGTTCGCGCGTGCTGCGCAACGATTGGGGCACGGCGCCGGGCGTTCACTTCGCAACGACGGATGGCAAACACGTTTTCCTGATGCCCGGCGTCCCGCGCGAGATGAAAGGGTTGCTCGCCGAGCGCATCGTCCCGTGGTTGAAGGAAACGTTTCCCAGCCCGCACGCCATCGTGGTCCACAGTCTGCACGCGTTTGGCATTGGCGAGTCGGTGATCGGCGAACGCATCAAGCCGCTGATGCAGGCGGGTTTGAATCCGAACGTCGGCACGCGCGTCGGCGGCGGCACGGTCACCGTGCGCCTGGTTGCGACGGGCAAGACTGAAAACGAAGCCCGGGCGGCGCTGGCTCCCGCGGTCGAGAAAGTCCGCGAGGCGCTGAAGGACGGCTACTTTGGTGAAGGTGATACGACCATCGCCAGCTCGGCGTTGATATCGCTGCTGAACAAGAAAGCCACCGTCGCGCTGGCGGAAAGTTGCACGGCTGGATTGGTCGCGTCGATGCTCGCCGAAATCCCCGGCGCCAGCAACGCGCTGCTGGAAGGCGGCGTGGTCTATTCCAACGATGCGAAGATGCGAACCTGCGGCGTGAAAGCAGAAACGCTGCAAGCGCACGGCGCGGTCTCCGCGGAGACGGCTGCCGAGTTGGCGGAAGGCATCCGCCAGCGCGCGGGCGCGACGATTGGCCTGAGCGTCACGGGCATTGCCGGTCCGGGCGGCGGCTCGGAGAAGAAGCCGGTGGGCCTGGTCTACTACGGCATCGCGACACTCAAAGGCGTGAAGACGTTCGAACGCATGTTCGCGGGGCTGGACCGCAACGTTCTGCGCGAACGCGCGAGCACGTTTGCGCTCGATTACATCCGGCGCGCGGCGGACGAGCTTTAGACGACTCTTTTAATCTCGCGCAAAGACGCAAAGAACAACGGAAAAAGGGGAACGATCATTAACATTGAAACCGTTAACCATGTCACTGTGAACATCACCGATGTCGATCGGGCGCGGACGTTTTATCACGGGTTGCTTGGGCTGGAAGAAATGGAGCGGCCGAAGAGCTTCGATTTTCCCGGCGCATGGTTTCGCGCGGGGACGGTGCTGATTCATCTCGTCGGCCGCAAAGAACGCGACGCGGAAACGACGGCGCATTTCTGCCTCTGGGTCGAAAACGTGCGAGGTGCGGCGAAGGAATTAGAAACCGCCGGCTACGAAGTGAAATGGGACAAGCGCAAGATTGAAGGCATCGACCGCTTCTTCACCCGCGATCCCGATGGCAATCGCGTCGAATTTCAAGGCCCGGATGGCACGACTTGGGCGGCGTGACCTACCGCCGCTGATCCGAGTTCGTAGCCGTTCTTTGAGTCTTTGAGTCTTTGCGTCTTGGCGCGAGATCAAAACTACTGCCCGCTGCGTCCCGCCATGACACCGGAATCGCCCTTGGTGCTCAGCGTGTACGTGACCGGCGCGGTGGCCTGCCAGACGACGCCGGCGAAGACCATCGCGACTTGGAGCGAGCGCTTGACGGACTTCAGCGATTTCTCGTTGGTCGCGTAGGTGTTGGTGATGCCTTCGGTGTCAAAGCCGGCAGCCGAGAGGCCCACCTGGTTGATCGTCACTGAGAACTTCGCCGTCTGGCCGGCGGTGGTCAGCGTCTGTCCCTTGGGTAGCCGGGGGAACGTGATCGTGAGCTTCTTGATGCGGCTCATTTTCGATTTGCCGACCGTCTTGCCTTTCGAATTGATCGTGATGGAATCGAGAATGTTGCCGATGCTGAACTGGAAATCCTGCGTCGCGTTGGGGGAGAGATCGAGGCCTTCGGGCAATTCGAAGCTGCCGGTGAAAATCACGCTGTCCGGCGTGCCCTTCGTCGCTCCGGTGGGCTTGCCGAACGTGAACTTGCCCTTCGTCTGCGAGTTGGTGATCAGATGGTTCTTCGGCGGCGTTTTGACTTTCGGAGGCGCGCCGACTTCCGCGCCGCTCATGCCGATTGTCTTGCGTCCTTTTCCGGCGATGGTGTTGGTGGTGGTGTCGGTGGCGGACGTGGTCGCGATGTAGATGTTCGAATTGTCGGCCTTGAACACCGGCGTGAGTCCCGTCACCGTTGAGTTGCGGCCTTCGATGGTGTCAAAATCCGTCGAGGCCGTGAACTGCGCACGGATCAGCGCGTTGATGTCGATGCTGAATTGGCACAGGCCACCGTCGCTTTTCACCAGCGTAATCGTCAACCCGTTGAGCGGATTGGCGGCGGACTGCCCGTCGGAAAGATTGGGAATGCCCGCGCCGCCGGAATTCGGACTCAGGGCCATGATCGAAAGTGTAGTGTTGACGTTGGTCACTCCGTTGCTCACCGTCAACGTCACGGTCCAGGTCGCTTCAGACGTGAAAATGTGCGAGACGGAGCTGCCGGGCGACTTGGCCGTGCCGTCGCCGAAGTCCCACGAGTAGGTCAGCGGCAACCCGCTGGGATCCACGGCGCCCGCGGTGAAATTGACCGTGGTACCCACCACCACGGCGGAACTGTCCGCCGCGGCGAAAACGATCGTCGGCGGAGTTGTCGGGGCCGTGCCGCCAACCGCCAGCTTGATCGCTGTTCCGGTGACTTGCTGCGTCAGCAACAGGCCGTTTGGCGTTACGGTGGGACTGATGGTATCGAATTGCCCGACGGCCGAAGCGAACGTAACCACGGGCAGTACGTCGCCCGTTGCCGGCGTGTAGGAAATGGCAGGTTCGACAATGCCGGCGATATTTGCGGTGCCACTGATGGCCAGCGAGCCAATCGACGTCGGCCCTGCAATCGACGCGAGGAACATTCCCGCCGCCGTTTGCGTGTAATTTCCGGTAACCGACAATGGCTGGGCGGAGGACGAGGTGCCGATCAGACCATTATTGTTGACGTTGGCGTTCAGGGTGCCGTTGCCGACGATACTTCCGCCCTGCAGATCGATCCCGCCGGTGGCGTGAATGGTGCCGCCATTTGGATCCATAATGCCGGTGCTCGAAACATTCAGCTTGCCCGAGCCGGAATTGAAGATGCAGCCGGAGTTGACGAAAATCGCACCGTCGTTGTTGAACTGGCTGCTGGCCGAGGAAAGCAGGTTCGCGCCGCCGGAAAGCGTAATGGAAGATCCCATGGTGTTGGCGGTGAGGCCGCCGAACATGGGTGATCCGCCGGAATTCTTAATGTCGGCCGAGGCCGTGTTCAGCAACACCGACGCTGAATTGGTGGCAATCAATCCGGAGACGTTGATCTGCAATACGCCGTCCAACAGGTACGAACCACCGCTGAGCGTGCTGGTACCCGTGTTGTAGTTGGTCAGCACGGTTATGGTCAACGTACTGCCGGCGGCGACAATTACGCTGCCAGACGGGCCGTTGGTGAACGCGCAGTTGGACGCGAGGACCGCTGTGCCAGTCGAATTGGATGATTTGTTGAAAACGCCCGTGTTGTTGAAGGCCGTCGAACCGGTGGCCGTGATCACCTGGGAATTGTCAGCAGTGAAGACGCCACTGTTGGTAAAGGTGGTGTTGTTCAACGCGAGGGTGTTGCTGGCGTTCCACGTCACTCCGCCGCTGCTGGTGAACGTCGTACTGGAGAATGTGCTGGTCGACGAGCCCGTAATTGTACAGACCGCGTTGTTGGTGACCGGCAGCGAGCACGTGCCACCGTTCATCTTGAATGTACCGCTGGCATTGGTGAGCGATCCTGTGCCGGCGAGTGTACCTAGAAGATCGACTTCGACCGTGCCCTGTGCGTTGATGGTACTCGCACCACCTACGGTCAGTAATGCCCCGGAGCCGCCGATCTGGATGAGTTGGGCAAATGAACCACCGCCAACGGTCAGCGACGCACAGACCTGCGATCCCACTACTGTGACCGTGGAATTGCTGCCCGCGTTAATCGTAACCGTGTCTGACGCGGTGGGAATCGTGGGGGGCGACCATTGGGACGTATTTGAGTTATCCCAATTACCACTACCACCGGTCCATGTAATCGCCTGCGCGTGAGCCAGCGAAGTGTGGAGCAATGCAACCGCGATCAACGCGAATGCGATGTGGAATGAATGTTTGGGCATTTCAGTGCTTCTCCAGGCGAACGGGCGTCTTGGCTTCATGTCTCTCTTTAAGGTAAGAACTTCCATCCTATATTTATGAAATCTGATGGCAAATCGGGTTTACAAATTCCCCCTGCATGGTAAATTCATGTTCTTGTAACACATAGGAATGCAAAGAGATGCTCTGCACTACGCCACGCCTGCCGAAAGGTCCTACCGCCCTGCCGATTTCCATCGGCAGGGGGGTGATTTAACCCCCATTTTCAGCGTTTACACGACCTAAAATGGGGGCACGGAATTACCTTTTTCTTGTGCCCATTTCCCAAGTAGATTAAACGCCCAAATCCCCGCGCCCATCGACAGTTCGGCTGCGGCTGGATTTTTAAGCCACACGAGAAAGGCACTTACACAGATGACTTCCGGCGCACATTCTTCAAACGAAAAGCCCGCTCCAAACGAAAAGCCCGCGTCTCCAAACTCCGGCGGACGCCGCATCGAAATCTTCGATACCACCTTGCGCGACGGCACGCAGAGCGAGCACATCGCCTATTCGCTCACCGATAAAATCGATATCGCGCATGAGCTGGATAACCTCGGCGTCGACTACATCGAGGGCGGATGGCCGGGCAGCAATCCCAAGGACATGGCTTTTTTCGATCAAGCCAAAACGGAAAAGTGGAACCATGCGCGCATCACCGCCTTTGGTTCGACGCGCCACGTCAAGAACAAGCCCGAGGACGATCCGAATCTTAACGCGCTGATCGACAGCGGTGCGCCCGTGCTGATCATCTTCGGCAAGAGCTGGGATTTTCAGGTCACCGACGCGCTGCGCGTGAAGCTGGAAGATAATCTCGCCATGATCTCCAGCAGCTTGAAGCACCTCAGCAAGCACTGCAAAGAGACGCTCTACGACGCCGAGCATTTTTTCGACGGCTATAAGAACAACCCGTCGTACGCGCTCGATTCGCTCAGCGCGGCCGTTGACGGCGGCGCGCAGTGCTTGATCCTCTGCGACACCAACGGCGGCACGATGCCCAATGAAATCCGCGAGATGGTCAGCGTCGTGGTGAAGAAGTTCCCGAAGATGCGCGTCGGCATCCACCCGCACAACGACAGCGGCGTCGCCGTCGCCAACGCGCTGGCCGCGATCGAAGCCGGAGCGTCGCATGTGCAAGGCACGATCAACGGCTTCGGTGAACGCTGCGGCAACGTCGATCTCGTGCCGGTCATCGCCAACTTGCAGCTCAAGCTGGGACTGACGTGTCTGAACGGTTCGGAGAGCTTGACCAAGCTCACCGAGATCAGCCGGCACGTCTACGAAGTTGGCAATCTGCCGCCGCGCGACAATCAGCCGTACGTCGGCCGCAGCGCGTTTGCGCATAAGGGCGGTATTCATGTCAGCGCGGTGAACCGTTCGACGGCGACGTACGAACACATCACGCCGGAAGTCGTCGGCAACTCGCGGCGTGTGCTGATCAGCGAACTTTCCGGGCGCAGCAATCTCGTCGCGATGGCCGGGAGTAAGTTCGGCCTCAAGGAGCGCCCTGAAGATCTGAAGAAGGTGCTCGACCGCCTGATGGAACTGGAAAACCAGGGCTACGTTTTTGAGGCCGCCGATGCGAGCTTCGATCTGCTCGTCCGAAAAACGTTGAACACGCACCAGCCGTTCTTCAATCTTCACGGCTTCCGCGTGATGACGGAAGTCGACGACAAAGGCGTGAGCGTCACGGAAGCGACGGTGAAGCTGGATGTGGGCGGGCAGGTCGAGCACACCGCCGCCGAAGGCAACGGCCCGGTCAACGCGCTCGACGGCGCGTTGCGCAAGGCTCTCGAGAAGTTCTATCCGGAGGTCGGTGACATCGCGCTGGTCGACTACAAGGTCCGCGTCTGCAACCCGAAACAGGCGACGCGCGCGACGGTGCTGGTGCTGATCGTTTCGTCCGATCACAAAAACCGTTGGACGACCGTGGGCGTGAGTGAAAACGTGATCGACGCGAGCTGGCACGCCCTGGTCGATAGCATTGAGTTCAAGCTGTATCAGACGCGCGGGGAAAAGCGCGCGGCAAGTGTAGCCATGGCAAAATAGTTATGAACGATGATTGATGATTGATGAATGAGGGCGACCCGGATTCATCAATCATCAATCATAATTCATCGTTCTCCCGTCTTGGAATTCGAACGATGACTCCACCCCTCACCCGCTCCATTGCCCACGTCGACCTCGACCAATTCTACGCCGCCGTTGAAATCCTCGACTTTCCCGAACTGAAAGGCCTTCCGCTGATTGTCGGCGGCCGGCCTGACAGCCGCGGCGTCGTCTGCACGGCCAGTTACGAAGCGCGCAAGTTCGGCGTGCATTCGGCGATGTCCAGCGCGCAGGCGGCGAGGCTCTGTCCGCAGGCCACGTGGCGGCCGCCGCGTATGTCGCGCTACGCCGAGAAATCGCGCGAGGTGCTTGCCGTCTTCGAGCGCTTCACCGACGACATCGAACCGCTCTCGCTTGACGAAGCGTTTTTGGATCTGACCGGCTCGATCCAGCTCTTTGGGCCGGCCGAACAGATTGCGCGACGCATCAAGGACGAAATCTACCGCGACACGCAACTGGTTGCGTCGGTGGGGCTGGCGATGAATAAGTACCTTGCCAAGGTCGCGAGCGATTTGAAAAAGCCCAACGGTTTCGTCATCGTGCCGCCGGGGTTGCAGGCCGCGCGGGAATTTCTCGCGCCGCTGCCGGCCTCGCGGCTGTGGGGCGCCGGGCCGAAGACCACGGCGCGACTGGAGGAATTTGGCCTTCGCACCATCGGCCAGATTGCGTCTGCCGATGCCGACTGGCTGGCGCGGCGCATCGGGCAGCAGGCGGCAGAGCATCTCATCGCGCTGGCCAACGGCGAAGACGATCGCGACGTGGACAGCAGCGGCGGCCAGAAATCGATCGGACGTGAGAACACTTTCGCGCAGGATTTGCATGAGCTCGACACGATGGAAAAAGAGCTGCTCGGTTTCGCCGATGAAGTCGCGGCGCGTCTGCGCCACAAGAAAATCCGGGCCGCGGGCATGGCGCTGAAAGTCCGCTTCAGCGATTTTTCGCGCATCAGCCGCGCGTACACGTTCGACGAGCCCGTCGATCTGGCCGAGCCGCTCTACAAAGCCGCGTGCGAGCTGCTCCGCACGCGCGTGAATTTTGGCGGGCGCGGCGTGCGGTTGCTGGGCATCGCGGCAACGCGATTGATGAACATCGAAGACGTTACCGGCACGCTCTTCACCGATGAGGACGCGACTCGCAAGCGCAGCGTGGCGAAAGCCATCGACCATTTGCGCGCGCGCTTCGGCGACGATTCGATCACCCGCGGCCGCCTCCTCGAAGGCCGCGAGCGCAACACCGGCACGCCCACCGACCGCAAGCCCAACGAGTAACTCCTGTCGTGGAACCCCATTTCAATTGAGTTACAGTCACGACCACATCATGCCGCCCCTCCAACGCCGCACGCTCGCCACCTGCATTTTCGCGCTCGCGTTCATCCTCTTTTACGAGGCGCGCGGGGAGCGGCTTGTCTCGGGCGAGCGTCAGGCGGCGGACTCGTATGAGCTCGCGACGCAACATTATTGGGAGCAGACCGGCGCGGGAATTTTTGTGGTCTGCATCGGCACGCTTCTGGTTGCAACGCTCCGGCGTCCCGGCCACAATCCCATCTATACGGCGCCCGAACTGGCCGTCTACGCGCTCGCGTTCGGCGCCTTGCTGGGCACCGCCGTGGTGAGTTGGTTGATCGTCGAGAAACTGCGCAATGGCGTCTGACAAAGTGAACGAATCCCAGGACGCGGCGACGGAGACGGATGCCAGCGACGAATCGCCGTTGCGTATTCTGCTCAAAGAATTCTTCGGCTTCAAAAGTTTCCGCCCGCTGCAGGAAGAGATTGTCACCGACGCGCTCTCCGGCCGCGACGTGCTGGCCGTGCTGCCGACCGGCGGCGGCAAGTCGCTCTGCTTCCAGCTTCCGGCGCTCGCCCGGGACGGACTGACCGTCGTCATTTCGCCGCTGATTGCGCTGATGAAAGACCAGGTCGACGCGCTGCTCTCGATGGGCATCAACGCAACGTTCTTGAATTCGACGCTCGATGGCTACGATGCCCGCGCGCGCATTCAGGATATCGAGCAGGGGCTCTGCCGGTTGCTGTACGTCGCGCCCGAACGACTGATGCAGCCGGGAATGCTCGCGGCGCTGCAACGTTGGAACGTCAAGATGTTCGCCGTCGACGAGGCGCACTGTGTCAGCGAGTGGGGCCACGATTTCCGGCCGGAGTACCGGCAGATTTCGACGCTGCGCGCGCAGTTTCCGAGCGTGCCGATGATGGCGCTGACGGCCACGGCCACACCGCGCGTCCAGGACGACATCGTCAAGGCGCTGAAACTCAACAAGCCCAGTCGCTACGTCGCGAGCTTCAACCGGCCGAATCTGGCGTACCGCGTGATTGGAAAAAAAGACGCGTTCGATCAGGTGCTGGAGTTCATTAAATCCAAACCGCACGAATGTGGCATCATCTACTGCCACAGCCGCAAGAGCTCCGAGCAAGTTGCCGATGATCTGCGCGCCAATGGCGTCAAGGCTGCGCCATATCACGCCGGCATGGAGAATGACGCGCGTTCGCGAAATCAGGAATTATTTCTGCGCGACGAAGTGAATGTGATCTGCGCGACCATTGCATTCGGCATGGGTATCAACAAACCCAATGTCCGCTACGTGATTCACTACGACCTGCCGAAGAACATCGAAGGCTACTATCAGGAAACCGGTCGCGCGGGACGCGACGGTCTGCCGTCGGACTGCCTGCTGTTGCTCAGTCGCGGCGACGTCGCCAAGCAGATGCGCTTCATCGACGAGAAGCCCAGCCAGCAGGAGCAGGATCTGGCCCGCAAGCAGCTCTGGAAAATGGTGGAGTACGCGGAAGGGACCACCTGCCGTCGCGCATTTCTGCTCGGCTACTTCGGCGAGAATTTCACGGAGATTCCCTGTGGCGGCTGCGACAACTGCAACGCGCCGCGCGAAACGTACGACGGCACCATCGACGCACAGAAATTTCTGTCGTGCATCTACCGCATCAAGGAACGCAATCCGTCGTTCGGCGCGGGCATGAAGTACTGCATCGATATCCTGACCGGCGCCGAGAACGACCTGATCCGCGGCTGGGAGCACCAGACGCTGTCGACGTACGGCATTGGCAAGGATAAGAGCAAAGACGAGTGGCAGTCGGTCGCGCGGCAATTGATCCATGGCGGTTACCTGCGCGAAAAACAGGACGGCAAGTACACGCGCCTGGAGATCACGACCACGGGCCGCGATGTATTGATGAAGAAGGCGACGGTGATGATCGCCAAGCCGGCGCAGGCGAAAGCGGTCGAGAAGTCCAAGCCGTCCAAAGCCGACCGTGCCAGCCGTGGCGAAATCGAATGCGACGAAACCCTGTTCGAGCGGCTGCGCGAATTGCGCAAGCGCCTCGCCGACGAACGCGACGTGCCGGCGTACATTGTCTTTTCCGACGTCTCGCTGCGGCAGATGTCGCGCGATTATCCGACACACGACAGCGAATTTGCGCGCATCAGCGGCGTTGGCGAAAAGAAGCGCCAGGAATTTGGCGCGGCGTTCATGGGCGAGATCGCGGAATACCTGAAGACGAACACCGCCAAATCCTTTGATGCGTTGCCCGCCGCGGCGCCTGCCACCACGGTGAAGCGCGGTTTGAATTCCACGGCGCGCCAGACGCTGAAGATGTTCCAGGACGGCCAGCGCGTCGATGACATCATCAGTGAACGCGAACTGGCGGCGTCGACCATCTACGGACATCTCACCGATGCGATCGAAGCCGGCGAGAAAATCGACATCGATAATCTCCTCACTGCCGAACAGAGAATGGAGATTGCTGCCGTTTTCGAGAAAGTCGGGACGTTTAATCTTACCGGCGCGCTCGAATTGCTCGGCGGCAAGGACGGGCCGTATCACTTCGGTCATCTGAAAGTATTCCGGGCGTGGCTCGACAAAAATAAACCTCTTGCATAGCGCGTTGACCTGCGAGATGCGCCCGCTAGTCTGCTGATTCCACACTTCTTGATCACTCAGACCAAAATCCAACCGGGGCTGGCGTCCCCCGTGGATTCAGCATGGAAAGTTGAGCTTCTCATGAGCAAGATTCACTTCATCGGCGGCGAAAAGGGCGGCGTGGGCAAGTCGGTGGTCTCGCGGCTGCTGGCGCAGTATTGCATCGACAAGACCTTGCCGTTCACCGTCGTCGATGCCGACCGCTCGCACGGCGCGATGGCGCGTTTTTATTCGGACTTCACCAAGACCGGTGATCTCGATCGCTTCGAAACGACCGACCACATCATGCAGCTGGCGTTGGATCTCGATCAGCGCGTGATCGTCGATCTGCCCGCCCAGAGCGATCGATTTGTGCGCAAATGGATGGAGCAGAACGGCATCGTCGAACTGGCCGCGGAGAGCTCGGTGCCGCTGGTGTTCTGGCACGTGATGGATTCTGGCCGTGATTCCATCGTGCTGCTGCAGGGATTGTTCAACACGTACGGTTCGACGGTGAACTACTGCATCGTCAAGAATCTCGGCCGCGGCGGCGACTTCAGCGCGTTCGAAAACTCAGATGCCCGTAAACAGGCGGAACAGTTCAATGCCACGATCTTGACGCTCGATGAGCTCCATGAGCCGACAATGCAGAAGATCGACACGCTTAACGCGAGTTTTTGGTCGGCCGCAAACAACGCGAAAGTGGGGCTGGGACTGATTGAACGCCACCGCGTGAAGGTGTGGCTGCGCAACGCGTACAAGGAGTTCGAACGCGCAGGAGCCTAGCCCGTTAAAAAAGTCTATTTGTCGTCGCGAAAAATCTGCTATCGCCGGCCGTCGCCGCCGCTGCGCATAATCGCGCCGCCGGCCAGCATGGTCAGATAACCCGCCAGCGGAAACGTGCGGAAAAAGCCGATCACGTTTCCAGCAAATAGGAAAATACCGAGCACGAAGACCAATCCGCCGACGAGTTTCATGGGCGTGTTCTCCTATAATATAGCAATGCGCGTCAGGAACATGTGCGCAGTGTCGCAGCTTGTAACAACATGTTAAGATAGGGATTAACTATGCAACTTAAGTGCCGGTGGAAGCAGGGATGAACTATGCGAGCATCTCGAATGTGAATTTGCCAATCACCTGCGTGGAAGGCTGCGACGTGGTCAGGCGCACGCGTTGAACCACGATTGGCTCATGCCCGTGCGTGTGCGAGGGAATGGCTTCGCACGCGGCGGTGAACTGCGCCGGATCGAATGTCATCGCGACAGCGCCGCGCGCGCCACGCCATGTGATCTTGCCTCGCTCCAGAGTCGGCTGCACCAGGCTGATGAACACTTCTTGCAATTCGCGTGGAGCGGAATTGAAGTCGAAGCTGTCGGTGAGTTCCAGACTGGCCTTCGCCGCGGAGTGCGTCCAGCGGAACGTACGCTCCAATCGTTTCAGGTTGGGTACCGCGTACGCTTTCGTCAGATCCAATTTGAAATCAATCCCGTCGGCTCGGGTTTCACGCGCGAGAATTTTGGCCTCGAACTGGCGCCCGGCTTTCTGCGGCTGACCATCGATCAATGGGACGGAATGGCCCTCGGAGCCGTTGTGAATCAAGTTGTAGCGATTGGGGCCGAAGTAGTCGCGCGTGTACACGCCGGCGCCCAGGTCCACGAGCAGGCTGTCGCCGCCTGCGTGGAGAATGAAATGGCCCAGGTCGTTCTGGTTATGCGGTTCGGCGTTGTGGCCGCCACGGGCTGAGAAGCCGATCGGTACGCCATTGAGTGTGCGGCGGTCGAGCACCCAGCCCAAGTCATCGAACACGAACGTTCCCGGCGGCGTGAGTTTGCCCAGCAGCGCGGGATTGGTCCAGAATAGGTTGCGCGTGACGTGCGGCCAGCGGTAGCAGTGATCGAAATGAAACGACGGCACCCGCGGTGATTCGGGCACCGCGACGCCCAGGCGCGCGGATAGCCGCGAAATCAGTCCGGTGGCGATCTCCATGCGCATGACGCCGTCGGAGAAATTCACAAAGTTTCCACCGGAGAGGCTCATGCCCGCCGGGAAATTGGCGATGTTCCTGATTTTCTCACCGCTGAGCAGATCGATTTTGCCGCGGGTGAATTCATGGAGCATTTCCGCGAAGTAGACGTAGTAGCCAAAACCGTATTGCCAGTAGCCGACGCCTTCCGCGCAGCCTCCGTCGGCCCCGAAACCTTCGAGAAAGCATTCCATCGCGCTGCAGCAGCGATCCATCATGCCCGCCAGCCGTTCGCGGTTGGTTTCAAGCAGCAATGCGGCCATACCCACGGCACCGGCGCAGACGGCCGACCAGTTCGTCGGAGTCGATTCCCAATGAAAGTGGACGGCATCGTTGAAGAGCGGCTTGAAAATCCGGCGCTCGATTTCGCGGCGCGTACGTTCGTTCACCGCCTTCTCAAGGCGTCCGCCGAGCAGTGTCAGCGTTTCGGCCAGAGCGTGTGCGGTTTCCGCGGCGAAGAGGTCGACGCGTTCCTCGATCGGGAGGCGATTGTCCTGCGCGTGGGCGGGCACACACCACGTTACTTCGTCGCAGATCGCCCAGATCGAATCTTGTATCAAGGCGAGGTGTTCATCGGTGGCATCAATGACAGAGACGAGCACCAACCCCGGCAATCGTCCGCGGCGTGCGAAATACGGGCGCTCGTATTCGATGCGTGAACCGGCCGTCTCGTACAATCGCCAGAGCGAATAGGGCAGGGCGGGAATGGGCTCGGTGTGCGCGCGCTGAGCTTCCGCGCGGACTTCTCGCAAGTATTCCTGGAAATGAGGTGCCTCACGCAGCGCTTTCAGGCGCTCCGCGGTCAACCCTTCTCCAAAGGGAAAACCAGAGGAAGGCTTGGCGTCGCGGAGGGCTTCGCGAAGACTGCGGAAACTGGGAATCGCGGCGTGAATCATGGGTGAACTCGCAGGCAATGTGAGAAGCAGGACGTAGACGTCGAAGAAAAGAAAAAGGCGGGTATTGAGGTTAGTCAATACCCGCCTTCTTTATACGTCTGATTGTCGACTACAGTTTAGAAGACAATCTTGCCCTTGCTGAACGTTCCGACGAAGGTCGCGCTGCCGAGCTTGAGCGTGAAGCCCGTGATGCCCGTGCCAGCCTTCGTATCGCCGAACGCAGGGACCTGGTTTCTGCCCTTGGTCACGAGCGGGAGCTTGGCGACGCCGGCATCAACCTGCGAACCGGTGAAGATGAACTTGAACTTGTTCTTGGAGGCAACACCCTGGACAGCGGTGAAGGTGTTCTTGGTCTTGAACGACTTGGCCGTCACGACTCCCTTGTTGCTCACCTTGACTGTATAGGTGATCGGGAAGGTGTTTGTGTTGCCGTTCGTCGTGATGACGTTGGTGTTCGACGTCGAGAAGAAGACGATCGACGCATTGGCGTTCGTGGTCAGCGTGCCGGAATTGGCATTGCTGGTGTACACGGCGATCTGTTCATTCATCGTAACCGGAACGGCGGACTTGCCCTTACCCGTGTCTTTAGCGGATAGGCTCAGCAACGAATAGAAATCGAAGCCGCCGCCCTGAATGGTGATCGAGCTGCCGGCAGCAACATTACCCTTACCCAGCTTCAGGGTCGCCTTATAGTTCGGCGAAGTATTCGCCGCCTGGACTCCGCTGCAGCACAGAACCAACAGAGCAACACCAACGACACTGGCCAAATGTTTTCGAATCACAGCAGACTCCTCTGGTCTAGGGTTTCAATTCCACATTTACTAACAGGATTGTGATAAATTATGCCGTCAGGGTTCACACGAAACAAGCAAATTTTAAAAGATTTCGCGTCTTCTTCGCAAAGCTAGTGGTTAATTCTATATTCCAGTGATTGATTCTGAGTCACTTCTTAAAAGACTGCTACGGGCAAGTGTTTCCATGAAAACTGCGGCTCTTCTAAAATGCGCTTTGCGGCAATTCTGAGTCAGTTCGGCGAACCTCACGAAAAATAATTTCTTAACTTTGTGTGACTACCCCGCCCCTCACGTTGCGATGTCAGCGCCGCGTCTCAGGCTCGATTTACCTATGAAAATTTGAGCGAATGCGGGCGCCGACACGGAGACTCGAAAGCAAACGCCTGGAATTGTTAAAACTTTTTGAAGCTGCGCCGAATGTTAGCAGGCGCGTCTGGGTTATAGAGAAGCATGAGTGGCAATATCAGGCAGGTTGGTCAATTTAGATTGCGCTAAGAGCCGAAATTAAGCAAATATTTGGCCGTCTTATAGACAATAAAGTTCGCCCGAGTTCCCGGTTCATCATGAAGAATCACTTTATTGGGTCAAAAAGTTGGAACGATATAATCGAAGACCTCGTAAGGGAAGACGTTCGATCCCGCCGTGAATCATCCGCTCTCAGGATATCCACGGCGGGTCGTGAACGTGCGATTTACTTGCTGGCGCGGGCCAGCTTTTTCTCGATTTCAGAATGAACGTCCGGCGACGCACTGATCGCGTGATGTTCTTCGTCGTGCGTTTCACCGTGGAAAATCGTCACGTAGACCATCGTCATGACAATGGCTTCAGCCGAGAGGATCACGGGAATCGACGCGTAGGTCGTAACGCCCGGCACCCATCCGGTACAGATCCACATCGCGCCAACAAACAGAGCGACGAACAATCCTAGGAATACTTTCAGACGCGGTTCGCACGACATTCTCAATCTCCTTAAAAGGGTCTCCGCCTTTTAAGAAAGCAGTCGATGCGCCATTCGAGAAAAATCATGAAGTCCTTGCAGTCGGTAGTTTTGCGAGAATTCACGTCGGCGAAGTTTTGCGAGAATTGAAAACGTAAATGCAGATTTGAAAAAAACGGGGTCCGCGCCTCGGGGGTCTTTTGTGGAACTGTTCGAATGCGCAGAACCCACGTGTTTATCGCGAAAGGAACAGAAGCTCAGACCTATTTCGCTTGCGCGGCCTTGTGCGCTTCGGCCACGTGATCGGGTTTGATGGTCAGCACCGGACACGGACTGGTGCGAACGATCTTTTCCGCGACGGAACCAAACAACAGATGTGAAAAACCCGTCCGGCCGTGCGTTGCCATCACGATGCAATCGGCGTGTTGGGCGGCCGCATATTTCAATACTTCAGCGTTCGCGTTACCTTTTATGTATACGGGCAACACGCGAACTCCCGCCGGTGCAGACGCTGAAAGCTTGGCGGCCAGCGCGGTCAGTTGTGCCTGCTTCTCTTTTTCGGCCTGCTCAAGGAAGGGCGTGGGATCGTAGCCCATGCTGCCATCGACCATGACTCCCGTGTACATCAGGTCTTCAAACACATGGACGAGATGTACGGTGCCACCGTATTTTGATGCCAGTTCCAGCGCAAACGGCACCGCGGCCCTGGAATTTTCGGACAGGTCGGTCGTGAGTATTATTGTTTTAAACTGTGACATGAGGGATCCTCCTTAAGATTTGCTCCATGAGATAGAATAGCAAATGGACGCGCAATCCCTTCAATCTTATAATTCATGAATCGTAAGGAGGATGGAGAGTGACGTAAGCCCCGGTGTTCCTGAAGATGAGAAAAGAGATTGTCATTTGCGGCAATCGTGCCGGGTGACGATGATCTCGAGAATACCTCTGGAGTAATATATTCATGTCGTCTACGGACGGTACACCGCTCCCTTCCGATCACTCGCAGGTACAATGGGAAGCCCTCTCGGGCATTATCAACTCTGCGATGGATGCGATTATCAGCATCGACGAGCAGCAACGCATCACCATTTTCAATGCTGCGGCGGAGCGGATGTTTTTGTGCACGGCCAAAGACGCCATCGGCTCGCAACTGGATCGTTTTATTCCGCAGCGCTACCGCGCAGCGCATGGCGGCCATGTCCATGAATTTGCCCACACCGGCGCGACCAGCCGCGAAATGGGCCGGCTGGGAATCATCGTGGGGCTGCGTTCCGATGGCGTCGAGTTTCCGATCGAAGCGACGATCTCCAAGGTGGAAGTGGGCGGCCGGCACTACCTGAGCGCGATCGTGCGCGACATCAGCGAGCGGAAAAGAGCGGAGAAAGAACGGGAGCAGCTGCAGGCGAAGGTGCTGCATCAGGAGAAACTGGCCGCGATCGGCTTGCTGGCCAGCGGGCTGGCTCACGAGGTCGGCAACCCACTGGCCTCCATTCAGGCCATCTGTGAAAATCTGGCGCGCAAAAGTTCCGAGCCCCAGACGACAGAAAAATGCCAGCGCATCCGCGAACAGGTCCGGAGGATTACCAGCATCGTCGGGCAACTGGTGAACTTCGCGCGGCCGGGGCCGGCCACCTGGCAGTTGGTGGATGTCAATGAAACCATCGAATCTTCACTGGGTATTGCCAAACTTTCCCGCACCGCAAAATCGTTGGAAATTACGGCCGATCTCGCTTCGGACTTGCCGCCCATCATGGCAATCAGCGATCAACTGGCGCAGGTGTTTCTGAATCTCTTTTTGAACGCGATCGACGCCAGCACCGAGGCGGGATGCAAGATCGTGATTGCGTCGCGAACGCTTTCGGAAGAGAGGATTGGAATTTCGATCTGCGATTCCGGTCATGGCATCGCACCCGATGACATGCCCAAGCTTTTTACTCCCTTCTTCACCACCAAGGACGTCGGCAAAGGAACGGGATTGGGGTTGCACGTCTGTGAGGGTATAGTCAAGCGCCACGGCGGCGAGATTCGTGTAACATCGACTCCGGGTGACGGGACGACATTCCAGATTGAACTGCCGATCCGCAAGCAACCGCCCGTAAACTCCTGAAGGGAGCATCGAATTGAGTGCTGTGCTGTTGGTCGAAGACGAAGAAGATCTGCGCAAGGAATTGGCCGAAGCGCTGACGGATCTCGGCTATAAAGTCATTACTGCCGGCGATGGCATCTCGGCGCTGGATGAACTGCGCAAGCAGGACGTCCAGATTGTGCTCACCGACATCCGCATGCCCAAGATGGATGGGCTGGAATTGCTCCGCCGGGGCCGCGAAATCGCGCCGGACGCGTTCTTCATCGTGATGACTGCGTTTGGCTCGATGGACACCGCCATCGACGCGCTGCGCTCCGGGGCGACCGATTACCTGCTCAAACCCGTCACCATCGAAGACCTCGCATCGAAGGTCAACCGACTCGTCGAGACCGCCGCGCTACAGATCACCAATAAGATGCTCAGGCGCGATCTGGACCGGAAGCTCGGGTCGCTGGAAATGATCGGCCAGAGCCCGGCGCTGGAAAAAGTCCGCCAGTTGATCCGCAAAGTCGCGCCGACGCGTTCGCCGGTGCTGATCACCGGCGAGTCGGGCACCGGCAAGGAACTGATTGCGCGCGCCATTCACGCACTGGCCGCGCCCAAGGGCGAACCGTTTGTCCCGGTGAATTGCGCCGCGATTCCGGAGCAGTTGCTGGAATCGGAATTGTTCGGGCATCAGAAGGGCTCCTTCACCGGCGCCGTCGGCGATACGGACGGCATGTTCCGCTCTGCGCGCAAGGGCACGCTGTTTCTCGACGAAATCGGCGAAATGCCACTCTCGCTCCAGACCAAGCTGCTCCGCGTGCTCGAAGACAAGATGATCCATCCGGTGGGGTCGACGAAATTCATTCCGTTTGAGGCCCGCGTGGTGGCCGCGACGAATAAGAATCTCAAAGCCGAGATCGAGAAGAAGACCTTCCGTGAGGATCTCTATTACCGGCTGGCGGTGATGGAATTGTACTCCCCGGCGTTGCGCGACCGGCAGGAGGATATTCCGCTGCTGGTCAATCATCTCCTGCGAAAATTCAACCGGGAGCTCCATCGCAACTACACCGGCGTCAACGACGCGGGCATGGATCTGCTGCAGCGGTCGGTCTGGAAGGGCAACATCCGCGAACTGCAGAACACGATCGAACGGGCCATGATTGTGGGCGACGAGCCGTTGCTGCGCGAGACGGATTTCACCGCGACCGGAGGTGAAGGCACTGCGGCGATGTTGACTCAGGCCACCGACTTGAAAGAAGCGATCACGCATTTTGAGCGCGCCCATGTCCAGCGCGTGTTGAACAATTGTGCGGGAGACAAGCGGAAGGCCGCGGAACTCCTGGGCATTTCGCTTTCGTCGCTGTACCGCCATCTCGGTGAAAAGGGCGATGCTCCCGCTGAAAAACCGGCGGCGGGAGTCTGACACTAGACCTCCGGGCCAGCTGGCCCGAAGGGACACACCAGTACTACAGGCAAATTTGCCTGAGGGTCCGCTTCTATTCCGATGGGAAATTTTCCATTGGTTAAGGCACCCATTCCCCATGGTCACGTGGCGCCTTATTTTTTTAACCTGGGGACGGATTCGTCCCCAGGTGTCTAATTCTGACCATCCGGTAAATTTACCGGAAGGTATGTCCGTTCTCGATTCTGCGAATTGCGAATTCGACGCGACCAGCGAAAGTCTTCTCAAAACTGAAGCGTACTTTCTCAAACGTGCGTGAATGCTCGTCCGAATAAACATTTTTTTTCCTCATAACTTAAATAATCAAAATGGTTTGCGAATTTCGACCGCGGCGCGCTGGCATGGCATGGCTCGTGTTTACCGTTGTATATAAAGGAGTCGACTCATGCTGCGCGATCCGTTGGCCCATACACCTCACCCGCATGTACTTTTGGCGGAAGACGATCCCGATCAGTCTGAAATGCTGAAAGATGTGCTGGAAAGCGAAGGTTATGAAGTCGACACCGCTTTCAGCGGCGATGCGGCGTGGCATAAGCTCAATTCTCGCGTCTACAACCTGGTCCTTCTCGACGTGCGCATGCCCGGGCTCAACGGTTCGGAAGTTCTCCGTCTCTACCGCAAGGCCGAAAAAGGAACTCATACGCCGGTCGTGATTGTTTCCGCCTTCGCCACGGAAGCGCAGGCGCGAGAGTACAGTCGGGATGGTGCAGACCGCATTTATTCGAAACCGTATGAAATCGAGGAACTGCTCAAAGGCATTCGCGAATTGATCGCCAGAAGCTATACCGCGCCGGCCAAGGGCAATGGCGACGGCAATGTAGCTCCGCCGGCCTCGAATGGAGCAACGCCATGGAAACAGTGACGACGCCCTGTCCCTCGCGCGAACCTGAATTTCATCGCAACGCGGTGATGGAATTCCTGGCCGCATTGCGCAATCCATTGACGTACTCCCCGTTGCTGAACACGGAAGTGATTTTTGGCTTCCTCTGGGGCTTGCCGATCCCGTTTTTCGTATTGCTGATTCACGCCTATGCGGCGGGCCTGCCGTGGACCTTCGCGGCGTTGTGGGACGTGGATGTGACCAACCCGCTCTACATTTTCTTCTTCCTTCACCCGCTCCTCTTCGCCGCGGTCTTTGGCGCACTGGGTACGATGCGCGCGCACCGCGAACTGCGGATCCAGGGCCTGTTACAGCAAGTCAAGTTGCACTGCGAGGAACTGGAACGGGCCAACCACCGGCTGGAAGAACTGGATCGCCTGAAATCTGAATTTCTCGCCAATGTCACGCATGAATTGAAATCCCCGCTGGTTACTTCACTGGGCTACACCGACCGCATGCTGATGGGGCATCTGGGCGACGTGAACGAGAAGCAGAAGAGGGGCTTGGAGGTCAGCAAGCGCAACCTCACCCGGCTGCGCACACTGATCGACGAGATCCTCGATTTCTCCAAGCTCGAATCCGGCATGGCGAATTTCCACATGGAGCCAACCACGCTCAACGCGGCGATTCAAGCGGCCGTGGAAAGCGCCTCGCTGAAGGCGCGCGATCGGCGGATCAACATCGACGTCGAAAGCCCTGCCGCGCCTGCCGCGGTACGGGGCGACGCGTCCAAACTGCTGCAACTGGTCGTCAATCTGCTCGACAACGCGATTAAATTTTCGCCCGAAGACAGCCGCATCCTGATCAAAGTTGAACCTATCGACGGCATGTGGCGTTTGAGTGTCATCGACAACGGCTGTGGAATTCCCGCTGAGAAAATGCCGCAACTCTTCCAGCGCTTCTTCCAGGTCGATGGTTCGCTGGGCCGCGTGCACGAAGGCTTCGGACTTGGACTCGTGATCGTGCGGAAAATCGTCGAAGGCCATGGCGGTAAAGTCTGGGTGGAAAGCCGCACCGGGTCGAACTCCGGAACCAGCATCATCCTAGAATTACCAAAAGTGGATGCCTCTCTGCCGGGCTGTGCCAGCCCGGTCCTGCAGGATACGGAAAAGGAGGTGGCAAATGCCGCGAATACTAATCACTGAGGACCAGGAAGATCAGCGCGATCTCTACCACGACGTCTTATCGGATGCGGGTTACGAAGTGTGGGACGCGTGGAATGCCACGGAAGCGATGGAGCTGTTCCAACGCTATCATCCCGACATCGTGGTGCTTGATATCCAGATGCCCGGGATGGACGGGATCGAAGCGCTCGGGAAAATTGTGGCAAAGGACCGCCGCATTCCGGTGATTTTCTACAGCGCCTATCCCAACTACAAATCGAACTTCCTGACCTGGGCCGCGGATACCTTTGTGGTCAAGACCGGCAATCCGCTGGAACTGGTCTTCGCCGTGCGCGCTGTCTCTGAGGAGCACGGCATTGAAGTTCCGGCGCAGTGCAAGGAGTTGCTCAAGAACTACGAACCGCCGCTGGAAAAGCCCGTTGCGCCCAAGACCGATACCAGTGGCATGCCGTGGGGCAATCCGGAATAGGATACCACTCCGGAGCAGGACATCAGCGTCGTGGAAGCGGCACGGTGGCCAACTGGCCACCGTGTTATTCTATTCCCGCCAGGCGCCGCGCGGCCGCCAGCAGCATCCGGCTTTCCTGCCGGTTGCCGGGTCCATGCGGCAGCAGCGAAACCAGATCAAGCAGCAACCCGATATCATCAAGCGTTCCCAGCCGCCCGACCATGGCGATGGCGGTGTAACGGACGGCCGTGCTGCCGTCGGCCAATTCCAGCCTGAAATGGTGGAGCGCTTTTTCGCGCAGCGCCGGATCGTTGAGTATCTCGGCAATCTGTTCGTGCAATTGCTCGCGGCAATCGGCCTCCGCGCCGGAAATCCAATCGCGCTCCGAACCACCGGCCCCGCGGGAGCCCACGCCATGTTGTCGCAGCAGGCGCAGTGCCTTCGAGATGTAGACGATGTTCACGTAGAATGTTTTCACGACATCGTCTGAAACAAACAGCCGGTGGTCGAGGCGCGCGGCGTAGTCGTCCAGCGCCTGGCCGTTGTGTTCGATTATGTTCTGCCCGTACATATCGATCGTCCTGCCTGCATCGCCGCTGCACAAGTCGCTCCAAAGAGTGTCCAGCAGTGGCAGCGGTTCTCCCGGCGTTTTCCGGACGGTAGGCACCGGATGCAGCACGCGGTGCGCGCTGGCGGCGACGTCCCGTTCGTGGCCATCCGCGTGGGCCCCGACGCTGTGATGAATCAGGATCGCGCGGCGGTCCACGAACAGGCGTGCGTTTCCGCCGGCATCCACGCTCAGCCGTTCTCCGGATGAAGAGGCGGACGCAGCGCGCGCTTCAGTGTTGTGTTCTTCGAGTTCCTCGACCATGTAGTCGACCGTGTCGCGCGGGTCGGAATGGGAGAGCACCTGCCACATGCTGCGGACGTAACCGCCGGCCAGCCGTGGAATTTCGCCGGGAACTTTTCCGATTTCGGTGAAGAGCAATTCCGGCGCGCGATCGACGGCCTGCTTCACGGCTTGTCGCAGCACCAGTCCGAGGTCGGCGCGGAGCACCGTCATCAGCGCGCCGCGCGGGCGCGGAGCAGGTCGTGTCAGCGGCGCGACCGGTTCTGGCAACGCTGCCAGATTCTGTTGCGTGCGCTGTGCGTTGATGTCGAACTGCGGATTAATTCGAGCGATGTCCTGGATCACCGGTTCGAGCCGCTGCTGTGCCTGCCAATCCAGTTTTTCGCGCAGGAAGGTCAGCGGGCGGGTGAGATTCATCAGGAAGCGCTTCTTCGGAACGGCCGAGGGTTCTGTCGCCGGAAAGCGCGCCTGCTTTGCCGCCACCGCACTGCTCTTATGCTTCTTCAATAGCGCCTGGAGCAATTCGCACTGCTCCTTGCGAACGATTGGATCGAGTGCCGGCGCTGACGCGTCCAGCAACATCCGCCGGATCTCCCAGCTTTTATAAAGGGACTGTGCCTTCATAACCATTCATACACCTCTGAGTGCTAACACAACCACTCAACAGACGGGTACGCCACACTCTCTTTCAAAATAAAATGCACGAGTGTTGGTGAAGAACGGAGTCAAGCCGCGGCGAGTTTCTGTGCAGCATTGAGTAGCACGTTGCGCTCGGAAGGATCTTCGTCGGCCTGGCGGGGGAGAGCGGCGAGGTCCAGCAGCAGACCCACATCGTGAAGCGTGCCGATTTCGCTGAGCAGCTTTGTCGCTTCGAGCCGCACGGAGGCGTGGCTGTCGGCGAGGTATGGACGCAGATGCGACAACGCGCTTTTGCGCATCAATTCGCTCAGGCTGATCAGGCGCAGCACATCTGAAACGGGATCCGGTCCCGCCAGCGCGGCGAGCCGATCGCGCCACGCCATCAACGCGTAAACGGGAACACTGGCGTTGATGCATTGATTGAGCAATTCAGCCGGCAGCGTCTCGCGCATTAGCGGATTGCTGCACTGTTCAAAGAGGTACGTCACCGCGCGTTCCGGCAGCGCTTTGCCCAACTGCAACGCGGTGCGAATGCGGCTGAAGGTAACCGAGGGCGGATCGCCGGCCTTGATCGCCGAGTGAATGCGTCCCCACGCCAGCCGCTGCCGGTAGGTGATGCCCACAAACTGCTGCTGTGGTGTCTGGTTCTGCAGCAGCGCGCGCGGGGTGCTCTTGTCCGGAGTCCAACCGATGCCACCCCGCTCGGAGGCTTCCGCGTCATGAATCGTGCGGGGCAGGGCTTCGCCGGTGTCGGGCATCGCGGAGAAGAGCGGATCATTGAAGATGCCATCGCCCGGTGCCGCTGCGCTGGCCTGCGGATCGAGATTGGAGATGCGCTTGAGGATCCGGTTGGCTCGGCTGCTGGCTTCCGCTTCGTTTTTCACGCCCGAGACAATGCCGCGGCCGAGGTGCTCGTGGACGACAATCGCGCGCCGGTCGACGCGCATTTCCATGCGTGCGGGAAAGGTGGCCGGCGCATTTGCAGCCGGATCGCCGCGGTAACGCTTCAGGAGAAAATCGAGAATCTGCTTCTGGCTCTGCGCCACCGCCGCGTCAATTGGCCGGGAGTTGCTCTCCAGCAGTTGCCGCCGTAGTTCCCAGCTCTCGAGGAGGGTTTGCATGGGTTGACTCGGTTACGCCTTTACTAAACCGCATTCACTTCGTTGGGGATGTAACAGATGGGATCGGGGATCGGGCATCGGTCGTTCGGAATATCACTCGTACGAATTATCGCCAATGCAGCGGGTGACACTCAATTTTCCGCGCTCACCCACTGACCGATGCCTGATGCCTAATCCCCGATCCCATCTGTTCGAACACTTTTTACCACCGCGCCGGAGCACACATCCAATCCCGCGCTTCTCGCGCTTAGTGGCGAAAATGCCGGACGCCTGTCATCACCATCGCCACGTTGAAGCGGTCACAGGTTTCGATCACTTCTTTGTCCTTTACACTGCCGCCAGGTTGAATGATCGCGGTGACACCGGCGCGCGCGGCGGCTTCGGGGCCGTCGGGGAAGGGGAAGAAGGCATCGCTGGCCAGAACCGTGTCCTTGGCCCTGTCGCCGGCCTTCTTGATGGCAATTTCGACCGAGTCGACGCGCGACATCTGGCCGGCACCCACACCGACGACGGAACAGCCCTTCGCCAGGACGATCGCGTTGGATTTGACATGCTTGCAGACGATCCACGAGAATTTCAGCGCGTCGAGCTCCGCCGCCGTGGGCGCGCGCTTGGTCACGGTCTTCAGATTGGCGAACTCTTCCTCCCACAGCGAGACATCGGGACTCTGGACGAGGATGCCGCCAGGAATCGTGCGGATGTCGCGGTACTGGGCCGAGTGCGCACCGCCATTGTTGGAGCGTTTGAATTTTTCAAGCGAGCCTGCCTCGATCACGATCACATTCGCGCCCCACTTTTTCTTGGTGGTGAGCGCCTGCAGCGCATCCGGCGTGATGCTCGGCGCAACGATGGCGTCGACTTTGAAGCCCGACGCGCCGAGAATCGCTTCGGCGATGTCGAGCGTCAGCGGGCGGTTCATCCCCAGCACACCGCCGAACGCCGACAGCGGGTCGCCGGCGTACGCTTCCAGATAGGCGTTGATCAGCGTGTCGCTGGTCGCGACGCCGCAGGGGTTGTTGTGTTTGACGACGGAAACCGCCGGCGTGGAGAACTCCTTCACGATTTCGAAGGCGGTGTTCAGGTCGAGAACATTGTTGAAGCCGACTTCCTTGCCCCACACCTGCTTGCCGCCGGCGACGCTGGGTTCGTTGAAGCCGGGGAGCGCGTAAATCGCCGCGCCTTTCTGATGCGGATTTTCGCCATAACGCAGCGCCTGCTTCAGCGCGCCGCTGACGCTCACGGTCTGCGGGGCGTCGCCTTCGCCGAGGCTCTCGAGGTACGCGCAGATGGCGCCGTCGTAGCGGCTGGTCAGTGCGAAGACTTTCGAGGCCAGGCGCAACCGCGTGGGGCGCGTGGTGTTACCCATCGCGCGGAGCTCGCGCAGCACCGCGGTGTAGTCACTGGGGTCGGTGATGACGGTGACCGATTCCCAGTTTTTCGCCGCCGAGCGGATCATTGACGGGCCGCCGATGTCGATCTGCTCGATCGCTTCTTCGGGCGTCACGCCGCCTTTGGCGATGGTCTGTTCGAACGGGTAGAGATTCACCACGACCAGGTCGATGGGCAGGATGCCGTGTTCTTTCGCCTGTGCCAAATGCGCGGGAAGATCGCGCCGGTAGAGCAGGCCGCCGTGGACTTTCGGGTGGAGCGTTTTAACGCGGCCGTCCATGATTTCGGGGAAGCCGGTGAGTTCGCTGATGTCCTTGACCTTCAGCCCCGCGTCGCGCAGCGCCTTGGAGGTGCCGCCGGTGGAAATCAGTTCAACATTCATGCCGGCCAGCGATTTGGCAAACTCGGCAATCCCGGTCTTATCGGAGACGGAAATCAGCGCACGTTGAATGGCGGCCGGGGCAGAAGAGGCAGAGGCGGACATGGCGGATCCTTTTTGCGAAGCGGAAAACAAGGGTGAATTGACGATGCCGTCTAAGTTAACGGTCGAGGGAGAATGTTGCGAGCGATTTTAGCGGCGGGATTTCTGATCTCACGGCACACCGCGCAATGCAACGAATGGTATACGGAACACTCACTTCGTTGAGGAGGCGCGGAGGGGTGTGCGCTCTTCTGATTCAGTAGTGGAAGGAATGCTATCATGGGATGTGATGACGTGGGGGATTTCCAGTTTCTCCGTGTCCTGTGCGCGAAAGCAGGCGTCAAAGAGCAGCTTAAAACAAAGATAGTTTGCGGCCATGACGCTGAGCACCACACCACTGGCGTACACGGGAAAATGGATGGAGTTCAAGAGTGGGAACACCAGTGGCAGCACGATCAGTCCGGCCAATGTTCCCAGCAAGGAGGCGCGTGCGCCGACCACGAGAGCGCTGAAAATTCCTTCGAACCCGCCACGCAACGGCATCGATGCGGCGATCATCGAGCAGGCGATGGGATAGGCGACAATCAATTTCAATTCGGAGTTGGATCTGCTTTCGCTGACCACGTAAAGGATCACCATGGTGGAGAGGAGCATGGCGCCGGCGTCTTCAATCAAGGCGCGACCCATCTGCAGCACGGCCACCAGCGTGATGATTGCGAAATAGATGATGACGAACTTTAAGGCCGCGGAGGAGTCCGCCGCGTAGATCGACGCGAGCCCCGCCAGCGCGCCGACTGGCACGGCAAGGACGCTGCGGCCAAGGTCGCCGATGGCGACGGTCATCAAATAGCCATTCCCCGCGCATAAAACAATGAAGAACAGTTTGGCGGCGCGAAATAATTCACCGGGCTGATCCATCTCCGCGCCGTTGTTAAACGCGGCCATCGTGGCCACACCCGCGATCAACGGGATGGCCATGGCCAGTGCGCCCCACGGCCAGCGTCTGAACTTCGGTTGCGAGGTCATGCGTCAATCTCCGCCCGGAAACAGCCACATCTGAAACCGCCCTTTTTCCTCGAGGTCACTGAATGAAAGTACAATTTTCTTGCCTCATTATGTCGGACTTATAACTGGACAGGCGGGGCGTTTCGGGTACACCCCAACTATCACCGTATTGCCACGTCTCCTTTTGGAGGTGTCTTGATGCCCACGCGCCGCGCCACGCCCGCAACTCCCGTGTTTCCCCGCAACGCCACACCACCGGACAAACATGGCTATCCGCATTACCAGCGCATGGCCGCAGCCACGGTGAATTTCAAGCGCGCGTATCTGAAAGAGATCGCGGCGCGGCGGGACGTTCGCGCGAAGCTCTACCGCGGCCGGGCGAATGTGGCGAAATTCGCGCGGCGTGTGCCGGTGCTGCGAGCACAACTGGCGGAGTGCCTCGGGTTGGCGCTCGCGGCACGTAACCCGGTCGAACGGCCCCCGCGATTCGTGCGGGGAAATCCCTTGTTCTCGAAAACGCCGGAGCCGGGTACGCCGGCGTGGGCGGCCGATCTGCGCACAATTTATTACGACCTGCCCAACGCGGCATGGGACGGCGGGTCGGTGGAATTGATGGTGCTGAAGAGTGTGCAGCACCGCGATCCGAAGTTGGCGCCGGTGTTGTTGATTCCCGATTCCGGCGCGGTGCTCTTCGGCGCGCAGAGCCCCGAGACGGCGGCGCGCGCGTGGGGCCTGGAACTGGCGGCCGCGGGATTTGTCGTCGGGATTCCCAAACTGCCCGGGCTGGAGCGTTTCTCCGCGACGCAGAACAAGCGGCGGTTGCTGGAAGGCGCGTGCACGCTGGGCGAAGTCGTCGGCGAAGCGGCGCGAGCGCTCGACGGATTGCTTCACCTATCGCCGGACAAAGCCAGGCGCGCGTGGATCGCCGGTTCCGGCGTCGGTGCCACAGCGGCGCTGCTGCTCGGCGCAACTGATGGGCGCACGGCCGGTGTGCTCTGCGATGAACTGCTGGCGATCGGTACGGGCTCGGACGTGGATGCGCTGATGGTGCCGCGCTTCAATCGGACCACGGACCTGCATGAGATCGTCGCGTCGCTCTCGCCACGGCCGGTGGTCTTCGTGAAGCCCGCGCCAGGAACGAATGGGCTGGCGGCGAATCCGGATGCGCTGCGCACAGCCTCGAAGAGCGCGACGGTTTTTCGCGCCGGGCAGAAGTCCGCTGTCATCGCGTGGATGAAGTCGCGCAAACTCGACGCGGTGAAGTCCGCTCCGCAGAATGTGATCGTGCGCGGGAAGATTCCGAATCGGAAGTACGCCATCTGTAACGTGCCGGACGCGAAAACGTGGCAGCAGTGGGCCAAAAAGCTCCGCGCCACGTACCGCGTCCAAGCGGGCATGCCGGCCGTTAGCAAACCGCTGGACGTTAAATTAATGGGGCGCGTCGAACTTCCCGACTGCACGCGCGAAGAGTACCACGTCCGCACGGGCGAATTCACGTGGTCGAACCTCACCTTCCTGCGTCCCCACGGACCGAAGCGAAAACGGACGACGATCCTGCATCTTCCCGGATCGGGCAGCGACGTGGCGCAAGTGGAGCATCCTTACGGCCACGAAATTGTCGCGGAAGGCTGGAATGCGTGCATTATCGATGCGCGCGTGGCGCTCTATCCGTGGCTGCCGAACATTCCGGAAGGCACGGCCATGATCAACCAGTCGCTGCACGATTTGTGCTGCTGCCTGGATTACGTAGCCTCACGCGACGATGTGGACGCGGCGCGCATCGGCTGCATGGGCGTGTCGCAGGGCGGCACCCATACGTGGATGCTCGCCGCGATGGACGACCGCATCGCGGCCGCCGCACCGATCTGCGGCGCCTGCACCTACCGATCATTGTGGGATGAATGGCGAACGGAGTGGTACGACGGCGAGTTCTTGAGCTTTCTCGACAGCGGCACGATCTATTACACCACGCCGGGCGTGCTGCATCTCGGTGACCAGCAGGATCTCTGCGGGCTGATCGCGCCGCGCCCGTTCGCGCTGATCGGCGCCAATCACGACAATTGTTTTCCGCTCAGTGGCATGCGCGAATGCGACCGCGATTTGACGCGGCTCTACCGACTGCACGGCAAGGCGGAGAATTTTCTCTACTACGAATTCGACGGCGAGCACAGCATGCCCGAGCATTCACGGCGCGCGGCGTATGCGTTTTTTAAGAAGGCGGGAATCGGCGGTCACTGATGAATCGATTGATCCCAACCAGGGCCAGAATGCATTCCAGATTCAGGCTCAACCGAAACCCAGTCAGACATACTCAACGGCGGTTCGCCTTTCTCGGCGCGATCGATCATCTCGACTAGAATGCTCAGACAAAGGATCCAATCTTTGTGAAGTTTGCTGGTGTCGGTGAATTGCAACCGATGAAGTGCTCGCCGCGCGGCGGCGTAGAAGCGTTGATGATTGTCGACGGTCAGTTCTCGAAGATCCAAATGGCGAAGCACATTCTCATTGTCCGATTTTCTTATCCAACAGTAATCAATATCGATATCGTCGGGACCGGGCAGTAACCCGCGCAGCCAAGTCGCCAGATCTTTTTCTGCCGGGGAGTTTATGAGTTCGTCGATAACTCCATTGATAGCGGCGTCATAGAATGTCCAGCGCCGGGCAAAGCATCTACCGTCGTGAAGAATGATGAAGCCACTGGCCATGCTAAATTATCACGTAGAATTCGAATATAGATACGGTGTGTGGCGCTACTCGAGCGGCTCTTTCGCTTCGCCGTCCTTCGTAACGGGCGTGGGTGCGGCGAGATCCATGATCTTCTTCTTTTCCTGCTCGGTGAGCTTGGGCCAGGCGGCCTTGATGCGGTTGAGCTCACGTTCGGCGGCCAGTGAGCGAACGGCATCGTCGGGCTTGCGCAGCGCCGCGGCGGGCACGCGTTCGTGGATTTCGGATGTGTCGAACTTGGGCATGTGGGCTGTGTGCAACGAGAACGCAAAAGCGGCGTTGGTTAGCATCCAGAGCGTGAACGACGCGGTTTCGAAAGCGACGGGGCGGAATTCGGTGACGATCATCACGTAAAGTGAAGCCAGCGCGGCGGCTCCGTAAGCGCTGACGGAGATCGCGACCAGCGGCAGGGCGTAATCGCCGTGAAGCAATTCAGAAACGATGAAGAGACCGACGACTTGAAACGTCAACCCAACGAACAAGTCTGTTCGTCGCTGGCGGACTGTCATCAGTTCGGCCGTTCGCACGGATATGCCCCTCAGCCATGGATCGGGATCGACTCTTTATACGCATTACGCTAACGATCAGTGCGGTGAGTGTCCACAATAAAGACGTTTCTGGCGATTATAAATTTCCAAGAAAATTGAATTAGGGATCTGGTGGGGTAGTAGGTACGACGCACCGCTACGCAATTTTTACGGCGATCATCGTGATGTCGTCTTCCTGTTCCAAAGCGCCAATGTGGCTCTGGACGGATTCTTCCATCAGGTCGATCATTTCGGCGGCGGACAAGGAGTAGTTTTTGACCAGCAGATCTTTGATCCGCTCTTCGCCAAACTCTTCCTTGTTCTTATTCGGAGCTTCTGAGAGACCGTCCGTGTACTGGAAAAGCAGGTCGCCCTGGCAGAGCTGGATGGTTTCTTCCTTGGTGACGACGCCAAATGTTTTGCCGGTTTTATCGACGCCGATGACCATGCCGTTGGGTTTGATCTCAGTGATGACCGGGTTGCGGCGCGGGTTGACGAGGTACGGCGGGCTGTTGCCGGCGCGCGCGAATTTGAAAATGTGCTGCTGCGTATCGAGAATGCCATAAGCGGCGGAGACGAACGTCTGGCCGTCGAGGTCCTTGCCCAGATCGGCGTTGGTCAGGGCCAGCGCCTGGAGCGGGCTGGAGAGTCCGCGCGCGTAAATCTGAAGCGCTTTCTTGGCCATCCCCATGATGATCCCGGCTTCGACGCCGTGACCGGAAACGTCGCCCATGGCGATACCGATCTCGTGATCGGAGACCATGATGAAATCGTAGAAGTCGCCGGAGACGTTCGCGCACGGTAAGTAGAGACTCTTAAAATCGTAGCCGGGCAGTTTGGGCATGGTCGGGAGCATGTGAAGCTGGCGCTGACGCGCCGTCTTCATGCTCTTTTCCATCTCCGTTTTTTGACGGAGCTCCGTGGCGAGTTGTTTTAGTCTTGAGGCATCCATACGTTGAATACGAGCCCTGGGTGTAACGGGCCTGATGAAATACACACGTCTACTTCAGCGCGTTCGCGCACAGGCGAATTTCATCAGGTCCGCCACTACACACACGTTCACTCTACCTGACCCGTGCACATAGAGTCAAACGCGTATTCGCTAGATAAAAATCTAAGTGAACCTTCGGCAGAAACTGCGCGCGGAAACTACCGGATGCAACACACTCAAGCGTTGATTCCCGGCACCATCGGCAGGTCTTCTCCGTCTTCAGCTTCCTTTGGCACTTCCTTGGGCTTTTCGACGAAGCGTTTGTCGTGGCGCTGGCGGGCGTCGGCCAGGAAGCGGAAGAGGCGTTCGCGCGCGGCTTCGGCGCCTGGCGTACCGTGCATCGCCAGCATTTCCACTTCGTTGGCGAGGCTCAGCAATTCCTGGCCGAGTTCCTTCAAGGCCTTGCCGACTTCATGGGCGTTCTGATCGGCGATGTCAGTCCACATCGCCGGATCGCTGCCCGCCAGCCGTGTGGTGTCGCGCAGGCCGGGGCCGGAGATTTCCAGCGACTTGTCCGTTTGAATGTCGATTAGCGCCGCGGCGAGAATGTGCGGCAGATGGCTGGAGCGCGCGAGCACCGCGTCGTGTTCGTCCGGTGGCATGCGGAACGTGCGAAGATTGAGCGCCTTCCAGAATTCTTCGACCTTGCGGTACGCTTCGATGTCCGTCTGCTGTGTCGGCGTGATCACGCAGGGCGCGTGGTCGAGCACAACCAGGTCGGAGGCTTCGATGCCCTTCTTTTCACTGCCGGCGATGGGATGGCTGCCGACGAAACTGACTTTGGATTTGGAGCGGTGGATCAGATTTTCGATCTCGCGGACGATCACGCCCTTTGAAGAGCCGATGTCGGTGATGATCGCGCCTTCGCGGCAGGCGGGAAGCACGGCGGCAGCGGCGTCGAGAATGGTGCGGACGGGAACGCAGAGGATAATCAGGTCGGCATTCTGAACCGCGGAGCGCAGGTCGACGCTGGCATCGTCCACGGCGCCTTTCAAGCGCGCGCGTTCGATGGTCTCGGCGTTATCCGCGGCTCCGACGACGCGGTTGGCTGCGCCTGTTCGGCGGGCCGCCATACCAATGGCGCCGCCCATCATACCCAACCCTACAATGCACAACCGATGTACGACCACGCGTGATTCCCTCGTCTCAAAAATGACACGGGTGATAGGGTAGCAGATGCGGCGAGAGGGTTCAAGTCGGGTGCGGTGGGGGGGCGAATTCGCGCCTTCGGCTTTCCTGAGGAGAATTGCGCCGGCATCCTCCCCAGACACAGTCAGGACATTGGGTGCCTCGCAACAAAGCTTGATGTGTGAACGGAACCGATATGGAAATTGTCTACGCGTCCAAACCCAGCTTCGTTTTCATTTCTTGCGCCTGCGACTCAGACAGGGCGCAGAAATGGCGTTTGTCTTCGGAGATGACAATAGTCACGGGTTTGGTGAAATGCTTGACGTGGGGATTGGGCGCTCGATTCAGGTGTGCGGGATCGATGGTGATCACGTTCGTGTCGTAAATCTGGGTCGGATCCTTTTCGTCGGTCACCGGAGCAACCCACCACTCTTCGATGACGGCGGGTTCCAGATCGATGATCGTCGCTTCAAATGTCGGGACGCAGAACGCTTTTCCGTCAAAGGCGCAATAGCGTATGTCCTTGTATTTTTCAGCCAGCGTAGCCATGTCGATTTCCTCAAAAAAATTTCATGAATAGTAAAAAGCGTTCTGCGCCCACATCGGGTTACTTGGTCTCGATCTTGGTTTCCTGCTTGGTTTTGGTTACCGAACCGTCGGGATTTTCCGTCTTCGTTTCGATCTTTTCCTTCTTCGTGCCGTCGTCGTCGACCTTCACTTCCTTCTTGACGGTAGTCGGAGAAGTGGGCGTCACCGTGACCGACTCGCCACACCCTGCAATCAACAGTGTGACCAACGCGCCCAATCCGGCCGTAAACATGCGATTCAATGACATGATTATCTCCTTGAGAAAGGTTTCCGTGCACTGCGGCAATCATAAATGCAAAGCAGAGGCCAAGCCGTTTCACCTGCGTCGGCGTATAGCGTTTCAATTCGATTGAGTGGATACCGACCACAAACGTCCGGAATTCGGGGGGCGGGACTGGCTTTTAGCTCGTGGCTCTTGGAATCCTGTCGGGTTGATTTGGTGCCACTGGCACGGAGGAGTTAGTGCGGAGCAAGAACTCAGTCTTGCCAGTGTGACCGTAGTGGCTACGAGCTAAGAGCCGCTCTTCCGCTGGCATTTCGGACAGAACCACGTGCCGCGCTGACCCATCACGATGCGTTTGATCGACGTCTTACAGCGCGAGCACGGTTGGCCTTCGCGGCCGTACGCGAGAAGTTCGCGCTGGAACCAGCCGGATTCGCCTTCGGCGTTGCGAAAGTTTTCGATGCTCGATCCGCCGGCTTCGATCGCGGAGCGGAGCACGGTCTGGATCGCCGCGTGGAGTTCCCGCGCGCGCTCAGGTTTCACGCGCGAGGCTATGGCGAGCGGATGGAGTTTCGCCGCGTAGAGTGCTTCGTCGGCATAGATGTTGCCGACGCCGGCGAGGAACTCCTGGTTGAGCAGCAACGCTTTCAAGCGGCCGCCGCGGGCGCGCAGACGCGCGGCGAAATCGTCGGCGGAGATCTCGAGCGGCTCGGGGCCGAGCTTGGCGATCGATTTCATCGCGTCGAGCACGGCGCTTTTTCCGGTCCACACACGGCCGAACGTGCGGATGTCGCGGAAGAGCAGTAATTCGTTGCCGCCGTCGAGTCCAAAGCGTACGCGCGCGTACGCGTCGTTGAGTTCGTGCGGCGCCTTTGCGGGAATGACGCCCAGCCATCCGGTCATCCGAAGATGGACGGTCATGCCGAAATCCGATTCCAGCAGGACGCGAATGTATTTGCCGCGGCGCTGGACGTCGATCACGCGCTGGTTGATCAGGCACTGCGGCTTGGCCGGCGATTCGGAGACCGTGGGCTTGTGGAGGACTTCGACGCCCACGATCTTTCGGCCGACGAGGGACGTTTTCAAACCGCGCACGACGGTTTCGACTTCGGGGAGTTCTGGCATTGGCGATGATTCTATTTCACGAGTAGGACGCGCTCGACGAACACGGCCGCAAAGAGCAGCAGACTGACACAGCCGTTGATGGTGAAGAAAGCCACGTTGACGCGGCTGAGGTCGTTGGGCCGGACGATCCAATGTTCGTACAGGAGTAAACCGGCGACAAGGACCACGCTGCCAAAATACCACGCGCCCATCGCCGCGTAAATTCCGCATGCAGCCAGGAGCGCGACGGCCAGCACATGCAGCACGGCCGACAGGATCAGCGAGTTGCGGATACCGATTTCCTTGGGCATGGAGTGCAAACGCGGATCGGCCAGATCGACGGCGTAATCCTGGCAGGCGTAGATCAAGTCGAAGCCGCTCACCCAGAGCAGCACGGTGGCGCTGAGGAGAATCGGAAACAGTTCCAGCGACAATCCCCAGCGCTGACCCAAACCGGCCAGCGGCGCGAGATCGCCGCGGACGGCCAGATGCGCGCCCAGCGGCGCCAGACCCAGCGCGAGCCCCAGCCAGAAATGACACAGGCAGGTGAAGCGCTTGGCCAGCGAATAGCCGAGCAGAATCGCGAGCACCGGCAGCGCCAGCACGAAGCAAATGTGATTGAATTGCGCCGCAAACAAACAGAAGAGCGCGCCGCTGATCAAGGTGAATGCCGCCATGAACGGCATCGAGACGGCGCCGGTGACCGTCGGCCGCGTGCGCGTGCGCGGGTTTTCGGCGTCGATGTCGCGGTCCATGAAGCGGTTGAAGGCCATCGCGGCACTGCGCGCGGAGATCATGCAGAGGACGATCAGCACCAGCGTGCGCGTGCCGGGCAGGCCCTGCGCGGCAACGATCATCGCCAGCAGCGCGAACGGCAGGGCGAAGATGGAATGTGCGAATTTAATCGAGTCGAGCAACAACGACAGCGACTTGAAGCTGAACGCGGCCGGATGAGCTGGGACTGTGGCGGGCATGGGTTACGCCTCAGCTGATAATGGCCGTGCGCAGCTCGTCTTCCTTCAAATCCACGGCGGCCAGCACCGCGCCGGCGACGGTGTTGCGCGTGCGCGCCAGGCCCAGCAGAAGATGCTCCGGGCCAATCTGCGGCTTCTGTGCGCGGACAGATTCGTCTTTCGCCGCTTCGATCACGCGCTTGGCGCGTTCGCTGAACGTCAGTTGCTCGTCGGTGAGCTGCAGGTCGCCGACACGCAGGTGGTGTTCAACCAGAATCTTAATTTGCGCGGGTGTGGCATTGGCAATCTGGAAACCCTTGGCCAGGACCGTGTCGTTCATCTGGACCAGCGCCAGGAGCATGTGTTCGGGCGTGATGTGTGTGTGCTTGTACTTCAGCACCGAGGCCTTCGCCTGTTCGATCACCTGCCGCGTCGCGGGGGTGAAGCGGTCAGAGGTGGCGTTCCCGGACATGGACTGTTGCTCCCGACGGTCGGTTCATGTGGAAAATTTCTAACCAGAGGATACCGTAAACCTTCATGAGCAAAAATCAAAAATCCAAACCCGGAAATTCTTCGGAAGCCGTCGTCATTGGCGGCGGCGCCATGGGCTCAGCCACCGCGTTTGAGCTGGTCAAGCGCGGCGTCAAGACGCGGCTGTTCGAACAATATCTGATGGGCCACGATCTCGGATCCAGCCACGGGTATTCGCGAATCATCCGCCGCGATTATTACGAGCACCCCGATTACGTGCCGCTCGTCGACCGCGCCTATGAACTCTGGCGCGAGCTGGAAGCGGCGTGCGGCGATCAGGTGTTGTACATCACCGGCATTCTCGGCATCGGCGTGCCGGGCGGAGAATACCTGACCGGTTCAGCGTTGAGCTGCAAGCGCTACAAAATTCCGCACGAACGCCTGACCGCCAAACAGATCCGCAAGCGCTTTCCGCAGTTCAATCCGCCGGAAAATTTCGAAGGCGTATATCAGAAGGACGGCGGAATTCTGGCGATCGAGCGCTGCATCCTCGCCTACCGCAATGAGACGCGCAAACTGGGCGGATTGATTCACGAGGACGAGGAAGTTCTCGCGATCGAACCGCAGCGCGGCGGCAAGTCGTTTCGCATCCGCACGCGCAAGGGCGAGTACACGACCGAGCGCGTGGTCATCTGCGCCGGGCCGTGGGCCGAGCGGATTTTGAAGACGCTGAAGCTGAAGGTGCCGCTGGAAGTCGAGCGCCAAACGCTGGGCTTTTACACGCCGCTGGAGCGCGCGCCGTTCGAGCTGGGGAAGATGCCGGTCTTCTTCTTCGACTTCGGCGATTCCAATTACTACGGGTTTCCGTTCTTCGGCATCGACTGCGTGAAGGTCGCGCGCCATCACGGGGGGTCGGTGGTGAATCCAGAGACCGTCGAGCGAAATTTTACCGACAGCGACAACGAGCAGCTGCTGCGCTTCCTGAAAAGTTACATGCCCAAAGCTGCCGGCACGATGCGCCTGGGCAAGGTGTGCCTCTACACCAACACGCCCGACCACGATTTCATTCTCGACAAGCACCCGGAATACGAAGGCCTCTCGATCGCGTCGGGCTTCAGCGGACACGGATTCAAGTTCGCCAGCAGCGTCGGGGAAGTGATGGCGGAGCTGGCGACGAAAGGAAAATCGCGGCACGGCATCGGGCGATTCCGCATCGATCGCTTTAAATAATCGCTGGAATGTGTGAGCGCTCCCCGTACCTTTTTTCCGCGGAGGGATATGCGTAATGACGATTCGGTATTGTGAAAAGTGCGGCGTGCTGATGCGGGTGAAGGTGGTCACGCCACATTCGATCTGCCCCGATTGCAAAGCTGGCAAGAAGCCCAAGTACCGCGGCCCGCGCGACAGCGCAATGATCCCGCGCAAGAAGATCGACGCGCTCCGCTCCAACGATGCGTCCAAGCGCTCGGAGAAGTAGCACGGAATATTTTCGATTTCCGATTTCTAATTTTCCATCGGCGCAGCGTCGCCTGTGTACCAAGGAGCAGCGGCCGTATGCTGCTCCTTGCTCAACGTATAGAATGCCAGAATAAATATTCTTCTCGGCAGGCCCCCCGCGACACCGCTTGCGCGATCGAAAATCGAAAATGTTTAATCGAAAATCGAAAATGACCGTTCAACACTCCCCGTGAAACGTGGTATCTAATAGTGGGGAGGAGCGGCGATGCGAATTCAAATCCTGACAACTCTGCTCGGTCTTCTCGCGTTGAACGGCTGCGGTACGCCGGAAGCGCCGAAGTCGACGCAGCTCGTCGCGCCTGTTCCTGACGAACCCAAGCCCTCTCTCGTCGCCGCGCCCAAACCCACGCCGCAGCGGCCGTGGACATACAACGTGGCGCTCGCGATTCACGGCGCCACCGCCACAGGAGGCGACCGGCCACAGCTGCTCATCGACGGCAATTCCACCACTTACGATGGCGGCGAAGGTTACTCACAGACCGATTGGACCGTCAAACCCACGCCGTCGATGGTCGTGACGCTGAAGGAAGCGGAGACGATCAACACGGTCCGCTTCCTGCTCTGGGACCAGGACAATCGCTTCTACCGTTACAAACTGGAAATTAGCCCCGATGCCGACGGCGAAAAATGGAACATGATCGCCGACCACTCGGTCACGGGAGAATTTCGAACCTGGCAGTTGATTTCATTTCCCGCCGCGTCCGTCCGTCGAATTCGCGTGACAGGGACGTTCGATTCATCAAACAATATGTTTCACGTCGTAGAACTTCAGGCCTACAACATCCCCGCCGACGTCAAACCGACCTGGGATGAAAAGAAGAACGACATGCCCAGCGCCGCGTCCAAAACCGGCGGGACCACGAGTGAATGGTAGCAGCCAGTTTACTTCTTCTTCGCGTCAAGCCGTTCGAATTTGATTTCCGTCACCGACTTCGCCGCCGTCGCTCCATGATCGCCGTCTTGCAGCGTGAAGACCACCGTGGCGGTGTGCACGCCGGCGATCCATTCTTTCGCCGCCAGATCGTAGGTCTGCTGGCCCTGCAGTTCGACTTCAACGTTGCGCGCCATGATGCGACCGTAGGAATCGCGGATGAACGGCGCCTTCAGCGTGCCACTGACTTTGACGCTCGGCTGGCGTTCGCTGCCTGCGTCGCCGGGTGAAGTGCTGCTCGCGGCTGCGTCGGGCTGCTTTTCGTACGTGAGCACGCCGGTCGCGGTGCCGCCGCCGAGCATGCTGTATTCAATGTTGCGCGTCCACTTCTCCTTGCCGGCCGGAAATGGCGCGTGGAAGAGCAGGCAATTGGTGACCATGCCGCTGGCGACAAAATCCTTCGCGGCCGGATCGGAGTTGACCTTTTGTTTGGCAATCGCGCCGTCGTCGTCGAGTTCCAGCTTGGCGAGCACGGTGCCGAAACTGGCCTCCAGCGTTTTCTTGAGCGCCGGATCCTGGTCGGCGGTGAGCTCCTGCTTCTTGCTGTTCTGTCCGGTGAAAATGGTTTTCACGCGGTCCATGTAGCCTTCGTAGGAGACGGAGCCGTCGGAGGAATTCTTCACCGCAACGGAATCGCAGACGACGTTGACGTCGTGGCCCTGGCGCAGATGGCGGTAGTTGACGATCGTTTCGGTGCCGATCTTGTGGCGCTTGCCGTCGAGCTCCATTTCGGCGCGGCCGGTCATGGTCAGGCGGAATCGCAGCGCCTCCGCGCCGTCTTCAGCCCGCGCCCAGGCGCAGAAGAGCACCACTAATAGGTAGGAAACGCGATGCTTCACGAGAACCTCAGATGTCCGCCGTGGAAACACGACGGGGAAGCAGAAAGTTTACTGCCGATATAGTCACTCGTGCAGCAAAAAGTGGAAAGACCCGGAACGAAAACATTTCGAGCGCGTCGAAAATGAGGTAGAGTTTTCGGTCTGGTCTGACTCGCCCAACCACTTTCTCCAGGAGATGCGCGCATGCTTTCACGTCGGATGCAGTGTGCCGGATTGTTCGCGATGGCGATGATCTCGTTTGGCGGCGCAATGGCCAGCGAGACGGACGCTCCGTTCGTCGTCGAGCAGCGCGACCGTCGCGATCCGTTCACGTTCCGGTCGAAGTTTGGAGTGCAGGCGGTCAAAGAAGACGTTACCGGTTGCTACCCCGTCCCGCCCGTCCCGCCGACTTTCGATCTGATCGCTGCGCGTGCGAAATTGCAAGAAACCTACGCGCGCGCCGAAAACGCGTTCCTGGACGCACAGTTTCCGCAATCGCTTCAGGGCTGCGATGAGGGACTGACGGTGCTGCAGAGCATTCCTGAAAATCAACGTGCCAGCTTCGGCACATTCCAGAACGACCTGGCGCGCCTGCGCACCGCGACAGAACGCCAGATTCAGCGCGCGGAAGCGCAGCGGCAGTTCGATTCGCTGAACGTATCGCTGACCGGCGTGGTGGTCCACGATCGCCAGTCGCAGGCGATCGTGAACGCGAAAATCGTCTCGCGCGGCGAGCTCGTCCCGCTGACCAATTCACCGCAGGACGTGATCGTGCTGGAAATCCGACCGCAGGAAGTCGTCTTCCTCTTCCACGGTTACCGGATGCCGGTGGCGATTAAAGACAACGCTGACCACTAATTACTACAGCAGCTCTTGCCCGGTGATCTGTTTGTACGCGTCGACGTACTTCTCGCGCGTCTTTTCGACCACGGACTCCGGCAGCGGCGGCGCGGGCGGCTGTTTGTTCCAACCGATGCCTTCCAGGTAGTCGCGCACGAACTGCTTGTCGTAGCTCAATTGCGTCTGCCCCGGCGTCCACTTTTCGCGCGGCCAGAAGCGCGAACTGTCCGGCGTCAGCACTTCGTCGACGAGAATAATTTCGCCGCCAGCCAGTCCGAATTCGAGCTTGGTGTCGGCGATGATGATCTCGCGGGTCAGCGCGTGCGCCGACGCGCGTTCGTAGACGCTGATGGTCAGTTCGCGGAGCTTCTCGGCGTTCGTCGCGCCGATGATCTTGCTCGCTTCTTCAAAGCTGATGTTCTGATCGTGGCCGCTGGTGGCCTTGGTCGCCGGCGTAAAAATCGGCGCATCCAAACGCGAACCGTTGGTCAGACCACGGGGGAGGGGAATGCCGCAGACGGAACCTTTCTCCTGGTATTCCTTCCAGCCGGAGCCCATCAGGTAGCCGCGCACCACGCATTCGATCGGAAAAACTTCGGCCTTCTTCACCAGCATCGAACGTCCCGCGAGAATCTCCGCGTGAGCTTCCAGGCCGTGGCCCATTTTCGTGACGTCGGTGGTGATCAGGTGATTTTTCGGAAGATCGCCGAGGAACTGAAACCAGAACCGCGACAGGCTGTTGAGCACCTTTCCTTTATCGGGAATCGGCGTCGGCAGCACGCAGTCGAACGCGCTCAGCCGGTCGGTGCTGACGATCAATAATTTTTCGCCCAGGTCATAAACATCGCGAACCTTGCCGCGCGCGACCAGTTTCAGGCCGGGCAGTTTCGTTTCAAAAACGGGAGCAGACATTCCAGAATTTCCTCAGCCGCGTTGTGTGACGTGAACGCGCTGATTATGGTTGGGATGGCCTGCGATACAACGGGAAAACGGGTGGGGACGAACGGATGGCATCGGGGATCGGGCATCAGGCATCGGTCGTTGGGCAAATCAAACGAACGGATACTGCGCCATCCGAAAGTTGATCTTCACTCTGAAAAATGAACACTGGCATCTTCCGTGCACCTGCCCAATGACCGATGCCAGATGCCAGATGCCCGATCCCCGATGCCATCCGTTTTCACCCTATCCCCATTTCAAGAACGCACTAAATTAACACAGAGGCAATCCAATCCAGGGAGGAACATCGCGTGGGATCATTGAAGCTGGGCGTGGCATTGTGGTCGCTGGGCAATCCGGGGACGTTTCCGGAATGGGAGAAGCTGCTGGATGCGGCAGCATCGACGGGCGTGAAAGCCGTACAGCCGTGGTCGGTCGATGAGAAGAAATGGAACGTCGTCTGCGCGCTGGATCCCGATCGCTGCGCGACGCCGCGGCAGCGCACGGAAGTGCGCAAAGCCTGCGAAAAACGCGGACTGGCCATCAGTGCCTTCTGCGCGCAGCTTGCCGGCCCCCACGAACTCGGCGGCTTCGGCGACAGCGATGCGGAATTGGGATTCCGCGTGGAGAAGACAATCAAGGCGTTGCGCATGGCCGCGGAAATCGGCTCGCCCATCGTCACCACGCACATCGGACCGATTCCGGAAAGCAGCGAGGATCCGGTCTATGGCCGCTTCGTGAAGTCGATCGCGACGGTGATGAAGGACGCCGAACGTTCCGGCGGCATCTTCGCGCTGGAAACCGGCCAGGAATCCGCGCAGTGCCTCAAGCGTTTCATCGAAGACGTCGGCAGCAAGAATCTGAAAGTGAACTACGACCCCGCCAACATGCTCGGCAAGGGAGTCGTGGAAGGCGTGGAGATTCTCGCGCCGTACATCGTCCACACGCACGCGAAGGACAAGCACCCGAAGACCGGCAAGCCCACCGTCGGCCAGGGCGACGTGCCGTGGACAGAGTACCTCGCCGCGCTGAAGAAAATCGGCTACGACGGCTGGTACGCGATCGAAGACGAAAGCGGTGGCCACGGTCTGGAACACAAGACCGGCGAGTACAGCGTGCTCGAATCGGTGACGATCGGCCGGAAGTTCCTGGAGCAGTTCTAACTGCACGAACGGATGGGATCGGGGATCGGGCATCGGGCATCGGTCGTCTGGTAAATCAAACGGACAGATGTCGCACCATCCGTAAGGCAGATCCTCGAACTGAAAAGACAACGCACGCTTTCGTTCGTGCGTTTACTCACTGACCGATGCCAGATGCCCGATCCCCGCTCCCATCCGTTCGCTCGTCTACGGATTCGGTGCTGTCGCAGGCGGTGCAGCCGCATCCCCGGGCAGCTTCCGCTTGAGGAACTCCGGGAGCACCGGGACGTCGGGGACTTTGCCGGTTTTCGCGGCGCCTTCGATCACGGCGGCAGCGCGGCGGGCGCTCCACGTGTCCAGCATCGTCAGCCGGCAGCCGCGCACGAAATCGCCGGGAGGTACGGCGGTCTCGTCGCCAGCCAGCGCTTTGGCATCGGTGCAGATCTTGTCGATGCGCTTGACCAGCTCCTCTTCCGATGCTCCGGCTTTCAACGCGGTGCGAAGGTCGAGCACGCAGGGAATCACTTCCGACGCGCCGGTGTCGGCGGTCATGAGCTGAATGTGGTTCTTGTCGATGTAGATGCTGTGCGACGCGCTGATCTTGCCGAGTTCGCAGAGCTTCGCGACGTAATCGAAGCCCGTCGCGTCCTTGGCCGACCACGCTTCGTCGAGCGTGCCGCCGCCGACTTCTTCCGCACTGATTTCAAAGCCCGTGAGATTGGCGAGGTCCTCGGAGGCCTGGCGGATGGTCTCCTTCTTATCCAGGCTGAAGCGCAGCGGCTGATTCATCTTCGTGAAGTAGTCCTGTACCAGCGGCTGGAAATGGACTGACTGCGAGCCGGGGGTGCCCAACGCCGCCAGCAGCGGTTCGATTTGCGTGAAAATTTCGCGGTCGGCGACGAGGTCGAACTTTCCCGGCGCGGTCACGGTCACCTTGGTTGGCTCCTGAGTGCCAGTATCGTGGAGCGTCCATTTGGTGATCGTTTGCGTGAACTGCGTGGTCTGTTCGGCCGTCCACGGTTCACCGCCCGGGGGGACCGGGAGCGTAAACGACTTTCCGCGCAGGCGCAGGCGCGCGCCGTGTTCCTTGGTGGTGATAACCACGACGCGGCCTCGGACGATGTATTCGCAGTCCAGCAGCCGGACCATCCATTGCAGCGCCAGCGACGATTTCATGGCCGAGACGCGCAAGTTGATGTTCGGTGGATTCGAGGCCGTCACGGCCGGGTCGACGAAAAAGACCGCGTTCGTCTGCTGCTTGAATAATTCGAGCGCCGCGTCCAGTGGGACGTCGGCGAAGTCGAAGCTGATGACCGGCTGCAGGCGCGGTTCGACGCTGGGATCCGGGGGCAGGTACTGCAGCGGCGCGTCGGCAAGGACCTGGTCGAAATTCTTCGTGGCCTCTTCCAGCGAGCGGTTGTCTTCGATGCGCTGAATATAGAGCTCGACGCGTTTGAGTCCCGCAATCAGCTCCGGACTTTCGTGGGCCCCCGGCCGCGCTTTGATCCGCTTTTCGAGCAGAGGGCGGATGCGTTCGCCCAAGGCGGAGAGTTTCACGGTTGCGGCCTGGCGGACGTCGAAGCTGTCATCATCGAGCTGCGTGAAGAGCGCCTCAGCGCCGCGGATTTCCTCGGGACTCAGCGGCGCAGTGGACGGTAATTGGACCGGCGGCGGGGATTCCGAGACATCGAGCGCGGTCGCGCTTTGCGCGCCGGTCCAGACGGCAAGGACGATCAGCGCATAGCGGACGATCAATGTTCTCTTGCCTTCACCCATACGCGACGCGAGCCCCGGTCCCCATACTTAAAGGGGTAACCGAGGCATCGCGCATTTTTACTCAAATAGCAAGGGGAATCTAAAATTCATCCTTCTTTTTCGGCTCCTGAACCGGCGTAGTCGGGACGCATTTAAAATTCGGATCACCATGCTTCCATAACGGTTGATTGCAAATCTTGCAGAAAAGCGTCTTTTTCAGCGTCTTGAAGAACCACGGGGCTGGCGGCGCTTTGGGAATCTTCCCGGTCTTCGCGGCCTCTTCCAGAACGGTATTGATGCGCTGGGCCGTCCATAGGTCGACGTTCCCACAATAGAATGAGCGGATGACGTGTCCCGTCGGCAACCCTTCTGCATTGGCGTCGTCGACGATGCCTTTCAACGCGGGCTCCAGTTTTGTAAGGTCGACACCAGCTTTCAACGCGGGGCGCAAATCGAACACGCAGAGCGTGGCGATTGGATTCTTCGGAGCCGCCATCAGGAACAGGGCATCGTTCCGGCAGGTAATCGTCACGCCGGCGATTTGGCAAATCTGGACCAGCGCGTCGCTCAAAGGAGCCTCTTTCACGCGCAGTGTGAGCAGGGCCTTATTTTTAACCGCGGCAGTCAATGGCGGGTCCATGATGATGTTCACTTTGGTCAACGAATTGAAGAAGTTGATCGCGTCTTCCAGCGTGGTCTCCTCGAAGTCAAACGTGACTTTCCGAGCGAGTTTGCGCTCAGCCTCGACCATCCACGCAGGCGGACCGGCAGGGGGCACTCCATTCAATTCCAGAGCTTTGATCAGACTGTTGAAGCTGGCCTGATCGGGATCGGATGCAAGGACATTGACCTCGCCGGGTACGATCACAGAGATAAGACCAGCCGGCATCAGCTCGCAAACCTCCAGTGTTTCCTTGGCGCTCCAGGGCCCTTCGCCTTTGACTACCGGCAAGCGGTACGATTGGGGCCGTGACAGCAGGCGTGTGGCCCGCTCCGGCGTCGTCAAGATGATGACGCTGCCACGCTTCACACTGTTGAGGCCGCTGAGCTGTGCAATCCAGTCCAGAGCCAGATCGAAATTCATGTCCGTGACGCGAAGACTGATCTTTTCATTCTTTTTTGCGGCAGCCAGAGCCGGGTCTATGGCCGTGTATATTCCCGTGATCTGGCGGGTGAACTGCATTGCCTCTTCCATGTTGGTATCGACGAAATCAAACGTGACCTTACGCTGCAGTCTTTCGGCCAGTTTTTTGTCTGGCGCCAGGTACAAGGACTTGTCCTTTGGCGCCTTGTCGATCAGTTCTGAGAGCTGCTTGACTTCGTTCTCGTCCCGCCGTTTCAACGTTTCGAGCATTTCGTTGATGCGGGCCATCTCGTTCTTCTTGCCTTCCGCGCGGCTGAGACGGATCAGTTCCTCTTCCAGCGCGCCCTTGGCTGTCAGACCGCCGGCACTCAGCTTGACCAGCGCGATATTCCGTTCGCTGGGGTTGCCGGCTTCGATGCCGTACATCAGCGTATGCAATTCCGCCGTGGTCAGCTCCGCGGGTTCGACCTCGAGTTGAGGTCGTGGCTGAGGAAGATCCGGAAGTGGCGCTTCGTCGCCATGCGTCTCCCTTTTGTCATTCGGAATCGCCACCGTATCCTGATTCGTCGTGTCCAGTTTTTGGGGTGGCGTGACCGGCGCAACGCCGCGGGTCAGCTTCATCAAGGCGAAGAGCCCGATGATCAGCGCCAGCATCACCGCCGCGGCTAGAATGTGCCGCCGCCAGCCGGTCTCCGGACGCGCGATTTTTCCAGCCCGCGGTGCGCCGGTATTCAAACGTACTGCCAGTCCGTCCATGGTTCGCTCCTCGGAAGCCCGCGGGACTGCCAATTCCTGCCGCAGCAGTGCCTCGAGCTTCGGGTCAACATCTGGTTCTGTGTGGTCGTCGCCGTCCATTACAGGTACCTCCGCAATTTCGCCTGCAACAGGGGCATCGCGCGCGACAATCGCGCGCGGACCGTGCCATGGGGAATCTTCAAGCGCGCCGCGATCTCCGCGGCATTCAGTCCTTCCAGATAGCGCAGCGTTACGACCAGCCGGTAGGACTCTTCGAGTTCCGCGACCGCTTCGCGCACTGCTGCACCGCGTTCGCTGCGAGTCGAGTCCACTTCCGGCGCGGCCGCGTCCGTCGCATTCAGTGTCTGTTGCGGCGGGACTTCGCGCTGCGAACTGCGCGCCTTGTTCAACGCGATGCGGTAAAGCCACGCCGGAAAGCGCGCCGGATCGTCCAACTGCGGCAGCGCTTTAAACGCGCTCAGGAACGTCTCCTGCGCCAGATCTTCCGCCTCATGTTCGTTGTGGAGACGCTGGCGCAGCAGCCCGAGCACCATTTTCACGTGGCGCCGCGCGAGGATTTCAAACGACGCCGCATCTCCCCGCCGCGCACGGTTGACCAGCGCGGCATCGCTCTGCTCCGTCGATTCCAAGTCCGGGCCGGAACTCATCCGCGCCACTATATCCACAGCCAACTGGTTCTTCCCCCGATTCCTGGCAGCCCGTTGAAAGACGCAATGCCGTAGCATTTCTCCGTAAAACGCCGAGCAGTAACGGCGTTTTGCGGCGTCGGACAAGGGTTTAGCAATGGGCTGCCCCCGGGCATTTTCACTCTACTGAGCGTGTGAGGGAGTCGAGTGTTGCGACTAAAACGATGAATTATGATTGATGAGTTATGAATTTTGGTGCCATCGATGCGCGCACGCTTGAGCGAAGCGAAAGCGTGAGCTCATCCGTTTGCCCAAGTAGATGATGAGATCGTTGGTTTTTGGTGGTCGCAAATTTGCGACCACGGTTTTGCGCACATTGTAAGAATGAAATGCGATGCCGTTCATTCGACATTCGACATTCGCTACAACTGCCGCGCGAGCAATTCCATCGGGTGCAGCACTTCGCACGACAGGCCGGCGGCTTTGCAGCCGTTGCGGATTTGCATCAGGCAGCCGGGATTGCCGGTCGCGACCAGTTCGGCCTTGGTGCCGGCGATCGCTTCGATCTTGCGCTGCAGAATCTTGGCGGCCATCTCCGGTTGTGTGAGATTGTAGATGCCGGCCGCGCCGCAGCAGAATTCGGCGTCGGGGAGGGGGATCCACTTCAGGCCGGGAATGCTCTGGATCAGCGCCTTGGGCTGCGCGCTGATTTTCTGCGCGTGGAGCAAGTGGCAGGGCTCGTCGTAGCAGAGCGTCTTTTCGAGCGGCTTGATCGGGCGCACGGGCGTGAGGCCAGCCAGGACTTCCGAGACGTCCTTGACCAGCGCGCTGAATTCGTCTGCATGGTGTTCGCCGTGGAGCAGGTGCTTGTACTCCTTCAGCTGCGCGCCGCAACCGGCGGAGTTGTTGACGATCGCGTCGATTTTCAGGCCGTGGAAAATCTCGAGGTTCTTGCGCGCCAGTTTTCGCGCGTCGTCGGCCGCGCCGGAGTGGACCATCAGCGCGCCGCAGCACTGCTGGCCTTTGACGGTCAGCACTTCGACGCCGTGCGCCTGCAGCACCTTGATTGTGGCGCGGTGAATGTCGCCCATGAAACGGTCCATCACGCAGCCGGCGAAGAACGCGACGCGTTTTTTCGTCACGGGACCGTCGGCTGGAAAAATGTCGGGCGCGTTTTCGAGAAACGCGGGCTCTTTGAGTTCCGGCTGAAGAGCTTCGAGTTCGCGCAGGCGTTTGGGTAGCAGTTTCATTAGTCCCAGCGACTGCGCGAACTTGCGCAGGCCGCTGGTCTGCTGGAAACGGAGCGCGGAACAGATCAGGCTCAAAATTTCCGGGCGGGGCAGGATCTGTTTGAAGAAGACGGCGCGCAAGGCTCGTTCAACTACGCTCTGCGGCATCACCGGCTGCAGCGCTTCGCGCGCGTTTTCGAGAATCTGGCCATACTGCACGCCGGAGGGGCAGGCCGTCTCGCAGGCGCGGCAGTCGAGGCAGAGATCGAGATGGCCGACGACATCCGGCGTCGGCTGGAGCGTGCCGGAGGCCAGCGACTTCATGATGTACAGGCGGCCGCGCGGCGAATCGTTCTCGTTGCCTTCTTCGCGGTAAGTCGGGCAGGCGCCGAGGCACAGCCCGCAGTGGACGCACGACCGCAGCAGCGTGCTGGCGTGGTCGGGAAAATCGAAGAGCGGTCCGGGCGAGGCCGGTACAGCCGGCGCGGTGGCGGCTTTGAGTTCAGACGTGGCGGTGTCTTCAACAGTCAACGCGGGCGGGTGGCTGGTACTCATGAAAGGCGAATGACTCCCGAAACACCTGTGGTCCTGACACGAACAATGATCGTATGCCGGGCCGTTTTGTAAATTGGAGAACGCGGCGATGTCAGGGCTGCGCTACACAACAAAGCGCCCCGAGTTGAACAGACTATGCGGATCGAGCGACGCGCGAATGCGCTTCATCAATTCCCAATCGCCGCGCGGCGCGCCAAACGGTTCGGCGATGTTTACGCCTTGCATGTTTTCGAAGCGGAAGTTCGCGCCGAGCTTGGTCAGGGCGTCGCCGATTTTCGCGGCAGCATCGGCGGTCAATTTGGGAAGCTCGATCCGTCCGCCACCGGGATTGACGCTGTAGGTCGTATTCGGCTGAATTTGCGCGACCGCGGCGACGCACTTTTCGAGCGCCGACGTCAGCGACCAGAATCGCACAGTGGCGCCTTGCGCATGAACGGAGTTCGAAAGTCCGGCATTTGCTGAGGTCCATGTCGGGGATAGATCAGACCGCGTGAACGCCGCGCTGCAGGCTTTCAATTCGCTGTCGATGCGTTCGAGCTCTTTGGCCGTGCCCGATGCCAGTACCTGAACCGTCAGTCCATTGAGTTGCAATACTTCCAGCGGCAGATTGAGCGCGTCGATTTTCTGGAGCAATTCAAAGCCGGTCGTCGCGCCGCCGTTCAGTGCGACGTTCCATTCCTGTCGCGCCACGGGGAACGGCCGCAGCTTGAACGTTACTTCCGTGATCAACCCCAGTGTACCGAACGAACCGATGTACAGTTTCTCGAGCGGAAATCCGGTCACGTTCTTCACGACTTTTCCGCCGCACTTTCGCGCCACGCCATCGCCGTTGACGGTGCGGAGCCCCAGCACCTGATCGCGCAGCGTGCCGTAGCCATAGGACAACGGGCCGCTGAAATCCGTGGCGAGCAGACCGCCGAGCGTCGATTTCGGGTTGCCGCTGATCGGCAGCCACTGTCCGCGTTCGCCGAGTTTCTCCTGGAACGCGCCGAGCTCCATGCCGGCCTGCGCAGTCGCGACCATGTCGCCGGGTTCGTGTTCGACGAGCTGGTTCATGCGGCGCGTCGAGAGCGCAACGAATTTCTCGCGCGGCGCGCCGCTGCTGCCCTGCTGCGTGCCGCTGCCATACGGGACGAGCTGGATCTTCTGTGCGATGGCATGGCGGATCAATTCGCAGGCCTGCGCTTCGTCGGCCGGTGCGCAAATGGCGCTGGGCGTTACGGCGTGAATCGCGCAGGCTTGCAAACTCGCCGCGTCGTCACAGAATCCGTCGCCGCAAATCGTTTTGAGTGTGCTCACAATCGCCTCTTCAGTGCCGCCAGCACGTACTTGCCCAGAATGTCCGTCTCGATATTAGAGCTCGCTGCTTTCTGCTTCGATCCGATGGTTGTGCGCGCGAGTGTTTCGGGAATCAGCGCGATCCAGAACGTGCCGGCCGCCGCGTTGCAGCCCGCGACGGTCAGACTGATGCCGTCGACGGCTATCGATCCCTTCTCCACAATCTGTTCGGCCAGCGCCATGTCGTCGAGCTGGTAATGCCATTCCGCCCAGCGTCCGCCAGTCACCGTATTCACAACGGTCGCCGTGCCGTCAACATGCCCCTGCACGAAATGCCCGCCGAGCGGACTGCTCGGGAGCAGCGACGATTCCAGATTCACGCGCGAGCCGGCCGCGCATTTCCCGAGCGTCGTGCGGCGAAGCGTCTCGGGCACCGCATCGAAGCTCGCGATGGTTCCGCTCAATTCCACGACCGTCAGGCAACAGCCGTCAACTGCGATCGACGCGCCGAGCTTGCAGCCCTCCGCCAGCGGCCCAATGTCGACGCCAATCCGCGTACAGTCCCCCGGCGCAGGCGCCAGACGCGTGACGGTGCCGATGTGTTGGATCAGGCCGGTGAACATGCGGGAAGTATCGCGGATGAAGAGGGGAGTGTAAAGGTGCGGGAACGGATGGGATCGGGGATCGGGCATCGGGCATCGGTCGATGGGTAAATCCATCGAACAACGGATCCCTTGTTGGAAGACTCGAAATTTTTAATCATTGAAATTAAAGGGATCGCAATCCGGCCGTGCGTGTTCCCAACGACCGATGCCTGATGCCCGATCCCCGATGCCATCCGTTCGGGCTCTCACAGCGGCGTCTGCCACGCTGCCTTCAATCCCGCCAGCGGCTCGTCGATCCACGGCAGCTGATCGGGGCCGATGCACTGCAGTACCTGCTGTTCGGTCACGACGCCGACGCAGGCGTGCGGGAGGCCGCCGAAAATGCCTTCGAAATCCTGGCGCAGATCGCGCGAGACTTCGATCAGGTAGCGCGACGGGCTTTCGCTGAAGAGCACCACATTCGGTGGCAGCATGCGCGGCACGGGGATCTTGCCGATTTCGATCTGTGCGCCGAGACCGCCGGCGAACGCCATTTCGGCGGCGGCCGCGGCCAAGCCGCCTTCGCTCAGGTCGTGGCAGGCGCGCACGACTTTGCGCGAAATGGCTTTGTGCACGGCCTTGTGAATCCGCGTCGAGAGCTTCAAATCCACGCGCGGAATGTGGCCGGCGGTGATCGCGATGTTGGTCACCATGTTGAGGTGGCTGCCGCCCAGTTCGTCGTTGGTGATGCCAATGACGTAGAGCAGATCGCCGGCCTTCTTCAAATCCATGGTCACGCACGACCGCACATCTTCGACGATGCCCATGCCGGAGATCAGCAGCGTGCCGGGAATCGCGATGGTCTTGTTGTTCACGCTGTATTCGTTGTTCAGCGAATCCTTGCCGCTGATGAACGGCGTGCCGTAGGCGATGGCCGCTTCCGTCGCGCCTTCGCAGGCCAGCGCCAGCGAGCCCAACTGCTCGGGCTTGGAGGTGTTGCCCCACGAGAAGTTGTCGAGAATGAACGTGTTGTCCGGATCGGCGCCGACGGCGACGAGATTGCGGATGCATTCGTCGACGGCCAGTTTCGCCATCTCCTTCGGATCGCGTTCGGTGAACTGCGGGCACAGACCGCAACCGATGGCGAGGCCCCGTTCGCTGCCGAGGATCGGCGTGAGCACAGCCGCGTCGCCGGGCGCATCGTCGTTGATGCCTACCAGCGGCTTGATTGCGGTGCGGCCCTGAACTTCGTGATCGTACTGCCGGATGATCCACTGCTTCGACGCGACCGTCGGGTGCGCGAGCACTTTTTTCAGCAGCGCGCCCCACAGCACAGCCGGTTGCGTCCGCGCCTTGGAGAGCATCTTCAAATCCAGACCCGTCGTCGTGTGCATGGTCATCAGCGCGTCGAGCGTTGAGACGTCCTGCACCGCGACCTTGGGCGGCGTCCATGTCGCATCGCGCGTGACGTGCGGCAGGCCGCCGTGGAGGAATTCGACGGAGAGTTTCGCCACGGGCTGGCCACGGTAATTAAGGCGCAGAATCTTGTCGGCGCCAAACGCGCCGATGACCGTCGCGTCGACGTCTTCGTCCTTGCAGAGCTTGTCCAGTTCCGGCCACTTCGCGGGCGGCACGGCGATGACCATGCGTTCCTGCGCTTCGCTGATCCAGATTTCCGTATAGGAAAGTCCGTCGTACTTCAGCGGCACTTTTTCCAGATCGACAATGGCGCCCAGGTCTTCGCCCATCTCGCCGACGGCCGAGGACAGTCCACCCGCGCCGCAATCGGTCACGCAGGTGTACAACCCGGCGTCGCGCGCCACCAGCAGGACGTCGAGCACCTTCTTCTGCTCGATGGCATTGCCGATCTGCACCGCGCCGCTGGAGACCATTTCGGAATTTTCGGAGAGTTCCAGGCTGCTGAACGTCGCGCCGTGGATGCCGTCGCGTCCGGTCCGGCCGCCGAGCACCACGATGAAATCGCCGGAATGCGCGCGCTTGTTGATCTTGTCGCGCGGAATCAAGCCGACAGACCCCGCGAAGACGAGCGGGTTGCCGACGTAGCGCGGATCGAACTGCACCGCGCCATTGACCGTCGGAATGCCCATTCTATTGCCGTAATCGCGCACGCCGGAGACGACCCCGGCCATCACGCGCCGCGGGTGGAGCGTGCCGGCGGGCAGATGTTCGTGGCGGATTTCCGGGCTGCCGAAACAGAACACGTCGGTGTTGGCGATGGGCTTGGCGCCCAGGCCCGTGCCCATCGTATCGCGGATGCAGCCGCCGATTCCCGTTCCCGCGCCGCCGTAAGGTTCGATCGCGCTGGGATGATTGTGCGTTTCGACTTTGAACGTTACCGCCCAGTTTTCATCAAACGCGACGACGCCGGCGTTGTCTTTGAAAACCGACAGACACGCGCGATGGCCGATCGTTTCGGTCGCGCGGACGATGGTTTCTTTGAGCAGATTGTTGTAGCGCTTGGAGCCTTCCGGACCGGTAAAGTTCACCGTGCCGCGCATGGTCTTGTGGCGGCAGTGTTCCGACCACGTCTGCGCCAGCGTTTCCAGTTCGATGTCGGTTGGGTTGCGGCCGTTCTCCTGGAAGTAAAGTTGGATCGCTTTCATTTCATCCAGCGACAACGCCAGCGAACCGTCGCGGCTGATCTCGAGGAGTTCCGTGTCTTCCTTGCCGATCAGCGGCACCTGCATGAGCTGGAAGTTGTACGCGCCGGCCGGTCCGTGCACGGGGGCCATCTTGTCGATGTGAATTTCTTCGATGCAGTCGTTGCCCAGGATTTTGCGCGAAACACGCAGCAGTTCCTTGGTCTCGATTTTCGTGCTCGACGGATAGAAGAAGAGGTACTTGCGGCCGGTCGTGACGAGGCCGACGTTGAGCTTGCGGTCGTTGAGCGCCTTGCGGATGCTCGCCGCGACGGGATCCATCACGCCGGGCTTGCGCGCGACTTCGATCAGCCGCGCGTCGACGTCGTCGTACAGCGGCTCGTTGACCGAGGCCTTCTCCACGATCGGGTCGGAGAACAGTTCGCGGGCGACGGTCGCCGCGACGTCGGGGGAAAACTCGGCTTCAATCCAGTAGAGCCGGGCCGTGCGGATGCGTTCCGGGAGCTGCGCGCCCAGTGCTTTGAGTTCAGAGAGAATTCCAGCCGCCAGCGGGTCGGGAAGATTCTCGCGAAGTCCTGCTTCGATGCGGTACAGATTCATGGAGGCGATGGTAAAGGTTCGATTGAAATTCGAAAACGAATTTTAAATGCCGGTCTCACACAATGCTCAACCTTCAGGCGTATGACGCAGCGACTATAGCGGTCGGTGGATGAAAGCCAAAGAAATTCGAGAGCCAGGAGCCGTTCACTCAGTCGTCCGAGAACTGCACCTTCTTACCAAACTGTTTCTCGAAGACGCTCAGGTACTGCTCGAGTGAAAACATACGCAGTTCCTTGCGGTACTGTTCGACTTTGGTTTTGTCTTCCAGCGGCAGGACGATGGGGTCGCCCTTGTCGTTCTGCCCGACTTGCGTGCCGTATTTCTGTTTGTTGCCCAAATAGAGTTGGGTGCGGTCGTAGAGCAGCGCGAAATTCTGGCCGTCGTTGAGCAGGCCGGCTTTCATATCTTTTTCGATTTCCGGAAGCACGGAGATCATCAGCGGCAGCGTGCCGATGTGTTGGACGATCAGGAACGCGGTGTTCGAGGCCGATTGCCCAAAACGTTTCACGTCGATCCAGCCGTACTCCTGGATGAGCTTCGTGATGTAGCGGGTGTTCTCCGTATCGACGGCGCCTATTTGGTTCAACTTCGTTTGATCTTTGCGCACTTCCTGATCGGTGACTAGACGCTTGGCGAATTGGAATTGGATTTCCTTGAGTTCCTCGGCAGGGACTTCTTTTTTGGTGCCGAGCTTCAGCGGCTTCAGTTCCAGCTCGTCCGGCGTGGTGGAGAGTTTACTAAAGGTGAGTACAGGTCCGCCGCCTTCGGGCGTGAAGATCAGCTTGTCGCTTTTCAGCTCCAGCTTGATCGGAACCGTACGACCTTGAGATTTGATGATGAGTTTGCCCGGCGCCAGTTGCGCGGCGAAGAAGCTGAGCTGGCCATTCTCGGCGGAACTGAAGCGCTGGGGTTCGATCCGGATCAGCGCTTTCGCGTTGGGATCGTCGCTCGACCAGCAGCCCAGGAAGACTTTCGCCTCCGGTGGCACTACCGCTTCGGCGGCGTGACACGATTCCTTACACATCAAGACGGCGAACAGGGTCAGGGTGCAGGCCAGATACCGGGGCATGGTGCTTCTCCGAGAAAATGGTGGGCGTCGTTTATTAACGTGCCCAAGGTACAGAACGTTACATTCGCACCTTGTAGGAATCGTGGTTGTTGAAAAGAAAGGCGTGTTCGGCAATACTATTCCAGAACCGCGACGAGGCCGCCATGATCGCCATTCTTTCCGATGTGCATGCCAATTTAGAAGCGCTCCAGGCGGTCATTCACGACGTCAGCCAGCGCGGCATCAAACGCATTTTCTTTCTCGGTGACATCGTCGGCTACGGACCCAATCCGGCCGAAGTGCTCGACTTTATCAAGAATTTCGAATTCTGCCTGCTCGGCAACCACGACGAAGCCTGCTTGAAGGGCCCGGGCAAGCAATTCAACGCGGCGGCGGCGAAGTCGGCGTGGTGGACGCGGCGGCAGATCTGCCCCGACGAAATCTCCGGCGCGTTCTTGCGGCCGGGCGAACACCAGAAGCGGACGCAGCAGTGGGAATACCTGTTGTCGCTGAAGCCGGTGCGCATGGTCGGTGAAATGATGTTCGTCCACGACACACCCGCTCAGCCAGGTTCGTGGCGCTACGTCCGCGACCGCGCGGAGGCCGATCTGGGCTTCAAAGCGCATCCGAATGTGCGTGCGTTTTTCTACGGGCATTCGCACGTGCCGGGCGTGTGGACAGAGACCAATTACATAAAGGCCGAGCCCGGCCGCAAGTTCACCTTCAAAGACCGCGTCTCGGTGAACGTCGGTTCCGTCGGCCAGCCGCGCGACAAGGACCCGCGAGCGTGCTACGTGCTGCTGGAACCCGACGGCTTCCGCTTCTTCCGCGTGCCCTACGACATCGCCAAGACGCAGGAAAAAATCCGCGCGACGCCGGAACTGGAGCCGATCCTCGCGGACCGGCTGGCGGTCGGGCAGTAAGCTTCAGCAACTGAAGCAGAAGTGATGCAGCGCGCTTCAATCGTCCCATCTTGGATGTGTTCGACGGTCACGATCCCTCCTTTTTAAAAGATTCAGAGTGAAATCCTCCGACATGGAGTGTACTGTAAATAGAACAGTTGTTTCATGATCGGTACTGCCATGGGAGAGTTTGGCGTGACCAAGATCTGTATCAAGTTCGCGGCGGCGACCTTTGTGATGGGATGTGGATTCATGCCAATGGCTCTGGCAGCGGATGCCCCGCCGGTGGAGCGGCGTTCAGTGCCGGCGGTCGAGGATCTCAAAAAGCCGATCTTGTGGGGGCTGGAATGTACGGCGGCGGACGGCTCGGGCCTCGCGTTTGGCGGATGCGAGCAGGAGGCCGACGACGGTGCCTCGCGTACGCGCATCAAAGTGTCTGGCAACTGGAAACCTCTAACCGACGAACTTCGCGCCAAAAATCCGCTGCAGAAACAGTACGAGAAAACGTGGGCACTGCGCAACCATTTGAAAGACGGCATCGCCCGCGCCCGCTACATCTACTTTGAAGGCCGCGTCGCCGACGACGCGCAGAAGTCGCTCAAGGCCGACGTCGTTCCGGCACTTGAAGGCGTTCTCAAAGACGTGGAGACGCTGTCGACGGAACTGGGCGCGCTGAAACTGGACGCGTACGAGGCTGCGCAAGCCAAGTCCGGCCTGGCGACGCTGCAGACTGTGGCCGGCAAACTCAAAACGCTGAGCGGCACGCTGACCACCGGCGTGACGGCCGATCTGCTCAAGGAATTGCGGGAAGCCCAGGTCAATCTGGAGCGCGCATCCGAGGCGTTCGATGCGGAACCTCCCGTGCGCGCGCTGACGGCGATGGTCTTTGACGAGAAGAGCAAACTCGTTGTCCTCTTTGGTGGCGATCACTTCGATTACCTCATGAACGACACGTGGACTTTTGATCCGGCCGCGAAAAAGTGGATGCAGCGCCACCCCGCAACGGCCCCCTCGCCGCGCGGCAACGCGCTGCTCAAGGCCGCCGGCGGCAAGGTGACGCTCACCGGCGGCTACGACTACACGTCCACCACTGACTACGTGGGCGCTCATTACAAAGAAGTGAAGGACGGCGAGTGGACCTATGATCCGGCCACCGATGCGTGGTCCGGCAGCGGCCCGGGCGAACCGTCGGGCTCGCGTGTTTACCGCAAGGACCCGTATTTGCCGGAGTCCTTCATGCAGGGCGATGCGCCGAACGCGGCGGCCACGGATGAGAAGCAAAAAGAGTTGCCGGTCAACACCTGGGTGCTGGCCAAGCCGCCGAAACTTCCCAAGCAGAACCGCGACTGGGGTTCGGTCACGATCGACACGGATCACGACATGCTGCTGTTTTTCAGCGGCGGGCATGTGGCTCACGGCGGGTCGGATGTGCTGCAGTACCATTTCAGCACCAACCGCTGGGAATTGCCGTTTCCGATCGAGTTCCCGCTGGGGCAAACCTATTCCAACACCAGCTATCCCGACGGCTACAATCTCAACCGGCGTCCGTGGGTGACCGGGCACACGTATTTGAGTTACCTCTACGATCCGACCGCCAAAAAACTGCTCTTCACCGGACACACCAGGCATTGCTACGAGTACGATCCCGTGGCCGCGGACTGGACCGGGCGTTCGGTCAAGCCGGCGGGGATGAATTACGGCGGCTGCTTCTTTGATCTGAACTGCGCGTTCGCCACTGGCGGTTCGGTCTGCTGGACCAAGGAGAGCCGCTTCTTCCGCTACACGGCGGCGCAGAATCTGTGGGCGGAACTTAAAGTGACCGGCAAAGCTCCCGGCGCGAGCGTTGATAGCTCTGTTTCGGTCTACGACAGCAAGCGCGATCGCCTGCTGATGATCGCGTCCGGATATGGCCAGAAATATAACGGCCAGGTCTTCGCCCTGGATCTGAAGACGCTGGCCGTCTCAGCGCTCACGCCCACGAACATGGCGGCGGTGCCGGCTGCCGGAGGTTTCGGCGTCGACCGGGCCTGCTATGATGCGGAGAACGACGTGGTCCTGATGGGGACATTGTTGCCGGATGCCTCCGCCGATGGGGTACACCGGACGCCGGCTTACGATTGCGCGTCCAATCGCTGGGTCGCGCTGAAGATCAACTACCCGACCGCTGGCGACAAGAAAAGTCCTCAAGTTCCGATGGGGCATTCCAGTGGCGTTGCCTTCGACCCGAAGCGCAAACGGGTTTGGGGCGTGGATACGAATTGCAACATCTATATGCTGAAATTAGACCTGAAATCCGCCGACGCTACGGAGATGAAATAGACCGCTTTCGGGCTACAATTTAGCTAGAAACATCGTGAAATCGCATCCCAAGGGTGTACTGTAAAAAGAACAACAGCGGACGGGGCGGGCGAGGTAACGGCATGAAAAGCACGTTTCGATGGATCGAGTGCAAAGCTTGGGCGCTGCTGGTGTTAAGCGTCGGTTTTGCGCTGTTGACCGGACCGGACGCGCGTGCCTGCTCAGAACCCGTCTACAAGTACGCCGCGGAAAATTGGCAGCCGGAACCCTATGTGGTCGTGCTGTTCCGGCACGGCAAACCCGCGGCTGACGACGAGGCCCTTTCGAAGCTCATTTCCGATTCCCACGCCAACGCCATGGTCGACAACTGCGACGTCGACACCGACGTGCCACAGGAATACAAAGCCGTGTGGGATTCGATCAAGACGCAGACGCTGCCCCAGATGGCCGTGCTGTCGCCGTCCCATCGGGAAGCGCCGGAGAGAGGCGCGCTCTGGTCAGGCGCGTGGAACAAGGCCAACATTGAGAAGGTGTTGAATTCCCCCGTGCGCAAGAAATTGGCGGAGAACCTGAAGCGCGGCGACGCCGGCGTCTGGCTGCTCTTCGATGGCGGCAAGAAGGCGACCGACGATACCACCATGGCCCTGCTGGAAAAGAACGCCAAGGAACTCTCGGCGCGCTTCACGGCTGAAATTCGAGCCAACTCCGAAATGGTCAAGGATGAACCCCGCGATCCGGCGGCGCCCGAAGCCAAGGCAGCGGCGCCCGCGGAAGATGTGCGGCTCTCGGTGATCCGTGTTTCGCGCAAGGAAGCGACCGACGACACGCTCTTCTCCGGAATGATGGCCGAACCGTTCAAGCAGGACGAACCCTGCGCGATGATGGTCTTCGGACGCGGTCGGGCGCTGGGACCCCTGGCCGCCAAGGAACTCACGGAAGAAGGGGTCGAATCGGTCGCCGGTTTCCTGGCCGGGCCCTGCGTCTGTTCGATCAAGGAACAGAAAATCGGCATCGATCTGCTCCTGGATCTGCCAATGGATTCGCATTGGAAGCCGCCGGAGTTTCCCGTGGACCTCGGTGCGGCGCCTCCCTTGTCGCCCCTGCCCGTAACGCCGGCTGCACCGGCGACGACTCCCGCGCCCGTGATTCCGGCGCCGCTGGCTGCAACGACTCCGCCGGCGGTCGCGCCTACCCCGGCGCCAGTTCCCGTCTCTACTGCAGCCGATACCGCCATCGCTCCGCAGACGGTTGAAGCTCCGCGCTCGCTCTCTGGACTGACGCTGGCGGCGGCGCTGATTGCCGTGGGCCTGGTCGCGTTGATTCTTGCCACTCGAAAGGGCTCGGCATGACCTTGATCGGCGGATTAGTTCTACGCAGACCCGCGCGGGGCGGTGCCCATCCGCTGGCGATGATCTTCGGAGTCTCGCTGATTGTCGCCGGCCTGCTGGTGGCGATGCTGACGCTGCTCTCGGGCGGAAATTCGGCCACGCCGGGAAAAAAGCCGCTGATCGTCCTCGTCGGCGCAAGCTTGAAGCCGGCCTTTGAAGCCGTCGCCAAATCCTACCGCGAACAGTACGGCGTCGAGATCCAGGCTCAGTACGATGCCTCCGACAACCTGCTCAGCTCCATCAAGATCACGCACACCGGCGATCTGTTTCTGCCGGCCGAAGAGCTCTATATCAACCGCGCCCGGGGTGAAGGTCTGGTCAAGGAAGTGCTGGCCGTGGCGCACACGCGTCCGGTGATCGCGGTGAAGAAGGGCAATCCCAAAAATATCAAGGATCTCAACGACCTGCTGCGGACGGATGTCAGCGTCGGCGTGGCCAGTCCGGCGGCGGCCATTGGACGGCTGACGAAAGAAGCCTTCGAGCGCAGCGGCAAGACCGAGGAATACAACACGCGACGCAAGAACACCGATTCGAAATTCAGCGAACTGGGCAAGGAACCGGAAGTCGGCAACAGCATCAAGCTGGGCGCTGTCGATGCGGGCATCATCTGGGATTCGTCCGCGACGCGCTATCCGGAACTGGAAGCCATCAGCGACACGCAGCTCAATTCCTTCGACCAACAGGTCTCGATTGGCGTGCTGAGCACCTCCAGCGATGCGACGCGCGCGCTCCACTTTGCGCGCTACCTGACCGCGCGAGATCGAGGGCTGCCGCAATTCAAGGCCGCCGGTTACCGCGTGGACGATGGCGATCAGTGGGCTGAAAGCCCGGAGCTCTCGGTGTTTCTCGGCGCCATGCTGCGCCCGGCGATGACCGAGACGTTGAAACAGTTTGCCGCGCGCGAAGGTCTGCCGCCCATCAAAACGGTTTACAACGGCTGCGGCATTCTCGTGGGACAAATGAAAGTTGGCGCGCGGCCGGACATGTACTTTGCCTGTGACACCTCCTTTATGAACCAGGTCCAGGATCTCTTCGACAAGGCCGACGTGATCTCGTCCAATGAAATGGTGATCGTGGTTCAGAAGGGCAATCCGAAGGGCATCAAGGAACTCAAGGACCTGATGAAACCGGGCATCAAGCTGGGTGTCGGCGAAGAACGGCAGTGCGCGCTGGGCTGGCTGACCAAGGATGTCCTCGACCGCACCAACCTGTGCGAGAAGATCGAAAAGAACATCGCCACCCGTCTGACCACTGGCGACATGCTGATCGCCGCGATGCCTGCGCTGGACGCGGTGATCGTGTACAAGAGCAACGCGATGTTCATCAAAGACCGCTTCGATGTCATCCCCGTCGATCTGCCGCAGCATTTCGCGCAGCAACCGGTGGCGGTGAGCAAGGAATCCAAGTACCGGCATTTGACCGAAAGGCTGCTGGATGCGATCCGCTCCAGCGAATCCCAGGCACGCTTTCGCGAAAACGGATTTCAATGGGTCTACAATCCGAAGTGAGCAGTATCGAGAAAGCGCAGCCCCCCGCGACGCAGGCGTCGCCAGCCCACACGCGTGTGGCCTCGGACGCTCCCTTCTATACCGGGATGATCCTGATCGGCGGATTCTACATCTTCATGATCGTGGCGATGCTGGTCGCGGATCTGAAGTACACCAGCATCCCGCACATCTTCGACGCGCTGAAGAGTCCCGAGATCGCCTACTCGATCAAGCTCAGCCTGGTCTCCTGTACGTTCACCACGCTGCTATCGGTCTGGGTCGCGGTGCCGCTGGGCTATCTGCTCTCGCGCCACAAATTTCCGTTCAGCAGCCTGGTCGATGCGCTGCTGGATATTCCGATCGTGCTGCCGCCGCTGGTGGTCGGCTTGAGTTTGCTGATTCTCTTTCAGACGCCGGCCTTCCGGAAGCTTGAAGAGTTCATCCCCATCACCTTCGCGGTGCCCAGCGTGATCCTGGCGCAGTTCATGGTCGCCGCGGCGTTCGCGGTGCGGACGATGCGCGTGACCTTCGACCAGATCGCCGTCCGCCAGGAACAGGTCGCGATGACACTGGGTTGCACGCGCAGCCAGGCCTTCTTCCACGTCGTCCTGCCGCAGGCGCGCAAGGGCATCATCACCGCCGCCACGCTGGCGTGGGCGCGCGCGCTGGGTGAGTTCGGACCGATCCTGATTTTCTCCGGCGCGACGCGTGGCCGCACGGAAGTGCTCTCGACGACTGTTTACCTGGAATTCAGCGTCGGCAACATCGACGCCGCCGTCGCCGTCTCGCTCCTGATGATCGCCACCTCCGTCGCCGTACTGATCGCGATGCGCAGCTTCGGCCTGACCGGATTCTGGAAGGCGGCGTCGGCATGATCCAGGTCAAAGATCTGACCATCCGCAATGGCGCCTTCAGCATCGAGAAGGTGAACTTCACCATCGAAACCGGCGCCTACGCGGTGCTGATGGGATCGACGGGCAGCGGTAAAACGTCGATCCTCGAAGTCCTCTGCGGGATCAAGAAGATGGATTCCGGCAGCGTCTCGATCATGAACCGCGATGTTTCCAAATTGAAACCGGCGGAGCGCAATATCGGGCTGGTGCCTCAGGACGGCGCGCTCTTTTCGACCATGACCGTGCGCGAGCAGTTGTCGTTTCCGCTGACGATCCGCAGTTGGAAATCCGCCGCGATCAACAAGCGCATCGATGAGCTCGCGCCGCTGCTGCGCATCACCCATTTGCTCGGCCGCCTGCCGCAGGGCCTGAGCGGCGGCGAAGCGCAACGCGTGGCGCTGGGCCGTGCGCTCTCGTTTTATCCGGAAGTGCTCTGCCTCGACGAACCGCTTAGCGCCACCGACGAAGAGATGCGCGTCGAGATGTACGAACTGCTGCGCACCGTCCAGAAATCGACCGGCGTGACGACGCTGCATGTGACCCACAGCCAGGCCGAAGCCAAGGCGCTGGGCGACCGCTGTTTCACCATTCGCAATGGCAAACTCGGAGAGTAGCGGCGATGGATTCCGATTTGAAAACAAGCGGCAGTGTGGCGATCAGTTACTTTGGCACGTTGCGGAAAGTCTCCGGCGTCGGCCGCGAGACGGTAACGCTCAACGGCGCCAACCGCATTTCCGATGTCGTCCGCCGCCTGGCTGAACTGCATGGCGAACCCCTGAAGAGCGCGCTGTTGGACGCCAACGGTTTGATCCGCGAATACCTGCTGATCAGTGTCGGCGACGAGGAAATCGACAAAACCGGGTCAACGCAGGTTGCGGGTGGCGATGAGATCAGTATCTTCTCTCCCATCTCCGGCGGATAATTTGAAGCGATGAACGAATCGAAGTTGACCGATCAGGAACGCGCAGTCTACGAGTGGCAGATGTGGTCGCCGCAATTTGGCGAACGCGGACAGGAAGCGCTGAAAGGCGCATCGGTGCTGATCACGCGCTGCGGTGGTGTGGGCAGCGCGGTGGCCTATTATCTCGCGGCCGCCGGCATCGGGCGGCTGGTGCTCGCGCACGAAGGCAACGTCAAGCCCAGCGACCTCAACCGCCAGATCCTGATGACCGACGACTGGGTCGGCAAGCCGCGGCTGGAATCCGCCGAGCGCCGTCTGCATGATCTGAATCCCCGCGTGAAGATCGAGACGGTCGGCGAAAACGCGTCGGACGCCAACGCCCGCGACCTGGTCAGCCGCGTGGATCTGATTGTCGATTGCGCGCCGATGTTTCAGGAACGGTTCGCGCTCAACGGCGCGGCGGTGGCGCAGAAAAAGCCGCTGATCGAATGTGCCATGTTCGATTTCGAAGCGCAGATCACCACGATCATTCCCGGCGTGACGCCGTGCCTGGCCTGCCGGCATCCGTCGCAGCCCGAGGCGTGGCGGCGGCAGTTTCCCGTCTTTGGCGCGGTCGCCGGCATGGTCGGCGCGATGGGCGCGGTGGAGGCGATCAAGCAGCTCTCCGGCGTGGGCCAGACGTTGGCGGGCGAACTGCTGATGTGCGATCTCGCCTCGATGTCGTTCCGCAAGATCAAGCTGCGCCGCAATCCGGAATGCGCGGTTTGCGCTAACGTTTGAGCGCCTGAATTAGACGTTCCGTCGCGCGCGGCGTCGGGAAGCTCGAGTAGTCGCGCGGCGCATATCCATTCCATGCGTCTTTCACGCGCTCAACGCTGAGCGAGCGGTTGCTGCAGTCGCGCAGGTCTTCGGCGAGCACGTTGGTCTTGTCTTGCAGCGACGAAACCACGTCGCTCACGTCTGCAACACTCAGCAGCCCCGGAATTGCCGCGTCGACGGGAAGATAATGGTAGCGCCGGTCGAGGATCGAGGCGAAGGATGCGACCGTGCCCCGCGCGAGCACAGCCTTGATCGGAATCGACTTCCCGTCCAGCTCGACGGGGTATTGCGCGGCCATTAGCGCCAGCCAGCCGCCGGCCGGCTCGACATATTGTCGTGGCGAAGGGCCGGTCTGGCGGAAGCCGGTTTCGTCGAAGAGCACAGGCTCGTCGCTGCTACCGTCGGGCTCGTTGAGCGCCTCGCCCCACAGCGCGAGATGTGACGCGTCGATACCATCACGCGTGGCGAGGAAGCGCAGCGCGGTGCGCACATCCTGGAGCTGGCGCACGGGCAGACTGTCGTTCTGCATCCACAGTTCGGTCGCCAGCGACGCGGTCGCGCCTTCGGGCAATTGATTCGGATTGGCCGCGGTCTCGCCGCAGCCGCGAACATCGAGCAGTGCCACGGCGACGCCGGCATTCAGGAGCGACTGAACTTCTCCCGCGCGCGCGGCAAGGAAGCGAGCCTTGCCCGCCTGAGCAACACAGAGCACCAGCGGCGTTGGCGTCTTTGCTGCAGCGGGTTTGAGCAGCCACAGCGCCAGTCCGAGCTGTCCGTCCTCAATGGGGATCCAGATTCCGTCCACGCTAGCACCGCGCCACGGTTTTTGCGGCGTGACCACGACGGATTTAGAATCGAAAGCGCCCGGTTTGGACGTGCTGAGCAGCCGATCGATCGGCTCGCCCACCACTGAACTATCGTGGGGACCGCGCGCTTTCGCCAGGTGGGCGCGCATCATCTCGGTAGCGATCTGCAGCGGCTCGCGCAACTTCTTGGCGGCGTCCAACTCATCACGGTACGCGACGCCGTCGGGCGTGGTCGTGCATTCCAGTGACGGCACCGGCACGGTCTTGCGGTACTCGTCGGCGTCCTTCTCGGGGAGCTTCATGCCCCACCATTCGTTGATGATGCGGTACATCGGCAGCCGGTGCATCGTGTTGAAATGGGTGGCGTGCGTGTTGACGCCGCCGTGCAGCATCGCGAGGTTCTTCTCCGCGCCCAGCCACGCGTACACCTTCTGGAAACGCTCGAAGGCGGACTGCAACTCGGGTTTCCAGTCGAATTCCTGCGCGACGATCAGTCGGCGCGGCGCGATCAGCGCGTTGACCATCCACGGCGTGTACCCGCCGCTGTTCGCACCCATGTACGTGCGGCAGGGATCCCAGTAGCCGCCGAACGGGCGTGGCATCACGAAGTTGAAAGGCACGGAGAGCGAAATCCGGTCGTCAACCACCGCAGCCAGCGCGCTCAGGTCGCCGCCGCCGGCCACGCCGCCCACGATGCCCACGCGCTTGGCGTCGATGTCGCCGCGCTGCAGCAGGCAGTCGACCGCGCGCGAAACATCCCATGCCGTCCAGCCGGCCAGTTCGGTTCCAGCCAGCAGCAGTTGCGTGCCGATTTCGTTGCGCTGATACGATTGATGTTCCCACGCCGCGATGGTCGAGCGTTCGCCGGTACCGAGGGATTCAATGGCCAGCACCACGCCGCCGGCCCGCGCGAAGTTCGCGCCGAGGACTTGAAGATCCGAATTGTTGCGCGGCGTGTGGTGCGCGGGAATGATGATCAGCGCCGGGCGCTGCGCTCCGTCCTTCGCAGCTTCGAGCGGCAGATAAAGTGTCGCGGGCACCAGCAGGCCGGGGCGGGATTGGAAGAGGATGCCCTGGATCTGGAAACCGTCGGCCGTCTTGGTGAAGACCGTCCGCGCGTCCAGCGGCGTGCGTTCGGGAAGTTTGCCGCCGGATTCCGGGAACATCGCGCGCATCAAGTCGGCACGGATCTTCGCGGCGAAGGCCGTCCACGCATCGGCGTTGTCGATCTTCGCAAACGTCTCTTCATACTGCTGATTGAATTTAGTCTTCCGCGCGGTGATCCACGACTCCAGCATCTTCGTGGACTTGAGTTCCTTCCGCCGCTCGGCGCTCAACACCGCTGCGGGCAACTCGGGCCGTTCGAGCACCGGAGACGCAATCGGCTGAGCCGACGCGTCGACGATCCGCAGCGTCGCGAAGCGCAGCGGGCAATGCCCGGTGGCGCTGCGCGTCACGGAGAGCAACGAAATCTGTTCGGCCTGGCTCAGAGTCTCGCGCGGCGTGCGCGTGCGCGAGATCTGAATCCACCACGGGTATACTTCCGGCGAGCGCGGCGACGGCAGCGCGAGCGTGGCGTAAACGCTGTTCAGGGGAATCGTGAGATCGACGGTCCACGCATCCGCGCCGCGCACGACTTTCGCGCTGACGCCGGGTGGGATCGGAATCGGTTTCACATTCTTGCCGCCGGTCTTGCCGCGCGACGTTTCCACTTTTTCAAATGGATTGAACGCGACCTGCAGGTAGCCGAAGCGCTCCGGACCCACGAAGACTTCGAGGTTGTCCTGATTCCAGACGCCGCCGTCGCCATCCTTGAGCAGCTCCGGATGGTCTTCGTGGCAGACGATGCGCAGCAGCAGCGCGTCGCGGGTCAGCGCGGCGCGGACTTCGGTGGTTTGGAATTCGGGATCCAGCGGCGTGTTGCCGCTGTCCTCGCGCAGCAGCGTGGCCGGGAGCATCGACCACGCGGCGGCATCGGCCGGAGCCGCGTTGCACCGCCCGGCGTCGATGACCGCTGCGCCGAAAAAGTGTTCGGGCAGCGCCGCGGTGACGCGCACGGTCTTCGCGAGTTCGGCTGTCGGAAGCGGTACGAGCAACGACTGGTTGCTCGGAGGAACGCTGGTCTCTTCAAACGGCGTCAGGCCGCGCTGCTGGCGCTGGCGGTAAATCCGCAGCGTGGTGTTGGCGGGAAACTGGCCGTCTTTTTCCAACTCGCGCAAGTCCACGGCGACTTCCGCGCGCCAATGACCTTTCGTGATGCGCGCCGAGGAGAGGATCGCCGAACGCAGGATCGGCGCGGCATCGGTCGTGCCGTTCACATTACACCAGAGCGAACCCAGCGGGTTGACCAGGATCTCGACGGACTGCGAACCCTTCAGTTGGATGCCGAACGAATCGTCGAACCAGAGGTCCGCGCCGTGAAGCGACTCCTGCGCGACGATGCCGTCGGGTTCGTTGGCGTCGAGAGCCAGCAGCAACCAGCTTCCCGCACGCACGGCCCGCACCGTGGACGTGCGATCGGCACGCTCCGGCTTTCCGGCGCTCAACATCAATGGCGGCAGAGTGCGCGCGCGCGACCAGACGGCGTCGTGACCCGCGCCATCCAGCAGCACGGCGTTGGTCACTTCTGCAATGGGGATGTCAAAACCAGGAGGCGTCATCGATTCATTCGTGTCTTCGGCCCAGGAATTCATGGCCGCCAGACAGAGGACGGCCAGCCCTACCCATCGATGTCCACGGCTCATGGACTACTTTCCGCCGGCGGAGATGATGACTGCTTCGTTGGTCTCCATCGCGCCGCCCTTCACGGTGTACTCCTTGGACTTCTCGGCAGCGTCGATCTTCTCGACGTGTTCGCCGCCGGTCCATTTGTGCGTGATGGTCAGCGGCAGCGCGCCGGCCTTCTTGTAGTGAACGTAGATGCCGAAGAGGTGATTGAGCGCACCGTTGCCGCCCTTGGTGTAGAACTTGACCAGCACCGAGCGCGTCGGCTGGGCTTCAAACGGGCTGGAACGGATGGCGGTCTTCGACGGCGTGCAGCCGGGGCTGTAGGCCTTCTTCTGCTCGAAATCCAGGATGCCGTCGACGCACTGCATCCAATGTTCTTCCTGGTACTTCTCGCCTTCTTCGCCGGCGGAGACGACGCCCTGTTCGCAGGCGGTGACCCACGTCTTGCCGTCGTCGATGGAGAACGCGACGCCGTTGCGCGTGCTCTTGGATCGGCAGCCGAACTTCGCGCCGGTTTGCACGCGGACGATGTCGCCGGGCGCGTCGACCTTGAAGATCACCGCGCCTTCGTTGCCTTGGAACGTGTAGTGTTGGCTGATGTTCTCTGCGAACGCGGCCACGCGTTCAGTCTTGTACGCGGTGCGGTCGAGTTCCTCCTTGCTGATGGTGATGTCCGGTGCGTAGAGCAGGCAATCCGTATCGCTGCGGGTGAAGGTCATCTTCGTCGGACCATCGACGTACGGCAGCGATGCCGGCGAAACCGTGCCGCGCACCACGCTCTTGAACGCGGAAACTCCAGAGCCCGCGCCCTGGAAGCTCAGCTTGATCATCCAATCGTACTGCGACTGCAACTGAGGCGTGAGATCGAGCGAGAACTTGCCGCCCTTGTCGTGGACGACCGACCACGACTTGCCGAGGTCCAGCGAGAGCGAAACGGTGCCCTTATCGTTGGCGAATTCGCCTTCGAACTTCGCGCCGTCGTTGTCGTCCTTGGGATCGTTGAGGGCGTTGGGGCAGCCCACGCAGCCGTAGGGGCTGTAGTAATGGTAGACGACCTCCGCCGGAGCGGCCGCGTCTTCGGGACGGAAGAACGGAGCGGCGGGGTTGTAGGCCACGTTGGTTTTCTGGAAGAGGCCGTCGAGGCTCGACTTTTTGTTCAGCGGCGGTTCATACGTCATTTCGAAATTGCCGTACCGCGCCATGCCGCCGTCTTTGAAAATGTACCAGGTCTCGGGGCGTTCGGGGCCCTGCTTGTGCTGATTGACCAGCGTCTTGTATGAGTCGCTGTCGGCGTTGGCCGGCACGGCGAAGTGGAACTTCGGCGCCCACTGCCGCTTGAAGTAGCGCGCGAGCGTCTCGCCTTCGCGCAACGAGAGGTTCATGGAATGCGCGCTGACTTTGCGGCCGTACATCAGGTCGTGGATGCCGCCGTTGAGGCAGCCCCATTCGCCATTCGGGGAATCGTACTTGAAGTAACCTTCCGGCTGCTTCTCGTGCTTTTCCAGGAGCAGATTCTTGTTCGCGTTGATTTCATCGACCGAGGGGACGGTGCCGTCTTCCTTGCGGCGGCAGAAGCCCATCATGTCGACGTCGAAGTGATGCCATTTGCCGTCGTACTTGGCTTCGCAGACGGTGTGGCCGTCGACGCCGCCGATGCGTCCGGTCATGCCGGCCGCGTTGAAAAAGTAATCTTCAATCCACGAGATCGAACCGCAGATGGCGTAGCCGTAAACGTTGAGCAGTTTGGTGGCGTCCATGACCTTCGCGTTTTCGTTGTTGTACTTGCGCGACTTCAACGTGTCGGCCATGGGCTCTTCCGGCGGCATGTGATGGTAGGAGTGCCGGATCAGGTAAAAGTAAATCGCTTCCGCCTTTTCCTGGTCCTTCATCTCCGGCTTGAGAATGGTTTTGAGCACGTTCTCAATGTTGGAGAGATCGGGGTTCTTCTCGCTGACCACCTTGACGCCGTTGGCGCCGGCCTCGTCTGCGCAGAAAGCTGTGGTACACACGGAAAACGCCAGGGCGAAGGCGAGCGCCGAAAATCCAAGATTACGCAAGGGAGATCTCCACAAACCAGAGAAAAGCGATGCTTCAAAATCAAACATTTGTTCTGTATTTAGTACACCGTGCTCGAATTTCTGTTAAGGCCATTTTCACGCGATTTTGCACGCATTGCTGCGGAAATACTGGTGTATCGTAAACAGTCCGCATGTTCTGTTCTATGTACAGTACAACAACGAGGTGAAAATCCACGTTTGCACGATGGGTGTGGGAGTTGGAGCCGGTGCGCCGGCTTCAAATGGGGCCAACAGGAGCGATAATGAAGACGTTTCAAATCGGCATGGTGCTGTTGCTGGCGGCGGCTCTGGCGGCCGTCTCGGCGCGGGCGGAAGAGGATGACCTGTACTACCTCTATGTGAAAAACGCACCGGAATTCAAACCCGTCAAGCAGGATCCCGCCGGCTGGACCGCGCGCTGGGATACCTGGATTTACATGCCCTGGCGTTACCAGTGGGGCATTGGCACCGGCGACGAAGGCGGCCAGTTCTGCAAGGATTACGGCTTCAACGGCGGCTTCACCGATCACGGCGATCCCGGTCCTCTGCCGTGGCTGGAAAAGTGGAATTTGAAATTCTACAACGATCACACCGCCTCCAAGGGCTGGCTCCATCTGGGCACCGGCGATTTCAAAAAATACATGCGCGATCCGCGTGTCATTCGCACCGGTTCCAACGGCCCGGCGCCGCTGAATGAAGCGATGATGACCAAACTCAAGAAGATCGTCACCGACGGCGTCAACAATCTGAAGAAGAGTCCCGTCCGCGCCGCGTATTCGCTGGACGACGAAATCTCCACCGGCTCGTTCGTGAAGCCGCTGGCCTGGCGCGTCAACGACGACGACAAGGCCTACGAAAAGTGGCTGGAAAGCTACTACGGCAAGAATCCGCCGAAGGCGCAGTACGTCACCGCCGATTCCTTCGCCAGCCAGTACGGCAAGGCGCTCAAGGATCTGGATTTTTCCCCGCTGCTGGATCGCATGACCTACAACGATTCGGTCTGGGCCAACTTCCTGGGCGAACTGGTGGAATGCTCCAACGCCGCCGATCCGGACACGCCGTGCGGCTTCGTGGGCGGACAGTCGCCGAACACCTTCGGCGGTTACGACTACGCCAAGCTCTGCAGAAAGATTCAGTTCATCGAAGCGTACCTGGGAACCGCGCAGTCGATCATTCGCTCGTTCAATCCCAACATCCCGCAGGTGACGACGCATTTCCACAACGACAAGCTCGGCACGGTCAATGATTTTTGGCAGGAATGGTGGTGCCTGGCGCACGGCAACCGCGGCATGATCGGCTGGGTCGAAGGCTGGTTCGACGGCAAGACGCCGCGCAAGTGGCTGGAAGACTGGAAGGGCCCGAACAAGGAACTCTGCACCGTCCAGGGGCCGAAAGTGGTCGGCAGCAAATGGGTCCACGACGGCATCGCGATCTACTACTCGCAGGCGTCGATCCAGGTGTCGTGGTGTCTGGACATTGAAGCGCATGGCAAGACCTGGCCCAACCGCGGCAGCGACGACGCGCACGGCACGTGGCATCTGGTGCGCAAGGCCTGGGAGGAGATCCTGACGGATTCCGGACTGCAGTACAATTGGATCAGCTACGATCAGGTGGTGCTCACCGGCGTGCCCAAGGATTACAAAGTCCTGATCCTGCCGGCCAACTACGCGCTGTCGGACATCGAAGCCAAGCACATCCGCGAATTCTGCGAAGGTGGCGGCACGGTGATCGCCGATTTCGCCTGCGGCATCTTCGATCAGCACGGCAAGGGCCGCGCCAAGGGCGCGCTGGATGACATGTTCGGCGTGGCGCACGACGGCTCGGAAACCAAGAAGGATTTCTTCGCCGGCTCACTGTGGGTCGAGACCGATCAGGATTCCGGCTTCAACGCTGGCATCAAGAAGCTCCTGGCGACGCTCAGCCCCAAGCTGCAGGACGGCTTCGCCATCGCCGAGCCGAAGATCAAGGTGAACAACGTCAAGAAGGTGGGCACGGGCTCGGCGGTGTACCTGAACCTTTCTCCTCAGCGCTACCTGCTCTACCGCGAAGAGAAGACCACCGACGACGCGCAGCGCGCGGTCTTCACCAAGGCGATCACCGATGCCGGCGTGAAGCCCTGGGTGAAAGTCACCGCCAACGGCAAGCGGCCGGTGAACTGCGAAACGACGTACTTCACGAAGAACGGCCGGACGTTTGTCTTCATCGTTCAGAACGCGACGGTGACGTCGACGTCACTGGGCGACACGAAGACCGAAGGCCTGGGCGCCGGCAAGCTCAACGTCGACGTGGAATTCTCCGGCGCCGTGAAAGACGCCATCGACGAACGCGCCGGCAAGAAGCTCGGCGACGGCGCGAAGTTCCAAGTCGAGTTCAACACCGCCGAAGCCGCGCTGTTGAGCTTTGACGGCAAGCCTCCGGGGAAGTGAGGGAATGTCGAGAAGTGAATGTCGAATGTCGAAGATCGGAGAACTCCCCGCGGAAGCGGGGAGTTTTTTTGAACGTGCTCAGTCCCGCGAATATTGCTCCTGAATGACAACGATTGTCCTGGAGCTTCTTGTCGCAAGCGATCCGGCCCGAGGGGCCGGGCCACCCCTCGCGGGTTGGTCGCTCGATTTTACAGAATCGTGGCCGTCATTCAGGGCTTGAAGACTTCGACCTTGTCCTGGTCTTCTTCGCTGCCGTCGAAGGAATAGAACTGCTGCTGGGTCTGTTCGAGTTCTTCCTTGGTGGGCGTGGGGATGTTGAACTTGAGTTCGCCGAGTTCGAGCTTCTCGCCGTTCTTCACGGAGAACTCCTTCAGCGGCTTGCCACCGATCAGGCTGTTGGTTCCGGTGATCGAGTTGGTGCCGAGCTGGTAGAGCTTGTAGTCGCCCGGCGGCAGGTGGTCGATGTTGAAGAGATCGAGGTGGTTGTTCTGCAGTTCCTTGGGCGGTGTGCCGATCACCACGGGTTCGAGCGTGGGCTGCTGCTGGCGGGCCTGCATGTTGTAATAAAACGTGGCCAGGATGTCGGAGCTCACGAGCACGAAGCTCACCGGCTGGACCAGTTTGTCCCGTGGCACATCGGGCGGGAATTGCGGCACCAGCGAGACGGCGACCGAGCCGGTCGACGGGGCGATCGTAATGGCCTTCGCCTCGAGCTTGGCGATCTGGGCGGCGTTGTCCAGCGGCTGTGAGGCGACGCTGGCGATGCTGCGCATGATCGTGACGTTGTTGCGCTGGCCGTATTCCGGATCGTAATAGTTCTCCATGTCGGAGACGAGCACGCGGTACGAGTCCTCCGGGGCAATGAACTCGATGCGGCCCGCGCCATCGACGGTGTCGTTGGGCAGGTTTTGCATCCAGAGGTCCTCAACGCGGCCGTTCTTGAAGAACGATTCGCGATAAAGATGCGCCGTTCGGCCGGCCTGCGCGGGGCCGACGTTGAGGACGATGCCCGCGTTGCGCACGAACTGGAGCTTCACGTTTGCGGGCTCTTTCTGATCCTTGGTCAGGGTCAGGCGCGTGGCCGGTTGCGTCGGGCCGCAGCCCGGCACGTCGACAGCCACGGTGTAAATGCCCGGCGGCAGGCCTGAATACGTAAATTTACCATCGGCGCCGACGCAGGCGACCATGCTGCGCCCGGCGTGGTCGTTAAGCACGACGTTGGCGTTGACCACGGTCACTCCGGCGGGAAGTTCCAGTTGCCCGCTGATCTTCAAGCCGGTGTGCAGCGTCGCAGTGAAGAGCGACTCGTCTTCGCCGGCCACGACCGTGGCGGTGGCGTCAGGGTCGGTGAAGTAGCCGTTGAGTTCGATCTGGAGTTTGCGCGGGCCATCGGCCAGGCCCTTGAAGTGGACTTCTCCCGCCGCGTTGGTGCGCTGCATGCGGTTGCCGCCCTGCCGGCCGAAGGGATTGAAATTCGCGTTGGGCGCGGTGGGCCAGACCTGCACGCCGGCCATCGGTTTGCCGGCCTCATCGACGGTCTTCACACGGAGCTTGCCGTAGTCGCGCTTGCGCAGGTTGACGACGATCTCGTCCACCTTCAAGTCCGGCACAGTGAGATCGAGCGTTACCGGATGGTACCCGGCGAGCGCGACGCGGATGCGGTTGGGCAGGTAGCCCATGTTGTAATAGGACATGTTGAAGTCGAACTCGCCTTTTTGATTGGTGTTGATCCCGCTGGAACTGCTGCCGAAGGCGCTGACGGTTTCCAGATTGACGGTGGCTCCTTGAGCGGGCGCTCCGGTGGGGAGCAGGATCTTGCCTTTGATGTCGCCGAACGCCTTCTTGGGCGTGGGGAGTTTCAGTTCGGGCAGGTCGGTGGCCTTGCCCGCGGCAACGTCGATGCCGTAGACGACCGCCGATTCGCCGTTGCGGCCGTGCGCCGAGAGGGCGTACTTGCCCGGGCGCAGATTCTTGATTTCGAACGTTCCGTCCTGCTTATCCTGGGCGTAATGCGAATGCATGCCCGCGGGGTCGTAGTAGTTTTGCGTGAAGACCTGGACGCCGGCGATGATCAGGTAGTTCTCTTCGATCAGCGCGAGGGAGATGTCGTGGCAGGGCTCGCCCTTCTCGTTGACGATCTTGCCTTTCAGTGTGCTACCAGCGGAGGGCTTGAGGCTCATTTCCACCGGCGCGCCGGCCTTGATCTCAATGTCGCGCAGAGAATATTCGACCGTGTTCTCCGCCGACTGATCGTTGCCGTTGCCGCGGAAGAAGATGCGGCCCTGATTCTCTGTCGTGGTGGTGCGGAGGAGAATGTGGAACTTGCCGGGCTTGAGATTCTCCAGCGTCACTTTGCCCTTTTCGTCGGTCTGTTGAAGTGCTGCGCCGTTGTCGTACATGCGCTGCTGGTATTCGGTTTTCAGCGCGGCCCGGGCGACAACCGGGTCGTCGGAGACTGGCACGATGCTCATGTAGAAGTGCATTTTCTCGAGCGGCTTGCCGTCTTCCTTGGAGAGCGTCAGCTGCAATGAACCGCGGGACTTGGGAGTCAGCGTGGTGTCGGGGACCTGGGTGACCTGGCCTTCGTGGATGCGGACGACGGGGCCGAGCGTCGGTTCGCAGGATTCGTGCGTCCAGACCAGACGGTAGACGCCATCGAAGACGTTTTCGAGCTTTGCGTTGCCCTTCTCGTCGGTGGACTGGGTGAGCTCCGGGCGTCCGCCGAAGCGGTTTTGAAAGGTCGGATCGTCGATGTATTCGCCGATATCGATCACGGTGGAGAGGAGCAGTTTGGCATCCTTGAGCGGCTTGCCGGCGGCGTCGAGGGCGCGGGCTTCGCACGTGCCGCCCTGGGTGAGCTGAACGGTGATGCGGTTGGGACCGGGTACCAGGTTGAGGCGCGAAACGTATGAGAAATTGCCCACCACCGCGCACTTCTTCCAGTTGAAGTAAACGTTGTAAACGGACGGTTCGGTCTTGAGCAGGAGCTCGGTGCCGTCGGCCTTGGTGGTGACGGCCTGGGGCTGCTGGTTTCCGCCGCCCATTTCCTTGCTGAGCGTCAGGTCGGCGCCCACGCCGGGGAGCGGCTTGCCGCTCCGGTCGAGCGTGAGCAGGGTCAGCGTGGCCTGACTGAGCTTGCCGAGCAGATCGGTGGCGGCGGCTTTGATTTCCGGATCGCTGCCGTTGGCGCCTTTTTCCAGCGCTTCGCGGGCGGCTTCGCCGAGGTTGGCGAGATTGGTGGAGGCGGAATTGCGTTCGTCGAAGTCTTCACTGTTGAGCCTGGAGACCCATGTGGCCGCATCGCCAGCGGCAGGCGCGGTGGTCGCGGAGGGGGATTCTTCCGCGCCAGCCGAGCCAGCCATGAATGCAAACGCAATGAGCGGCCCTGCGGACAGGAGCAGTCCGCTGGACAACTGAGAGCGCAAAGACGTGTCAGACTTTCGCAAACGCATACCGGCCGTGCCTCCAGATATGTTCCGCGTACGGTTAAGCCGGGCCCAGGATTGAACGCTGACACCATGGACGTGTCAACGCGCCGGGCATTACGCTTTCGTTGACGCAGAAACAACCGGAGCCGGAGCGGCGGCAGCGACTGGCGCGACCGGAGCAGCAGCGGGAGCCGGGCGCGGAGTGGCCGCGGCCGAAGGCCCGCCACCGGTGCGTTCCGGTTTTGCCGGTTTGTCGGGCACGGCCTGTTTCGGAGCCAGGATGAGACCGACACGCTTTCCTTCGCGGAAGGGAGGGCGTTCAACCTTGGCCGAATCGGCGAGCTGCGTCACGACGTTCTTCAGGATCTGTTCACCGATCGACTGATGGGCGATTTCGCGGCCCTTGTAGATCATGGTGAACTGCACGCGGTGGCCTGCTTCCAGGAACTCCTTGGCGTGCGTGACCTTGATGTCGAGATCGTGCTTGCCGATCTTGAAACTCAACCGTACTTCCTTGAGATCGTGGGCGTGCGCCTTCTTGCGCGCCTTCTGTTCCTTCTTCTGTTCGTGGTAGATGTGCTTGCCGTAATCCATGATGCGGCACACCGGTGGTTCGGCCGTCGGCGCGACTTCCACCAGATCCAGTTCCAGTTCTGTGGCCTTCATGCGTGCCTGGTCGGCCAGCATGATTCCCAGCTGTGCACCTTCCGGTCCGATCACGCGGACGGTCTTCGACTTGATTTCCGCGTTAATTTTCAGTCTCTCTGAAATGGCCGTAGCCTCCTTGTTCCTTGAGTATCCCCCTGCGTGGCCCGGGCACATACCCGGGTTTACAACACCTGCCTGCTCCGTCGTTTACTGATTCTGTCCCAAGTACAGATGCGCAACGTCGACCCGGGCCTGGGTGGTGCGCATAATGCCCGCGAATTGACCATCCGGTCCAATCAGACGGACCATCGCTGTCTTGATTTCATCGTTCATCCGTAGTCGTTCAGTCATCTGCACACCTCCTTTCGTCTGTTCTTTCGTCAACGCCTTCGCTTACGCAAATCGCTCTCCCATTATGTCAATTTGCGCTCGGTAATTTCCTGTTTCGCCCGGGCGATGAATTCCGCCACCGGCATCGTGCCCAGGTCCTTCCGTCCGCGGCCGCGGACTGCGACGCTGTTGTTGGCCGCTTCGCGTTCGCCGATGACCAGCAGGTACGGGATCTTCGCGGCTTCCGACTCGGCGACCTTGGCGTTGATCTTGTAGTGGCCGAGGTCCTCTTCCACGCGCATACCGATGGCGCGCAGTTCGGCGGAAACGCGCCGGACTGCCTCTTCCTGCTTGTCGGTGATGTTCGCCACGCGCACCTGCACGGGAGACAGCCACAGCGGGAACGCGCCGGCGAAGTGTTCGATCAGGATGCCCACGAAGCGTTCGAAGCTGCCGAACGGCGCGCGGTGGATCATCACCGGACGGTGGCGCGCGTTGTCCGCGCCGACGTATTCCAGCTTGAAGCGTTCGGGCAGATTGTAATCGAGCTGAACGGTACCCAACTGCCATTCGCGGCCGATGCAGTCCTTGACCATGAAGTCGAGCTTCGGACCGTAGAAGGCCGCTTCGCCGGGCATTTCCTCGTGCGGCAACTTCATGTCCTTGGCGACACGCTTCAAGGTTTCTTCCGCGCGGTCCCAAGTCTTCGGGTCGCCGGTGTATTTGTCGCTCTTCGGATCGCGCAAGCTGACCTGCACGCGGTAGTCGTTCAAGCCCAGCGCGGAGAAGATCGTCTGGACCAGCCCGACGGTGCTCTGGAATTCCTGCTCGACCTGCTCGGGAGTACAGAACAGATGCGCGTCGTCCTGAGTCAATCCGCGGACGCGGGTCATGCCGTTGAGCTCACCGGACTGCTCGTAGCGGTAGACGGTCCCGAATTCCGCCAGGCGCACCGGCAGATCGCGGTAGCTGTGCTGCTCGGCCGCGTAGATCTGAATGTGGTGCGGGCAGTTCATCGGCTTGAGCAGGTACTCTTCGTTGCCTTCGCCTTTGAGCGTCGGGTACTGGCTGTCTTTGTAGAACGGGAAGTGGCCGGAGATCTTGTACATCTCGACGTTGCCGATGTGCGGGGTGAAGACCGGCTGGTAACCGCGCTTGAAGAGCTCCGACTGCATCAGGTTCTGCAGTTCGGTGCGCATGATCGCGCCCTTGGGCATCCAGAGCACCAGGCCCTGTCCGACCAGTTGCGACATGGTGAACAGACCCATCTGCTTGCCGATCACGCGGTGGTCGCGCTTCTTGGCTTCGTCGATGCGGTCGAGGTGTTCCTTCAGGTCCTTGGCATCGTTGAAGGCGGTGCCGTAGATGCGCTGGAGCTGCTTGAGTTTCTCGTCGCCGTGGAAGTAGGCGCCGGCGACGGCAGTGAGCTTGTACGCGCCGATGCGGCCGGTGGCCGGGACGTGCGGTCCCATGCACAGGTCTTCGAAATCCTTGCCGACGTTTGAGCCGGTGACGTAGAAGGAGAGGATCTCGCCTTCCGCGCGCTGGGCGTTGTCGAGCTTGTAGGGATTGCCTTCGGCTTCGAGCTTCTTGATGCCTTCGGCGCGCGACAGTTCGTAGCGGGTCATCGGCCGGTTTTCGGCGACGATCTTGGCCATCTCTGCTTCGATCTTGGGGAAGTCGTCGACGGAGATTTTGTAGTCGAGATCGATGTCGCCGTAGAAGCCTTCCGACGTCGGCGGACCGTAGACCAGCTTGGCTTCGGGCCAGAGGCGGATGATGGCTTCGGTCATCACGTGTTCGGCGGTGTGGCGGATGCAGTAGAGCGCATCGGAGTCGAGCTTGCCGTCGCGGGACTTCGGAGTCACGACCGCGAACTTTCCGCTCTTGTCGAGGGGCCTGTTGAGGTCGTGGATCTGTCCGTCGATCTTGACGGCGATGGCATCGGCGGCGAGCCGTTTGCCGATCGACGCGGCGACCTGGTATCCGGTGGTTCCCGCGCTGAATTCGTGCTGCGATCCGTCGGGGTAGGTAAGAGTAATGTTGTGTGCTCCCGGGTTAATGGTGTTCATTTTGAGCGCTCGCTTAAGAGTGTGCGACCTGCGGAAAAAGCAGACTCACAAGAGTCCGCGTTGGCCGACACGCGTCGCGCGGCTTGAGCGATTCCATGCCGGAGGGCTTGCAGAGCAAAACGCGAACGCGTAGTGCCACAGGCAGCCGCCCGGACCCACAGGCTTGATACGACTGGCGCAGAAGCGCTTGCAGGGGGAATACGAACGATCATCAAGAGTCGAGACGCGTCAGTACCGTGAGAACCACGGCGGCGCTTCTCGTCGACCGCCTGGCTGGTGAAGCCAGGCGTGTCATATCCTTAGTGAAGTAAAAAGAGTGGCGCATTCAGTCAAACTTTCCGAACCTTGGATTACGAAACGTTCACCTCATAAAGATAACTCGCGGCGGAAGGGTGTGCAACCGAATTCCTAACAAAGTGCACCTGCGGGAATGTCGAAAAGTGAATGTCGAATGTCGAAGAATGTGGGCGGCGCTCGCAGGTGTAACATTCGAGCTGGATTGCACGGGGTGAGGTACCACACGGTTTCATAGGTGAATGTTACCAAATGTGACAGAATGTTACGCGGACCGGGAGTGGGGCTGTTTTCCGGTACAACAGCGCGGGTGTACGGCGCGGACCCTCCGGCCGAGATGCCCGGTCTATTTATGACCGGGCACTTCTGGCCTGGCGCGTCGTTGCGCTCGGGGTCCGCTGGAGGCGTATGAGGTTGTCAAAGAGCGGGAACAGAGTCATTGGTCATTGGTCATTGGTCATTGGTCATTTTTCATTTACGAGGGGCGGATGGGGCGCGTCGTGGAGTGAGGGCGGGCCGCGGCTGACTTTGGCACAAGGGGAACGCGAGGTTGGTGATTGGCGCATTGCGATTGCAATTGGGATCATTGGGTGTCTCTTGGAATTTGGGGCGTTGGAGTGTGCCACTGGTGGCTTGTCCACCAGTGCCGCGCTCGCGGACCCACGTGGATGGTTCGTGAAGGTTGAGAGCGCGGGGCGCGTGTGGTTCATGCTGTTGCCGTTGCTGTTCACGCTGTTGCTTGGGAGCTCGGCGAGGGCTGGGGTGTGGCATTAGATGGCCTGATCACTGGAAAGGCGGCGAGGGTTGCGCGGAAATCGGGCGCCCTTTCAGGGCGCGGGGCATCGAGTCGAACCGAGGGCTGCCGCCCTCGGCTATTGACGGGCGGCCTTCCAGGCCGTGGGGCTTCGCGCGATCGGTGGCGACTCGGACGGGCGGGCTTTGTTTGCGAGGTCGGCACTGGTGGCTATACAGCCAGCCACCAGTGGCACACAACTGCAGGCGAAATTGCAAACGAGGCGCGTCTCTCGCCTGTTCGAAAAGCTCAGGGCAGGCACCCTGACTTGTGAATGGGAGCAAGTGGGCGCGGGGCGTGGGTGCTCCGGGGGATGGGGTGTTCACGGGGATGGCTCCTGGCGGACGGGACTTGAGTGTTGCAGATGATAAAAGACTGGGGGGTTCGGGCGTTGGTGCGGGATAGTGGATTTCCTTTATATATCTATGCGCTTGAGAAATGAAAAAGTCAAGTAATATCTTGAAACTTCGTATATAAAAGTTAAGTATTTTTATATTTATAGTGAGTTATGAGTTTCAGTTCGCATGGGGCAGTATTCGGTTTCCGTTGGCCGGGGACGCGCGATGAAGCTTCGTCGTGTGAAAAGTGTCCTTATATAAAGCAACTCTCGACACTGAAAATCAAGGGAAATCTGGCGAATGAGCTAATTTGAGCAGGAATGAGAGCGAATGATAGCAAATGAGCGCGAATGAGCAGGAATGATTCAAAATGAGCGTGATTGAACAAGAATGAGCACGAATGAGCTGAAATGAGCGGTTTTGTGTTGGATGGGCGGGGGGCAATGGATGGTGTTGGCGAAATCGTGGTTTGCAGAAAAGGGTGCAGCGTTCATACAATTCCATGCTGGTCGCTGTCTGTGGAACTCGCCTCAAACGGAGGTCGCTGACTTGAGTGAGACTGAGGATAACTCGTACGAGGCTCACGAGCGGCGCAAGCGCGCTTTAACGGAGCGCTTGCGCGCCTGCCAGCAGGATGAGATCGTGGGTGTGGTTGATCCGAGCGGGGGTGGTGTGGTGCGGGTACGCTCGGGTGACGAGACAGAATGGACTCTGGTGGCATGTCTCTGCCCGTGGCGGATAGCCGGACAGGCCATGAAGGAAAGCAAACTGCATCTGGAGTTGAAAGCGGATGCCGCGACACTGGACGAGACCCAGAACGCGCTCAAGGTCCATGACGTTGTGCGCCTTCGCGCGCAAATAATTGAAGACGCTTCGGGACAGCGCGCCGATGGTTTGTTGAAAGTGGTGATCGGAACGGAAACTCGCGACGAGGAACTTTCCGCGCAAGCTTTGGCAAGACAAAAGCCAGTCACATTTACTGATGATCTGCTCGGAGAATTTACGCTGAATCGCAGTGTCGGCTGGTTTGGGGGCAAGCCACTTTGGATGGGCAAGCGGATCCGGTTGTCGCTTTCCGTTGATACTTCTGTCAATGCGGATGCATTCCTGAAGACTGCGCATTTGATTTGGAGCGCGCAGAAGGAGTGGGATCAACGGGCGCGTGCGGTGGCGGTCCGCGATCTGTTGAAATTGAAAAACTCGGCATGGCTCGACACGGATGAAGGCGAGACGGAATTATCCGCGGCGCAGTTCAGTGCCAAAATTGAGTGTGAAAGCGTGAACATCAGCGACGATGAGGACATCACGTTTTACTACAATGACGGGGATCTCTTTCTCGGGCATTCAATCCAGATCAGCGCAACGATTTCGGACGGGCCGACGGATGCGCAAATTGTCGGGTGAGGAGTAGATCGGCATTGCCCATCCCAAAAGGCCAATGCACTCCGCGCATTCAATGCCTCACGGACCGGCAGCCATTGTCCGTGAGGGCGGCACTGGTGGACGAGCCACCAGTGGCACATTCCGGCGCTTTGATTGCAAGAGGAGCGTGATGGTCCAGATTGCAAGCGCGGTGGCGCTCTTGACCGGTCCGCGCGTAAGCTTCTCACCCCGGTCTCGCTGCGCTCGCTCGACCTGCTCCCCAGAGGGGGCGAGGGGACCAATGATTCCGTCCCGTTCTACGTCCACAACTGCGCGAAGGTGTAGGGCATGCCTTCGATTTGGCGGACGCCGAACCAGCAGACGTTGTCGCCGTTGACTAATTCGACGCGGCGGTTGCGGACGGCGGGGATGTCGGAGTAAGGGGCGAAGTCGGCGAGGTGTTTTTCTTTGAAGCGATAGGGCTCGGACGGGAGCCAGATCACGTCGGGTTGCGCGGCGCGGATCTGGTCCATCGTGACGGTGGGGTAGCGCGAAGACGCGTCGGCTCCGAAGACATTCTCGGCGCCGACGACGCGGAGATGATCGTGGATGAAGGTGTCGGCGTTGGTCGTCATCCACGGATCGCGCCAGATGGCGTAGAACAGGCGCAGCGGTTTTCGCGCGGCGAGTTTTTCGGCGGCGCGGCGGCGGACTGATTTCAGTTGTTCGTCGGCTTCGCGGGCGAGCGATTCGGCGCGTTCGGTGGCGCCGATCAGGGCACCGAGTTCGCGGATCGAGGCGATGCCGTCGTCGAGCGTTTTCACGCCGTTGCAGTAGGTCTCGAGGCGCGACTTGAACCAGTCGATGTCCTCGAGCTGATTTTCTTCGAGATTGGTGAGCAGGAGGTCGGGATTGAGGCTCATCACTTTTTCGCGGAGGACTGTCTTGGTGCCGCCGACTTTGACGACGCGCGGGTCTTTGAGCAGGTCCTTGGGTTCGATGCAGAAGGCGGTGCAGCCGACGAGTTCTTCGCGGCCGCCGATGGCGCAGAGCGATTCGGTCAGGCTGGGCACGAGCGAGACCACGCGGCGGTTGGGGCGTACCGTTGCGGGGGTGTGCACCACGTTACCGGCGTCGGTCCACGGACTGTTCATGGATTTTAGAATAACAATAGGGCGCTGAAAAATACAGCGCGCACCTAACTCCCGAACCCCCGAACCCCTTACCTAAAAGGGAGGGGGCCGGGGGTGGTGTTTGCGATTGAAGGTTTTTTGCCAACCTGCGTCCTAAAATGTAGAGCGGCGCTTGGACCCGCGGCTACGGATGGACATTTTTTGCAGGAGGTCATCGACCATGAATAAATTACGTCTCAGTATTCCGCTGGCGCTTGGATCGCTATTTCTGGTTCCGCAGCTGAGCCAGGCGGCGGATGCGAATACTCCCCCGGCGGAGAAGCCGGCGCCGAATACGACCGAGCTTGAAAACCGCATCCGGACGCTGGAGGCGCGCATTCACGATCTCGAATCGCAGCTCGACGACCGGGCCACGCAGAACAACAACCACAGCATGCGCCAGTTCCGCGATCGGATGAAGCGCGACCTGGGCAACAACTTCGACGACATGTTCGATCAGATGCGCCGCGAGCTGGAACAGGGTGGCTTCAATTTCAAATTTGATTTCACGCCGGATGGCCAGATGGCGCCGCCGCGGCTTAATAGTCGCGGATTCGGGATGAATGCGCCGAGCCAGGAGCGGCCGCGCCTGGGCGTGCAGTTGCAGCCGTTGAGCGACGAACTGCGCGAACGCTTCAACAACAAGCCGACGCAGGGCGCGTTCGTGACGTCGGTGGTGCCGGATTCCCCCGCGGAGAAGGCGGGCCTCGCGGTGGGCGATGCGATTATCAAAGTGGACGGGAAGGACGTGGCGACTGCGGCGGAGGCGATTGACGCGGTGCGCAACGCGGCCGACGGGAAGCTCAGCCTGACCGTGCTGCGCCAGAACAAGGAAGTGACGCTGACGGCCGAACTGCAGGCGGAACTGTCGATCGACGATGACGCGAACCAACCGCCCAACGGCCGCTGGCTGCGCAAAGGGGATCTGAACCGCGGTCCGAAGAGCCTGGGCAACAACGGCATGACCGGCAATGGCGCGAACGGACATTCGGAATCGAAAACGGTGCTGAAGGCATCGGCGCTGGAAGTGACGGATGAACTGGCGACGACGCTGAAGCTCAATGACGAGCAGCGCAAGAAGATGAGCGACGTGCTGGCCAGGCAGTCGCAGGCGGCGAGCGACGAAGCGTCGGCGCCGGTTCAGCCGCGGGCGACTACGCGCGGCGGCTGGAATAATCTTTCGTTGAACGCGGACATCAGTGGCATCATCGAGAAACACGTCGCGGCCGCGGAAACGGAATTGAAGGGGACGCTTAACGACGAGCAGCTGCGCGCGTGGAAGGATTATCGCGCGACGCACAATACGATTCAGTTCTCGCGGTCGATGACGATCGAGAATGGCGGAACGGTTCCGGCGCCGTCGAACGGCGGTGCTTCGGGCGGGAATGGCTTCTAAGCCGTCGCCTGGGACGTGAGTGAAGACGAGACGGGCAGAGCGTGAAAGCTCTGCCCGTTTCTTTTTTGTGGGTCGAAATCGTACGGTCATCCGTTTGCATCTCTATGGATAGGGCACGGAGAGATTGATATGTATAGCCATCGACTTTTCACGGCACTGACGGTGCTGACCTTGGCGGGAATAGCGCAGGCACGAGCGGAAGACCGCGTTTTTGATCAGCCGGGTGTGGAAGTGCGGATCAGCGCGACCGATCTGGCGCCACGCATAAATACGGTGGTCGAAGGAATCGTGACAGCGGTTAACGGAGAGGCCGGCGCATTTTCGGTCAGTGGGCGGCGGGTGTTGTTCCAGAGCTCCCGCGAGGACCAGCCGCCGGTGGATACGACGCTGGTTCCGGCGGAAGTTGTGCAACTGCCGCCGGGCATTCGAACGGGTGCGATTGTGCTGGGCAAATCCGCGAGCCCCGGGCTGAACATTTATGCGAGTGTCGCGGGCTTTAATATTCTTCTGCGCGACACGCCGCGGCCTCCGGTGGTGGGAGACGGCGTTGATCACCGCTTCGAGCAGGGACCGTTTACGAGCACGGTCACGCCGCAGCCGTTGCCGCCTGTGCATCTGGTTCCACCTCCGAATCTGGCGCAGACAATGCCGGCTGCCGCGGCCAGTCATCCGTGCGTGTGCACGCGCATTGTCGTGCAAGCTCCCATGGTTGGAAATGGAGCAGGGACAGTCGCAGGGACGGGGGCGACGCGAGCAGGTGGCGCAGCGGGTGAGGAACAGTCAACGCGCGAGCCTGCACCGATCCTGGACTACAAGTTCTTCCCGACCGATCATGGTATGACGGTGATCAACAGCATGGATTTGAAGCAGCCGATTGCGCTGGCGAAGGACAATGTGTTGCATCCGGTGGAAGATCCTGATCACGCCAAGCGCCCGTGGGATGCGGCGTGTGTGTGCGACGCGACGTTGGTGATCCGGCCCTACGGCGACGATTTTACGCAGAACGCCGAGACGTACACCAATCCGCGATCGCGGACGGGTGAACGGGTTGCGTACGAGAAAGAGCCGGTCGCCGATCCGCTGCCGCCGGAAAACAAGCGCGATTCGATTTTGAACATCAAGAACACGCCGCCCCGCGCCGTTCGCGCGCTGAGAAAAGGCGATCGCGTGCTGGTCGGATATTCGTCGGGCGAAGTGGCCGAGCCGGTGTTCGTGATTCGCGCTCCGGGAATCGACGTACCTTCACGGTAGTTGCACGGTAGTTCGTTCGTTACCGTGAGCGGACGAAGCGGGTTTTCATCAGCCAGACATTGTACGGCGTCCAGGTCGAGAGCACGAAATAGACTGTGACGGAGCCATCGGCGTTGACGGTACTGGTATCGAGCATGTAGGGGCCATAGGTCGCGCCGGAATTTTCTGGAGCGAGGAAGGGCTTGCCATCGGGGCGTAGCACGGGGTAGCTGTTTTGGGTGATCGGATCCTTGCCCGGGTGGTGGATGAATTTGTCGGCCCACGGATCGAAAAGGCCGAAGACGCGCATCTCTTTGGACCACGTTCCCCACGGCGTTGGCGCGGTGCGGAAGATCACGTCGATGTAGCGGTCCTGGTAGCTTAAGACGAACTGGCCGAGCGCGGCATTCCAGGCGACGGAATGTTCGCCGATGCACGGCTCGCCGTTGGGACGCCAGGTGTCGAGCAGCGGAATGGCGGCGGCCTCGTCGTGCGACCAGGCGGGCTGACCGCCGGTGACTGCGGAACAGAACCACCATTTGGTATCGTCACGTTTGCCTTGCGCGGTGGCCTCGATGTCTTCACCGGCGACAGCGGCAAGATAGAGATTGCTGTGAACGTAGCGCCACGAGCTCCCCCAGATCAGGAGGACCGATTTGGCTTTCTGCAGAGGTGGCGGCAGCAGCGGCAGAAGTTGTGCGGACTGCAGCGCGGCGTGGTCCATCAGCACCGGCGCGGCGTGAATGAATTTTCCGGCGTCGTGGAGGTCGGAGGGCGGCGCGTCGACGTCTTGAACGCTCGCGTGCTCCGAAACATCGTACAGGCGCGTGAAGGTGGGCGGGGCGTCTTCTTTCCACTGGGTGTAGGTCTGGTCGGAACGGGCGAGCACGGAGTTCAGGAAAAAGGTGATCTTCTTTCCTGACGCGCCTTCCTGTTCCTGATGTTTGACGTTGTAGAACAGGTAGAGGTACCCGTTGAGCGCGAAGGCGCCGGTGGGGACTTCGTAGGAGCCGAGCGCCTGGCCGGGAAGCAGATCTTTGATCGCGGTGGGCGCGAAGCGCGGCTCGGTCTCGACGGGCGTGGGGCGGAGGAAGAATTTCAGCAGCGGCGCGTCGCGGTTGTCGCTGTCCGGCGCATTTTTGCTCGTGGCGAGCTGCTGGTCGACGCGTTCGATGGTGTGGCAGGCGTTGAAGTCGAAGGGGAGATTGATGTAGCCGATGCTGTCATCTTTTCCCCAGCCGGGGTGCCAGACGTATTGCTTGTCCTTGAGCGTGTAGCCCCAACTGTCGCCGAAGAGGAAGACCATTTTGTCTGGGAACGAAACGGGGATGCCGAGGTCGGCGCCGTTTAGTCCGGCTCGCGAGAGTGTCTGGGCGGGCGTCGCGGCTTTGTAGTGCTGGCCTTTGGCGAAGAATTGAAACGTCTCACCGGTCAGTTGCACCAGCGGGACCGTTGATCCTTTGACCCAGGTGGTGGCGGGCGTGGCTTCGTCGGCGGCGGCGAGGGTGCAGACCAGCAGAATGACGCAGAACTTCAAACACATGTGCTTTCCTCCAGTGGTGGCTCAACCTACCCGCCAGACGCCAGCCTGTGAATGGGGCGGCGTTGCAAAAACATGTGTTTTATTGATGTCGGGACGCAATCCGATGTTCAAAGGTCCAGGCGATCGTGCTAAACTTCTGACGTGAAAACAGAGAAGCGATTCTTTCCGCCGGCGGCGACTTCACGCAGCGATCTGCGCCTCCTCGGCCTGGCTATTCGTGAACGGCTGCGGCCGTGGACGGTCCGCCGCGACGTTGGGCCGGAACATTTTATCATCATGTTTTTTCATGATGCTGCTGTGATCAATGGTGTGCGCGCTCCGGAGAATACGCTGGTGATCTGGCCGCCGCGCACGGCGCACACGTATGGCCGCGAAGATCGAGCGTGGTCGCATTCGTGGTTGGTGGCGGACGGACCATTTTTGCGCGCGCAGCTCCGGGCGCTGAAGTTGCCGCTCAACCGCGCGCTCACGGGCATCGATGCGGCGACGTTCGAGCACGGGGTGGGGGAGCTCAACCGGGAACTTCACGAAGCGGCGCCGGATGGCGTGATCGTCAAAAATCTGCTGGTGAACTGGCTGCGCGAATTGCAGCGCGCGGTAGCCGGACGCAGCAGGGCTCAGCGCGTGCCGGCGGCTTACCGCGCGTTGCGGCAGTTTCTGGAGGAGCACCACGACCAACCGGTGACGCTGGCGTCGCTGGCGCGGCGGCTCCATGTTTCGCGTAGTCATCTCAGCCGCGAGTTTCAGCGCCATTTTGGCGTCGCGCCGATTCACTACCTGCTGCGCCTGCGGTTGCAGCACGCCGCGCATCTGCTGCGCGAGCAGAATTTCAACGTGACGGAAGTCGCGCGCGCGGTGGGCTACGAGGACGTCTTTCACTTTTCGAAACTTTTCAAAAAGCATCACGGCCTCAGTCCGCGCGCGTTTCGGCGGCCGTCGCGAATTTGAGCGAAAAGTTTTGACAGGGGCATGAACTGGGCTTATATATCTGTCGCGGATATATCCGTGAGAGAGTGAGTCGCGGGTGACGGTGAAGACGGCACCCATTCTATAAAGAGGGGAATTTTTTTCGCGCTGACGCGACTACTTTGCAGCGACTCGGGAAATCGAAGCCCATGCCTCTGCGGTCGGGTGGTGCAGTTGACGCATAACAGCGCGTTGGCCAAGGACAGGATTCTTCATGGGCGAACACGGCAGACTGCTGGAGTATTCGAAACGGCTGTACGCGTGTTTGTTGCGCGCGTATCCGGCGGAGTACCGTCGCGAGTACGGCGCGGCGATGGCGCAGACGTTTGGCGATCTCTGCCGCGCGCGGTTTCGCGAGCGCGGCGCGTGGGGATTGTGTGCGGTGTGGTTGCGTGTGCTGGGCGACACGGCGGTCAACGCGGTGCATGAGCGCGGAGGAGTTCTGGCCATGCTGAAAACCATGCTGACTTCAAAACTCTCATCGGATGCGGCGGACCGGCGCTTCGGTCTGATGTTTTATGTACTGAGCTCGCAGTTGGTCATGCCGCTGGTCGTCCACTTCACGACCAAACTGGGCTGTTCCATCGACCAGATGGTGTCGTGCATTGTACTCTCTTGCATCCTGCAAATACTCCTGGCGTACTGCGGATTAGCGTTGCACTATCGCGACAAGAGCATTGAGTGGTTTAGCCGAATGCTGACTGCCCGATGGTTCTTTGCAAAGCCTGATTTGACGCTACGGCAGTACGCGTTTTTCGGCGCATGCATGGTCTCGCTGGTCCTCGGAGTCCATCTTGTAGACTGGCTGAAGCTGTCGGAGGCGAGCTGTTAATGGCGGTCCTGGCGGTGGTGTGCGTATCGCTATTTCAGTTGCTTTGCGGTCTGATTATTTTTGGAGCGAACGACGCCTGGCGAAAAGAGCCCGTCCGCGTGAAGACAACGTAATTCATCACTCATCATTCCGTGAGCATCGCTTAAACTGCGCGCATGATTTGTTTGCGCAAACCGAGCGCGGCGGCGATCGACGATTTCATCGCCGCGCAATCGCAACTGGAGTTCACGCAGCCGTCCGTTGGCGCGACGTTGCGGGTGCCGTTCAAGCCGCCCGCGGGGTTTGACGTCGACCACACGCGTGTGAAACTCGGGTCGGGCGCGCAGACATTTGCCGCAGCGAAGAAGAGTCTCGCCGCGTGGCGGCACTACAAACTCGGCTGGCTGGAGATCTGCCCGGAGTGCCCGGCGCCAGAGCGCGGGCGCACGGTCGCGAGCCGGATTCGCTACGGCGGCCTGTGGTGGCTGAACGCGTGCCGGATCATCGATGTGATTGACGAACCAGAGCGGCGTTTTGGTTTTGCGTTCGGCACTCTGCCCAGCCACGCGGAGTGCGGCGAGGAGCGGTTTTTAGTGGAGTGGGATCGGACTGACGAGAGCGTCTGGTACGACATTCTTGCGTTCTCGCGGCCGAATTTCTGGATCTGCCGGATCGGGGCGCCGCTGGTGCGGCGGTTGCAGAAACAGTTTGCACGGGATTCGGTGGCGGCGATGACGCGCAATCCTCCCGCGTAAAGATGGAGAGGATAAAAAAAGCGTGGCCCGGTTGATCCGGGCCACGCTGAATGACATTTCGACGTTTTGAAAGAATCAACCCGAGAGTTTTTTCAGCAGCGCGTACGCATCCTTCAGGCGCGAATATGTGGTCTCGTGTTCGGTGTGGCCTTCTTCAATCAGCCAGCCCTTGTAGCCGTGAACTTTCAGCGCGGCGACAATTTCGGCCCAGTTCACGCAGCCGTCGGCGAGATTGGAATTGGCGGTCTTCCACTTCTTGGTGCCGCGCGGGTCGTCGGCGTCGCGGACCCACTGCACGTTCTTGACGTGAACTTCCGCCAGGTACGCGCCGAGCACGTTCAACGCCACCTTCGGCACTTCCCAGCCGTCGGCGATCATGTTGGCCGGATCGTAGAGCACGCCGACTTCATCCGGCGACATGCCCTTCAGATACGCCACGGCTCCGGACGCGCCGGGGAAGGCGGTGCCCATGTGGAGCTCCAGGCAGGGACGCACGCCGACCTTCTTCGCTTCGGCGACCAGTTCCTTGTACGTCCCCCGGCTGCGTTCCGTGAACGCGGCGAAATCGAAGACGTCTTCCTTCGGCATGGGCAGTCCGCCGATGCGCACATTCTTGATGCCGGCCTTGCCGCAGGCTTTGACCATGTTGAGCGCGCGGTCCATGTCGGCCGTCGAGGTGTAGCTGGCGACGCTGGTGATCGTGAGTCCCAGGTCGGTCGCGGGTTTCAGCACGCCCTTGGGATCGGCGAAGAAATCCGTCTCCGAAATGCCGCCCTTATTGTTGCCCCACGGATTGTACGGCTTGGCCGGGTCGAAGCCGACCGAAGCGGGCGGAACGATGCGCGGCTGCACGCCTTCGTAGCCGATCGATTTGATGCACTGACACGCTTCCGCAAACGTGTACTCGGGCAGAAACGTCGTGAACGCGCCAATCTTCATGAATCGTCGATCTCCTAAGTAAATGAGAAATGATGTCCGACAAAAAGTGCATTCACTTTGCCGTGTTGGCGCGGATATTCAACATTTTTCCGGAGCAACGGCAGGAAGGAATTCGATCAGCGCTGGTATTTGGCGACGCCCGGCGGCAGTCCCGGCTGGGTGGCGGTGTTCGCGCCGCGGCTGTCCGGCGGAGCGTCCGCGCGCGGCGCGCTGAGCATCTGGGTGTTGGCGCCCGGCATTTTCAATTGGTGGAGCAGTTCCTGCGTGAAGGCGACCTTGGTGACTTCGTCGCGCTGCGCGGTGTCGGCCAGCAGGGTCACGTCGATGTCGCGGACCGTCGGGCGGATGTCGGAGACGAAGCGCGCCAGCCGCGTCGCTTCTTCCTTGGCAGGGTCGCGATTGGGGCCGCCCTGCCCGGCCGCCGCCATCGATTCCGCCGGAAGCACCGCCGCGAGGCTCACCCGCGCGTCGTCGACCTTGACATTCGAGAAGCGGCGCGAGCCGGCGGCGGTCTTCTCGCCGTAGGTCATGATCAGCCGCAGCAGGAGTTCCTTGTCGGAGGGCTTCATCGCGCCATAGGCGTGTTCGTACCACGCGTCCACTTCCTGGGTCAGCGCGTCGGCCCAACTGGCGGCTTCGGGGCTGACGAATCCAGCCTCTTTGGAATCCTTGGCCGTCGCGGAGCTCTTGAAGGCGGTCAGCGCCTGTTGCGCTTCGATGCCGCGGTCTTCCTTGATGAGTTGCCGGACTTTTTCCACGTCGACGGCCAGAGCGGCGTTGGCGCGGCGCGTTTCCTTTTGCGCGTTCACAGCCATGATCGCCGCGACGGAGACGCCGATCAGCACCGTGCCGCCAAGCGCCAATCCCGCGCGCGTGCGTCCGCTGAGCGTGAAGCCCAGCACGCCGATGAGGACGGCGGCGCCGCCGCCGATGACCAGGCCCAGCAGCAGCAGCGACGGAAAGAAGACGCCGACAATCAGCGCCACGACGCCCGCCCCGATCGCCATTTGCAGCGGCAGTGTGCTGTGCTGGCGGGCGACCTGGCCCTTCTTCTGACAGAACGAGCAGACCAGGTTGCCGTTCACAATTTCAGCGCGGCCGGAATGAATGTCATCGCGCGTGAGCACCCGGCCGCACTCCACGCATTTGGACGGTCCGATCTGGAGCAGCGGCGACTTCTGATGGATCGACGAGGGCGGCTTGGGATTCGTGCCGGACGGAATCCTATTGGCAGGGAGCGTGGTTGGCGGAGGCGGCGCCACCGACAGCACGGGACGCGGCGGCATGGCTACCGGCGCCTGCATCGGCCGGGGCGGAAGCAGCGGCGTGCCGGGGGCGCGCTTCTGCGGTTCGACGGGTTTTGGCGTCGGGGTGGTATTCACCGTCACGCCCGAGCCCACGGGCGGACGCAGCCCGGCAATACGGGTGGGAATTTTGACGTGCTTGACCGCGGGCCTCTTGCCCGACCCGGGCTTTTCAGGATTTCCGGAGTTGGAGTTGCCGCCTGAAGACTGTGGAGGTTGCGGCATCTCCTCGTGTTCCTTCGTCACGGGTTATTCAGCGACCAGAACGATCGGATAATAACGCGCGTCGTCGTCTGCGGCGACGTGGCGCCACCCGTATAGTAGCTTTTCTCGTCGCCGGGCGCAACGCCCCGATAATCAAACCAGTCGCGAGGAACGGAGGTCGGCGCCATGGCTCCGTTCGTGGTCGCCACGGGAATTTTCAAGCCCGTGTCGTAGCGGTAATCGTTGGGCAGCGTCTTGCAGTTCAAATCCATCACCAGCGGATCGGTCTTGCGCTGATGGGGCATGGCGTCGCGGTAATAGTGCAGCCCGCGGAACGTGCCGTCGCCGGCGCCGTCCTTGGTGCCGTCGCCGCCCTTGTCTTCGACCAGGATGTCCGGCGCGACTTCGACCACGACCTGGCGCTGATGATGGAAGAGCACGCGCGGATTGGTGGGATCTTTTTTCGCCGATTCGGCGTCGACCAACTGCGCGTTGACGATGCAGACAAAGGTCGTCGTGGCGGTGGTCAGCTCCGTCGAAAACCAGTCGGGCCCGAACGTCAGTTGCCGCTGCGGCACGGGTTTGCCATTGGTGGCAGTGTTGATGTCCTTGCCGACGTCCGGCGAGCCCACGGTCCCCCCGGGAGGGGTGCCGACCTTGAATGGCGGTTCGAAAGGAATCATGCCGAAGTAATTGTAGTCGTTGTGCTGATTTTCATCGCGACCCCAGCCGGCGGCATAAAGCTGCCCCAGCGGGTCCTTGATTTCAGGATTGGGTTCGCCGGGAAAGAGATAAACCTTGCCCGGAATAATATTGTCGTAGATCGCGCTGGCCGTGCGGCGGTCGAGTTTTCCCGGCAGGATTTCCGGAACACCGTTGAGCGTGTACCAGGTGTTGAGATAGTTGTGATAGACATTGCGGTATGCGGCGCTGCGCAGTACGGGTGGGCCGAAACAGACCTTCTCGCCGCCGTCGCGCGCCACGCCGCGGTCGATTTCGCCCTTCCATCCGGGATCGGCGGCGATGTTGTTGTTGAGGGTCATCGCGATCAGATCCTTCTTCACTTCGTCGCGGAATTCCAGCAGGCCGACGGGAAAGCGCGTCTGCGTGTCATCGAATTTCTGCGCCGCGAACTTCACGCGGTTGGCTTCGGCGCTGTTCAGCGGGCCGTTGGGCACGGTGTAGGTTTTGAAGTAGTTGAGATTCTGCGGATTGGGCGTGCCCCAGACATCCCAGTTGAACGGGACTTCCGGATGATACAGGCTGTGGCAGAACGGCCGGATGGGGTAGGTCGCCTGAAAATAGCGGCAGAGCGTCTGCTGATACTGGAACGCCATCTTGGTCTTCAGCATTTCGACAAACAGCCGCATCGCATTGGCCACATCCTGCTTGGTTTTCAGATCGGTGGTCTGAACCAGGTGCGGGTCGAGCAGTGCGGTAATGGTGATCGACGGATTGGGATTGAAGTTCGCGTTGAACGTCGCATCGTTGGCGATGAAATTATCGTCGTAGAGATTGGCCGTATCCATCTCGGAGTAGGCGTTGTCGATGTCCGTCTGTGTTGACGTGGGAGGATCTTCGTTGGGATTGGGAATCAACTTTCCCGGATTAGTGTTGTTGCGGAAGTAGAACTTGCCCACTTTCACGATGCGCCGCAGCGATTCGACATTAAAGACCGCCTGCATCGTATTGGGAAAATTCGTGTGTCCGTATTCGTTCCACGGGCTGGTAAAATTGTTGTCGACGGTATTGACGTTCACCGGCGAGCGGCCGGTGTCGGGATCGACGTACGACTGCCAGTAAAACGAACCCATCACGCTATCGTAGAACCAGCCGATCTGCTGGCCGCCCCCGCCGCCGGGACCATTGCTTGCGGGGACTGCTTCCTCCGAGTGCATCGGATTGAAACACTGGCTGCTCAGCCACGCGGATTGGTACGACGTGGTGTTGGTGGTGACGCGACTGGGGCTCAGCCAGTTGCCGGACGTGTAGCGCGTCGTCCGCGTCGCCAGGTAGAAGCAATCTTTGTAGCGCTCGTACTGCAGCGGCTCGTTCCACATCTGCTGGCCGGTCCACGCGCCGTAAAGACCCAGGTACGCGCCGCGCATGGTCTCGGTGTATTGCAGACCCATGCCGTCCATCGCCATGTGCGCCATCTGGGTCTGCGTGGGCATGCAGTTCTCGCCCCAGTTGTTGATGTTGATTTTGCTGTTGGGATCGATCACCAGAACGCTGAAGCGGCCGCGCACGCCGCCACCGGGGTAGTAATCTTCAGGCAGATAAACCCACGGCGCTTCGTACGCGGTCTGGTTTCCGCCGCCGCCCATCCAGCTGCCCCAGTCGGGGCTTTTATCGATGCCATTCTCCAGCGGGCGGTACCACCAATGGCCATCGGCGCCCAGCGATTTTGAAATGTAGCGGTCGGGGCGAAACTGCTGCGTCGCCGGATCGACGGCCCAGTCGGCGACTTGAGCGACGATGTAATCGGTGGCGGAATCGGCGAGGTCAAACGTGTCGGACTTGTCGCGCAGATGCGAAACGGCGCCGAGTTCCGCGCGCGTGTACGACAGGAAGCCCAGGCACAGCACCAGCAGGATGGCCAGGATGCCAATGACCACCAGCAGCAGAAATCCGCGCTTCTTCAGGAGATTGGTCATCAGATATTCGGCTCCAGCAGCTTGAGATTTTTGGTGCGGTTGTACGGATACGACGGATTGGCGAAGTCGGCGTCGCGGGTGTCCTGCACCGCGCCCATGCCATTGCCGACGGGAATCTTGATCACGCGGCTTAACGTCACGCGATCGCGTTTCTCGCGATCGCAGACGGTGATGGTGACGCGCACGGCCTTGGGCGGCGGCGCGAAGTAGACGGACGTGAAATCAGGCAGGTTCAAAAATTTCTGGACCGTGTCGTCCCAGTAGGCAATGTCCAGATCCATGATATTGCCGCCGTTATTGTATTTACCCCAGATTGACGTCACGGGATCGTTGGGCGCATTTTTTTCAGCGCCGGGCGAGAATTCGGTCATCAACTCATTGCTGGCCCAGCCCACGTTGCGGCCGGTGGAACCATCCCAATAACTGCCGGTGTTGGCCCAGCGCATGTCCATGTAAAAACCGGAGTCGATCTGCGAAACGTCCGCCAGCACCGTGTTGCGAAAACCGGTCACCGTGTACGGCCACTGCAGCGAACCGTAGAGCACGTTGGGCCGCAGGTACGAGCGGAACAAATCCGGATAGTAGACCTGGCTGGGCTCCGCGAACGGATGCCACGCGCTGCCGCTGTACGGACTGATGCTCCACCGCGCGCCAGCCGTCCGGCGCAGGTAGTAGAGCGCATCGAATTCACGCCGCGACTGATAAAACTTGCCGTCCGATCCCGCGGGGTTCGCCGCCGGAGTAAACGGATCGGTATCGAGAAAGTTCACTGCTTTGATACAGAATTGATCGCCCTTCTCGTTGACGAACGCGGTCAGAATTTCGCATTCGTAGCGATCGAGCGTGTTGCGCGCCGCTTCGTAAACAGCCAGGCGGCGTTCCACGTGCTGAATCGTGCGCGTCGAGACTTTAAAGATGGAAAGCGCCATCGTGACCAGCATCAGGCTGATCAACAGCACGACCATCATTTCCACCAGAGTGAATCCGTGAGACCGCATCACGCGCATTGTCGCTCTCCCTTAACTGTCCGGCGCCAGTTGCGAGAGCAATTTGGGCAGATCTTTTTGATTGGTCAGCGGTTTTCCGCCCACGGTTTTAAGACGATCGGGAATCAACTTCGGCCGCGTCGCCATGCCGCCGGTCGCGACCTGGATCAACTGGTAATCGCCGCTGACTTCTTCGTAGACGATGATCAAGTCGTAGCTCTGATAGGCCAGCGCGCCGTTGCGGCCGTAGGCAATTTGATGGCGTTTGAGTTCTCCGATCGGATCCTGGCGGTAGCCCAGGCAGCGGAATTCGTGATCGAAATTGGTCGGCGGCAACCAGTAGACGTAGCCGTTCAGAAATGTGCCGCACATGATCCGCACGCCGTCCGGCAGCGTTCCGGCGACGGGGGTCAGATCGTTCATCTTGGTGCGGTGCGGATACCAGTTGGGGCACTGCGAGGTCGGATTCTCCACCCAATACGGCGGAGCTTCGTCCCAGAGCCGGTCGTCTTCGGTCGCGTTGATGCCGCGCTTGCAGGACCAGATTTCCATCCGGCCCTTGGCCGGCATCACGCCGGCAATCGGCTGCACGGGCAGCAGCGCCGGATCGTCGCCGAAAAACACGACCACCGGATCGCGGTACCGTTCCGCTTCGCTGCGGGCGTGCCAGAGCATCGTCAGCACCTGCTGCGATGCCTGCTGCACGCGGCTGGTCTTGGTCATCAACGCAAACTACGGCACGGCCACGACCGACAGCAGCGCCATGATGAAAATGACCAGCAGCAGTTCCACAAAACTGAAACCGCTCGGCTGCCGGGTTGCGTTGAGAGGGGAGTTCATGGGTTACCAATCTCCGTCGACGGGCTTCACGCGACCGGCGGCATACATGTACTGGCTGAATAAAAATTCCTTCTTGGTGTTCTTCAGATGAACCACGACCGCCACGCGCGCCAGTTTGCTGAGCGGCCGTCCGCCGGTTTCCACGGGTGTCATGTTGTCGAGCGCCACGAAGACCTGCTTGAAGCGGTCGGGATCGATGCGCCATTCGTAATGATCGATGTCGTCGAAAAATTCATAGGTCTCGCCGGGCGCGTGGGCGAAATCGTGCCATGGACCGTTGGCGCTGGCGTTGATCGGCTCCTGCCGCTTGGTCATGTAGGGGCTGCCTTCCACCAGATCGACCAGCGGATCGACGCGGTCGCGCCGGAATTCGGAGAACTTCGAGTGTGCCAGATGGATCGACGCGTCCTGCAGGATCACCGTCTGCGCCGACGAAATCGACGGCGGCAACGCCGCCAGCGCGCCGACGACGCCGATCAGAAAAATGAACAGCGCGATCAGCACTTCCAGCAGTGTCAATCCAGAGGCACGAAGAAAGTGGCGCGAAGTCCGTCGCATACAACTTCTCCGTGGTGTGCACAAGGATGAGGTTCGGGATACATACTCTCATCTAATTGAGCAGTATTCGTGATGCCATTTTTTTATGTGCAGAATACGGAAACGAGCCATATTTTTTATGCACCGTGATGCACACGAGCAAAAATGGTTCCATTTTGAACACATGAGTTCCCCCTATTAAGTATATTTACAGTTGCGTCTTAGCTTCAAAATCCATTAACGTGCGCGGCAGCTCTTCCTGAGTCGATGGAGACAGCGGATGAACTCTGAGGACAATGCGCTCGACGCCGCGTTGCGCGATCCGTTGACCGGGCTTTTCAACCGCGCCTATTTTCAACGCGAAGTTGAAAGCACGCTGCGCCGCGCAGTCCGTTCGCAAAATGCCTTCTCGGTGTTGCTGGTTCGCATCGTACACTTGGAGAAAGTGCAACAGTCCGGCGGCACCGAAGCCGCCGATCGCGTGCGCATCGCCTTTGCCAACGCCGTTCGGACCACGCTGCGTTCGACCGACGAAATCGCGCGCCACGAAAACGACGACCTGTTGATTCTACTCCCCGACACCGGTGGCCTGGTCGCCGAGCATGTCGCCGGGAAGCTGGTCGATCCACTGCTTGAGGCGGCTGCGCATCACGAACCGGTGGTGTCATTCGCGATCGGCATTGCGACCTATCCGGACAATGCCGTCGACGTGAAGAATCTGATGCTTCACGCGCTCGAGGCGCTGACCTCGGCGCTGGAAGCTGAACTCCCCAGCATCGTGCGCTCTGTTTATGCCGCGCCGCTGCCGCCGCCGGCCTGGGTCTCGCGACAACTCTCGCGCGAGACCAGCGCTCAGTTGGTTGCGCGGCGGAAAACGCCCGACGTACTGGAGGCCTGGGAACGCCACACGCTGACCGGCACGGACACGCCATTGCGCGCGGAAGACTGGAAGAGCGTGATGGGCACGTGGCGACTGGACGGTGACGAATGGGTTTCGGAAGGCAGCACCACCAGCGTGCTGGTCTCGAGGATTCCCATCGTCGGCTCGTTTCAGTTCGTGTGCGAAGCCTGGAACGAAGGCCCCGGTGAAATTTCAATCCTCGGCCATTCGTTCGAGGGAAAAAACTCGGCGCATTGGGGTTACGCGTTCCACGTCGGCGCCGATGGCAACACCTGCACCAAATTGACGCGGCTGGGCATGACGGTGATGACGCTCCCCGATTGCACGATCGAACCCAACCGGCATTACCAGCTCGAAATGCATTACGACGACGGCGAAGGCCGCCTGACGTGTTTTCTCAACGGGCAACGTCTCTTCGACTACCAGGAACGCCGCCGCTTTCCGGGATATCAAATCGGCCTCTACGCCTGGGGTGCCGGCGCGCATATCAAGCCGCTGGAAATCCGCTGCATCAAACACCGCCGGCTTTCGGCGATGGACCTGGCCGATGAACTGATGCAGGAAGGTTCCCACGAGTTGGCGCTGCAGAGCTACACGGCGCTCTATTCCAGTTGCACTACGCCGCTGGAAGCCGCGCAAGCCCGGCTGAAAAGCGCCGTCTGCCTGATTGCGATGAACAAGGCCGTCGAAGGCCGGCGCATCCTGCAATCGTTCCGCGATACGGAGCTGGAACCCTACGCCCTGGCCGAAGAGGGCTCGCTGAGTTTCAGGACCGGCGAACGCCGCGTCGCCATTGAAATCTTCGAAGATCTGTTCCGTCGCTTTCCGGAGAGCAATGCCCGCCACATGGCGCTCCAATACGTCGGCCTGGCACGGAGTCGCGAACTCTGGTTCGATGACACCCGCCGCTCCGACCTGGATTTGCGCGGCAGGTTTAACAAGCTGGCTCAGGACAGTTGCGTCCCGCCCTCGTATGCGCAGAGTCGCGCTGCGATCGAGTGGGCGCGCGTCAACTGGCAGCTCGGCGCCTGGCCGGAGGCGCTTGAAAATCTGCTCCAATTTCAACGCCGCTTGTCGCCGAGCCAGTACGACGTCGCCGACTTCCGGCAGACGCTGTTTGTTTCCGCGTTGGCCAATGGTCGGGAAGATCTGCTTCCCGCCGACCCGTCCATCTCGCAGACCTGGTCGCTCGATTGGGCGCCGGATTGGTGCAGCGGGATTCTGCTTCATGCCGTGGTGCGCAAAGGCAATCCGGCCCAATTCATAGAGGAATACCTGGCCGCCGCGAAGGTCTATCCGCAGATCGATCAGCTCCGCGATCTGCGCAAAGGCGTCGTCGCGCTCTACCTGGCGCAGAGCCGCGTGGCGGAGGCCGCGCAGTTCCTGAATACGGAGATCTATCCCAAGTTCAATTTGTCGGCGCCCTTCGAAGATTATTTCTGGTGCTACTGGCTCGGCGGCGTCGTGGTGGAATCCGGCGACGCGGGCCTCTTCAACGATTTCCAGAACGTGATGCGCCCGCTGCTCGCGCAGGCCGGCGCGCGATCGCCCATGGCCAGAGCGCTGTCGATTCTCGACGCGCGCTGGAACGTTGAACACGGCGAGTTTGACGTCGCGGCCGCCGCGCTCGACGGCTGGGACGAGCCGGCCCTCGTGTTTCATTTCTCGGAAGGCCTGGTCCTTCAGGCGCTGCTGGCGTCGCTCAAGGTGCTGAAGGCGCCGTCACTGGACATGCTGAACGTCAGCTTGGATCACCGACTGGCGGGAGTTGAACTGGAACTGGCGGAAATTTTCCTGCGCCACAAGGAGCCATTGCCCAACGCGCGCTGGCCTCACGCCAGGTGGCGGCCGGAGTTCCGGGTCTGGCTGGCGCGCTGGCTGCTGGCCAACGGCAGACCCGACGCCGCTCGCGCCATCGCCGAACCGGCCGTGGATGCACGTTATGGCCTGACCCATTCGCAAGCTGCGCTCGCCGCCGTGCTGCAGGGCAAGGATAAGCTCGCCGTCGGCTGACCTTTGTGCTCAAAGGCACAAAGGTTAGCCGCAAAATTCTTAATTAAAGCATTTACGTCACGCCCATATTTCCCGCCGCTGACCTATATGAAATTTGCCTGAGACACCTCGGCATAAATTTATCCGGTGGTTAAATTCGGACACTTGGAAGCGAATTTCGCTCCCAGGTCAAACGACACACTGCCATCGTGCAGTGCGGAGGTTTTCATGTTGATCGCCGTGACCGGAGCTACCGGGAAAATTGGCCGCTGGCTGGTGCGCGAACTGCTCGACCGCGGTTACCGCGTCCGCGCGATGACCCGCGCCACGCGCGACGGACATTGGGGCAACACCGCCGCCGCCGTGGCCGAGCTGCGTGGCTGGGGCGCGGAGATCGCGGTCGCTGAATTCACCGATTACGATTCAATGGCCCGTTTTTGCGCCGGGACCGACGTGCTGATTCACAACGGTTATCATCACATCAACGAGGACGAATTCCCCGCCGAATGGACCGAGCTGAACATTCTCTCCTCGGTGAAGCTCTACGATGCGATGTGGAAAGCCGGCGGGCGTCAGATCATCTTCATCAGCTCCGGCGCCGTCTACGGCCGCGGCCCGCAGTACGAACGCGAGCGCTTTCCCGATTCCAAATTGCCCATCGACGAACGCACCATGACCGCCCCGCGCGGCATGTACGCCGCGTACAAAAGCTGCATCGAGAACGCGACTGTGGCCTTCAAAACCATTCATGGCATGCCTGCCTCGACGAGCATCCGGCCACTGGGCGATGGCATGGGCGAACTGCTAGGCTTCCGGCGCTACGACGACAAGGGCGTCCTCGCGCGCGAGATCAAATCCGCGCTCTCCGGCGAACCGGTTACGTTGAACCTTCCGCCGCGCCTGATCTGCGTGGACGGCCGCGACATCGCCATCGGCTGCGATCTGATGATCCGCAAGGGACTGCAGGAAAACGCCGCGATCGGAGACTGGTACCTCGTCGGCAACACGCCCATCACGCCCGCGCAACTCGTCGAAACCGCGCAGGAGGTCTTCGGCAAACTGCCGCTGCGCGTGAACGTGATCGACCAGCCGTTCATCTGTTCCGACGCCGAAGCCATGCGCCTGGGTTACACGCCCCGCGGCTCGCAGGTGACGCTGAAGGAACATTTCCTCGAACTGGCTGATCGCCTGGGCGTCAAAGCCGGCTCCAAGCGCTAACTCGAATTCTTGCGAAGGCGTCTGCCGAAAGTGTGTGTCAGGGAGCAAGCAAACGGCCGCTAGCTCCGTGGCACACATACGTGATCACCTAATGCCACTCCTTTCTGCCGTCCCGCCCTCCTACCGTTTCCACATTCCCTTCAGTCCCACCTCTTCCCTGCCGATGCATATTGACGAGTACCAAAGCTGAGCTGGGGGGGAAGGCCGGTGGCTGCGCTTGCGGCTGCTGGAGAGGGTGCCCAGTCATGCCTGTATTCAAGGACGATGAGCTTGCTTCCGAAATTCTAAGCGGCAAACGAAGGAGCACGACCATGGAGAGCGCACCGGCCAATCCCGGTTCGAAACGCCTGGTGCTGTTCGCGTTGGTGGCGACCGCGTTTGCCGTGGGCGGATTCACGCTCTTCAAACACCGCAGCGGCATCCATCCGGCCTCCGCCGTCTCCACGTCGGCTGCGACTGAGTCTGCAAAGGCGGCAACCCAGCCTGCAGCACCAGCGCCCCAGAAAGCGGCGCTGCCCAGCGCGGAAGTGGTGACGCTGCCCGCGCCGGAAACTATCCAAGCGCCAGCCAAGCCCATGCCGTCACTTCCAGCCGCGGCCGCGCCAGTCAGCTCCAGCGAATTCGGCGCGAGCATCACCGCCGCCCGTGAGTTGCTGAAAGCGGGAAAGAACACCGAAGCGCTCGATCTCCTCCACACCAACGCCAAAGCCGCGCAGAACGCCACGGCCGACGAGAAGAGCGCCGCCGCCGTGATCGAAGGTCGCGTGCTGCTCGCTCAAAACAAAGTTGCGGAAGCCAAAGCCAAATTTGAACCGCTGGCCTTCGCGCCGACGAATACGGAACTCGGCGCCGACGCGCTGCTGGGCAACCTGTGGTGCCAGGCCGGAGCCCTCAGCCGCTGCCGCGACAGCGAACTCGAACAAGTCCGCGGCGGGCCCGATTCGTGGGCCTCCGCCACTGCGTCGCTGGAAGGCGCACGCCGCGCCGAAGAAAAAGCCGGCACGAGTGTCGACGCGCTCGAAAAGGCCCGCGCGATGTACCAGCAGGCCTTCGAATCCGGGAAGCTCGACGGCGACGAAATGACGCAATGCGTCGCGAAGATGACCGCGCTGGCCAACAAGCTGATTCTCGATCCGAAAGCCGCGTGCACGTCGCCCAAGGCCGTCTTTCATAAAGTTGAAGCCGGCGACAGCGTCGAGAAGATCGCGCGCAAGTACCATGTGAACACCGGCCAGATCAAGCGCATCAACAAGCTCAACGACAAGCTGATCGTGCGCCTGGGCCAGAACCTGAAGCTCGTCCCCGGCGAAGTCATCTACAAAGTCGACCGCACCAAGCTGACGGGCACGCTTTACATCGACGGCATCTTCATCCGCCAGTATCCCGTCGGCATCGGCCCCGGCAATGCGACGCCGGTCGGCGCGTACACGATCGAAAATAAAGTGATGAATCCCGACTGGTGGTACGACGGCAAGAAAGTTCCGTTCGGCGATCCGTCCAACATTCTCGGCACGCGCTGGATGGGCTTCGCCAACACCAGCGACAACGGCAACGGCAACGGCGCAGGCCTGGGCGTCCACGGCACGGCGATTCCGTCGAGCGTCCCCGGCCGCGAAAGTAAAGGCTGCGTACGCATGCACAACGCCGATGTCGAAGAGCTCTACGACCTGATGCCTCAGGGCGGCAAGGTGGAGATTCAGTAGAGCGCGCTGACGCGCGAGGGGTCAGGGGTCAGAGTTTGGTATGGGCGCGTGCGGGAGCACGCGCTCTGCCGTTGGGGCGAGTGAGCGTTAACGCTTTAGATAGGCAGTAGAGGACATCTTTGAGTGTTAGAGATCATTGAGGCACCTCAAACTTTCACTGATCCAGAGCGAGCGGTACTTGATTGAGCATTCAGAGAAGAAAATCACCTTGGCTGAAGCGGCCCATCGGGTGGAAGCCATTCATCAAGAAGCTCAAGCCCAATGTGAAGTTCAACCCGCCGGCAAAGCTCAAACAAATTGTAGATGCAGAAAAGAAACTGGGCTTACGACTCCCTGCCGATTTGAACAATCTACTGCTGGAAAGTAACGGCATCGAGGACTGGTTGCTTCCGGTCGAGGCGATTGTTGAAACCAATTTGGAGTACCGTACCGATCCGAATTACTGCGAAATCTACACGCCCTTGAATGGTCTTCTCTTCTTTCTTGCGGATGGTACTGGTAGCTACTTTGCTTATCCTATCTGCGGCAATGCCGCCGACACGCGACCTGAAATCTTATATTGGCTCCACGAGACGGATGAGCGCTCTTTTGCCGGAAACACGCTGGCACACGTCATCCAACGTTATTTGGGCGTTCCAATGAACTCGGTGAAGTGGCCGTCGCTGGAAACGCTCGCGCATGTGTCCGGTCGGGTGGCGGTTCCTGCCGATATTAAAAATGGCTCGGCGGCCTTCGCGCTAAATCAAAGTGGTAAACCGACGGCAATTGAAATCGACGTTCCACAATATGCATTTCAGGTTGATTACATCACTGGCGAGCACATTCCGGTCATTCTGATTCAGGCGGAGAAGATTGGCGACAAGACATTCTTTGGCATTAGATACGTGAGAGATAACGCTGTTGGAATATGTCTGCGAAACGAATTGAGTTTGCGTGGCAACCAAACGTGAACATTGATGCGGATTCCACACCGATTTCTCGGTTCGATGATCCTGACGGAATTGCCGTATTCGAAGGTGTTCAAAAGCATCGAGCAAGGTGCGTACAATCCAGCAATTCCAATGTTCTTCAAGAATTAAGACAGTATTACCCCCCGTCACCCTTGACGGAGCGAAAGAGGTTGGGGTAAACTACCTTTGGTTTGCGTCGCAGTTCAGTCCGTTTTTCGTGGCTCATCAGACGCAGTTTTTAAGTCCGCGTGTCGGGAGGTCTTTTATGGCGTCAGGTCGCTTCGTGGGAACCGCTGAACTACAGCAGAATTCCACCACCTTGCTCGAAGATATCATTACCTCTGGTGAGACCTGTTTTATCACCGAGAATGGAAGAGCCCGAGCCGTACTGATGGACATCCACCGCTACAACTGCCTGATGGACGTCATCGAAGAAGCCGAATCCCTCAAACACCACCGCCCCGGCGACGAAACCAAGAAACACGTCAGCGTCCGCGCCATCCTGAACCGCTCGACCACGGGAAAGTTCAAGAAAGCCAAGTAGGTCGGCGCCTCCACGGATAGTTTTGAGTTTTGAATTATTAGTGTTGAATTACGTTCGCGCGCCAGAGCTATTCTTTTGGCGCGAGTGGTATGCCGGCTTCACGTAAGACATCATCAAATATTTTTTCTGGCGAGCGGTAGATCACAAAGTCCAGCGTGCGTCCATCGCGCGTGGCGTGAATTCCCAGCCTCGGTTCAAAACACAACGCAATACTCCCAGCACTCAGAAGTAGCACGAGTATAATTCGTCGACGCATAACACGCCCGCCGCAACATAACTCAAAACTTAACACTCAAAACTCAAAACTACCCACGCGAGACGCCGTCACAAAAAAACTCGCCGCATTTCGCGGCGAGCCTCTCCGTATTCGACATTCAGTTTTCGACATTCGCCTCAGCCGTTGTCGCTGTCGTCCGTGCCTTCGGCCAGATCGTCGAGCTCGTCGCCGTCTTCGCGCTTGCGGATTTCGGCGAGTTCCTGGCACTTGATACACATCGTCACGTACGGCAGGAACAGCAGGCGGTCGGAACCGATGGCCTTGTTGCAGACTTCGCAGACGCCATAGGTGCCGTTGTCGACCTTCTCGATCGCACGTTCGATCTCGCTGGCTTCAACCGTTTCGCTTTCGGCAATGCGCAACGCCAAGTCGCCTTCGGCGGCGTCGGTGGCCATGTCGGACGTGTCGTTGATGTGCGCGGCGTCGCGGTCGCTGGCGCCGCGGACTTCATGCTCGATGTCTTTGCGCATGTCGGAGAGCATCTGTACGAGACGCCCGCGGATCTGCAGCATGTCTGCGCTCAAGTTTTTCGGCGGCCCCATCGGCCGCGGCTTGGTCTCTGAACTCGCGTCGTCAACCTCTCGGACCGGCTTGCTCGTTTTGACAACTTTCGCGATTTTCGCGATCTTGGCGGGCTTGCTGGCTTTGGGTTCCGGGCGTTTCACCTTTGCGGGCGTGGATTTCTTGGCGGCGCGCTCGGGCTTGGATCGCTTGGCCGCCTTCGTTTTCTTCACTTTTGCCATTGGCTCTCTACGCTCCCTATTGCACTACGTGCATGAACCCAAGCCGCTCGTTGCAACACCGTATGTAAAGGGCAGGGACGGTAATAGCTATGACGCTATTTGTCAAGTACGGTGATTTTTCAGGTATGCGCTTCGGTGGGTTCGCAGCGTTCCTGCCCTGACTGTTTCAGCGGATATAAAACACATTTGGGCGCGAAATTATTTCTTCAGCGCGAAGTTTCCGATGCCTTTTTTAGCCGTGTACGTGGTCGAACCATCGCCGCCAAAAAGAGTGGCCGGCACAATCACGCTGACGTGCGCATTGAGCGCGGCCGGTGGCGATTGTGTGGCCGTCGCGCTGATTCCCTGTGCGGAAAACAGCGTGTTCCACGAACCCTTGCTCAAATTGGCCTGAAACACCACCGCGCCAGGCAGCAGGTCCATCTTATGCGTGGTTTTGTTGCGCTTGGTCTTGAGCTTCAATGCGAACATGCCGTTGGCTGATTTGCCGCGCCCTTTCGCATCCAGTGTGAAATGCACCCGCGCCGATCCCACCGTCAGCGTCAGGGCTGTGCCCAACGGCGTAAAGTTCGCCGGCAGCGCGGAGAGGGAGCCCTGCACGCGGATCGAATCGCTGTTGGCGCGCGTGAGATTCAATTTGCCCTTCAGCGATTTGATCGTGAGCGGCAGCACCGTCAGCACGGCGGCGGGATTGGTCGGGTCGAGCCCCGCGTCGATCTTGTCCTGATCGGTGATCCCGGATCCGTCGCCGGGTTGTGACGCTCCGCCAGGTTGCACGACCAGCGTCAACGTACCCGAACTGGCGTGCGCGAAAGTATCGGTGACCGTGACTGTCACCGCATACGTTCCCGCCGCCGAGTATGTGTGGCTCACCGCGCCGCTGGTGGTATCCGTGGCGCCGTCGCCAAAATTCCAATTCCACAAAAACGGTCCGGAGCCGCTGGCGACACACGCGAACTGCACGGCCTGACCCGCGACCGCCGGATTGGGCGTGGCCGTCGGCCCACTGCTCAAGACGGGAGCCGGCGCGGCCTTGAACGTCGCCGTCAGCGCCGTCGACGCGGCCGGCATGGTGATCACCGTGCTCGCCGACTGCGCGTTACCGACGCTCGCACCTGTCCACTGATCGAAGACCTGGCCGCTGGGCGGCGCGTTGGCCGAGATCGCGACCGATGTCCCCGCCGCGTAGCTGCCGCTGCCGGAGCCGCCGGTGACCGTCAGCGTGTACAGCACCGCCTTGTACGTGGCCGTGACGGTCACGTTCGACGCCGGCATGGTGAGCGTTGTCGATGCCGACGTGGCGCTGGCGACTGTTGCTCCGGTCCACTGATCAAACACCTGGCCGGTCGGCGGCGCATTGGCCACGATCGCGACCACGTTTCCTGCGCCAAACGAACCGCCGCCGGAGCCGCTGACGACCGTGAGCGTAAACGTCGGCCCGGCTTTGTAGGTCGCCGTCACCGTCGTGTTGGCGGCGGGCATGGTGATCGTGGTGGTCGTGGCATTGGCGTTGGCGACTGTTGCGCCGGTCCATTGATTGAAGACCTGCCCGGCCGGCGGCGCGTTGGCCGTAATCGTTACCACCGCTCCGGCGATGTACGTCCCACCGCCGCTGCCGCTGGTCACCGTGAGCGTGTACGTGTTCTGATACGTCGCGGTCACCGCGGTGTTGGCTGCGGGCATCGTGATCGTCGTCGTCGAGGCGTTTGCATTCGCGACCGTCGCACCGGTCCACTGCTTGAAGATCTGCCCAGCTGGTGCCGCATTGGCGGTGATCGTCACCACTGCTCCGGCGATGTACGTCCCGCCGCCGCTGCCGCTGGTCACCGTCAGCGTGTACGTGTTCTGGTATGTCGCCGTCACCGTCGTGTTGGCCGCGGGCATCGTGATTGTCGTCGTCGAGGCGTTCGCATTCGCGACCGTCGCGCCGGTCCACTGCTTGAAGATCTGCCCGGCCGGTGCGGCGTTGGCGGTGATTGTCACCACTGTCCCGGCCGCGTAGGTGCCGCTGCCGGAACCGCTGGTGACGGTGAGCGTGAAGCTCGTCGTCGGTGTCTTGTACGTCGCCGTGACGCTGGAAGCCGCCGCGCCGGTGGTGATCGTCGTTACCGCGGAAAACGCGTTGGCAACGGTGGCGCCGGTCCACTGGTCGAACACTTTCCCGGCTGGCGGCGCGTTGGCGGTGATCTTGACCGGCGTGTTCGCAGGGTAGCCGCCGCTGCCCGCTCCATTATTCACGGTCAGAGCATAAGTGACCGGCGGCACGAGCACTTCAAACGCCGTCCCGGGCACCGACTTCAGCTGATTGAGGTCGTTGTCGTCCCAGCGCGAATCCGACGTTCCGCTGATGTACCAGCCGCTGCCACGGTCGGCGTTGATCATGCCGTAAGTTTTCAGCGCCTGCAGAATGATCCTCGACTGCCCGGTGTAGCCGGTAATATCGAAGCTCGCCTTCAACCGCAGCCGCGTGCCCATCGGCGGCGCGTTGGTGTTGGCCGATGCGCCTTTGTGCGTCGCGGGATACACATACGCCTGCTGCGTTTCCGGCACTGTGAAGCGCAGCGCGTGTGTGATCGCGCCGGTCGCGACTTCATCGTAGCGCACCAATCCGGGGAGAATCGGCAATCCGCCGGCATCGGCCGACGTCCATCCCGCCGGCCGCAGCGTGTTGGCGCTCATGTCCCAGATCGCGCCGCTGTCGCAATTCCACGCCGGATTCTGGTACGACGAATTGAACATCTCGTAGAGCAGCGCGTTGTCTTTATCGAGCACGATCACGTGGCGGTCGCCGGTCCCGTTGACGCCACCCTCAATCGGCGCAGTCGGCGGCACGGGATACGGACCCGGATCGCTCTCCGCCGGATACGCGACGAAGTTGATCGGGACCTTGGCCTGCGTTCCGGAGACGACGACGAACGGAATTCCATACAGCGGATTGGTGCCAAAGTCGGGGTGCAGATTTTTGTTGGTGCCCTGATTGATATTGGCGACGTACGTCGAGGTCAGCGCCGTGCTGACCGGATCGCCCGAGACATCGCGATTCCACGGATTTTCCGGCGGCAGAATCGTACAGCCCGAAATCTGCACCGCCCACGCCGATGCCGGAGCGCTCAACGCCGCCAGCGTTGCGAGGACGAGCAGGCCGAAATGAGCGCGCCGTTCCAACACCGATTTTCGCATAAAGAGAGTGCCCCCGTTGCAGAGTATTGCGAATTTCACTGCGCAGGGGGACAACGAAAAACTTTACAGGCAAGAAATTCCGGTGCACGTGTGCAGGAGGGGCCTCGCCTTCTTGAAGAGAGATCGGTGAAACCAAGCGGCTTTATCGCTTCACCCGACCAAACTCCCAGCCTTCGCGCTTGCAGACTACTTTCACGTGCGAATCCCATGTCGGTTCCTTTTTCGGGCGTCCGCCGACGAAGCAATCGACTACGAGGTACCGCATCGGCGTGCGGCTGGTGCTGAAGATCCGGTGCCACGTCTTCGGCGGGATGCGGACGACATCGCCGGGCTTCACAGCGAATCGCTGCAGCGACTTGCCGATCTGCAGTTCGCCGCGGCCGCTCAAGATGTAGAAAATCTGCTCGGTGTCGTCGTGCTGGTGCAAGGGCGGCGCTTCGCCTTTGCCCAGCACGGTGATGAAAACCTCCGAGGTCGCCGCGTCTTTGCGGTCGAGCACCAGGTCGTTCGTGTGCGTCGGAAAGCGGTACCGTTGCAGTGCGCTGGTTTTAAAGACGTACTTCTTTTTCAAGATTTCCTCCGCGAAAAATGACTTACCAACCGAACGCCGAGTATGACGGGTTCCACTCTTTCTCTCCACCGCAGGCCAGCCGCCCGAGCGCCAGGGCGCCGTACGAGGTGCTGCGCAGCGAGATGAAATCGGCGGCGGTGGAGCCCTGCCGGTAGTGGGTCGCCATGTCTTCGCCGCGGAACGCGCCGGAGACTAGCGGGCGTTCGTCGCGGGTGATCTGGTGCGCGAAAAACTCCGGCGCGCGTTCGACCAGGTGCTGCAGGTAGCGCTTCTCTCCGGTCGCGCGAGCCACGTCGGCGAGGATCATCGTCAGCAGCGGCAGCGCCGAGAAGTTTTTCGGCAGCGACGGCCGCGCCAGCCACCAATCGGCGTTGGCTCGCGCCGCGTCCAGAAACGCTTTGCGTCCGGTCTGCTTGTGGAGCGCGACGAGCGTCAAGACCACGCCATCGTCGTTGTCCAATGTGCCATCGGCGGTGGACGTGTGATGCCCGCTGTTCTTCGCGCAGAGCCGGCCGTCGGGCTTGAGCAGGTACTCGAGAATATAGCCGCCCAGTTTCTCCGCCGCGGCCGTGTACTTCGCGTCGTTGGTCAGCAGCGCCAATTGCAGCAGCGGCAGCGCGCAGACGTAATCGCAGAAGCGTTCGGGCACCGTCTGCTTCGGCCACGCCTTGGTGATGAACTGCGAGGGGCTCAGACGCGGCACAACCCAGAGCGCCACTTCCGGCCAGCTGCCGTTCTCCATCATCGTCAGGAAGCGATCGAGAAACGCCTTCGCGCGGACCAACGAGACCTTGTCCCCGCAGACCAGATGATGCGCCATCAACGCCTGCGCGCACTCGATGCCATCGCGGATGCCGCAGTGATCGGAGAGCGGCGTTTCCGCCAGGAACAGGCCGTGAGCCTCCGGCGCTTCGGGGCCGAAGTATTGGATCGACTTCACATACTCCAGCGCGCAGTCAATCGCGTAGAGGTGTTCCGGCTTGCGGAAGACCGTGTACGCCGAGAGCAATCCTTGAATCATGCGCGCCGTGTTCCACGACGTGGACTGAAAGTGATCGTTCGTCGGCAGGTGAACGTGGTACGGAAAGCGCCCGGTATTCGCTGACCAGCGCGGCCACGCGTGCCGCCCCTGGTTGCGCGCGGCCCAGTCCGCGACCAGCCCCAAACCCGCGCGCGCCTTGCTTCGCACGTCCTCTCCCACTTCCAACCCCGCTTCGTTTGACCAGTTCATCGGCATCTCCAGTTTTGAATTTTTAATGCAGCAAGCCCATTTGCATAAAATACACCGTTCAGACCGATCTGGCTTTGGACTGGAGCCGCTTCATTTGCACTTTTGACGACTCCGCTCCGGCATTAGACTGTGTTCATGACTCACCCACGGCTGGCGAAGTCGGTTCGTTATGTGCGGTTGCCCAAAGGCATCGCGACCTGTTCGGGAGCCTTCGATCATTATGTCTGGGATTGGCCGGAGCCGCGGCGCATGCTCTTTCCGGATTTTGATCTCTTCTTCATCACCGCCGGCAGCATGGCCATCGTCTGGCCCGACGGTCAGCGCTTCGTGGCGAAGACCGGCACGTTCGCGCTGATTCCGCCGCTGGTTCCCGTGCGCATTTCACGCGGCGCGGCGACGTTGAAGTACTGGTTCTGTCACTTCAATTTCCGCGTCGGCCCCGGGTCGTACTCCGAACGGATGGAGCGCGATTTCAGCGGTCCGGCGCCGGACGTGAACGTGCCGTTCCTGTTTTCAGCCGCTCAAGCGCCGGAAGTTCACCGCGCCCACCGCGCGCTGACGCGCCTGCGCTTCGACGCTCCCGCTCCGCCCTGGCGCTACGAGGCCGCACTGCTGCGCCTGGTCGGCGAGCTCAACTACTTCGGCTGGAAGAACGCGACGCAAGCCGCCGCCGTCGCCCCGGCCGCGACCGTGCAGGATGCGCGTCTGACCGCCGTGCTCCAGAAAATTCACACCGAACCCGAGCGCCCGTGGACGGTCACTGAACTCGCCGCCAGTGTCGGCCTTTCGACCGATCGGCTGAACATGATCGCCCGCAGACTGACCAACCGCAGCGTCAAGGAGCTGCAGATCCGCGCCCGCTTCGAGCTGGCCTTCACGCTCCTGCGCCAGCGCCCGCACGGCGAAACCCCTTCGATCAAGGAAGTCAGCGCGCAATGCGGTTTCAGCTCGCAGCACTTTTTCTGCCGCCAGTTCAAGCAGTACTTTCAGATAACGCCGTCGGAGTTCAGGGATGGAGTGGTAGGGACGTGATCGTCGTTTCCATTTGTCCCGATGTGACAACGGAGCTTAGCCGGGGGCCGGCCTGAAGGGCCGAGCCCCCGGTGAAGCTCCACTGTCCCTTCGGGACAAAAGGCAGTCTAAAGCAATTTCGACTACAGCAACATCTTGGCCGGATTTTCCAAGAGCCCCGTCAACGTCTTCATAAACACAGCCGCAACCGCGCCGTCGATCACGCGGTGGTCGCAGGAGAGCGTAATGCCCATCACGTTGCCGACGACAATCTGTCCGGCCGCGTTGACGACAGGCTTCTTCTTCACGCCGCCGACGGCCAGGATCGCTGCTTCGGGCGGGTTGATGATCGCGAAGAAATGATCGACGCCGAACATGCCGAGATTGGAAATCGTGAAGCCGGAGCCCTGCAGATCTTCGGCGCGCAGCTTCTTTTCCTTGGTCTTCTTCGCCAAGTCTTTGATGCCTGCAGAAATGCCGCTCAGGTTGAGCCGGTCGACGTTGCGCAGCACCGGTGTGTAGAGTCCATCTTCGGTCGCGATCGCGATGGCGATGTTGACGTCGCCGTGGCGGTGAATCTTTGTCGTCTGGAACGTCGCGTTCACTTCCGGATGGCGGCGCAGCGCCGTCGCGACAACTTTGGTCACCAAATCGTTGACGCTGATCTTCACGCCGGTCTCTTCCGCCGACGCATTCAGTTCTTCGCGCAAAGCCATCAGGCGATCGACAGTGACTTCCGCGACCATGTACCAATGCGGCAGTTCCTGTTTGCTCTGGAGCAGGCGGCGCGCGATGGTCTGGCGCAGATTGCTGAGCGGAATGTCCACGCCCACGCCGGGAGGACCGTACGATGCAGCAGCCGAAGCGGCGGTCGCCGCGGGTGCCGGTGCGCTGGTTGGCACGTCGCGTTCAATGATCCGTCCCGCAGGACCGGTGCCCGCGATGCCCTGCAGATCGACGCCGCGTTCCTTGGCGACTTTCTTCGCGAGGGGACTGGCCTTGATCCGTCCGCCGTTGGTGTGCACTGCTGGCGCTTCCACGACCGCAACAGCAGTCGCCGCAACCGGAGGAGGCGTCGAAGCGCCGACGGCCTTCGCCGCAGGAGCCGCAGCCGCCGCTTTCGCGGGCGCAGCAGCGGGAGCCGACGCGCCGGCGAGAATCTTGGAGATGTCTTCGCCCGGCTTGCCGATCACCGCGACCAGGTCGTCGACCTTCACCGTCTGGCCTTCGCCAACGAGCACCTTCAGCAGCACGCCTTCGTCAAACGTTTCCAGCGGCATGCTGGCCTTGTCGGTCTCGACTTCCGCGAGCTGATCGCCCGAGGAAATCTTGGCGCCCTCTTTCACCAGCCACCGGTTGATCGTCCCCGTTTCCATCGTCGGAGAAAGCTTCGCCATGCGTACTTCTGTTGCCATTCTTAAATCCTTTAGTCTCTAAAAAAACCACCCCACCGCACGGCGCTCAATCCCGCACGCGCCCATCCCCACCTCTGACCCCGTTGGCTCGCTCGCGGCTGTTTGCGAGCGAACTGACCCCTCGCGCTTTAGCGCGCGTAGCGCTACGCGTAGCAAACTTTCTTCACCGCTGCCAGCACTCGTTCCGTGTTCGGCAGCACTGCATGCTCGAGCTTCGAGGCGTAGGGCATTGGCACGTCCAGCGAGGCCACGCGCACGATCGGTGAATCCAATTCGTCGAAGCATTCGGAGTAAATCGACTCGGCGATCTGCGCGCCGACGCCGCCCCAGTACCAGTCTTCTTCCACGATTACGACGCGGTGCGTCTTGGCCACGCTCGCCTTGATCGTTTCGATGTCGAACGGACGGAGCGTGCGCGGGTCGATCACTTCCGGTTCAATCCCCGCCGCCACGAGCTGCTCGACGGCGCTCATCGCCGTGTGCCGCGCACGCGAATGAGCCACGATCGTCACGTCCTTGCCGGTGCGCACCACATCGGCCTTGCCGAACGGCACGAGGTGTTCGCCTTCGGGGACTTCGCCCTTGAACTTATAGAGCACTTCGCTTTCGATGAAGATGATGGGGTCTTCGTCGCGGATGGCCGTCTTGAGCAGCCCCTTCGCGTCGGCCGGCGTCGCCGGCATCACGACTTTCAGTCCCGGAATGTGCATGTACAGCGCTTCGAGCGACTGGGAATGCTGCGCGCCGAGCTTGCCGGCCGCGCCGCCGGGTCCGCGGATCACCATCGGAACTTTGAAATGTCCACCGGACATGTAAAGCGTCTTAGCCGCGTTGGAGATGATCTGGTCGATGGCGACGAGCGAGAAATTCCACGTCATCATTTCGATCACGGGTTTCAGGCCGTTCATCGCCGCGCCGACGCCGATGCCCGCGAAGCCGTTCTCGGAGATCGGCGTATCGATCACGCGCCGCGGTCCGAAGCGCTGCAGCAAGCCCTTGGAGACTTTGTACGCGCCATCGTACTCCGCGACTTCCTCACCCATCAGGAAGACACGGTCGTCGCGTTCCATTTCCTCTGCAATGGCCTGGTTGAGCGCTTCACGGTACTCGATCAGTTGCATGTTTGCTTTCCGTTCCAGTATCTCAAAAGATCCCTCGCCCTCCCCCTCGGAGAGCAAGACCGTACACGGAGGCAGTCTGCCTACTTGCCTTCTGCCACCCACGCGCGACGCGCCCGGTCCTGTACGCGCCCGTCCCCAACTCTGACCCCTGGCCCCTCGCCCTTAGAACTCAACGCGCGGCAGCAAGCTCTTGTCCCACGGATTGGCATACACGTCCGTTTCGAGTTCGTGCAGTTCCGGTTCCGGGGAGGCGTGCGAGAACTCCACCGACTTCGCTGCTTCCGCCTTCGCGTCGTCGTCGATCTGCTGCAGCTTTGCTGCGTCGTAGCCGCGTTCCATCAGGTCGGCCTTCAGCATCAGGATGGGGTCGTTCTTCTTCTCGCCTTCGATCTCTTCGCGCGTGCGGTACTTTTCCGGATCGGACATCGAGTGTCCGCGGTAGCGATAGGTCTTGGCTTCCAGCAGGGTGGGGGCGTTGAGCGACTTGGCCATGCTCACGGCCGCGGACGTCTTCTCGACCACGTCGAGCACATCCATGCCGTTGCAGGTCACGCCGGCCATGTTGTACGAGGCCGCGCGCTGATGCAGTTCAATGATCGCACTGGAACGTTCCACCGACGTGCCCATGCCGTAGCGGTTGTTCTCGATGATGAAAATCACCGGCAGGCGCCACAGTCCGGCGATGTTCATCGCTTCGTGGACCGCGCCCTGCTGTGCCGCACCGTCGCCGAAGAACACCAGCGTGCACTTCTTTTCGTTGCGGTACTTTTGAGCGAACGCCGATCCGGTCGCGACGGGGACGTGGCTGCCGACGATGCCGTTGCCGCCCATCATCCCTTTTTCTTTGTCGAAGAAGTGCATCGAGCCGCCCTTGCCCTTGCTGCAGCCGGTGGCTTTTCCAAAGAGCTCCGCCATCAGCGAATCGGCCGTCAGGCCCATCGCCAGCGCATGGCCGTGATCGCGGTACGCCGTCAGCACCTTGTCGCCTTTTTCAAGGCAGGAGAGCGCGCCGACGCAGACGGCTTCCTGTCCAATATAAAGGTGGCAGAAGCCGCCGATGGCCTGTTTCTGGTACTGAACCAGCGCCGCTTCTTCAAAGCGGCGGATGCGCAGCATCATGGAATAAAGCTCCAGCATCTTTTCCGTGCTGGTCACTCGCTTCGAGGCATGCGCCACGCCGTTTTCGTCGGCACGGGCCATCTTTTTGGAAATCGTATTTGCGTCGCTCTTCACGGTCTTTTCTCCCCCAATCTACGTTGCGTAGATCGTTAAATCTGTGTTTTGCAGCGATAGGTCAGAGCGCGAGACGATCACCGGCTTCAAAACCTGCGGCTACAACAAGGGTCCAATTGCAGGGTCCATCTTAACTTGCATCAATGGTAATCAAACAATATGCTTCCTATTGCGTTGATAACAATTCCTTATGGATAGTGTAATGCCATGGACATCCATCAGTTACGGTACTTCGCTGAGGTCGCGAAGATTAAAAATTTTACGCGCGCGGCGGAAAACTGCCATGTCGCTCAGCCGGCGTTGAGTCAACAGATTCGCAAACTCGAACAATTGCTCGACCTCAAGCTGCTCAAACGCCTGCCCCGCGGCGCCGAATTGACCTCAGAAGGTGAAGTTCTGCTGCCGTATGTTCTCAAGGTTTTACACGCCGTCAAGGAAAGCGAACAGGTCGCCGCCGAGCTCCGCGGCCTGTCGCGCGGCTCGGTGAAAATCCTTAGCCTCCCGTCCGCGTGCGTCTATCTGCTGCCGCCAAAAATCGCCGCCTTCCGCCGCGACCACCCCGGCATCGACATCATCCTCGAAGAAAAAATCGCCACCGACATCCCCGAGCACGTCCTCAACGGCGACTTCGACCTCGGCGTCACGCAAACGGTCACGCCCGTCACTGGCATGACGCGCGCGCTGATTCACGAGGAAGATCTGCTCCTGGCCGTGCCCCAAGGCCACGCGCTCTCGCACAAGACCGAATGCGATCTGGCTGAAGCCGCCAACGAACCGTTCGTCTGCACGAAACTGAAAACCGAATTCCGCAACCTCGCCGTCGATCTCTGCCGCCGCGCCGGTTTCGAAATGCACGCCGCGTTCGAAGCCGATCATTTCGATTCGCTGCAGGCGTACTGCGCCGTCGGCATGGGCGTGGCGCTGATCCCGAGCTCCGTGGTCCTGAAAACCCTGACCCCGCGCCCGCACTATCTAAAAATCACGCGCCCCAACGCCAAGCGCCGCGTCTGGGTCCTCTGGCCCGAAGACGGTCTGCGCAACAAAGCCGCCGAAGCCATGGTCCCGTACCTCACCGGCCACGCCGAAGACGGAAGACCGCGGCGGTAAATCCCGTCTCCCTTACTTAAGAGGCCGTGCGAACGCTTGCGATACCTTGAGGTTGGCAACTGGGACTGGATTGGCAAAGGTATGCTTGAAGACGTAGCAGTCGCCGTGCTGATTCTCGTCGCCTCCGCCATCATGATGGAGATGCTCCACGCGCCGCCCGGCCTGCCATCGCCTTGGCTGACACTGCGACGTCGAGTGAGGCGCAAGGCATGAACGACTCGGTTGTGAAGCGCCGCGTCTGGCGCATTCACCTTAGCAGCGCGCTGTTGATGACGCTGGCGGCAGGGGCTTTGGTGGGCATGAATATACGCCAACAACCGTCGGCCGAGATTCACACCCGGCTTAGCGGAGGCAGAAACCCGTGGCAAATCGCGTCCGAAAATCTCTACACTATTGGCTGGCCAACGCCGTGTCTTGAGATCCACAAGCAAGGCGGATCGCTCTGGGATGAATTGAAACTGAGATACCACGTTGAGCAATGGAGACTCGGCTATGCTAAGATACTTCCACCATTGGATGACGTGGAAACAGACATATCGGCACGAGGTACTGCGATTTTTGTGCCACCGCCATCTCCGAAACCGTCAACTTTTCAGTACGGATGGCTTTGGGTCCGCGCCCTCACCCCGCTAGGCATTGATGTGCTCGTCGGCTTCGCCGCAATGCTCCTCGTCGCCATCCCCAACGAATGGCGCATCCGGCGGAAACACGCATGAACTTTGACGATAAATTGGATCGCAGCACGCCCTGCGTGATCCCCGCCACGGAACTCCTCGCCGACGCGCTGAAGCCGTTCCTGCAGGGACGAAGCGTGACGCGCTTTGAACCGCTGCCGGGCGGATTCGTCAACGTGAATCTCAAGTTCCAGCTCGGCGACACACCGCTGGTCTTGCGCCTCTCCACAAAGCCGCGCGGGGAAGTCGAAGCCGAAATGGCCGTGATGCAACGCCTTGCTCCAGATGTTCCGATTCCGAAAATTCTGTACTCGGACCTCGACCATCCCGTCGTCGGCAGGCACCTGCTGGTTCTCGAATTCATGGACGGCCAGCCGCTCCATCAGGTCGAAGACGCATGGGAGCGCGCGCAGGTCGAAGCCTTCGCGCGGGAATTGGGCGCGACGCTGGCGGCGATCCATCGCCACGAACTGCCGCAGGCGGGATTGCTGGGACCACACTTAAGTATCGCGGTGCCGTTTCCCAAATTTGGATCCGCGCTGGTCGCGCAGATGCGCGTGTGCCTGGATGCGGCCGAACAGAAGCGTGGCGTAACCGCAGACGAAGCCGCGCGTATTCGCGCATTCATCAACCAGAACGCCGGACTGCTGGAGCCCATCGAGCAGGACCGGCGCATCGTTCACGCCGATTTCAACCAGAAGAATATTCTCGTGCGGCCAACAGCTCGCGGGTGCACGGTGAGCGCCATTCTGGATTGGGAATTCGCCTGCTCGGGAAGCCCGCTGCTCGACTTCGGCAATTTCTTTCGCTTCGAAGACGAAATGCCGGCCGGTTACCAACCGGCGCTGGTGGAGGGCTACCGAGCCGCCGGAGGCACGCTGCCCGACGACTGGCGCCGCATGGCGAAATTCACGGACCTGGTTAATCAGTTGCAGTTTCTGGCCGAAACGGATCGGCAATCGCGAACCTTTGCCACGGCGCTGAGGGTGATCCGGCGCACGTTGGACGCGTAATGCTCAACGGGGAAAAGTCATGAAGCTGGCCGATCGGTCAACGTCCAACGCATATTCGGATTCCGAACCGAGGGTGACCCATGACCAGGCCCAAACGGCGCTTCTGGCGTATTCACTTAAGCACCGCGCTGGTGCTGATGGTCGAGTCCGCGGTGATTCTATTCCTATTTCTGCGCGCGATGGGATACGTCGATCTTCCCGCGTTCGGGGCAAACGGCGAGAGCAACGGGGCGAGTGTCAACGAGCCCGTCGCGGTGGTGCATCCTCAACATGTCGATTTGAAACCCAGCGCCAGAGGCTCACCCAGCAATTATAGCGACCTGGTGATTCTGGACGGATCGGACAGCAGGGCGAATTCCGCGAATGCGTCGACGACGCTCACTTATCAATGGAGACAGATCCGGGGTGACGATCTGAACCTCGACGAAACCCGGCTCGCAAAAACGAGAGTTGGACTTCGTATCTATCAACCGGGCGACTACGCGTTTGAACTGGTTGTGACCGCCAATGGTGTAAAGAGCAAACCGGCCGTGATGACTGTCAGCGTGACCGGCAATCCGTGGGACCGCATGCGGCGAATCGGCGCCACCTATTCCGGCATCGCTGCGCTCGTACTTTTCCTCACCGCTGTCGCCTTGGAATGGCGCATCCAGCGGTCGGAAGAAAGGTGGGATCACTGGGAGGAAATTGTTCGCAGCAATGAATCTGTACAAAGTGAGTGAACAGAAAACGGGAAGTGATCTCAAAAGAGTTGTAATTTCAGGGGAACGTGCGTCGTAATTGTAGAAAACGATGTTGCACTTCACTCCAGCCCCGGAAGGCGACCGCTACCATGGCTGGAAAAATCTCCACACCCAACCCGTTGACATTCCCAAACCGCAGGATATAGTCCCCGTGTAGTTACACGGAAGCCTGAAAGGCCCACTTGGAGACTTTCCTCATGCCCGCCGTTACCGACCCCTTCCATCGCACCTACACTGACAAAAGCCTCGCCTTCGTCGCGTTCCCCATGGGCGGCATTGGCTCTGGGACCATCTGCTTGGAGGGCACCGGCGCGCTCTCGCATGTCTCGCTGCGGCACAAGCCAGAGGTCTGGAACGAACCGCAGGTCTTCTCGGCGCTCTGCATCAAAGGCGCCCCGGGGCAGGAGAACATCGCCCGCGTGCTCGAAGGCCAGGTGCCGCGGCATAAGATTTTTACTCAACAGGGTTCCGGCAACGGCCTGGGCTCGCGCGCGTACGGGCTGCCGCGCTTTAAGAAAGCCTCGTTCTCTTCGCGCTTCCCGTTTGGAACTGTGCGGCTGGAAGATCCGAAAATTCCGCTGCAGGTCATGATCACCGGTTGGAGCCCCTTCATTCCCGGCAACGCGGATGCGTCGAGCCTTCCCTGCGCGGCGCTGGAATTCAATTTTAAGAACCCAACCAATAAAACCATCGACGCCGTCTACTCCTTCAACGCACGCAATTTTCTCGGGATTCACAAGGACCAGCAGGCGGTGCTCGGCATGCCCGGCGGATTCCTCCTGCGCGCCACCGGCACGGCCGAGAAGCCCCACGAAGAAGCTTCGTTCGCAGCGGTGACCGACGACAGCGCGGCGAAGACCAGCTACTGGTTCCGCGGCGGTTGGTTCGATCCGATGACCGTGGCGTGGAAGCGCGTGCAGGAAGGTTACTGCGACGAGCAGCCACCCGTGACCGGTGCGCCGGCGCCCGGCGGGATGCTCGCCGTTCCGTTCACGTTGAAGCCCGACGAGCAGAAAACCATCCGGCTGATGCTCAGCTGGTACACGCCCTACACCGATCAGCGTTACGGTCCCGAAATTCCTGCGCCGGCTGCCGCTGCGGCCGCGTCGTGCTCCGATGCTTCCTGCGATTGCAAACCCGCAAAGCCGGAAAGCTATCGCGCCTGGTACACCGGCGCGTTTCCGGACGTCACATCCGTCGCGCAACACTGGCGCACGCAGTATGCGACGTTGCGGGAGAAGACGAAGCAGTTCACCGATTGTTTCCACAACACGTCGCTGCCTGAAAGTGTGGTCGACGCGATCGCCGCCAATCTCTGCATCCTGAAATCGCCGACCGTGCTGCGCCAGCGCGACGGACGCATGTGGGCGTGGGAAGGCTGCGGCGACAACCACGGTTGCTGCACCGGCTCGTGCACCCACGTCTGGAACTACGCGCAGGCCATCCCGCATCTTTTCCCCGATCTGGAACGCACGCTCCGCGAAACGGAGTTCATTGATTCGCAGAACGAAGCCGGGCATCAGAATTTCCGCGCGTCGCTGCCGATTCGTCAGCCCGATCACAAATTTCACGCCGCGGCCGACGGGCAGCTCGGCGGCATCATGAAGATGCACCGCGAGTGGCGCATCAGCGGCGACACCGCGTGGCTGAAGAAACTCTATCCGGCCGTGAAGCAGAGCTTGAATTACTGCATTGAAACGTGGGATCCGAAAGAGAAAGGCGTACTCGAAGAGCCCCATCACAACACGTACGACATCGAATTCTGGGGCCCCGACGGCATGTGCTCGAGTTTCTACCTCGGCGCGCTGGCCGCGGCGATCAATATGGGCGCGGCGCTGAACGATGACGTCTCGCGTTACAAAACGCTGCTGGCGAAGGGCCGCACGTACCTCGAAGAAAAACTGTTCAACGGTGAGTACTTCTTCCAGGACGTCCAGTGGGAAGGCCTGAACGCCAAAAATCCAATCGACGGTGGCGCCGGAGCCACGAACACGCCGATTGCGATGAACTCCGATTACTCGCCCGAAGCAGTGGAAATTTTGAAGCGCGAAGGGCCGAAGTACCAGTACGGCAAAGGCTGTCTGGCCGACGGGGTGCTCGGAATCTGGATCGCGGCGATGTGCGGCATCGACAACGTGCTCGATGAACGCAAAGTCGAAAGCCACCTGCTCTCTGTCTATAAATACAATCACAAGACGGACGTGAGCGAGATTCCCAATCCGCAGCGGCCGGGTTACACGCAGGGCATCGACGGCGGGCTGCTGATCTGCACGTGGCCGAAGGGCGAACGTCTAACGCTGCCGTTTCCGTATTCCGACGAAGCGTGGACGGGCATTGAATACCAAGTCGCCAGCCACCTCATGCTCGCCGGCCACGTTGAAGAAGCCCTGGAAATCGTCCGCGTCGCGCGCCTGCGCCACGACGGCTCCGTCCGCAATCCGTACAATGAATACGAATGCGGAAGCTGGTACGCGCGCGCAATGTCCTCCTACGGCATGATCCAGGGAATGACCGGACTGTTCTACGATGCCGTGACGAAAAAGCTGACGTTCCAGCCGCGGATCAAAGGCGACTTCCGCGCGTTCCTATCAACTGCGACGGGATTCGGCTACGCGGGCATCAAGAACGGCAAGCCCTTCGTCGAAGCCGTCGCGGGTACGATCGACGCGAAATTCTGAAACAAAATATGAGGGTGGAGCGGAGAACCGGCGTTTCTCCGCTTCACCCGACCCTAATTGTTCGCTCTCAAAACCTACCGAAGATTAATTCCTAGTAATCCGCTAGACATTGTGGAAAATATTTGCAATCCGTGGCCCGGATGCAACTTGCTCCCATCGCTCCTTCAGCGATAATCCACTTCATCAAGATGGGAATGCGCGGGCCAATTGGCCCGCGTCGTCTTACTGTACCTTAAAGAAGGGAACGGTCGGTTCATGGATCACCTGGAAGAGTTGGAAAATCAGAGCGTCTTCATCATGCGTGAAGCGTTCAATAAGTTTGAAAATTTGGCGATGCTCTGGTCGATCGGCAAGGATTCGACGGTGCTGTTGTGGCTGGCGCGCAAGGCGTTCTTCGGCCACGTGCCGTTCCCGCTGGTCCACATCGACACCTCCTACAAAATCCCGTCGATGATTGAGTACCGCGACCGCGTGGCTCAGGAATGGAACCTGAACCTGATCGTCGGCAAGAACACCAAGGTGCTGGAAAGCGGCATCACCTATCCCAACGGCAAAGCCACGCGCGTGGAATGCTGCGGCACGTTGAAGAAAGACGGCCTGAAGAAGGTGCTCGACGAACACAACTACACCGGCGTGATCGTCGGCGTGCGCCGCGACGAGGAACCGACGCGCGCGAAGGAACGCTACTTCTCGCCGCGCGACAAGAACATGGAATGGAACGTCGAAGACCAGCCGCCGGAGTTGTGGGACCAGTTCAAGACCGACTTCGATCCCGGCACGCACATCCGCATCCATCCGCTGCTCCACTGGACCGAGCTGAATGTGTGGGAGTACATCCACAAGGAAAACATTCCGATCATCCCGCTCTATTTCGCCAAGAACGGCCGCCGCTACCGCAGCCTCGGCTGCGCCCCCTGCACCGGCGACATCGCCTCAAACGCGACGACGGTGGCGGAGATCATCGAAGAACTGAAAAACACGAAAACCGCCGAACGCTCGGGACGCGCGCAGGACCAGGAGAGCGAGGATGCGTTCGAGAAGCTCAGGCGCGATGGGTACATGTAGTCGCTTTTAATCGCACGCAAAGCCGCTAAGACGCAAAGAACAGCAACTGCTTTATGACTGAGAATGAGATCGCGAAGGTGGTTGTCGACGCGGCGTTTAAAGTGCATTCAAAGTTGGGGCCGGGGTTGCTTGAATCGGTGTACAAAGTCGCGCTTGCATATGAACTTCGAAAGCGCGGATTGAAAACTGAACGAGAGGTACCTGTACCGTTCAGGTACGAAGACATTGTTTTTGAAGAGGGATTCCGGGCCGATCTCGTCATCGAAGATAAGGTCGTGATCGAGCTGAAGAGTGTCGAGGAAACCGCGTTGGTCCACAAAAAGCAATTGTTGACCTACCTGCGCCTCATGGACAAGCGATTAGGATTGCTAATCAATTTCGGCGAAGCAATGTTCAAAGACGGAGTTTCCCGAGTCGCAAACAAACTCGAGGAAGAAAAGAAATAAATGAGAAGCCGGGCCGCAGAACTTAATAGTAATCAGCAGTTCTTTGCGACTTAGCGTCTTTGCGAGAGATTAAAAAGCAGTGCCTAACGAGGAGAGCTCAAGAGTGTCCGCCAAGACCGAAACCAAGAACGTCGAACAAATGAAGATCGTGATCGTCGGCCATGTCGACCATGGCAAGTCCACCTTCGTGGGGCGCTTGTTTTACGATACGGGGTCGCTGCCGACGGGGAAGTATGAGCAACTGGTGCGCATCGCCGAACGGCGCGGCGTGCCGTTTGAGTTTGCGAACTTGATGGACAGTTTGCAGAGCGAACGCGACCAGAATATCACCATCGATACCGCGCAGATCTGGTTCTCCACTCCGCGGCGGCAGTATGTGATCATCGACGCGCCCGGCCACAAGGAATTCCTCAAGAACATGATCACCGGCGCGGCCAGCGCCGACGCGGCACTGCTCCTCATCGACGCTCACGAAGGCGTGCAGGAACAGTCGCGCCGCCATGGCTACATGCTCCATCTGCTGGGCATCCGCCAGGTGATCGTGCTCGTGAACAAAATGGACTTGGTCAACTACAGCGCGGAGACTTTTAAGAAGATCGAAACGGAATACCGCGCGTTCCTGACCCAGTTGGGCGTCGTGCCGAAGCTGTTCATTCCGATCGCAGCGAAAGTCGGCGACAACATCGCCAAGAACAGTGAGAAGACGCCGTGGTACGACGGCCCGCCGGTCGTTGGCGCAATCGACACGCTTTTCCAGGTCGCGCCGCCGCCGACGCACCTGCCGTTCCGCTTTCCGATTCAGGACATCTACCGCTTCGACCATCGCCGCATCCTCGCCGGGCGTGTGGAATCGGGAACGGTGAAGGTCGGCGATCGCCTCGTCTTTGGACCGCGCAACAAGGAAGGCATTGTCAAAACGATCGAACGCTGGAGCGCGCCGCAGACGGACACGGCGTCCGCGGGTGAATCCGTGGGCATCACGCTGACCGAACAGATCTTCGTCGAACGTGGCCACGTCGCCAGCCACTTGAAAGACGCGCCGATCGTCGGCACGGAATTCAGCGCCAATCTGTTCTGGCTCGGCCGCCAGCCCATGGAAATGGGCAAGCGCTACAAGCTAAAACTGACCACGCAGGAAGTTGAAGTCGAGATCGCGGCGATCAACAAGATCATCGACGCGTCCACGCTGGGCGAAGCTTCGGAGGACCGCAAGTACGTCGCGAAAAATGACGTCGCGCAGATCGTGCTCCGAACCAAGTACCCGGTTGCATTCGACAACCACGACCGCGTGCCGGAAGCCGGCCGCTTCGTGATCGTCGATCAGAAAGAAGTCTCCGGCGGCGGCATCATTCTGTACGCCAAGTATCCGGAAGCGCCGGACAAACCACGCTCCAGCAACGTGACGTGGCACAAGACCAAGATCAGCGTCGATGACCGTGCCATGCGCAACGGCCACAAGGGCGCGGTGATCTGGCTGACGGGCCTTTCCGGCTCCGGCAAATCCTCCATCGCGACGGAACTGGAGAACGAGCTCTTCCATCATCAGCTCAACACATACGTGCTCGACGGCGACAACGTCCGCCACGGCCTCTGCGGCGATCTGGGTTTCACGCCCAAGGACCGCAGCGAGAACATCCGCCGCGTCGGCGAAGTGGCTCATATCATGGTCGACGCCGGCCTGATCGTGATCACGACCTTCATTTCGCCCTACCGCGAAGATCGCGATCGCGTGCGCAAAATCATCGAAGGCGACTTCATCGAAGTCCACGTGAAGTGCCCGGTCAACGTCTGTAAGGAGCGCGATCCGAAGGGTCTCTACAAGAAAGCATTGGCTGGCGAGATCAAGGATTTCACAGGCATCGACGCGCCGTACGAGGAGCCGCTGAAACCGGAGTTGACGATCGAAACCGACAAGCAGAGCCTCGGCGAATCCGTGGCGCAGATCATGGATTACCTGAAGGATTTGATCTACGTCGAGAAGCACACGTAAGACGGCATTGTGGATTGCGGATTGGGCGGGGAAGGTGGTCCCGCCCAATTTCGTTTTAATCCGAGCGTTTGTCTGCCGCTCAATGGATGACGGTCGGGCATCTGCGTAGTACAATTCTAGAATGCCCAAAGCCGTTTCGAAACGCTGGCTCCGATTCCATCTGTCGACGGCGTTAGCGACGATGTTTTTTGCCAGCGGGCTGATTTGGTTGAACACGCGAACAACGCTCACGCTGGGCGACGCTGCTCCTGCTATTCATGCGGTTTTCAATGGTAAGATCGATGTCCTAGCGAACAACACTCCAGCTCAAGAAGTATTTTCAAGTTGCCTCGAGAATACTTCCGTGGAAATCATCTTTGATGGAGAATTCAAAGATTCGGTGACGTTATCGCTCACCAATGTAAAGCCATCCGAAGCGCTCAACCTGTTGCGGAAAAGAGCGGATTGGCTTGGGGCGCGCTGGATGAAAATGCAATTCTTGTGGGCAAGCCGCGAGACGTTTTCAGAATTTGCTCCGCTATGGAGAACATTGTCGACCCGGCGTTGCGTCAAGGCCTGATGCGCAGAGTCGTAGATTTCTGTTCGCCAGCAGACCTTGCACCTGCCGATGCAGCAGATTTTCTGAGTAGTACTCGTGTGAAGATTATCTCTCAATTTCCAGAGGAACAGGTCGTTCAACGTTATGCATTTTGGTTTAGAGACATGCGGCTGAAAACCGCGCTGAAACGGCTCGCAGTCATATTTAACGCCCATATTGTAGTTAAAGATGGAACGATTGCCTTCGTTTCACGCCAGACGCAAGACAACGCTACAACCTCTCAGCGTCAACCCGTGGAATCGGACTGGGTCACTCGGCGTACGTTTCGCCGAGGTTGGCCGCTTACCTATTACGAATCTGTCGAATGGGATTGGGAAATTATAAATCAGGGCAAAATCGGTACGGGTGCGGTCATCGTGAATATCATGCTCAACGGCGTCGCAGTCCTGATCTTTGCCCTTTGCTTCGAACTAGTCCTTCGCCGATGTTTTCGCGTTACCTCCAATGAGCCCACGGGTAGTATTGGCGGGATTGGGGGGTGAGCGATGGACGTCGACAGTGATGCGAATTCCCGTCCTCTTCAGGGCCTGACCGTCGTCGTCGTCGGGCTGGCCGCTTTTTGCCTGTTGTGGCTGCATTCCCAACACGGATACCCGTCGTTCATTCCAGCCGCGGTGCTCTTATTTGTGCTCGGCTTCATCTGTGAATCGCTGCTGCGGCTGCGACACATGGCGTTCACACCGGTTGTACGGCCGAAGAATCAATTTGGATTGCGCATGGCCCTGATTTCAGTGCTGCTGGCTGGATGTATGATTCATAATATTGCTACCCTGCAGGTGGAGAGGAACGACACGTCATGGCGGATCATGGCAATCCTGGCCACGTTTCTGGCGATGTTCGTTAATTATGCCATTGGCCGCTGGCAGCGTACTCGTGCCATCGCATCTCAACGCACGGCGTCGGCGCTGGGGACTCCGCCGATTCCGACCTCGATTTCTGACGCGAGGAATTCCGAGCGGGCGCATTGATTTACCGCACGTTCGCGCCTAGCCGTCCATTGGTCTGCAGCTGCGTTTCCCAATTCGGTTTGCTCAGCACAGCCGCCGGTACGCTGGCGTGGCGGAGGTACTCGTACTGTTGCCGGTTGATGCGGACGTCGCGGACGGTTCCCGACGGCGTCTGCACTTCCAGATGCAGCTCGGAAATCGCCGTCATCTGGCGGAAGACGTAGTCGGCAAACAGCCATGCGTCCTGATAGCTGTTGCTGTAACGCCGCTCGGCTTCCGGTCCGTCGCCGGGTGCGAGAACGTCGGCGTCGTCGCTGGCGATCAGCGCGACGTTGAGCTCCGCGCCGTTGGCGTTGATCTTCGTGAAGCGTTCCGTGCTTGAGCCGGGCGCAGGCGGAAACGCATCCATGAACGCCAGCACTAGCTGCCGGCCAATCGCGTTGGAATCGGGATATTTCTTTTCCAGCCAGCCGTTGATCTGACCACGCGCGCGAGTGACGGATTCTTCGGCCGCCGGCGAGGTATAGCCACCCTGCGGCGTGGACGCTGCGACCTTCAATTTCTGCAGTTCGGCGAGCGCGTCGCGGATCTGGTTTTCTTGGAGACGCGCGGCGATCTGCTTTTCAAATTGTCCCAGATCGGTGGAGGTCGCGGCGGCGACGCGGGCTTCGCGCAGCTGCGAAATCTGGTAGATGCCAGCGCCCGCAGCCAGGATTCCCAGCAACGCGGCGCTGAGGCGCACGGTCCACGGCCAATCAAGCATGCACAGCGCCAGGGCCGACAAGCTCAGCGCGCCGAGCGTCAGGACCACAAAGATCGCGCCCGGAAAGACGACGGCCGTCGCCGCCCCCAGCAGCGTGACCACGCCGACGGGCATCAGCCAGCTGAAGGTCGCCTTCTTCGGCGCCGCTTCTTTCGCCAGACAGCTCTTGCAGAAGACACTGCCGTTGCGAATCTCTGCCGCGCCGCTGGTCAGGTCTTCCGGCTGCAACGGCAATCCGCAGACCTGGCAGAAGTAATGTTTAGGTTGTCGCGCGGAACTGGACGACGGTGACGCGCCGGGTTGAATCATCGGCCGCCGCGCTGACGATTGCCGCGCCGCCGGAACCGACGTTATTCCCGAAGCTGGCTTGATCAGTACGCCTGGCAAGGCAGTACTGGTGGACTTGCTGAGCGTCTGCGGCAGGCCGGTAGGGGAGGGCACTTTGGAAATGGTCTTCAGCGGCGACCCACTCGTGGTGGGTCGAGCTCCGACGGATGACGGGCGCGCTTGGACCGCGGGCGGCGGCTGTTGCGTGGACGATGCGCGCGCGCCGGGGATCGCGCTGGGAACTTTGATCATTCGTGTCGAGGGCGATCCCGCCGAACGCGTTTGAGGCAGGACGGGCACGTTTCTGGATTGCGCGGAGTGCGTGCGTTTGGCGCAGCGCTCGCAACGCGCCTTGGATGCGGCCAGCAGCTGTGCGCGACCTTCCGCGATGTGATCGGCGGGAATTTCGCAGGAACAGATTTCGCACAGCAACGCTTCCATCCGCTCGACTACGCCCTTTCCCCGAGCTGGAAGCTCGGCGGTCGCAACGCCCGTGATTCCGATCTGACTCATGCGCGTTGCCTCTCATAAGTTTACGGCAAGGACCATCGATTACGAGACTTCACTTCCCGCATTAATCGTTGAAACTGAAATCGGTGACGCGCCGGACGACGATGTGCCTCTTGGTTTGAGCCGGCGAATCATAGAACGTGTTCTCCTGACCCGCAGCCACGCCGCGGAAATCGAACCAGTCCAGCGCGGCGCTGGTGTCGCTGCCCTTGATCTTCTTGCCCGTGCGGTCGTTGCGCGCCAGCGGCGGCGTCGCCAGCTTGTCGTCGGTCAGGGTCTTGTCCGTCAGTCGCGCGCGTGGCTGGCCGGTCTTGTAATAGGCCAGTCCGGTTGAGGCCCAATCGTTCGCGCCCTTTGTTTCGTTCTCGACATCCGGCGCGAGTTCCACCGTGTACGCGACATGCCGGTTGAAGATCACCGCCGGATTGCTGATGCTCTGCGAGGTGTCGACCATCTGCGCGGCGACCACGATGACATACGTTGTCGTCGAGGTCGTCAATTCCGTGGAAAAGCAGTCGGGGCTGAACATCAGCTGGCGTTCCGGCACGTGCGATCGCGCTTCCCAGGGTCCAAGCTCCTTGCCGGCGCTGCCAACGCCGGTGGCGTTTTCGAGCGCGATCGTTTTTCCCATCTGGCGCGGAATGGTCTTGGGAAATCCAGAACTGGCCGGCGTCGAAGGACCCACCGGGACCGTGCCGCCGCCTTCGGTCTCCGGCCACTCGTACCAGACTTCCGCGTTCTCATCGCGCGCGAGTTTCATGTCGTAGAGCTGCTTGATCGGAAATTTCTCCTCCGCCGTCTGCGGGTATTTGCCGGGAGACGTGGTGTCCCAGAGCGTCTGCTGGCCCGGCACGATGTTGTCATAGATCGCAGTGGCCAGACGCCGGTCGAGCTTGCCCGGGAAGATTTCGAAATTGCCGTTGTCGTCGATGCTGACGGTCCCGCTCTCCGATTCGGTGCTGGCCGGCGAGCCGTCGTTGAAGGCCGTGTTGCGCGCGTGGACGGTCATCGCCAGCAGATCGGCCTTTACGTTGGTGCGGAACTGATCGAGCCCGAACGGAAAGCGCGGCGAGCCCAGGCGATAGCTCGGGCAGAAGTACTTCACCTGACCCGGCCCCGAATTGGCGCTGCCCAGCAGTGTGCCGTAGCGCTGCGTGTACGTGCCGTACTTCGAGGTGTATCCCGGCGCGACCCACGGGTAGCAGCCCGGGTACCAGTTGGCGTAGTTGTCATAAAACGCGGTGAAGTATCGCACCAGCGTTTCCTGATACTGGTACGCGACTTTCACGCGGTATTCTTCGACCTTGCGCCGCGCGTTTTCGATCTCCGTCGCCGACCACGTGCTCAATGGCGCGCCGACCGGATTGACCGTCGAGAGCGGCGATTCCCAAAGCCAATTGGCCTTGACGTGGTAGGTCGTCGCGCCTTTCTTGAACGGAAACGTGCCGATGCGGACCAGGTGTTTCATCGAGTTGATATTGAAGACGCCTTTAAGGACGCGGTCGATTTCCATGTAGCTGTTGTAATTTTCGAAGCCGACGTTCTGCCACGTGTTCCCGGCCCAATAGTAGCCCGGCGGCACGCCGGTATTCACGTTAACGGGACTGCGGCCGGTATCGGGGTCGGTATAGCAGGTGTGATAGGTCGCGTAGCGGCCTTCTATAAAAAGGTAGTAGCCGAGATCGTACCCCGCGAATCCGCCTTGCAAGCCCTGCTCGGTCTGGCTTGCGGAGTAAATCGTATCGATGGTCGTGCCCTGAGCGCCGCCGGGCTGAGCCAGATCCATGAAGTACGGCTCGTTCAGCGTCGACCACTTGTAGTAATTGATGTAATTTCCCGTCGCGCCCGAAAACGTGCGCGAGCCGGCGCGCCAGCAATCCATGTAGCGCCGTAGTTTCAACGGATACGAATGATACGGACACCACTGCGCCGGCGCCGCGGGATTGTAAGCCGCGTGGCCGTTGCCGGGACAATTGAACGTGGTGTACTTTGCCGCCGGGAGAATGGAACCGCCATTAAACGGCGCGGTGCCGGAGTACGTGGTGAGCAGCGCAGCGCGCTGGCGTTCAGCGAAATTGTAATCGCAGGTTTCCATCAGCATGTTGCCCATCTGGGCTTGCGTCGGGATGCCGCTGTCGAGCCAGCCGTTGATGTTGATGTTACCGTTGGTGTCGGAGACCTGGACGCGTACTCGCATCCGCGTAGTGCCGTCGGCGGAGAAATTCGCGGGAAGGTAGCACCAGTCGGTCTGGTCTTCGATGCTGCCCAAATTCTGGCTGCTCATTTCAACGTTGGGCTTGTACCACCACTTGTAGTTGGGATCCTTGCTGTCCCGGCAGATGGCGACGAACTTCTTCGGATCCATCTGGTCGCCGCTGGCGTCGAAGGTGTCGTGAATGATCGCGCCGAGCGTAAAGTCGAGCCCCGACTGCAGCGCATTGTTGCATTCCGTCTGGTTACGGAGCCCGGTGACATACGTGACTTCACTGCGCGTATTGGACAGAAATCCGATGACGACGATGAGCATCACGGCCATGAGGCCGACCATCACCAATAGAATGAAACCGCGGCGAGGATGACGGCGGCTCTTAGCTCGTGGCTCGTGGCTCTTGGACCTGTCGGGTTGCATAGTTTTCCTCAAGAATCGTGTCTTATCGCTAGTTTCAAGAGCCAAGAGCCGACCTCAATAACTTCTCCACGGGTACAGCACCTTCATGTTTTTCAGCCGGTTGTAGGGCGATGGATCGAGTAGCGTCGTGTCGGGCGAACCACTGGCGAGCACGCCGCTGCCGGTGCCACCGTTGATGCGCGTGATGCGCGAGAGTGTCAGCGTTTCGCGCTTGTCGGAATCGCAGACGGTGATCGTGCAGCGGATCGCTTTGGGCGGTGGCGCGAAATAAGCGGACGTCAGGTTCGGCAGATTCTTGAACGTGTGTTCCACGTCGTCCCAATACGCGACTTCAAAGTCGAGCACGTCCAGTGTCGGGAGCGAGCGGCCGTGGCCGGCTTCGTCGTCGGCGATGTCGCCGCTGCCCCATTCGAAGCCCGGACACGTGGCCTTCGCGGGCGTATCGTGGCCGGCGCTGGTCACGGCCCAGTGGACCTGCGAGAGATAGCCGGACGTGTTGCCCTTGGTCACGTCGGCAAGAAATTGCGTGCGCGGCCATGAGCTGTCGGAGCTTAGCGCGTTATGTCCCATCGCGCAAAGATTCACTTCCGCCGCCCAGGTGTAATTGTAGAGACACATGTTGAGGTAGTGGCTGCCCATCGTCGTGTTCGACGAGAACGACGGCATGCGCAAGTACGTCAGCTCCCCGCAATGGCGCTGCGAAGCGCCGTAGCGCGTCGCTGAAACGGCCGGCGTGAACGGATCGGTGTCGTTGAATTGTCCGTGTTTGATGCCAAACTGATTGCCGCGCGTGTCGTAAACGGCCGAATTGATTTCCGTCTCGTAGTAATCGAGCATCATGCGCGCCGCTTCGTAGACGGCCAGTTTCCGCTCGATGCGAACGGTGGTCTTCGTGACGAGCCGAAAGACCGGCACGACCATTGTCATCAGACCGAGACAGACGGTGACGACGACCATCATCTCTATCAGTGTGAACCCGCGACGCATGTTCATGTCAGAAAAACTCCGCACCACCGCCTGGTCCAAGAGCCACGACTAATTCAACTTCAACATGTACTGCGTGTAGCGGAAATGCCGCTTGGAACCTTTCAGATGCAAGTCCAGCGTCACGCGCGTGACTGGCAGCGCAGTGCCGGCGTTTTCGACGGGCGCGGGGCGGCCGAGGTCATCGGTGCCGACGCCGATGGTCTTGAGCTGCGTGGTGTCGACTTTCCATTCGTAGCGTTCGATGTCGCCGAAGTTTTCATAGGCATCGCCGGCGGCGTGGGCGAAATCGCGGTAGTTGCCGGTGTTGCCGTTGAGCGGTTCCTGGCGGGCGGTCATGTATGCGCTGCCGTCGAGCAGATCTGTGGCCGGATCGATCTGGTCGCGCCGAAGTTCCGCGAACTTCGACGCCGATAGATGAATCGATGCGTCTTGAAAAATCACCAGCGCCGCGGAGTCGATGCCCACCGGCATCGCGGCCATCACGCCAACGATTCCGATCAGGAACACGAACATCGCGATCAAGACTTCGACCATCGTTAAGCCGGCTCGTGCGCGTCGTCGAAGTGTGGGCAACTTCCGCATAAACTCTCCGGCCGGTCGTCAGTTGGTCGACGGGAACGTATCGATGCGATTGGGAATATCTTTGGGGCTCGCCAGCGGAACTCCGCCGATCGACTTCATGTTCGTGCAGATGACCTTCGGACGGAAATAGCCGGTGTACCAGCTCCCCGTCATCTGAATGACGCAGTGATGTCCGGTGGACGTTTCGAAAATCAGCACGTGATCGAAACCGCCGTAACCATTCCACAAAGGCTTGCAGCCGGTCTGGTCGAAGATGCTCTGATGGCGCAGGATCTCGCCCATCGCATCTTTTTTGTAGCAGGTCCAGCCCGGGCCGCCGTAGTTGAAGTCGAGCTTCGTGTGATCGAAGCTGCCCACCACCACGCGTACGCCATCGGGAATCGTCAGCGCTTCCGGCGTCATCGGCACGTCTTTGAAGCGGTACGGATACCAGGCGTTGGCCGCGCCATAGTGATTGGACGCGGGAATGTCGGGCATGTACGGGACGCCTGCGGTGCCGCCATCGAGCACGGTCCAGATTTCGATATGGCCCTTGTCCGGCAGCACGCCGGGCATCGGCTTGGGATTGATGCCGCCGAAGTCGTCGCCGAACATCACCGCGACGAGCCGGCGTTCGTTGATTGCTGTGACGCGCGCCTGCTTCAGTGCGGAGAGGACCACCTTTGTCGTTTGGTCGAGCTTCGAAGACTTCGCGAACATCGAGAACGATGGCACGGCCATCACCGTCAGCAGCATCATGATGAACAGCACCAGCAGCAGCTCGACGACCGTGAAGCCCGCAACGGTTCCGGAGCGGCGGCTATTGTTTGCCGGGCAATAAATCATCGCCGTTACCTCCGTCGTCCTTGCGGTTGAGACCGAACGAATACAGTTTGCAGACGTACGAGGAGATCAGCAGGCGCTCGCCGGCCGCCATGGATCGGGTCGGGTCGTAGCCGGGCGGGACATCGAGCTTCTGCGCTTTGCTCAAGTCTTCTTGCGCGATGCGCTCGTAATGCAGCGGCTGGCCCCATTCGTCGATGATCAGTCCCTTGCTGGTTTCGGAGGTGTCGAACTTCAGCAGCGGGCCCATGTCGACGGCGGAGTAGACTTCGCCGTTGGCGGTATTCGGGGTGTTGCGGAAGGTCGTGGTCATGAAAAAATTCAGCGCGGCGTTGCCGGTCATGGAGCTGTACGAGTCGGGCGGATAGGCGTGGTACTGGAGCTTGTACGACTCCAATCCGTTGAGCACTTTTTCAAGCAGCGTCTTGGTCTTGTTGCGGCGCGCGCTGTCGCGCAGATGAGCGGCGCCAGCAAAGATCGCGGCCATCAAAAACACCACCACGCCGATCACGATCAGCAGTTCCATCAGCGTGAAACCTTTCGAATGACGCATGGTGCTTTTTCCTTGGCGAGATTGTTCCGCCGCGATGGGCGTAATTAAAAGCAACTGATGCACCAGCTTGGCACCCTAAAGCTGAATTCGGTAGAGTGTTATATATAAAGGGTTTAACGACCATTTCATATTGCCTTGTAAATCCCTCTTGCATTTTGACTCCATTTTGAGTCTAATTTGCGCTTAACGATTATGTCTGACCAAAGCGTCTCCACCCACTGCGTTATCTGCGATCGGCCGATCGAGGTCGCCGCGCTCCGCCAAGGCAGTATCGAGCGGACGCCCGATGGCTTCGTCTGTTCGCACTGTTTCGCGCGCAACTCGACGTCAACGCTCGCGCCGAATCTTCCCGCCGAGGCCACTGGCGTGCGCCGATTGTTTGGCTCCGATGCGATCAAGCACGTGCGCCAGATCCTGCTCCAATACGCGGCCGTCGACGCGCCGGTTTTCATCTCCGGCGAAACCGGTTGCGGCAAGGAACTCGTCGCCCGCGCGCTTCACGAAGAAGGCCCGCGCCGGCGCCAGCCATTCGTCGCGTTCAATTGCGGCGCGATCAGCGATACGCTGCTGCAGTCGGAACTGTTCGGCCACCGCAAAGGCGCATTCACCGGCGCGCTGTATGCGCACGACGGTTATTTCATTCAGGCCGGCGGCGGGACGGTGTTGCTCGATGAAATCGGCGATACGTCGCCGCAGATCCAAGTCGCGCTGCTGCGCGTGCTGGAGACGCGCATGGTCCGTCCGGTCGGCGCCGAACGCGACGTGCCGATCCAATGCCGCATCGTCGCGGCCTCCAATGCGAATCTGGAAACGCTCTGCGATCAGAATCGCTTCCGCCGCGATTTGCTTTACCGGCTAAAGCAGCTGGAAATCCACATCCCGCCGCTGCGCGAACGGGTCGAGGACATCCTGCCGCTGACGCAACATTTCCTTCGTCGCGACCGCGGTGAAAACTACCCGATCTCGATCAAGGCCGAGCTGGCCGCGCACCTGAAATCGCGCGCGTGGCCCGGCAACGTGCGCGAACTGCGCCACGCGGTGGAGCGCATGGCGCTGCTCTTTCCGCACTGCGTCAACTTCGGCCTGGCGGAATTCGAAGGCCGTCAGCGTCCCGCCAGCGACGACACGGAAGCTCCCGCCGCGCCGCGCAGGCGCTTGCTGCGCGTGCCGCAGAATCTCCCGACAACGACGTCGGCTTCCGGAACTCCCGGCGCCTCAAAATCGCAGACGGCGCTGTTGAAAATCGAAACCGCCACCGAATCGGCCGCCGCCATCGCGCAGATGCTCGAAAACGGCGCGGGCCGCCTGCGGCGCATCGACCGCGTGCGCGCTCTTTTCCGGGAGCACAAAACATTGACGCGTGCCGAACTCATCCAGATCGTCGGCGTCGCACCGAATACCGCCAGTACGGATTTGCAGCAGTTGCTCGACGAGGGATTCATTACGCGCGTCGAGCCGACGGCCTCGCCGCGCACGCATTATTTTACGTTGAAGGAAAAAGAGTAATCCCAACTTAAGTGCGCACATCGAGATTCACTTTTTCGACATTCGACATTCGACATTCGACATTCGACATTCGACATTCGACATTCGACATTCGACATTCGACATTCGACATTCGACATTCGACGTTCCCGTCATTCCGTCAGCTCAATGAACCCCAACGACAACCAGCGGTCGCTGAAATTCTCTTCGACTGAGAAGCTGACGCGCGTCTCGCCGCTTTCGGGATCGACGATGCCGGCGGCCAGTTCCAGCACGCCGGGCTTGAAGCCCTGCGGCAGCGGAATGTCGCGGGTGATCCAGATGTCGCCGGGCAGCCACGCGCGCGGATCGACGCCGTCCAGGAGGAGAATTTCCTCGCGGTCGCCCTGGCGCAGGCGCAGCGCGAAATCGTAGTGGCGGTAGAGCGGCGCGACGCCGATGTTCTCAATCCAGCTCGTGAATTTGAACGTGCCGTTGGCCTTCGCCGTCGACTGGTAGCACGCCTGTCGGAAGACAAAGTTGTAGCCGAGGTGCGCGCAGAACTCTTCGATCTGGTCGAAGACGCGCGGCGGAATCGCGACGTACTTCGGGTTGAAATACGAGGCGTGGTACTTCAAGCCCTGCTGCAGCAGAAACGGAATGTCGAAACCGCGTTCGTTCCAGACTTTTGGCGAATGGAACGTTTCCAGCAGCACCGGCGCGGTTTTCCAGACGTCGGAGGCCTGGCCTTCGGCCACTTCGCGCGGGTAGAGATCGAACATGTGGTTCCAGCTCACGTCTTTGGTCACGGCCGGGCTGCCGCGCTTGCTGATGTCGCCGAACGCGTCCGCGCGCCAGCCGGCGCCGGTGGGAATCGCCGTCGTCAGCAGGTTGAAGTCGGTCAGGCTGAAGCGGAACGAATTGGGAAACGCCTGCTGGTAAACAGCGGCGAATTGTGCGGCCTGTTCGACGCTGCACGGCAAACCGCCTTCGCCCCACGGACCGACGAAGGACATGTCGAGTCCTTCGAACTGCGGATGCCGATCGAAGCGGCTGCCGAGTTCGCGCAACAGTGTGCCGAAGCACTGCAGGTATTCGGCGCTGTCGTGGTTGGGCCGCAACGTGTCCGGATGGCGCGGCACACCGCGTTCGACGGGGTATTTGCTCGCGTACCACGCCGGCAGTTGCGGTGCGCCGCGGCCGCCGTAGGGCATGATGCGCACGATCAGCGTCTGTCCAGTGCGGCGGCAGGTATCGAGCGACTTCTCAATCGGCGTGAAGTCGAAGCGATCTTCCTCGGGCTGCAGCTCCGCCCAGAACCAGCGGAAGTAGGCGACGGTACAGGGGAGATAACCCTCCGCGACGTAAAGATCCGCGGCGGAAATATGAGCGTGAATCGAATCCAGTTCCTGCGAGAGGACGAAGAGCGGATCGCCATTGAACGCGTGGAACGTACAGCAGCCCCGATGCGGGTTGGCCAGGAACTGCTTCGTCGGCGTGAGTCGAACCTTGCGAAATGGCTCGGACATGCTGGTTTCCCCTTAGAGATACGTTCCGTACGCAGGATATCACGCTAACGTGGCAAACATTATGCCAAGTTTCTCAAACGTGAACAGACGGGATCGGGGACCGGGCATCAGGCATCGGTCGTTAGGTGCGCGCGATTAGAGAAGGGTGCGGCCTTTCGAAGATAATTTTTACACTACTTCAAAAAATAACTCAATGCATCGGCGCACATGTTCAAGCCGTCTGCACTCACTGACCGATGCCAGATGCCCGATCCCATCCGTTCGTTCGTACGTCCGTTCGTCACTTCGCCGGCATCGTGGTATTCGTGGGCTTCGTGTCCTTGTTGAACAGCGGCTGTAGCTCCTTGACCATGCCGTCGATTTTGTCGAGCGTGTCGAGATAGGTCTTGCGCTTCTCCGGATCGACGTACTTCATGCCGTCGAGCTGCGAGCGGCCATTGGAAGCTTCGTCCTGCGCTTCCTTCATGAAGCCGAGCATGCGGGCGCGCTGGGTTTCGAGGCTGTGGAGCGTGTATTCGGCGTTGCGGCGCAGGTCGTCGAAGGAATTCTCTTCCTTCTGCTTCATGATCTCGGCGCGCTTGGTGGGATCTTCCGGGAGCTTCTCGGGCTCGGCTTCAATCTGGCGCAGAGCCGACGCCGCGCGGAGCATCACCTCCGGGCGGTCGTCTTCTTCGATCTGGTAGAGCGCTTCGGTGGCGGGGCGTCCGAAGGCGACCACGGCCTTTTCGGCCGCGCCGCGCTTTTCGATGTCTTCGCTCTGCAGATCGACCATCGCGGCGGCGATCTTCTTGCCGACATCGTTGGGATCGTAAGTCATACCCTGAATGTAAACGGCGCCTTGCTGCTTCTCGCCGGAGAAAAGCAGCACGTCAACGGCGCGAATGTCTTCGACCGAAGCGACGGGCACTTCGAACTTCCAGCCGCTGGCTTCCGTCTTCCAGACTTTCTCGCCGACGGCGAATTCGACTTTGTTCCAGCCTTTTTTGAGCGTCAGGATTTTCGATTCGTGCCACTGGTACGACGCGGTGGTGCAGAGCGCCAGGCCCAGCTGCGGCGGTTTCTCGTCGTCGCTATAGATGGAGAAGGAAATTTTGCCTTTCGGATCGATGCCGAAGCAGGTCATGTGCTTGAACGCGGTCTTGTCCTTGGTGCCGCCGCCGAAGACCAGCTTGAGCAGCTTGCGCGCGTCGGTGGAGCCGCGTTCGACGGTGCCGGTGTTGCCCCAGCCTTCCAGCGACCAGGCGCAGCGTTCCATGCCCGGTTTTGGATTGTCCGGATTCTGCGGCACGTCGAGTCCGAAAACCGGCGCGGCCAGTACGAGCGCCGTGATGAGCAAGGCAGTGCGGGGGATATGGGCATGTGTTTTCACAAAGGACCTCCTGTAACTAATACTCCCCGGACCTGCTTCCGTTTAAACCGCAATCGTGCAGGGCACGTCACCGTGCGAATCGTCCCGTAGTGAACCGTCCGGGTTCAAAACTCGGTCCAGATCTTACGAGCGCATCAACCCGAACTTGCCTTCCGTCCACCCTTTAAGCACATGCTTCAAGAGCAGCTCGCGAGCAGGCGCGGCGGATTTTTCGGTCAGGCGCGCCAGCGCCGTCTTCACCTCCGCGGCGACTTCGCGTTCGAGGGATGCGGCGGCGGCGTCATCCATCAGCGAGGCTTCCGTGAGCAGGCTGCGGAAAATGCGCAGCGGATCGCGCATATTTTTGATCTCCGCGGCGGCGTCGCTCGACGGTGCGGTGCCGGTGGCCAGCGCCTTGCTCGCTTTCGGTGCGGCGGGGACTGCCGCTTCGATCAGCGTCGCGCCTTTGCTCTCGCGGGCGCGGTTGAGCGCGGCGGTCACAGCCATGCGCACGTCGGAGACGTTCGAGCCGTCGACGAGCACGCCGTCGACGCCGTAGTGCTGCGCCTGATTCAAGACGCGCCCGCGGTTGCTGCTGCGCGGCGTTTCGATTTCGGGAAAGACGTAGACGATCGGCAGCTTCCACGCCGTGGTGAGATTCAGCGACTCGTGGAACGAACCTTTCGCCAGATCGTTGGGCGTGCAGAAACAGAGCACCGCCTGAGTCTGGCGGTTCAAACGCGACGCCAGTCCCGCACCGATGGCCAGCGCCATGCCGCCATTGAGGACCGCGCTGGCCGTGGACGGGGCCGGGATTGTGGAGGGCGGGGGAGTTGCGCCATTCGTGTGCGCTTCGGAACGCGCCGGCGGCAGCCATTCAGAAACGGCGGCGGCGACCGAGCCGGTGCGCGCGATGATCAGGCCGTGGCGCCATTCATCGCTGAAGACGAAATCATCGGGCTTCAACACGGAGCACGCGGCGACGGCGATGGCTTCGCGGCCGGGCGCGGGCGGCACGGGCGCGCCGTCCTTGCGCGTGAGACGGATCAGCGCTTCGTCGAGGCGGCGGATCGTGAGCATGCGGCGGAAGATCAGCGCCGCTTCATCGTCGGAAAAGTCGAGCGCCGTGACGAAGAGGCTGCCCACGGCTTTCGCACGCGAGACGCGGCTGGGCAGCCGCGGTTTGCGTGGAGACTTTTTCTTTGAGCTCGCGGCCGCCATCGAAAAATTCCTGTTCTGCTGACTTACAATCGAATCGTCTGTCTCGACTTCTTTGCCGCGTGGTGCGTGAAGGCTTTCGGCAGTTCGTTGATCAGGTCGCTGGCGATCAGCGACCACACGCCCAGCTTCGACGCCACAACGTCGCCGGCAAAGCCATGAAGATACACGCCCAGGCACGCGGCTTCGAATGTTTTCAAGCCCTGCCCGATCAGCGCGGCAATTATCCCGGTCAGCACATCGCCGGTGCCGCCGGTGGCCATGCCGGGATTGCCGGTGGAATTTTGATACAGGCGCTCGCCGTCGCAGACGAGTGTAATCGCGCCTTTCAGCACGACCACCGCGCCGGACAGCCTGGCGCATTCCAGCGCCGCTTTGGCGCGATCGGCTTGCACGGCGGCGATGCTCGTTTTCAGCAGCCGCGCCATTTCACCGGGATGGGGCGTCAGCACGAATTGCGCGTTCGGGCGCTTGAGCTTCTCGACGCGGCCGTCGGCGAAGGCGTTCAGTCCATCGGCGTCGAGCACCGTTGGCTGCAGCACGCGGGTCGCGAACTCGCGTATCTCCTCGAGCGTGTCGGCGTGGCTGGCCATCCCCGGCCCGCAGACGAAGACGTCGGCCCACTCGTCGGCGCCGCCCAATTTTCGCAGCGACTTCTTGGTGATCGCGCCGGAGGCGTTTTCGTTCAGACCGTTGGTCACGCATTCGTAGGTCTTGATCGCGACGATATCCCAGATCGAGGCTGGCACGGCGATGCGCACCAATCCCGCGCCGGAACGGTACGCGGCGCGAGCCGAAAGGCACGGCGCACCGGACATGCCGCGCGAGCCGCCGATAATCGTGATTTTGCCGCAGTCGCCCTTGTTCGCGTCGTCCGCGCGCATGGGTAGCGGCGGAACGGACACGACTTTCTTGAGGCTGGCGACGTCGGCCGCGGGCATGGTCGGTTAGACGCCGCGCGCCGCGCGGATGGCGGCGGTGAAGTGCTTGGCGACTTCCGTCATGCCGGCCCAGTCCTTGGCCTGCAGGCGTTTCTGATCGAAGAGCGCGCCGCCGGCTCCGACCGCGAAGGCGCCGGCCTTCAGGAATTCCCCGACGTTGCGTTCATCGACGCCGCCGGTCGGCATCAGCGGGATGCTCGGGTACGGTCCGCGCAGGCTGCGGATGTACGCCGGGCCGCCCACGTTGGCCGGGAAAATTTTGACTGCATCCGCGCCCATGTCCCACGCGCGCAGCACTTCCGTCGGCGTCAGCGCGCCGGGGAGCATCGGGACGCCCAGCCGCTTGGCCGCGCCGATCACCTTTTCATCGGTGTTCGGAGCGATCAGGTAGGTCGCGCCCGCGTCGACGGCATCTTCGGCCTGTTCGGGGGTCAGGACAGTGCCGGCGCCCAGCAGCACGCTTTCGCCCAGATCGTGTTTGACGCGGCGAATCACACTCGGCGCACCGGGCACGGTGAAGGTTACTTCGACGGCGCGAATGCCGCCTTCGACGACCGCGCGAATGCCGTTGACGGCCTCGTCTTCCGTCTCGCAGCGGACGACCAGGACGCAGCCAAGTTCGCCAATCCGTTTGAGAATCGCTTTACCGTTTCCGCTCATGGGCGTCTCCTCGTGGGGTGGGGTGCAGGCGGTACTTTTACCACAGGGCTGACGCTGTGAGTAGCGTTGAATTTTCGCGATCCTGCGACAGCGCATGAGCAAGGAAATTCAGCCCAACCACTTGACTTAGTGTCAATAATACACTATAGTGAAAGTGGATACTTAAGGAGACGAAGATCATGCTTGGACTACGAACGATCAAACAAGGCGACAAGGTCATGGTGTGGAGCAAATCGGGGCGCGCGGAGATTGTCGACGGGCCGCGGCGCATGCTGCTGATCGGCCAGACGGTCGAACCCCTGCGGCGCGTCTCGGCGACGCCGTCTCAATACCTGGTCGTGCGCTTTAAAGATGGGCGCAAGGAACACGTCCGCGGACCGGCTTCGGTCTGGTTCGATCCGATTCAACACGACGCCATTGCCGTGGAAGAGGCCATTGCCATTGACGGCAACGAAGCGCTGGTGGTCTACCGCCAGGATGCGCAGACCGTCGCCCGCCGCGTGGTGAAAGGGCCAGAATTATTTGTGCCGCAGGCGAACGAGTGGTTGCATCAGTTCTCCTGGCACGGCACTGCGCCGGTGGCAGCGGGAGTGGGAGGCACGCGCGGCGGCACCGCCGGCGGCGTGATCCACCGCAAGATTCCCTCGGCGCTCAAGTTTTTCAAACTGCGCGTCATTCCCGATCAGCTCTACTTCGACGTGGAAGACGTACGCACGGCCGACGACGCCCTGCTGCTGGTCAAGCTGATGCTCTTCTTTGAGCTCACCGACTTCGACGTGATGCTCGACCAGACGCACGACCCGATCGCCGACTTCATCAACGCGGTCAACGCGGACATCGTCGATTTCGTCGCGGCGCATACGTTCGACGCGTTCAAAGAGCAGACCGAGCGGCTGAACGACCTGGCCACGTACCCGCAACTGGCGCAGCGCGCGGAGCGGATCGGGTATCGCATCAACAAGGTGATCTACCGCGGTTACCACGCCAGCGAAAAGCTGCAGACCATGCACGACGATGCGATCGAGATGCGCACCAAGCTGCGTCTGGAAGCGGAGACGGAAAATCAGGCGCAGACGCTCGCTGACCTGAAACTGCAGCGCGAAACCGTCCGCTCAGTCCAGCGCCGCGAGTTGGAGACCGAAGACGCCGCACATGCCAATCACATGCTCAAACTCAAGCACGACGAACTCCTCCGCCAGCGCGAATCGGATCGCGAACAGGAATTGAAAACCAAACGCCTGAGCTACGAACTGGAGACCGAGCACCAGCGGGCGCTCAACGGCGAGCGCGCGGCATTTCTGACCACGATGAAGACAATGCAGGTGGACCTCACGAAGTACCTGGTCGCTCAGTATCAGAACCCCGATCGTGTTATCCGCGTGGATAGCAACGGAAACGGAAAGACGCCACCGCAGTTGCATCTGCATGAGTGAGTTGGGTGACGACGGCGCACGCTCGCGGAATCAGGACGCGCCTTTGGATTGCAACACGAGGTCGTCGCAAAACAATTTTTGCAGCCCTGCATAGCCCACGGGCGGATCCTTCTGCCAGGGGATCAGCGCGGTACGATGGGCCTGATCGTGGCTGACTTCAAGAATATAGGGATGTTCACACTGCTGGCGCTCCACCAGCAGCGGATCGGTCAGTTGCAGCGGGGCGAGGCTTTGGTTGACGACCCAGGCGTACGGTTCAATGCCCGCCCGGCGCAGATCTTTTTGAAGCTGCGCGGCTTCGTGAACTGGCGTGGCCTCGGGCAGGGTCACAATCAAGACACGCGTGAATTCAGGATCGCGCAGCCGTGGCAGCAGTTGCTCCACCGATTCGGGCATCTTGCTAGCCTGGCGCGTGACTTCCCGGTGATACGCCAGCGCCGCATCCAGCAGCAGCACGGTGTGGCCCGTCGGCGCGGTATCGAGCACGACAAACCGATCTTTTCCAGCGGCCACCGCATCGGCGAAGGCGCGAAAGACGGCGATTTCCTCCGTGCAGGGCGAGCGCAGATCTTCAGCGAGCAGCGCCTGGCCCTGCTCGTCCAAACCGGCTCCCGCCGTTTGCATGACTTCGGCCGAATAGCGTGCTGTCTCCGCCTTCGGATCGATGCGGCTGACGGAGATGTTGGGATGAACATCACTGGCGATCGTAGCGACCACGTGCGCGGCGGGATCGGTGGTAGTCAGCAGGACGTGATGCCCCAGACGCGCGAGTTCGATGGCGATGCCGGCGGCCACCGTGGTTTTTCCCACGCCGCCTTTTCCCATGGTGAGGATCACCCCGTGCCGATGCGCCGTCAGGCCGCCCATAAGCGCGCTCAGTCCGGCCGGCAGGTGAATTGCAGTCGTTTGAATCGTCTGATCACTTCCAAGGGGTGAAATTTCCCCAATGGTGCGAAGGGCCGCGATGCCGAGGAGTCCGTGCCTGGATAAAGGAATCAGCGTTCGTGGAAGATCGCGGAGCGCGTCCGGGAGATTGGCTAACGCCAATGCACCCCGCCGCTCCATCGCCACGGCCACGGCGTCATTCTGATCGGTCGCATGAAAGACGGCGTTGACCAGCAGATGTTGATTCGTGACGTGAAGTGCAGACAGTTCCGCGCTGGTTCGTGCCGCCTCGCGCAGCGCGCTGGCCTCCGGGCGGGCGACCAGCACCAGTGTCGTCGACTTTGGATTGGCCAAGGCCTCGACGGTCTGACGGTACAGCGTCTGCTCCGCCTGCAACCCCGCCAGCGGTCCAAGACAGGATGTCCCGGTGGTATTGGTTTTCATGAACCCGGACCATGCAGAAGGCAGGGTCAGGAGCCGCAGCGTGTGTCCGGTGGGAGCCGTATCAAACAAGACGTGATCAAAGTTTGCTGTCGCAGACGGATCGCCGAGCAGGTGCGAGAACTCGTCGAACGCCGCAATTTCCAGCGTGCACGATCCTGAGAATTGCTCCTCCATGCTTTTCACGGCTGCAGCCGGAAGGAGCGCGCGGTATGGGCCGACCATCTTTTCCCGATACGCAGCCGCGGATGCTTCGGGATCGAGATTCATCGCAAAGAGTCGCGGCACCGCTGCGATGGGCGTGGGTTGGGGACCGAGTTTCACGCCCAGCACTTCATCCAGGTTGGACGCCGGATCGGTGGAGACCAGCAGCACGCGCTTTCCCGCGTCGGCCAATCGCACCGCGCTGGCACAGGCCAGGGAGGTCTTGCCGACTCCGCCTTTGCCGGTGAAAAATAAATGACGCGTGGGATTCTGAATCAAGTCCATGGTGATTGCCCTCGAGCGGGTGCGTTCAAGCGCAGCTGGACCCGCCACAGCAGGGACTTGGTTTCACTGCAGCCGCGGCGTAGACGTTGCCGGTAGTCCACAGTTGCAGTGTTTCGCGCGATGGATACGTGCTCTTACTGACCAGCTCTCCATTTAGAATAATCAACGGCAGGCAATCGATGCCTTCCGTCTCCAACAGACGATGAACGGCAGGGTTCCCGGTGAAGGCTGTGGGATTCTGAGCCAGATTGTAACGTTCAACCGTGTGCCCTTGAGCTTTGAGCCATTCCAAATCAGCTGCGAAGCGGGGCAGCACAGGATCGACCTGGGGCCCGCAGACGCCGCTCGAACAGCACATGGGCTTGTCATAAATCTGAAGAGTGATCATGGGCGGTCTCCTCAACATTCGAATCGTCGTTCAACTGATTAAACGGATGCGCGGCATCCGTCGAAACAGCAGACTGCGGCATGCGGCCAGCGAAGGATTGATTCTGGTACGAATGCATTTTCAGCACCAGGGTGCTGCGGGCGATTTTCAGAATCTTGGCCGCCTCCGTTTTATTCTGGTAGCACTTCTTCATCACGCCCAGGATGTGCCGCATTTCCACGTCCTGCAGCGAGTCCGACTTTTCGTCGGGCAGATTACAGACGAAGGGAATGCCCAGTTCCTCGGCTTGAATTTCACGGCCCTCGGCGAAGATCAACGCCTGTTCAATCAACGCGCGCAATTCACGGACATTCCCCGGCCAATTGTAGGCCAGTAAGACGCGTTCGGCCGCGGGCGAAAACGTATGCATGGCCTTGCCTTGCGGATTCAGAAAGTGATGCGCCAGCGGCAGGATATCTTCATGCCGTTGGCGTAGAGGTGGAACGTTCAGCGTGATGGTGGCGACCCGGTAGAACAGATCTTCGCGGAAGGTCTTGGCCCTGATGCATTCGCGGAGATCCTTGTTGGAAGCGCAGATGATCCGCGGGCTGACCTGCACATCCCGGTCGCAGCCCACGGGATGAATGATTTTTTCCTGGATCGCGCGCAACAGTTTCGTCTGCAGGTCGAATTCCAGATCGGCAATCTCGTCGAGGAAAAGCGTGCCCTGGTCGGCTTCGACAAACGAGCCATGGCGTTCGTGGTCGGCGCCCGTGAATGCACCGCGTTTGTGCCCGAACATCTCCGATTCAAAGAGATTGGCGGGTATCGCCGAGCAGTTTCGCGCGACGAAGGCCTTGCCCGCGCGCGCCGATTCCCGATGCAGCAGCAGTGCGATGCACTCCTTGCCGCTACCGGTTTCGCCTTGAATGAGAATCGACGCATCGCTGGCCGCGGCTTTCTTCGCGCGCTCAATTAAATTCAGCATGCAGGGGGAGACGGCGATCAGCTCCCCGCTGGATTGTGCACCTGGATTGACCGGCAGTCGCGGTTCGGACTTGGAATGCCGGTGGGTGGCGGGCTCCACGTCCACGCGCTGCACCGGCGAATTTCGTTCCACGTCGGGCTTAAAATCGGGTAATCGCCGTGTCCGTGGTGTGGCGATCGACTGTGTAGGCAACATCGCTGCCTCCCTCCGCCTTTGGCGCTCATAAGATCGACGATTCGATAGACGTACACATCTGCAATCACAATGTAACGGAAATAAATGCCGCATCGGCCATGCCACGATCGCAAAGATTGTGGAATCGCACAAGTGGCGTAGTCGTTCAGTCTTGTGTCTTAACAGGTTTTCATTCTAGAAGAGTACTTGTACTAATTCTGGAATTTCATTCCACGATATGCGAATTTTGACTCTGTTTTACGGGTAATCCCGCATTAAAAGTCGAGGCGGAAGTCGTGGCCGAGGTAGCGGGCGCGAGCGTCAGGATTTGCCACGATTTCGCGCGGCGGGCCGTGAATCCAGATGGTGCCTTCGTCCATAATATAGGTGCGGTCAGTGATCGTCAGCGTTTCACGCACATTATGGTCGGTCAGCAGCACACCGACGCCCTGGCTCTTCAGGTCTCGCAAAATGCCCTGAATTTCGCTCACCGCGATCGGGTCGATGCCGGCGAAGGGTTCGTCGAAAAGCACCACGCGTGGCCGCAGGGACATGGCGCGCGCGATTTCCAGGCGGCGGCGTTCACCGCCGGAGAGCACCGACGCCATGCTCTTGCGGACGGTGTTCAAGCCGAGGTCGGAGATCAGCGATTCGAGGCGATCCAGGCGCTTTTTCTTGTCGCGTTCCTGCAGTTCCAAAATGGCGAGCAGATTTTCTTCGACCGTCAGCCGCTGAAAAATACTGGGCTGCTGCGCGAGGTAACCGATGCCGCGGTTGGCGCGTTCGTACATCGGAATGCGCGAGATGTCGCGGTTTTCGTACATGACCTTGCCCTGGTCCGGGTGGAGCAGGCCCATGATCATGCGGAACGTCGTCGTCTTTCCGGCTCCGTTGCGGCCCAGCAGTCCCACGATTTCACCCGCGCCGACTTCGATGTCCACGCCACGCACGACTTCGCGCTTGCCGAATTTCTTGCGCAACCCCGTCGCCGACAGCACGGCCTGCGGCGGAGCCGAAGGAATCTGCGCGTTGATCTTCTGCCAGTTCATGCCCGACGGCATCGGGATGATTCCCGAGGCCAGCGGCATGTACGTCGACGGAATGCGGTTGAGCTGGCCGGACCCGGACGCCGACAGCGTCGCCGGCATCGATCCAGACAGCGCCGGCAGATGAGAAGCCGACGCGACCGCTCCGCCGCTGGCGAAAGTGGCCATCGGGATGCCATCGGAAGGAAGCGGAGCCGACGGCCCGCCAAACGGAGAATCGGGTTCCGGCGCGAGGCGGCGCGACGACGCGGGATTCGCCGAGACCTGTGCAGCCGGCGCCGGCGGAATCTGGATGACGGTAACCGGAGGTTCTTCCACCGGAGGGATTGGCGCGGGCGCAGGAGTCGTCACCGCGGCGTGAGTGCCATTGCCGTTTTTCGGCTCAGTCGGATCTGACGATGCCGGCGGTTCGGGCGTGAGCGGAACGGCAGTGGGCAAAGGCTCCCCAACGGGCAGCGTCTCCCCGGCCGGCGACGTCTCCCCAACGGGCGCTTGCGCGTCCGATGGCACTGTCGTTTCCGAGGCCGATGAATCTGCCAAACCCGTTACGCTCCCTTAGGTTCCCGAATTGACCTTACCTTATAATCCGGGCGCGGGACGGTGGCCATGCAATAAATGAGGCCCGCCCCACTAAATTCTCGCGCGGCACAAACCCCCACACGCGCCCATCAGAGGAAGACGGCGAATTGTCGCCGAGCATCAAATAATATCCCTTCGGAACCGTGGCGTCGTAGCGCCCGTCCTCGTCAATGCTGCGCAAGTTCTGCTGGTTGCTGGTGATGGAGTTTCGATCCGTGCGCCAGCGGTCTTCGCGTTTGAGCTGCATCCACTTCGTATTTTCGAACTGCGGCTTGATCATCGAGGTGTGATGAAGGTCGCGATAAAGATCCAGTTTCGTCACGCTGCCCTTGAAGCCGTCGAAGCGGACATGCGCCACGTTGTCGATGCCTTCGACCACCGCGCCGGGAATTTCGAAGTCGATCAGCCGCCGCTCGACTTCAACGCCGTCGAGCGATGCGATCACCGTCGCATCAACATAAGCCAGCGACAGCTTGTGTGCGCCCGGGCTGAGCGTCGTGGCTTTGGTCACCGGATGCACGGACGCCGTTTCCGCCGCAGCCGCGCCGCCGATCGTCCAGGACGCGCAGTGCAGCGAGTTGCCCGCTTCGATCGTGATCGTGCCGGGCGTCTGGACGTCGAGGTCCATGTCGATGCGCAGGTCGCCGACGGTCTTGTCGCCGCCATAGAAAAACTTCGCGCTGCCGGCCGTCATGATTGGACCGGAAGTGGCGTCGATGGAAATGGGAAACATCACCTGCTTGCAATTGGGACACTGCACGCCTTCCCACGTATGGAAAATGTAGGAAGTGATGTTCTCCGACTTTTCGTTGGGGTCGCGGAAGAGCGTGCCGTCGTGGCTTTTCAATTCGGGCAGATGCGCCGCGGGACAATCCTTGTGCGTGAACGGCCAGCGCCCCTGTTTCAAATAAACGTTGCTGACGCGGTAGAGGTAATTCAAATCCACTTTGGCCGTGCCGTCGAGCACCACGGACTTCGCTTTCCGCTCGATCCCCGGCGTGCCCGTGTTCGCGCCGCTCCACGGAAACGAAATCCGCGCGCGCTCGTCTTCCGGCGCATCCTTGTAGACATCGCCGGCCCAGGCCATCGCCACGGGATACCACAAGATCTCCTGCACTTCCGGATCGACCTGCCATTTGCGGATGATCTTGTAGACGTCCTTGCCTTCAGCCTCGGTCGCTTTCTCGTCGCGCAGCCAGAGGTCTCCGCCGGCGATCTTGATGTGATCGCCCGGCAGTCCGCAGAGGCGTTTGATGTAATTGATCTTCTCCGATTTTCCCGACGCCGAGCCGCCGGCCCAATCGGTATCGTATTGAAATACGACGACGTCGAAACGCTGCGGCTCACCCGCGACCGCAGTGCGCGCGTACGCCAGTCCAAATGCCAACGCAACACCAAAGAAGATCAGCCCGCCAATAATCCGCGAGCGCCAGCGCAAGTACGACCGCGAAGCGAAGAACCCCACGAGAATAATAACCAGCGCGCCCGCGCCAATCGCCAGAGTCATTCCCGGCGCCGCGTAGGCGAGCTTGTTGGTGAGGATGCGATCGCCGTAATCTTCGTGCCCAAACAGCGTCGGCTCCATCGACCCCGACGGAATCTTGAACGGCTCAGCGATCAGGAACCGCCCATAAAGAATCGCCGCAATCAGGAGCACCAACGCAAACGTGGAGTCCCAGAAAGGCGCGGATTTGGAGTCATTATTGTCGGTCACTGAGTGGCTCCGAACAAATCATCACTCATCATTCATCACTCGTCATTCAGTATTCAGTATTCAGAATTCAGTTTTCGACATTCGACATTCGACATTCGACATTCGACATTCGACATTCGCGTCATTCGTCATCGTCCCGCGTGTCCAGCACCGCCAAAAACGCCTCCTGCGGCACTTCCACCGAGCCGATGTTGCGCGAGCGCATCTTTTTCTTTCCTTCTTTTTGCTTCTCCAACAGCTTGCGCTTTCGCGTGATGTCGCCGCCGTAACACTTGGCCGTCACGTTCTTGGCCGTCGCCGAAATCGTTTCGCGAGCGATGATCTTCCCGCCGATCGCCGCCTGCAGCGCGATCACGAACAGATGCTTGGGGATCTGCTTGCGCAGCCGGATCAGCGTCTTGCGCGCGCGCTGCTCGGCATTATCGCGATGGCAGATCATCGAGAGCGCGTCGACCGGCGTGCCGTGGACAAGGATGTCGACCTTCGCCAGCCGCGCTTCCTGGTAGCCGATGAAATGGTAATCCATCGTGCCGTAGCCCTTCGTCGCTGACTTCAGTTTGTCGTAAAAGTCGAAAACGATTTCCGCCAGCGGCATCTCGTATTCCAGGATCACGCGCTTGGCGCCGATGTAATCCTGTTTCAGAAACTTGCTGCGGCGGTCTTCGCACAGCGTCATCAGCGGCCCGATGTAATCGGCCGGAACGATGAACTGCACTTTCGCGATCGGTTCACGGTAGCACTTGATGTTCGACGGATCCGGCGCTTTGCTCGGCGACGTGATCAGCGTCTTCGTGCCGTCGTTCTGTTCGATTTCGTACGTCACGTTCGGCGCCGTCTGCACCAGCTCGATGTTGAACTCGCGCTCGAGGCGTTCCTGCACGATTTCCATGTGAAGCAGGCCGAGGAATCCGCAGCGGAAACCAAAGCCCAGCGCGTCGGAGTTTTCCGCCTGGTAGACGAAAGCGCTGTCGTTGAGCGCCAGCTTGTCGAGCGCGCGCTTCAGCCCTTCGAACGAATTGGCATTGGCCGGGAACAATCCGCAGAAGACCATCGGCTTGGGTTCTTTGTAGCCCGGCAGCGGTTCGACCGAACCCTTGGCCGTGTGCGCCGACTCAATCGTGTCGCCGACTTTGACTTCGTGAATGTCCTTCAAGGTCGCCGTCATGTAACCGACGTCGCCGGCCGAAAGCAGATCGCACAGCAGCGGCTTGGGTGAGAACGTCCCGATTTCGGCGATTTCAAACGTCTGCCCGGAATGATGCATGCGGATGCGGTCGCCGCGTTTCATCTGCCCGTCGACGATGCGGACGTACGTGATCACGCCCTTGTAGTCGTCGTACTTGCAGTCGAAAATCAGCGCGCGCAGCGGACCATTCGGATCGCCCTTTGGCGGCCGGACGCGGTCGCAGACCGCCTCGAGAATCTCGTCGACACCGATGCCCATCTTGCCGCTGGCGAAGATGCACAGCTCCTGCTGAATGCCCAGGATCTGTTCGACTTCCGCCGCCGACGCATCGATCTGCGCCGAAGCCAAATCGATCTTGTTGAGAATCGGCACGATGTCGAGATTGTGTTCGACCGCCAGCAGCGAATTGGCGACCGTCTGCGCTTCGACGCCCTGCGTCGCGTCCACGAGCAGCAGCGCGCCTTCGCACGCCGCGAGACTGCGCGAGACTTCGTAGTTGAAGTCGACGTGGCCGGGCGTATCGATCAGGTTCAGGCGGTAGGTCTTGCCATCGGAGGGCCTGACGTGGCGGATGGTCACCGCGCTGGCCTTGATGGTGATGCCGCGTTCGCGTTCCAGATCCATGTCGTCGAGCATCTGGTTGTGAAATTCGCGCTCAGTGATCGCGCCGCACTTCAAGAGCAGCCGGTCCGCCAGAGTGGATTTACCGTGGTCGATGTGCGCGATGATCGAGAAATTGCGTGTCAGTTCAATGCTCATTTGGATTTCTGTTTTTCTGCGTTTAATGAAACGCGCCCGGCCAACAGCCGGGCGCAACGGAAAACATTAACTCTACCCGAAGACCCACCGGAATGCCATAGCGCGTCTTGCGATTGCGTCCTCTCCCCCTGTGCGAATCACAAAGAAGAACTAGTGTCCCCCTCGTTTGAAGTCTGCGCCCATCGGCAGATGTCGTCCATGCAGCTTGCACTCAAGAGAGGGTGCCACTTCGTCTCGCCGTTGAGACCCGTGCGAGAGAGACCGGGGTGAGGGGATCTGCGTGGATCGTCAAAAGGCCCACTGCGTTTGCAATTTGGACCCCTGACGTACGTCTTGCAATCCAACCGCTGGAGTGTGCCACTGGTGGCTCGACCACCAGTGTCGACTTCACGAAGGAGGCTGCCAGTTCGATGCGCTCCGATCACGCGACTTCTCTCCTTTGGTGGAGAGAAGGGAAGCCGAGCGATTTTGAGTCCCGGCGTCAGACCGTCCGCCCCAACCGGGGCAAAATCTGAAAGCCAGGGGCAACGCCCCTGGAATTGACACCCGTGATTTTCAAAAGCTCTGAAAGAGCGAAATGCCGCCACCGATCCGCGAAACAGGACGATGTCTAATAAGGGTTGCGCCCCAGTCTGGAGCACCGCGCCAAACCAACCCGCACGGCCCCCGCCCGCCAACCATCGCTCTCGTCTTGCTCCGGAAGTTGGGTGCCATGCGTCTGAGGCCGTTTTCAGACGCATGCGTCGCGAATTGCACTTTAAGCGCGACTGTGGTCACGCCAGTATACAAATTTGAGTCAATAGTATTGCATGACTACATTGAAGCCGTCTTTAGGATTTCCCATTACATAGAGCCTTCCAGAGTCCCCGAACATCCATCCAGCTTGATCGTTGGAAGGTATTTGAACAACCAAGGCCTCTTCGCTCTCCACATTTTGAATCCAATTCGCCCAGCCACCAAGCTTCAAGCCAGGCGACGGTTCCGCTCCCCAAATACAGGTTTCGTTTCTCACAGGCGCTTGCGGTAGTCGCGCGTCAAATTCCAAGTGCAGTAAGTCCCGCAGTTCGGACCATATTGGTAATTCGTCATGGATTACCGGCTTCAAAGTTAGCCTGCGTCGAGATTGGCTTGGTTCGGGTGCTCGGCCGGTCTGTTCACAAAACTGTTCGAGGCCGTCCGCAATATTTAACAATTGTACGATCGGACGTGTCGCGGAGTGTTGTTCCCACCAATCGTCACTCCAGAAAATGGTCAGCAGCGATCCCGGCGGCGCGTCAAATGGAGCGGCACCGGCGGCCACGGCAGGATCAAGCGGGAGCTGCGCGACAAATCGAAGTCGCACATCGTCGCTGCACGGCCATTCGAAACCTATGGGAAGCCATGGCAATTTTCCCCATGCGCCTTCGGTGGGTGAAGGTGGGTCTGTAGTCCATACTGGTTCAAATATGCACGCTTTTCGCCTGCACGATTGGACCGCTAAGTTGATTTCCTGCTCCGCGTCCTTTGTGCTGCCACCTGGTGCCGAAGGCGCTGGGACTAACTTGTATTTCTCTTCAAGACACGACTCGCCACTCTCAAGCTGGACCAATTCCGCGGGTGGTAATTCTTCCGTCCGCCGGAGCGACCCGCTTCCGCCAACGAGCAGTCCTCGCGGTGTTTCAAAGTGCGCCGTTTCGGCGTTTACCACCGACCGGGCTAGAGACGATAAAATCTCGCTTTCGCCCGCGTCGAGCCACGACGGACGCGGATTGTACGGAACGACGCGCACGTTGCTCCGACAAAGTTCTTCTGCTTCACCACAGGCCGCCTCGGTAAGCGGCCGGTGAATGACGACCGCCTGCGGAATTGCCTTCTGTACTTCCAGTGTATGAAATGCCAGCGGCGGCAAGCTTACGACATCGCCTTCGCACGGGCGCGGTAACAACGCGACGAAGCCAGACGCCTTTTCGGCGGTGATCAGCAAAGGCCTGCCGGGCGGTGCTTTCAACTTGGTGAGGATTCTGGAGGGAATCAGCGCTGTTCGTTCTTCAATTCGCTCCGACATGACGACTGCAGATCGCGCGCTAAAATCGACACGCTTTTCCTGCCAATCATTTCCTGCATGCCCGCACAGAAGACGGCTTATATCGACCAGTCGTCGTCCCTCACTGAGCTGCATGGTTTTTTCGCTGAGCAACGAGTTTGCAAACAATCCGTCGCATACCAACTGCAATTCACGCTGTTCATTGATCAGAATGACCTGTGGTGCTTTGAGCTCAATCAATTTCTTCAGGCGATTGTTGCGATTGATGACAATTCGGTAGAGCTCATTCAAGTCGGAGGTCGCCCAATTGCCGCTCTGAAGTTGTACCAGCGGTCGAAAGTCGGGTGGAATCACCAGCACATGTTGTTGAATGATGCCGAGCAGCCCCTTGCGGACCCCGAGATCTACGCCCTCAAGCAAAGCACGAATCGCAACTGCCCCGATTCCCAAATCTTGAATACCAACGCCGGTAACAGGGTTCTTCGCATCTGCAAATTCGAACGCTCCTGATTGCGTGCGAATCACCCGCTGTTTGCATTGCACTACATTTTCGATGTCGGCTTTCGAAAATTTCAAGGGCGCCAGAAGTTCTTCAAGAACGGAGGGTGTATCCATGCGCCAGAAGAATGGCACAATCGGTTGAGCGAGCGCAATATGGCCGAATCGATTGCGTCGCGCGCCGCGCTCAGGCCCAAATATACGTTCACAAAACAATGCGTCTGGAGTTGGTTTGAGTGTGGCATAGTTGAGCGTTTCCGGCCGCCAAACTTCGCCCGATGAACGCGCCAGCAATTCGTCCCGAGTCGCGACTCGAACCGTGACTTCCACGTGATCGCCGTCGCGCTCCAGCGAGGGGTATAGGCCCATGCCCCACAGGTACACTTCCACCTGCCTCAGACTCTCAGGCATTCCTGCTTCGGGAAATCCTACATTGCTGCGATAGGCCCCGCGTAAGAGTTTGCGGCTACTCATATCATCGCATTTCAAGCTAGTGAATTCGGTCACGTTGGCCATCATTCCGCGCTCGCGCAGCCAGCGGATTTGGCTCACTGACACTTCAAGTCCACCACTGCGCGACTTGCCGCCCAATGGTCGGCAACTGATCAATGAATATGGGCCGATTCCCCGTGCATGCAAGAATTCACTCGCCGTGGTTTCGGCTTTGCCAATCGCCAGGCGTCGGACCTCACCTGCTTTCAGGCCGGCAAGTCGTGTTCCCAGTGCGTCAAGTTCAATGTCAACGCCGTCACCGAGCGATACGTCAACGCGAGACACAATGCCCAATTCTGATTCACCCCAGATCAGGACATCGCCAGGATTGATTTCGCGCTCCAGAACGAGACGAACTTTCACTTTGCCGCGAATCTTCGCCGAAGTAGTGCGCGGAAGATCGCGGCGCGAGAGCACCTCCACGGTGTCAATCTTGGAGCCGTTTGATCCGGGAGGAGCTTCCAGACTATCGCTGCATACCCGCTGCATGCCTGACGGAACCTTATCCTCTCCCTTGAGGGCGTGGCGGACGTATACCACGCTGGCGAGCACGTCGCCTTCATTGACGAGTGCGCCCTGCGGCATACAGCCCCGGTCATCCAGTTTTGCAAGCTGCGCGGCGGTGAGAAAAGGATTGTCCTTTGCCAGACGATGAAATCCATATTCCGTCTTCGCCAGCTCCACTTCGCAATCAAACTCATGCTTGGACGCAAAAATTCGGGCGTCAGTGATATGCGGCGACAGATGAATTCCCGTTCCTGCGGCTCGCGTCGATCCACGAACATTCAAGTAGGGGCAACCATTCAGAGAGTTGTTTGACAAGTTTACTAAGCTGGCGATTCGCATAGAGCCCTCTTCGCGCAATAGTCCCATCGTGCGTTGAAGATGGGCTAGTCGATATTGACTTGCTACGCTGTTGTCGCCCACTTTTAGCTTAAAATTATGAACTCGCAACCCCGCAGCGTTCGCGAAGTCTCTCAGGCCGACTGAAGTGTGTCGATCCTACTTCAGACCATAGGCAAGCCCCGACACGCGCCCCCGTACCTTTCTGCACATCATGTATTATAAAATCTTTTTTACTAAAAGTACAGAAAACACTTGACTTTTGCGTTTCTCGACCGCTTATATACTATAGAGAAATATGAAAATCGTCCGTTACGGCCTCGCTTCGCTACCTGCACATAAAGCCCCGGCCACCTAATCTTGGGCCTGCCCTCAAACGCGTTCCAGCGGCTCCTGAGCGCCTCCACAGTCCAAACCCGAATCCAATGGCCACCCGCACGCGGAATGCTCCACAGCCCCGAGAAACGCGAGGAAACGGCTGCCACCTAGTGCATCTACTGAGAATCCAGTATTATAAAATCTTTTTAACTAAATTCAAAGAAAACACTTGACTTTTGGGTTCGAGAGTTGCTTTATATTATAGGAAAATATGCGATGCCCCGTCTCATGCCAAACCGCGCTCTCTTTACGTATTGGCGCCCTTGGTGCCATGTGATCGCAGCACCGACCAAGCCTCGCTCTACCACCACAACCCTACTCAATGTGCACCCAGGAAGGAGACCCCAACCCTGTAACATTTGGTAACATTCTGTAACAGTGCACGGAGAATATCCCATCACGCCAAATCACAATTCCGCACGCGCCGGTGCCCAACTAATCCGCAATCCGCAATCCGCAATGCAGTTAATCCCCGTCCGCGTATAATCGAAAGCCTCTGCGAGGAGAATCTATGCGCCCGTTTGCCCTTCTACTGCTGAGTCTACTCTCCCTGTCCCCGGCCTGGTCAGCGGACACCGAACCCAACACGCCTGAAGTTGCCGCAAAAGTCGCCGAGGCGGCGAAACAACTTCCAGAACAGTACACCAATCGCCCGCTGCTTTTCCTGCCGATGCTCGACGCCCCGAAACAATTGAAGGGCGATCTCTCCGATCCGATCTGGGAGAAGGCCACGCCGTTCAATCTGCAGAGCATGGTCAAAGGCGAACTGGTGCCGCCGAAGTTCGTGACCGCGGCGCGGATGTTCTGCACCAGCGACGCCATCTACCTCGGTGTGAAGTGTGAAGACCCCGACCCCGCCAACGCCACCGTCAGCAATCCGGCCGCGTGGCAGAACGACTCACTGGAATTCTTCCTCTTCCCCGGCGAGAGCTGCAAAGGCGGGAAGCTTTACTACCAGATCTGCGTGGATGCCTCGAAGAAGATCGAGTTCTACCACACGCACCTCTACCCGAAGAATACGTTCGGCGGCCGCAGCGAACCGTGGAAGCCGGCGGGGGTCGAATGTGAAATCACCAAGGACGCCAAAAGCTGGACGCTCGAATTGAAGATCAAGTATTCCGACATGGTGCTGCCTGATGAAGTGAAAGAGAAGCGCGCGATCTGGCGCATGGACCTCTTCCGCAACCGCGTCGCGCGCGGCAACATTTCCGCGCAGAGCATGGCCTGGGCGCCGACGGACGCGACCGGCAGCTACCATCTCTGCGGACGCTACGGCTACCTGCTTCCCGCCGCGCTGGTGAGCACCGACGTGATCGGCACGGTGCTGGCCAACGCCAAGGGCGCCACGACGACCGACACGCCGCCGGCGCAGGAACTCTCGCGCGAAGTCACCGAACTGATCGGGCGGCTGGGCAACGACGACTACAATGTCCGCAACACCGCGATGCTCAACCTCAACACGATGGTCGAAGAGAAGAAGCTCGGCCGCTTCATCCAGACGCAGTTAAAGAAAACACTCTCGGAAACGGAGGACTCGGAAGTAAAAATGCGCTCGATCAAGGTCTTGAAGACCTGCTATTCGTGGCTCAATCCCGACGACGACACGCCGCCGGTCAACAACAACGACTGGCAGGCCAAAGAATAGTCCGGTTTAAGACTTGAGTGCGTCGGCGCCGATCCCCACGGCGCCCATCAGCGCCGCGTAATCTCCCAACGCCGCCGGAACCACGCTGCTTTTGCCTTCCAGAAAATGCGGCAGGAACTGTTCGACCTTTTTCCGCAGTGGCACGAATAACACGTCTCCCGCCAGCGAAACACCACCGCCAATGACCACACGTTGCAGATCGTACGCACAAATCGCCATTCCCACGCCGCGCGCCAGATGGCTGGCGGCCGTGTCGCGGACGGCCACCGCCCAGGCTTCGTTATTCCGCGCCGCATCGAAGACGGTCTTGGCGGTGAAGTTCTCGGGAATCGGCTTCCCCAGCTTTTGCAGCGCCCGTTTGCCTTCGCGCGCGATCCCCGGGCCGCAGGCGAGCGCTTCGAGATTGCCGGGCTTCCCCGCCGCGTACTGCGGCGCGTCCGGGGAGTCATCGAGCACGAACTGGCCGAACTCCGCGGCCATGCCGTGCGCGCCGCGGAAGAGTTTCCCATCGAGGATCACGCCGCCGCCGATCCCGGTACTGACGGTGAAGTACGCCATGGTCGGAAACCCGCGCCCGGCGCCGTACCGGAATTCGCCGACCGCGCCGGCATTGGCGTCGTTTTCCACGCGCACGGGAACGCCAAACGCCTTCTGGAGCTCCGCCGAAAGATTGATCGATTCCCACCCGGAGACATGCATGGAAAGAATCTTCCCAGCGTTGTCCACAGGCCCGCCAAACGAGACCGCGACCACGCGAATCGGCGTGGCGCTCCTGGCGACGCAGGCCTGTCCCGCGGCGACGAGATGCGCGAGCCATTCCTGCCCGCCCTTCGAACCGCCGCGCTGCAAGGTTGTGACTTCGCCCCGCGTGCCGTCGGCCTGAGCCAGACAGCAGCGCCCCTGAGTGCCACCGATATCGAACGCGAGAATTTCCATGGTTTCAAATGGCAATTAAACGCGCTGGTTTCAAAATGGCAAGTGTCGGAGCAGGCGGACAGCGGGATTCGGGAATCGGGATTCGACGTATGGCGCACTTCAATGTTCCTCTGAACTTACCTCACGCCGCGACGGTGGCGACGCGGTTGCTCTACCATATCAATCGTGTCCAGCCGGATGCCGCCAAGGCGAAGCCCGCCGCGGAACTCGCAATGGATCTGAGCGACTGCCTGCGCCCGTACAAGATGCAGGACGAGAACCCGCCCGAAGCCGAAGGGAAGAAAGTCGCGCAGGAAGCCGCGCGCATCGCCCGCTTGCTCGTCGACGAAATCGCGCGCGGCGGCTACGGCGACGACCGCCTCGGCCAGGCGATTCGTAATCTGTTCGAATGCCTGGAACTCGGCGAGGAAGGAGCGAAGCAGTCCCTGCGCGCTGGAGAGAATCCCGACTCAGCGCTGCGGGCCGTCTAAAACGAAACTGCCTCGCGCAAGGCGAGGCAGTCTCGGAACAGAATGAACAAGGACTTCAGCCGCCGGCCTTGAGCTTCTCGGCCTTCTGCACGGCTTCTTCGATCGTACCGACGTACATGAACGCGGCTTCCGGCAGATGATCGTATTCGCCGGCGACCACGGCTTTGAAGCTGCGCACCGTATCGGCGATCGTCACGTACTTGCCTTCGATGCCCGTGAACTGCTGCGCGACGAAGAACGGTTGCGAGAGGAACTTTTCGATCTTGCGGGCGCGGGCCACGATCAGCTTGTCGTCTTCGCTCAGTTCGTCGACGCCGAGGATCGCGATAATGTCCTGCAAGTCCTTGTAGCGCTGCAGAATCTGGACGACGCTGCGGGCCACGCGGTAATGCTCTTCGCCCAGGAACTGCGCGTCCATGATGCGGCTGGTGGACGAAAGCGGATCGACGGCCGGAAAGATACCCTTTTCCGCGATGCCGCGGGCCAGATTGGTCGTCGAGTCCAAATGGGTGAACGCCGTTGCCGGCGCGGGGTCGGTGTAGTCGTCGGCCGGAACGTAGATGGCCTGAATCGAGGTGATCGAACCACGCTTGGTGGAGGTGATGCGTTCCTGCAAACCGCCCATTTCCGTGGCCAGTGTCGGCTGGTAACCGACGGCCGACGGCATGCGGCCCAGCAACGCGGACACTTCCGAGCCAGCCTGCGTGAAGCGGAAGATATTATCGATGAACAACAGCACGTCCTTGCCTTCCTGGTCGCGGAACGATTCGGCGACAGTCAGCGCGGAGAGTGCCACGCGCAGGCGGGCGCCCGGCGGTTCGTTCATCTGTCCGTAAATCAGGGCGACGCGGCTTTCGCTGGGTTCCTTCTCGTTGATGACGCCGCCTTCGCGCATTTCCAGCCAGAGGTCGTTGCCTTCGCGGGTGCGTTCACCCACGCCGGCGAACACCGAGTAGCCGCCGTGCTTCATGGCGATGTTGTGGATCAATTCCATGATGATCACGGTCTTGCCGACGCCGGCGCCGCCGAACAGGCCAGTCTTACCGCCCTTCACGTACGGGGCCAGGAGGTCGACGACCTTGATTCCGGTTTCGAACATTTCCGTATTGGGATTGAGCTGGTCGAAGGCGGGCGCTTCGCGGTGGATCGGCGAGCGTTCGCCGGCCATCACCGGACCCCAGCCGTCGACGGGTTCACCGAGGACGTTGAGGATGCGGCCCAACGCGGCCTTGCCGACCGGCACGCTGATGGGCTTGCCGGTATCGAGAATCGCCGTGCCGCGCACGATGCCGTCGGTGCTGGACATGGCCACCGCGCGGACGCGGTTGCGGCCGAGATGCTGTTCAACTTCGCAGACGAGCTTCAGGCCCGTCGCCGGATTGTTCACTTCCAGCGCATTAAAAATTTCCGGCAGATGGTCCTGCTCGAATTCGGCGTCCAGCGTGGATCCAATGACTTGCACGACTTTCCCGGTTTTGGCCATGATGTGCTCCGCTGCCCTTCCTTTAAATCATTCAGTTGCGTTGACTCTACTTCGCCGGCTGCGCAGGTTGCGCGGGTTGTGCCGGTTGACCTTGTTGCGCCGCCTTGGCCGCCGCTTCCAACTCCGCCAGAAACCGCTTTCCGTCCGTGGAGTCGATGTCCAGAAACTTGAAATCGCCTTCGGTCTTCGCGATGGTGACAACGTGGTTCGGATAGGTCGTCTTCGTTCCGCCAGCGCCGCCTTCGGGAGCGGCCTCCTGGTACAGCACCACCACCCGCTTGCCCTTTTCTTCCTTGATGATCTGCTGAATCTTGATCTTGTATCCCGACCCGTTCTTCGGTCCGGCGAACACCGCCACCACCGTTTCCTTCTCGAAGTTCACGCCCGGCATCTGGTCTTCGCGACCGCCGTCGGCCGTCCACACGTTCACCATTTCCCCGCGCGACTGAAAGACCAACTCCGCCGGCGACTGATGATTACCCCACGAGACCGCATGAACGATACTGACCAGCACCCAGACGATTGCCATGGCCATGCTCCTTTTCCCTTGGGGAAAGTGTTACAGGGCGTTGGCTCCGCCGACAATTTCGGCGATTTCCTGCGTGATCTTGCCCTGTCGAGCACGATTATACTCGCGGCTGAGATTTTTAATCATGTCATCCGCGCTATCCGTCGCATTTTTCATTGCCAGGCGGCGCGCCGCGTGTTCGCTGGCCGTACTTTCCAGCATTGCCGTAAAGAGGGACATCTTGACCACCAGCGGAAGCACTTGTGCAAGAATCGTCTGCGGATCCGGATGGAACAGATATCCCGCTCCCGTTGCAGGACCCGCTTTCGCTTCCACCGCGACGGCCTTCTTCGCGTTCCTGTCGCCGTCGGAATCGCTGTTGCCCTTCAGCGACGAGAGCGGCAGCACCATCTCTTCCTTCGGCGCCTGCGTCGCGGCGCTCTTGAACGACGAGTAGACGAGATAGACTTCGTCGAGTTCGTTCTTTTCGTACGCGGCGATCAGCTTGTCGGCAATCGCTTCGGCGCGCGAGTAGGCCGGCTTGTCAGAGACGCCGATGAGCCGTTCGGCGATCGGCAGGTTCATGTATTTGAACGCGCCGATGCCCTTCTTGCCCTGCACGATGAATTCGAGATCGCGGCCCTTGGCTTTCAGATCGGTGATCAGATTCCTGGCCACGCGCAGCAAGTTGGAATTGAACGCGCCGCACAGTCCGCGGTCGGCGGTGAGGACGATGACGACGGCCTTCTTGGGCTGGGCATGCGGCACCAGCAGCGGGTGCTGCATCGCGCCGCCAGCGGAGGCGACGCTGCCGATGATCTCTTTGAGCTTGCTGGAATACGGCCGGGCAGCCAGTGCGGCGCCCTGAGCCTTGGCCAGCTTGGCCGTCGAGATCTTTTCCATCGTCTTCGTAATCTTCCGCGTGTTGCGGACCGATTTACGACGGCGAACGAGTACGCGTGTATTGGCCATTGGTTATTTCAACGTCCTGTTTTGTATCGCCCCACTTACTGCTTGAGTCCCGCCAGAATCTGCAGCGGAACTCTCCCTCTTTGCACACACTCCATTCGAAATTGCATTACTTCACTTCGCCATGAACCGCCGCTTGAACTCAATGATCGCGCCGTCCAGTGCCTTGGCCGTATCGTTGCTCAGTTCCTTGGTCGTCGTCAACGTGGTGATGATCTGCTTGTGCATGTCGTGAATTTCAGCGATCAGTCCCGTTTCGAAACCGCGAACCTTCGGCAACGGCACGTCGTCGAGGTAGCCCTTGGTCGCCGCGTAGATCACCAGCACCTGGTCGATGGCCGACATCGGCTTGAACTGTGGCTGCTTCAAGAGTTCGACGAGGCGGTAGCCGCGGTCGACCTGACGCTGTGTCACCGGGTCCAGTTCCGTGCCCAGCTGCGCGAACGCTTCCAGTTCGCGGAAGTTGGCCAGGTCCAGACGCAGCGTTCCGGCGACCTTCTTCATCGCCTTGATCTGCGCGTTTCCACCGACGCGGCTGACCGAGATGCCGACGTCGACGGCCGGACGGACACCGGCGTTGAACAAATCCGGCTGCAGGTAGATCTGGCCGTCGGTGATCGAAATCACGTTGGTCGGAATGTACGCGGAGACTTCGCCTTCCTGCGTTTCGATGATCGGAAGGGCCGTGAGGCTGCCGCCGGTGCCGTAAACCTTGGCTGCTTTGTATTCGCCTGCGGGGATGGACTTGGCAATCCCCAGAATTTCGACCTTCTTCTCCAGTTTGTGATCGTGGCCGCTGGCCTTGGCGAGTGCAGCTTTAGCCGTATCCAAAGCGCCTGGGTCTTTCGACAACGTTTCGATTCCCGCGACGACCGCTTTGGAGTCATCCGCTCCAGCTTCGGCCAGGAACACATGTCCGCCAACGCCGTCCTTCTCGCCGATGTTGCCTTCCTTGGTCTTGGGCACGATCACGAACTTTTCGGCCAGCTTCGCGCTGCGTTCCAGCAGGCGGCTGTGCAGGTAGAAGACGTCGCCCGGGTACGCTTCGCGGCCCGGCGGGCGGCGCAGCAGCAGCGACAGTTCGCGGTAGGCGGCGGCCTGCTTGGTCAAGTCGTCGTACACGCAGAGCGTGTCCTTGCCTTCCGTGTACATGAAGTATTCGGCCATCGCGCAACCGGCGTAGGGGGCGATGTACTGCAGCGGCGCCGGATCGGAGGCGCCGGCGGAGACGACGATGGTGTAATCCATCGCGCCGGTCTGCTGGAGTTTCTGGACGACGCCGGCGACGGTCGATTCTTTCTGACCGACGGCGACGTAGACGCAGATCACGCCGGATTCCTTCTGATTGATGATCGCGTCGATGGCGATGGCGGTCTTGCCGGTCTTGCGGTCGCCGATGATCAGTTCGCGCTGTCCGCGGCCGACGGGGATCATCGCGTCGATGGCCTTGATGCCGAACTGCATCGGCACTTTCACCGGCTGGCGCAGCGCGATGCCGGGCGCCGGGTATTCCACGGCCCAGGACTTGTCGGTGACGATCGGTCCCTTGCCGTCCAGCGGGCGGCCGACGGGGTCGACCACGCGGCCGATCAGCGCCTGTCCGCAGGGAATCTGGAGCACCTTGCCCGTGCGCTTGACCTGGTCGCCTTCCTTCAGGTCGTCGAAGCGGCCCATGATCGCGCAGCCGACGTTGTCTTCTTCGAGATTCAGCGCCAGACCGAAGACGCCGGTCGGGAACTGGATCATCTCGCCGGCCATGACGTTGGTCAGGCCGTAGATGCGGGCGATACCGTCGCCGACTTCCACCACGGTGCCGACTTCTTCCACGGCCAGAGTTGCGTCGAAATCCTTGATCTGCTGACGGAGGATTCCAACCATTTCATCGACTTGAATGCGCACGTTTCAAATTCTCCTACGATTTCACCACGGAGTTGACAAGGCCTGTGTTTTTGACTTCTTCAATCTTCTCAATGATCCGCTTGAGCCGGTGCGAGACCGACGCGTCCCAGTTGAGGTCCTGATGCGTGACCACGATGCCACCCATCAGATCGGGCTGAACCGTTTCGACGAGCGTGATTTTCTGGTTGAGCTTCTTCTGCAGTACGGCGGAGAGCTTTTCCAGTTCGCCGGCTTCGAGCTTGCGCGCGGATGCGACTTTGATTTCCGCGATGCCGGCCTTGGCGTTGGCGTGGTCGTGGAAGGCGTGGACCATCTGGTCGAACATGCCGATGCGGCCGTGATCGATCGCCAGGCACAGCAGATTCAGCACCATCTTGCCAATGCCGGACATGCCGGCCGTCAGCACCTTGCGCTTGGCGTCAAACGGAATCGTCGGCGATTCCAGGAACAGCCGCAGCTTCGGTTCCGTGCTGAGCGCCTTGGCCATCGCGTTGAGATCCGACTCCACGTCAGCAATCGCACCGGTTTCGGCGGCGACGTCGTAGAGCGCTTCGGCGTAGGCGTGGGCGATGCTCAGTCCACCAGTTGTTGTTGCCATGTCTTCTCCGTACCCGTACAGCCTTCAGTAAAGACTTCAGTTCGCTTCAATGCGCTGGATGGCTTCTTCAATGAAGCGGCGGTGGTCCTCGGTCTTGATCTCGCGTTCGATCACGCGCTGGGAAATGTCGGCGGTCAGGTCGACGACCTTGTTGCGAATCTCTTCAACGGCGGCCTGCTCGGCGAGCAGGATTTCGCGCTTGGCGCGTTCCAGCGACTTGGCGGCTTCTGCGTTGGCTTCCTTCAGGATGTCGGCCTTGACCAGCTCGACGTCGCGCTTGCCTTCGGCGACGATCTTGGCGGCTTCGTCCTTGGCGGCGTTGATGCGCTTTTCGTACTCAGCCATCTTGGCCAGCGCTTCGCGGTTCTTGGTCTCCGCGTCGTCGATCTTCTTCTGAATGTTGTGCTCGCGCTCTTCCAGCGCGTGCATGATGGGACCCCAGGCAAATTTCCAGAGGATCGCCAACAGTCCGAAAAATACCACGAACGACCAGAGCAGAACCTGGCCTTCAGGGTTGAGGAAGTCCGGCAACAAACTTTCTGCCAACATCATCGCCACAACTCAATCTCCAGAAAACGTGCGTCCATGCGTTGCATCAAAAACAAACGTCAAAGATGGCTGGCGGGTTTTGAAGCCCGCCAGCCGATCCAGTTACTTCACGGAAGTGCTAAAGGTCGGAGCAGGTTCAACCCAGTTATCCTTCGTGACCTTGTTGCTGGCCAGAAGGAGAACGATCAGCGCGAAGAACGTGAATCCTTCGATCAGCGCCGCGAGCACGATGGCCGCGCCGCGGATGTTGCCAGCGGCTTCCGGCTGACGCGCGATTGATTCAACCGCGGAAGCCGAGAGCTTGCCGATGCCGTACGCCGCACCAGCGACCAGGATGGCGACGCCGATACCGATACCGAAAATTGCTAAACCCATTGAAAACTCTCCTCACCGTTCTCTGCCTTGGAAGGCAGTCGTTCCCCGTACACGCGGCCGATGGCGAATCGCCATTCTAAAATACTCTGACTTACGCAGAGCTTTCTGGCCACTCCACCGGCACTGTTCCGTGGCTGCGACGGCTTGGACAACGCCGGCGACTTCTGCCTCGGGGCGCATCCCGACAGGGGACGCACCGGCCGGAAACTGAACTCTTAATGCTCCGGATGAACCGCCGCGCCGATGAACACCACCGCCAGCAGCGTGAACACGTACGCCTGGATCAGACAGACCAGAATTTCGAGCACCGACACGCCCAGCGCCAGCGGCACGCCCAGGAACAGCAGCGCTCCACTGATCGCGCCCAAACCCAGCAACTGCGAGATGATCAAATGTCCTGCAATCATGTTGGCGAAGAGACGAATTGAGAGCACGAAGCACTTGATGATCGGTCCGAGGATTTCCAACACGAACATCAGGGGCCACATCCAGAACGGCGTGCCCGGCGGAACGAGATGGACGATGTAGTTGATCGGCCCCTGATTGATCATGCCCAGGATCCAGACCAGCGCGTAGATCGAACCGCCCATGACCAGCGTGACGCCGAAGTTGCCGGTGACGCCGCCGAATTCCGGAATCATGCCCATGAAGTTGGCGATCAGCAGGAAGAAGAAGTAATTCACGAAGAGAGGCGTGTAATGAGCCAGATGATGTCCGCCGACCGGCTCGACAATTTCATCGCGCACGAACAGGAACAAGGCTTCGACCACGTTCGCCAGCGGGCCGCTCGGCGCGCGGTTGGCGTGCAGTCCAGCGAGCACGCGTTTGGCGACGGTCATCGCCACCACCAGGAAGATGATCGCGACGACGGTCAAGCCCATCATGTGCTTGGTGAATTCAAGTTTGATCGGACCAATCGCGGCGGGCTCGTACGTTGCGTACTCCGATTTCACGTGACCGTGTTCGTCGTACGGATAGGAGATGACCTTGCCGTCCTTGCTGTAGCCGATCAGCACCTTGTCGAGGATGTGATGCATCGGATCGGCGGGCGCTTCGTGCTCCGCGTGTGCGCCTTCGTGAGCGCCATGCTCGCCATGTCCCGGACGTTCGCCCGGACCCGCTTCCGCTCTTTCTTCAGCTTGCGCCATTACTCTCAGTTCCTGTTTTCTGTTACTGCTTTAAGCTCGACTTTGAAAACGTATCTTTCCCAAACAGAAATTTTGCCAGCCAGGCGGCTTCCGCGAACATTCCGACCAGGTAGACACCGGACATGGGAAGCAGCGCGGCCGCCGGAAATTTCGCAAAGACGGCCATCAGGGTCAGCGCCAGGACCAGCATCAGCGCCATGCGCAGCAACAACCCCGCGCCCCACCACTTCCAGAATCCCCCTGTTGCCTCCGGAGCGGCTCCGATGGCGGCCAATTTCACCGCGAACGGCAACCCCACCAGCGCCAGCACCAACCCCGCTCCCACTCCTGAGAAGTACGGCGCGCGGATCTCTGCGCCGAACTTTCCGATCAAACCCAGCTCACAGATTCCCGCGGCGAGAGCGGCTGAAAGTCCGGCCGCCATCAAACTCACGAGAACCAACCCCTTCACATTGCATCCTTTAGAAACTTGTACATGGCCGCAGCCACGCCGATCGATGCCGTTACTGCCAAACCCCACGGCGTCCAGCCAAACTTCCGGTCCAACCACCAACCCAGCAGCACAAACGCTCCAACTGTGCCCGTCAACTGCGTCCCCATGCCCAGATAATGCCACAGGTCCTTATCGCTGCCGTACTTACCGCCTTGATCACCACTGCCCTTGGGAGGCGTCTGAGGCGGTTGCGGATCGGGTTGGACCATTCGTCCGCCTCCGGTTCCGTCTCCCTTCGCCCGATTTTTTGTATCGGAACGACACAATCACAACAGAATCCCAACCCTAATAGCAATGGGTTGCCCAATCATGCCGAAGTGTTGAAGATTCAGAGAGATTGCTTATGCGCAGCAGGTGCGGAGTCAAGTGAAAGTAAGTCGGGCTTCGTGCGATGAATTCTTCTCCTCGCTTTGAAAATTCGAGCTCACAGTGGGTTGCGTTCAACTTACTCGCGGCAACGCTGATTTGCAACGCGAAGACCTTTAAGAATCCATGTTTATGATCAAAGAATCACCGGTTCTAATCTCACGCAAAGCCGCAAAGTCGCTAAGAACGGCAACTAACAGATTCATGATAACAAATTTGTTGATGTACTTTGCGGCTTCGCGGCTTTGCGTGAGATCAAGAACCCCATACGTGCGGCGATTAACCGACCAAAACAAATGGACTTCGCTGGAACTTCCATAAACTCGTATCATAGTGGGGCGAAATAATATGGGACTCTGACGCGACCAGTCCTGTGGTGTGTTCGTGTGTTCAGTTCAACCAAAATGGATCACAGTGAGGAGAGGTTGTATGCGCATGCAGCACGCCTCTCCGCAGCCTCGTGCTTTCCGCTTTTGGATTGTCGGCGCGGTCGTGGCCTGCCTGACGTTTAGTGTCGCCGCCGATGTCGTCCATCTCCGCAACGGCAAGACCCTCCGCGGCGAAGTGATTAAAGAGGATGAGGAATTTGTCGTCGTCCGCGTGCCCTACGGCGAAGTGAAGTTACGCGCGTCGGATGTAGAATCGATCGACCGGCAGTCGGCCGTCGAGTACCACATGGATCTCGGCCGCCAGATGCTGCAGGAGAAGCAGTTCGACCGCGCCATCCGCGTTTTCGAAGAAGCGTACGCCGCCAACAAGACCTCTCCTGAAGCCAAGCGCGTACTGGCCAACGCGTATTCCACCGCATCCAAGCAATACCGGACGCTCAACCGCTACCGCGAAGCGCGCGAGGTCCTGGAGAAACTGCAGAAGCTCGATCCCAATTCCGAACTGGTCGCGCATTCGGCGGCCAGCGATCTCTGGGAGTTGCGCAAACTCGAGCAGAATCTCGCGCAGAAAATGGAAGAAGCCCGCGCCACGGCGCAGGCGAAAAACTGGACTCTGGCGATCGCGCAGTTCGAATTCATCATGAGTCTCTCGCCGGACGCGCGCGCCACGGTCAGCGCGGATCTGGCGCAGTGCTACGTCGGCCGGGCCTCGGACGAAGCACAGGCCAAGAAGATCGCCGATGCCACCCGCGACATCGAAAACGCGTTGAAGCTCGACCCCACGCTCGCCGACAAACTGGAAAAGTTCTACACGTCCTGCGCGCTGCCGGCGGTGCTGGTGGCGTTGGAGCACAATGACCTCGCCAATGCGCAGACGGATTTGAAACGCGTGCTCGCGTTTGCGCCGACCAACCGCAACGTGCTGTATGTCGCCGGGCGGCTCAACGAAGCGCTCAGCCAGATTCCGCAAGCCGCGGAGTACTATGCGCGCGCGCTGGGCACGCGCGTCGGCAACCCCACGCCGGAGTTCGTCGCCGATCTGCGCCGCAAGCTCGAAGCCGATCTCGACATCCACCAGAACCTGTGGAAGGTCGACACCTCGATCTCCGAAATCGCCGGCTACGCTGCGGCCACCGACGGTCCCGCTGAGAAACTCGAGACCGAAAACTTTATCATCATGCACTACAACAAGAACCTCGCCGATCACGTCGCCGAGACGGCCGAATACCACCGCACGCGCATCCTTTCCGAGCTGGGATTCAGCACCTCGTGGAAGGGTAAGGTGAAGATTTTCATCCATCGTTCGCAGGTGGAGTACACCACGCGAACCGGCCAGCCGGAATGGACGGGCGGCTGTTCGAAGTACAGCAGCCTTGGCGGACAGATCACGGAACTGCAGATCCATTCGTGGCAGACGTCGCCGCGATTGCTGAAGTCGGTCCTACCGCACGAGATTACGCACTGCATCGTTTACAGCAATCTGCCTGATCCCGGAAACTTGCCGCGCAGCCTGCACGAAGGCTTCGCGGTGCTGATGGAGCCGCCGTTCCGCCAGGATTACTTCAACGACTTCCTCCGCTCGCGGATGAAGAGCCAGGATTTCATTCCGCTGACGGATCTGATCTCCGCGCGCGACTACCCGAAGGACCCGGAATTTTTCTACGCCGAAGGCTTCGCGATCATCGAGTACCTGACGAAAACCAAGGGCCTTCCCGCGACGACGTCGCTGATCAAGGACGCGACGACGCCGGGCTATGCCGCGGTGGAAATCCTGAAGCTCTCCGGCGCCAAGTCGCTGGATGATCTCGAAACGGATTGGCGCGCGTGGATCATGAAGCTCCCGGAAACGCGGGGGTTGGTGGACAAGCCGGCGAAATAGGCAAGGAAGTCTTCGCTATGGACGCGACTCACGAAACGTTGGACGTCCTTTACTACGGGCACCATCCTCTGCTCGGGTAAAACGAACAATCCCTTTCCATCGACAGAGCCGGCTGAACATTCTACGATGCGTATATGCCTGATCACCTGATCGTCCTGCTCGCGTTTCTGATTTTCTTCGCCATCCATGTGCTGCTGGAGCGCGTGTTGTCGCTTCTGAATTCGCGTTACATCTACGCGCGGCGCGCGACCGTGCCGGAGGCGGCGCGGGAGATCATGACTCCGGAGACGTACGCCAAAAGCATCGAGTACGCGCTGACGCGCGCGCGGTTTGGGCATGTCGCGGCGTTCATCGGAGCGGGGGAGACGCTGTTTTTTCTCTTCAGCGGCTTCATTCCGATGCTCCACGACTTCATCCGCTCATTTGGATTTGAGCCGCTGACGGCCGGCGTGCTGCTGATCGGCGGGTACGGGCTGACGGCGATGTTCCTGAATCTGCCGCTGCAACTGTATTCGACATTCCGGATCGAAGCGCGCTTTGGCTTCAACACGACGACGCCGAAAACGTTCTGGCTCGACCGGATCAAAGGACTGGCGATTGGGCTGGTGCTTGGCGTGCCGCTGCTCTACGCACTGATCGCGTTCATTCTCTTCAGTGGGCCGCTCTGGTGGCTGTGGGCGGGGCTGGCGGTGATTGCGTTCCAGGTCGTGATGATGATTCTCGCGCCGATCATCATCATGCCGCTCTTTAATAAATTCACGCCGCTGCAGGACGGTGAATTGAAAACACGCCTGGAACAGCTTGCTCAGCACTGCGCCTTCGCGGCAAGTGGCATTTTCGTGATGGACGGATCGAAGCGGTCGGCGCATTCCAACGCGTTCTTCACCGGGTTGGGAAAAGGCCGACGGATCGTGCTCTTCGATACGCTGATCGCGCAGATGAACACCGAGGAACTCGCGGCGGTGCTCGCGCACGAGATCGGGCATTACAAGAAGAAACACATTTTGAAGACCGTCGCGATCTCGTCGGTGTTGACGTTCGTCGGGTTTTTCATCTTAAGTCTGCTGCTCGACTGGAAGCCGCTCTACGCTGCGTTCAATGTTGGCGCGCCGGCGAAGTCGGTCGGGCTGCTGGTGTTTCTGCTGATTTCCGGAGACTTCACGTTCTGGGTCGATCCGTTTTTCAGTGCGCTTTCGCGCAAGCACGAATACGAGGCCGACGCCTACGCCGCCGCGCAAACCAGTGCCGCGCCGATGGGTTCGGCGCTGCTGAAGCTGACTGAGAAGAACCTCGGCACACTCAACCCGCACCCGGTCTACAGCGCGTACCATTATTCGCACCCGACGGTGCTGGAACGGATCGCGGCATTAAAAAGCACATCATAAGCACGTGTGCTTCCGTAGAAGGAGGGCAATCTCCTGAAATTCGCGCCCGACTATTGCCTCGCGGCGGTCCGGCGAGTATGACTAAGCGATCAGACAATCATGCGTGAGAGGCGACGCCTATGGCCAATGCCCGACCCACTCCCGACGACTTGTGTACCTTGATCGAGAAGGAAAAGACCGAACTGTGGCCGGAGTACACGCTCTACGCGTACGTCACCGCACGTCTGGACGAAGAGAATGAAACCGTCGTGATGGTGAAAGGCTATTCATCGCGCGACTTCGCCAAGCAGGCCGCGGCCAAGGACAAACTCTATTATTTTCCCCTCTTCAAAGAACCCAAGACCGGCGCGAAGTGGCCGGGCGTGGATGAAGTGTGGGATTACATCACGTACTGAACGACGAATCCAAAATTCAAAAACGCACGCGGAAGAAAATCGATGACCCTCGGGTAAATTTACCCGAGGGTCTCAGACGCAACCCTGTCGTAAATTTACAACAGGGTCCTTGACTAATCATGCGATCATCGTATGATTAGGTTCATGGAAGCGATAATTACACCCTCGTTGGTCGATTCGGCTGTTCTCCAGCTTCGTAACTTGATTGAAACAGAGAACTTAGTGTCTGGAACGCGATTGCCGACGGAGCCGGTGCTCATGGCGCGCTTGGGTGTCAGTCGGACGGTTTTACGGGAAGCGATGAGCCGGTTGGAGCTGCTGGGCCTCGTCAAAATCAGGGCGGGGAAGGGCACTCATGTGGGCGATCCGGACTCGCTCGCGGCCGGATCGCGGTTGATCCGGACGGCGATCACATTGTCGTGCCGCGATCTGTTGCAGTTCAACGAGCTGCGCACCGGGATTGAAAGCGAGTCGGCGCGGCTGGCGGCGCAACGCGCCACGGCCGACGAGATTGCAGCGTTGAAAATCCGGTATGCGGAATTCGCGGCCACCGAAACGCGCGAGCCGTACGTGAAGCTCGATTGCGCGTTTCATCTGTCGATTGCAGCGATGGCGAAGAGCGAGCTGATCACCAACGTGCTGCAGATCGTCCAGGATTTCATGGCCACGAGCATGGATCGGACCATGGCGCCTGACCCGGACTACGAGATCGGACGCACGCTGCACCGCGACATCGTTGACGCCATTGCGGCTCATGATGTGCCGGGCGCGGACGCGGCCATGCGCCGGCACATGGATGTGAACCGGCGCTTACTGGAACGAGCGGTGTGATGAGAGTCGGAGGAGACCGGCATGTTGACGGAAGCTCAGCTCAGTTGCTTTAAAACGTTTGGCTATGTCGTCATGAAACAGGTTTTTTCACCCGCTGAACTGCGAACGCTCAATAGCGAATTCGACCGAACGCTGACTGAGCAATATGCGCATCAGCCGTTCGACGGCACCAAGCGGCACTGGTCGATGTTGATGGACGAGGCCACGCCGTTTTTCGCTGGTCTGATCGAAGACCCGCGTTTTCTGAAACCCGCGCAGCAGATGTATGGCGATTCGGTGCTGGGCATCATGGTAGATGGCAATCGTTACGTTGGAAATACGCCCTGGCATCCCGATTCGAACTCGGCGTTGCAGTACGGCGTGAAGTTCGCGATCTATCTGCAACCGGTGGGCGCGGAGACCGGCGCACTGCGGGTGATTCCCGGCAGCCATCGTCTGCCGCTGGAACAGAACGCGGAGTTTGCCGCGGGCGTCCAGAAGCTGCCGATCACGGAGGTTCCGGCCACAGTGCTTGCATCCACGCCGGGCGATGTGGTCGCGTTCGACCTGCGGCTCTGGCATGGCTCGTGGGGCGGGCAGACCGACCGCCGCATGTGTACGATCGTCTACTACAACGATCCGCAAACACCCGAAGAGATCGCCTATCTACGTCAGCAGGCGGTGGACAATATCAACAACGCGGTGGCGTCCTTCGACGCGAAACGAAAATACTTTTTTTCGCAGCACTGGCTGGCCAACGCGCAGCGCAACCCCGACCGCCAGCGTTGGATCGACCGGTTGCGAGAGCTGCATTATTTCGACGCGCCAGGGATCGTCGAGCCAGCGGAGAACGTCGTCGCGGCGCGCTGAGTCTTTTACGTCAGCTCGTTCTGAAAAAACTCGATGATCTCGCCGGCCGGGCCTTTGCAGAAGGCGATGCGCACGGGCGTGACGTGCGGCTTGCTTTGAATGTCGATGCTCTTGGGTTCCATCGTTACGATCGCTCCGGCGGCGCGGGCGCGGTTGAGGGCGGCGTCGCAGTCGGTTGTGCGCAGCGCGAAATGCAGAATGGCACCTTCCGAAGGCGGCGGGGACTCGGCTTTGCCGCCCGCGAAGATCTCCATGTAATCGCCGTTGCCGGCATCGAGCATGATCGCGCGGCTATTGCCTTCGCCCCACGTGATCTTGGGCGTGAAGCCAAGCGCGTCGGTGTAGAATTTCACCGCGGCATCAAAATCGGCGACCCGAATCGCCACATGATGAAACCCGCCGCCGCCGATCACCGCATTCTTGCCAGCCATGTTAAGCGCCTCCCCGTCAGTAGCGCGTGTGCGCCGTTTCAATTTTGAATTTTGAATTCGACTACGGCGTTTCCGCCACTTTTTCCGGCGGCGGCAGACGCCGCGCTTTTTCCAGCAGGCGTTCGGCCATGCGCGGGCGCTTGCCGGCTTCGGCCATCGAAACGGCGGCCTGCGTCACGCCCAGGCGGCGCGCGAGTTCGGCCTGCTGCAATCCCAGTTCACGGCGGACGTGGCGGAGCAGTTCAGCGGCGCCGGGCGGATTGCCGCCCGATTCCATGCCGGGAAGCTGCGGCGGTGGCCGCAGCGCCTTGGGCGTCTGGCGCGCGAGTTCGTTGAGCTCCGATTGCACGAACTCCGCGGCGTGGCTGGCGCTGCCGAGAATTTCGCGCAGAAATTCCGGCGGCGCGACCTGCCACATTTCTTCGAGCGGCTCCGGCGGCGCGCTGGGCGCTCCGGCCTTCAATTCCAGGTGCGCGCGCTGCACGCGGCGGTTGGCGCCTTTGCCCTGCGCGGGAAGCTCGCCGGATTCCTTCGCTCCAGTCAGGGGCGCGGCGCGGTAGCGGTAACGCTCGGTTTCGAAGCTGCTGATGTAACCCTGTTCGACCATGTGGCGCAGCGAATTTTCGATGCGCTCCAGATGTTCGTAGCTCGTGTATTCGTCTTCCGTCAATCCCGCCATGCGCAGGAACGACCGCGCGCTGAGCTGCAGTGGCTTGCCGCCGTTGAGGCGGAATTTGATCGGCAGATGGACGCCCAGCGTCAGCGTCAGGCCGTGGGTGCGCGCGTTTTCGCGGGAGAGTTTTTTGAGCTGCAGCGTGTACAGGTATTTCGTGCGCCGCGATCCGGCGGCGGCGGCGTTGAACAGATGCGGGTTGAAGCGGAGAAAGATTTTCTCGTTGGTGGTGATCCGCTCCTTCAGGCGCTGGCCGTCGGCGACGGATTCTTCCCACGATTCGGCGGAGGCTTCGTCCTGGAGCAGCTTCACTTTCAGCGTTGCACCGCGGCGCGCACCGAAGCGGCGTTCCTGGACGATGGTCAGCGAGCAGAGCAGCGTCACGATCTCGCGCGCTTCCTTCAAGTGCTTGGCGGTGTGATAACCTTTGCCGAGCACGCGGTTGGCGCGCGAGTAGCCGAGGATGTCGAGATGCCGGTTGGCATCAAAAATGAAGCCGCCGGGCTGGCCGCCGGCGACGCTGGCCTGTTCTTCGGCGGCAATCAGCACGCCGAGCAGATGCTTCAATCCCGCGGGGCCGAACTGCCGCTTGATCAGCATGCTGAGCTCGCCTTCGTTCCAGAGCGGGTCGTCGTCGAACAGGCTGACGCTCGTCCGCGCTTCGCTCTGCCGTCCGGAATAGACGATGTACGTGCGGATGCGTGCGGAGCGGACGTTGCCGTCGGCGTCGGGGCGGTCCTGCTGATCGGAGAGCACCGCGGCGAGATCGGCGCGGCGCGCGAGGCCGGAGAAGACGGGCATCAGGCCGAGGAATAGTGTGGTTGAAGGCAGTCGAAACGTTCCCGATTCCCCGGCGCCAGCCGCAGGAGTAGTCTCAGCCCGGTCGGACGGGCCAGCCAGAAAGGTTTCGCCCTCATTCATGAATTTCGTATGTTAGTGCGAATTTGCAGGAAAGGAAAGGGGGGGAATGACGAATGTCGACTAGCGAGTCAGGAAGCGCGAATGTTGAAACGAATGAACGTCGAATGTCGAGCGATGAAACTCGACATTCGACATTCATCATTCGACATTCAATTGATTCGGCCGAGGAACTCGCCGTCTTCGGTGCGGATCTTGACCTTGTCGCCCTTTTTGATGTGGCCGGGGACTTTGACTTCCGCTCCGGTTTCGACGGTGGCGAGCTTGAAGACGCTCGTGGCCGTGTCGCCGCGCGCCGCGTCGGGCGTGTCGGTGACGGTCAGTTCGACGAACTGCGGCATTTCGATGCTCAGCGCCCGTTCCTTGTGCGTCAGGACGTTCAAGCGCGCATTGGGGACGAGGAACTTGATCGCTTCGCCGACGAGATCCTTGGAGAGATTGATCTGGTCGTAGGTTTCCGGGTTCATCAGCACCAGCATGCCGCCGTCGGTATAGAGGTACTCGTATTCCTGGCGGATGAGCATCGCCTGCTCGACGTTGTCTTCCGGCGAGAAGCGCTGATTGTAGACGTTGCCGCGTTCGAGATTCTTGAGCAGCACCTGGTAATAGCTGCGCAGATTGCCGCGGGTCTGCAGGTCCTTTTTGAAGACGATCCAAATTTCGTTGTTGAAGATGATCGCTTCGCCCTGCTTGATTTCATTGAACTTGACTGGCATGACCTGCTCCTTCCATCCCACTACGAAAAAACGACCCGCGCACACGCGCGGGGGTCGGGGAATCAACTCGGGTGGAAAAGTATACACGAGGCCACTTTGCACGGCAAGGAGCGCCGCGCGCCGCGGGGCGGCGAGGGGTCAGGGGCCAGGGGCCAGGGGTCAGAGATGGGAATGGACGCGTGCGGGAGTTTGCGGTTCGCGCGGTGGGGCGAGTAGGCAGAAGGCAGTGGGTAGGTGGCACAAGACTTGGCGATTACGTTCAGAAGGGTAGGATGAGGGGATGAATGTTTCGGTGAAACTGTTTGGGGCGGAGGCGAAGGCGGCGGGCTTGCGCGAAGTATCTGTGGAGATTGGCGAGACCACGTGCCTGGCGTTGCGTGATGAACTGGCGCGGAAAATTCCGGCGCTCGCGCCGCTGCTGGAGAAATGCCGCTTTGCGGTGAATCATGAATTTGTGGAATTGGATCGGACGCTGGTGGCCTCGGATGAGATCGCGTTGATCGGGATGGTTTCGGGCGGATGAGCGTCACGGTAAAAATCAGCGATGGGCCGTTGCCGGCATCGGCCGAACCGTGGAGTTTCCCCGGCGCGGGCGCGGTGCTCTGTTTCGACGGCATCGTGCGGCCCAGCGAAGACGGCCGTCCGATCGTGGGGCTCGATTACGAAGCCTACGAACCGATGGCCACGCGGATGCTCACGCAAATCGCGCAGGAACTGTTCGAGCGGCATGCGCTGCTGGCGATTCGCGTCGAGCACAGCCGCGGACACGTGGGGAATGGTGAAGTCTCGTATCGCCTGCGGATCGCGAGCAAACACCGCAAGGAAGGCATCGCGGCGCTGGATGAGTTCACGGACCGGTTGAAGAAGGACGTGCCGATCTGGAAGACCGCGCGCGCGCCTCTGAGTGGCGAGGGGTCAGGCGCGGCGGGCCGCGAGGGGTCAGGGGTCAGGGGCCAGGGGTCAGAGTTGGGCGATCGCAGGGAGTAGGCGCGCGTGGAATTCGCGCGGTGGAGAGTATGCGGATGGCAGTGGCGGACAACTGCAGGTCCTGAGAGTTGGGCTGATCGCGCTGTTTCTGCAACGTGCGCGCTTGCGAATCAGGATATTCAATGCCTCACGAACCTTCGATGTCGGTCCGCGAGTTCGCACTGGTGGCTAAACAGCCAGCCACCAGTGGCACACAACTGCGGCCTCAATTGCAAACGCAGAGTCATTCCCGCACCCGTCTCAACAGCGAGACGTGTGGCACCCGGCGTGGGATTTGGCGCAAGCTGATGGCGAACTGTTCCTGACTACTGATTCTGCCTACTCGCTGCGAAAATTCCTTACGCAGCTCCGTGCCCGTATCCACCCCTGACCCCTGACCCCTGACCCCTGACCCCTGACCCCTGACCCCTGACCCCTCGCGCGTCAGCGCGCTTACTGGCGGAAGACGTAGATGCGGTAGAGCGCGAGGATGTCGTCGCGGGTGTTGGTGAATTCGATGGCGATGGATTTGATTGACATGCCTGAAATGAATTTTCCACCTGGCGAGACTTCGACTTTCTTCAGGCGGCCCGGCGGAAGAGTGACGGGGAGTTCCTTCCATTTGTCGTCTTTGTCCTGAAATTTCACCACGGCATCGCATTCCGTCGTGGCGCTGTATTCCAGGACGATGCGGCCATTGGGGCCGGGGCTGAGGAGGTTGTCGGGGGCTTCGAAGCTGAGCGTTTTCGAGTCGGTCTGGCCGTCGACCCAGGGCAATTTACCGGTGAAGAATTTAATCGTGCGTGGCGACCACTTGACGCGAGGGTCGGTGCCCGCGGAATTAAAGAGCAGCAGTGCGCCGGCGGGCATCGGCGGGAGTTCGTTGGGGCCGATGAGCTGCTTTTTGAATTCCTGCTTCAACGTCTGTTCGCCATTCTGGATCGCCCGGTCAAGACCATCAAGGCGCGGGCACCAGGTTGCGTTGTACGTGTCCTTTTCGGCGACTTCGCGTTCGAGTTCATCCAGCCGCGACTTGGCGCGCGGGTAGTTGCGCTGCTGCGTCAGCGTCTCGACTTGCGTCGCGCCTTCGTTCAACGCGGCTTGAACGGCGGGGACCACCGGCGGGTTGACGACGGCGGGGATCACGGGCGGCGGAGGAACCGGCACGACTGGCGTCACGGGTGGCGGCGGCGTGGGAACGACCGGCGTGACCGGGAGTTTCGTGTCGACCACCGGAGATGTGGAATTGCCCGTGGTCGTGGCGGTGTGGGTTGAATCATTGGAAGCGGCATCGGATTTTTTGCCGCTGAACGCAAAATAGAGGACCACCGAGCCGAGCACAATGGCCGCGGCGATGGCGCCACCGATGACCTGGTAATTGAGTCCCGCGGACTTGGCCGGAATGGCGGCTGCATTTTCTGAGCTCTCACTGGCCGGCGCGGCTGCCGCCGCAACCGTGGGCGCAGTTTCCGTCTCCGACGGCGGCACCGGCTGGGATTCCTTGGAGACCGGACGCCTGCGTGACTGCGGCGATAGATTCACGTCGTCGACGACCGGTTCGCGTTCCTGAGCGACAGGGCCCTGGCCCGATTTCCGCGTTGAGACGCGTGCGCTTTCATTGGGCGCGACGGGATCTCGTTTGCCGGTGGAGCGGCCTTCGCGCTCGGCGACCGGTTCGCGCTTGCCGGTCTGTCGGCCTTCGCGCTCCGCGACCGGTTCTCGCTTACCCGTCTGCCGGCCCTCGCGCTCTGCGACGGGTTCCCGTTTTCCTGTCTGGCGGCCCTCGCGTTCCGCGACCGGCTCGCGCTTGCCCGTCGCGCGTTTGCTCGGAGCACTCGCTTCGCGCTCGTCGCCGACGGGTTTGTATTTTCCAGTGCCGACGCGCAGCGAACGCATGCCGATCGACGAATGAATCGGATCGAGCGCGGGACTGGAAGGCGCTTTGCCCGCGGCGACGTGCTCGAGGTCTTCGACCAGCTCCGCGCAGTTCAGATAGCGGTCGTCGGCCTTCTTGGCCATCATGCGCGTGATCACTTCGATCAAGCCCTGCGGACAATCGGGGCGCAGGTCCGCGGGGTTGGCGAGTTGATCGTTGAGATGCTTGGTCATGATCACCACGGACGTCGGGCCGTCGAATGGCGTGCGGCCCGTGATCAGGTGATAGAGAGTGGCGCCGAGCGAATAGATGTCCGTTCGGCCGTCGATGGCCTGATCGCCGCGCGCCTGTTCGGGCGAAATGTAATGTGGCGTGCCAACGGTGACGCCCGCCTGCGTGTTGAACGACGAATCGGCTTCGCCGATTGTTTTCGAGAGACCCATGTCGAGAATCTTGATCAAGCCGTCGCTGGTGGCGACGAGATTGCCGGGCTTGATGTCGCGGTGGATGGTGTTGTGTTCGTGTGCGTACTGCAGGCCGCGCGCGACCTGGATGGTGATCTGGATCGCGTCGTAAATGTCGAGCTGTTTCTCGCGGCGGAGGCGTTTGTCAAGCGGCTCGCCGTCGCAGTATTCCATCACGTAATACTGGTAGCCCTTATTTTCGCCGACGTTGAAACCGGCGACGATGTTGGGGTGGTTGAGGCGGCCGAGCGCTTGCGCTTCGCGGCGGAAGCGGCCGAGGAATTCCGGGTTCGTGGAGAACTTGCGGCTGAGCACCTTCAGCGCGACCTTGCGGTAGGCGACGGTGTCTTCGGCCAGGTAGACGGAACCCATGCCGCCTTCGCCGAGCTTCTTGATCAGCTTGTAATTGTCGAGCTGCTGGATGCCGGACGATTGGGCTTTGAGTTTTTTCTCGACTGTCTCGCGCTGAGCGGTGGTGATGATGCCTTCGCGGACCATCACTTCGGAAATGGTGGAGGCGGTGCCGGTCTGCGAACCTTCGTTCAAACGCTTACGGGCGGCTGCGATTTGCGCGTCCGTCGCCATGCCGGTCTGGAGCACGTATTTGACAAATGTTTCGTCGCTATTCGCCATGCGTAACGTGACACCCACCCGATCGCCAGCGCTAATACTGCCTGAAAGATCGATCTCGTGCAAGGCGGATGACTTAGAGACGACAGCTTTTCCCTGCGCGAGGTGCGTTCCACGCTTAAATACACCGCAGACTTTCACAGAAGCTATTGTTTTGAAAGAAGTTAGGCACGTGTGCGCAAGAATTTCCGAGTGTTGTTGTACCTCTTATACACAATTCAATATTAACGCGGAGCGCGTTTGCGAATGGCTTTGGCGGGCACTCCGGCATACACGGTTCCGGGTGGAACGTCTTTGGTGACGACCGCTCCGGCGCCGATCGTGGCGCCTTCGCCGATCGTTACACCGCACAAAATCGCAACATTCGATCCGATCGCGGCGCGTTTGCAGATGTGCGTGGGTTCGCATTTCCAGTCGCCGGGCTTGACGGGGCTGCCATCGGGAAGCACGGCGGCGGGATAGCGGTCGTTGATGAACGTGACGCCATGTCCGATGAAACATTCGTCGTCGATCGTCACGGCTTCGCAGATAAACGTGTGGCTTTGAATTTTACAGCGCTTGCCGATTACCGCGCCTTTTTGAATTTCGACGAAGGCGCCGACCTTCGTTCCATCGCCGATGCTGCAGCCGTAGAGATTGACAAACGAAAAGATGCCGACGTTTTCACCGAGCACCACGTCGGGTGCGATGCGGATGAAATTTTCGCGGTCGTAATTCGCATCGCGTTTTGGATGAGCCACGTGAATCGCTACTCCCCTAAATATGCCCAGGCATGAAATGCTGCTTCCTGCCCGCTTAAGTGTCGTCAGACGAAGTGAAAGGTTACCACCGGGTGAAGTCAGCGCTTCCGCACGACATCATCGGCGGCATAATCGTAATGGCCGGCTTGAGCATAAAAGCCAAAGAGTCGCTTTTGTTCCTCGGTCAATCCGGCGATCACATCCGGCGAGAGGCTCTTGGTGTAATCCCACTGCGGCCGCACCCACGGACGGCTGTAGAAGGCATGAATGGCGCGGCGCGGTTTGCTGGTTTTGTTGGCGCTGCCGGCATGCCAGAGTCCGCCATTGTACGCGATGAGACTGCCGGCGGGCGCTTCGAGATAAATAGCTTCCTTCTCGATGGCGTCGCGGTCCATCTTGCCCTTGATCCACATGCGATCCTGGCTGCGCGGCACGATTCGGGTGCAGCCGTTTTCGCGGGTGAAGTCATCGAGGCAATGCAACGCGTTGATGTAGAGCACCGAGCCGGGAATCGTTTCGTTCTGATCGATGTGGAGATCCTGCTTCACGCCACCGGGTGTCATCGTCAGACCATTGAGGCTCGCCAGAACGCAGTTCTCGCCCAGCAGCATTTGCATCAAGGGCAGCACGCGGGGATTTAAAGCAAACGAACGGAACCAGGCGTGCTTCTGAGGCAGCAGGTAGGCCACTTTGTAGGTGGTGTTGTGCCAGCCGCGCTCCGGGCCAATTTCCTTTTCGCGTTCGAAGATTTCTTCCAGCGCGGCGTTGGTGGTGTCGAGCTGCGTGCGATCGAGCGCATCCGGGAGGATCGTGTATCCCTGGGTGCGCAACTCGTCTGCATGGACTTCCAGCGTTCGGGCCATTTTCTTTACGCCATGGCGGGAGATTTGACATGTGCCACGCCGGCCGGCGCCGTGGCCGTGGATTGATTACGGACCAGTGAGACAGGCATGAACTTGCGTTCGGCCTTGGTCACTTTTCCGGTCATCAATTCCAGGAACTGACGGGCGGCAACGCGGCCGGTTTCGGCATAGTCGACGAACGTGGAGGTGATGAAGCGGCCGGGTTCGAATTCCAGATTGTAGTTGCCGAATCCGCCCGTGACGCTGATGTCCTCGGGAATACGATAGCCGAGCTTTTTCAATTCCTGAATGAACGAGAGCGCCGAACCATCCGTGTTGGTCACGAAGGCCGTGGGCGCTGGGCGGCGGCCGAGGACGCGCAGCAGCATTTCCTGGATCGCCTCCGGCGAGCGGCGGCCGTATTCCTGAATATCCAGCGAGAGCCCGGCATCCTGCATCGCGACGCAGTAACCTTTCAGGCGTTCGTCTTCGATCAGCGTCAACGAACTGTTGTTGTGAACCTTGCTGACCATCAACGGGCGCAGGAAGGTGATGTGTTTGTGGCCCTGCTCGATCAGGAGCTTGGTGGTCTGGAAGGTGCCGAAGACGTTGTCGAAGACCACCGACGAGACGCCGTGGCGGTAGCAGTCGTGGTCGATGGAGAGCAGCGGCAGGCGCATTTCCAGCAGTTCAAAGATCACGCGGTCGGCGTCGACTTCGAACAGAACCAAACCGCCGAGCTTGAGTTTGGAGAGCTCGGTCTCCAGCGCCAGGCGGTCGAGCTGGATCAGCGAACAGGGAATCAGCGTGAACCCGGCGGTCTGCAGTTCGGTCGTGAGTGTATCGAGAATGGGTTTGGGGTAGGGCATGCCTTGCAGGTATTCCGGAGGTCCGGAGTGGAGCAGCCCAATGCGGTGTCCGCCACTGCCGGGCTTGAAGGCCTGCGACTTGATGAACAGGCCAGTGCCGCGCTTGGCTTCGATCATGCCTTCGGCGCTGAGCGCATGAATCGCCTTCTGCACGGTCTTGGTGCTGACGTTGAAGCTCTTGGCCAGCGACCGGATGGTGGGTAGCGTTGTTCCGGGCTCGTACTGGCCATCCAGAATACGCTGGCGAAGTTGTCGTTTGATCTGCTGACTTGGGGACAGTTGCATGGCTCACCTCAAAGAATCACGCTTATTGTACCTGTGGTACTTCTCTATACGCTACAGCGCTCCAACTTGTGGAACTTTCTTGGAAAACGCCGATTCACAGTAAGATGCACCTCGTAGAACTTAAACTATCGGGACTGCAATTTCAATATAATACTCGACTTACAAAGCCAATTTTCCGGGTAGCACACTTGCGCTTTTCTGTTGTTCTTTCTCCCCGCGCTGTAGCACACCGTCAAGAATAGACGAAGTCGGTGGCCAGCGAGCATTTACGGAGTAGATTGAGCCGGCGATGAGTTCCTTTAAATGTGCGTTTTGTGGCTCTCCTTTGTCCGTCCCGGACACTGGGGTGAAGACCATCGTCTGCCCCAATTGTATGGGTACACTGCCGCTGCCGTCCGAACCTGTTGGTGACGGTCCGCTGGCCGAGTTGCCGAACGCGCAAAAGGGTTTCCCGTTCATTCATATGTTGCTCGTCGCGCCCCTCGCGATCCTGTTCTTAGGTGTGCTCCTTCAGATGTGGTTGTCCAGGCAGTGGGGCGCGGCGGCTATCGCAGTGGTGCTGGGAGGAACTGCCGCCGCCGTACTGTTGATCCGCATGCGCGGCCGCTGGACGCTTTTTCGCGTGCTTTGGATCATGGCGCTTTCGGGCGTGTGGGTCGCGGCCAATTATCACGTGGGTATGCGGAAGCAGTGGGTACAGCGCACGTTCGCTCCGGTGCAGACGGAATTCGCCGGATACGTGCCGCCCCCTTCGCGAGTGGTAACCGCGTCGCGGTTGATTAAGCTCAAGCTTTTTCCGCTCATTCTGCATGGCCGCGGAAAGACGCGCGTGGAAAGTAACGCGCCGACGCTTCCGATTTCTTCGGAAGACTTTAAGCTCTACGAGGAATTGCCCCCAACTCTGAAGGCCGCGAACGCAGCCGAAGTTCAATCGGTGGTGGTTGTGAATTGGGGTTGGGACGCAACGACCCGCGCTGGAACGTGCGACATCACCGTGGTCGAACGTAAGACGCGAATGATTCTGGCGGCGACGAAGTTGACCCATGCGGACACGTCGGCTGAAGCGCACGGTCCAGATTGGCGCGGTGTGCAGCCTTCAGTGAAAGAGGTGTTGAGTTATCTGGAGAAGCTGGGCATCGAGGCGGAACGCACACCGCAACCTGAAGCGACTGGGACTGATTGAACAAGATTTGACGATTGGACTGTGACTTGCCGTAACCGTACGACAACACGTTGGCACACACTGGAAAAACGAACTTACATGTCGATCCGCGTCGCTCTAAACCACCGTACTGAGTACAAATTTGACCGCTTTGTAACTTTGTCGCCACATACGGTCCGACTTTCACCAGCCCCGCATGCGCGGACACCGATTTTGAGCCGGTCGCTGTCGATCAAGCCGACGAAGCATTTCATCAACATTCAACAGGACCCGTACAGCAACTATCTGGCGCGGATCGTATTTCCCGAGCCTGCGAAAGAATTGGTCATTGATGTCAGCATCATTGCGCAAATGGTGGTGATCAATCCGTTCGATTTCTTCGTGGAAGAGTACGCCGAAAATTACCCGTTCACCTACGAGAAGGTGCTCGAACGCGAACTGAAGCCGTTCCTCGAAACCGAACCCCCGACGCCCAAACTGGCCGCCTTGCTGGAAACGATTCCGCGTCAGAAAAAACGCACGATCAATTTCATCGTCGACATCAATCAGCTGCTCCAGAAGGAGATCCAATACCTGATCCGCCTGGAACCCGGGGTCCAGGCGTGCGAAGAAACCCTGATGCTCAAATCCGGCTCCTGCCGCGATTCGGCGTGGCTGATGGTGCAGGTCCTGCGCAACCTGGGGATCGCCGCGCGGTTTGTATCGGGTTACTTGATCCAGCTTACGCAGGACATCAAGTCGCTGGATGGTCCCAGCGGTTCCGCGACGGACTTCACCGATCTTCACGCCTGGACGGAAGCGTACCTTCCCGGCGCCGGCTGGGTCGGCTTCGATCCGACCTCGGGCTTGCTCGCGGGCGAAGGACATATCCCGCTGGCGTGCACGGCCGAACCGTCGAGCGCCGCCCCGGTCTCGGGCGCGGTCGACAAATGCGAATCGGAAATGCATGTGTCGATGACCGTCACGCGCATTCACGAAGCGCCGCGCGTGACCAAGCCGTATCCAGAGGAGATCTGGACGGCCATTGACGCGTTGGGAATCAAAGTCGAGTCGGATCTTAAAGAACAGGACGTGCGCCTGACGATGGGCGGCGAGCCGACGTTTGTGGGCATCGACAATACCGACAACGACGAATGGAACACCGCCGCCGTTGGACCGACCAAGCGCTTCATCGCCGGAAATCTGATCAAGCGGCTGCGCAGCCGTTTCGCGCCGGGCGGTCTGCTGCATTACGGACAGGGCAAGTGGTATCCCGGCGAATCGCTGCCGCGTTGGGCGCTGGGCTGTTACTGGCGCAAGGACGGCGAACCGATCTGGAACGATCCGGAGCTGATCGCCAAGGAAGATGCGAACGAAGGTTTCGACGCCGCGCGCGCATCGCACTTTATCCGCGAGCTGGCGCAGCGGCTGGATGTCGACCCGGCCTGTTCGATTCCCGGCTACGAAGACGTCTGGCAGTACATGCTCGCCGAACGCCGCCTGCCGGCGAACGTCGATCCGCTCGACAATCGTCTTGACGATCCCGAGACGCGCAAACGACTCAGCAAGGTTTTCGATCAGGGACTCGAAAAAATCATCGGCTACGCGCTGCCGCTGGAACGGCGCTACTTCAACGACAGCACGCGCTGGGCGACGGGACGCTGGTTCTTCCGGCGCGAGCACCTTTACCTGATCCCCGGCGATTCGCCGATGGGATTCCGCTTGCCGCTGGATTCGCATCCGTGGTCGCCGAAAGACGAGCGCGCGATCTATCCGCTCGATCCGCTCGCCGCCGCTCGGGAAGCGCTGCCGCCGTTCGCGAACTTGCGTCCGGGCGCCCAATTCATTCCCGGCGCGCACCTGCACCCGGGCCAACGCGCCGTGGTTGCCAACAATCCGCGCGAATGGGCCGCGCAGCGCCTGTTCTGGCCGCGCAACGCGGGGAAACCGTACTCGGGTGCCGCGCCCGTGCCGCCGTTGCGTTCGCCAATTCCCGATAAGAAACGCGAGCCGCAGCAGTTCGACGTGATCCGCACGGCGCTGTGTGTGGAACCGCGCAACGGCCATCTCTACATCTTCATGCCGCCGCAGCGTTACTTGGAGGATTACCTGATCCTCGCCGCCGCGATTGAAGACACGGCCCGCGAACTGGGCACGCCGGTGGTGATCGAAGGGTACACCCCGCCGGACGACGCGCGGCTCAACGCGATTAAGGTCACGCCTGATCCGGGCGTAATTGAAGTCAACATTCACCCGGCGACGTCGTGGCAGGATCTCTCGAAGAACACGGAGATTCTCTACGCCGAAGCGCACCAGTCGCGCCTGCAGGCGGTGAAGTACATGATCGATGGCCGCCAGACCGGCACCGGCGGCGGCAATCACATTGTCATCGGTGGCGGCACGCCCGAAGACAGTCCGATTCTGCGCCGGCCCGATGTGCTGAAATCGCTGATCGCCTTCTGGCACAACCATCCGGCGCTGTCGTATTTGTTCTCGGGCATGTTCATCGGTCCGACCAGCCAGCATCCGCGCATCGACGAAGCGCGCCACGATTCGCTCTATGAGCTGGAGATCGCGTTCAAGAATATTCCCGACGGTGGCAACGTTCCGCCGTGGCTGGTCGACCGGACGCTGCGCAATCTGCTCATTGATTGCACCGGCAACACGCACCGCACGGAATTCTGCATCGACAAACTCTACTCGCCGGATACAGCCAGCGGACGCCTGGGCCTGGTCGAAATCCGCTCCTTTGAAATGCCGCCGCACGAACGCATGAGCCTCGCGCAGCAGCTGCTGATTCGCGGCATGCTCTCCACATTCTGGAAGACGCCGTACAAGCAGAAGCTGGCGCGCTGGGGCACGGAACTGCACGACCGTTTCATGCTGCCGCATTTCGTGAAGCAGGATTTCCAGGACGCGCTGCTGGAACTCAACGACCGCGGACTGCCGTTCTCGATGGACTGGTTCCTGCCGCACTTCGAATTCCGCTTCCCGGAACTTGGCGCTTTCGCGCAGCAGGGCATTCACGTCGAACTGCGCGCGGCGCTTGAGCCGTGGCACGTGCTGGGTGAAGAAAACAGCCCGGGCGGCGTGGCTCGGTACGTCGATTCGTCCGTGGAACGTCTGCAGGTGAAAGTCAAAGGCATGACCGACACGCGACATTCCGTGGTCTGCAACGGACACGCGCTGCCGCTCCATCCGACGGGAACCAACGGCGAATTCGTCGCCGGTGTGCGCTACCGCGCGTGGCAGCCGCCAAGTTGCCTGCACCCGACGATCCCGATCGATTCGCCACTGGCGTTTGATCTCTACGACAGCTGGAACAAACGCATGGTCGGCGGTTGCACGTACCACGTTGTCCATCCCGGCGGCCTCAGTTACGAGACGCTGCCGATCAACGCCAACTCCGCCGAAGCGCGCCGCATTGGACGATTCTCCATTATCCGCCAGAGGCCCGGCGCCATGGAGGTGACGGAGCCCGAGCGCAATCCGGAATTCCCGTTCACTCTCGATCTCAGAAAAACGATGAAATAATTTACTCCGCGCCGACAAATCGCTACAATACGTGTTCGGCGCTGGGGGGCGCATAGCAGCCCGTTGATAAACCTAAGGCCTGCGCCGTGAAACGCGTACTGCCAGGCGTTTCACGGAGAAGTTTGGCGGACTTTACTTTTTCAACGGGCTGTAAGCAGAGCTTTGACCGGCGGCGCCGGTTGAAGTTCAGGAAGAGCAATGCAAGAACAGAGTCAGACGTCGCAAAATCCCAAGGACCCCGGCATTCCCAGTGCGCTCAGCGCGGAGTGGCGTGCCGACTATCATCCCGCCGCGGACGCTTATGATGAAGTTTATTCCGGACCCGGCACGTTCCGGCCGCATTGGGACACGTTCATCAAGCAGTTCGACACGCTGGGCGAACAGGAACTCAACCGCCGCTGGGAACAAGCGCGGCGCCTGATTCACGAAAACGGCGTCACCTACAACGTCTACGGCAATCCCCAGGGCATGAACCGCACGTGGGATCTCGACGCGCTACCGTTGCTGATTTCCGCCGAAGAATGGAAGCATCTCGAACGCGGCCTGGTTCAGCGCGCGACTCTGATCAACGAAATTCTGGCCGATCTGTACGGCGAACAGAAGCTGCTCCACAAGGGACTGCTGCCGCCGGAATTGATTTTCGCGCATCCCGGATTTTTGCGCGCCTGCCATCGCCTGCCTGTGCACAACCGCCAGCATCTGACGCTCTACTCCGTCGATATTGGCCGCGGCGCAGACGGACGTTTCCTGGCGATCGCCGACCGGACGCAGTCGCCGGCTGGCGCTGGCTACGTGCTCGAAAACCGCATCGTTTTCTCGCGCATTTTTCCCGACGTTTTCAAAGCCTGTCACATTCAGCGCCTCGCGCTGTTCTTCCGGCGCATGCGCCAGACGCTCACTTCCCTGGCGCCGCACAACCGCGACAACCCGCGCATCGTGTTGCTCACGCCCGGACCTTTCAACGAGACGTACTTCGAGCACGCGTACCTCGCGCGCTACCTGAACTACACGCTGGTTGAAGGCGGCGACCTGACCGTACGCGATGGGTGTCTTTACTGGAAGACGCTGGGGGGGCTGCACCGCGTCGACGTGCTGTTGCGAAGACTCGATGACGACTTCTGCGATCCGCTGGAACTGCGTCCCGATTCCTCGCTGGGCGTCGCCGGGCTGGTGGAGGCGGTGCGCGCTGGCAATCTCGCCGTCGCCAATCCGCTTGGGACCGGGCTGCTGGAGACTCCGGCGCTCAACGCGTTCTTGCCGTCGCTCGCGCGCCATTTGCTCAACGACGATTTGATCCTGCCGACGGTCAGCACATTCTGGTGCGGCAAACCCGAATGGCTCAGCCATGTCGTCGCCAATATTCAGAAGATGGTGATCAAACCGACGTACCCCGGCACGGCCATCGAGCCGGTGTACTGCGGGCATCTGTCGGCTGACGAACGCAGCGCCCTGGTCAATGCCATCAAGGCCAACCCGACTGCGTATGTGGCGCAGGAACAGGTCGCGCTTTCGACTGTTCCGGTCTGGCACGCCGGAAAACTGCAGCCGCGACAGGCGGCGCTGCGCACGTACCTCGTTGCCGCGGACAAAACGTTCGACCTGATGCCCGGCGGTCTCACGCAGATTCTACGCGAAGGCGAAACGCTGATGTTTTCGCTTCAGCACAGCAGCGGCAGCAAGGATACGTGGGTCCAGGCCAGCGGCCCGATCAGCGACTTTTCCATGCTGCAGCCCGCGGGGCAGAATCTGGCCATCAGCCGCGGCGGAAGCGATCTGCCTAGCCGCGTTGCGGACAATCTGTTCTGGCTGGGCCGTTATGTCGAGCGTGCTGAATCGATGGTCCGCCTGCTGCGCACGATCCTGGTGCGGCTCTCCGACAAATCCGTCTCGCTGGACGTCCACGAACTGCCGATCCTCATGTTTGCGTTCAAGCATCAGCGCCTGCGCGCCGAACACTTCAATCCGGAAAAAAAGCGCGCCGTACAGGCCGACGAGCTTGGCGATGTGCTCAAGGAAACATTCAGCCCCGGCGGTCTGTACGAAACGCTGGGTCTGCTCCAGTCCGTCGCGCGGACCGTGCGCGACCGACTGTCCAACGATGCCTGGCGCGTGATCTTGAGCCTCGACGAATCCGTCTGGCCCAAGGGCCGCAACGAACGCATTCACGAACAGATTGCGCGGCTGAATTTCATGCTCACCACGCTCGCCTCGTTTGGCGGACTGGCCAGCGAGAGCATGACGCGCGGGCAGGTCTGGCGTTTTGTCGACATGGGCCGGCGCCTGGAGCGCGCCATCAATCTCGCGCGCTTCGTCTGCAGTACAATGGTGAAATCGGATGTCGCCGAAGGTTCACTGCTGGAAGCTGTGCTTGAAGTCGCCGACAGCCTGATGACCTATCGGCGCCGTTATCTCGCGTCGCTGCAGCTGGCGCCCATTATCGATTTGCTGCTGATCGACCAGACCAATCCGCGCTCAATGGCTTTCCAGTTGGAAGCGCTGGGCGAACACGTAAAGAATTTACCTGGAGACAGCCGCACACCCTTCTTTACGCAGCAGGAAAAAATCGTCTTCGGTGCAACGGCGAGCCTCCGGCTGATTGATCTCGACGCCGTGTGCAAGCCTGCCGCCGAGACGGGTATCCGCCGCGATCTGGAAGCGCTGCTGGTGAAACTCGAAACCGACATGGGCAAGCTCTCCGACCTGATCACGCGCGATTACCTCAGCCACGCCCAGAGTTCGCGGCAGCTGGCGACTTTTTCACGTGAGGGCGCGTTTTGAAATACCGGATCCACCACCGCACCGCGTACGTGTACGCCGGCGGCGTGACACTCTGCCACAACATCCTGCACCTCAAGCCGCGCAAGACGCCACGTCAGACGTGCCTGTCGGCGAAGCTGTCGATTACGCCGGAACCGGCCGTGGTGCGAGAGTATCCCGACTACTTCGGCAACCTCATCACGTATTTCTGCATCGAAGAACGCCACGAATCGCTCGACATCCTGGCGCAGAGCGAAGTCGAGGTCGCTGCGTTCACGCCCCCGCTGGTGGAATTCACGCCGCCGTGGGAGGACGTGCGCGATACGCTCAACTACAATGCGCCCGCGCATCTCGATGCCATTCAGTACAAGGTTCCATCCGATCACGTGATTCTCGACGAGACCGTCGCGGCCTACGCGCTGCAATCGTTCACGCCGCGACGGCCGATCCTCGCCGCCGCACAGGACCTGACGACGCGCATCCATCGCGATTTCAAATACGACACGACCGCGACATCGATCAACACCGCGCCGCAGGAAGTGATGCGGATCCGCAAAGGCGTCTGTCAGGATTTCGCGCATCTGCAGATCGCGTGTTTCCGGGCGATCGGGCTGGCGGCACGGTATGTCAGCGGCTATTTGCAGACGCGACCGGCCGGCGATCCACAGAAACTCGTCGGCGCCGATGCCTCGCACGCCTGGGTCGCGTTTTACTGTCCGGAATTTGGTTGGATTGATCTCGATCCCACGAATAACCTCGTCCCGTCGGAGCGCCACGTCACCGTAAGCTGGGGACGGGACTACGCGGATGTCAGTCCGGTAAAAGGGGTGATCATTGGCGGGGGACGGCATACGATCTCCGTTGGAGTGGATGTCGCTGCGATTTAAGAGAGGTTTTTATTGCGGATTTCGGATTGCGGATTTCGGATTAGATTGGCGTGCACTCAGGAGAAGTGATTCGTTTTTCAAGGACTGGAATACGTCACTGGGAGCAGGCATTGCCGATCTAATCCTCAATGCTGTTGAATGCTGTTTCTGCTCGCAGTGTTTGGTTTTGTACAGAGTGGTGTAAAGAAGTCGAAAACACTCACGTGTGCGCCTCACGATCAACTGGCGCAGGATTTGCCGCTGGTGTAATGCAATCATCTGTGGGGACATCTTTGTGAGTTTTTCGGCGTACCGGACCGACGGTTTTTACGATGAACTTTTTGAATCCGACGGGCGACCCCGCGCGACGGCGCAGATTCTCATTGACCGGCTCTCATCGCTAAGCGACCTTGAGATTGCGCGCCGCCAGCAGGACGCCGAAACCGCGTTCCTGCGAATGGGAATCACGTTCAACGTCTACGGCGACGGCGCCGGCACCGAAAAGATTTTCCCATTCGACCTGATTCCGCGCATCGTTGAAGCAAAAGAATGGGAGTGGATCGAACGCGGCCTCAAGCAGCGCATCCATGTCCTCAATCTCTTCATCAACGACATTTATCACGATCAGAAGATCATCAAAGATGGAGTCATTCCCGAAGAGATCATCAAGTCGGCGAAATCGTTCCGGCCACAGTGCCTGGGCCTGAAGCCGCCACGCGGCATCTGGTGTCATGTCACCGGTACTGATCTGGTGCGCAACGGTGACGGCACGGTTTACGTGCTGGAAGACAATCTGCGCTGCCCGTCGGGCGTCTCGTACGTGCTGGAAAACCGCCAGGTGATGAAGCGCACGTTCCCGCAGGTCTTCGAAAAGTCGCACGTTCGCCCGGTGGAGGATTATCCCAACCGCCTGCTCGACGCGCTCCATTACGTCTGCCCGAACATCGAAAATCCCTGCGCCGCGCTGATGACGCCGGGCATCTACAATTCCGCGTATTACGAACACGCGTTCCTCGCGCAGCAGATGGGCATCGAACTGGTCGAAGGCCGCGACCTGGTCGTCGCCGATGGTCAGTTGAATATGCGCACGACCAAGGGCCTGCGCCGGGTTGATGTACTCTACCGCCGCGTCGACGACGATTTTCTCGACCCGGAAGCGTTCCGCGCCGATTCCATGCTCGGCGTCGCGGGTCTGATGGAAGTCTACAAATCCGGCCGCGTCGCGCTGGTCAATGCGCCGGGCACTGGCATCGCCGACGACAAGGTCATCTACGCCTATGTGCCGGCGATGATCAAGTACTACCTCAAAGAAGACCCGATCCTCTCCAACGTGCCCACGTACCTCTGCTGGGAAAAGAAAGACCGCGATCACACGCTGGCGAATCTCGAAAAGCTCGTCGTCAAAGCCGCCAACGAATCCGGCGGTTACGGCATGCTGATTGGACCGAGCTCCACCGCCGCGCAGCGGGACGAATTCGCCGCCAAGATCAACGCCAATCCGCGCAATTACATCGCGCAGCCCACGCTCTCGCTCTCGCGCGTGCCGGTACTGGTCAATTCGAACTATGAAGGCCGGCATGTGGACTTGCGTCCGTACATCATTTACGGCAAAGATATTTACGTGCTTCCCGGCGGCCTGACGCGCGTGGCGCTGAAAAAAGGTTCGCTGGTCGTGAATTCGTCACAGGGCGGTGGCAGCAAAGATACGTGGGTCCTCTTTCGATAGGTTTTGAATGCTCAGCCGCGTTGCCGACTCTATTTTCTGGATGAACCGCTACATCGAACGCGCCGAGAACGTGGCGCGCTTCATCGACGTGAACTGGCACCTGATGCTCGATTCCGATGGCAGTGCCGCCGACGATCAGTGGCTGGCGTTGGTCAACACCACGGGGGATCACGCCGAATTCGCCAAGCACTACGACAAAGTCACCCGCGACAACGTCATCAAGTTCCTGAGCTTTGACGAGAACAACGGAAATTCGATTCTCCGCTGCGTCCGCGCCGCGCGCGAAAATGCGCGCACCGTTCGCGATGTCATTTCGTCCGAAATGTGGGAGCAGATCAACACGTTCCATTTAATGGTGCGTGAAGCCAGTGCCTCCGGTAAGGCCCTAGAATCGCCGCACGAATTTTTCAACCAGGTCAAGAACGCCAGCCATCTGTTCCTTGGAATTACCGACACGACCATGTCGCACGGCGAAGGTTGGAACTTCGCGCGGCTGGGCCAGATGATCGAGCGCTGCGACAAGACCTCGCGCATTCTCGACGTCAAATACAACATGCTCAACGCCCGCAACACTGCCGACGCCGACGCGATCCAGTGGGCCGCGATTTTGAAATCCGCCAGCGCGCTGGAAATGTACCGCAAGACGCACCGCCGCATCACGCCCGAGCGCGTGGTCGAATTCCTGATGTTCGATTTCGAATTTCCGCGCGCCGTGCTTTTCTGCCTCGCCGCCGCCGACCATGCGTTGCACAGCATCACGCACACGCCGCAGGGACAGGCGAAGATGCCCGCCGAGCAGCTCATGAGCGAACTTTACCGTGACCTGACGACGACCACGGTGAGCGACGTTCTAGCTTCCGGACTGCATCAGTATGTCGACGCGCTGCAGACGCGCCTGAATCAAGTCGGCATCGCCATCGACAACGATTTCTTCTCGTCAGAAGAAACGTTGCCGGTCAAGAAGTCGACGCAGATTCTGACTCAGACTCAGACCCAAGGCGCCAGCGTACAGACCCAGAAGCAAGGCTGAGCCGCACCCGTTCATCATTCATAATTCATAGATCATCGTTATCCGTTCTGTGAACACGTGCAGCAGGTTCTTCCGAACTCTGCTGTTTTCGCGTGAAAGATTCCTGCACGCCGTCCGTTCAGTACACAGACCCGACGATGCGAGGAATTTTGTATGAAGAGAAACTGTGTGTTATCCGTTGTGCTGAGTGTGAGCTTCTGCTGCGGCGCGGTTTTTTGCGCCGAGGGCGAAGACTGGAATCTGCCTGCGCCTCAGCGTGTGGCAGAAGGTGAGACGCTGGCGGCGCGCGGTGAGATCGCGGGGGCCGAGCGCATTCTGCGACAGCTCGAGAACGAAGCGAAAGCGACAGGCTCGCTGGCGGAACGGACGACAGCGGAAGCGCGCGTCGACCGGCTGCGGCTGGCGGTCGCGCGCGCTCATGTTAAAGGCGGTTCGTGGCCCAATGCGCTGACGCTGCTGAATGCGATCGAACTGGAAGGCAAGAGCCCTTCAATTCAGCGCGCGATCTGTGCGGCGACGCTCGATGCGCTTAAACCACTGATGCTGGAGTCCGACGGCCAATGCGTCGCGCCGTGGACGCCGCTGGCCAACGATAAATTCGGGCCGCAGCAACCCTCAGAAGCGCTGCGCGCACCGTACACCCGCGTAGATCGCAAAGAAGCGGCGGAGCTGATCGCCGCGGATTTGACGGCCTGGGAGCGCATTGAAACAGAGACCGGTGGCGTCCTGACCGATTCGGAAAAGGCGACGGCCGCGGCACTGAGTCCTGTGACGCGGACGCTGGTGCGCTACGCCTGGGGCGTGGTGTCGTACGAGACAGTGGCGAAGGCCATCGACGCGCTGCCCGCGGCCGAGCGCCGGCTGCAGGCGCTACGGTTGACGCAGTTACTGCTGCGCGAGCATGATCTGGCGCGCGCGGTGCCGCGGCTGCTGGATCTTGAAAAATCGGCGAAGGACGACGTGTCGAAAGCGGCGGCCGAAGAGCTGATCCGCATTTCCGTCGCGTACGAACGGCTGCGCACGAGTCTGCCGATGTGGAATCCCGGCGTCGACGCGGCGGTCAAACCGTACCTCGCCGATCCGGCTTGGGCGGCCAAGCGCGACGCGATCGTCAAGGAACTCGACAAGGCCATCGGCGCGGTCGATTTGAAGATTGTGCTCGGTGGAGAATCGGCAGCGGACCTCGAACGTGGCGATTCTGCGCCGATGGCCTCCAACCGCGAAACGAGCGACGTCGTCGTTCCCGCGGACATTCTTGCCAAGGCGGAACTCGGCGATCACTTCGAAACGATCAATCCTGACGTGCCGGATACGCACAGCACTCAAAAGGAAAAGCCGGAAGAGAAAAAGGAGACACCCGAGGAAAAAGAAGCGCGCGCGAAGCTCGACGGAGAACGCCAGAAGCGCGCTGGCGAAAAGCCAAGCCGCTACCACAAGTTGGGCTACCTCGCCGGCGTGCTGCGTAAGAATGTGCTGCTGGATCTGGATCCTAAAAAGGCCGGTTCGCGCGAGACGCGCGAAGAATACGAACTGCAGGTCGATCATCAGGAATTCATGATCGAAGCGCTCGGGCCGGATTTTCAAAAGGACACGTCGCAGGGCTTCCGGCCGCTGACGCCGGACTCGCCGCTGCGATTGGTAATTCTCTCGCGCTACCACGGTGACCTGGATGTCGATGCGCGCCGCCTGCCCAACCGCGAGGCGTTCGAGAAACTCGACGCGGGCATCAGTCCCGAAACAATCGCGCAGCTTCCGGTGGCGAAGAACTACACGGTGCCATTCGCGACGATGCTCGAAAATCTCGCGCCGTATCCGACGAAGGGCATTCATGAAATCAAGACACATGGTCTGGCGCCGGGATTTTACGTGCTGACCGCGCGTGCGCGTTATTCCCCCGTCGTCGCGGTCACGCGCCTCGCGGTGAGCGAGACGAAAGTCGTCGTCCGCCATGCGCCGAAGGAAATCCTGATCTGGACGCTCGATCGCATCACCGGCACGCCGCACGCCAGCAAGCTCAAAGGAGAGATCAAACCCAATTACATCGGCCAGCAGGCCTGGGGTGGCGCGGAACTGCCTCGCCGTGATCGCTTTGATGCGATTGATGCGACGCGATTTTACCAGGGACTCGGTGATGAACTGAACCGTAACGCCACGGACAACGCCGACGAGTCGTATGCGGCAGGCGTCGCGGAAGGAAAGAAACTGCACGACAAATTCCCGCTCACGCCCGTGGCCCTTCCGACGGAGAGCGACGCCAGCGGTCTGGCGCGCGTGGAAATTCCCGCGGGCTGGCGCGGACACCGCTGCGCGATTCATGTCGTCGCCGACGGCTGCGACGTCGACGCCATTCATGATCTCAAGGACGTGGTCAACGAAAAGGTAGAACGTGTCGCGGAATGGGTCGCGGACCGGCCCGTGGCCCGGCCGGGTCAAACCGTGAAGATCCACGGCTTCGTGCGCGAAAATCACAACGGACGGATGATCGTTGCCAGGGGCGGCGAGATTCCGCTGAAATTGACGGCGGTTGGCGCAACGCTCTTTGAGGCGAAGGTGGCGGTGGACGAAAATGGCGCGTGCGATGTGGAGCAGATCATCGACGCCGACACGCCGGACGGACTACTCTCGGTACAATCGGTCGGCGTAACACCGCTGTGCGCGATCATCGGCGGCGAAGTGGCGACGCGGCGTGTGCGGCTGGAACTGCCCGCGCATCCCATGCAGGCCGGCAGCCGCGTCAAAGCCCGTGCGATTGTTGAAAGCGCGGCCGGCATTCCGCTGGTTGGCATCGCGTTGAAGGTGCAGGCGCGATTCCACCACTTTGAGCGGGTGGCTGCTGCGCCGCTGCCGTTCGGTGAAGAATTCGCCGTCGCTACCGCTTCGCTAAAAGGAGACGTTCAATCCGCGTGGAATCAGGATCGCGAAGTCGTGAGCGGCCTGAATGGCGATGTGGAGTTTCAGATTGAAATTCCCGACGACGGCAACATGGTCGGGCAGGTGCTTGTCGTTGCGCCGGGCGGCCGCCGCGCGCAGGCCAGTGCCGAAGGGCGCGTACTGGGACTTGCCAGCGGGTGCGTGTTTCACATCGATCCGATTGCCGAGCAGCCTGCCGGAAAACCCGCGCGCCTGACATTGATGGCGCGAACCTTGGAAGGCACCCCCTACACGAAGCCTTTCCAGATCGCTGACGCCAACGGCCGCGTGATCACCACCTTGACTCCGGATCAGAATGGGCGGGGTGTCGCGGACGTGCAGTTGCCTCCTCAGCTCTACATGCAAGTGCGGCCCTCGGCCGGCGACGATGGCGGCTGGCAGCGTGTGAGTTTGAATAATCAGGAGCCATCGGCGGAAGTCCGTGGAGAACGCGGCGTACTCGCGGCGCGGCTGGATCGCAAGGAATACCGCATTGGCGAAACGGCGCACGTTTACCTGCGTGCCGACCGCCCGGCACTGAAGGTGCTGATGACGACAGAGAGCTCCGGAGTGACACGCGCGCAGATCGTGACGATCACAGAGCGCGCTGCGACGGTGGATATTCCCATCGGTGACCAGGACGCGCCGAACGCAACGATCGCGCTCACCGCGCTGGCCGACGACAAGGTCGAATGCGTGCTGCTGCCGCTTGATGTCGCGAAGTCGGAACGCGAACTGACGGTGCAGCTCACCTCCAACGCGACGAAGGCCGAACCGGGGCAGACCGTGCAGATGACCGCGACGGTGAAAGATGCACGCGGACAGGCCGTCGCCAATTCCAGCGTGGTCGCCGCTGCGTTTGACGTGCAGTTGCTCTCGCTGGCCGACGATCCGGCTCCAGAGTTTGGCCTGCCGTTCCTGGCGGCCGGTCGAGTCACGCATGATGTTGGCTGGACGACAGGTTTCAACACGTTCAGCTACGGCAGTGCGTTTGTGTGGCTTACGCCGGAATGGTCTTTCGGTCCGTACGGGAATGACGCCAGCGGTTTGGGATTTGGCTATGGCACGGGCCTTGGCCATGGCTCCTTCGGTGCACGCGGCTCTGGCGGCCGCAGATTAATGGTAATGCGTCATGGCGGTTCGCGCGCCACCGTTGGAACCGAACCGTTCCGCGTGCGCGCGCGATTTTCGGAGCAGGCGCTGTGGAGCACCAAGCTCACCACCGGCGCAGACGGCACGGTCACGTTTCCGTTCGTTGTACCTGACAATCTGACCACATTTCGCACAGTGGCATACGCGCTCGATACGCGCGGCTATCCGGGCAAGGCGATGCTCGATCTGCCCGTACAGCGCGACGTCGAACTGACGCTCGATCTTCCGCCTGAATTGCGCGAAGGCGACCGCACTGAAGTTGCTTTGAACGTTTGGAACTACAGCGACACGCCGCAGTCGGTGTCGCTCAAGCCGAACTTTCCGCTGCCGGTGCTGTCGTCGAAGTGGATATCGGCCGAGGGCGCAAAGCCGGTGCCCGAGAGTCTCGAGATCGCACCGCGCTCCAGCGCATCCATCGCTTACATGCTCGATGTCAAAGCCTCGGCGCTGCCCGTCTCGTTCGATACCGCGTCGAACAACCTGCGTTTTGACGTGAGCGCGACCAATAAAGCCGGCGCGAAACTCGATCAAGCCGTCTTCAACGTGCCGCTGCGGTTGATGGGACATCCCGAGCACCAGACGACGCAGGCCGTCGTGCGCGAGAAGGGGACGGTGCACGTTCCGTTCTCGGGGTCATTCGATCCGCTGCGAACGAGTCTGACGCTGACGATCCGCCGCGGGCTGCGCGGGTTGGCGCTGGATATTCGCGAACTTCAATATGTCTTCCCAGAACATTGCCCCGAGCAGACGCTCTCACGCTTCGTGCCGGCGATGGTGCTGGCGTCGACGCTGCCGGAGGATCAGCAGACGGCGGAAGATCACCAGAAGCTGGAGCGCGTGTTGAAGAGCGGCATCGCGCGCATGCGCACGCTGCATGGCGCGGGGTTCGCACCGGAATTGCAGCCGCTGAGCGCGTGGTATCTGCGGCGGCTGGCGCAAGTGCCGGCAGGACTGGAAGCGCTGCGCTCCAATGCGGACTGGATTAAGGCGGCCGAATATTGCGAAAATATGATCGTCATATCGAAGGGCAATGCGACGCCCGATCCGTTTCCCGTGCTCTCCGAAACTGCCGCACAAGGTCCGCAAGGGTATGGCGGATTCCGCTCCGATCTGTGGACGACGTTCGGTGCGTCGCAATCGGTGTATCGCGGCGGAGCCATCAACCGGCGCGAAGTCCGCGCGCGATTCACGCAGGTGTGTCAGAGTTGCATCGAGTTTGCGCGCAAACACAAGCTCGCGCCGCACGACCGCGCGCTGGCCGGGCTGCTCTGTGCGCAGTTGGGATTTGTCGACCAGGCGAACGAATTGCTCCGATTGCGCCTGCACGACGCCGAATTCACGGCACCCGTAGTACCTGAAAAGGGTGGGGCGGAGAACGTTGTGCCGAAGTCGGTCTGGTTCGATCAGCAGGAGCGTACACTGGCAGTGGCGCTGGACGTGATGACTGCGGTGGAATTGAAGCAGCCCGAAGCGGAAATTCTGGAGCTTGCGCTGCGATTGCAGGACCGGCAGGCCTCGCGCGGCGCGGGATTCGGGACGACGTTCCTCAATGGCGTCGGCCTGCTGGCGCTGGCGGACGCGATGAAAGTCACGGGTGTCGCCTCAAAGGAGGCTGGGTCGATTGTGGTCTCGCTGGGCAAGTTCACAACGGAACTCCCCGCCGGAGCCGACGTGCGGCGCGTTACGATTGATAGCGCTGCGGTGGAAACGGCGTTTAAGGACGGCTGGGACGTAAGCGTGGCGGCGCCTGCCGGCCAGCTGGCGGGAATTGCCATCGACCGCACGACACTGCAACCGGAGAAGGTCGGCGAGAAATCGGCCGACGGCATCGCGGAATCGATCCGCGCGCTTCGCCTGACGGGAACACCCGATGCGAATACCGGTGTCACACTCGATCGCTGCCTCTTTGTGCGACCGCCCGCCGACGCGGCGACGTTGTTGCAGCAGAATTGGAGGCCGTATGCCGGACAACCGTTGCCACTCGGCACGGAACTGCTCGTGGTTACCAAAATTACGCGCGAGACCGGTACCGAGTTTGTACAGGTGGAATTGCCGACGCTGCCAGGTTGGGAAGCGCTGACATGGAACGAAGAAGTTGAAGGCGTGTCCGTTGAGTTCGCGCGTGCGATGCCGGGCATGCTCTCCGACGTTACTGCCGCGGGGTTGTTCGCTCATGAAACAGTGGACGGCAACGAGGTCGCCGGAAAGATTCTCGAGAGTGTGCGCGAAAGGCATTGGGGCGAGGAGCGCGGATCGATCGATTTCGATAAGAAATTCATCACCCGCGTCCATATGAATGATCGCGGTTCACGGCTCGTGTTTATTGTGGGCATGCCTAGGGATAAAGAGACGACTCAAATCGTGGTGCAGTCGGGAGCGCTCCGCGCGCCGGGCCGTTGCCAGCTGCCCGGTGCTCGCGCGTGGTGCTGGTACAACCCGCTGGTGGATGTGACCAGTGCCGCCGACCTGGTGCAGGTAGCCGAAGATCAGAGCGGATCGTTGGAAGCTCCTGGTGTGGCGCTGGCGACGCAGGCTTGGCTCGAGAAAGCATGGACGGTGCTCGCGCGGGACGGTTGGAAGACGAAACCGTCTGTGGAATTCAAAGGTGCGATCGACTTGCATGCGCTGGCGCTGACCGCGCTGGGCCGCAGCGACGCCGCCGACGCGAAGTCTCTCGTGGATGAATGGCTGGCGCAGCGTCCGAAGATTGCAGCGTTTACCAATTTCCAACAGTGGCGCCAGGAACGGTACGAGTTGGTGCTCGTAGCCCGATCGGAAGCGATGAATTCCGCGATCCGCGCGGCATTGCTCTCCCGCTATGCGTCGTGGGATGGTGTGCGCGCCGATTGGAAGGATCTGGGCCTGGGGGCGCTGCAGCCGCCGGATCTGGATGAGGTGAGCGGCTGGCTCGCGACGGAAAAGTCCCGCACGAAAGAGCTGCTGCCATTCGTTCCCGCGGAAGCCCGCGCCACGGCGCTGGCGATGCAGGCGCTGACGGTGCGCGACGCGCTGGCACTGTGGTTCGGGGCCGACACGCAGGCCGCGAATGCCTGGCTGTGGCGGCAACCGGCGGAGACATTCGTGCCGAAAGATACGGCCTCGCTGGATGAATGGGCCGTGAATCTGCGCAAGGTCTACGGGCTCGAGATTGCCATTGATCCGCGTGCGCCATTGGTGTTGTCGCTCCCCGCGCCGGAAGAGAGGGAGACGCTGGCGCATTACGTTCAGAATCATCTGGCCGCTGCCGAATTGGTGGCCAGCGGATTCGACGCGGGCAAGAGCGTCATGCTCTCGCATATCGGCGCGGCTCCAGACAACAAGCCGACGACGCTGGATGCGAAGTTCGCACTGTCGCTGCGTGTGTTTACCTTCGGCAGCGACGCGCGACACGTGGCGAATCTGCGCGAGGCCCTGGCGCTTCGCGGCATTCAATTGGTGGCGCCGGATTCGCCGGTGGCGTTTGGTCCCGATCTGACGCTGCGCGAGGCGCTTCAGGTTCTGGCCAAGTCGCTCAACAAGAGCGTGCGGGTCGAGAGCGATATCATTGAGCTGAAGTAGTCACTGTCTGTTTTTAACCAGGTATTAAATTTAATACCAGGTTCCCACGACTAAAGCTTGTCCACCAGAACGTTGACAAGCGCGTGTGCCGAGGGGTGTTTTCTTGTTGACGGTAAGCTCCGCAGGATGACGATTACCGGTTCGGGGCGCACCGCCCCATGACTAAAAATCACCCCCAGGAGCGCAACATGTCACAGTTGGACATTCGTATCGGCACGCTGGCCGGAATGGATAAAGGCGCGGCGTACCTGAAACAAATCATCCCACACGGCTTCGAGAGCTTCTCCATGACGTTCTGGGAGAAGATCGGCGACATCAACGTCGAAAAGACCGCCAAGGAAGCGCGCGAAGTCTGCGGCGACAAGGCGATCATCAGTTCGATCGGGATGTTCGGCAACCCGCTGCAGAACGAAAACACGGCTAAGGATTTCGCGCGCTGTATCGACAACGCTCATCTCTTCGGCACCAATCTGGTCTGCGGATTTGCCGGCGCGATCGAAGGCAAGCCGCTGCCGGAATCGATGCCGCAGTTCAAGAAGGTGTGGGGCGAGCTGGCCAAGCGCGCGGAGAGCAAGGGCGTGCGCATCGCGTTTGAAAATTGCGACATGGGCGGCTGGTGGCACGACGTCAAATGGAACGTCGCTCATTCCCCGACCGCGTGGGAAATGATGTTCAACGAAGTGCCGAGCGACGCGCTGGGCCTCGAGTGGGAGCCCTGCCACCAGATGGTCTCGCTGATCGATCCGCTGCCGCAGCTGCGCAAGTGGGTCAACAAGGTCTTCCACGTTCACGGTAAGGACGCGACAGTGGCGTGGGAAGTGATCAAGACGTCGGGCATTCGCGGCGGCAAGCCGTATGTCTGGCACCGCACGCCGGGCTTCGGCGACACGAACTGGACGGATGTGATCAGCATCCTGCGCATGGGCAAGTTCACGGGCAGCATCGACATTGAAGGCTGGCACGACCCGATCTACCGCGGCGATCTGGAAATGACCGGGCAGGTCCACGGTTTGAACTATCTGAAGAACTGCCGCGGCGGTCCGTATATTCAGAATCCGAAGTAAGAGAAAGTGAATCGGCCGGCCCTCTCTGAATCAGAGAGGGCCGGTTTTTATACGCCTTAAACCGCCGCCACCTGAACCTGCCCCAACCGCTTCTCCCAACCCGTCTGATGAATATTCAAATACGCCGACTGCTCGTAGGGATGCGCAAGCGCGACGTCCACATTCAGATCCACGCCAAGTCCCGGCGCGTCCGGCAGCGAGAGGTGGCCGTTTTCCGGATTGATACGCGGCGACCACGTGACCAGGTCGCGCGCCCACGCGTCGTTGAAAGAATCGAAGTGCTCCTGGATGAGAAAATTGGGCACGCACGCCGCCAGTTGCAGACAGACAGCCGTCGCCACGGGCCCGCCGCTCTGGTGCGGCGCGATGAAACTGCCGTGGGCCAACGCCAGATGCGCGACTGCCAGCGTGTTTCCGATTCCGCCGAGCGACATCGGTTCGGGCTGGAAGATGTTCACCCCGCCGGCGGCGGCGAGCGTGTAGAACTGGCCGACGGTGTCGTACATTTCGCCCGTGGCCACGCGGATCGGCGAACGTTTCGCGACTTCGTTGGCCGGTTCTTCGCGCTCGCGGGTCGTCGGCTCTTCCCACCAGTAGATGCTCAGCGGCGCGAAGCGTTCGGCGACGCGGACAGCTTCGGCGGCGGTGAATCGGGCGTGAACGTCAATGAGAATGCGGAAATCGCGGCCCAGTTTTTCACGCAGGGCTTTGACGATGTCGTAGGACAATTGGAGGTCGTCGTCTTCAATGAAATTCTGCGCAGTGCCGAAGGGGTCGAGCTTCAGCGCGTGGAAGCCCTTTTTCACGACCGCGTCGGCGGCCTTGCAGAAATCGGCGGGCGTGCGTTCGGTGCGGTACCAGCCATTGGCGTAGCCAAGGACCGACTTGCGGATCTTGCCGCCGAGCAGCTGATAAATCGGCACACCCAGCGACTTGCCGAGAATGTCCCAGCAGGCGACTTCGATCGCGGCCATGGCGGTGCGGTGGATGTGGCCGCCGTCGAGCGAGACGCTTTCCATCAGGCGCTTGGCCAGCGCTTGGACTTGGCGCGGATCCTGGCCGATGGCGAGGTGTTCGAGTTCGCGCACCGCGGCTTCAGTGGTCTTGATGAAACCGTTGAGCGTGCCTTCGCCGATGCCGTGAATGTCCTGGTCGGTGTGAACTTTGACCAGGAGCCAGTTCTTCCAGCCAGCTCCGACGGCGAACGTTTCGATCTGCGTGATTTTCATGCGATGTCCTTTCAAGAAAGCGCGGAGACAGCCGCGGCAGCGATGCTCTCGGCGTCCATTTTGTAATGTTTGATCAAGTATGGAATCGATCCGCTCTCGCAGAAGCAATCGGGAATGCCGATGCGACGGAGCTTCACCGCGATGCCGGCATCGACGAGCGTGTCGGCGACGGCGCTGGCGAGACCGCCGGTGATGACGTGATTTTCCGCGGTGACCAGCGCCTTCGTGCGTTTCGCCAGCGCGAGGACCGCGTCGCGGTCGAAGGGTTTGATCGTGCCGAGGTGGAGCACCGACGCGCGAATGCCTTGCGCATGGAGTTGCTTCTCAGCGTCGAGCGCTCGGCCGGTCATCAAGCCCGTGGAGATGATGCCCACGTCGGCGCCTTCCGTCAGTAGCTGACCTTTGCCCAGCGTGAATTGATATTTTACTGGATCGAGCACGATTGGAACCTGTCCCCGCAGCAAGCGCATGTACACCGGGCCCGGGTGCGCCGCGATGGCGGGAATGACTTGCGACAATTCCGTCGCGTCGCACGGATCGATCACCGTGAGGTTCGGGATCGAGCGCATCAGCGCGAGGTCTTCGATGCCTTGATGCGTGCCGCCGTATCCCGTCGTGAGTCCCGGCAGACCCGCGATGATCTTGACGTTCGCTTTTCCCAGCGCCGCGCCGATGGCGATAAAATCATACGCGCGGCGCGTGGCGAAAACGCAGTACGTCGTCGCGAAGGGAATCAGACCCGTGCGCGCGAGGCCCGCGGAGATGCCGATCAGATTTTGTTCAGCCATGCCGACTTGATAGAAGCGTTCGGGAAAGCGCTCCGAGAAAATATGCATGTCCGTGTACTTGCTGAGATCGGCGCTCAAGCCCACGATGCGGCTATCGGCTTCGGCGGCTTTGACCAACGCATGTCCGAAAGGCGCAGTGGCCGTGGCACTCGCGCCGGTCGTGTCGGAGGTCAGAATGTTGCCGGTGACTCCGCGGTTGGTGGAAAGAGTGGCGGTCATTGGGCTGCTCCTGATTCCAATTGAGCTCGGGCGATCGCCCACTCGTCGGGGCTGACGCGGATGAAGTGATTTTTCTCACGCTGCTCGAACAGTGGAACGCCTTTGCCCATCAGTGTGTCGAGGACAATCGCGTGCGGCTTGTCGGCGACGGTTTTGCACGCGTCGAGCGCAGCGAGCAGCGCGGCGATGTCGTTGCCGTTAATGCGCTGCGTGTGCCAGCCGAACGCGCGCCATTTCTCGTCGACGGATTCGACATTCATCACGCGCGCCGGCGGTCCATCGGCCTGCTGGTTGTTGCAGTCGATGAATGCAAAGAGATTGCCGAGACGGTAGTGCGCGCCGGCCATCGCGGCTTCCCACGTGGAGCCTTCCTGCAGTTCACCGTCGGAGAGCAGATTGAAAATGCGCGGAAAGCCTGCGCCGCTCTCGGTGCGCGGCAAGCGCCGCACCCCCAGCGCCATACCGATGGCCTGCGACAGGCCGTGGCCCAGTGAGCCGCCCGTCATTTCGAAACCAGGTGTGACTTCGCTGCCCGACATTTCCAGGCGAGAACTGTCGGCACCATACGTGTCGAGCTCCGCCAGCGGAATTACGCCGGCTTCGGCCAGCGCGGCGTAAAGGCCGATCGAGTAGTGACCGATCGAAAGCACGAAGCGGTCGCGCGCGGGCCAAACGAGATTCTGCGCGTCGTAGTTCATCTCGCGGAAGTAGAGTACTGCGAGCAGATCGGCGATGCCCAGGCCCTGCCCGACGTAGCCTTGGCCCACGATCTCCGCCATGTGCAACACGTGGCGTCGCAGATTCTTGGCGTGCGCCTGAACGTGCGCGATTTCCGTGGCGCGATCGGTGAGTGTCGAATTCATGCGAGCTCCATTCCGCCGGAGAAATTGAAGCGCTCGGCGGTGACGTAAGCGGCTTCGGTGGATGCCAGCCAGACCGCGGCGGCGGCGACTTCCGCGGGTTCGACGCGGCGGCCCATCGGCAATCCTTTGGTGCGATCCTCTTTCAGTTCTTCCGTGGTCTTGCCCGTGACCTTTTGCAGATCGCGTTCGAGTTCATCGATCATGCCGCCGGTCATGCGGCCGGGGACCAGCGCGTTGACGGTGATGCCCTGCGGCGCCCACGCCACGGCGGCGGAACGGACCATGCTGTCGACGGCCGCTTTGCTCGCGGCATATGAGGCGAAATTGGGGAAGCCGAGTTTTGACGCGGGGCTGGAGATGTGAATGATGCGGCCGTACTTTTTCGGCAGCATCACTCGCGCCGCGGCCTGCATGGCGAAGAACGCGCCGCGCACGTTGACCGCGAAGACTTTGTCCCAGCGTTCGGGCGTGACTTCGAGCATGCTGTCGACGAGACAGACCGCCGCGCAGTTGACGAAGATGTCGATGCCCCCCAGGCGCGATGTCACCTGCTCGGCGGCGTCGCGGCAGGCGTTGGCGTCGGAGACATCCAGCCGCAGCGCGTGGTGCGAGCTCGGCGATTGAAGCAGCGCGACGGTAGCGGCGGCGGCCGGTTCGTTGAGATCCGCGACGGCGACGCGCGCGCCTTCGAGTGCGAAACGCTTCGCGATTTCACGGCCGAGACCGTTGCCGGCGCCGACGATCCAGGCGGTGCGATTTGCTAATAGCATGAGTTCTCCTCAATCGCGGACGTAACGTCCGCGAATTCCATTTGGCATTCCGGGTAACGAGACGCTACGCGTTCACCGGCTGCTTGCGTTGGTGATGCAAGTCAGCGACGTGGGCTTCGTTGTCAATGACCTGCTGCAGATGGCGCATGCGGCGCGGGTTGGCGGTGTTGCGCATCAGGTCGGAATGGGTGCGCGGTGCCCACGCTGGGATGTGAATGCCGAGGTATTTCTTCAGCCCTTCGACTTCGTCCGGCGTTTTGCAGTGGCTGCCGAGATTGAGCGTAAACATGCGGCGGTGCGTGCTGCCGCCGTACGAAGCGTGCTTGGTGTTGTGATTGAAGATCGCCAGATCGCCCGGTTGAGTCTCGAGTCCGACGGCGGGAATCTCGCTGCCGTGAAGGCCGAACGCGGTCTTCGAATTTCCGACCTGGCCAGCCGCCTGCCCGAACGTGTCGTCGACATTGTGCGAGCCGGGAATCACGCGCAACGCGCCGGTGTTAAACGTCAACGGATCGAGATAGAAGGCGATTTTGATGAAGCGGACGCGGGTGTCCCACCAGCCGTCCGAATGCCAGCCGGTCTCGCCGGAGTAATAATTGCCGTCGCCGGCGAGGTAATTGAAATCGGGACCGAGAATCGATTCGGCGACGCCTTCCAGAATGGGATGTTCGAGCAGCGTGCAGAGTTTTTCGCTGCCGTCGATGAACGGCACGACGGAGGTGCGCTTCGATCCGTCGTGAACATTGTTGGTCTTGCGGTGGACGGCTTCGAACTCGCTGGTGATCCAGCCGATGTCATTTTTCATCGCGCCTTTGACGTGCAGAAAGCCAAAGGTATTGAAAAAGTTCAGTTGCTCCTGCGACAGTTTCATGATCGTTCTCCAAAGTCCAGTAAGATTGGGGTACCCTGGTACAAATTTGTACCAGGGTAGGTGGAATTGAATCGGCTACTGGCGTTCGTTGAGCGCCGCGAGGGCGATGCGGCTGTATTCCATGTGGCGATCGATCTCCGCGCCGGCGACTTTGGGATCGCGGGTGCGGATGGCGTCGAGCAATTGGCGGTGGATCGTGCGGCTGTAGTCCACGTTGCGCGGCTGAGGCGTGGTGTTGACCATCGTCGCCATGATGAATTCCTGCAGCACTTTGAACACGTTCTGCATCGGCTCGTTGGACGTCATTTCGACGAACTTGTAGTGGAAGGCAAAGTCGGCGTGAATCGAACCGAGAAAGTCCTGTCCGTCGCGATCGATCTCGGTGCAGAGGCGTTCGAGTTCGGCGAAGTCGGCATCGGTGGCGATCTCCGCTACGCGCCGGGCCGCGTAGCATTCGATCACGGCGCGAAATTCGTGGAACTTCATCAGTTCGTGCGGCGCAATGGTGAGTGCGCTGCGCAGCAGTTGAGCGCTGCCGATCAGCGCCGTGCCGCTGGCGACAAACGTGCCGCGGCCGTGCTGGACGTCGAGCAATCCCACGGTCTGCAGGCGGCCGATTGCCTCGCGCAGCACCGACCGGCTGACACCAAAGCGCTTGGTCAATTCGCCCTCGGTGGGGAGCTGATCCCCCGTGGCGAGTTTCTTTTTCGCGACGAGCGAACGGAGCTGGTCGACGACGTTGTCGACCAAAGAGGGTGTGGACGCGCGCTGAAGTTTCATGGCCGGCCTCCGAAAGATCAGATGTCGGACGTCTGATGTTTACCCTGCGGTTTGGCCGAAGTCAATGGGGTGGTGATAAAATTCTTCTAAGTCATTTATTTGAAATAAGATGTGTCATAAAATTAATTTATCTGTCCGCTAAAAGTAGTCGCGGTAACAGTAACAGCTCGGCTGCCGAGTCTGTCCGTTACCGACAAATTTTCGCCGGACTGAGATTGCTTACACGGGGCTTGAACTCAGGGAGAACCCGACCGACCACCGACTACATTTAGCCGGACAGAAATTGCAGCGACGAAGAGATTGCGCACCCATTGTACTATTCGGAACTCGAGCTATTATATACACGCATGTACAAAAACTTCTTCGTCGACCCGAAAGCGACCTGTGTCGAGCGCATTCCCGCCACGTTTCCGGGGTTTCCCAAGGCGCTGAAGCTCAATGCGCTGGAGAATTACTGGTCGGCGTTACAGATGACGCCGGTCAGTTCGGTCGAATGGCGCTGCACGCCGGCGTGGACGGTCGGTCCCCGAGTCGTTCCGGATTCGATGTTTTTCCACATTCACAGCGGGCGGGGGAGGGGCTTCGTCGAGGACCAGCACTTTGAACTGCGGCCCGGCGATTTCATGCTGATTCCAAAGGGTTGTTCTCATGGAGCAGTGCAGGAGAAAGGGCACCCATTTCATCTCACGGCGACGCACTTTCACGCGCACGTTTTCGGTGGCGCGAATCTCCTGGATCTGCTCGGCTTTCCCGTGCACATCCGCACGCATCCGCAGCGCGACGCGGAGATCGTCCGGTTGGTGCGGGAGAATGATCGCGAGTACGGTGCGAAGGCCCCGGGCTACCGCCAATCCGTCGCGGCGAACCTGACGCGCATCCTGCTTTATATTGTCAGGAATCATGGCGAGCACTTCAAGCCGCCGTACGCGTCGGACCGCAGCCAGGAATTGCGCCGGCTGCTCCCGGCGTTCGATTGTCTGGAACGAAACTTGACCGACGGCCTGATCGCCATCGGCGACCTGGCGAAGACGATTCACGTCAGCGAAGTGCAGTTCCGCAAGCTCTTCCGCCGGGTCACCGGCGTCAGCCCGGCGCGTTACATCCAATCGCGGCGCATCGAACGCGCCTGCCGCATGCTGCGCGAATCGAATGCGTCGGTGGAGGAAGCGGCCGTCGCGTCTGGATTTTCGGACAGCGCGTTTTTCTGCCGCGTTTTCAAGACGTGGACCAAGACGACGCCCACGGAATACCGCAAGAGCGCCGTCTAATTAGCTACGCGTCCACCGGCTGCTGTAACTGCGCTAGAACCTTACGCGCAAAATTTCGGACCAGCGCGCGCGGATCGTCGGCGTGGCGTTGCGCACAGGCGAGGGCTTCGGCGTCGGCGCCCCACTTGGCGAGCACCGGCGCGGCGGCGAGATCGATCTCGAAGCGCCGGTCGTCGGAGATCGGCGCGCCGTAGGCGCCCATGCTGTTTTGCAGGACCAGCTTCGTGTCGACCTTCAGCGCGATGGCGGCGCGCACGGCTTCGAGCGCTTCTTCCTTCGTGGCGACGCGACCCAGCGCGTGAATCGCGGTGACGATCTTGCGATGCGTCGGCGCACCGTCAGTCAGCAGGCCCAGGGTCAGATCAATCGACTTCGTTTCGCGGAGGCCGAGGAAGTCGAGCAGGTAGAACGCGCCGAGGTAGCGTTCCAGTTCGCGGTTGTGGACCGCTTTGTCTGCTCGGCGGCTGAGCACCACGGCTTTCAGCACGTCCACGCCATCGGTGATTTTCTGCAGTGCGAGCACGGAGGCAGCCATCAGGCGCTGGTCGTCGACGCCGTCACGGACCGCGGCTTTGAGTTCTGCTTGAGCCGCGGCGCCGCGCTGAACAAGTTCGCAAATCGCATGCGATTCACGCGGCGAACCGAAGAGCTTCAGCAGTCCGGCGACGTCGGTCTTCTTCAGTTCGTCGTTGGGCGGAAGGATGCTGCCCAGTCCGGTTCCCGAGAGGACTTCTTCCGGCAGCGCGTTGCGTTCGACCAGGCGCTTCTGCACGGCGGAGACGTTGACCTTGCGCACGGTGGTCTTCGATGCGATCGCGACTTTCGCGGCGACGGCCGCGGATTCGCCGAGCGCCTGGATATCGCGCTGCATGCGGAAAAGCTGATGCGCATCATGCGTCATGCCGACGGCGCGGCAGGCGACAAGGAGATTGTCGACGACCTTCGGCACCTGGCAGCGGTACGGCACGTCGTGGCTCATTTGCTGATGCCACGCGTTGAAGCCGCCGATCCACAGTTGCGCGTCGCGGGATTCGTTCTCGTAGTCGAAAGCATGGTTGTCGTAGTGCGCTTTGGCGCGCGTGACGACATCGGGAAAACGGCGCGCCTGCTGCTGGTCTTCGAGCGTGACCACGTATTCGGCGTCGATAAAGCGGCTCTCGCGCAGACCCAGGATCGGCGAGACGTAGATCATGCGCGACGCGGCGTCGTAGCTGTTGCGCGCCAGGTGCGAGCGGCCGAGAACCTGCGCGCGGGACTGGTCGAGCGCGTTGGTCGGGTCGACGTAACCGGCGTCGAAATTCCGGAAGGAGACCGATTCGTTGTTCTGCACCAGGCCCGGCGCGAGGCTGTAGGGCTGCGGGGCGTGGTCGCCTTCACGGCCGAAGTTGAACGGCGCGCCCGCGGCGGCGGCGACATCGGCGTCGCCGGTGCAGTCGATAACGACGCGCGCTTCGAGCCAGAAGATGCCGTGATCGTTTTCGGCGACGATGCCCTTCAACGCATTACCGTCAAGCACCGCTCCGACGAAAAAGCTGCGGTAGAAACACTGCACGCCGGCTTCGTCGGCCAATTCCTGGAGCGCGAGTTTCTTGGATTCGGGATGGAAGCCGCTGGCCTTACCGCCGATGCGCGCGGTCCATGCGGCGGTGCGCTGGTCGATCTCGTGCTGAATGCCGGTCTGGATGCCGTGGTAGTACATGTGGATGCCGCCGCCGGTGCCGATGCCGCCGAGAAAGCTCTGCGGTTCGACCACCGCTGTCTTGAGGCCTTCCTGCCCCGCGACAATCGCGGCGGGCGCGCCGCCGGTGCCGCCGCCGACCACGACGACGTCGAACGTGCCGAGCTTCGGAATCAGCGCGACGTCCAGTGTGGCAAGTCCGCGCGCGTCGCTCGTGGGAAGTTGGTTGGTGCGTACGGTCAAATTCATCGCAAGATCCTCAATTCGAATCCAAGGAGTACCCCAGGGTAAATTTACCCTAGGGTCGGGTTGTCTCAGGCGTTGACGCGCAATTCCGCGATCGCGCGCGTGGCAGCTTGCGCGCCGAGCGCAACGCGCTCCTGCAACGAGGGCTTTTTGCCCAGTACGCGCGGTCCGGCGACGAACACGTTTTCGGCGAGCTTCGAAAGGTCGAGCTTTTCCGGGTTGAGCACGAACGACTCGTGCGCGCTGAGCGCCAGCGATGCTTTTTCGAAGCCGGGAACCTTGCGCAGCGCCTCGATGGTGCGGGCGAGCGCGAAGCGCACCGTGGATTCGGCGGCGAGCGCGCTGGACGTGTTGACGCTGACGCGGACGTGAGCTTCGTGCGGCCAGAGCGTTGGGCGCACTTCTGCTTTCGCGACGCCGTCGACATTCACGGTCGTCAGCGCGGTTGGCGTTTCCACGGCGCAGAGCAGGCAGGCGCGTTCGGTGCTGGTCGCAGTTGAGGTGTTCGATGCGCCGCCCACAAGCCGCGACGTCTCCGTCGCATCAATGAAGACGCGCGCCTGGACGGCGAGCGGGCCGGACTTGGTGGTGAGGCGCGCGAAGCCTTTCGCGGCATCGATGGCACCGGCGAAGGCGCGAAAATGCACGCGGACTTTTGCTTCCTGCATCATTTTGTCGAGCAGGCATTCCAAGGCGACGGGATCGAAGATGCCATCGCGCGTGGCGTTCAGTGCGCTGAGGCGTTCGAGCATACGTTCCAACGCGCGCGGGATTTCGGCGCCACGTTCGAGGAACAGCTCCAAGCCGTGGGAAACTTCCCAGCCGAGCGCGCCGCGTTCTTCGATCAGGATGGTGTCTAGACCCGCGTCGGAGGCCGTCAGCGCCGCGGCAACGCCGGCGAGGCCACCACCGATGACGCACAGTTCGGCTTTGTCGAGAAGGGAAAGTTGGGACGTCAGGGAGACGGAATCAGCCACGTCGAACACCTCCTATAAGGGAGCGCTTGCGCGCGGATCATTCGTACAAGAGGCTTTATACGGCGAATTCCGCTGGGAACGTCTGCGTTATCGGTTGAAAACATGGCGATTTCAGCTAATGTGAATAGCGCGTCACAGTGAGACGTCAGTCCCACGTGGACATTTCGAGGCGGAACGGGTAACGTACGAGCCATGAAGACGGCGGGCATCACACGCATGAAGGTCGGCGCACCGGTCGCGGTTCTTTTCGCGACGGTGGTCAATGCCGCGTCGGCGTGCGATCCGGCCGCGATGGCGTCGCTGCCGAAAAATCCCGGCGCTCCCGATCTGTCGTGGGCTCTGCAGTGCGGCGCAACCAGCGCCCACAGCACGCGCACGCTGATCGCCAAGCGCGCGGCTTCCCAGATTCAGTCGATGGACCGGTACTTCGGCGCCGAGCCGGGATACCTGCTCCAGAACAGTGCTCCGATTCAGCGGGTGGAAGAGACGCGCGTCGTCAGCGTGGTTCTGCCGCCCAATCAACTCCACACCGAATCCACCCACCAGCACGCCGCTCCGTAGTGCCGCTCCGGTAATTCCTTTTTGATGTTCGTACCGCATCGCGCGTGAGCGCGACGGTGTGAGCGTTGAATCGAATTGCCAACCCGTTTCCATTCAAACCACTACGAGCCGAGCGCAGAGCGGCAGGAGTTTAACATGATTGACACAGTCACCGAAATTGTTGGCAATGCCATTGGCACGATTTTCCCCTCGCGGTCCGCGAGCGTTTTGAAAAAGCTGCTTCCCCGCGTGGAACAGATCAACGCGATGGAGCCGAAGACCGCAAAGCTGACCGACGCGGAGCTGAAAGGCCGGACCGAGCATTTCCGCAAGGAGATCGCCGAGATCCGCGCCAAGAATCCCGATGCGGACAAGAACGGGATGATTGAACGTTATCTCGATTCGATCGTGCCCGAAGCCTTCGCGCTGGTCCGCGAAGCGGGCAAGCGCGCGCTGGGCATGCGGCACTTCGATGTGCAGATGATCGGCGGCATGGTGCTTCACGGCCTGGCCTCTCCGATCAAGGAAAAGCAGAACCGCGGCATGATCTCCGAGATGGTGACCGGTGAAGGCAAGACGCTGGTTGCGTCGCTCCCCAGTTACCTCAATGCATTGCCGCGCCGCGAACACGAATACGCCTATGTTCACGTCGTCACTGTCAATGATTATCTGGCCAAACGTGACGCGGAGTGGAATCGGCCGCTGTTCGAATTGCTGGGTATGACCGTCGGCGCCATTCAGGGTTCGATGGATTCAGCGGACCGGCACCCGGCCTATGGCAGCGACATTGTTTACGGTACGAACGCCGAATTCGGCTTCGATTACCTCCGCGACAACATGAAGATGGACGCGGAAAAGCAGGTGCAGCAGATGCGGCACTTCGCGATCGTCGACGAAGTCGATTCGATCCTGATCGACGAAGCGCGCACGCCGCTGATCATCTCCGGCGGCGCCGAAGAGGAGATCACCGAGCGCTACCTCACCGCCGCGAAGCTGGCCGAACATTTGAAGCCCACGCCGCTGTCGGAAATCGAACGCATCGAGGACCTGCGCCTGCAGGGCGTCTTCGAAGAACCGCAGTCGGGCCACTATGTCGTCGACGAGAAGGACCACACGGTGACGCTGACGGCCGAGGGTATCCGCGAAGCCGAGCGCGTGCTGCAGATCGACAATTTTTACTCCGGCAAGCACATGGACTGGCCGCATTACATTTCCAACGCGCTCTCGGCCAAGGAACTCTATAAGAAGGAAGTGAAGTACGTCGTCCAGCAGAGCCGCAAGAACAAGATGGAAGTGCTGATCGTCGATGAATTCACCGGCCGCATCATGGACGGCCGGCGCTGGGCCGACGGCTTGCATCAGGCCGTTGAAGCGAAGGAAGTGCTGGCCGGCGAAAAGATCGAGATGGAAGCCGAGACGCACACGCTGGCGACGATCACGATTCAGAATTTCTTCAAGCTTTACAAGAAACTCGCCGGCATGACCGGAACGGCCGTCACCGAGTCGCGCGAGTTCGGGCAGATTTACAAGCTGGAAGTCGTCAGCATCCCCACCAATCGCCCGATGCGCCGCATCAACTACCCGGACGTGATCTACGGTTCGGAAAAAGAGAAGTGGGAAGCGATCTGCCTGGAGATCGAAGACGTCAACGCCACGGGGCGTCCGATCCTGGTCGGTACGACCTCGGTCGAAAAGTCGGAACTGCTGGCGGGCATGCTGGAACGCCGCGGCTACCGCGGACGCTTTGAAATTCTGAATGCCAAGCAGCACGCGCGCGAAGCCGTGATCGTGGCCAAAGCCGGACACCTCGGCGCGATCACCGTCGCGACCAACATGGCCGGCCGCGGCACCGACATTCTGTTGGCGAATTTCACTTTCGCCGACATGGTCGCGCACTGGCAGAAGATTGGCCTGGCACCCAAGCAGTTCGACATCAACCGACCGCGCGAACAGCTGGAAGAACACCTGGTCGGTTTCTGGCTGAAGCATTTCAACGAGCAGTTGTTCAAGGACACGCCGCAGGAAAAGCGCCGCGAAGTGCTCGATAAGTGGTGCCGCGAAAACGGGCGCAACCCGCTCAAGCTTGCCGAGAGCGTCAAGGAACTCGGCGGCCTCCACATCATCGGCAGCGAACGTCACGAAGCGCGGCGCATCGACAATCAGTTGCGCGGCCGTTCGGGACGCCAGGGCGATCCGGGCAGCTCGCGCTTCTTCCTTTCGCTCGACGACGACCTGATGCGCATCTTCGCGAAGGATTGGGTGCGCGGATTCCTTGTCGCCAGCGGCATGAAGGACGGCGTGCCTCTGGAATCGCGCATGGTCAGCCGCTCGATTGAAAAAGCGCAGCGCCGCGTCGAGGAACATCACTTCGGGACGCGCAAACGGCTGCTGGAATACGACGAAGTCAACAACGAGCAGCGTAAGCTGGTCTACAGCCTGCGCCAGAAGGTGCTCGAATCGCGCGAACTGAAAGAGACCATGATCGACTGGGTCGAAGATGTGATCGCGATGGCGATGGAACGCGAAATCGGTATCCAGGATCCGCCGCCGCCCAGCGCGCTGGTGAGCCTCGCCACGTGGGCGAAGCGCAAGTTCGGCATCGAGATCACGCCGCAGGAACTCGGCGACAAGTCGCCCGATGAAGTCGAGAAGCACCTGATGGACCGCATCCGCACGCTTTACAACGAGCGCGACGTACAGCTTGGCGAAGTCGAAACGTTCAAGGACAAGACGCTGCATTACACCGAAGCCGAACGCAATCTCCCGCCCGAACAGCTGGTGGAAGTCTGCAAGAAGAAGATGGCCGAGGCGATCGGCCTCGACGATCCGTCCAAGGTGGAATTTGACGCCGCGCGGGTGGCCGAGGGTTACGTGCCGGGATACGTGCGCATTCCGCAGAAGGACCGCAAGATGCGCCTGCTGGAACGCTTCCTGTTCCTCGACATCATCGACACGAAGTGGAAGGACCACCTGCGCAACATGGACAGTCTGCGCGAAGGCATTTACCTCCGCGGCTACGCGCAGCGCGATCCGAAGCTCGAATTCAAGCGCGAAGGCTTCAAACTCTTCGAAGACATGTTCGCCTCAATGAAGGAACAGGCGACGGACATGATTTTGAAGATGCAGGTCAGCGAGGAAGTCGAGAAACAGGAAGTCGCGTCGGTCTGGAACGAAGAGCAAGCGCAGACGATCCATCAGGAAGCCAGCAGCGCGTTCTCCGGAGCGCCCGCGGAAGCGGCGGCTCCGGCCGGCGGCGGCTCGGCCGAGATGGAAGCGCAAAGCGAACACGGCGGCGAGAAGCTCAAGCCCGTCGAAACGATCCGCAAAACCACGCGCGTGGCCGGCCCGAACGACCCGTGCCCGTGCGGCTCAGGCAAGAAGTATAAGAAATGCCACGGCCGCACCGGCGGAGACATCGACGACCTGATCGCCGATCGCGGTCAGAGCAAGAAGGAACACAAGGGCGAGGTACGTCTCGGCGGCTGAGGCGGCGCTTGGCGCAGGACTGAGGACTGAAAAAAAACTCGCCGCATTTAGCGGCGAGTTTTTTTATTCGACATTCGACATTCGCATCACTTCACTGGCATGCCGAGAATACTTTCCGTCTCCAGATCCTTGCCGTTTGAATTCACGATCCGTCCGACCGTGCGGTTTTTCTTCAGGAAGTACTTTTGCGCCACGGCGGTCACCTGCTCGGGCGTCACGGCGCTGATCTGCTGGATCTCCTTGAACAGATCGTGCCAGTCGCCGGTGATCGCCTGATAGTCGGCCAGCTCCTGCGCCAGGCCCATGTTCGAGCGCAGCTTGCGGAGCACGTCGGCGCGGTAGCGCGTCACCACACGCTGCAGCTCTTCGTTGCTGGGCGTTTCGGTTTTCAGCTTCTCGATTTCCGCCAGCAATACCGTTTCCAGTTCGTCGGCGCTCTGACCTTCGGACGGCTCGCCGTTGAAGAAGAAGAGGCGCGGGTAGCGCGCACCCGGTCCCATCCATGAGCCGATGTTGTTGGCCTTGCGCGCTTTCACCAGATGCGTGTACATCCGCGAGGCATGTCCGCTGGTGGCGATTTCGTCGAGCACCGTCAGCGCGGCGTTGTCGGGATGGTTGCGCTCGGGAATGTGGTAGCCGATCATCAGCGCCGGTTGCGCGGGGAATTCGACTTCAACACGGCGTTCGCCGTCCTGGGCCGGTTCGACGGTGACGAGCTTCTCCGGATCGGGCGCGGCGGGAATGCGGCCGAAATATTGCGTCAGCAGAGCCTTCGTGGCCGCGACATCGATGTCCCCGACCACCACCACAATCGTATTGCTGGGCACGTAATGTTCGCGGTAGAAGCGCCGCACTTTTTCGCGGCTGTATTCGAGAATGTCGCTGCGCGCGCCGATCACCGCGGTACCGTACGGATGAGCCTGGTAGGCGGCGCCGAGGAATACTTCGTAAAGTTTGCCGAACGGGCTGGAATCGGTGCGCATGCGGCGCTCTTCCAGCACTACTTGCTTCTCTTTTTCGAGCTGGCGCGGGAAGGTGTTCATGTAGCGGTCGGATTCCAGCGCCGCCCACAGTTCCAGCTTGTTGGCCGGCAGCGAAACATGGTAGTCGGTGCAGTCGTCGCTCGTGAACGCGTTCAGGCCCGAACCGCCGTTGCGGCCGATGATGTCCGAATACTGATTCTGCTCGACGTACTGCTCCGCGTTTTTCACCTTCTCGGCAAAAGTCTTCACCAGATCGCCGAGCTGCGCCTTGTCCTCGTCCTTAAGCTTCACGCCGTCCTTGGCCCACTTCGCCGCCAGCGCGTCGACGCTCTTGGCGTACGCGTCGGGATTGCCGCCGGTGCTGGTGACCTGCGCGAGCAGCGAAAGAAATCCATCGCGCATGTCGGCGGGGAGCTTCTGTTCGAAGTTCTGAATCTTTTCGTAGAGTTTGTCGATCTCCGCGACGGCTGTCTGTTCCAGCGCGAAGTTCTTCGTGCCGACGTACGGCGTTCCTTTAAAGGCGAGGTGTTCGAGCTGGTGCGCGATGCCGGTGATGCCGACGTGCTCGTCGACGGAGCCGGTCTTTACATACGTGACGCAGGAGATCACCGGCGCCGCGCCGCGCGAATACAGGATGATCGTCAGGCCGTTGTCGAGCTTGAAGGACGTGATCTTGTTCTGAATGTCCGCGAATTCTTCCTCGGCAGCGGTGCAGCAGGAGAACGAGTGCGTGGCAAGCGCCAGAACGATCGCCGCGAGTGCCCGAAAATTCCGCATCACTTTTTGCTCCTGGTTTTGCTCTTGGCTTTGGCTGGTGCCGGGGATTTCTTCTCGGTCTTGGCGGCTGTTTTCTTGACCGGGGCTTTGACAGCCTTTTTAGTATCCGCCGCCGCTGCTTTTTCGGCTTTCGCGGCCTGCATCGCTTTCGCTTCCTTCGCGGAAAGTTGCGGGCGCGCGGGCTTGTCGGGATACGTGCCGGTCTTCATCGCCCCGGCGTCGCGCGCGAGTTCCACGGCCGTCCAGAGATTATCCCATTCGTCCTGCGTGTTCTCGCGCGGCGTTTCCAGGATCGCGGGCAGATGCCAGACGCGCGGATCGGCGAAGAACGCGCGGAAGCCGTCGAGGCCGATCACGCCCTTGCCGATGCTTTCGTGGCGGTCGAGCTTCGAACCGAGCTCGCCCTTCGAATCGTTGAGATGGATGCACTTCAGCTTCTTCAGGCCCAGTGTCGCATCGATTTTATCGAGCATCGCTTTGACGCCATCAGGCGTGCGGATGTCGTAACCGGCGGCGATGGCATGGCAGGTGTCGAGACACAGCCCAAGCCGGTCGCCGAGTGCAGTCTCCTCCAGCAGCGTCGCGATCTCTTCGAAGGTCGTGCCCAGCGTCGTGCCGGAACCGGACGTGTTCTCGAAGAGAATCTCAGGGCCGCCGGGCACCATTGATGCCGCGTGCTGCATGCACTTGGCCACGCGCGTGCGGCCGATCACCGGACCCGCGCCGCCGTGGTTGCCGATGTGGAGCACGTAATACTTCGCGCCGATCTGTGCCGCGCGCTGCAGTTCGGTGACGATGCTCTCCGAGGAGAGCTGATAAAATTTCTCGACGTTCGAAGCGGGATTAATCAGGTACGTGGCGTGGACGACGAGCGGATCGATGCTGTTTGCCGTCAGCCCCGCTCGGAATTGTTCAACGAACTGCGGATCGAGCGGCGACTTCTGCCAGCCGCGCGGATTGCCGCAGAACACCTGCAGCGCCTGGCAGCCGATGTTCTTCGCGAACGCCGGTCCGTCCTTGAAACTCAGATGCATTCCAAAGCGCAAAGTATCATCCTCGTATCGCGGCCATCGTGTTCCGGCAGTTTTGAATTTTGAGTTTTGAATTAACTTCGCGGCGACAGTAATTCAGAACGAAGAACTCAAAACTGTCCGTCCCTACTCATTTTTCGGCTTCAGCTTTTTCTTAACCGGCTTCTCGGCCTTCACCGCCGGCTCTTCCTCGTCTTCGGCCTTCGGTTCTTCAGTCATGGGCTCGTCGGTCTTCTCTTCGGCATTGGCGTCTTCCGTAGTGGGTGCGGGCTTCTTGGAACTATGAGTCGCCGCCGGCGCCGGCGGCTTCATCTTTGCGCCGTCGAGGATCACGTGGATTTTGTTGCCTTCGCGTTTCAGCAGCTTGATGACTTTCAGATCTTCGAACGGATTCTGCTGTGTTCCTGATGCCGCGGGCGGCGCCTTGCCGGTCTGCTCCAGCGCCTTGGTCACGGTGCTCAAGTATAACCGCGCGAAGAACGGCACCGGCCGGTCGTGCATGATCACCTGCTTGACGTCCAGCTTGGTGAAGCGTCCTTCGTCCATTTCGCAATCGAAGAACAGGTCGATGTTGACGTACTGCGGCGTGGTGGATCCAGCTTCCTTGACCGACGACGAGAACTTGACTTCGTAGTCGTTGTCGTGGAATCCGCCGCGGAAGACGACTGTGTCGTTGGCCTTGCTCTTATTTTTCTTCTTGTCCTCGGCGATGATTTTCTCCATCACGCCGTTGAAGACTTCGGGGGTGACGTATTCGTCGACAATCGCCTTGTTGGCCTGCGCCGTCGAGACCTTCATGATGATGCGGTCAACGTCTTCCTTCTCGCCTTCGCTCAAATTCAGCGGTGCGTACGTGGCGATGGTCGGCTCTGCCGCGTTCTTGAACCACGAGATCGTCTGCCAGACGAGAATGCCAAAGATGATCAGCAGGATCGCAAAAATGCCCGCGACGATCGCCAGGATCTTCAAGCAGCCAAACGACGATTTCTTTTCTGGAATGGGATCAGCCACGCGCGAACTCCTTGTGTGATTGGAATTAACATTCAACCACAACGAGTTACGTGCGACAAGTGGAGTACAATCGCCGATTAAATAAGCCAGCATGGGGACTATGGTCCCCATGCTGGCTTTTAACCACCTGGCCAATTGGCCATAAGTAAAACTACAACGCTACTTCGTCGCCATCTCCTTCGCTGAGTTCTTCTGAATCAGCGAGATGATCACTTGGTCGGAGACGTGGGCCTTGTGGAGCGCGATCACATCGTCAGACGTGAGGTGCTTGGTCGCCTTCGCCTTTTCCACGGCGTCGATCAACTGTGTCTCCGTCGCGCCGCTCTGGGCAAGGCCCACGACGTCCGGCGTCGGGCCTGTGGCCGTTTGCGAACGCGAGTAGAGGAAGAAGCCGGCCACTCCAACCAGTACCAACGCGCCGAGCCCCAGGAACATGCCTTTGGTGTTCATGATTTCAACCCTCCCTTATCTTCTGTTTCAGATGCTGCAATCTCACTACTGCCCTGTATCTCTAACGATTCATCCGTGGCAGTATTCAGTATCAGTGGAGAAGCGAGTGCAGGGCCAATGTGCATTCACAGTTCTAAATCATTGGCGTAACAAGTCTTGCATCGGCATTTGAGGGCGTGGACGTGAGCGTATATCGACCGATTTCCGGTGGCGCGGCGAGATTCGGAAGGGAACTACAGGCGTTGTGATAGCTGATGGAAAGGACAGCACGAAAGATGGAAATTGGTCCCGTCTCTGGACAATCTATTCTAATCCGTTAGGTTATCCACGCTTCCGTCGTCGGGCTCGGGCGGAGGCCTTTGCTTTTCGAGCCCAAGTGTTACCTCAGAACGGCGCAATTCGCGGCATCGATCGAAGTGGGGCTGTGCACTGAACACCCCGGCCGGAACGAGTTCGGCTGAATCGAGACAGCGGCGCGCAAGAGGATTCCCACCGGCTGAAAAATGCCGCGGCGGAATCCAGAAGGAGTTTTCACCGCAATGCCCATTATCAATGCCAAGGACCTGCTGGCCACGGGTGCTCATTTCGGACATCGCACCAGCCGCTGGAATCCCAAGATGGAGCCGTACATTCTTGGGAAGAAGAACAAGATTCACATCATCAACCTGCGCGAAACCGTCCGCGGCATCGTCGCTGCCTACCACTACTGCAGCAAGATTGTGGGCGAAGGCAAGCAGGTGCTGTTCGTCGGCACCAAGCGCCAGGCGCGCGAAATCGTCACGATGCACGCGCAGCGCTGCGGCATGCCGTACGTCGCGGAACGCTGGCTGGGCGGTTCGATGACCAATCTCGAAACGATCCGCAAGCGCGTCAGCCGCTTGATCGAACTGGAAGGCTTCGACGCCACCGGCGAAATCAATACCTACTCGAAGAAGATGCAGAGCTCGCTCAACCGCGAAAAGCGCAAGATCAAGCGCAACTTGGACGGCATCCGCACGATGCAGAAGCTGCCCGGCGCGCTGTTCATCATCGATCCGCGCCTGGAACACAACGCGGTCATGGAAGCCCGCCGCCTGGCGATTCCGGTCATCGCGATGCTCGACACCGATGCCGATCCGACGCTGATCGACCTGCCGATTCCGGCCAACGATGACGCCATCCGCTCGATCGACCTGGTCGTGGCGAAGGTTGCCGACGGCTGCCTGGAAGGCTCCAACAAGCGCAAGTCCGGCGGCGGTTCCGCGCCGTTCGTCGCGCATCAGCCCAAGGAAGGCGCTCCGGCCACGCCCACCGGCGGAAAGTAAGCAAGCAGCGCGTCAGCAGTACAATTAATCTTCGCGCCTCGGCGTTTGTTGCGCCGAGGCGCTCCCATTATACTAACAATGCGCGTCCGGGATGCGGGCGCGTGAGGGCTTTGGCTCTCGGCTCTTTGCACTTGGCTCTTGGTCCTGCCGGGTTGGACGTATCCATCGCCTGACAGGACCAAGAGCCAAGAGCTAAGAGCCAAGAGCTGATCTGATCGAAGGAGAGATGAGAATGAGCGACATTAACGCCGCATTGGTTGGAAAACTCCGTGAGAAATCCGGCGCGCGGCTGATGGATTGCAAAAAGGCGCTGACCGAAACGCAGGCGGAATTCGGCGGCAGGGGCGAAAGCCCGTGGCTCGACGCGGCCGAAGGCTGGCTGCGCAAGAAGAGCCTCGACAAGGGCGGCTCGATGGCCGAGCGCGCGGCCGCAGAAGGCTTGCTGGGACACAAGGTCTCCAACGGTGGCAAGACGCTGACGGTTGTCGAAATGACGGCCAACACGGATTTCGTGGCGAAGAACCCGGAATTCACGACGCTGCTGAACTCGCTGGTCGAAATGGCCGACGCCAACAAGATCGATTCGGCCGAAAAGCTGAGCGCCATGACGCTCAACGGCCAGCCCGTCACCGATGTGGTCAAGTCGCTGGCCGGCAAGATCGGTGAGAACATCAGCCTCAAGCGCGTCGTCCGCTTCGACGGTGAAATCGGCTTCTACATTCATCACGACAACAAGCAGGGCGCCGTGGTGGAACTCGAAGGCGTCACCGGCGAAAAGGCGCAGGCGCTGGGCAAGGATATCTCCATGCATATCGTCTTCGCCAAGCCCAATTGCCTCACCCGCGAAGAAGTGAATCCGGAGCTGATCAAGAAGGAGCAGGACATCGCGACGGAACGCTTGAAGGCCGATCCCAAGAACGCCAACAAGCCGCCGGAGATCATGGCCAAGATCGTCGCCGGCCAGGTCACCAAGTTCTACTCAACGCTCGTGCTGCCCGATCAGCCGTACTACAAGGACGGCGCCAAGACGGTCGCGCAGATCCTGAAGGACAACGGCGCAACGGTGAAGCGATTCGTGCGGTTCGAAGTCGGAGTCGTTTGACGCTGGACGTTTGAAGAGTAAGGTAATGAGGACTGAGAAGCGCCGATCCTGGCGCTCTCAGTCCTCAGTCTTATCCAGCCGAATTTAACAATCCGAGAGCCGATTCCATGTCGAGTACTGCGGACAACCACGACTCGAGCATCAGCAAGAAAAAACCCGTCGGCTCGATCGACATCAACCGCCCCAAGCCGCCGTCGTCGGGGTTCACTCCGGCGGTCAACGACGACCGGGTGCCGCGGTACAAGCGCATCATTTTGAAGCTGTCCGGCGAAATGCTCGGCGGCGATTCCGGCAAGGGCATCGACCCGGCGCAGATTCAGGTGCTCTGCGAACAGATCGTGGAACTCAAAGACCGCGTTGAAATCGCGGTCGTCATCGGCGGCGGCAACATCATCCGCGGCGATGCGGCGAGCAAAGGCAGCGAACTGCTCCACCGCGCCACGGCCGATTACATGGGCATGCTGGCGACCATCATGAACGCCCTGGCGCTGCAGGACGCGCTGGAGAGCATGGGCGCGGAAACGCGCGTGATGTCGGCGATCAAGGCCGAAGAAGTCTGCGAACCGTACATCCGCCGCCGCGCGCTGCGCCATCTGGAACTCAAGCGCGTCGTGATTCTCGCCGGCGGCACCGGCAACCCGTACTTCACCACCGATACGACCGCGGCGCTGCGCGCGATGGAGATCAAGGCGGAGATCCTGATGAAGGCGACGAAGGTCGCCGGCGTCTTCGATTCCGATCCGGCCAAGAATCCCAACGCAAAGAAATACGACAAGCTCAACTACATGCAGGTACTGCGCGACCGCCTGGGCGTGATGGACACGACCGCCATCTCCCTGTGCATGGACAACAAGCTGCCGATCCTGGTTTTCAGCCTCAAGGAACAGGGCAACATCCGCCGCGCAGTGATGGGCGAGAATATCGGCACGATGGTCTGCGCCGAAGGAGAGTAACGAGTCGATTTTCAAGTACGTGCGTGGCGCCTGACTCTGACCTGCATTTCACGGTCCGTCCCCAAAGCGATGCTGTGACGTGCGGATCTCAGAGCCAGGGGCCACCAACGACGGAGCAGTGGAACACGAGAGCCGTTGAACAGTAGAGAACACGATCGAGGCAGGGGAGCGCCGGACATGGATATTGATGAAATTCTGCTCGAAAGCGAAGACCGCATGATCAAATGCGTCGCCGATTACGACGCGCACCTCAAGAGCGTCCGCTCGGGCCAGGCCAGCCCGGAGATGGTCGAACACATTCTCGTCGACATCCCAGCCTACGGCGGCGTGGTGAACTTGAAGAGCGTGGCGCTGACCAGCAAAGCCGACGCGCGCATGCTGGTGATCAAGCCCTTCGACCCGAAGACGATCAAGGAAATTGAAAAAGCGATCAACGCCGCGAACCTCGGCCTGACGCCCATGAACGACGGTAAGATCATCCGCCTGAATTTTCCGCCGATGAGCGAAGAGAATCGCAAGAAGCAGGTCAAGATCATCAAGGAACGCCTCGAGCAGCACAAAGTCACCGTCCGCAATATCCGCCACGATGCGCTGAAGGGCCTCAAGGAGCTCAAGGGCAAGGCCGGCGTCGGCGAAGACGCGGAGAAGAAGGCCGAAACGGACGTCAACGATCTGACCAAGAAATACGAAAGCGAATTGGACGCGAACTTCGAGAAGAAATCGAAAGAGATCATGACGGTGTGAGCATTGCGCCACTATTTTGAAATCGTTAAATCCACGCGCGCCGCACCGGCGCGCGTCTTTTCTGAAAGAAGCAGTCACGCTTCATGCTGAAAATCAACATCACCCACCACGACAAGCTCGCCCGTTCCGGCGTCATCACCACCGACCATGGCACGATCGATACGCCCAGCTTCATGACCGTCGGCACGTTGGGCGCGCCAAAGGGCGTCACCCCCAAGGACGTGCTCGAGCACGGCGGACAAGTGCTGCTGATGAACGCCTTCCATCTCGCCTGGCGGCCGGGTGAGGAGCGCGTGAAGCGCCTGGGTGGGCTGCATAAGTTCTGCGGCTGGCCCGGGCCGATTCTCACCGACTCCGGCGGCTTCCAGATCTTCTCGCTGCCCGGTCTGCGCAAAATCACCGACGAAGGTGCGCTCTTCGCCAGCCCGGTCGACGGCCTGATGCGCCTGTTCTCGCCGGAAGCCGTGGTCGACATTCAATGCGCGCTCGGGCCGGATATCGCGATGGTGCTCGATGAGTGTCCGGCTTTTCCGTGCACGCCGGCGGAACTCAGCGGCGCTGTCGACCGCAGCGTACGCTGGGCGCAGCGCTCGTACACGCGCTGGAAAGACGTCGCGCCGCCGCACGTCAATCTCTTCGGCATCGTGCAGGGCGGTTTCAACGAACAGGAACGGCAGCGCTCGCTGGAAGCCACGGCGGCGATCCCCTTCGCGGGGTTGGCGCTCGGCGGATTCTGCGTCGGCGAAACCATCGAGGACACGCACCGCGGCATCGCCTTTACCGCGCCGAAAATGCCGGCCGAACGGCCGCGCTACCTGATGGGCATGGGCACGCCGGCCGATATCCTCCACGCGGTCGCGCACGGCATCGATCTCTTCGACTGCACCATCCCGACGCGCAACGGGCGCAACGGGCTGGCGTTCACCTCCGTCGGCCGCGTGCGCGTGAAGAACACCAAGCACAGCGACGACCCGTCGCCGCTCGATCCCAACTGCAATTGCTATACCTGCACCAATTACGGGCGGGGCTTCCTCAGGCATTTGTCGCTTGCCCGTGAATTGAACGCGGCTATCTTGGTCTCTCTTCACAACTTGGCCTTCTATTTCAATCTCATGAAAGGAATACGAGAGGCCATTCGGGAGCAGCGGTTTTCGCAATACAGTTCGGATTTCATGGCGCGCTGGAATGCCGCATCTGAACCCGATGGCGACGAGGCCGACGACGCGTAACGCATAAAGGATCGACTACAGACCGTGGCAGATTCAAACAACACCACCGCAACACAAGGCACACCCAGCCCCGCGACTGGCACCGGAACGGGCACAGGCACAGGCGGCGCCGGACAGGGAGCTGGCTCGCCGTTCGATCCAGGCATGCTGCTGATGTTCGGTTCGATGGCGATCTTGTTCTGGCTGTTCATCGTCCGCCCGGAAAAGAAACGTCAGAAGGAAAAAGAAGCACTCACCTCCTCGCTGAAAAAGAGCGATAAAGTCGTCACGATCTTCGGCATGTACGGCACGATCGTCGACATCGACGGCGAAGACATCACGCTGATGGTCGATCAGAAGAAGGAAGTCAAGATGCGCGTGCGGCGCAGCGCGATCGACCAGGTCCTGGTCGAGGAAACGAAGGAATCCAGGAAGTGAAGCAGTCCGACGCCAAGACTACTGGCCGCGCCATTCCGCTGTTCTCCGCGGTCGCGGCGTTGATGTCGCTGCTGACGGCCGCCGCTGGGCCGTTCTCGCAGACCGTCAAAGTGGTTCGCGTCGACTCCGCCACGCCGGAAAACCGGACCGGCGACTTCGAGCTGGAAATCAGCGCCATCGATCTGGCGCCAAAGCCGGAAGACACCTCTTCAAAGCCGAAGCAGCAGACGCATTCGCAGTCCGCGCCGGAGAAGTCCGCGAAGATCGTGCAGCCGCTCAGCGGCCATTGGGAATCGGCGGCGCAGATCGACCTGCCGGTGGCCGACGTTCCCGCCGCGACGCCGCTGGTCTCACCCACGTGGATCCACGCAAGCAGCACCGACGTTCCGAACACTGCAGTTGTCTCCTCGCACCAGGCGCCGATCAAAGCCGGGCGCGCTCCGCCGTACATCTAGGCTCAACTCCTGCCGCACGAGCCTGGAGCTCATCCGCGGCGACACTCACACACAAAAATCGGCGGCCATTTGCTGCTGATGTTCGAATTTTGGCTCTGCTGCCGCCGTCCGCCTGTGCTGACGCGGTGCAGCATTTAGAACGAGGTGACGTCACATGGAAGGCACTTTCAGCGCGCTGTTGCCTGTTGCGATCGGCATTTTTGCCATCGCCACGGCGCTCTACAGCGGTATGTCGTACGGCTTCTACCATTTCGGATCGACCCTGCTGGGCCTGGGTTTTCTCTTCGGCCTGTTCCTGATTTTCGCGATCCTGATCCGGGCATCGCGCGGCTTCTTCAATCGCTTTGCCGGCCGCATCAACTTTGCGCTCTTCCTCATCGCCGTGCTCGGCGCCTACTTCGCCTTCCTCTTTCAAGAAGGCAAGTACCCGATGGGCATCGACCTCGCCGGCGGAACGGAGCTGATCTACCGACTCGACTACACGCGCGCCAAGGAAAACATTGCGCGCACGAATGAACGGTTGACTGCCGAACGGGCGAAGGATTCCGAGTCCAAGGAAACCAAGAATCTCTCGTCGCAGATCGCAAATCTGGAGCAGGGCATCAAGACCGCGCCGGAAAAGGCCGCTGAAGTCGTCCGCCGCCGCATCGATCCGACCGGCACGAAGGGCATTCCCGTCACCACGCTCGGTAGCGCCCGCGAACGCCTGCGCATCCAGTTGCCCAAGGCCACGCCGCAGGAAGTCGAACGCATCAAGCAGGCGATCCAGACCCGCGGCCGCCTCGCCTTCCACATCGCCACCGACGACCAGACCATTATCCAGCAGGTCCAGCAGAGCACGACCAAGCCCAAGGTTTCTCCCGACGGCCAGTACGAAGAAAAGATCATCGAGAACAAGAAGACCATCAGCGGCGAAAAGTCCGAAGAAAAGATTTACGTCAAGCGCGTGCCCGACATGGACGGCTCCCACGTGGCGCTGGCCGTGGCGCGCCCGAGCCACGAAAGTTCGAGCTGGGAAATCGGCTTGAGCTTCGATGCCACCGGCGGCGTGGAATTCGGTCAGCTCACGCAGCGCAGCATCAAGAAGCGCATGGCCATCGTCCTCGACGACGAAGCCAAGTCCGCGCCGACGATTCAGGAACAGATCAACAGTGAATGTCGCATCAGCGGCAGCTTTACCCAGAAGGAAGCCGAAGAACTGGCCGCCGTGCTCACGGCCGGCTCGCTCCCGGCTGAAGTGAAGCCGGAAAGTGAAATCCAGGTCGGTCCCAGCCTCGGCCAGGAACAGATCAGCAGCGGCATGCTGGCCACGGTGATCGGTACCGGCGTCGTCATCGTCTTCATGCTCATCTATTACCGTTTCTCGGGTTTGGTGGCGAGCTTCTGCATGCTGCTGAATCTCCCGATGTTGCTGGGCGCGATGGGCTTCTTCAAAGCCACGCTGACACTGCCGGGCATCGCTGGAATCGTGCTGACGCTGGGCATGGCCGTGGACGCCAACGTGCTGATCATCGAGCGTCTGCGCGAAGAATTGGCGCGTGGGCGGTCTCTGCGACAAGCCGTCACCCACGGTTTCGACCGCGCCTTCCTGACCATCATCGACTGTCATTCCACGACGTTGATCTCGTCGATCATTCTCTACTATCTCGGTACGGGCCCGGTGCGCGGATTCGCGGTGTCGCTGTCGGTCGGAATTCTGACGACGCTGTTCTGCAATCTGTGGCTCAACTGGTTGATCATGGACTGGCTGGTCAGCCGCGACGCGGTGCCGAGCCTGAACATGATGCAGTTCTTCAAGGCCACGAACATCGACTTCATGGGCCAGCGCAAGATCTGGATGGCGATCACCGGCGCGCTGGCTCTGGGATCGATCATTCTCTTCGCGGTCGATCAGAAGGATCTTTACGACGTCGATTTCACCGGCGGCACGCGCATCCAGTTCAACTTTGCTCAAGGCAAATCGCAGAACCAGGATGAAGTGCGCAAGACTGTCGAAACCAAGGTCGCGCAGCAATTGAAAACCAAGCAAGCCGCGGCGCTGGGCACGGAGGGCGTGGAACTGCAGGTGCAGTCGTTCGGCCAGCCGGAAACCGGCACCAAGGACAAGTTCCGCAGCTACACGGTGACGACGCGCATCACCAATCCCGACGTGATCGAAGAACTGAGCAAGGACTTGATCGAACAGTTCAAGGCCGATCTCGAACCCGATGCCGTGACGGTGACGGAGAAGAACATCGACGTGCGCTTGAATCAGGCCAGCGGTCTGAAGGCCGAAGACGCCAAGGCGCGCGTCAACGCCGCGATTGCCGCTGCAGCCGCCGATCCGGGCAATCTGGAAATCAAGCCGTCGCTGGATGTATTGAAGGCGGCCGACGCGAAGACCGACAACGGCTACTACCTGGTCGAACTGGGACCGGTGCCGGTCGATCCAGCGGTGAAAGCGAAAGTTGTTACGCTGGTCGCCGCCACCAAGATCGCCGACCGCGCCGACGGTGCGATCAGCCGCAAGGACGCGTTCGGCGCGCAGGTCGCCGGCGAAATGTGGAAGCAGGCTCTGCTGGCCCTGATCCTGGCCAACACAGCCGTGTTTATCTACATCTGGTTCCGCTTCGAGTTCTCCGGGGCGTGGGGTTTTGGCGCGATTGTGGCGCTGATCCACGACACGGTGATCGCGACGGGCGGCGTGGTGCTGCTGCACATGCTCGCGCCGATCACGGGCTTCCAGATCCGCATCGACCTGAACATCGTCGCGGCGCTCCTTACCATCACCGGCTTCAGCGTCAACGATACGATCGTGGTCTTCGACCGTATCCGCGAAGTGAAGCTGGCGCATCCGACTCGAACCTACGAGGAAATCGTGAACGAAGCGGTCAACGCGACGCTGAGCCGCACGATTCTCACCAGCTTGACGGTGCTGCTGGCCGACGCGAGCTTGCTGATTTTCGGCGGCCCGACGATCCGCGGCATGGCGTACACGCTGCTGGTTGGGTTCTCGGTGGGAACGTACAGCTCCATCTTCATCGCCGCGCCGTTGATGATCTGGTGGTACCGCAAGTTCGGTGGCGGCAAGGCCGCTGCCCCGAGCACGCCGGTTCCCGCGGGCACCATTTCGGCCAAGGGCGCGCAGATCTAAGACGGAGTCATTGGTCAGTGGTCATCGGTCATTGGTCATTGGTCATTTTTCATTTAACGGACCGTGTGTCGTAGTTATCAGCGAATCACGTGAGGCAGGCCCTGGTGGCCTGCCTCACTTTTTATGAACGAAAATATCTCCGCTTAAACGCCGTCCCTCTCCAGCTTTAGCCATTTGGTGCACAGAAAAACAGAGCGACCGTTTGATTTTCTATAAGTGTATAGTGTACACTAAGACTGTAGATAGTGTTCGGTTAACACTAATAACTGGAGGACGCCAACCGTGACCACGCACTTCGCCATCGCCGCAGGATCGGTCACCGGCCGCGACCATGCGCAGTGCGGGCGCGGGAATCAGGATGCCCTCCACATCGCCACGCGCGATCAAGTTACCGCACTTGTCGTCTGCGACGGCTGCGGGAGCAGCGCCCACAGCGAAATCGGCGCGTGGCTCGGCGCGCGCTGGACCGGCGAACTGCTCCTGAAGTACATGCTCAAAGACCCGGCCGCACTGAATTCCAACGAAACGGCGCAAGCACTTCTGGAACGCGTACGCCAACGCTTGCTGCGGCGGTTGCGCAGCCTGGTGCTCAGCGTCTCAGGTCCGAAAAACGAAGCGCTCACCGATGTCCTCTTCACCATCGTCGGCGCGCTGATCACGCCGACGTACACGGTGCTCTACTCGCTCGGCGACGGACTGCTGGTGCTCAACGGCGATGCCCTGCGCATCGGGCCGTTTCCCGGCAACGAACCCCCGTACGTGGCCTACGGCCTCTGCCGCAGCGCCGAGCGAGCACCCAAGTTTACGCTCCACCACCGCATCGCGACGAGCGATGTTCGTTCACTCCTGGTCGGCACCGATGGCGCCGGAGACTGGACGGACATCGCCGCGAAGTTTCTGCCCGGGCGCACGGAACTCGCCGGGCCTTTAAGCCAGTTCTGGCAGGATGAGCGGTATTTCAAAAATGCCGATGCCATCCGCCGCAAGCTCGCGCTGGTCAACCGGCCCGCGACGCTCCCCGACTGGACCACACGGGCTGTGCAGCGCATCCCGGCGCTCCTGCGCGATGACACGACACTGATCGTCGCGCGGCGCATCGGCGGAGAGGCGGTGCAGCCATGAAAATCCTCCTCGCTGGAAAAAAGATCGCGCTCGATCCGGCCAAGGCCTTCGGCAAAGGCGGCGAAGCCGACGTCTTCGATCTCGGCCAGGGCACCGCGCTGAAACTGTACAAGCAGCCCGATCATCCCGACTTCGACGGCTTCCCCGATCAGCAGGCCGCCGCGCAGCAGCGTCTCGACATGAACCAGCGCAAGCTTCCGCTTTTCCCGAAGCAGCTGCCGGAGCGCGTCGTCGTTCCCGATCAGCTCGCGACCGATGCGAGCACCGGGCGCATCGCCGGGTACTCCATGAAACTGGTCGCCGGCGCCGAGCCGCTCCTGCGCTACAGCGAACGCGGATTCCGCCAGACGGCCGGCATCAAGCCGGGCGCCGTGGTCGAGATTTTGCGCGATCTGCACGCCAGCGTCCGCGCGCTCCACCGCGGCGGCGTGGTGATCGGCGACTTCAACGATCTGAACGTGCTCGTCGCCGGGCAGAAAGCGCACCTGATCGACGCCGACAGCTTCCAGTTCGGCGCGTTTCTTTGCCCGATGTTCACGGTGAAGTTCGTCGACCCGGCCCTCTGCGCGCAGAACGCCAAGAGCCTCGACTTGATGCAGCCACACAACCGCGAATCGGACTGGTACGCGTTCGCGGTGATGCTGATGCAGTCGCTGCTCTACGTCCATCCGTACGGCGGCATCTATAAGCCGAAGGATCCCACACGGCGAATGCTGCATGACGAGCGGCCGCTGCAACGCATTACGGTCTTCAATCCGGAAGTCGTCTACCCCAAGCCGGCGCTCCACTTTTCGATCCTCCCCGACGAGGTGCTCGACTTTTTCCACCGCGTCTTCGAACAGGACCAGCGCGGCGAAGTTCCGGAGCGTGTGCTCGATGCCATGGAGTGGTCGGTGTGCCCGGTCTGCGGCACGGAACACGCGCGCCGCATCTGCCCGCATTGCGTTCACACCGCCCCCGCCGCGATCAAGTCCGTCACGCGCGTGCGTGGAACCGTCACCGCCACGCGCGTGTTCAAGACTCCCGGCGTGATCCTGCATGTGGCGCTCGACCGGGGACAGCCGCGCTGGCTTTACCATGAAAACAACGCCTTCAAGCGCGAAGACGGATCGACCGTCAGCGGCGGGCCCCTCGCACCGGGATTGCGCTACCGGATTGTGAAGCAGGCGACGGTGCTGGGACGCGACGGCCAGTTCGCGGTGCTCGAAACCGGCAAGCCGCTGCGCCGGCAGAGCACCGATGCGTTCCGCCATCTGCCCATGTTCGACGTCAACGCGCGGCACTGCTACTGGGCGCTGGGTGGACAGCTCTTCCGCGACGGAACGCTCGGGCCGGAATACATCGGCGACGTGCTGCCCGAGCGGACTGTCTTCTGGGTGGGCGATCAATTTGGATTCGGCTTCTACCGCGCCGAGCGGCTGAGCGTCGCGTTCGTCTTCGACGCCAACCAGCGCGGCATCAACGACCGCGTCAAGCTGCCGCGCCTGCGTGGGGAATTGATCGACGCTCACTGCGTCTTCGCCGGCAACCGCGCCTGGTTCTTCACTGCCGCGCAGGAGAACGGACGACACCGCAACCAGTGCACGGTTCTGGATTCCAGCGGCGCGATTCTCGCCACGGCCGAGGCGGAAGCCGGCGACGGAAGCTGGCTGGCCCACATTCGCGGTAAGTGCGGGGCGGGGGAGTTCCTCTTCGCACCGACCGACGCCGGCGTCGTCCGCCTGAAACTGGCCGGCGGCACGATCGCCCTGGACCGCGAATTTCCCGACACGGAACCGTTCGTCGATGCGGATTCCGAACTGCTGGCCTCGCCGCACGGACTGGTCTGCGCGACGAAACACGAGATTCAACTGCTCGCCTTTTCTTAACTTTCTCATGAAAGGAGAAACACCATGGTCGCTCCCAAACTCGCTCCACCCGCACTCCCGCCGTACTTCGACAAGAAGCTCGTCGGCAAAATCTGGCGCGTGCCGTACCAACAGCGCGCCGCCGAAGCCGAAGAGTGGTCGAAGAAGTACGCCATCCCACCGGCGGCGCGCGACAACCCGCGCATCTGCCTGATGCTGATCGACGTTCAAAACACATTCTGCATGCCGGACTTTGAACTCTTTGTCGGCGGCCGTTCGGGCACCGGCGCCGTCGACGATAACGTCCGCATCTGCGAGTTCATCTACCGCAACCTCGCGCGGATCACCGAAATCGATCCGACCATGGACACGCACACCGCCATGCAGATCTTCCACCCGATCTTCTGGATCGACGATGACGGCGGCCATCCCGCGCCGTTCACCAGCGTCGCCCTGGAAGATGTGCAGAAAGGAAAGTGGAAGGTCAATCCGGCCATCGCTAAGAGCATCGCGGGCGGAAATTACGTCGCGCTGCAACAATTCGCTCTGCACTACGTCACCACGCTGAGCAAGGCCGGGAAGTACCCGCTGACGATCTGGCCGTATCACGCGTTGCTCGGCGGCATCGGTCATGCGCTGGTTCCGGCGGTGGAAGAGGCCTGTTTCTTCCACGCGGCGGCGCGGCACAGCCAGACCGGATTTGAAATCAAAGGCGGCAACCCGCTGACGGAAAACTACTCGGTGCTGCGCCCGGAAGTTCTCGACGGCCCCGATGGCCGCGCGATCGCGCAGAAGAACACGCGCTTCATCAAGAAGCTGCTCGACTTCGACGCCGTGGTGATCGCCGGACAAGCCAAGAGCCACTGCGTGGCCTGGACCATCGACGATCTGCTCACGGAGATCCTCGCGCAGGACCCGCAACTCGCGAAGAAAGTTTATCTGCTTGAAGACTGCACCTCCCCAGTCGTGGTGCCAGGCGTGATCGATTACACCGACGCCGCCAACGACGCGTTCCAGCGCTTCGCCAAAGCGGGCATGCATATCGTCAAGTCGACAGATCCGGTGGAACGCTGGCCGGACCTCGCTGTTCCGTAGTCCGGGCATCCTGCCCGGTCCGACGGACGGAATATGTTCTTTCAAGAACCGTTGTCGTGAATGTGACATTGAGATTTTCCAATACGACCGGGCGGGACGTCCGGACTACAAAAAAGGAGCACTACCCATGAACCAGAACCCCGACATCACCCAACTCTTCCAGACCGCGCAGCAGGACGGCACGCTTTCGACGGAAGCCGCGCAAGCCTTGAGCGTCGTCGACATCGGCGCGCAGATTCAGGCGGGCCTCGGCACGCCAGTCGACAATGTTCAGAGCAGCGAAGTCATCCTCGTTACGATGATGCCCGACGATTCCGGCTCGATCCGCTCAAGCGGCAATGCGCAGGTCGTACGCGACGGCCACAATCTCGTGCTCGACGCGCTGGCCTCCTCGAAGCAGAAGAGCGGTGTGCTGGCGCACACGCGGTACCTCAACGGACACGTCCTGTTTCCGTACTGTCCGCTCGACCAGAGCGTCCGATTGGACAAGAAGAACTACAACCCGAGCCTGGGAACGCCGCTGTTCGATCAGACGGTGGTACTGCTTGGCACGGTGCTGGCGAAAGCGCAGCAGTTCTCCGACAACGGCGTCGCGGTGCGCACCGTGACGCTGATCATCACCGACGGCGCGGACGCCGGTTCACAACAAGCGACCGCCAAGACCGTCGCGCAGATTGTGCGCGACATGCTGAAGACCGAGCAGCACATCGTCGCCGCGATGGGCATCGACGATGGCTCGACATGTTTCAAAAGCATCTTCAAGAGCATGGGCATCAGCGACGAATGGATCCTGACTCCGGGCAATTCCCAGACGGAAATCCGCAAGGCGTTCCAGGTCTTCAGCCAGTCTGCGTTGCGCGCGAGCCAGTCGGCGCAGAACTTTTCCAAGATGGCAGCGAAGGGGTTCTTTAATTGAGATCAGAACGTAATGATGAGTTATGAATGGTGCCACGGATGAACGGACATTTGAGCTGGCGCTCAAACATCCGCGCATCCGTGGCACCATTTTTAATTCATCAATCTTTCAACGACGGCGATTCGAGCGTCATGGTGCCTTTGATCTTCAGGCTGAACGGGCCGTCTTTGGAGATCTTGTAGTTGCCGCTCTTGGCGGTTTTGCCGTTGATCTCGATCTTCAGGACGAGGTCATGGACGGCGATGCTGACTTGGGTCTTCTCATCGGGCTTGACGATCAGGTCCGACGGCTTGGCGGGAATGAAATTGGGTTTGGCGGACGTGCCGATCTGAATCGGACCGTAGACCATCATTTTGCGCGGGTCCCATTCGAGGCCGAAACCGGTCACGGACGTCAACCGGGTGGTCATGTTGTTGGAGGTGGGCAGCACGTATTCCTTGGCTTCAAAACTGTTCCGGCAAAAGGCGTTGAGCGTACCCTTGGCGCCAGTGGCAATGGTGAACGAGAGGGTGCCGTCGGTTTTGGGAGATTCGAGCGATCCGTCGGTGGTTTCGAAAATGTTGGGCTTGGGCATTTTCCACGTTCCGTGGATCTCGGTGAAACCGGCGGCCTTCAACGCCTTCTCGGCGCCGGGATCGATCTCGTCTTTGACTTCCTTCTCTTTCACTTCAGCGGCTTGAAGGAGGCAGCAGAGCATAGGCACAAGTGCAATCAGCATAGGTTTAAGATTCACTTCGGGACTCCTTATAAAATGCTCTCACGAGCGTTCGATGGGTGGCGGAATTTTGGTGGGCGGCTTGACTTCAATGCGGAACGTATCGAGCGCCGCCGCCGCGGAGACCGCCGGCGTTTTGGCCGGCGCGGGCCGGGGCGTGTAGTTGGCGGTGCTGACGGTATTCGGCGCGGGCTGTACGCGTGGGCCGGGGGTCACGGTGTCTGGAGCGCTGGTAGCGGTGGAAGCCGTTCCGGAATTGTAATCGGGGCGCAGCGTATTTTTCAGGTCGCTGAATTCCGAGGCGACCGCAGCGGCGTCCATCTCGCGTTTGATTTCCGACGTCGCTTCGTTCGCGGCGCGCTTGAATTCAGCGATCGTGCGCCCAACGTTGCGCGCCACCGAGGGCAGATTCTTGCCGAAGAGCAACAACGCAATCAGGCCGATGACCAGCGCATCGACGCTGAACAGATTGGAGAGGGATGCGAGGGTCAGTTCCATGCGGCGGCCATCCTGCGTTGCACTGCCCGGATTGTACACGGGTAGAGGACAACGTCAGCGCAAATTTTGAGGTTGTTGTGGTGAAAATCAGCCGCGCTTGGCGTGCAGTTCTCGCAGGCTGCTGATCGAGCGACGACCGATGAGCCAGGCCAGGGAGGTGAGCAGGAGGGTGACAACGAGGCGTCCCGTCAGTGAGAATCCGGTGGACGTTTCGACTGGCGTTGCGTTCAGGGTGACGGAGGCAATCGGCGCAACAGGCTCTACTTGGCTCCGCGCCAGATCCGATGTCGGTTTCGGCTCCGGCGCGGAGAAATTCACGGACTTTTCATTGAGTACTGCCGCCTGCGTTTCAATGACAGGACGACCAGTTGTGGCGATGGCTTCAAAAAGTTGCATAAATTGATTTTCATTCAGCGCTGAAACGCTGACGCTGCGGTAACCCGTGAGGCTCTGCGCATCACCGACGAAAAAGTCGAACTTGCCGCCACTGGCGCGATGGACAAGGGGGCGACCGTCATCGCTCAGCGCGAAGTCGATCTCCCCCGCGTCCCCGCCGATCACACGCCAATGCGGCGTGCGCCCAAACTTGGAAAGCATTACCACCACCCGCGATCCCGGTACCAGATTGGGCTGGCCGGGGACGATCGTCTGCATTCCGCTGCCGCTGCTGCCACCCAGGTATTCGGCGCGCACAAGATCACCGGTGTCGGTTCCGGATCCCTTGAAGACGTGTTGAATTTTCAGAGTGACAGCCGTCATCGGAACGGCTTCTCCGCCGGATCCTGCGGCCTGGCGGTCGAGCACTTCGGCTGCAACCACCAGTTCGGCGGACTTGAACAGATCTGCGAGGTCTTCCGTCAGGCGCGAGGCCGCGTTAGTGGGGGCGTCGTGCCAGACAGTGACGGTCAGCAGCGCGATGAGAGTGAGGGCAATCAGGGTGAGTCTTTTCATCGCGATCTCCGTTCTTACGGAGCTCTTAAATGCACGTGGCTGGCCGAACGGAGGTAATTGAGAATAAAATTATAAAGTCAATAATATACAATTCTTACAAGATTGATTTTGAAATTTGCACAATGTGACAACTGTTTGGAATTCTGGACAGTGTCCGAGGACTCGGTTGGACAGTCCTCGGTCGTTTGCAGACTTTGCCAGCGGGAATTACAGCTTTTACATTTTATTGTACCGCGGTCCACCGCCTCCTTCGGGGACTGTCCACGTGATGTTCTCGTACGGGTCTTTAATGTCGCAGGTCTTGCAGTGCACGCAGTTGCCGGGGTTGATCATCAGGTGGCCCTTGTCGGGGATGCCGATGTCGGCGACTTTCGTGGGCTGAATCCATTCGTAGACGCCAGCCGGACAGAAGTGCTGACAGGGGTTTCCGAACTCCTCCGTGCAGCGCTGGACGCACAGATCAAGGTCCGGGACCTTCAGATGGCAGGGCTGGTCCTCGGCGTGATTGGTGCCGGAGTTGAAGATGTCCGTGACCTTGTCGAAGGTCAGCTTGCCGTCGGGCATGTAGCGCGTCAGGCCCTGGAAGTCCGGGTGATGGACGCCGAAGCGTTCGGTCAGTTCGAAGTCCGCCTTGATGCGCAAGGGATCGGAGAAGCCCTTGCCCTTGGTCAGCCGCTGCGCCATGTCGTTGACCGCGCCGCTGGCCAGGCCTTCGGCATAGCCCTGGCGCCAATTGCGATACTGGTAGAGTTCGTCCTTGGCTGTGCTGGTCTGGAAGTAGTCCTCGTAGCGGCCGAGCTGCCGGGCGCTGAAGTCTTTCTTTTCCAGCGCTTCGAGAATCGCTTTCGCGGCGAGCATGCCGGACTTGAAGGCCAGATGCACGCCCTTCAACCGCGCGGCGTTGAGGAAGCTGGCGCTCTCGCCGACGATGCAGAATCCATCGCCGTAGAACCGCGGCATGGAGTAGTAGCCGCCTTCCGCGATCGCCTTCGCGCCGTAGCTGACCAGCTTGCCTTTTTCGAGGAGCTTGCGCATGTACGGATGCGTCTTGAAGCGGTTGAATTCGTACTGCGGGTCGATGTACGGATCTTTGTAGTCGAGTCCCACCACCAGGCCGATTGAGATGTGCGTGGGGTCGACGCCGTAGATCCAGCTGCCGCCGAAACTGCTGGTCGCCGTCAGGCCCACGCCGATGGGCGTATGCATGACGCCGAGGTCCTTCTCCTGAAGGTAGTAGCCTTCGAGCGGGCCCTTTTGCAGCGGGAAGCCGAGCGTGTGGATTACTTTTCCGGCCGGGAAGGCGCCTTCGGGAATCTCCCAGATTTCCTTCACGCCCAGCGCGTAGATCTGAGGGTTGCGGTCGTTGTCGAGGTTGGCGTACTTGGTGAGCTGCTTGGTGAGGCTGCCGCGGACGCCTTCGGCCAGCACCGTGACCTTGGCTCGAATTTCCGCGCCGGCCTGGAAGTTGGACTTGTTCTTGCCGTCCTTGCCGACGCCCGTGTCGCCGCAGCGCACGCCGAGGATCTGCTGACCGGCGGTGACGAATTCCGCGCCGGGGACGCCTTCGAGAATTTCGATGCCGCGCTTCTTGGCCTGTTCGGCCAGCCAGATCGTCAGTTCGCCCAGCGAGATGATGTAGTTGCCCTTGTTGTGAAGGTAGGGCGGGATCAGCGGCGAGGGCAGGTGAATCGCGCGCTTGGGGGTCAGCATCAGGATTTCTTCTTCGTGAACCTTCTGATGGACCGGCGCGCCCTGCTGCTTCCAGTCGGGGATCAGTTCGTCGAGACCGCTGGGGTCCATCACCGCGCCGGAGAGGATGTGCGCGCCGACGCTGACGCCTTTCTCGATCACGTAGATCACCGGCTTGTCGAACTTGCGTTCGGGGTGCAGGTTGTTGTGCTGGACGCACGCGTCGTGGAGATGAATGGCGCACGCCAGGCCCGCGGGGCCGGCGCCGACGATCAGCACATCTGTTTCGAGCACTTCGCGATCAGGCATGGTTGGTTGCATCCGACGGTTCGGGTTGCGCTTGGGTACCAGTACGGTTTTGCATTTTACAGCCGCCTAGCGTACGGTTTTCCAAGTCCATTTTCCATTCGCGATTCAGGAGAGCTTCATGGCCCGTTCCCCGTTCAAAATTCTGAAGGAAAAGTCGGTCCTGCGCAGCCGCGTATTTGAAGTCCGCCATCAGACGTGGCGCGGGCCGGAGAACAGCTCGTTTGAGCGGCATACCATTTATCATCCGGGCGCCGTGGCGATTCTGCCGTTCGACGCTGACGGCAACGTGCTGCTGATCCGCCAGTTCCGCCCGGCCGTCAACGATTTCCTGCTCGAGATCCCCGCCGGAACGCTGGAGAAGGGCGAAGCGCCGCTCTTTTGCGCCAAGCGGGAGTTGATCGAGGAGACCGGATTCGCCGCCAAGCGCTGGAAGAAGCTGGGCGCGGTCTTTGCGGCTCCGGGGTTTTGCAATGAGTTGATTCATCTGTTTAAGGCCTGGGATTTGAAGGCGGACTACGCGGAACAGGACGAGGACGAGCATATTGAACTGGCGCGGATGAGCGTGGGGGCAGTACGCAAGGCGGTGAAGTCGGGGAAGATTCGGGATGCCAAGACGATGAGTGCGCTGCTGTGTGCGGAAATTTTACAGCATTGATTTCAAGCGCGGAGAGCAGAGTTGTGAGCAGCGGCTGTATGCTGCTCCTTGCTGTGACGCTCTCGACATTCGCGCAAGCGGATTCGATGTAACACGGCAGGAAGCATATTCACCTTCAGTTGGGATGCGCTGAGCAAGGAGCAAGCATACGGCCGCTTGCTCCTTGACACCATTTTGCAAGCCGTCATTCATCATTCACATTTCATTCATATTAGTTTACGTCCTCCTTATTCATACGAGAGCACCACGGCTTCGTTCATTTTCCATTCGACCTGGATTTCCTTGCCGGCGCCGAGGTCCTTGCCGGTACGTTCGTCTTTACAGTTTTTCACCGGAGTGGCGAATTCCAGGGTGACGGGGAGTTTCTCGGTCTTCAGGCCTTTGGAGTTGCCGCCGCCTTCCGACGAGTGCGAGGTTTCGGCGTTGCTGAGCAGGAACAGCAACGTGCGGCCGTCTTTTTTCCACTGAATGATTTCGTAGCCGAATTCCTTCTCGCCGGCGTTTTTGATGCGGACCGGGGATTTGATTCCGGCATCGGCGATGTGCTTCATGAAGATGCTGCGCTTGCCGGCGTCGGCGAAACCGTGCGGACGGTACGCGTCGTACCACTGGGGCGAGAGATTCATCAGCACGGCAGTGCCTTTGCCGAATTTGTTGACGTGGTTGACGTCCATCTTGCGCACGGCTTTGTTGAAGCCCGAGGCGTCCTTGATGCAGGTGTTTCCGTTGGTGAGGAGTACTTCCGCCGGCTTGCCGAAGTTGCTGTCCTGGTCGGTCTCGGCCCAGAGTACGCCACCGAAGATGTCGGCGGACTTCATCTTCGGGTCGTGCTTGACGCCGAACATGTCGTCGAGCGCGCCGCCTTCGGCGCGGCCCTTGCCGTGCTGGTCCCACAGGCCGGGGAGGTAGTCGGCGATGACCGTGCCACCGTTGGTGCAGAATTCCTTGATCTTCTTCGCTTCGGCGTCGGAAAGGCAGAGCGTGTGGGTCAGGATCAGGACCTTGTATTCGGCCGGGATGCCCTTCTCGATCACGTCGGCGTAGCTGACCCAGTTGTAGGCGTAGCCTTCGTCGCGGAGCATGTTCATCCAGGCTTTGTGGACCAGCAGCGAGCAGGCCAGGCCCGGATCGGCGGCCTTGCGGTTGGGCCAGGTCTTGCGGTGCGCTTCGGCGTCCATGATCCAGCCCAGCTGCATCGAGGGATGGTTGTAGTAGAGCGCCACGCCATCGTGGCTGCGTTCGGCGCCGTTGAGGAGCGGCGCGATCTTCTGCGTCAGTTCCTTCCAGGTCGGCGCCATTTCGTCGAGGAATGGCTTGGGCTTGCCGCTCTGCCACCAGTTGTCGTCGACCCAGCAGATCATCGCGTGCTGGCCGGACGCGACCTGCGACCAGGACTGCCAGATGGTGTCGTTGGTGTTGTTGTAGAACAGCGTGGCCGCGTTGAGGCACATGGGGTTCATGCCGCGGACGTATTCGTTGGCGCCGTAGGATTCGATGAACTGAATCTTGCGGCAGACTCGCGCGTAGTCGAAGCCGCCGAAGGCATCGGGCAACTGGCCGCCGACAAAGCCGCAGGGCGTCTCGCCGTCGAGCGTGTTGGCGTATTCGACCAGATCACCGACGAAGTTGTTGAAGTAGGCGTCGTTGAAGGTCCACTGGTCCATCAGCGGACTGGCGTCGAAACCGGCGATGTCCAGTTCGCGCAGCTTGGGGAAAAAGTCGTTGTAGCTGACCCAGTTGGGGCGCTTGGGCGCCTTGTCCTTGCCGTAGATTTCTTCGAGCCACTTGGGGTACGCGGCGGCGTCGTCGGTGACGCGCCACATGCAGGGGTTGTTGAAGTGGCCCCATGAAATTTCGTCGTCGAGGGCGTACGCGCCGCGATTGGGGGAGTCCTTCAGATTGGTGATGGAGCCTTTGACCACGCCCTTGAGCTTGGTCATCATCGCGTCGTTCATGGGCTTGGCGCGAACGCCGGTGCCAGAGAGTTGCTTGATGTCGCCGTGCCCGCCGTCCCAGATATGCAGGTCGCCCTTGCCGGCGGTGTGGTCGGCGTAGAAGCGGAGTTTGAATTTGTCGATCCATGCCAGGTAGCCGGTCTCGCCGCGGTTGACGAACGAGCCATTGATACCGTGATCGAGGCACCACTGGCCGGAGGCGTCGTCTTGCCCGATGGGCCAGGCCGCGTACCAAGGCATGACCGTCCAGCCCGGCAGTGCCTTGGCGAACTTCTTATCCTGCGTGACGCGTTTGAAATCCTTCGAGATCTTGATGTAGGTGACGTAAGGATCTTCGTCCTCCGCCCACGCGGAAAGCGCGTTGAGGAAGGCGAGTGTGATCAGAAGCAGGCAGCATTGTTTCATGGAAAGGATGCTCCAAAAGGTTGGTCTGGTCCAATACACCGGTGCGATTACGTGTGTCGAACTAAGTACATCAATATGGGAAAAATTGTTGTCAGGGGTTGGCAGGGCGCGAGGTGGAGCGGGAGTTGGGATTCTGTCGCGCTGCAAGGTGCAATGTTACGGAATGTTACAAAATGTTACGCGGTTGGGGGCTCCTTTCTAGGTGCACGGTGTGTGCGAGTGGTTGTGATAGTTGGCGTTGGGGGGTGCCGCATCTCTAGACTCCGATAGGTCTGTCCGGCTAAAAAGTGGTCGGTAACTGCGACGCGAATTAAGAGAAGTGTGCGTGTTCGGCTTGAAACGAGAGCATGGCATATTTTCCTATAGTATAAAGCAACTCTCGAACCTAAAAGTCAAGTACTATTCCTAAATTTAGTTAAATAGATTTTATAATACATATTGTGCAGCAGTGCACGGGGTGGGGGCTCCTTTCTCGTGTTCTGCGGGGCTGTGGCGCGTTCTGGCTTTTAGATGGCACTCGGATCGGGTTGAGGTTGCGGAGGTGCGCAGAGGCTGCTGTGGCGCGAATGCGGGCCAAACCTGAAGCCTGGGTGCGTTGAGGATTTCGCTCTTTCAGAGCTCTGCGAATCTCCCGGGGGCTGTTCCAGGAGCGTTGCCCCTGGCTTTCACATGATGCCCCTTTGGGGCTGCGGAGTATTCGGCGCGGGTCTTTGATTTTCCTATTATAACTAAGCGGTCGAGAAACGCAAAAATCAAGTGTTTTCTTTAAATTTATTTAAAAAGATTTTATAATACGTGATGTGCAGCAGGTGCACAGGGTGGGGGTGTGGGCAGGGGGGTGGTTTTCTCGCGCAAAGGCTCTCGGGAACGGTTGGTGAAGCGACCGTTCGGTCTGTAAAATGTCCCGATGGCTCGCACACGGCGCTGGTATCGGCTTCACCTGAGCACTGCTCTACTCTTGCTGCTCGTCAGTGGCGGCATCTTGGGGTTGAATCTGCGTGAACATGTCGAGCCGATGATGACGGCGTGCAGCGAACCCGAAGTGGTTGATTTGCAGCGCGCCAGAGCTTTCAACGCGAAGTATCCCGAAGCCGAACTGGAAGGCGAGCAGACGACATCGTTCGGCTGGCCGTTTCATTTCATCTCTGTGATGCGCTGGTATCACGCCGGCGAAACGTCGTGGACGTTTCACAACGAGGTTTGGATTTGGTACGAATATGAAAGGAAGTACCTGGTTGAAGATGCTGCGGTGTGGGTTGTGCTGCTTATTGGGCTGGCGGTGGGTGCGGAGGTGATCACGTGGAGCAAGTCGCGTGTTCGGGCTTGAATTGTCGCTACTGTGTACTGGTAGATAGTGAATGGATCTGACGCGGAGCTTAGTCGGGGGGCGGCCTGAACGGCGAGCCCCCCGGACCAGAATTCCCTTATGTATTCAGCGCCCTGACAGGCCGCCTGAAAAATAATGTCTTGGAAAATTGACGAGTGGAACGCGCGTTATTCCAGCACCCCTTCAGGGTGCGATTGCCTATGGGAATCGGGTCCGGGGGCTCGGCCTTCCAGGCCGGCCCCCGGCTAAGCTCCGCTGTCCCTGCGGGACAAGAAACGATTTGCAGAGATGTTGGTAAAGACAAGATTTACTCGCGCGCGAGGGCTGAAGCCGCAACCCCTTCAGGGTTGCTCGGCGCGTTGGGGAATGTGTACCCAGGGTAGCGCTGCGGCGCAACCCTGGGCTTTGTGGCCGTTAGCCCGTTGGGCTAAGTGGCGTGCGCTGCGCTCGGCGCGGGTAAGCAACTGCCGGAAAGCCGGCTGAAGCCGGCTGGTTGGAGCGCTTAATGGTTGGGCCCACCACTTAAAAGTGGTGGCAAGCAACGGCTTGAACTGCAACTGCAACTGCAACTGCAACTGCAACTGCAACTGCAACTGCAACTGCAACTGCAACTGCAACTGCAACTGCAACTGCAACTGCAACTGCAACTGCAACTGCAACTGCAACTGCAACTGCAACT
>JBBRPR010000003.1:0-261027 GCA_038227875.1 Planctomycetota bacterium
GCCTTTCACGTCGACGGTGATCTTCTTGGTCAAGTCGCCGTTGGCCACGGCGGTGGTCACCTGCGCGATGTTTCGCACCTGCGAGGTCAAATTTCCGGCCATGAAATTCACGTTGTCGGTCAAGTCTTTCCACGTACCGGCCACGCCCTTCACGTCGGCCTGTCCGCCGAGGATACCTTCCGTTCCGACTTCGCGGGCCACGCGCGTCACTTCCGACGCGAACGACGAGAGCTGGTCGACGAGCGTGTTGATCGTGTTTTTCATTTCCAGAATTTCACCTTTGACGTCGACGGTGATTTTCTTGGACAAGTCGCCGTTGGCGATGGCGGTGGTCACCTGCGCGATGTTACGCACCTGGTCGGTTAGATTTCCGGCCATGAGATTCACGTTGTCGGTCAAGTCTTTCCACGTACCGGCCACGCCCTTCACATCAGCCTGGCCTCCGAGTTTTCCTTCCGTTCCGACTTCGCGGGCTACACGCGTCACTTCCGATGCGAACGATCTCAACTGGTCCACCATCGTGTTAATCGTGTTTTTCAGTTCGAGGATTTCGCCCTTCACATCCACGGTGATCTTTTTCGACAAGTCGCCGTTGGCCACGGCGGTAGTCACGTCGGCGATATTTCGCACCTGCGCCGTCAAATTTCTCGCCATCGAATTCACGGAGTCGGTCAAGTCTTTCCACGTACCGGCGACGCCTTTCACTTCGGCCTGACCGCCGAGGATACCTTCGGTGCCGACTTCGCGTGCCACGCGGGTCACTTCGGAAGCGAACGAAGAGAGCTGGTCCACCATCGTATTGACCGTGTTTTTCAGCTCGAGGATTTCGCCCTTCACGTCGACGGTGATCTTCTTGGTCAAGTCGCCGTTGGCCACGGCGGTGGTCACCTGCGCGATGTTACGCACCTGCGAGGTCAAATTTCCGGCCATCGAATTCACGTTGTCGGTCAAGTCTTTCCACGTGCCGGCGACGCCTTCCACGCGTGCCTGTCCGCCCAACTTTCCTTCCGTTCCGACTTCGCGGGCCACGCGCGTCACTTCCGACGCGAATGAACGCAGCTGATCCACCATCGTGTTGATCGTGGATTTCAAATCGAGGAACTCGCCTTTCACGTCGACGGTGATCTTCTTGGCCAGGTCGCCCATGGCCACGGCGGTCGTCACGGTCGCGATGTTACGCACCTGGCTGGTCAGGTTCGACGCCATCAGATTCACGTTGTCGGTCAAGTCTTTCCAGGTTCCGGCGACGCCGGTCACCTGCGCCTGTCCACCCAGCTTTCCGTCGGTGCCGACCTCGCGGGCCACGCGCGTCACTTCGGCGGCAAACGAGCCGAGCTGTTCCACCATCGTGTTCACGGTCTTGGCGGTGCGCAAAAATTCGCCTTCCAGCGGACGGCCTTCGACTTCCAGCGCCATGGTCTGCGACAAGTCGCCCTTGGCCACGGCGCCGATCACGCGCGCGGTTTCGCTGGTCGGGAGCACCAGGTCGGAGATTAGCATGTTGACGGAATTGACCGACGCGGCCCACGCACCGGTCACTTCACCGATTGAGGCGCGTTGGGAGATTTTTCCTTCTTTACCGACCACACGGCTGATGCGTTCCAGTTCCGCGGCCATGCGTTGGTTCTGTTCAATCACTTCATTAAACGTATCGGCAATCTTGCCAGAGAGTCCCGTCCAGGCGACGGGCATGCGGGCGGAGAAGTCACCCTTTTTCAATGCCACCAGTGCGGTAAGCAAATGCTCCAGTTGCTCGGCGCCAACCCCGTTTGTTTCAGGGGCCATAATCCACGCTTCGGCACCATTGCTTTTGCCGTTTGGCGTGGCCGTCTGGTTGGCGGATTCTAGCTCGTGCATGAGATCTCTCCGTGCAAGAAGTGACGTTCAGGGATCGCTTTCCGAGCCCCACAAAAGTGCAACGCGCCCTGATCGAACAAGAATAGGAATGAACCATGGTGCAAAATGTGGACCGACCGGGCCAAATATCATGAACCGCTTGTCTCCTGCGAAGTTTATAAAAATAGATCGCGTACTCTCTGAAATTAAAACGCTCCCCCTCCGAAATTCGGAGGTTGCTTTCAATATGCTTCGTAACACGGATTCGGATATTTTTAGTGGTGCTTTACCGATTCGGAGTGTCGAAATTCTTTGTTTGGCACTGCGCTCGCAGCCGTTTCTCATCGCGGATGAAGCCGCCGCGAAGATTTATGCGAACGCGATCGCACCAAACCACTCACCGTTCAAAAAAGGAGTACTTCCCATGGGCCGATTTCTTGCATTTCTGGTCGTTGTGATCCTGATCGTGGGTTGCGTCGGATTCGCTCGCGGCTGGTTCTTCGTCACGAGTCACACTGATCCGATAGACGATAAAGTGAATGTTGGGCTGACTGTCGACAAGGGTGCCATCCGCCAGGATTCCGCGGACGTAAAGGAGCGCGCCAAAGAACTGGGCAACGAAGCCAAGCAGGACGCGAAGAACGTGACTGAGCGTTTCGAAAAGCGCAGCGCGCAATTGCACCCCAATGTCAGCGCTCTGAAGTTGCAGCCCGGCTCAAAGGCTGACGTTACTGTCACACGCGACACCAAGGATCTTAAAGCCGAACAGCTGGGCCTGAAGCCATCGGTCGGTTCAAATCTGCTGGCCAGCGGCGGCATGTTTGGCGATGGCGCTAAAGAGACCACCATCACGATCGAAGCACCCGCGGATGCGCATGACGGGAGCGTGACGCTGACCTCAACTGCAGGCAGCGAAATCATTACGGTCACCGTTTCACCCGTGACCACAGCAACGCCCCTGGTGCCAATCTCAAATACGCACGAGTAACATGGGACTGAATGGTGCGCAGACAGATTTTTTACATGGCATCTCAATCGCGAAAGCCGAGGTTATCACGGAGCAGGGGTCTGGATAAAGGAGCCGGCAATGGATCTCGCAAAGTTTGTGAACAACTCTCCGGTAATCACCCTGGGTACCACGACGGTGCTCGAGGGAGTGAAGATGCTTCACCATCGGCAGCTCAGCGCCGTGCTCATAATCGGTAGCGACCAACGGTTGGAAGGTATTTTCACCGAACGGGATAACATGCTTCGCGTGACGCAGGCGGAGCGCGATGCCCGCACCACCCTGCTCAGCACGGTGATGACCACCCCCGTCATTACCGCCCGCTCCACGACCACCGTGGACGACGCGTTGATGATGATGGTGCGTCATCACTTCCTGCACCTGCCGATCGTGGACGAAAATCATATCGTAAAAGGCATGGTCAACGGACGCGATCTCCTATTGCGGCGCATTGGTGAAAAGGAAGCAGCAATACAGACACTGAACGCCTACGTCAAAGCGGGCGGTCCCGGCTGATTCGTTGAATCCGCCTCAATTTTCATGATTACGGCTGAGCACGGAAATCCGTGACTCAGCCGTCTTATTTTGGTTCGCGGATGTCATGGGTTGAATACCGGCATCGGGCGACTGAATTTGATTGAGGACCCTGTGAAAATCAGTCGATTTTCCACAGAATCATACAAGTCAGGCAGTGCCCGGAAATGCTATTTCACCCATGGAAAGGGCATAAAATATTCGAATTGGTATTCCGCTCGCAATATAGCTTTCCGCATTTGCATCAGTTCTGTTGTGCGAACAACGCGCTTTGCACCTCAAGCTGGAGCAGATAGCCTCGTGGAGTAGCGAAGAGCGTCGTCCGCCTAAAACATAAACCGTCGAGTTGAAACAATCATGAGCTTAAGAATTCTCGTTGTAGACGACAATCAGGACATTTGCCAGATGACCGCGACCGGTTTGAAGAAGGCCGGCCACTTCACCGAGACTCACCTTTCGGCCGAGAGCGCGTTGGCGGCGCTCAAGACGGGGACGTGGGACGTGGTGCTGACCGACATGCGCATGCCGGGCATGGACGGGTTGCAATTTCTAAAAGAGATCAAATCACAGAACTCCGACATCGCCGTGATGCTGATCACCGCGCACGGCAGCGTCGACACTGCGATTGAAGCGATGCGCCTGGGCGCGATGGATTTCATCCTCAAGCCCTTTGACATGGAACAGCTCAAGATCCGGCTGGAACGCGTCGAAGAAGCACGCAAGCTGCGCCGCGAAGTCACCACGCTGCGCAAGCAGCTGGGTTCCAGCGTCCAGATGATCGCCACCGCGCCGAGCATGCTGTTGCTGCTCGATCGCGTGAAGAAAGTCGCCGCCAGCGACGCGGCCGTGCTGATCCTGGGTGAGAGCGGCACCGGCAAGGAGTGCATCGCGCACTACCTGTACAAGGAATCGCAGCAATGGAGCAAGAATTTCGTCGCGCGTAACTGCGCCGCGATCCCTGAGACCATATTCGAATCGGAAATGTTCGGGCACAAGAAGGGTTCGTTCACCGGCGCGGACCGCGACCGCAAGGGCGCATTTGCCGAGGCCGATGGCGGCACGCTCTTCCTCGACGAAATCGGCGACCTCAATTACGTCAGCCAGACGAAGCTGCTCCGCGCGATCCAGGAACGCGTCATCCGTCCCGTCGGCAGCGACAAGGACATCCCCGTCAACTTCCGCCTCGTCTGCGCGACCAACAAGAATCTGCTCGAAGCCTGCAAGACCAAGGAATTCCGCGACGACCTCTACTATCGCCTCGCCACCGTCACGCTGACCATCCCGCCGCTGCGCGATCGCCGCGACGACATCGTGCCGCTGGCGCGCCACTTCGTCCGCATGCTCAGCAATGGCGCGCGCACGCTGACGCCGAAAGCCGAGGAGCTGCTCACGCAGTACGACTGGCCTGGCAATGTGCGCGAACTGCGCTCCGTGATCGAGCAGAGCGTGATTTTCTCGATCGGTAACGAGATCGAACCCAGCGAGCTGAATTTGAATCTGAAGTCGCCGTCGGGTCAGCCGGAATCGACCAGCCTGTCGCTTTCCGACGCTGAACGCAGGCACATTCTCCACGTGCTGCAGACTGTCAACGGCAACAAGACCGAAGCCGCCCGGCTGCTCGAAGTCGCCCGCAGCACGTTGGTGTTGAAGTTGAAGGCATACGGGACGGACTGAGTACAGCGCTGCTCAGTTCAAATCGTAAACCATCAGTTCGCCATCAGCTGTGGCCACATAGATCTTGTCGGCGAAGGTGGTCAGCGCGATGGGCTTGGAGACCATTCTTGCCTTCCAGAACTGCACGCCGCCATTTCCGCAGACGGTGATTTCGCAGAACTCTTTCTGTTGAGCGCAGAAGACGAAAGCCTTCTCCTGCTCTTTTTCGTTGGCCCGAACGATTAGCGGTGAAAGCAGCGCTTCGCCCTTCAGGTCCAGCGACCAGAGCACACCACCCTTGTCGGCCGCGCTGAATTCCACCTTGCCGTTTTGAAGCACAGACAGGAACGCGCTGGGAGTGCTGAGCAGAAACGGCGCAGGCTTGCCGCCCAGGTCGCGTTGAAATTTCTTCGCGCCTGACTCCATATCCAGGCCGATCAATTGTCCAGATTCGGTAATCAGTCCCACCGACGAACGACCGCTGGCGACGGCTGGTCCTCCGATGGTCTTGCCCTCAATTGGCGCTTCCCATTTCTTCGCTCCGGAATGACCAACGATCGCGATCAGCGAGTCCTCGCGCGGGACGTAAAAGAGGTCTCCTTCCAGCGCCAGGCCCCAGGGCTTTTCAGCAGAATCCTTTCCGGCTTGCACGGTCTTGTGAACCTTGCCGTCGTCGGAAAAGAGCAGTTCCAGCGCTGCCTGGCTGGCCACGCCGAGCAGACGCTTGCCGGGTAATTCCTTCGATGTATACGCCAGCGGCGCGCTGGTGGCCGTGGCGGCAAGCGGCAGTCGCGAGTAGTCGCCACCGACCAATTTGACACACGCTATCGCCTTATCGGCCAGCGTGACGTAAATGGTATTCTGACCCAACAACAATCCACGTCCGCCCCCGATAACCTCCTCGGGCTTCTGGTCTTCCTTTTCGCGCAGCGGGACGTGGGTGATCACTTTCAGATCGCTGAGCCCGCACAGATCCACCGCGTGGCTGGAGATCACGATTATATGGTCTAAATTGGCTGCCAATCCACCGGCAGCCGGCGCGGAGAGAGATCGCTGCAGCACCGGATTTTTGAACATCGAAATAGAGACCGAGTCGGCGCGAAAGTTGTATTCGACCAAATCTTCCGTCTGAAAGCCCTGCTTCTTGAACGTGAAATGGGCAGCCCCGATGGCCGGAACGTCAATCATGGTCGGGGTCTTTCCCGCCGCGCGGCCATTAAAGAAAAGATCGGCGTTCGCCGGTTCGCTGGTTACCTTTACTTTCATCACGATGCCGGACGCCGTTTTGGAATGAGGTGCTTTTTCGAGGATCGCGAGGAATTTTTTCCGCGCTTCCAGGGGCTGGCGCGTGGCCAGATCTTTCGCATCCTTAAATTCCGTTTCCAGTTCCGTTTCGGGGGTGCTGTCCAGCACGCGCAGAGTGTCCTGCGCCTGATTGAGCACACGCTCCGGCGGATGACTGTCGATGATCTTCAGCAATTCGGCGCGCGCATCATTGGTCAATTTCTGGGTCTGCAGAATATCAACTTTCTCCAGCCGCTTATCGCATTCGGCGAGGTACTTCACGATCGCATCCACGCCCGCGGCGCCCTTGGCGCTGTAGTCGACGCCCGGTCCGTCGCGCTTCACCAGTTCGAAGAGCGTCTTTGCGGCCTCGGTTTCGCCCGCGTCTTTCTCCAGACCGGCAAGGTGCAGGCGGCTTTCCGCTTCGGCTCGCGCGCGCGACAGCCTGCTGAGCTTGTCACGGATTTCGGTGGCTATCTCTTCCGGAGGGCTATCTGCCAGCAGGGCTTCGTAAGCCTGCTTGAGCACATCAGCGGGTTTGGTCCTGGCGGAGCTGTCGGCTTCGCGCAGCTTGGTGCGCATCACCTCCAGTTTCTCGCGATTCTTCACCTGGTTCAGCTGCGCGCGTGCCTTTGACAGCTCTTGCTGCATCGCTTCGCTCAGGTCCAGGACGCCGTTGAATTTGTCCAATTCATCGGCGGTTGTCTTGACCGCTTCAGGCGGGCCTTTGACGAAAGCGGTTTTAAAATTGGAAATGGCCGTGTTCAGCAGCACGTCCACATTTTTCTTTTCCGCGTCGTACTTCTGGCTGGCGAGTGCCTGGGTGTCGGGGTCTTTGGAGCGGAACGTGCGAAGGATCTCCAGCGCCTTGCCATAGTTCTGCGCGTTCATTTCGGTCTGCGCCAGCTCCAACTGCTCATCCAGCAGTTTTCGCTGCGTGTTGTCGACTTTCTTTCCCGAGAAGTATTTGAAATACGCCGCAGTGCCGCCGCCGCCGAGCAGCAAGATCACGACGCCGGCGATGATCAGCGGCAGCGTCTTGCGATCCTTCTTTCCAAACAGGCCCGGCTGGTTGCGCCGGATGACTTCCGATCGGATCTTCGGATCGCCGGTGGCCGTCATCGTTCCGGAGATCGCCGCCTTCTTAGCCTTTTCGATTTCCGCCAGCGCGGCCTGGACTTTTGTCTTCATCTCCGCGCCGCCGTTGGCCGCGGCAAATTCGGCAATGCGCTGCGCTTCGTCGATGCGATTGAGTTTCAAATGCGAACGCGCGGCCTGTTCGTAGCTTTCGATCGGCATCGGCTCGACAATGCCCGCGTCCCACAATTCCAGCAGCATCTGGTTGGTGTTCAGGCGGCCCATGCAGGCCTTCTGGACCATCGCTTCGACGGAACGGCTGTCCTGGACCAGCCGCAGCAGCACCATGCCTTCCGGCGAAAGCCCCGTGCCGCTCTTCAACACCTCGCCGCCCTGCCCGGTAAGGCGGAACACGAACGCCTGGCTGGGCACCCGCGCTTCGATCGCTTTCCATTCATCGGCGCGGCGCGCGGCTTCCAACAGCAGGCTGTTGGGATCGATCTTCATCTTCACGAGGCCGCCGCCCGGCGCGATCTTCGCGTCCAGCGACGCGCCGGCGAGGAAATCGAATTCTCCCTTGCCCAGCGTGAAGAGTTCGCAGACTTCCTCTTCGATCTGAAAACGCAGCGCCTCTTCCAGGTCCTGCATCGTCACGGTCTGCTGATCGATCAACACCTGGCCCAGCATTTTGCCCGACTCACGCTGCACCTGCAGCGCTGCTTCGAGTTTGTCTTCGTCGAGAAGTCCGCGGGATTGAAGCAGGTCACCGAGCAGGATGCGGCCGGCTGAACGCCCGGCGATGGAGATCGCTCCGTTTTGAATTTCGACGAAACGAGGGCCCTCTGGCGCTTGAATGCGCAACAGGCCCGTTGAATTTCCGCGACTGAGCACCTGGAAAACATCCGCCAGGTTGACAGTCGATAAGTTCCCTTTTAGCCCCATCTTACGGGCGACCGCTCCGGTTGAGAATGAACGTTGTAATCCCCGCCGAAGGGCATTGTCAAGATCGGATAATTTTCGGTATGAGACGGCGGCTCTTGGCTGTTGGCTCTTAACTATTGGGAGTGGAAATGGGCAGCACGTTCGAGACCTAGGGAACTATAGTTACCAGGTACCTCTGGGCCCCGAGGCCCAGAGGTCCGTTCGTCATCGTGCATCATTTAATTGCCGGCTTGAACACGCGCAACGCTTTGATCGGCGCCGCCGCTCCGCCGCGCAGTTCCAGCGTGTGCACGCCGTTGGTCAAACCCTGCGCCAGTGTAGTGAGCTGCTCGCGAGTTGCGTCGGCGGATTTGGGCGGCGTAATCGTGTCTGAAAAGAGCGGAATGACCTTCCACGTCTCGCGGTAGCCCGTGGGAATCGCGACTTTCGTCAGCACGTTGCGGAAATAGACCTCGGGGAGAATTTTGACACGGCCCGACTTCGACGTGAACGGCTGATCGCTGCTCCCACTGCCGTCCGCTCCCGTCACCGAACCGGCGACGTCGAACGTCCACTTCTCGCCATTTCCGCCGCCGGTCACGGTATAGGTCCATTCTTCGAGCACCAGCGGCGCGGTATGTTCGACGCGCGCAATGAACAGCGGCGACCACGGCCCCGGCTGCGGTCGTGTAAACGCGTAGCATTCGGGAAATTGCGAAGGCTTCTTGCCGTCGATGAGGACCTCGGCCGTGCCCGTTGCGTCGGCGGCGAGAATCGCGTCGATTCGATTGCCGTCGAATTTCAGTTCGAGCTTTCCGTTCTCCCATTTCACCGCATCGCCGAGCGCGACGTCTTTGACACTCTCCTGCCACTCGGTTTTCGCGAGCTCCGGGCGGTAGACGAGGTACCGTTCGATCAGCCGCGCCATCAGGAAATTTCCGTACTCGTTGAGATGCACGCCGTCGGCCAGTAGTGCTTTGGGTTCGAGCGAATTGGCGTGAAGATACGTCAGCCAATCGGTGCGGATGTCGACAAGCCCGCAGCCGTACTTCTTCGCGGTCTCCGGCAGGAAGACGTGGTTCATGAAATCGTCCCACCAGGTTCCCTTGTCCTTGGTGCGGTCGATGTTTTCCTGCGGCCACGCCGTGGCGTGGTCGGTCTGCATCAGCACGTCAGCGGTCGTGCGTGAACGGATGGCGTGGATGATGTCTTCGTAGCGGTCGTGAGCGCCATAGACATGGAAGATGACCAGATCGGGATAAAAGGGATAGACATCGAATTCAGCCGGCCGGATCAGCATCTGCGACGCGAAGCCGCCGATGGCGCGGTTTTCGATCTCGAGATCCGCGTTGGGAAAGCGCCGGCGCAGATCCGCCGCGACCTGCTTCGACCAATCCTGTTCGGTGATCGACTGACCGTAAAACAGCACGCGGACTTTATTGTGGTGCTCGGGCGTGCTGGTTGCCATCAACGTCAGGGCGCGCTGCACGCCGAGACCCAGCTTCGCCGGATCGGCCGCCGCGCCGGGTTCCGGATAGTTCTTTGGATTGGTATTCGCGAGCACCGGCGCGGGAGCGACCGGCGGGTGCTGCGTATCGAGCGCGAAAAGATTGCAACACGTCAGCAGAGCAACAAACGAGACCCGGAAACCACAGCGCATGAAGAACCTCCGGCAGTCACTACACCCACGGAAACGGACCTGTCGAAAGTATTTCAAAAAGGACCGCCGGTGGTAAGGTTGATTTTATGAGTGAGCCGCCGGACAACCGCGATTGGCAGATCTCGCTGCGAGCGTTGATGCTCTGCTCGGTCTTCGTCGGTGCGTTTCTGCTTATTAATTTTCAGTGCGAGCGGCGCACGGCATTCGCGCTCGATCTGCTCGTTTTGCTTGCGCTCATTTTTTCGATCCACTCGTTATCGATGCGGCGAATTGCAAAAGAGGACGACGGATTCAAAATTGCCGCTGGTGAAATCCTGCTGGGGATTGCAATTGTGCTGATTACGGTTGCGCTTTTTTCGCGCTCCGATGGATGAGACCTTCACGGCTTCTGCAGGTGCTCATTCGCCGCCGCGCGCACGGTTTCGCGCTCCTGGTCTTCGCCCGTGACAAGCGGCGATGGAACCATGTCCGGCAGAAAAATCAGGCCGCTTTCATCGGGCGTGAGGGTCACGCGGGTATTGGTAAATGTACCCATGAGATGCACCGCACTGCGACGGATAAAAATATCCGGATCGTCGACGTACTGAATCATGACGCGAAGCCACGCATTGCCCTCGTCGCGTTCGGCGGACGACCAATTGAACTCCGTTCGAATTTTGCACGCGGAAGCCATGGCCCAGCGACGCATCTTGAGGTCTGGATCGGCCAGGCACTGCTGATAAAGCTTCAGCTGATCAGTGAGCGAAATTTCGAAAAACGGAATAACGCACGCGAGCCCCGCACGGTCGCTCCAATTCTTCTGCGCGAAGAGCTTGTTCCAGGCCACATTGATTTGGTCCCGTTCCATTTGTCCAACCATTCGGGTATACAATTCCTCATCGGCGGCGAGCCTTAAGAGATCGGTGGCGTACGGGTTAGTCGACTTCCTGTTCTCAGTGAGATACACGAGCAGGCCGCTGCGAAATTGAGCATTGTATAATTTCCCAGCGTCCAGAATTTCGCGAATCTGCGCCGGGCTGGCGTGGTCGCCGATCCAGTAGGCCGCGGTCCTCTCTTTGTATCCGGCTGGCGCAGGCTCTTTGCAAATGTTCAGCAATGTTTCCTGCATATCCTGTGGATAGCGGAGTTCAAACGAATGAAAGGCCGCTCTGAAGACTACAGGTCGATTATCGTCCAGGCGCAGGAGCAATCTGTCTTTTGAAACGCAACCGAACCATAAAATTCCATGCTGGATATCATCACAGAGGAGGTTGTTGAAATTGCCGCAATACGATTCCAACGCCTCGCCAACAACATGAGGTGAGCAATGAGCGATCAGCACATTCAGCTTTGAATCCGACTTGCGCAACTCATCGGCAGGCAACGTTACCAGACTGTAAACGGATAGCAGCGGAGCCAGTATCAAAACTATCGAGACAAGAAAAATCCGAACGAGCCACGTGCGGCGGCGAACCGCATGTTGCGAACTTTCCGCACGGCGCGACAGCACGTTAGCGAGCGGAACGCCCACCGCGAGAAAAATAAACAGGTAGGCCGAAAGCGCGGGAATGCAGTTATTGATCAATCCGAAAAGAACTTCTCTGACGCCTTGATAATTATCCAACACGTGATGATGGGAAGTAATGTCGAAATAAAATACAATCAAAAACGCGAATGTGAATTCAAACGTCACCAGAAGAGCCAGCGCAAAGGAGTATCGCGAGCGCTCACCCGCAAGATACCCGCGGCAGCACTGGTATATCGACCAGATCGTCAGCACGACGAATGCCGTCGCGCCGAAACAGAAGAAGATCAAGCCTTCCCGGGTCGAGACGCCCAGCGTCCGTAGGACGCCAACTCCCGCCGCCAGAAACAGCACGCCCAGCCAGTGCAGCATCAGCGCCGTTTTGCCAACGTTCCGCACGGGAGCAGGAGGAGAAGTTATTGCAATACTTACTTCCGCCATGCCATGTTCCCCGCCTTCTGCCGTGTGAGATTATGACGCGGCGGTGACAGCATGTATTAGAAATTGGGTATGGACACCTTTTCTCCACCGCGCATCGCCGACGCATGCGCGCAGATGCCCGGCGCGCACCAGTTCGCCGCGCGGCGCGCGTGAATGTACGGCTGCCGACGCTCGACAATGCTTCGCACGAATTCGTTGGCCAGATGCGGATGAGAGCCGCCGTGTCCGCCGCTGGCGTGCGGGCGCAACGGTTCCGGCAGCAGATCCGGGCGGAACGGAATTGAGGGCAGGTCCTGCGCCGTAATCTTCCGCGCTTCTCCGGTCCGCGTCAGTGGCGCGATTGTGGTGAGGCGCGGTTCGTGCAGGCCGATCGTCGAAAACGTGCCGTGCTCGCCGAACACGTCAAACGCTTCGCCGCCATATGGTGCCGTCTCGAAAAGCGTGCGCGTCACTTCGGCTTTCACTGGCGTATTCTTGAGCGTGAAGATCGCCGTCTCGATGGGATAAGGATTGCCGTACTGTGTCGCCAGCTCTTCGCGCATCACGCCGGAACCGACGCAACTGGTCGAGACGGCTTGCGTGTCGAGAATGTCGAGCAGCGGCGCGACGGCGTGAGTCATGTACCACATCGGCGGCAAACCGCGCCACAGCGGGTTGTACGGTTCCAGGTCCTGCGAGTGGCAGCCGCGCAAAAACTGAATCTGGCCGAGCGTGTTCTCTGCTTTCAGATGCTTGGCGTAGAAATATTCGCGACCGTAAACAATCGTCTCCATCATCATGTAGTTGAGGCCCGTGCGTTCCTGTTCGGCGATGATGCGCTCGAGATCTTCGAGCGTATGCGCCATCGGCACCGCGCAGGCCACGTGCTTCCCCGCGCGCAACGCCTGGAGCACCGGTTCCGTGTGCTGCGTCACCGGCAGACAAATGTGCACGGCATCGTACTGTTTACCGCTGAGCACCTCCGCAAAATCCGAGTGCCTGCGGAAGCGCGCCGAATCGAAGCGGTCGAGCTGCTTCGGGTTGGCGTCGCAGAGACCCACTTCCGCGACATCGGGATGGAGGCGATATAGTTCCGCGAACGACGCTCCGAATCCCAGCCCGATCACCGCAATCCGCACCCGCGCACCGCTGCTCATGATTCACTCCTTGTATGATTTGAATTCACTACGTTCAAGACCTACTCAAAATAGACCATAGAAAGACGCTTCGGAATGGCTCTTTTGACCAATGACTTGTATAATTTGATAAGGAGGATGTATGGACCTGACAAAGAACTACTTCCGCACCGATGGTCTTCCCGACTGCGCGCTGGGCCGCGTCTTCGTCTTCGGCATCAAGATCAGTAGCAACGGCAGCGGCCGACCCGCGTCGCCGTCGCACTTGCGCCGCTGGCCGCGTCTGGCGCTGGTGTACACGCTCCGCGGCGAAGCAGAGTACCTCGATGGCAACGGCCATTCCGCAACGCTCACACCCGGCGACCTGCTGCTGATCTTCCCGGACTTCCCACAGTCGTTTTTTCCCAAAGACGGCGGCCGCTGGGATGAAATCTTTGTCGACATCGCCGGTCCGGCTGTTACGCCGTGGCTGGAATGCGGGTTGCTCGATCGTCGCCGCCCGATCTTGCCGCTCGCGCCGCTGCAGTACTGGGCGCGGCGAATCTGGGAGTTCCAGGAGTGCGGCAAACATCCCAGCGCCGAGGAGTCGGCCGTGCGCATCACCATGCTCCTGCGCTTTCTCGCCGACGCGGTCGCGCATCAGGCGCAGAATCGCGCGTCGTCCGATGAAAAGTGGCTGAACGCCGCGCGGCGGCAGCTCGAAGTCCGCTCACTTTCCGCACTGAATCTACATCGCGCTGCGAAGCAACTCGGTATGTCCTACGACAACTTCCGCCAGAAGTTCGCGAAACTCGCCGGCTGCGCGCCCAAGCAGCACGCCGACCGCCACATCATCGCGCGGGCGTGCGAACTGCTGCTCAGCAGCCGCGAAAAATCCGCCGCCATCGCTGAAGAGCTCGGCTTCAGCGACGAATATCATTTCTCCAAACGCTTCAGCGAGATCATGGGCATGCCCCCGCGGGAGTTTAGACGGCTGGCTCTTGGCTCGTAGCTCTTGGCACTTGGGAGACCTGTCGGTTAGTCAAAGCGTATCGACTTAACCGCGAAGACTCCCAAGAGCCAAGAGCCGCCCTACTTCGTTCGCCCAAACTTCCCCGCCATCGCCATGTATGTCTTGTTGACGATCGCCTGCGACGTGGCGTTCAGGAAAACGGTGCTGACAGCGATCGAGACCTGGCTGGTGCCGGTGGTGCCGGTCAATCCCGATCCAGCCAGACCTGCGGCGAAGTTTCCTTTGATGAACTTGGCCGTGTACGTCGCGGCCTGAGCGGCGATTGCGCCTTTGGTTTTCTTGTAGTGCAGCTTGAAGCTGTCGCCGCCGGTATGGTACGAGCCCTTGGCATCGAGCGTGAACGTCTTGGTGATCGTGCCGACGTTGACGGTGACCGACTGCCCGGTTGGCGCGAATGCGGCGGGAATCTGGAGCGTGCCGCTGAAGGCTATCTGATCGTTGTCGGTCTTGGCGAAGTTGAGTTTTACCGAGAGCTTCGTCACGACCAGCGCGCCCGGCGACGTGCCGGTCGCGGTACCCGTTCCCGTACCTGTTCCAGTGCCCGTCCCGGTGCCGGTTCCCGAGCCGCCGCCATTCGGTCCGAGTCCATTACTCGCGCCCGCGCCGCTCCCGCCGGTGACGTGGAGCGTCGCCACGGCGCTGGTCGCGGTGCCGCCCGCGGTGGTGACGGTGCAGGTGTACTGCGCGCCATCGTCAGTCAAGTCAGCGGCGGCGATGGAGTACAACGCGACGCGCGCGGTGTTGATCACCAGACCGTTGCGCTTCCACTGGTATTGAATCGTGGCGTTGCCGGTCGCGGTGACGGAGAAGCTCGCCGCAGCTGCGGGCGCCACGGTGAGGCTCGCGGGTGCGCTGACCGTCGGGGCCGGCTGCGGCGCGTCGCTGGCCGTCAGGACGGAGCCGGATTGGACGACTTCAAACGCTGAACCCGGAACCGTTTTGATCTGGTCGAGATCGGTATCGCTCCAGCTCGAATTCTGTTCACCGGAAATGTACCAGTCGCTGCCGTTATCGGCGACGATCATGCCATAGGTTTTCAGCGCCTGCAGCACCACCAGCGCCTGGCCGTGGTACGGCGTGAGATCAAAACCCTTCTGCAAGCGAAAGCGCGTGCCCATCGGCGGCGGATTGGGATCGATGGCGCCGGTGGTCAGATGTGTGGCGGGATGAATGTATCCCGGGCCGGCTTTGCGCACAGTGAACCGCAGCGCGTGAGTGATTTTTCCCGCAGCCGTTTCATCGTATCGCGCCAATCCGCAGAAGATGGGCAGTCCCGCCGCGTCCGCGGAGGTAAAGCCATCGGGGCGCAGCGCATTGCTTTTCAGATCGAAGCACGACGACTGGTCGGCCGTCCAGCCCGAGCCACTCACTTTGGCGTGATAAAGTTCGTAGAGCAGCGCGTTGTCCTTATCGAGCACCAGCACGTGGTTGTCGCCGCCAGGCGCGCCGCCGCCTTCGATCGGAGCCGTCAATGGGACAGGAAACGGGCCGGGATCGCTCTGATCGGGATAGCCGGTAACGGACGAGACAGTAATGGGCACCAGCAGTTGAGTGGAGGGCACTACCGTAAATGGAATTCCAAAGCTCGTGCCAAAATCGGGATGCAGAAATGTGTGGCCCATGTTGATGTATGCCACGTAGTTGGCGGAATTAAGGTTATCTGGTGGGTCGTTGGAGATGTCGCGATTCCACGCGTTGTCGTCGGGATAAATCTGACAGCCCTGAACGATTGTCGACGCCCGCGCCGAGGCAATTGCCGTGAGCATCCCAACTGCACAGGTGAGGACATGCAGACGTCGAATCATGATAATGCTCCCTTTGTTGGTTAGGCGAGAGTTACTTTATCATGTATGTGATATTTTCCGCGCGTGCGGATTGATTTATTGGCCGAATTTCATCGCGGAATTGAGATACTTCTGCACCTGTAGAAATCTGCCACTGCCACTACCTTCTGCCTACTCGCTTGCGCACGCCCATCTCTGACCCCTGACCCCAGCGCTTTAGCGCTGCACGCCTTTTCCCTTGATCTCCGCGTCCCAGCGCGCGATCCACTTCTCCAGGTTCTTATCGAGCACCGGCCAGTCGAGCTTCATCGGTTCGATCTTCAACGTGCGCATCCACTCGGGCAATTGATCGGCGGGGATGTCGGTGCGCGCGGGGAGGCGGTTGCGTTCGCGGGCCATCAGGATGAGCTGCTCGGGCGTGTTCACGAAGTCGTGGAAGAGTTTCGCGCCGGTGGGGTTCGGACCGTCTTTGATCAGCGCGATCGGTTCGACCGGAACGATCGCCTCTTTCGGAATGATGTATTCGAAAGGAAAGCCGAAACTCTTCTGCAGCAGCGCGTCGGCCATGTTCCAGATCGTCACGGGGTAGCGGCCGCTCTTCATGTATTCGTAGAGCACCGGGGGATTGGCGGCGTACGCGCCGGTATTGGCGTCGAGTTTTTTCAGGAAGTCGAAGCCTGGTTCGGCGTCGCCGTTTTTAGTTCCGCGCAGGACCAGCGCGCCGAAAATGGTTTTCATCGTGGCGCTGGCGCGCACGTCGCGGATGGCGATCTTGCCTTTCCATTTCGCATCAAGCAGCGCGTCCCACGTTTCGGGGACGTCTTCACGCTTCAGCACGTCACGGTTGTACATGATCACTTCTGGCGTGCGGAACGTCGCGACCCACGCGCCGGAGCCCGAGGGACTCTTCGCGTCGTCAGGAAGGTTTTTGATCCATTCCGGCGCATATGGCGTGAGCAGCCCGGCCGCTTCAGCGCGATTAAATTCAACCGGCGACCCGCCCCACCAGATATCCGCGCGCGGACTCTGCTGCTCGGCTTTCAGCTTCGCGAGAATCTCGCCGCCGCCGAGGTCGAGAAACTGGACCGTGTACTCCGGATGCGCGGCCTCGAAGCGCTTCTTGACGTCGCCCTCCAGCTCCGCACCGTGCGGTGAATACACGACGATGGCCTTCGCCGCGCCGCCGGATTCGCCGGACTTCGCGGGTGTCCCGGAGCCATTGCCGCAACCGGTGATCGCAAGCACGGCGAGGCATACGGCCAGCAGCAGTCGCGCCGAAACGGATTTGGACATCCACCTCTCCTTTTTTAGCGAGTGCGTAGTGTACCGGAGAGTTTCGCAGCGCGCTAACGATCAACTTCGCTCCGAGGTGGCCGTTTTTAACCATGTGACCAATGGGTCATAAGGTTCGACTGATGTTCTGGAGAGCTATGGCAATTCGTGTAAAACCGCGCTCACGTTCATCCTATTTCATTTCAAGGAGCATCTATGGCGCGGCCAAATGTGATCATCTTCCTGACCGACGATCAGGGCTACGGCGATCTATCGTGCATGGGCGCGACGGACTTTCGCACGCCACATCTCGATCAGCTCGCGGCCGACGGCGTGCGCTTCACGAATTGGTATTCGAATTCGCCGGTCTGTTCGCCGTCGCGCGCCGCGCTGCTGACCGGGCGCTATCCAGGCAATGCAGGGGTGCGATCGATCTTGAGCGGACATCGCAAAGCCAGCGGCCTGCCGCCCTCTGCTCACACCATTGCCACGGCTCTGAAAAAGGAAGGCTACCGCACCGCGATGTTCGGGAAGTGGCACTTGGGACTGCAGCCGCAGAGCCGGCCCAACACGCACGGATTCGATGAATTCTTTGGGTTTCTCGCGGGCTGCATTGACTACTACTCGCACATTTTTTACTGGGGCATGAACCAGGCCGGCCCCGGCGTGAATCCCACGCACGACCTCTGGCACAACGACCGCGAAGTTTACGACAACGGAAAATACTTCACGGAAATGATCGCGGAGAAATCCGTCGATTACATTCGCGCGTCAAAATCCACCGAAAAACCGTTTCTGCTGTACGTACCTTTCAACGCGCCGCATTACCCGATGCACGCGCCGAAAAAATACGTCGACCGCTTTCCCGGCTTGAGTCCCGACCGTCGCATCATGGCCGCGATGGTCAGCGCTGTCGACGATGCCGTCGGTGACATCGTCGCGGAGCTGAAGCGACAGGAATTGTACGAGAACACCTTCATCTATTTTCAATCTGACAACGGTCCATCGCGCGAATCGCGCAACTGGCTCGACGGCCGCCTCGATCCGTACTACGGCGGCTCCGCTGGAAAATTGAAGGGCCATAAGTTCAGCCTCTTCGATGGCGGCATCCGTTCACCGGGCATCATGACGCTGCCCAATCGCATCCCGGCAGGCCAGGTGCTCCATGGCATCGGCGCCGCCATGGATGTGTTTCCGACGCTGATGAACCTCATCGGCGCGGATGCCAGCGGCTATGAGCTTGACGGATCCGATCTCGTCCCGATGCTGACGAAAGGCTCCGCCAGTCCCCACGCGGAAACGCCGGTCTTCTGGGAAATGGGCGAGCAGACTGCCGTCCGGCGCGGAAAGTGGAAGCTCGTGCTGAAAGGCCAGCTCGTTGAAGGCACGCCGCCCGACGACGCTGTCTTCCTGGCCGATCTCGATGCCGACATGGGCGAGCGCGTAAATCTAAAGCATGCGCATCCGGAGCTGGTGAAGGAGCTCAGTGATCTGGCGTTGGCCTGGCGCACGAAGATTGAAGAGCGTTGGGAGAATCACTGGCTCAAGCAGGATTCCGGCACGACCGCGCACCACTGACTAGTTCGATTTCCGCCTCGAAATTCGCGCGGGCTTGTTGCGACGTGAGTATTCGGCGGAGAGCTCACTGACCAGCGTCTCCCACTTTTTGAACGGCGTCGGTGGCACGATCACCTGCGTGTCAGAAATTCGCAGCGGCGCATGGCCGGCGCAGAGAAACGCTTTCGGCGGCGCACCCGCCACCGTGCGCGCCTCGTGCTCACCGCAAATCAGCGCGGGCCGCGCAAGAATTTCATCGAGTTCCGGCGCCTTCGCCCAAAACCCATCGATCAACACGACAACCCACCCCAGCCGCTCCTGCCGCACTACTCGGCAAGCGCCCAGCATTTCATTGGCAAGCGGCACAAGATAGACACTACCTTCCGCGACCGGAGTTCTCTCTGCTGCGGTGCCCATCGCCATTCCAATCCGCAATCCGAAATCCGCAATCCGCAATCCGCAATGCCGTTCTAGTCTTCGACGCGGAAGAAACACGTCGGGCGTTTGACGAACGGAAGCGCCTCGATTTCGTCGAGCGCGCTAGTGAAGCGTTCTTCGATCGTGTTGTGCGTGAGCATCACCACCGGGACGTCGCCGCCTTCCTGCGGTTCCTTCTGAATCACCGAAGCGATCGAGACGCCGTGGGCGCCGAGCACCGTGGCGATGCGTCCCATCGCGCCGGGCTGATCGACGACGCGGAAGCGAACGTAATAACGGCTGCGGATTTTGGAGACCGGAATAACCGGCAGGTCCGCGCGCGGATTCTGAAAGAACTGGAGCTTGGTAAATGCCTGCCGCGCACTGCCGCGTGCCGCGTCGACAATATCCGAGACCACCGCCGACGCCGTCGGCATCATACCCGCGCCGCGGCCGTAGAGCATCACTTCGCCAACCGCATCGCCGCGCACCAGCACCGCGTTGTAGACATCGCGCACGCTGGCCAGCGGATGCGCAGCCGGGATCAGCGTCGGGTGAACGCGCAGTTCCAGGCCGCCGGGAATTTCGTCGGGATCGGCGCCCGGCCGGCGGCGCTTGGCGATCGCCAGCAGCTTGAGCGTGTAACCCAGCTCCGCCGCAAAGCGGACGTCGTCGATGCTGACCTTGTCGATACCTTCGACGTGAGCTTCCGCGAGATCGAACATGGAATGGAATGCGAGATTGGAAAGCAACACGAGTTTGTGCGCCGCGTCGATGCCCTGCACGTCCGTCGACGGATCGGCCTCCGCGTAGCCTTTGCTCTGCGCTTCGTAGAGCGCCTGCGCGTACGGCGCGCCGCTCTGGATCATACGCGTGAGAATGTAATTGGTGGTGCCGTTGACGATGCCGTGAATGCTGTCGATGCGGTTGGCGACCAGGCCGTCGCGGATCGCATCGATGACAGGAACGCCGCCGCAGACCGACGCTTCGAAACCGATCGACGTCTTATGGCCGAGCGCCGTCTCAAACAATTCCTTGCCGTGCGTGGCCAGCAGCGCCTTGTTGGCCGTAACGACGGATTTGCCGGATTTCAGCGCTTCCAGCAGGAGCCCTCGCGCCGGTTCGATGCCACCGATGACTTCGACGAGAATATCGATCTCCGGATCCTTGGCGATGCTCATCGCATCGGTGGTGAAGATCGACGGATCGGCGGCGGCCGCGCGGGCTTTCTTCAAATCGCGGACGGCAACGCGGTGGAGGCGGACATCGAGTCCGGTCTTGTCCTTCAGCGGCGGCCGGCTTTCGGAGAGAATCTGCGCCACGCCGGAGCCGACGGTGCCAAAGCCGAGCATTCCGACGCGAAAAATTTTCTTTGAGCTATCGTTCAACGGCGTGCCTCGTTCGTGACTGATTTTGCGTGTAACAGAGCACAGATTGCTTACGATACTTGAAGCGATGGCTCGAGGCAATCCATGTTGAAACGTTTCGTGTTCCCTTTCCTGATGATTTCTCTGGCGGCGCTCGCTGCCGATCCGGAATCCACGCCCGCTCCGAAACTTCCCGACGCCCCCGTCCGATACACCTGCGGCGAACCGACGGCTGACGAGCAGTACGTGCTCCAGTTAATCAACCGCGGACGCATGGACCCGAAGGCGGAAGGCAAGCGCCTGAACGTGGATCTTTCCGAAGGACTCGAACCCGGCGAGAAAATGCGGCTGGAATCGAAGCCGCCGCTGGCAATGAACGCAGCGCTGCTGAAAACGGCGCGCGATCACAGCAAGGATATGTACGACCGCGCGTATTTCGATCACACCTCGCCGGATGGCAAACGGTTCATGCAGCGGATCAAGGACAGCGGCTACGCGTTCTCTGCGATCGCGGAGAACATCGCCGCCGGTTCCAATCACTCGCCCGCGGAATTGCATGACCTGCTCGTCGTCGACGGGGACACGCCCGGCCGTGGCCACCGCTGCAACCTATTCGGACTTCACGAAGGCACATCCAAGCTGCGCGAGGTCGGCGTGGGCGTTTACACCAACGAAAAGAAGAACGCCGATGAGCTTACCACTCTGCTGACACAGGATTTTGGCGTGCTGGGCGTCCACGCCAAGCCAATTCTCACGGGGGTAGTCTACGCCGACAAAAACGCGAACGGATTCTACGATCCCGGCGAAGGCCTCGCCGGCGTCACGGTAAAACTCGACGACGGCAGCGCCTTCGCGATCACCAACGCGGCCGGCGGCTGGGCAATCCCCGTTTCGCCGGGCCGCGCGAAACTCACGGTCTCCGGCGGAGACTTCGAAAGCACCGCGACCGCGTCGGTGAGAGTGACCAGCGACAACGTGGAGCTCGATTTTATTTCAGGAAAGAGCGAGGCGGTCGTGAACTTCGGAAAAGAATGAGTAGGAACCTCTGACCCTGGGGACAGCTGTCCCCAGGGTCAAACTGACATTGCTTACACGCCGAAGTATTCCTTGTGCAGCGCTTCGCAGGTCGGCGTGATTTCGGAATTGTTCACCAGGAAGGTGATGTTGATTTCGCTGGCGCCCTGCGAAATCATCTGCAGGCTCACGCCGGAGTTCGCCACGGCCTTGAACGTCCGCGCGGCCAGACCCACCGAATGCTTCATCCCTTCGCCAACCACCGCGACGATGCACTTTTCCTTCAGGATCTCGACCTTGCTGGCCAGTTCCTGCAGGTCCTTCTCGAGATGGCCGAGACGTTCCGGATCGGTGACGTTCGTGGTCAGTGAGACGCTGACTTCGCTGGTCGAGATCATGTCGATGACGATGTGGTGCCGCTCGAAGATCGCGAACATGCGGGCCATGAAGCCTTCCATCCCCAGCATGCGTTCGCTGCGGACGTTGATCAGCACCTGGTCTTCCTTGTAAACGATGCACTTGATCGGGTACTTCAGGTCGATCTCGGCCTTGTTGGTGATCAGCGTGCCCGGTGCATCCGGATCGAACGTGTGGAGCACGCGCACGGGGATGTCGTGCATGATCGCCGGCACCATCGTCGCGGGATGGAGCACTTCCGCGCCGTAGTACGCCAGTTCGGAGGCTTCTTCGAAGCTCAAGCGCGCCAGCGGCCGCACGCCCTTGATCAGCGTCGGATCGCAGCTCATCACTCCCGGCACGTCCTTCCAGACCTGAATTTCCTTGGTGCGCAGCGCGGCGCCGAAAATCGCGGCGGAGAAATCCGAACCCGAGCGGCCGATCGTGGTAATGTCGCCGTTCTTGTCCTTGGCGATGAAGCCGGTGACGACCAGCAGTTTGCCCTTGTACTGCTTAGTGTAGATCTCGTTGATGCGCTCGTAGCTTTCCGGCAGCGGGCGTGCGTTTTTGAAGCGCGAATCGGTGAGCAGGCCCAGATCATACGCATCGACGGCTTCCGCGTCCTTGTGGCCGCGGGTCTTCAGCAGCGCCGCCAAGCATCGCGACGAGAGCCGTTCGCCGAAGCTCGCCACGTAGTCGTACAAGCGCGGCGTGACTTCCTTGACCATGTGGATGCCTTTGAGCAGGTCGTGGAGTTCGCCCAGCAGCTTTTCGGCGATGGAGCGCGGCAACTTCAAACCGTCGAGAATTTCGTAGTGGCCATCGGCGATCGCTTTGAACGGTCCATCGATGTCGCCGCGCACGGCCTTGGCAGCGGCTTCCAGAAGGCGGTCGGTCGTCTTCAGCGACTTGGACTTATGCGCGGAGGCGATGATCAGCGGGTTTTCGCCCGTGCGCTTGATCTCGCGCTCCACCAGTTCCGCACATTCCGTAATCGCCTTGGGGCTCCCCATAGACGTACCGCCAAACTTCATGACGTTCATGACGCGATCCCTTCTGTACCCTGTCTACCCAAATTGGAGTGCCGCTGAAAACTCAGAGCCGCTCCACGCCAAAACAAAACCCGGCACGAAAGCCGGGATGACACAATACTTTAGAGGATCGGGGGCAGACGTCAAGCGGCGCACAGGGAACAGAATGCGGGCCGCCAGAAAACAGAATTCCGGCTAGTAGCCGCGCTTGGTCATCCCTGCTGAAACCCCGCTCGCGGCGTCGTCCAGGACGTGCAGGTGCATCTTCTGAACATGAGGGGGAAGTTGCGCATAGGTTTTTCGCGTCACCGGCGTCCAGCCCACATTGCCGCCGTCGAGCCAGATTGGAAAATATGGATTCGATACGCCCAGCCGATGCTGATCGCTGGTGTTGGAGCCCGCCGCGTGCCAGAGCGCATTGTCGAAGATCAGGCAGGAGCCGGCGGTGCCTTCGGCGCTGACGGCGTTTGCATAGTCTGCTTCGCCCAACTGGCCGGGGTCCGATTGCGAGCGGTGACTGAAGGGCAGCACGCGTGTCGCGCCGTTGGCCTGGGTGAAGTCCGTCAGCATCCACAGGCAATTGATGGCGAAGCACAGGTCGACGCGCGGCTTTTTGTTGGCGCCAAACCAGCCCATGGGCACGTCGGCATGCCAACCAAATCCCGCTGAGCCAGCATGGGGTTTGAGCCACAACGCGCCGGAAATTGACATCTGAAAATTCATACCCAGCTTGTATTCGGCCAGCGCCAGGGCCACCGGGTTATCCAACAGCGGCACGAAGAGCTCAAAATCCGCGGAGGTCTCCAGCGCATTAAAGACGCCGTGCAGGTTCTGCAGCGGCTTCTGCTCGTGCTCCGGATCTCGGCGCATCAGTTCCATCAGGCGCTGCGACATCCGGCCGGCCTTCTCGCGAGGAATGAGATTGGGCACGACGACATAGCCGAAGATGTCGAGGTCCCGCTTCAATTTCTCAAGGTCTACTCTCGGATCTGTGCTTGGCATGACGCTCATGATCACTCCGCTCCGTCCGTGTTGATCGCGTTATTCGATGTCCGTTCGTATACGTCAAACGACTTCATCACCACGTTCTGCGCTTTTGCGACGTCGCCATCCCGCAGCGCCGCGATGATGCGCCGGTGAACGCGCACACCGGCTTCGCGATCGGAGCTCTTCGATCCAATCACCTGCTTGCGAAATCGCGCGAAGAAGGTGCGCAGCAATTCAGTGAAGATGACCAGCGGCGCAATTCCCGCCGCATCGACGAGAGCCTGGTGAAAATCCAGATCGGCCTGCAGGTAAACGTTTGGATCGCTGAGGATGTTCGCTCGCGTGGTAAACGCGTAGAGCCGATCGTAGACGTCCGGATCTTCCTGCATCTTTCGCATTACCAGGGGCAGCACGCCCATCTCGATCGCCATGCGCGCATGCAACAATTGGGCATCCGGGTAGTGGCTGACCACGGCGTGGAAATCAAGGCATTCGCCGAGCTTTCCCAAGTCGAGCTGACCGACGGTCAGGCCGCGGCGCTGGCTGGATTGCACGATCCCCAGGTAACGCAGCGCGCGGAGCGCCTCCCGGATGCTCAGTCGGCTTACTCCGAATTGCACAGCGAGTTCCTGCTCGGTCGCCAGTTTGTCGCCGGGCTTAAGCTTCCCGGCGACAATCAGCGCCTTGAGCCGGCTGACGATTTCATCATTGAGCGAACGGCGTGCGATCAGCGTATTTGTCATATAATATGGTCATATGTCATATTGAGCGGGAGTCAATAGGGATTTCTGTTCCACTACCGTGACGCTGGCAACGAAGCCATCCTTGATGATCAGTCGCATCCAGTCCGACAGCAGTGGCCCGGAGTGGGCCAGTCCCGGCAGCGCGGCGAGCGCGTAAAAGAGCATCCGCGGCGCGCCGCGCGCGATCTGCTCTTCGACGAGCAGGGGCGTTCCCAGAATTTCGCGCACCGCGCCTTCCGGCTTGCGGGCCAGCATCGCGCGGGCGTGGTTGGACAATCCCAGCCGTGCCATCGCGCGCAGTTCCGGGTTCGTCTCGCCATTCAGCAGCGTCAGCAACGTCTGCCGCGCGCCGAAATCGGCGAGCTGATTGCCGAGCAGGTACGTGGCCTCGCGACGCACTTTGAAACTCGCGTCGTTCAAACACGCATGCTGCACAAGTTTCACATGCTCCGCTTCCAACGGAGCGCCGTTGCAGCGCTCACAGCCCAACGAATGAATGATGTTGCGGCGCACCCGAGGTACGGGGTCGGAGGCGTGCTGATGCAGCGCCTCGATGCCACGCGCGTGGCGGTGGCGGTCGAAGTATCCGGCGCATGCAGCACGCACCCGTGGCGAGCGGTGCTTCAGCCCGGCGATCAACGCGTCGACGGCCCGTTCGCCGCAACGCGCCAGCGCCGGTTCGGATGTCCACTCCGGCAGCAACTCAATCAATTGCTGCAGCACCGCGTGAACGGGCATCGTTTCCGCTGGCGCGCCATGAATGAAATTCAACGCAGCGACGCGGTGCAGCAACTGCGTCCAGCTGCGCAACCCGTATTCCCGCGCGAGCGCGGTTTGAGCCTTCGACAACGACACGTCTGAACTGGTCGCACAAAGCTTCGACAGGCGCGCAATAGCTTCCGGCTGGCCGGCACGAAAATCCTTAAGCAGCGTTTTGGCCTGAAGCTTGAGATGACGGAGATCGGGCGGGTGTGGCAGACGGCGCGAGGGCATAAAGCCTCCTTTCAAGGGATTGCCCGGCATCCGCACGTCAGGCTGAAAGAAGGTCGATGAATTGTCGTCGGTCGCGAACAACAGGTGGACTTATGTCCTTCCCGCGGATGGGATGCGCCCTGCCAGCGCGTAGACACTTAATCCCATGAATTGCAGCCTGTCAATAATTCGGGCGGCGAATTTCGGCGATTAGTTTTTCGGCGGGCCTTCGCGGTAATCCTGCTTGCTCTCGTAGAGCTTCTTGCGCGCCGCGATGAGGTCGGCGAAGGCGGCGTGATTCTGTTCGCGCGCGAGGGCTTCGGCGCGGCCGGCCACCTCCGCGGCCTCCTGGAATTTTCCCGCGGCCGCCAGCGCGGCGGCCCGCACATCCAGCAGCCACTCCGGCGTGTTTGGCGGCGGCGACAATTTCAGCGCGCGATCGGAGAGCATCAACGCATCCTCCGGCGCGCGCACAGTCGCGTCGCTGGTCGTCGCCAGCAGCCACGCGCAACGCGCGAGCGCCGCAGGCCAGTCGGGGCGCGCTTGAATGGCGAGGCGGTAATGTTTGGCCGCCAGTGGCGCCTGCCCAGCGGCGGCGAGTAACTCGGCGAGTCGGAAGTTGGCGCCAGGATTGGCGGGTTCAATTTCCAGCGCGCGCAAAAACTTCTCGCCAGCACCCTGCCGGTCGTTGCTCGCGGACAGCGCGATGCCCCAATTCACGAACGCGTCCGCATAATTCGGATCGAGCGAACAGGCTCGGGCGAACTGCTCCAGCGCCTCAGCGGACTTGCCGATTTGCGCCAGCGCCGCGCCATACGAATTCACGGTTTTCGCATTTGCCGGATTCAGTTCCAGGGCGCGGCGGTAGTGTTCCAACGCTTCGGCGGTTCGGCCGGAACTCATCAGCGCGCCGGCCAGATCGGCATGCGCCACGTCGAAGGCCTCATTCACACGCAATGCCGCTTCGTACGCCTTGATCGCATCGGTGCCACGCCCCTGCTTCAACAGCAGTCCGCCGAGTTGGTAGAAGTACTTCGGTTCGCCGGGATTCATAGCGATGGCTTTGTTGTAGAGACGCTCGGCTTCAGCCACATCGCCCATTCGGTCCAGCGCACCGGCGAGGTTGCCAGTGGCTTCGATGTACTGCGGGTAGATCTTCAGCGCTTCGCGGTAATGATGCGCGGCGTTGTCGTCATCGCCACGCGCCATCAGCACATTGCCATAATTACAATGCGCCATCCAGCATTCGGGATTCTTGTCGAGCGTGTCGAGCCACAACGTCTCCAGATTCTGATACGCGTGCGCCTGCCGCCACGTGAGGCTGCCACACGACAGCAGCACGACCGCGGCCTGAATCCAGCGCGCTTTCGTGAGCCGCGGCGCGACGACCGCGACCAGCAGCACCATCAGAAAGACACTGGCGAGGTACTGAAAGTGGTCGGCGACGAACGAGAAGCGATGCGGGTAGACGTTGAAAAAGCCGAGCGCCGGCAGCAGCGTTCCGGCGAAGCAAAGCACCGCGACCAGCGGCCCGCGTCCAATCCGGTTGCGCAACGCGAACAGTGTTGCGATCACCGCAACGGCCGCCAACGGAAAGAGCCACTGCCAGAGCACCGACGCGTCGACGTGCCAGCGTTCGTAGATGAAGGAAAGCGGCGTCGGCCAAACCAGTTTGGTCGCGTAGAACCAGAGCGCCCTCCCGGCGACGAGAATGCGTTCGGGGGCGCTCAGGTTGAATTCCGTGCCGACTGCGCCGACGTACTTTTTCTCCAGCCACGCCGTGAGCAGCCCCATGCACAGACCCACGGCGAAAAACGGCGCTGTGCGCGCGACGTCGCGAACACCGATGCGGCCGCGCCGCCACCAGATCAAGAGCAGGATTACTGCCGGCAGCGAACACGTCACTGTTTTGCTCAGCAGCGCCGCGATGAATAGTATCAACGCCGCCACATACCACTTTTTCGCGGACGGCAGCGGCTGCGGTGCTCCCAGTTGCACGGAATCCGGCGGCGGGAGCGGATCAAAGCGGAGCCACGCGTGAAGCGCCAACAGATAAAAAAATCCGGAGAGGACATTCTTGCGCTCCGTGATCCACGCCACCGATTCCACTTCGACCGGATGGAGCAGAAACAGCGCCACCGCGAACGCCGCGCCAGGAAGTTGCAGCCGCTTCAACAGCTTCCACAACAACGCCGCATTGAGCGCGTGAAGCAGCAGATTGACGCAGTGAAACCCAAGCGTGTGGAGTCCCCACAAATGCGTCTCAATCCAGAAGCTGGTGAAAACGAGCGGATAAAATTGAGTCCGGGCGGTGGGGTCCGTCCAGATTTTCACCAGCCCCGCCCACGATTTGAGCGTCGCGTTTTTGCTGACGTACGCGTCGTCATCCCAGATGAACCCGCCGGTCAGCGCCGGCGCGTAGGCTGCGATGTAAACGATGAGCAGGCAGGCGATGGCGCCAGGAAAATAGAATCGCGAGCGGGTGAGAGCCGGTTCGGGCATGTTTGCCCTTTGTAGTCCGGGCGGCTCGCCCGGTCATCTTGAAAACTGCAATTCTTACGCGTCCCCAACCGACTCCGTCTTCTGTTCCTTCAGCGCCGCCGCGGTGATGTACTCGCGGTTCAGGCGGGCGATGTTGGAGAGCGAAATCTTCTTCGGGCACTTCGCTTCGCATTCGCCTTCGTTGGTGCAGTTGCCGAAACCTTCGGTGTCCATCGTGTCGACCATGCGCAGCACGCGGGAGCGGCGTTCGGCCTGGCCCTGCGGCAGCAGCGCGAACTGCGAGACCTTGGCGCTGGTGAAGAGCATCGCCGAGGCGTTTTTGCAGCTGGCCACGCACGCGCCGCAGCCGATGCACTGCGCGGCGGCAAACGACTTGTCGGCGTCGACTTTCGGGATCGGCAGTGCGTTGCCATCGGGGGCGTTGCCGGTGTTGACGGAAATGTACCCGCCGGACTGAATGATGCGATCGAACGCGGCGCGGTCGACGACGAGGTCCTTCATCACGGGAAACGCGCGCGCGCGGAACGGTTCGACCACAATCGTGGCGCCGTCCTGGAATTTGCGCATGTACAACTGGCAGGTGGTCACGCCCGGTTCCGGGCCGTGCGGCAGGCCGTCGATCATCACGCCGCAGCTTCCGCAGATGCCTTCACGGCAATCGTGTTCGAACGCAATCGCCGGCTGGCCGCTGGCTTCCAGCTCGTTGTTGACGATGTCGAGCATTTCCAGAAACGAAGCATCCGGCGAAATGTCCTTCGCCTGGTACGTTTCGATGCGCCCCGCGTCGCTTGCGTTCTTCTGCCGCCACACTTTTAAAGTGAAGTTCATGACTGACTCCGCTGAATTCCAACTCTCAACTTTCGACCTCTCAACTCACTCACTTGTAACTGCGTTCGTCCGGCTTCACGCGCTCGAAGTTCAGCTTCTCTTCGTTGCGCACGGGCGTTTCGTCCTTGCCTTTGTATTCCCATGCGGCGACGTGCGCGAAGTTCCCGTCGTCGCGCTGGCACTCGCCTTCCTTCTGGAATTCCTCGCGGAAATGGCCGCCGCAGGATTCGCGGCGTTCCAGCGCGTCACGCGCGGTCAGTTCACCGAACTCGAGGAAGTCCGCGACGCGGCCGGCGCGTTCGAGCACCTGGTTGATCTCGCCCTGGTCGCCGGTGACGCTGACGTTCTTCCAGAACTCTTCGCGCAGCGCGGGAATTTTCTGGAGCAGCTCTTTGAGGCCCGCTTCGTTGCGCGCCATGCCGCACTTGTCCCACATCAGCTGACCCAGTTCGCGGTGGAAGCTGTCGACCGTGCGCTTGCCCTTGATCGACAGGAACGTGTTGAGCCGCTGGGTCACTTCCGCCTCGGCGGCCTTGACCGCCGGATGATTCGTGTCGATCTTCCAGCCGGGCTTCTTGCCGGCGGTGGTGGAGAGGTAGTTGGCGATGCTGAACGGAATCACGAAGTAACCGTCAGCCAGACCTTGCATCAGGGCGCTGGCGCCCAGACGGTTGGCGCCGTGGTCGGAGAAATTCGCTTCGCCCATCACGAACATGCCGGGAATGGTGCTCATCAGATTGTAGTCGACCCACAGCCCACCCATCGTGTAATGGACGGCCGGGTAGATTCGCATCGGCTGAGCGTACGCGTTTTCGCCGGTGATCTCGTTGTACATGTGAAAGAGATTGCCGTACTTCTCTTTCACCTTGGGCTCGCCGTCGCGCTTGATCGCGTCGCGGAAATCCAGGTACACACCCTTGCCGCCGGGGCCGACGCCGCGGCCCTGGTCGCACTGCTCCTTGGCCGCGCGCGAAGCGATGTCGCGCGGCGCGAGATTACCGTATGACGGGTATTTTCGTTCCAGGAAGTAATCGCGATCGTCGTCGGGAATCTGATCGGCCTTGCGGTTGTCGCCCTGCTTCTTTGGCACCCAGACGCGGCCGTCGTTGCGCAAACTTTCGCTCATCAGCGTCAGCTTCGACTGGTAGTCGCCGGCGACGGGAATACAGGTCGGGTGAATCTGCGTGTAGCAGGGGTTGGCCATGAACGCGCCCCTCTTATAGGCGCGCCAGATGGCCGTGACGTTGCAGCCCTTGGCGTTGGTCGAGAGATAGAAGACGTTGCCGTAACCGCCCGTCGCCAGGCACACCGCGTCGGCGACGAACGATTCGATCTTCCCGGTCTCCAGGTCTCGCGTGACGATACCCCGAGCCAGGCCGTCGACGACGATCAGGTCGAGCATTTCGTGGCGCGCGAAGACTTTCACTTTGCCCGCGTCGACCTGGCGCGACATGGCGCTGTACGCGCCCAGCAGCAGCTGCTGGCCGGTCTGTCCGGCCGCGTAAAACGTGCGCGAAAGCTGCGAACCGCCGAACGAACGGTTGGCCAGCAGGCCGCCGTATTCACGCGCGAACGGAACGCCGATCGCCACGCAGTGGTCGATGATCTTCACCGACAACTGCGCGAGACGGTAGACGTTGGCTTCGCGGGCGCGGTAGTCGCCGCCCTTCATCGTGTCGTAGAAGAGCTTGTAGACGCTGTCGCCGTCGTTCTGGTAATTCTTGGCCGCGTTGATGCCGCCCTGCGCGGCGATGGAATGGGCGCGGCGGGGTGAATCCTGGAAGCAGAACGATTGAACGTTGTAACCCAGCTCACCGAGGCTCGCGGCGGCCGACGCGCCGGCCAGTCCCGTGCCGACGATGATCACCGTGTACTTGCGGCGGTTGGCAGGGTTGACGAGCTTGGTTTCAAACTGCCGGTTGTCCCATTTCTTTTCGAGATCGCCGGAAGGAATCTTTGCGTCGAGTGTCATTTCAAAAGTCCTGAGTAGTGAGTTCCACGTCTGTCGGGTCTACTTGAGGCGACTGCCGCTACTTCTTGTCTTCCATGATCATGAACTGCGCCGCGGGTCTGGCATCGGGAGCCGGCTTGACCAGCAGCGCGTAAAGCGGCAACGAAGCGAAGCCCAGCGCGATGCCCCAGCCGATCAGCGCGCCCACCACGCGGCTGTTCGCGCGCCAGTGCGGTTTCAGAATGCCCAGCGTCTGCAGGATGCTCGACGCGCCGTGACTCAAGTGCGTGCCGAGAATCAGCATGAACACCACGTAACCGAGGGCGTAAACGGGATTGGAGAAGGTGTTGACGACCAATTCCCACAGCACCGTGACGCCATGGTCCTTCTTCGCACCGAGCTTGAAATGGATGATGTGGAAGACGACGAAAATCAGGATCAGCACGCCGGTGATCATCATCGTCCGCGACGCGAACGTGGACTGCCCGGCCGTGTTCTTGACCTGGTACGCGATCGGCCGCGCGGCCTTGTTTTCCAGCGTGACCTTGATCGCCAGCACGATATGCGCAACGAAGATGGCCGAGAGCCCCAGCTCGGCGACAATCAGCAGCAAGCCCAGATGTTCCAGGTTATCGGCATACAGATTGAACGCGCCGGAACCCTTGAAAATGAGCAGGTTGCCGGCCAGGTGCGTGACGAGGAATCCCAGCAGCCCCAGGCCGGTGAGCGCCATGAAAAACTTTTTCAAAATCGATCGCATCATCAATGAAACCTAATGAATCACAACGGGTTGTCAAAAAAGGCATGCGTGCAGGCAGGCCGCGAGAACGAGTTTGAAATTTAACCTAGTCAGTGCGCTCAATTCCGTCAATAAACATTCGCTCAATCCAAGCTTCTTATGTCACAAACTACATAGGATAAGTTGAGCTAATGAATAAAAAAGAAAGGCACGAAGTCCCGTCCTACACGGGTATAGTGCCATTGCACGTCCTTGCGGATTGGAATTGTATGCGCCGAGCCCTGATCGCCTGCATCCACGGAAATCTCATCGCGCTCGAAACGGTGTTGAAGGACATCGCGCTGGAAGGCGTCGATGAGATTGGATGTTTGGGGGACATGGTCGGGTTTGGGCCGGACATAATTGAGTGCGTGGATCTGGTGCGAGAGAAGTGCGCGTGGTCGCTGGGCGGGGATCATGACATTAAACTGTTCGAACCAATATCACCTGATGCAAGCCATAGGCTTCAAAAGGTTCGCCAGCGCGAAATCGCAATGTTGAAGCCGCAGAATAATAGCGATGCACAAATACTTGAGCGTTGGGCGTGGTTGCAGAGTCTTCAGCCGAAAAAAGCAGACCGCAATACGTTGTTCGTTCACGGCTCGCCACGCGATCCACAGCATGAATTCCTGTTGGAAGACGATTTCTTGATCTTTAATAACGCGCAGAACATCAAGGCATGTGAAGTCTTCAATTTCTCAGAATCCGTCTGTTTTTGTGCGCACACGGGACAACCTGGGATGGTTTACAAAGGTGATGAATGGATCAGGCCGAATGGCTTGGAGAATTGGCGAGGCCAAATTGACCCATCCCCTAAGGTCATCGTTAACGTTGGCTCCGTCGGACAACCACGCGACCATGACATTCGCAGTTGCTATGTGATCTGGGACGACGTTCAGCGCCATGTAACGTTTCATCGCATCCCGTACGACATCGAAGCCGCAATCAAACGCTTTCAACGTGTGCCGGAATTGGACAAAAGATTTGCGGACCGATTGAAAATAGGCGTGTAAACGTTCAGAAAAATCAAATTAAGGGAGCTCCTTTTGGACATCACCACCGTCGCTTTTAATCAATGGATCGGACTGCGCAGACCTTCAAAGCCCGAAGCCGCTCTGCTCGAACTTGAGCCGACCGGCCAGCACCTCAACCACCTCGGCACAGTCCACGCCAGCGTCCAGTTTGCTCTGGCCGAGGCATGCAGCGGCGAATTTCTGTTGCGGGAGTTCGCCGGCCGTGAAGGCGGCTACGCACCGGTCGTCCGGCGCGCCGAATCGAAATTCCGCAAACCCGCCAACGGCCTGCTCGCCGCACGCGCCACAGTTGATCCCGCTGAGCTCCAAAAATTCAAAGCCGATCTCGAATCGAAAAAGCGCGCGCTGGTCACCATCAACGTCGACGTCTTCGATGCTCACGACGTCGTGACGCTCTCCGCCGCATTTGAATGGTTCATTCAACGCATCAACTAATAAAAAAAGGCCGTTCTTTGCGGCTTCGCGGCTTTGCGTGAGATAAAAAACCCTACGCCAGCCCGCGGTACGCACGCCATTCCGCCACGGCCGTGCCCAGCGCCTCGCCGGGCTTGGGAAGCTGCCCGTGGATCGTCAGCGCCGGGAAGTCGACGGCCAGGCTTTTCAGGCTCACCAGCAGTTCGCGGTAGCGGTAGTCCGGTTCGTTTTCCAGGCGGCGCAGGCATTCGGCCTGTTCGTGCGACGGTTTTTCCTTGTACGAATTCTCGCGCATGTTCGACGGGAACTTGAAGACAGTCAGCTCGTTCACCGCCACGAAGCGCTTGCCGAATTCCAATCCGCGCGAGAGAAAATCCACGTCCGGCTGCATGCGGATCGTGCGGTAGTCGCGCCAGCCGCCGATGTCTTCGGCAAAATCGCGGCGGTGAAGCACCGACGACGGCGGCACGAACTGGTTGTACTCGTACGTCCCCGATGGCGAGAGGCCCGTGATGCGGCGCACGTTTTTCGGCGGCGGTCCGATCATGGCCGCGAGCGTGTACGCCGCATCCGCGTCGCCGATAGATTTAAGCAGCGTCTCGAGATGTTCGCGGTGCCAGATGTCGTCGTGACCGAGGTACGCGACGTGCGGCGCCTGCGCGAGTTCCAGGCCCTTGTTGTTCGGCGCGGTCTGCGAACCGGAATTGGTTTCGAGATTGTGCCAGCGCACGCGCGGATCGCGAAACGACGCGACAACGTCGGCCGAGTCGTCGGTGCAGCCATCGCCGATCACCAGCAACTCGAAATCCGAGACCGTCTGCCACAGCACCGAACGAATCGCCAGCCGCAGCACGCTGCTCCAATTGTAAGTGGGAATGATGACGCTGACGCGCGGCATGTGGGTTCAGCCTCCGCCAGAAATCGTGTCGAAGCGGTAGGGAATCTTATCGTTGATCAGCGGCAGGCGGAACTTGTCGGGATTGGCGTGGTTGTACGCCTTCGTCGGCAGGTTGATCAGTACCGCTTCGGTCGAACCGATGTTCTGAAACGCGTGATAGATGTGATCGGGATACGAGATCAGCATGCGGTTCTGGTCGCTGAAGCAGAGGACGTTGAGCATCTTGTACGTCTTCGATTGCGGGCGGTCGTCGTAGAGCACGATCTTGACGCGGCCGTGGCGCAGAAAAATCCGGTCGTCCTGTTCCTTATGCATGACCCAGCCCTTGGCGCGGCCGGGCGCGATTGAAAATTCATACAGATAAACCAGCGGACCAGTGTGAAAGGCCCAGGCCGGATTGAAAATCTCGCAGAGCGATCCGCGCTCGTCGACCTGCGTGACCGCGTAGCGGATTTTCACGCCGTCGATCAGCGGTGCTACGCGTTCGCCAGAAGGTAGCACCGTCTGCGGATCCTGTTTCGGCTCATGCGGCATGGCGGCAAACACCCCTTAATTGGATTCTTCCGGCTGATCATAGTCGCGGCGAGAGAGAGTCAACGTTAGTTAATCGAAGGTACTTCCGGATTTCTAAAGAGACATCGACCGGCGATATTCGCCGAAAGTCTTCGGGTTCTGTTCACATAACTCTTAGTTCTGACAAACGTTCCACGGATAGCGAAGTCGGCATGAACTTTGCACCATGTCCCCTCATTAGTGGAATTTGCTTCTGGGAAGGCGGCGGTGTCATGAAAATCTTGCCCGGTTTAAACGGACGACTGTCAAGATTTTCCGATCTGCTGAGCATACTGTCCGTAATCTGGACGACTGTGCAATGCACTGCGGTTTTTGCCGGACAGGCCCGGTTATCTATAGAGACACCTCGCGGCGGCGAATTCTTTGTTGTGGGGCAGCAGCAGTACGTCCGCGTGGCCTCCCGCCTGAAAAGCGTTGACGTCGCGCTCAGCCGCGACGGCGGGCAGACCTTCGAGAATCTCGGCACGATCAGCGCCACCGCCACCGATCTCACCAAACGCAATTCACTCGCGTGGACGGTCGCTGGACCGGCGAGCAACGCCTGCGTCATCCGCATCAGCAGCGGCGTGTTCTCCATTTCGTCGGGCATGTTTGTGATCTCCGCGGCTCCTCCGACCACTGGATCCAGCGGAGGCACCGGTGGATCCAGCGGCGGCGGCGCGGTCAGCGGCGCGCCGGGATCGGTGGGCACGTTTCAACTTGCCGATGGTTCTGTCACCACGCCCAAACTCGCCGATGGCGCCGTGACCTCGCCGAAGATCAGCTCCGGCCAGGCCTCCGCGGCGCTGGTCTTGACCGCCGACGGCAGTGGCGGCGCCAACTGGTTGAACCTGCCGCCGGCCGATGCCATCGCACCCACCGCGGGCACGGACTTGATCACCGCCATCAACAACGCGGCGACGATCGGCACGGTCAACGCCAGCCGTCTCGACCCCAATCTCGCCGTCAAGAATGGTCCGAACACGTTCACCACCGGCACGCAGACCCTCAAGACCGGTGCGGATAGCACCGTCGGTGTGGTGGTGAAGGGGAATTCGCCGACGCAGAGCGCCGACTTGTTGCAGTGGCAGGATTCCACCGGGGTCGTGAAGGCCGCAGTCTCCGCGTCCGGTGTGATCAGCGGCAACGGTTCGAGCCTGACGAATCTGAACGCCACCCAATTGACTTCCGGAACCGTGCCGGTTGCGCAATTGCCCATCGCCGGAATTGCGGCAGGAACGCGCGGCTCGGTCTACGCGGACAATGCAACGATCATCGTCGGCGCCGACGGCCGGATCACTGCCATCGGCGCTGCGCCTTCGGGATTCGCGGGCGGCGATCTCTCCGGCTCGTATCCCTTTCCCGCTGTCGCGACCGGCGCGATCACGACCTCAAAAATCGCCAACGGTGCGATTACCGATGCGACCGTCAGCGACGTCGCGTGGGGGAAAATTACCGGCGTGCCCAGCAACACCGTCAACGCCGTCGAGAACAAAGGCGGCACACCCAGCGTTCAAAGCGGCACGGAAGCCGCGCTGCCCGCGGCCGGAACCGCCGGGCGCTTGTACGTGGCCGCTGACACGCTGAAGCTCTTCCGCGACAACGGCGCCAGCTGGGATCTCGTGAATCCCGCGTTGACCGGCGACGTGACCAAGCCCGCCGGATCGAACACCACGACGATCGCCGCCAGCGCCGTCACCACCGCCAAGCTTGCAAACGCAAACGTCACCGCCGCGAAGCTGGCCAATGGCTCGGTCGATCTCGCCAGTGCCACAGTGACCGGCACCGTTCCCTTCGCCAACGGCGGCACCGGCGCCACGACGCAACAGTCGGCACTCAACGCGCTGGCCGGCGGCGTGGCCTCCGGAAAATTCCTGCGCGGCGACGGCACCAACGTGACGCTCTCTGCGATTCAAGCATCCGACGTCCCAACGCTCAATCAGAACACGACCGGCACCGCGGCGAATGTCACCGGCACCGTCGCCGTCTCTAACGGAGGCACCGGCGCGACGAGCCTGGGAACAAGCAAGCAGCCGCTGCTCGGCAACGGCACCGGCGCGGTGACCGCGGCGGCGGCTCCCACGACCACTGATGCGCTCGCCGATATGATTCTCGGCACCAGCGCGACCACTCAGAAGGGGATCGTGGTTCAAGGCCGGGCCTCGCAGACGGCCAATCTTCAGGAATGGCAGGACGCTTCCGGAGCGGTGAAAGCCGCCGTCTCGCCGGCGGGCGTGATCAGCGGAAACGGTTCGGGGCTGACGGCGTTGGACAGTTCGAATCTCACGACGGGAACCGTGCCGGTCGCACGGCTGCCGATCGCCGGAACGACTCCCGCGACCGCCGGTGCGGTGTATGCGGACAACACCTCGATCTCCGTCGCGGCCGACGGCAAGATCAGCGCCGTGGCCTCTGGCGTGACCCTGGGCGGCGATGTCGGCGGCGCGGCCAACAACAACACCATCGTCGCGGGCGCGGTGACCGGATCGAAGATCGCCGCCAGCACCATCACCGGCGGAAATCTGGCCGGCAACATCTCCATCAACACGACCGGCAACATCGCGACGACTGGTTCAGGCACGCTTTCCAGCGCCGGCGGCTTGACCGTCAGCGGCGGCAGCGTGGCCTTGCCAAACAACTCCGTCGCGGACGCGGCGCTCTCCACCAACGTACCGCTGAAGAACGCAGCCAACACCTTCACCACCGGCGCGCAGACGATTCAGACCGGAGCCGACGCGAACAAGGGACTGATCATCAAGGGCAACTCCGGCAGCCAGTCGGCGAACCTTCAGGAATTTCAAGACCACACCGGCGTGACGCTTTCGGCGATCGACAAGAGCGGCAATTTCACCGGCAACGCGGCAACCGCGACGACTTCGACGACGGCCGGCAACGTAAGCGGAACCGTTGCCGTCGCCAACGGCGGCACCGGCGCGACGACTATCGGCGGCGCACGAACCAACCTGGGCGCGGCTGCCAGCGGAGCCAACGCCGACATCACCTCCTTGACCGGTTTGACCACCGCGCTTCCTGTCACCGAAGGGGGCACCGGATCGACGAGCTTGGGAACCAGCAAGCAGCCTCTGCTCGGCAACGGCGCCGGCGCGGTGACCGCCGCGGCGGCACCGACCACGGCCGACGCGCTGGCCGATGCCGTCATTGGAACCAGCGCCACGACTCAGAAAGGGCTGGTCGTTCAGGGACAAGCCTCGCAGACGGCCAACCTTCAGGAATGGCAGGACTCCACTGGCGCCGTAAAGGCCAGCGTCTCGGCCACGGGAGTCATCAGCAACTCTGTAGGCGGTGGTGGCTACATCAGCGCAAATTTCAATACCACCACGGATAATGTCTTCGGGATTGGAACCACCTCGTTCGCAAGCCGTAGCGCACTTTCACTCTCAGGAAATGGGGGATGGAAGGGCTGGATGATCATTCAGAATTCCGCCGACGGAAAATTGTCATTCACACAGAACTCCGGAAACATCAATGCAGGTTCTCCCAGCCTTGTGATGGACACCAACCAGAATGTCGGCGTCGCGACCAGCGCGCCGGTCGATAGGTTGTCCATTGGCGCGGCACCCACGGCAGGCGCCACGCGGGCATTGGTAAATTTGAGCAACACGCCCCTGGTTGGAGGCAACGCCAACGGTACGTACATCGGCGGAAATCCAGCGTCCGCGAGCGCCGACTTTATGAATTATCAAGTGGGCGGGGCGTCAAAATTCAAGGTCGATGCCGCGGGGATTTTGACTGCAAGCGGCTTTAATTCCACAGGCGACCTGCTGCCTGCCACCGACAACTCTTACAAACTAGGCACGACCACCAAGCGCTGGCTGAGCCTGGACGCCGGCCCCACCGGTTTGGGCGTCCACAATGATGCCACCAACACGAACAAGATCTCGCTCGCGTTTTCGGGCTCCACCGCCCAGCTCGCGACCGACGCGGCGACTCCGCTGGCGATCACCACCGGCGCGAACACCGGACTGAATCTGAACACGACCGGCTACGTGGGCATCGGGACGGCCAATCCGCTCAGCTCGCTGATGGTGCTGCAGCCGGGCGTCACGCAGGCCACGCCGACGCTCGCCGGCATCAATCCCACCTATGCAGGAAAAACCGTTCTGCTGGAAGGCGACAGCGCGGCGTACTTCGTGGGCCGGGCCGTTTCGAACTCGCTGGAGTTCATCATGGGCTGCTCGAGCAGTGGATACGCTTTTTCAGGGACGCTGACCAATCACAACTACGCCTTGCGAACCGCCAACACCGACCGGGTGATGATCACGTCGACGGGCGTGGGCATCAATTCCGCGACGCCCAATGGCAAACTCGATGTGATCGGCACACCCACCGCGTCGGCCAACTACGGACTGGTGAACATCGGCTCCGCGACCACCGCGTTCGATGGCAGCACCGCCGGCTTCTTTGCCGGCTCGGCCAATGGGACGCAATTGGCCGTCAACGCCGCCAGTGGCTTCACCGGCAACCTGCTGGATCTGCAACTCGGGGGGAGCTCAAAATTCAAAATCGCCAGCGACGGGTCCTTTGCCTCCCCGGGAACTGGAACGAGCACAGTCGGTGCGTTGAACATCTCGGGTTTCGGTTCGCTGTATTCCAACAGCGTGTTGAATCTCGGCGCGGGTTCGTCGGGACAGGTGAAGCTGTTTCCGATGCAGGCTGTCAACACCAGCAGCGCGGTGGACGGCATCCTTGCGGCCGGCAACTTCGCGCCGACCAGCGGCACGGGCGTCTACAACACGCTGACGCTCAACCCGACCATCAACCAGACCGGCGGATCGACGGGCGTCTCGCGCGGCATCTACATCACGCCGGTGCTGACCAGCGCCGCCGACTTCCGCGCCATTGAAACGCGGCAGGGCAATGTGATCTTCGGCACGGTCTCCGGCAACGTCGGCATCGGCACGACCGCGCCGACACGAGCGCTGGGACTCGGCGGCGGCTCCGCGCAGAACATCGGGATGGAGCGCACTGCGGGCGGAAGCGGCAACGCGCTGACGCTCAATGCCGGCGGAGCCCAGTCCGGCGCCACGGACCAGAGCGGCGGAAATCTGATTCTCGCCGGCGGCGTCTCGACGGGCGCCGGATCGGCGTCGATCCTGATTCAGCCGGTCGCCGCTGGAGCATCGGGATCGGGCGACAACGCTCCGGCCACCAAGGTGACCATCGCAAGCAACAGCACGCAGTTTCAACATCAGTATTACGCCAACCGATTCGACAACGGCACGTGCTCATCCGGTACGGCGACGGTGGATTTCAACAGAGGAAATACGCAGGCGATCACGCTGGGCGCGAACTGTACGTTCACCTTCACCAATGCGCAGCTCGGTGCGCGGTACTTGGTTGAGATCATCCAGGACGGCACTGGCAGCCGCACCGCGACCTGGCCGGCGAACGTACGCTTCAGCGGCGGCGGCTCCCCGACGCTCACCACCACTGCCGGCTACAAGGACATTCTCACCCTGTACTACGATGGCACAAATTTGAACTGTGCGCTGGCCTACGCGTTCGCCCCGTGAGTGACACCTCGGAAAGTGCGCTTCGAAGATGCGGCAACTGGAATCGATGCGATGGGTGTGGGCAGCGGTGCTTCTCGGCGCGTTCGCGACCGCTCATGCTTCCACGACCAACACCTGGACCAATACGGCCGGCGACGGAAAATGGAATACCGCCGGAAACTGGAGCCGCGGATCGGTGCCCTCCACGACTGACGATGTTGTCTTCGACAGCACCAGCACTGCAAACTGCGCGATCAACGTGACGACGAACAAGGTTGTGACGTTCTCGGTCAACACCGGCTACTCGGGAACAATCACGCAGAACAACGGCTTCACGCTCAACGCGATCTCGCTCACTCTGAACAGCAGCACCGCCACCTTCACCGGCGGCGACAGCACCTCTCCGATTACACTCACGGGCTCGCTGACGCTCTCGGCGGGGACATTCACCTCGACGGCGGGAACGCTGGCCGTCTTCTCGTCGCTGGTGATCACAACGCCGGCTGCAACATTCAATCACAACAATGGCGTCATCAATATCAATGGAAATACGACGCTGAGTTTGAATACGGGCTCCGCGACGCTTTACGATTTTCAGATCACCGGGCGCTCCACGATCACGACGACCGGCACGGTGACGGTTTCACACAACTTCTTCTTCAGCAACATCAACGTGGGCACGGGCGGAACCATCGCGGTGGCGGGAAACATCACGACCACCAATGCCGTGGCGCCGTCGGGCGGTCTGACCACGACCGTGCTGATCAATGGCACCTCCCCGCAGGTGTTTGGAGCGTCGGGCGGATCGGGTTACTTCTTTCCCGTGACGATCAACCAGGGCGCCGGCGGTTCGCTGACCGTTCAGGATACGATCATCATGCTGGGAAGTTGGACGTTCACGGCTTCCCCCAGCGTAACCTGCACAGGTACCGTGCAGTTTTCAAGCAATTCCCCGACGATCTCGTCGGGCTCCATGGCGTTCAACCATCTCTCCTCGATCAACGCCTCCAGCATCGCCATCTCCGGCACCGTGATTGTGAATGGGAATCTGAACCTGACCAGTTTCAATGCGCTGACTGGCGGGCAGATCAATGTGGCGGGCAACGTGGTCACGACCAGCGGAGCTCCGTCGGTTGCGTCCACGACGATTCTGCTTAATGGGTCGGGAGCGCAGAGCATCAGCGCTGCCGGCGGCACCGGCTACATCTCGTCGGTCAGTATTCAGCAGGGAACCGGTGGCACGGTCGCGATCAGCGACACGCTGATTGTCATTGGCAGCTGGACTTACGACACCACTCTTGGCGGTGGCGCGGTCACCTGCACGGGCCTGGTGACGTTCACCAATGGCGGCACCACCAGCGCGGGCACCATGAAATTCAACAATGTTTCAATCACGGGTGGGAACAGGACCATCACCGGAACGATGACGGTGCAGGGCAACTTCACGCTGACCGCGGCGAATTCCATGAACGGCGGCACGGTCAACGTGGGCGGCAACCTCTCGACGGCCCGCTCATCAGGATCGACTCCGTACTCCACGAACTTCGTCCTGAATGGAAGCAACAACACGCAGACTCTTTCACAGTCCGCAACCGGCTTGTTTCCCGGCGCCACCATAACGGTCAGCCACACCGGCACGGGCGGCGTCGTCGCGGGGTCCGCGCTGAACTTCGCCTACTCCACGACCCAGTCCCTGGCGATCTCGAGCGGCACGCTGGACCTGGCTGGAAACAACCTCGCCGTCGGCGCCACAGGGACGATCACCCTGGCCAGCGGCGCGACGTTGCAGCTTCAGGGCGGCGAGACCGTCAGCAAGACGCCGACCATTTCGGCGGTGGGCCTGGTGATCTATAACGGCAGCGCTGCGTCTTACACGTTGAAGAACTGGAGCTACTCCAATCTCACGATCAATGGCGGCGCCAGCTCGGTCTTTACGTTCCCTGCGAACTTGACCTCCTTCAGCGCCCTGACGCTCACCAGCGGCATCGCTTCGCTGGCGGGATTCAACCTGACGGCCACGTCGCTCAGCAATGCCGCCACGTTGCGGGCACAGGGGAACGAGACGATCTCGCTGGGCACCATGGACACGGCGCAGGGCACGGTGGAATTTGTGGGCAGGAATATTGCCGAGACGCTGACGGTCCCGGATTTTGGCGCGCAGGATTTCTACAACCTGAAGATCAACGATACGAATGCCGCCACGGCCACATTCCAGTGTGCCGCGGCGAAGTCGATCAAGGGCACGCTGGTGGTCTCCGGAGGCACCTTCAACGCCAATGGACAGACGGTCGCGGTGACGGGGTTGACCACGATCAGTGGCGGCACGTATCAGTCGTCAACGGCGTCGAACACCTTCAGCGGCGGGCTGGGAATTTCTGGCGGGACGTTCACAGGATCCAGCGGCAGCGTGACGGTGACCGGCGCGTTCGTGCTGACCGGCGGGACGTGCACGGCGCCGAGCGGGACGTTATTCGTCTCGGGGAATTTCACGAATGGCGGCGGCTCGTTTTCCCACAATGGCGGGACGGTGACGCTCAATGGATCCAGCCAGTCCGTCACGGGCAGCACGGGATTCAATGCCTTCACGATTACCGCGCCGGACACGGTGACGTTCCAGTCGGGTGCGACGCAGACGTTCGCGGGCGCTTTCACGGCCTTGGGATCGGCGGGGAATTTGATCACGATTCTGTCGTCCACGCCGGGTTCGGCGGGGATGCTCTCGCGGTCGGGCAGCGGAGTGAACTGCGATTATCTCTCGCTCAAGGACAGCGCTGCGACCGCCGGGGTTTGGTTGGCGGGGGCGCACAGCATTAACGTCTCGGGAATCTCGGGCTGGATCTTTCCGAGCGCGTTTAATGCGATGCTGATCAGCGCGGATTGATTGCACCTAGTAATGTTCCACGTGGAACATTCACATGGTGCGCGAAATCGTGGTTGCAAATTTGCAACCACGGATATTTGTTATTTGGCTGAAATATGCGGATTGGGTTGAATCCAGAGCTCTCCTATGAGCATGTTGCCGAATGTTACAAAATGTGACAGGAACCGGGGCTGACGCATTTTCAAAATATGTGTTTCTTGTGAGACCCCTACTCCTTCTTCGGATCGGCTTTGGGGGCTGCGTCGTCCTGGGGTTTGCGGATGTGCAGGTCGAGTTGCGGGAACGGGATTTCGATGCCGTTCTCGCGCAGGGCGCGGTCGATGGCGACGTGAAGTTCGTGGGTGACGGGCAGGCGCTTGGAAAGTTCGCGGACGAAGATGCGGATTTCGAAATTCAGCGCGCTGTCGCCGAAGCCGGTGAAGAAGACCGTCGGCGCGGGCGCTTCCATCACGAGCGGATTGGCCTTGGCGGTATCGAGCATCACCTTTTGCGCGCGCACGGTATCTGAGCCGTAGGCGATGCCGACTTTCAAAACCAGGCGCGTCACCGGATCGGAGAGCGTCCAGTTGATGACGTGATCGGTGATGAAACTTTTGTTCGGCACCAGGATTTCGCGGTTGTCCCAGTCGACGACGGTGGTGGCGCGAATCTGGATGCGCGAGACGGTGCCGGTGAGATCCTTGACCGTGATCGTGTCGCCGACGCGGATGCGCCGTTCGAAGAGCAGGATCAGACCGGCGATGAAATTGGCGACGATTTCCTGCAAGCCAAAACCGAGCCCCACGCTCAACGACGCCACGATCCACTGCAGGCCCGACCATTCCACGCCCAGCACATGGAAGATGGCGATGGCGCCTATCGCCACGATCACGTAGCGGCTGATGGTGATGATCGCGTACGCGGTGCCCGATTCCAGCGGCAGGCGCTGCAGCGCCACGATCTCCAGCAGGCCGGAGATATTGCGCGCGGCGATGACCGTCAGAAGCAGCCACGTCAGCGCCTTCAACAATCCCAGCAGCGAGACGACGGGCACGACTTGATTGAGTTCGGCGCCGGCCATCCGCGACCAGATGGGAATCTGGTCGAGCGCCGCCAGCGCCGGCACAATGCCGCTCCACACCAGCCACAGCCCCGCCAGCACACCGGCGCCCACCCCGACGCTCAGCAGCGTCCGCGTCTGCTCGTTGACGGCGGAAAGATCGGCCTTGTCGAATTGCAGCTTCGGCTTGGCCTGGCCGATGGCGTACGATGCCACCTGCGCGGCTTGAGCGGCCTGCGCCTGCTCGTTTTCTTCGCGCGAACGGCGGAGCGTCAGCCGTTCGTGCGCGACGACCAGCCAGCGCATCGCCAGGCCATCCAGGATGACGCCGGCGAGAATCACCCACGCGGAGAGAAACAACCGCAACTGCACGCGCACCGCCGGCTCGAAATAGCCCCACGCTGCGAAAACACCCAGCGCCACGGGAATACCGATGACCACTGGAAACCAGAAGCGGCTGGTGCGCGCGACGGTGTGGTCGGCGGGCAGTTTCAAACCCACGCCGCGCTGGGGATGGAGCACGCGATAGAGGAAAACCGCAAACGCCGCCGACGCGAGCATGAAAGCCAGCCGCCCCAGCCCGCTATAGTATTCGTCGTTGCCGGTGGCGTGCGTCGCACACATCAGGAAGACCGCCGGCACAAGAATGACGAAGAGCCAGAGCAGATTCGTGCGCAGCCGTTTGCTCGAATCGGGGCTCCATAAAAAGTGCGCCGTGAACACGCCGGCTGGCAGGCCCAACACGCGCAGTCCATACAGCGCGCCGCCCATTAAGACCGCCCCGGAAAGTCCAACGCCCACCGCCGCCGCGTAGGGCGCGCCGAGCGGATCGAAGGCCATCAGGCGGCCGGCCGCGAAGAGCAGGATGGGAATCGGCGCCGCCAGCAGCGCGCTGAGCGTGAGCGCGTAAAAGACGCGGTTGAAGGCATCGGAGTGGCTCTTCGAATTCTCGCGCGTCTGCGTCAGCGCGGAAAGCAGGCGGTGGCGACAGAGCAGCAGGATCACGAAGATCAGCAGGACCAGCACGCCCAGCGCCGGCCGCGCGTTGAATCCCGCGCCCAGCGCCATGACCGAGCCGCGCCATTCATCGGCGTCGAACAACCACTGCAGCCCCGTGCGCACCTGCTGCAGCCAGACCTGGCCAAGCGGCGGGGAGCTGGGCAGCCACATCAGCTTTTCATCAAACAGCGTGGAGAGATTGTCGGTGCCGGTGGTCAGTTCATTGAGCGCTTCGCGCAGTTCGGAGGCGCGACCCAGGAACTGGCCGTTGGCTTCGAGCAAGCGCTGCAGAACCTGCTTGCGCCGCGCCAGCAGCGGTTCGGCAGCGGCACGCGTTTCCGGAGGCACGGGTGGCGGCGGACCGACGCGCGAGGGGCCGCGCAGCAGCACGTCGATTTCCGTGTCGTCGGCGATGCGCGCCAGCTTTTCATTCAAATGGATGCGCAGAATTCGCGCGTCGAGAATGGCGCGCTCGCCGGCGGCCACCTGCTGGCTGAGCGCCGCATCAAGCGGCAGCTTGTCGCGCAGTTCGCGCAGCGACTGTCCGAATTCTGCGCCGCCGCCGCGGACTTCCAGCAGCTGCTGCGCGCTCTGGCGGAGCTCGTAGATTTTCCGGTTGGAAGCGCTGGCGGCCGCGAACTCCTCATCGACCTTTTCCAAGCGGTGCGCCAGCGTACCAATCTGGCGGGCCAGCGTGGTGGTTTCGCGCGCGTACTCCTGCATCGCGCCGCTCTGCGCGGCCAGCGCCGCTTCCGCTTTCTGCGCTTCGTCCAGTTCGGCCTGGGCGTTTTGAAGCACGCGTTCGCGCAGCAGGCGCTTGAGCGTCGCGACGCGCCGCTCCGCCGCACTGAGCTGCAGCGCCGCCAGGTCGCGCTGGGCCGTGAGCAGGCGGCGGCGGTTGGGCAGGCTGAGCAATTCCTGTTCGAGCATCGCGACGCGCGCGGTGGAGAGCCGGCGGGCCGCGAGCTGTTCGGCCTGCCGGGCCTTGGTCACGGCCGGCGCTTCATTCACATCCTGGGCCGAGCGGCTCAAGGCGTCGGCGGCGTCGAACTTCTTTCGTTCCTCTTCCAGATCCGCGCGCGCGCCGGTGTAGCGCATCACGCTGGTACGCTGTACCTCATCCAATTCCTGCGTGCGCTGGCGCTGCGTGGCGGCGTCACCCTGCGCTTCGGTCAGGCACTGCTGCAGCTCGGCGTAATCGAGATTGGCATTCGACGTGAGCGATCCGGTGGCGCTTTTCTTCGCTGCCAGTTGGCGTCGAATGTCGGCGACGGCGGCGTTACCGGTCTCGACGATTTTACGATAGTTGGCCGCGCTCTCCGCCGCCGCCCGCGCCGCGTCGAGCCTGCTCAACGCCGTGCGGTAATAATCCAGCGCCCGCTCGCGCGCCTCGGTGGGGAGGTCCTTGCTGTTGGTCAGTTCGTTGATGCTGGCCTGGAGCTGCTCGGCGGAAAGCGAGGCCGTCTGCGCCGCGTCGGGAAGATCCGGCACCGCCTCTTCGGCGCTGAGGTTCGCCGCTCCAACCCCGGCGAGCAGCAGCGCGAGCGCCGCTGCACGCCCGAAGTTTCTCGAAGTAAAAGTGAAACGCCTACGCACCGAAATAGTCAGCCCCTCTCACGCGGCTTAAAGAGTACGAGTGGCGCAGCGGAGTGCAAAGTGAATCAGAGCGTGGGGCTGGGAATGGTGATAAATGCGATATGGGAGACGGGTGGTGCGCGAAGTTAAGCTCGTTGAATGCGCTATGGTTAATCAAGCCAACCCGTCGCAAAGTAATGGACGTTGTTGTCCGGTCCCTCGTAGATACATCGAACGACTTTATTGATCGGCATACACATCGAATCGCGTTTTGGTTCGTAAAGAAAAGCACACGTCGCCAGAGTTCGCGGTCCAATTATCCCCGCAAGGGAGGGATGCGTTGGCATGAAGTCCTCGTAGTCAATCCATTTATAAACCCGCTGGGCATTCTTTCGAAGAACTTCTCCCACGTAGGCTCCTCCCCAGAGCATCGTGTTATTGAGTTCGGTTTGGAATTGATCGAGTTGACTCACGTCAGCACGTACTGCGGCCAGGTATTCATCGACATGAACCAAACTTTCGATTGAATAGTTCAACGCGAATCGAGACAGCTTTTTCGGGAGCACAATATCATTGGCCGCGCGGATTCTGCCCACAAAGCGGTCGGAGAAGTCTTGGAAGATGGGATTGAGCTCGCTCACAATAAATGCGATTCCGTTTGTATCGTCCGAGATTACCTCTTCGGAACACGCCTGTAAATTGTCCCTTCAGGACAATTTTGAACTGGGCGAACCGTTTCCAGGGCGGCGGAGCGTGGACGCATTCGCGTCCGCGCTCCTTCGCCCTTCGCTGATGAAAACGGACCCCGGTGGGGTCGGGGCGGGATGGTGCGCGCAGGGATGAAACGTGAGCCACGGAGGGGCGGCATTTGGGGATGTCGCATTCCGTGGCGTGTGGACATTTCGCTCTTTCAGAGCTCCTGAAAATCGCGCGGGTCGATTCCAGGGGCGTTGCCCCTGGCTTTCGCATGTTGCCCCGTTGGGGCACTAAGGGCGACGCGGTCTGGCTAAGTCGTGGCGTGAAATACTGACTGATACCTTTTTGGTCGATGGGACATTTTGAGTTAAAACAGTTGGCCCGCTGTCGAACGTTGCCGAGGACCCATTGACGCGATTAATTTGTGGGAACATAATCGTACGACTTTCGACTGACTCAGGAACCCCAACGGGGTGAAATGTGATAGCCAGGGGCAACGCCCCTGGAAATTGTGCGCGCACTATTCGAGAGCTCTGAAAGAGCGACATGGAGAGAGGCGAATGCCGCAATCACTATCGAATGTTCTGATTCACATCGTCTTTTCAACGAAAAATCGCGAACCCTTGATATCGGCAAAGGTTGAACCAGAACTCCATAAATACATGGCGGCCACGTTCCTCGCGCTGGGATCTCCAACTTTGGGTCTCAACGGCACCGCCGATCACGTGCACGTTCTGTGCGCATTGTCGCGACGCATCTCCATCTCGGAATTGATCGAGGGCGTTAAGAAGTCTTCGTCGAAGTGGATGAAAACCAAAGGACCCGGATTGCGCCGGTTTTATTGGCAATCGGGATACGGCGTATTTTCGATTGGCGAATCGAATCGTGCTGCGTGTTTGCGCTATATAGCGCGGCAGAAAATCCGGCATCGCAGGCAATCTTTCCAAGAGGAGCTCCGGGAGATATTGAGTAATTACAAAATGAAATACGATGAGCGTTATGTGTGGGATTGAGTCGATGTCGCTCTTTCAGAGCTCCTGAAAATCGCGCGGGTCGATTCCAGGGGCGCTGCCCCTGGCTTTCGCATTTCAGCCCGTTGGGCTGGAGGGCGTTGGCGTGCTCACGGGCATTCGTTTCGTGTCGTGTTAGTTGGACCCAACGGGTCCGTTTTTGCCAGCGAAGGGGGAGACGGGGCGACGCGCATGCGGCGACTCCGCGCAGCCCTGTTGATCGGCGGGCGATTGGGGTTGTCCCATAGGGACAAATTACGCGCTAACGCATTGGCGTGATACAGCCTCTGTAATGGCGGCGTTTTAGTTGTCGCCCCTGCCGGGGCTTTTGATTTTTCGTGGGGCGATTGGCCCATGGCTTACACCGTGGGGCTACTTTATGCCGCTCCGCGGCGTGAGGAGACGCGGCCGATTTCGCTCTTTTTCGAAGTATAATTTCGTATCATGAACACAATTGAACGACTCGGGGAGTGTTAAGCGCTATTGTCCTTGTTAAGGAGATTATTGACATGAACAGGCGGTACATTGCATTCGCGTTTTTCGTGGGAATGGCGCTCGTTGGCTCGGCCTGGTCGGAAGCCGGGGAGGCGACTGTCGGCTGGCGGGGCGATGGCTCCGGTCAGTATCCCAGCGCCGATCCGCCGCTGCATTGGGGGCGGGTGAGCAAGACCGTCAAGGGCCTGCATTTTCAGGCGGCCAAGCCCAAGGATTCGGACACGGGCGCGCCGATGGCGGATGGCGTCATTCGCGAGTGGCTCGTGCTGGGACCGGTGGCGCTGCCGGAGGGCGCGAAAATCGATGACGACACGCTGCCCAACGAAACGCAACTGTCGCCGGCGGAAAATGAGAAGGCTGGTGAGGCCACGTGGAAGAAAATCCACGCCAGCACGGATTGGCTGAACTTCGCCACGCTGATCGGCAAGCCGGACAAGAGCGTCGCGTACGCCTGTTCGCATGTGTTCTCGGAAACCGGCGGCACCTTCCGCATGAACCTGACCCAGATCGGCGGCGTACGGGTGATCCTGAACGGCAAAGTGATCAAGGGGAACAACCGCATCAAGCTCGACCTGGTCAAAGGCTGGAACACGTTGCTGCTGAAGTGCGTACCCGCCGCGACGGGCGCACAAGCGGTGTGGGCAAGTGCGGTGACTCTGCACGCGTATGCTCCGGCCGAGTATGAAAACACGAACATCGCGTGGATGACGAGCCTGCCGGGCGTGATGGGCGGATTTTATGGCGGTGGCATGGGCTGCGGCGCGCCGATCGTGGTGAACGATAAAATTTATCTGCTGAGCGAACCGTTCGACCTGATCTGCCTCAACAAGTCCGACGGCAAGATCCTGTGGGTCAAGAGCAACAGTTACTTCGACGCGGCGATCGACTCCGACAAGGCCAGCCCGTCCTACAAGGAAGCCGAGGTCCTCGCGGGGAAACTCAGCGTCATCAACGCGAGTTTTTCCGCCGGCCCTGTGGCGCCGGCAAAGCTCGACGAAAAAACCAAGCTGGAGACCGACATCCAGCTCAAGATGCGGGGCGTCGACGTGGACCGCTACAAGCTGCCCGAACGGTCCGACGTGGGCTATTCCGGCTTCACGCCCGTCAGCGACGGGCAGAACATTTACATCTGGCTGGGGACCGGCGTGAGCGCCTGCTACGACTTGCAGGGCAACCGCAAATGGATTCGCGTCGACAACCTGCCCAACTTCGAACACGGGGTGTCGTCATCGCCGATCCTGGTGGACGGCAAGCTGGTGGTGTTCATGCGCGATCTGATTGCGATCGACGCGAAGACAGGAAAAACCGCGTGGCAGATTCCGTTGATAAGCCGCGACGGCGCCAATCCCAACGGCTACTTTCACGGCACGCCTCTGGCCTTGAACATTGGCGGCGTTGCGGCCATAGCACTGGGCAACGGCACCATTTTACGGGCCAGCGACGGCAAAGCGGTGTTCACCAATCCGGGCATGGGCAAGGCGGCGATCGCGTCGCCGGTGCTGGAGAAGGGAATGTTGATCCAGACCAGCTCGTGGGGCATGCAGTGCTTTATCCATAAACTGCCCGCTGCCTTTGCCGATCCGCTGACACTGGAGACGCAATCGCTTTCGGTGGACACGCCCACGTATCCGCATTTCTACCTGCCCTGGTACATGGCCTCCCCGGTCGTTCACGAGGGCCTGGCGTACCTCGTGAACAACGCCGGCGTGCTGACGGTGGTGGACATCAACGCGGCCAAGGTGGTGTACCAGGAATTACTGGACCTGGATCATTTTCAGGGACCCAACGATGGCGCGGGGCGCGGAATCGGCGTGAGCCCCACGCTGGCGGGCAAGTACCTGTATTTTTTCGGAAACAACGGCGCGTCGCTGGTGGTGGAACCCGGGCGGGTCTTCAAGCAGATCGCGAAGAACAAACTCGAGAACGTGGTCGCGATCGGTCACTGGGCCGAACGGCAGGAGCGTTTCATCGCCAATCCGGTCTTCGACGGCAAACGCGTGTACGTGCGCGGTGAGGGGACGTTGTTCGCGATCGGGCAATGAGGACTTTTCCCGGCTGGCGCGTCCGCGTCACAGACTCTGGTACTTGAGGCAGCCGTACATCAGCATCGAGATGTTCGCGGCGAGGGCGTCGAGTTGGGGGTTGGGCTTGGCGGCGTTGACGACGTCGATGGCTTGCACGGCCTGATCGAATAAATCGTGCGCCTGCCGCAGCAGTGCGTTGCGCGGTTCGCCGCGGTCCATACTGTCGGCCAGCGCCTTGCGATACGCGACCAGGCCGTCGCGCAACGACTTCTCGGCGTTCTTCAGACGGTCGTCGGTGCTGGATGAGAGCAGGTGGGAATCGAAATTGGAGTCGTCGGATTCGGCGACGGCTTGCGGCGCGGTGGTCAGCTGCTTGAGCGACGTGGTCGGCGCGGCGGGGGCGGCCGGCGTTTCGGAGTAGGAGCTTTCATCGTTGCTCTTGTTGGCGGCGGGTTTGTCGGCGTTGGCGACATTCTGTTCCTGGCCGGCGGCGGCTCCCGGCGCGGCCGCGGCGGCGACGGCGGTGGCGGGCAGCGCGGCGATGGCTTCGGCGATGGACTTGCTGCAGTCGAGCTTCTCGGTTTCCTTCTGAATGCCTTTGAGCAGCGAGACGCGATCGTGCGACGCGGGGGGCATCGTGCCGGCCAGCGCGATCAGCTTCTTCCACGACTCCAGCACCTTCTGCGTGCCGACGCGGGCGATGTCGGGGTACGGACCTTTGAAGGCGGCGATCTGCTCGTAGATTTTGTAGGCTTCGCGGAGCTTGCCTTTCGCCAATAGCTTGTCGGCCTGAGCGAGGCTGTCCTTCATGAACGCGTTGACGTTGTCGAGCGTCAGCTTCCAGCCGCCGATCACCGAGGTCACGGCCGAGGCGGTGTCAGGAAACGACTGGCCCATGATCGCGTTGCCGTATTGATCGAGCCATGCGAGGTACGGAAACGTTTTGACGCTCAGTTGCGTGATGATTTCTTTCGCCTTCGCATCGCCGCTGCTGACGCGCACGACGGCGAAATCCTTTTTGCTCGCGGTAATGATGCTGGGCCACGATTGAAAGAGGGAGATCGCCTTGGCGTCCGCGTCGTTGCCGGCTCGGGCGATGACCAGCAGCACCGGCTTGGAGCCGCTGTTGGCGAATTGCTCCGCGCTATCGACGGAATCCTGCCACTGGATCATGCGTTCGGGGTCGTCGGCGTTGGAATTGTTGTTGTTATTGTTGTTGCCGCGGCCCATTCCGCCGCCATTGCCGCCATTGCCGCCGCCACCGTTTCCATTCCCGCCGCCGCCATTGCCACCTCCACCGCCGCGCCCACCGCCGCCGCCACCGCCATGGCTTGCGGCCATCACGTGGCTCGCACCGAGGGCGCAGACGAAGGCCAGGCCGACTAAGAAGGGAGAACGCAGATGCAGCAACATAAGGGAGCTCCTTGTATTTGTATCACGGCTGTAGAGCGTTTTGGGCGGGAATTGCTGCATGGATTGCGTGGGGTACGTCTGGCCAATTGGCTAGACGTTGGATTTTGACCAGTGGGCCAATTGGCCCGCGAGTGATACACCAGTACTTCAGGCAAATTTGCCTGAGGTAATAAACAGACTTTTTGAGCCAATTGGCCCGCGCGAAGTTACTTCGCTCGCGAAGTTCGATGGTGCCGAATCGCGCGCACAAGCTTTACGCTCAGCACGAGGGCGAATGCGATTCCGAGCCAGACTTCCGGGCGGTAAAACTGGCCCCACCACCATTCGGGGAAGCGGCGGTACCAGACGCGGAAGCGGACCGGGCTCTTCCTAATGGACACTGCCATGATGCAATGGTCATCGTCTACGAATCCATAAGGATAGTGAGTGGTACTTGGGTCATCAGCCTGACCCATCACATATTTGGAATCGCTGTCATAGTCGTATCTCGAAAAGTTGAATCCTGTTCCATTGCCATAAAGCATTCTGTCATTCGTAAATCCTGTAAAGCAGCGTGTGCCGTCTGGGCTTCGTTGGCGCTCCCTCACATCTTTGTTCAGCCACCCCGGAAACCGTGCCTCCATTTCTGCCCAAGACATCGTCGCGTTTTCCGGCGCCCATGCATTGGTATGCACGAAACACAGCGCCCACACGGGCACCGCGAGCATCAGCAGAATTGCGGTGCTGAGATGCAGTTGCCAGAAACGGGATTTGGGCGGGGCAAGTGGGGCGGGATCGGTCATGGCGCATTCATTTTTGGCGGAACTCTCCGCGCTTCCCGCAGGCGCACGCGGAGACGGATTTCGCTTTCGACGAAGTTGCCGCAGATGGCCATGACCGTCAGCGCGATGGTGAAATCGAACACGACGCCGAAAATCGTCTCGCCCAGACTCACGCTCCGGCCGGGTTGAGAATCGCCGGTGTGAGTTTCGACGCTGTCGATGTTGTAAAAATGCATCGGCCAGCCGAGACCGCGTTCCTGAAAGGACCGCATGGGGCTTCCGATAATTGAGCCGCTGCGGGATGGCGTGACATTCAAGCCGACGAACACCGCGGCGAGCAACATCAACGCGAGGCCGGTGCCGAGGTGGAATTGCCAGCGCTTGTGCGGGGAACGGGGCGAGGCGTTCATCGCGGGGTTTCCGAGGTAGGCGACTCCGGCGGGACGTCGAAGACCAGATGCATGACGCAATTGTGGTGAGCCAATGTATCCTCACCTTCCAGTCCCGGCATTTCAACGCTTTGAACTTCAGGAATGTCTGGATGGTAGAAACAAACACGCGGCTTGGTGCCTCGTGCTATAGCTTCCTTCTCGGTTCGAGGGATTTGAAACGCACGCTCCACCTCGTAAAAATACTCACTCGCGAGCAGACGTGTTTGTCCGACCTGCCGCATACTTGAACCTGCAGCGTGACATCGATCCTTATACTTCCGGGTGACCGAGGTGGAAGTCCAAGCTCAGCATTCGAACCTGGCGAAATCATCTTTACTTCGTAACGATGAATCCAAACGTGCGGCGGCGTTGCGCGCTGCAAAGTCTCGACGTAGTACTCGCTGCGCACCAATCCGTTCGATTGCCGCTGAACATCTTCGCCAATCGCTTCGATCAAATCGTTATGCCGGTTGGACAGTGCCTGGCGGAACGCGTGGTTGGGTTGCTTGCGCAGTTCGGCGATGCGTTTTGTCAGCTCCGGATAGGCTTGATCCACTGGGTCGGCCAGCTTTTTGAGCAGTTTTTCCGCGAGGTCGGCGTCTTCGGCTTCGAGGGCGCGCACGGCTTGGGCGTAGTAGTCGCGCGTGGGCTCCAGGGGGACGAGGGGTTCGGGCTTTTCGGCGACGACGAGCGTTGGGGTTTCGGCGGACTTACTCTCGGGCGGTTGCACGGCGGCGCGCTGGAATTTCTCTTCCACGCGGATCAGCGTGGGCGCGAGTTGCAGCAACGCGGCCACTCCGGTGATCACGGCAAGACCGGCCAGCAACGCCGCGGCTCCGCGCGAGAGTTTCATGGTTGAAGGGTAGCACTTTTACAGGCGGAAGTCACGGGGGCAGGCGGGGCTTTTGTAGTCCGGGCGGCTCGCCCGGAATCTCTTTCCTTTGCTGTCGCGGTAGATCTGGCGCAAAGCGGAAGTGAATCTCTCATCACTTTGATTGAGACTCCGGGCGGGACGCCCGGACTACAAAGGGCGCGCGAAGTGCTTCGACGGCTGCGCACATTCCTGTAGAACAATGCGCTCAATGGATTCTGCAACCTCCGCCTCGTCTCCCCTTTCCGCTTCGGCGCCGCCGATTGCGTTTGGCGATGCGTTTTTGTTCTGGCTCAAGTTGGGGTTCATCAGTTTCGGCGGGCCGGCGGGGCAGATTGCGATCATGCATCGCGAGCTGGTCGAGCGGCGCCGCTGGATCAGCGAAGGGCGCTTTCTTCATGCGCTGAATTACTGCATGGTGCTGCCGGGGCCCGAGGCGACGCAGCTGGCGATCTATATCGGCTGGCTGATGCACGGCACGCTGGGCGGCGTGGTCGCCGGCGTCTGTTTCGTGCTCCCGGGCGCGCTGCTGCTGGTGCTGCTGAGCTACATCTACGTCGTCTACCATCAGGTCACGTTCATCGCGTCGGTGCTCTTCGGTTTCAAAGCGGCGGTGATCGTGCTGGTGCTCGGCGCGCTGCAGCGCATCGGCAAGCGCGCGATACGCTCGGTCTCGTTCGCGGTGATCGCGTTACTAGCTTTGGTGATGATGTATTTCGCGATTCCGTTTCCGGCGATTCTGCTGACGGCCGGCCTGATCGGCTGGGTGGGTCCGAAGTTCTCGAAAAATCTGTTCCCGGCAGCGAAGAAAGCGGCGCATGGACCGGCCGCAAGCGGGGGCGCGCCGCATGAGCGGACGTTCATTGACGACGACACCCCCACCCCGCCCCACGCACGGATCGACCGGCGGCGGCTGGCGGGGATGTCCGGGATTTTCGCGGTGCTACTTTTCGGGCCATTGGTGCTACTTGAATTACTGCTCGGTCACGACCACATTTTTTCGCAGATGGGACGCTTCTTCACCATCGCGTCGTTTTCGACCATCGGCGGCGCGTACGCGGTGCTGCCGTATGTCACCGACATGTCGACGCGCGTTTACGGGTGGCTGAATCCCGGCGAGATGATGAGCGGCCTGGCGCTGGGCGAAACGACGCCCGGGCCGCTGATCCTGGTGCTAACGTTTGTGGGGTTCGTCGGCGGATGGAACTGGAACGCGCTGCAACACACACAGGGGCTCGCGGCGCCGCTGGCGGGCGCGGGGATCGCGACGTACTTTACGTTTCTGCCGTCGTTTCTGTTCATCCTGATCGGCGGGCCGTTCGTGGAGAGCACGCGCAACGAGATCGCGATCGGCGCGGTGTTGTCGTGCATCACGGCGGCGGTGGTGGGCGCGATTGTGAACATGGAGATGTTCTTCACGGCGCAGTTCCTCTTTCCGCAACACGTTTTTGACATCAAAGCGCTGGTGCTGGTCGCGCTGGCGGCGGCGGCGCTGTTCTGGCGGAAGTGGGAACCGATGGCAATTGTCGGCGCGTGCGGGGCGTTCGGTGTACTCGATTACGTGCTGCGCGCACTCAATTGGATTCCATAATGTAACGGAGAACTATTCATGGCCGTCGACAACCAACGCCTGGTCACGCTGGTCAACGCGATGATTCACGGCGTCCACTGGGGACAGGTGCTGCGGCAGGAGCGCGCGCCGATCAAGGGCGACGCGGAATTGTTCGGCCCCGGCGCGCTCAGCCTGGCGCGGGTGAAGGAGCTCCACGAGAGCTTCAAGCAACTCGCGACGATGCCGACCGAGCAGCTCGTGGCGTGGTCGCGCGGCGAGATTTTCCCGAACGTCGAGAAGCTCGTCGCCGGACTGCTCGCGGAGCCGATTCCCGATTCGCCGCGCCTGCCGGTGAACGTGATGATCGCGTACATGAAACGGCGGCTGACCGGGCCGGAGGAATTTTTCGTCCGCGCCGTCGCCAATCTCGTGCAGTTGTGTTTGGAGATCGACCACGACGGCACGTACCTGCAGGATCTGCTGCGGCTGTACATCGCGGTGGGCGTGAAGCAGCTGAGCCTTCCCGAAGACGACGCGGGCCAGATCGCTGCCGGCCGCGAACTGTCGCCGCTCTGCGCGCCCGCGCCGTTCGACACCGACCCCGACGCCTTCCACGCGATTTTTCAGAAGCTGGTCTGGTGGGTCCAGAAGAATAGCGGCCAACGCGACCGCTTCACGCTCGCGCGCGAATTGTCGGAAGATCCCGAGATCAAGCCCCTGCTGCCGAAACTCGCCGCGCTCCCGCCGCGCCGCGTCGCGATTCTCGGGCATTCGATGACGATGAGTCTGCACTGGTCTACGTTCGGTTCGTGGTGCGACATCGCCGGCGAAGTGGTGAAGCTCGTGAATCCACATTACGAAGCGAAAGGATTTCAGTCCGGCGGCCTGACGCCGGAACGCGCCGTGATCGAACATCTGGCCAATGTACTCGCGTACAAACCGGACGAAACGTACATCCTTGTCGCCACGCGCCTGCCCAAGGACCGTGAACCGTTCGACCAAATCGTCCGCGAGCTCCGCGCGGCGGGCAGCAAGGTGTTCATCGTCGACGACGTCCGCCCATTCTTACCGCAAGACCCCGCCGTCCAGAATTTCCTGAAAGAGCTCTGCCAGAAACACGGCGCGACGCTGCTGGAATACTGGTCGCTGGGCCAGACGCAGAATTTCCACGCGTGGGAGTGCCTGGACGATATTCATATGCTGACGGATGGGCACGTGTTTTATGCGAAGGAGACGTTGAAGCGGTGGGAGAAACTCTAATCTCACGCAAAGCCGCAAAGACGCAAAGAACGGCAACAGCAAAGAACAGAAAGAACAGATTGTAGCGAAGTCACATTCGGCTGGGGCCAGGCAACTCCTCGGACCAAAATCCAAATAAGTTGCAGTTCTTTGCGTCTTTGCGGCTTTGCGTGAGATCTAAAAACTACTCTTTTGCCAATTCCGACGAGAGCGTCTTCAAGAACGCGCCAAACTGAACTTCGTTCCGCTTGTCGATTTCGACGAGCGTTTCGTGGGCCTTGAGGATCAGGCGGCGGCGTTCGTTGGCGGGGATGTTTTTTTCGGGGAGGATGGTCATCTCGAGCTGGCCCAGGTCGCAGGAGCCGCGCATCTTGACGAATTTGTCAACGCCCAGCATCGCCATGAGATCCTGAACGTGCGAGGGGACGTTGACGGCGCTGATCACGCCCTGGGCGGAATCGGCGGCATCCGGTTCGGGCGTGCGCACGGGTTCGGAGGTCAGGATTTTTGCACCCCCGCTGCCGCTGCCGGTTCCCGAATCGACTTCGCCGTCGCCCATCGTTTCACGCAGCGCGCGGGCGGCTTCTTCGGGCGTGAGCGGGACCAGATCGTCCTCGACATCCCCGGCGGCGGCCGAACGCGCGGCCGGTTCATCGTGCGGCGGAGCGGGACGGCGGCGGGGTTTGTCGACGACTTTCTGCAGAGATCCGGATTCGGAAGCGACGGACGCGTGCATGCCGACCATCACGCCCATAAAGGTGCTGTCGAGGCCCTGGCAGCGTTCCATGTCGAAGACGAAGCGGCTGAAGCCAGCCTTGCGCTGCTCATCGGCGAAATCCGCCAGCGCGGGCGCGTTGACCATGTTGCCCTTCCCCACCACGCGGATGACCACGAGGTCCGAGCCGCGGGCAACCGCGATGAAATTCCGGCTGGCGTTGGCAGAGGAGGATGATGACGAATCGGATCGGCTGGGCATGTTCCTGCTAAGTCTCGCTGTTCTCGTCGCAGTAAACAACTATGCCACTGAACGCGGGAATGTCCAGTACGGCGTAGCGGCGAATGATGAAGCCCTGGCCGCGAGGTGGGTGAGCGCAGCGAATTCGAACCTCATCGGTTCGCGGGTTAATGTTGACCACGCATTGAACGGAATTCGCCGTTATCGACATTCGCAAGTCCTGCCTTTGAAAACCCCGGGCATTTTTGCTATACTTCCGTTCGGCTTTGTTTATGGAGGTTCTTGTGAGCACTGGCAACGGCAAAACAGTCAAGCCCGGCAGTCATCCCTTTGCCAAGAAGGATCCCAAGCCCACACGGGCGCGGCTGGTCAGCCTGCTGGATCCTCTGGGCCGCAAGCGCTACGGCGAAGTCGAACGCTTTCTCGCAACCGTGAACGGCGCCAACAGCGGCCTGTTCTATTACGGTACTGCGTGGGGCTGGGCGGTGCGATACCTGCTCGGCGCCAAAGCGACGCTCTGCACACTTCATCTCCTGCCGAATATGTTCGAGGCCACCGTGCCACTCGGCAAGGAAATGGATGAACCGTTGAAGGTGACGGAACTGATCGCCGACCTGAAGCGCCGCATCACGCGCACCAAGGCACAGAACGGCACGCGCCACGTGCGCCTGCCGATCAAGAACGATGCTGACTACGCCCAGTTCCAGCAGTTGATCGGACTGAAGGCCGAAGCGCTCCGTTCGAAGAAGCCGGCCAAGGCCGCAAAGGCCAAGAAGGAAGAGCCGGCGGCGGCGGGAAAGTAAGACGGCGGGAATCCCGACTCCGGCTCTTCGTTCAAAATCGGACTAGATTTCCATGTCCTCCTCCGGCCTGTTCATTACTGGCACCGATACCGGTGTCGGCAAGACGCTGGTGTCCTGCGCCATCGTCGCTCATCTTCGCTCTGAAAAAATCGATGCTGTCGGCTTCAAGCCCGTTGCGTCCGGTGCCGTCAACGGCCGCTGGGAAGACGCCGACTTTCTCCACACCGCCTCTGAAAAATGCGAGCCGCTCGAAGCGCTCTGCCCGCTGCGCTTGCTGCGGCCACTGGCTCCGACGCTGGCGGCGCGCCATGAACATCGCAGCGTGAATCTCGATCTCGCGCGGAATGCGCTAAGCGATCTGCGTTCGCGCCATTCCACCGTGATCGTGGAAGGCGTCGGCGGGTTGCTCGTGCCGCTGGATGAGCGCACGCTGGTGCTCGATTTTGTGAAGGAGCTGCGCTTCCCGGTGCTCGTCGTCTGTCGCGCGGCGCTGGGCACGATGAACCACACGCTGCTGACGCTGCGGGAACTGGAGCGCGCGGGTCTCGCTCTGGCGGGAATCGTGATGAACACCACGCGTCCGGAAGATGCGGCCGTTGCGGAGGAGACGCGCGGCGAAATCGAGCGCATCGCGGGCGTGAAGATCGGGGCGGTGCTTCCGTATTTGGGCGCGTTGACGGATCCGGAGCAGCGATGGAATGCGGCCGGGGCGGAATTGGCGCGGCAGATTAAGATCAAGGAATTGGCAAAGGCCGGGTTTTAGCGGTTGGGGTGATGAGCAAGGTGTTTGCAGGCGGGACGCCTGCACCACAATTGGGTAAAGCGCTGCCGATCAAAAAATTGTGGTGCGGGCGTCTCGCCTGCAAAAATGTGGGGTCGACCCCCGCCAGCAATTCCACGTGAAATGAAACTCACACTTCACACCGTCCACCTCATCCCGTAGTCTCTAGTAGCAATGCGACGAGCGATCATATCGGACATTCACGGCAACTGGGTTGCACTGGAAGCCACGTTGGCGGACTGCGAGGCGCAGAAGGTGGACGACATCGTCTGCCTCGGCGACATCTGCGGTTACGGCCCCGATCCGATTCAATGCATCGACCGCGCCCGCGCGGTCTCAAAATGGGTGCTCTGCGGCAACCACGACGCGGCGCTCTTTATGAGCACGCCGATCGGCTTCAATAAATTCGCGAAAGACGCGATCGAATGGCAGCGCACGGTGCTCGAACCGCGCTGGTACAGTTTTCCGGCGAAGAAGAACCGCTGGCACTGGCTGGAAAATCTCCCGGCCAGCCGCACTGAAAACGATGTCCTCTACGTCCACGCCTCGCCGCGGGATCCGCTCATGGAGTACGTCGAAGAAGGCGACTTTGTCGATATGGGCTTCGGGCCGTCGACCAAGGCGCTCGAGATTTTCGAAAAAATTCAGCGCCTGAGTTTCTGCGGCCACAGCCACCGTCCGGGCGTCGTCGCCGACGACTACCGCTGGATCAAGCCCGCCGAATTGCCAGACCTGCTCTACACGCTCCAGCCCGGCAAGACGCTGGTGAACGTGGGCTCCGTCGGCCAGCCGCGCGACGCCAACCCGCAATCGTGCTATGCAATCTACGACAACGTCGCCAACACGATCCAGTTCCGCCGCGTCGCTTACGACATCCCCAAGGCGCAGGAACGCTTCAAGCGCGTCCCGCAGCTGAGCGAGCGGTTGTGGAAGCGTTTGGAAACGGGAAACTGACAGATAGTTTTGAGTTGTGAGTTATTAGTTTTGAGTTGAGTTGCAGTCTGCGTAAGCAAAACTCAAAACTCAAAACTACGAACTCAAAACTGTTGTTTACGACATCACCTTCAACAAGTGCGGCAACAACTGTTTCTTGCGGCTCATCACGCCGGGCAAATCGAAGGTGCATTCGTCCAGGCGCGTGTAGTTGATGCGGTCGAGGATGCGTTTTTCGCCGACGCAGAGCATCATCGACGTCTCGCGCACGACATTGGTAACCAGCAGCGCGAAGAGATCGATCTCCTCTTCGCGGCGGAGCGTGCGCATTTCGCGCAGCAGTTCGCCGCGGTGCGCGAGGAAGTTTTCGAAGCCGACCTCCTCCACCTGCGCGACGGCAAACTTGTACTTCGCCGTGTTGTAATCCTTCTTATCGGCGCTGATGACCTTGCGTGGCGGCTGCGACGCGATGCTCGAACCGACCGAGAGAATTTCCTCCGACAGCGCCTTGCCGTCGGTTTCCGCGATTTCCTGCAGGTACTGGATCACGGCTTCGTCGCGCGGCGTGGTGGTGGGTGAGCGGAGCATCAGCGTGTCGGTGATCACGCCGCCCATCAGGATGCCAGCCATCGCCGGCGAGGGCGTGACGCCGAATCGGCGGAACTGTTCGGTCACCAGCGTGCACGACGACCCGACAACTTCGTTGATGAACGTGATCGGCACCGACGTCTGCTGCGCGCCGAGGCGATGGTGGTCGAGCACTTCCATCAGCGGCACTTCCGACGCGCCGTCGATGGCCTGCGCCAGTTCGTTGTGATCGACGAGGATCAGCTTCATCGGCAGTTCGCGTTCCAGGCCTTCGCGCGAAAGCACGCCTTCGAACTTGCCGCGCTCGTCGACGACGGGGAAAATCTGTTCGCGTTCGCCGGAGATCGCGTCGCGCACTTCGCTCAGCTTTTCCTCCATGCCAAACGTCGGCACGTCGTCCTGGAGCATATGATCGGCCGGCGCGCTGAATTTCATGCGGCGTACCGTGGTGCCGGAATCGAAGTCGGTCTGCAAAATGGACGTGCCATTGGCGCGCGCCTGTTCGAGCACGCTCTGTTCGATCTCGTGGCTGCCGGTCACAATCATCAGACGCAGACGGAATTCCACCGCCAAGCGGTGGATCTCCGCGCGGTCGCCGACGACCAGCGCCACGCGGTCGGCGTCGCGCTTGGACATGCGTTCGCGCAACGACGCTTCGCTCATGGCGCCCACGTACACCTGGAGCGTTTCGATCGAGCCTTCGCGGTAGAGCGAGAGTGCGCGGGCCTTGAGCACTTCAGCAATGTGCGCGATGCTGGTGTTGATTTCGCGGCCGACCAGGCCGGCGCCGGTTCCTTCGAAATCGCTTTCGCCGCCGAGGTTCTGGATGATCATGCGGTCGGCGAGATCGAACAGGCTGACCATGCCCAGGTAAATGCCCTTGCCGTTGATCAGCGGAATGCGGTGGCGCCGGGAGCGCTGGAGCATCGAAAACGCTTCCAGCAGCGTCTGTCCGGCGGAGAGTGTCGGCGTGTGGCGGTCGACGACGTCTTTGACGCGCGGGTAGACGTCGGAAAGTTCGACGGGAAGCGGCACGTTGAACTTCTTGAAGAGAAATTCCGTCCGCGCGCTGGGCAGTCCGGCGCAGGCGGCCAGAACATTGGGCACGCCCAGCTGCCGCTTGAGATCCGCGTACCCCGCCGCCGCCGCGATGCTGTCGGTGTCGGGGTTCTTGTGTCCGATGACAATGATTTTGGGCGGCGGAGTCGGATGGTCGGACTTGCGCAGTCGTTCAGTAATGCGTTTGGACATGGTTCCTCAACAATGGTGTGAGCTCTCGGTAATTCTCGTGGAAACGTTTTCAATTTCAACCGCAGCGCGGCTATGCCGCGCTTGCTTCGCGTGCGGGGCGCGGGTAAAAATGGGGATCGCGTTTTCACCACGCCAACTCATTCGACAGGACTTTCACCGTGAGCATTCGTGCGTTTTTGTTCGACATGGATGGGCTGCTGCTCGACACCGAAGCGATCCATATCCGCGCGTATGCGGAATTGACGGCGCGGCTGGGCTGTCCGCAGTCGCACGAAACGCTCAAGCGCTTCATTGGGTACTCGCATCCCGTCGCCTGTCAGTGGCTGATGGACGAAGCAGGCTGCCCGGGTCCGATGGAAGAATTGATTGAAGCGGAGCAGGCGATTTACTTCGACATTCTCGAGAAGGAACGCCCGCGGCCGCTCTCCGGCGTCGGCGAGATGTTCGACGCGGGCGACACGCTGAAATTCGGGCGCGCGCTGGTTTCCAGCTCGGTCGGTTTCCAGGTCGATCCGACAATGCAGATCATCGCGACGCATCTCAAGCGGGCCGGCGGCTGGCGGGAGCATTTCCAGTCTGTCTGCACCGGCGACCGCGTCAAAGAGCGCAAACCCGCACCGGATCTGTATGAATTGGCAATGAAGGAACTGGGCCTCAGGCCCAACGAATGTGTCGCGTTCGAAGATTCGTCGGCGGGCATTCAGGCGGCAGTCAACGCGGGGCTGCGGGTCGTCGCGGTGCCGAATCTGCACCTCAAACCCGACGAAGTGGTTCAAGGGCGCACGGAATATGTATACGACACCCTGTTGGAAGTTTCCCGCGACCTCGACCGCATCTTGAAGTAAATCCCCACAGGTGTAGGCATTGCCCGCAGCGCTGTGATTTATGCGCTGCGCACGCAAAACTAGACACAGATTAGACTTATAAAAAGGCACGTCGTGTGGCACTCCGTTTGTTTATAGGAGCTCCGGAATGCTTGGAGACTTGACCATGAAATTCACTCTGCTGACGTTGATCCTCGCCGTGATTCTCGCCGCCTGTTCCACCCGCGCTGCCGATACCGGAGACACGCAAGCCGAGCCCGTCGGCAACACGGCCGGCAAAATGGGCATGGGTGGAAAGGGCGCTTTCCGCCAGAAGTTGCTGGAAAAATTCGACGCAAACAAAGACGGCAAGCTCGAGCCCGATGAACTCGCCGCCGCGAAAGCCGCGATGAAAGAGAAGCTGCTCGCCAAGTTCGACACCAATCACAACGGCACGCTCGACCCGGATGAACGCGCTGCGATGAAGGCGGCGATTGAACAGCGCCGCGCTCAACGACAGGCCCAAGGCGGACAGGGTCAGGCTGGACAAGGCGGACGCCGCTTCGGCAAGGGGCACGCTGGCAACGCGAAGAAAACGACCAGCACCGATTCGACTTCGCCGAGCGATAATGACACCGTGCAGAAGGTCATTGATCAGATTGACGCCAAGCCGTCGGTGAAGTTCTAGAACACCTTCAACTACACAACCCGTTGCCCCTGGAGCGAATTCGCTCCAGGGTCTTTCTTTGGTACCGCGCACCAGTGGATTGTTGCTCGGTTTTATGATATTATGAAGCCATGGAAAGCGTGGCTCTCGCCTCTAACGCCGTCCGCACTTCGACCATCGTCCTCTTCGACGACCGCTGTCCCATGTGTACGTTTCAATCGCGCTTGATGACGCGGCTGGACTGGCTGCATCGCCTGGAATTCGTGCCGATCTCCGATCCTCGCGTGCGAACGCTGGTTCCGGATGTGAAGCACGAAGAGCTGATGGCGTCGATGCATGTGCTGACGCCCAGCGGCAAATTGCATCACGGTGCACGCGGAATCCGCTTCATCGCGGGACGCTTACCGTTGTTGTGGCTGGTCTGCCTGCTGTTGTGGGTGCCGGGTATGATTTACATCAGTGAATTTCTGTATCGCCGCGTCGCGAACAATCGATATTTGATCTCGAAGCTTTTCGGTTGCAAGACTGCTTGCGCAATAATGCCGCAAAAAAAGCCTAAATAAACGCTATAATTCTTTCGATCTAACACTGTGCACGACAAAGGCGTTGACATAAACGCTTTCTGGGCTATGAAATAGTGAGATTGGGTTCGTAAAATAACTGAATTCGCCTGACGGGCGCAAGTTTCGCTCTTGTCCGGTGGGATCGGTCGCTCGACGACAAGAATTTGCACCCAAGCGTGGGCTGATTGAGATTGCCGCGGTCATGGCCATTTTCGACGAAATCTCTGTCAAAATGCAGCTTGCGATGGGGCGCAAGTCGGTCGATGAATTCATCGACGAAGCGATCACAAACGACAGTCCCGGCACCATTTCTGTCCTGATCAAGAAACCGGAAGTCGCCGACCGCATCGACACCATTCTGGAGCTGGCGATCAAGAAGGGCGCGGTTAAGTCCTTCAAAGTCATCGCCGGCGCTCAGGGCGAAGAGAAATTCAATAAAGCCACCTCCAAAGGCAGCCACATTCCATCCCTGATTGCCCGCACCGGCAACATCGAGATGGTGCGCTCGCTGGCGGAACTCGGCTACGACCTGAATTCACCCAGCCCTGAAGGCAAGACGCTGGCCTTCATCGCGCTGGAAGAAGGCAAGACGGAGCTGTTCAAATTCCTCGTCGAATCCATTCACAAGCAGGACGAGAAGGCGCAGAAAGCCGGCAAGAAGAAGCCCGGCGAAAGCGCGCTCGACGCCTGCTTCCGTGACGTGCCGACGCTGATGGAACTGGCGATCAAGGAACAGCGCCTGGATGAAGTGAAGCTGCTGCTGGCCAACGGCGCCAGCCCCAATCCGCAGCAGGAAGATCTTTCGGGCCTGGGCCGCATCGAACGCATGCGCCGCGCGAAGGCCGGGAAGAAATCGTACGTCCAGATGGCGATCGAAGCGCAGGCCGCGCCGATGATCGAAGCGCTCGCGGAAGCCAAGGCCGATCTCAATCCGCCCGGCGTCTGCCTGCTGGAAGTGGCCCTCGGTTTCCCCGACATGTCGATCGTGAAATTGATTGCGCGCAAAATGGGCAAGGACGCGGTCAATGCCGCGCGCGACGAGATGGGCAACTCGATGCTCAACCGCGCCGTGCTCGACAACAACCTGCCGATCGCGGAATTCTTCATGACCCTGCCTGGCGCGGACCTGGCAGCGCTGAATTTCAAGCACGTGACGCCGCTGTGTGAAGCGGCCAACAACACGCGCCTGGACCTGGTCGAACTGCTGATGAAAAACGGCGTCAGCATCAACCAGCCGGTCAATCCCGATACCAACCAGACGCTGCTGCACACCGCCGTGGCCAACCAGAATCTCCTTCTGGCGCAGTGGCTGATGCACCGAGCCATCGACGTCAACGCCGTCGATGCGCACGGCAACACCGCGCTGGATCTGGCGGTGCAGGCGCGCAACATGAAGCTGATCGAACTGATCGTCGACAGCGACCGGACGGACATCAATTCCGGCGCGACCAAACCAGAAGCCGGTCAGACGATCAAGAACACCGGTTCCACGATCTACCGCCGCCCACCGCTGCAACTGGGCGTGCGGCTGATGCTCGAATCCAGCGACCTGCACCAGATGAACACGCTGGCCGATGTGGTGAACCTGCTGATCGATTTGGAAGCCGATGTCAACGCGCAGGATTCCAACGGCACGACGGCGCTGCATCTGATGGCTGTCGAGTTGGACAAGATCAAGGCACAGTGGGGCGCCCGCGCCGATCGCGCGCCAAACGTGCGCCGCATCCTCAAAGCGCTGATCAAGGCCGGCGCCGATCCGAACATCGCCGATTGCGAAGGCAAGCGCGCCATCGATCACGCACGCCAGGGCGCTCAGGATTTGAAGATCCTCTTCGAGTCCGGCGACATCGAAATTCACGCACCGGAACAGTACGCCAGCGGCGAAGCAACGTTTGCCAACCGCGGCACCGCCGGCCCGCAGGGCGTGACGCAGACCGGCGTCTATCCGCGCCAGACGCCCATCCCGGGAGCTCAACCGGGCACGACGCAAACCGGAGTGTTTCCGCGCCCTGCCGCCTCACCGACCGGCACGACGGGATCGTTCCCGCGGCCCGCGCCTTCGCAGACCGGGACCACCGGCGCGTACCCGCGCTTGTCTCCCGTGCCCGTTCCGGCCACCGGCACGACCGGCACGTTTCCACGCCAGGTGACGCAGACAGGTTCGTTTCCGCCCGCGACTGGAGCCGGATCCGGCGGCAGCGCCTCGCGCATTCCCGCGGCAACGCCAGGCCAGTCCGGTGTGCGCATGACCGGCCGCTTCAAGTTTGGCGAGGACGCCCCGCCGAAGTCGGAAGACGAAGCGCCGAAGACTCCGCCACCCACACCGCCTGCACCGCCGCCGAATACTGGCTCTTAGCTCTTGGCTCTTGGGCCTGTCGGTTTGCATTTTCCCCAATAATGAATAGCGATTAACCGCCAGGTCCAAGAGCCAAGAGCCGCCTCCCCATGCTCACTTCTGATCTCAACGTGGTCCGCGATGTCGAGTATGCGCGCTACGGCGAGCGGGGGTTGCAGCTCGATCTTTACATTCCGCAAAGAGCGCTCTCGCCCAACGGCTTGTTACCGGTGGTGGCGTGGTTTGTGGGCGGCGGGTGGATGCTCTGCGATCGCAAGGTCGTCGCGCCCCTGTTTCTGACCGAACATGGCATCGCCGTGGCCTCCGTGACTTACCGCGTCAGCGCCGCGGCGAAAGCGCCGGCCAGCATTCATGACGCGAAAGCCGCAATCCGCTTCCTGCGCGCCAACGCGGCGCAATATGGCTTCGATCCCGGTCGCATCGGCGCGTTCGGGCAGTCGTCGGGCGGACACTTGGCGCTGATGACAGCCCTGACGCCGCATCTTCCGGAACTCGAAGGCGACGGCGGCAACCCAGGCGTTTCCAGCGCCGTGGCCTGCATCGCGGACTTCTGCGCGCCGACCGATCTGCGCCGCGTCGCCGAGCCGGACATGCGTGCACAGTATTCGATGCTCCACGATCTCACCGAGAAGTACCTCGGCGGTCCCATTGCGGACAAGGCGGAGCTCGCTCGGTTGATCAGTCCCATCGCACACGTGTCGAAGGACGTGCGGCCGCCTCCGCTGCTCATCATTCACGGACGCAAGGATTCAGTGGTGCCGATCAGCGAAAGCGAACGGATGCACGCCGCTTTGCAGGCGGCGGGCGCGGACGCGGAGTTTTTCGTGGTGGAAGACGGGGAACACGTCTGGAACTGGAAGCTCACGCGCGAACGCGCGATCGATTTCTTTCTGCGCACGCTTTAGTTCGTGAACGTGAACGATCCGGGCCGGCCAAAGTTGATCGTGCAGATTCTGCCGTGACGCGCGTACATCAGCGCATGCTGGTCGAGCGTGCGGGCGGTGATCACCGAGAGACTTTTGCTCATCTGGACCGCGCCGACGATCTTCCAGCCCATGCTTTGAAGGTGTTTCATCGATTCCGGAAGCGTGCAGCCGTAGATGTTGGCGAACACATTCAGGTTCGATTCGGGTATGCATTCATTCTTGCTCACGACCGTCGACCTCCCCACGTCATCTTTTTCCGCATTCGATCCGACGGAAGAGATAAGGCGAAAGGCATGCCAAGCGGAGTGTGCGAATTATTCGTGGTCCGCGGATTGCGCAGGTGCGTTTTCCTGTCGCAGCAAAAATAATCCTTCCGTCACGTCCTTCTGAAAATCGCTCAGTCGCACCTCCCGAAACGCGGTCGCCTCCTGAATCAGCTCGCGCCGACCGTCGCGATGCACGCGAAAACTGTGGTAGGTGAGGAGGCTCGACCCCACGGTGAGGATTTCGATTTCATAGCTTCCCATTTCATTCCACCAGGGGTCGGAGCCTAGTGGCAGGCAGTGTCGCGATAAGGTTCCGATATACTTCTGACCCATCCGGATCAAATTTGTCGGCATATTTTCAGTGCTCACTTTTCTTTTGAATCGGTTCGTTGTTCCGGATGCGGGGCGTGGAGCTTGCTGCTCGACTCCTTTTGCGCGCGGTATTCGCCGCGCGCCGCGGTGCAGTGGAATGCGCCGTGATGAAAAAGAACAACTGCAGAGGAGAGTGTCGCATGGAAATGGAAATGTTTCGAGATCTGTTTATCGAAGAACTTCAAGATCTCTATAGCGCCGAAACGCAACTGATCAAAGCGTTGCCGAAGATGGCCAAAGCCGCAACCAACGCCGACTTGAAGAAGGGTTTCGAGCAGCACTTGGAGCAGACGAAAGGTCATGCCCAGCGTCTCGAAAATATCTTCACCAAGCTCAATGAGAAATCGAAGGGGCATAAGTGCAAGGCGATGGAAGGGCTGATTGCCGAGGGCAAGGAATTGATCGACGACCACGAAGCCGGCGAATTGCTCGACGCGGGTTTGATCTGCGCGGCGCAGAAAGTTGAACACTACGAGATCGCCAGCTACGGCACGGCGAAAGCCTGGGCCACGCAGTTGAGCCTGGATGACGTGGCGACGATCCTGGAAGAAACGCTGGACGAAGAGAAGGAAACGAACGAGAAGCTGACGGAACTGGCGACGTCCACGGTCAACGCGGAAGCGATGGCCGGACACGAGCAATAACAACGCTGCGCCGCGGAACACGGAGTTCCGCGGCGCAGTATTTTTCGAACACCCCACTGACTCAATAATTACATTCGTCGAACGCGTGCTTGAGCGCCGGGAGCGCGCTGCCTTTGGGCATGAACTCCTGGCCGACGAAGCCTGTGTACCCGGTGGCGCTGATCGCCTTGGCGATCGCCGGATAGTAGAGCTCCTGATCTTTGTCCAGATCGTTGCGGCCGGGATTTCCCGCGGTATGGAAGTGGCCGATGTACTGAATGTTCTCCTTGATCGTGCGGATCACGTCGCCTTCCATGATCTGCATGTGGTAAATGTCGTAGAGCAGCTTTACGCGCGGCGAATCGACGCGCTTGATCACGTTGACGCCCCACATCGTCCGGTCGCACTGGTAATCCTTGTGGTCGACTTTGCTGTTAAGCAGTTCGAGCACCAGCGTGACGCCGGCGGCCTCGGCCGCCTTTTTGACGCGGATCAGGCCTTCGGCGGTGTTGTCCAAGCCGCGGTAGTCGTCGAGCCCGCAGCGGTTGCCGCTGAAGACGATCAGGCACGGAATCTTGTTTTTCTTCGCCACTTCCAGCTTGGCGCCGATTTCGTTTTCGATACGCGAATGGTTCTCGCGCTTGTTGAGGCCGTCGGTGAGCGTGCCGTGTCCGCCCACGGTGGCGACCGTCATGCCGGCATCGTGCACGGCCGACCAGTATTTCTCGTCGATCATCTCGACGCCTTTGTAGCCGAGCTTGGCGGTCTCCTTGATGAAGGCAAGCGGATCTTCCGCCTTACCGCCGACGCACCACCACGCGTACGATTGCTTGAACGTTGACATGCATGCTCCTTGAAATCGATTTTTGAATACCAGTGGTGCGGGCGTCTGACGCCCGCACAATCATTATCTTTTTACCGGGCAGTGACGCCTGGTCCACTGGAGAGTGCTACAGCGTTACGGGCTTGCCGGTGCGGATCGATTCTTCGGCGGCGATCGTCAGCAGCGCGGTCTTGGCGCCATCCTGGTACGGTGACTTCACGGCGCTGGGGTCCTTGCGCTTGATTGCGTCGATGAAGATGCGGTCTTCCTTGCCGAAAATGTCGTCTTCGCCCTTGATCTCTTCGCTCCAGCCGCCGGTGTGCTCGATCTTCACCGAATGTTCCCAGCCCGTGAAGCGCGCGGTTTCGGCCGTACCGTGAACGTTCAGAAACACGCCGCCGACCGGGGTCTGCACCGACGAGAAAAGCGTCGCCACCGCGCCGTTCTTGAAACGGATGTTCACGGCGCTGGCGTCGTCCATGGTGTAGCCAGGATGCGGATCGCTGAAGGCTTTCGTGAAATGCGTGAAGACTTCCGCTGCGTCGCCGCAAAGGTAGCGCACGACGTCGAACGTATGCGTCGACTGCTCGATAATCTGCCCGCCGCTCTTGGACTTATCGCCCCACCACGATCCGATGCCGGATTCCGCGAGCTTCGGCCGCTTACCAGCGCCTCCGCCGAGCCAGCCGCCGTAAACAACGACCGGCGGATTGGCGACGAAGAGTTCCTTCGCGCGCTGCACCGACTTGCGGTGGCGGTTCATGTAGCCGACGCAGGACATCACGCCGGACTTGTCGGCTTCCTGGCTGATCTCGGTGATCAAGCCCGGATCCTTGCCGACGGGCTTTTCCACGAAGAAGGGGACTTTGTGTTTCATGGCGAGCAGTTCGGGTTCGCCGTGTGCGAAGGGCGGGAGCAGCAGAAAGACAGCGTCGAGCTTTACATTCTGAAACATCTCCGCCGGCTTGTTGAACGCCACGCCGCCATTTTCGGCCGTCATCTTCTGAGCGGCTTCGAGACGGACGTCGCAGAACGCCGCGAACTCCACGTCCTCGAAACCCTTCATCGCCTTGACGTGTGCGGCAGCCATGCCGCCGGCACCCACGAACCCGACCTTGAATTTCTCAGCCACGAGCGATTCCTCCAGTGTTGGTTTGAGTTTGGAATGGTTGGAATGATTGTATTTTCTGGCATCCCGCCACGGCCCACCGCGACAGGTCTGCTATCTAAACACGAGTGCAGTTTTGCAGCAATGGAGCGCTTGGGAGAAGTTTTGTGTAATCTGGTAATCGCCACCGAAGTTGATAAAGTATCCGAAGTGGTAATTTGCAATGCCGAATGGCGCAGAGTTGTTGTACGTGTGGAACCTTAGTAGCCATGGCTATTAAGGTCAAAGTGACTCGATTAAGTGATAGCGTATGAAAAAAGCTCAGAACTTCACCGTCCGTGTCGGGCACCGCGAGCCACTCGACCCGCGCCGCAGCGCCGTGGCCGCGGCTGCATTCATGCACAACAAGACGCAGTGGGTCCGCCGCCGTGTGATCAAGGTCGAAGAGTACTACATTATGTACGTGCTCAACGGCAGCGGCACGTACGAGGATCCGCTCAACGGCCAGATCGCCGTGAACGAAGGCGACGCGATCATCACGTTTCCGGGCCTTGAGCACACCTACGGTCCGACGACGATGTGGGACGAAGCCTACATCGTGCTGCGCGGCCCGATGTTCACGCAGCTCGAAACCGAAGGCGTCCTCCGCCGCAACAGTCCAGTGCTCTCCTTGGGCAACTCACCGGCGTTGAAATCGTCGGTGATGTCGCTGGTCGAAGATTTCCTGCGCGAACAGCGTCTGGCCAATCCGATCCAGACCGCGCGCGCACACATGCTGGTCGCGCAGATGATCGACACGCATCTGGCTCACGTCGCCGCGAGCGCCACGCAGCCGGGCGCTGATTTTGTCCGCCGCGCCTGCGCGCTGCTCGAGACGGACCTCGATCGCGAAACCGACTTGCAGCAAGTCTCGCGGCGTTTCGGTTTCGGCTACGAGCGCTTCCGCAAACTATTCGCCGACGAAACCGGCGTCTCCCCCGCACGCTACCGCATCCTGCGGCGCATCGACCACGCCAAGTCCCTCTTGATGGAAGGCCGCGTCCCGATCAAACGCATCGCCGAACAGCTTGGCTACTGCGACGTCTACTTTTTCGCGCGCCAGTTCAAGCAGGTGACGGGGAGGACGCCGAGTGAGTTCAGGCGGTTTTGAAATAGTCGATGCGCAATGTCGGGAGTTGAAGGCAGAAGGCTGTGACAGTAGGCAGTCTCGTTTTGCTGTGAGCAGGAATTGTGATTATGCAAGACCACCAACTGCTGTGCCTTCTGCCTTCTACAATGTCTTCACCCACGCGTACACCAGCCCCTCGATCTCCTCGATCGTGTACTTGTTGTCGAACATCGCGCGCAGGGAGTCCTGGGGCTTTTCGTCCTTGGCGTCGCGGACGCGTGCGTAGAAGGCTTCGAGTTTGCCTTTGTCCTGCAGGTACTGCATCAGGTAGCGCATCGAGGCGTAGTTGGAGCCGCGGTGATCGCCGTAAAAATCGGCGTCGCTGATGCCGATCAAATCGCGGTAGTGTGCGGCCTTGCCGTTGGCGAGGTCCTGGAGCAGACCTTTGAGCCGCCAGTTCTTCACGCCGATGACTTTGCGGGTCGAACTGATCGTCGGCATCTCGTAGAGACTGCCGAGACCTTCGTTCAGCCATGCCGGGATGGAAGGAAAATCGGCCTCGGCCATTGCATGCGTCATTTCGTGAGTCAGGGTGCCGTCGCCGGTGCCGATGTTCATCACCAGCGCGCGTTTGGCGCGGCTGAAGTAGCCGTAGGGCGTGGTCGGCTTTTCCTTGTAGAGTTTCAGATTCCATTTGTTGTAGCTCTCGCCGTCTTTGAAGAGCATCACTTTCAGCGGTTCGGTCACGGTCGCTTTGGTAAAGAGCTGGCGCTGAATCTGCGCAGCGTAGAAGCCGATGGTCCAGTCGGTGATCGAGCGGAGTTCGTCCGGTTCCAGATCGGTGGCGATCAACCACGGTCCGACGTTGGCGTAGCGGAACTCGCGGCCGAATTCGGCTTTCATCTCCGCGACCATCGGGTCAGATTTTTCCGCCGCCGGCGCCGTCCACGGCAGCCGCGGAGTGGCCGAGGCCATCTCTTGCGCCGAGCCGTCGCCGCGGGCGGACTCAGCAAAGGCGAAAACGCCCAGCGTCAGCGATAGCGCGGCGAGTATCGATAGAATTCGGACACACATGTGCGTGCACCTCCATAATCCGTGCTTCTATTAATACATCGAGATTGAAAAGGTCACCGTAACAGCCCGGTAAAATGTTTTTTCAGGGTTGCGCCACAGTGGCCTGCGAATACTGTCGATTGAGTAAGTAAGTCACCCGGTTGATGCATCGCTGGAGGTACTATGGCCGCCTCAAAACACCATCCTCACGTTCTGATTCTGACCGGCGACTGCGCTGAAGCGCTGGAGGTGCTCTACCCGCTGCAGCGGCTACGCGAAGGAAACTACGTCGTGGAGCTCGCCACGCCCAACGGCAAAGTCGTGCGCAGTGTCATCCACGATTTCGAGCCGGAATTCGAAACGTACACGGAGAAGCCCGGCTACCGCATCCCTGCCGATCTCTCTTTCGCGATGGTCAAGGCCGACCGCTACGACGGCTTGGTCATTCCCGGCGGCCGCGCGCCCGAGTACATCCGCAACGAGCCGCGCGCGCTGGAGATCGTCGAGTCCTTCATGAAGGCGAAGAAGCCTGTCGCCGCGATTTGCCACGCGGCTCAGATGCTGGTGGCCGCCAATCTATGTAAGGGCCGGCGCATGACCTGCTATCCGGCCTTGCGACTCGACGTCGAACGCGCCGGCGCGACGTTCATCGACGCTGAAGTAGTCGTCGACGACAATCTCGTCACGTCCCGTGCGTGGCCCGATCATCCCGCCTTTATGCGTGAGTTCATAAAGAAGCTGTGAACCGCGCAGGGGACCCGACACCGCAATCACAGACTCGTTTTTGGGACCGCGATTGCCGGGTCTTTCTCTTCGTTATCGTCTGCACCTTTTTTGGACTGCGGTTGGGGGGCGCGCTGCCCGAATTCTGGTGGGACAAATTTCCCAGCCCCGACGCGGTGCCGTTTGCTGACCTGGTCTTTATCACGCAGGGCGGTGAAGCGCTGGCCCATGGAGAGCCTGCGGTCGCGACGGGCGCTTTCTCCTATCCCCCGCCCTGCTATTGGTTCGGCTACCTGGGCCTGCGCGACTCGCATCGCATTATTCTCGGCTGGGCGCTGGCTGTGGTTTTCTTCGCCTCGGTACTCTGGATGAGCGGACGCATTGCGTTCGTGCACGCGCCGCTTTATCTGGTGCTGCTCTGCTCGCCGCCGTTGGTGCTGGCGGTGAGCCGGGGCAATATCGATCTCTTTGTGGTCATCCTGATGGCCTGCGCCGTCGCGCTGCTGGGGAGACAAAGCCCGCTGCCCAGAGCGTTCGCGTACGCGCTCATTTTTTACGCCGCGCTGTTGAAGCTCTATCCAATCGCGGCAGTGGTCGTGGCGGTTCGCGAGCGCCGGTGGCGTGGCGTGCTCATCGCCACCGGACTGGTGGCTGCGTTTGGACTTTACGCCTGGGTGATTCGCGACCAATTGCGGCAGATGACGCTGCTGGTGCCGCACGGTAAATATCTCTCGTTTGGCGCGGCAGTGCTCGTCGATCGAGCCACAGCCAACTACGCGTACAACAAAGGGATCGGATTCGGCCTGAGCGCGCTGGTGCTGGTCTGTGCCTGGCTGACCAGTTGGCGGGGAAGGTGGGCGGGAGTGCTGGCCGCGCCGGAATCCAGATCGTTGGACGCCTTCCGAATTGGCGCGGCGCTCTTTGCGGGCTGCTTTGCGGTGGTTCAGTACAATTTCATTTACCGCTTCGTCGTAGTGCTCCTGACGGTGCCGCAATGGATCGCGTGGAGCCGGAAACTGGGATTGACTGCCTCGCTCGCGACAACGGCATTGACACTGCTGGTGCTGACCTTCTGGATTCCCCGCTACCCGTGGAACTGGACGCAACTGGACCAAGTGTGCGATCTTGCCTTATTCGCGCTGAATCTCTTTGCCTTGGTGGACTCGCTGCCGGCGCACTACCGCATTGATCGCATCAATCGCCCGGCGGAAATTTGACGCTCTCTCGCGGCGCTGTTTGTGGTACATATCACCCATCATGACACGCACCGGTCCGGCGTCGCTCGACGTCATCATTCCGCTCTTTAACGAAGAGGAGATGATCGATCTGCTCACGGCGGAGCTGTCGCGTACGTTTTCGCCCGAAGCGCTGGCCAAGCACGGGCTCAGCCGCGTTCGTTACATCATGATCGACGACGGCAGCAGCGACAATACGGCCACGGCGGTGAGCGCGAAAATCGCCGCGGGTTTTCCGGCAGTGCTCTGCCGGCTCTCGCGAAATTTCGGACATCAAAACGCTGTCTGCGCCGGTCTGGATTACTCGGACGCCGATCTGACCGGTGTCATCGACGCCGATTTGCAGGACCCGCCGGAATTGCTGCTGCAAATGGCCGACAAGTGGCGCGAGGGGTTCCACGTCATTTACGCCGAGCGCCGCAAACGCCAGGAATCGGTGGTGAAGCGGATTGGCTACTGGTCCTTCTATCGCATCGTCGCCTTTCTCTCGAGCGTCCACATGCCGCTGGACAGCGGCGATTTCTGTCTGATGGATCGCCAGGTCGTCAAAGCGCTGCGGCGGCTGCCGGAGAATCTGCGCTTCGTTCGCGGCCTGCGCGCGTGGGTGGGATTCAAGCAGACGGGATTGCCCTTCGACCGTCCCGCGCGCAAGGCCGGCGTGACCAAATACTCCTTCGGCAAATTGTACAAACTGGCCACCGACGGCATCGCTTCGTTCAGCATCCGGCCCTTGAAAGTCGCGCAGGTTTTGTCGTTCTCCTATTTTATTCTCTCCGCGGGGCTGGTCGGATTTCTGCTCGTGGGTTTGCTGCTGGGCCACCAGTTTTCCATTCCGCCGCTGACGCTGATTACTTATTTGCTGATCGTCTCGGGCAACGGTGCGCTCTGCTTGTGCGTGTACATCTTGGGCGCCTACGTGGGACGCACGTATCTGGAGGTCAAGCAGCGGCCGGTCTATATCGTTCAGGAAATCGTCCACAACAACGACGTCGTCGGCACACCGAGAAACGCCGCCGACGCGCCGCACGTCCTCGATTGACCAGAATCAATGCCCGTTGCTTGACCGCGCGGCATACACGGCGAAAAATCCATCGCTGATCGGTTTGACCGTCATGCCGGGCGGAACGCGCGGCAGCGTTCGCTTCAAGATCACAATCACATCGCAATGGTCGCGGGCGAATGCCTGCTCCAGGTCGATGAAATCATCGTCGTAGCGCGTGACGAAATGTTCAAAATGGGGCCCGAAGAGTGCGTATTCGGTGACGAACGTTCCGGTGCCGGAACCGATCCGCGACGGCGGCAGGCCGGCGACAAAGTGCTCCAGTGGAATCACGCGCGAATTGCCTCGCCAGCGTTGCTCCTCGGGCGGTAGTTGCCAGATCGCCGGCCCGGCTTTGGTGGGAATGAGCGGTTTGTCGAGATTCAACAGCAGAGTCATGAACGATCCCGTGACGGGCAGCACGGTGATAAGCGACCACGCCACGCGACGGGTCGACCGTGAGCACTTTCCTGAAATCCACCAGAGCCCCCACGAGCCCAATGTGACCGAACAGAGCATGGGGGCGCAAAAAAAACGGCCGGCGGTCTGGTAGCGCAGCATCACCAGATGAAACACCGTATGGCCTACCGGAAGCGCCGCCAGTCCCAGCCAGACCAGGCCGCTGGTTCTCCGTCGCAGGAGCCGGGCGGCAGCGCGGACCATGGCGATCAAACTTCCCAGCATGATCAAGTCGCCGGCCACTCCAAACCACGCGAACCGGTCCGTACGCTCGTTGTAGTCAAAGCCGAAGTAGCCGCCAAACAGCGTGGACTCCGGCGCGTTCAGCCAGCGTTCGTCGGGAAAAAAGTACTGGACCTCCCGCTTGAATTTGTCTTCAAGGCCATCCAGTGGGTATGGCAGGTCGTTGGTATCGATGACATCGCTGGCCAGTCGCAGCGCATTGACCGCGACGGTCCTGCTGTTGGGATAGATCACGAAGACGTGGCTATGCTCGCAGACAAAGTGGCCGATGCTCCGGTACACGCGCAGCATGTGCGGCACGGTGAAGAGCAGTATTCCCAGCAGCATGACGCCGCCGATGCCCGCCAGATCCGGCAGCGACAAAGTCCGGTAACGCCTCGCGGCGAGGACATACAAAACCGCCAGCCCCGGCGCGAGAAACCAGGTGGTCGGCTTGGTGCCGCCGGCGAGACCCACACTGATCGCGGCCAGCAGCGCATACGGCGTGAACGCGCGCTGCGCGAAGCTCAGCGTAAAGTAAACGGCCGCCACGCAGAACCAGGCGGCGATGCCGTCCACCAGCACGCTGGTTGCTTGAATGGCGATCTGCGGAAAGCCCAGTGCCAGCGCCGCGCTAAGCACGACCAATCCCCGCGGAAATTTCAGACGCCACGAAATTCCGGCGACCGCAATCGCACCAAAGATACTCGCGAACCACGAGACCAGCGCCGCGAGGCGGTCGCTGTGCGTCAACGCGCAGCTCCAGATCATCAGCAGCGTCGCATTGATTGGGAAGAGAGTCTCTCGCTGGTCCGGCGACGGGAACACGTCTAGCGAATTGCGCGCAAGGTATTGGAAAATGCGCGGCAAGTGATACGCCAGCCCGTCCGGAGTATTCGGCGGAACCGCAATCGCGAGCACGAACAGCCCTGCGTAAGCCACACCGACAAGGCGCAGCGGCCACGAGCGCACGAAATCCCACGATGGTTTTTGGATCAGCGCTCTGGGTTTCAGCAGTGCCGCCGCACCGGCGGCAACGAGTGGCGCCGCAAACCAGTGCACCGGACTGTTGAGAATTCGGAGCAACGACAGCGTTTCGCCAAGAAGGACGATTCCCGCGGCGCAAAAAATGGGCGCTGCGACCGCGCGATCGAACGAGCGGTCAAAGAGCCGGGCCGCCACGCGATAGCTGGCGTACCCCGCGGCGGCTGCGGATATAAACCAGGCTAGAAATCCCATCGATCCGCGTGGCCTCGCGTGACTGCCAAGTGTAACGTTGCGAGTTGGATTCTAGTCCACGGCCGCGGGCGAGTCGGAGGTATTTTTGGATTTTCGGCGACGGAGTTTTTCCAGCGTCCACTGCCAGAATTCGCGGGGCTCTTCCATGCGCAGCGCCATCGAGATGCCCAGATATATCAACGCGCCCACGACCGCGATAATGGCTGCTTCGCCGCCGTGAATCAGCTTGGCCATTTTCGAGAGCGACTGAGTCTGCGCGTCGCCCCTGGTGAATTTGTCGATCTGCTTGGTCACGATCGGATTCAATGCCATCGACAAACCCCACGCACACACGGCTGTGGCAGTGCCGGCAACCAACGTGCGGAAGACGAAGCCAATATTTTCGGCAACGGGAAAAACCGGAACGGTACTCTTCAACATCGTCACCAGCACGATGACTTTCAGGACGCGCGCCAGAACCAGGCAGATCGACAGACCAATCAGGATATCCATGGGATCGGTGAGATTGTCCCCCAGCGCCTTCGCTGCCGCGGCAGTCAGTCCGGAGAAGATCAACCCGGCGATCGTCGGCGCGATCATGCGGCGGCTGGAGAAAAACGCCTGCATCACCATCATTTCCACGGCGACGAACGTCATTTCAATACAGAAGATCTGAACGACCACGGACGAAAACTTCGCTTCCTTGAGGCCGATGTTTTCGCCCGCGAACAAGGCCAGCGTCAGCGGCAGGGCGCCAGCCGCGATCACGATGCTCAAAGGCACGAAAAACCAGACCAGCATCCGGATCACGCGCGTCAGCACGTCGCCGAGCTGCTTGTTGTCGTCGCGCGCGGAGATGTCGCAGAAAAACGGCAGCAGCGCGATGGAGAGCGCATACGGAATCAGCGAATTAACTGAACCCGAGATGGTTCGGCCGAGCTTGTAGTACGTCGGCAGATTGGCTTTCGAGGTCAGTACGTACTGCACGACATTGTCGCGGAAACGCGAAATGAAAATGCCCGCCAGCAGCGGCAGTACCAGCATGATAAACGCACTGACATACGGGTCGCGCAGGTTCAGCGAGAAGCGGTACTGTTTCAACCGACTCCAGCGCAAAGCCAGCACGTGGGTCATCAATTTAACGCCGCCGCCGAGCACCACACCCAGCGCCAGAAAACGCCAGTCGCCCCTGTTGACGCCTTGATGAATACCCAGCAGCGCTCCGGCGAGTATCCCGATCTTCACGGCTGCGTCGCCGAAGGCCGCCCAGAAGAATTCCTTGTACGCGTTTAAAATCATGTAGGTGAGGCTGGCCAGCGAAAGACCCAGCAGCCCCAGCGCCGACCAGCGCAGCATCTTCACCGCGTAATCGAAACGTTCGCTCCGCCCGGCCAAATCCTTGTCGATGGCCTCGGCATTGAGGACCTCCGCGCGCGTCACAGTCTCCTCGATGATCTCAGAGCCATCTTTTGAGGATACGTGAAACGTGTATTCCTGCGGCGTGCTGGAAACCATTTCGGCTTTGTATTTCGACGCGAGAGTCTCCACTTCCACCGTGCGGCTGTCCCATTTCGCCAGCACGCGCACCACCTGAGTGGGGAAGACCATCAGCACGGAGATCACGCCGATGAGAATGATCGTTTGCGCATTGAACAAAATGGAGGTGTAGTGCCATGCGCGCGCTTCGCCGTCCTTTTCGCGCGCGCTGGTGAAGACCGGCAGGTACGCGGGGCCCAGACATTGCTCGCCGATCAGGAACGCGGTGTTGAGCACGCTTTCCCAGATCACGTTGTACGCGTCACTGACAGCCAGCGAATAACCGTTGGAGATGCGGTTGGTCATGACGTAGCCGGCCAGCCGCACGCAGACGTGCGCCGCCAGCACGACAAACCCCGCGCGGAGAATGCGGTTGCCCAGTGATTTCTTCGGCTTCGGAGATGTAGGGGAAGGCGTGGTTTCCAGAAGCGGCTCCGTACGGGTGTTGGAACTCAACCGTTCAACGAAAGACGTACACGAGCACTACTTCTTGTTTTCCGCCGCGGCCTGATTGGCCTGATTGGCTGCCTGCATTTTCAATTCCGGGCCGCTGGCTCGCAGGTACAGCGGGGCGAGACTGTGAATCGCCGCCGGCGTGCGCTGCGCTTCCCCGCGCACCAGGCGTTCCCAGCCGCATTCCGCCAGCGCCGCCGCCGTGATGTGTTCGCAGCCGCGCAGCACGGTCCAGTTGCGCTTCGCTGCTTCGGCTTCCAGCGCCGCCAGGCAGACTTCGTCGCCGCAGAGCGCCACAGGAATGCCCGGATGCTTTTCCAGCGCCGCGTCCACCGCACTCAACATCGGCGCTTGCTCCAACACGCCTTCAACTACCCACCGTTCAGGCTGACTGGAAGTCTCGCCAAATAGCGCGCAAAAATGCCAGCCGTTGCGGCCATCGCGCAGGGTCAACCGCGCATGACCTGGCGCGCGCCGGGACGCGTCGAAGGCGAGCGCTTCAAAACTGGGTACACCGAGAACGCCGATCTGTGCGCCCCAAGCCAGCGCTTTTGCGGCGCTCAGCCCGATGCGCAGGCCCGTCCACGATCCCGGTCCCAGCGAAACGGCGACGGCTTCCAGTTCCTGCGGCTTGAGATTCTGCGCGCTCAACGCCTTGTCAATCAGCGGTGCCAGAGCACGGCCGTGAATCGAGCCGGCTGTCACGTTCTCCGAAAACAGCAATCCGCTCTCGGCGCGCAGCGCGACACCCAACGATTTACCAGACGTTTCAATGGCCAACAGCGGACGCATGATGGGAGCTCTTTCGGCAATGTGGTTCGAAGTTCCGAATCTACGCGCAGAGTTAAGAATCGTCAACGAAAGGGGAACAGACATAAGGAGGCAGCTGCAGTAGGCGGTTCTTGGCGGCTCTGCGTGTGAATGGAATTACAGGGATTTCTTGTCGCTGGCGATTTCCAGCTTCCAGTCTTTCATCGGCGTGTTTTCGAGATTGACCTGGTTGACGAAGTAGAAGAGCGCGCGCGTGGCGGGCTTGTCGATGAAATTGAAGCGTTCCTTCAGGTAGTACGGCGGCAGGGATTGATAGTAAAGCGTCGCGCTGACGATCAGTGGTTGATTGGGCGCGAGCGTCAACGGGACCTCGTAGCGCAGCGTGTCGCTGCCGCTGCCGTCGTTGTAGTCCTTGTCCTTCTTCGCGTCGCCGACCGGCGCGGTTAGATCCGCGTCAGGTCCGTTGTGGCTCCAGCCCCGCGGCAGGATCCGGTTGTCTTTCACAATGTCGCGCAGGCTGATGAAACTGGTCGTCAGGTGGTGATCGCTGCCGGCGACGAGCAACTCGTAAATCTGAACTTGATCCTCGCGCGTGATGGTGTCGAAGTGTGGCTGGTACTGATTTTTCTCGAGCGACTCCGAGTTCAGCGGCACAAACACGCCCTTCTCGGTTATGCCGATCGTGCCGAAGCTGTCCGTGCCACCGGAGACCCAGATCGGTTGGCCGCCGGACGTGACTTTGAATTCAATGAACGCGCGGCGGAATCCGACACCGGAGGGGAACTTGTGCCCGGCCTGATTCTCGATTTTTACGCTCGCGGAGATCCCCTTGTCGGTGCGCTTGAGGTCAAAGAGCGTGATTTTCGCGGTCTGCTTCTGCGCCATTTCCAGGCTGGTCTGCAGCGCAAGATCCTGGCCGGGGATGCCGTTTTCAGCAGTGAAGAGATTGTCGCGGCGCTGAACTCCCAGCAGCCATGGAAACTGGCTGAACATCTCCGTGACGAACGTGTTGATGCCGTGGAGCGAATGTCGCGAGTACGGTTCCTTCGGATCTTCGCCGCGCAGCGCGAGCGTGAGTTTCGCATCCGGGGCGCGGCCTTCGTTGGCGGGAAACGTGTTGTCCTCGATGGTCGCAATTTTGAATTTGAGCGGCGCTGCGCCTACGCCACTGTACGTGCGCGGCATGTGGCAATTCTGGCAGCTCTGCTTGCGGGGATTGTCGGGCTTCTCCTCGTCGGAGAATTCGCTGTTCTTCCACTCCAGGTACGTGGTCTGTTCGTGAAATGTTTTCGCGGGCTTTTCCACATCAGCCTTCGCGTATTTTTTGTCGCGATCGAGCGACGGCGTCACGACCGTATGGCAGGAGCCGCACATTTTGGAGCTGCGCAGCTGTTCGCCATACTTGGGCGTCAGACCGAGGCTCTGTTCCATCGGCAGCGTCATCACGGTCTGATACGGCCCGAATATTTCGTTGGCCTTCTCAGCGACCTTGAATTTCCCCGTGTACGACGCGGGCGTGCCGAGCCCATCGGGCAGCATGCGGTGGCAGACCGCGCACGAGACCCCGTCGCGCGCGAGCGCGCCGTATGCAGCGTGATCGCCATCCTTGTCCGCGGCGGCGGTGACAAAACCGTGCTGGAAGAGTTCGTCGCCGCCCTTGTCGTGAGCGAACTGCCGCTGGCCCATAACGCCATGGCAGCTCAGGCACGTGTTGTCGATCTCTTTGGCAAGCTCGGGATGCAATTCGCGCTCGGCTTCCAACTGCGCATAGAAGACCGGATCGCGGCCGGACAGGCCCATCATCGAATTACGCCATTCACTGAACGGCGACAGGTTGGCCAGCTTCTCGGCTTTCGGGCCGACGGGCATGATCATATTGGGCAGCGTCGAGAAAAACTGCGTCGCACCGTGGCACGCCGAACAGTTGCTGGCGGTGACGAACTGCTTGTGCCCGTCCGGCTGCGGCCCCTGCGGAACGTGATCGTAACTCGAGAACGGCAGCGGCTCCGGCACAAAGCCGTCGGAGATCTTGTCCAGGACCCTCCAGTAGTCGGCGCGCTTTTTCGAGAATGGAACCTTCCACGTTTCGGTGTTGTAACGCTCGTCGCTCGGCGGCGTATGGATGTCAACAATCGACGTCGCTTTGCCGATCATCGGGATGGGCACGATCGTTGTGAACGAGGGCTGCGGGCCGTTGACATTCCGCATCGTGGCGAAAATCGATTCCTTGTTGTCCGTCGACGCGTGGCAGGTGATGCAGGAGAGTCCGAAGCCGGCGTTGGGATCGAAAAAGCGGAGCGCGTTTTCCGGCTTGGGTTTGAGCAGTGGTCCGCCATCGCTCCAGAACCAGCCATCCCACGAAGCTTTCTTGTCTTTGATGGCGATGCTATACGACGTCGCTTCGTTCAGAAATTTCTCGGGATTCTTCGGGTCGCGCGGGAAGATTTCCTTCACGATCATTTCGCCATCGGCGATCGCGCCCGTCCGGCCGCCGCTCAGCCACGCCCAGACGCCGGGTGAATAATATACTTTTACGCCGCCCGGCCCGTGCGTCCCGAAAGACTCGATTGTGCCAGCCGTGGTGACAATGTACGGCCCGGTCGCGCGGATCTCGGGGTCGTGATTCCACTGGTGGTATTTGGCGGCAATGATAAAGGCGTTGAGCTTTTCGGAGAACTTCTCCGCGCCCATTTCAGAGGGAATGCCGATGGGAAATTTGTAATCATCGGCGGCGAAAACCGGTTGCGTCGCAAGGGCGCTGAACAGCAACGCGAGGGCGGTCAGAAATTCAACGCGGAGATGGAAAATTAGACTGGGGAGAGAGCGTCGTTGCATAAGGGTCCGCTGTGGCCGCGCGCACGTCACACTCATGTTAGTAATAGGACGCGCGCGGGCAACGGGAATTCAAACGGAGTGCGCATTGCTTGAACTTCATTTTTATTTAGCACTTTCACCGTTCTCGCGTCTATAATCGTGGGCCGCGCCGGGTTGCAGGCGCGGGTGAGTGTGAAGGATAGATTATGCAGTGGGTTGTGTGGTTGCCGTGGCTGGCCTATTTCGGTTCCGGATGGGCGATCGGTCTGGTCCTCGAGTACTTCCTTCACATCATCATGCACCGCCGCAGTCTGGCGTTTCACATTCATCATCATCATGATTTTTTCAATCTGCCCGCGCGCGAAGTGGCGATCAAGGACCTGAGCCCCCGCTTGAACGTGGTCTTCCTGCTGGGTCTGCTGCTGGTGGCTGCTCCATTGATGTACTGGCTGGGCTGGAAGCCCGTCGTCGTGGGCTGGGCTGGCGTGGTCTGGCATATCCTGATCGTTTACGAAGCCTGCCACGCGCTGATACATTACGACGCGATCATTCCGGAGCTGATCGAGCGGCGCGGCGCCTATCAATGGTGGCGCGCGTGCCATGTGGAACACCACCGGCATTCACCCGCGGGAAATTACTGCGTTTCGTTTCCCGTGCTGGATGTTCTCTTCGGAACATATATTCGTCCGAAGACCTGAATTTCTCGCAAGTTCCAACTCGATTATTCGTTTAACGTGCGGGGAGAACTATGCCCGCGCGCAGCTATTCGATTCGAATTCCGCTACTTTCAATGGCCTTGGCGCTGCTCTGCGTTTTTCTCGCGGCACTGAAACTTACGCCGCGGCAGGACTTCACCGTTTCACTCCCCGCGTTACCAGCGCCGACTTTGAACTCCGCGCCTGGCCGGACCGTGCGTGTCGCGGCGATTCAATGCCCTTCGCAGATGGGCCGGCTCCGCGAAAATCGCGTGCGGCTCACTGAGCTGATCACGCAGGCCGCGAAGCGCGGCGCGAAAATCGTCGTGCTTCCCGAATGCGCGGTGCACGGCTATTTCGATCCGCTGGAGGACCTCAAGTGGACACGCTCCACCGAACCTGACGCGCACGAACTTCCCGCCTCGGACGTGGCTGAACACGTGCCGGGGACGTCGACACGTTACTTCGGAGATCTCGCGCGAACACTGGGCATTTACCTGACCGTGCCGCTGGTCGAGAGTGATCGCGGCGTGTATTTCAACAGCGTGGTGCTGATGGGCCCCGACGGAAAAATCGCCGCGCGGCACCGCAAGAGCGATCTCTGGAACGAAGGCGACAGTTCGTGGGCCACCGCGGGAGTTGGCGACGCCCAAGTGGCATCGACGCCGTATGGTCGTCTCGGTCTGATGATCTGTCACGACTACCAGACGCTGCCGAAGCAACTGCGTGGCAAGGCCGACATCGTGCTCTACTCCGTGGGCTGGTACGGCCCGAACACGGAAGGCTGGTACAGCGACATGTTCCCGCGCCAGGTCGTGGTGCCCAACGGCTTCGCCGTGATCGCCGCCAACTGGGCTGCCGCCGCGAGCGACGATCTCTGGCAGGGCGTCGGCTACAGCACGATCTACAAAGCCGACGGCACGGTCGTCGCCATGAGCTCCCGGACGAGCGGCAATGACATTGTGTACGGCGATCTGCCAATTCCCGTCCGTCCTGTGTCTCCGCCTGTGGCGATCGACGACGAGTAGCGTGCGAGGTGCTGTTGCTTCGACAGCATCAACTCTGGGACAGCTGTCCCTACGGCGTGATCGAAATTGCGTCGGTTTCTTCGTAAGTAAATGTCCTAGCGTTCGTCTCTCATTCATACGCAGGCCTATGGTTTATCGTGGGATAACAGTGAATCCCTGAAAAATCTGTGACGCGTCTCTGCTATAGGGGTGAGCAGAAGCGCGAACAGAAGTTTTTTCACGTGATGGGGACCCTCATGTTCAAGTGGATCGTGATTGCTATTCTTGTGCTGGTGATTCTCGCTGGTGGCGGTGCGGCGGTCGCCTATGGTCGCGCGGCGAAGAAGCCAGCTAACGTGTGGAAGTCGGCGAAGGTCAAGCGCGGCGATTTGAATACGACGGTGATGGCCAGCGGCAAGGTCGGTCCGGTTCAGACCGTCCAGATCGGCGCACAGGCCTCCGGTCTGGTGAAAGAAGTGCGCAAAGGTCCAAACGATTCGGTGAAAAAGGGCGAAGTCCTGGCGCTGCTGGATACCGAGCTGCTCGACGCCGACCGCCGTGCGGCGCAAGTGCGGCTGAATCAGGTACGCGCCGCCGCCGCGCTGCTGCAGATCCAGCACGACGACCTGCGCCTGCGCGATTTGAAATTGAAGTCGGACCGCGAACACAAAAAGCTCAGCCTCGATCGCGCCAAGGCCACGTTCGATATGACCAAGAAAGTCTACGACCGCAGCGTCCCGCTGGTCGGCATGGCCATGTCGCAGCTGGACCTCGAACGCCTGCAGACCGAGGCGCTCAACGCCAACCGCGACCACAGCATGCTGAAACTCGACGTGGAACTCTGCGACGTCGACGCCGAACAGATCCTCGCCGACACCCGCAAGCTCGCGGCGCAGGAAGAGCAGGCCCAGGCCGACGTACTTCAAGCCGAAGCGGCGCTGGCGCGCGCGGAGACCAACCTGCGCTACGCGACGATCACCTCGCCGATCGACGGCGTGGTGCTGGAGCGCACGATCGAACTCGGGCAGACGATCGCGGCGTCGTTCCAAACGCCCAATCTCTTCAAGATCGCGTCGACGCTCACGGAGATCCGCATCGAAGCGCACGTTGACGAGGCGGACATCGGCCGCATTGCGGCGGGGCAGGATGTAAAATTCGAAGTCGACGCGTACTCCGGTGAATCGCTTTCCGGCCAGGTGCTGATGGCGAGGCTGCAGCCCACGATGCTCAACAATCAGGAGACGACACCCGTTACCTACCCGGTGGTGATCCGCGCGAGCAATCCTGCCGACGCCGTTCATCCGTTTGGCAAGTTGCTGCCGGGAATGACGGCGAGCTTGCAATTCACGATCGAACACCGCGCCGATGTGCTGCTGCTCCCCGCGGCGGCGCTGCGCTTCAAACCAGAGAACGCGCCAGCGGCCCCTTCACACGCAACCACGGTGCCCAAGCCCGGTGCGGCCTGGGGCACGATTTATCTCGCGGGAAGCGACGGCGCGCTGGTGCCCAAGTCCATCGCCGTCGGCGCCAGCAGCGCGGACAGTTACGAGCTGATCGAGAGTCCGCTGAAGGAAGGCGACGCGGTCGTCACAGGCGAGAAGCATGATGGCAATCTCTTCAATGACGAAGGCGACTAGCGATGCCTGAGTCTGCAGCTTCTGGAAACGCGGTCATCGCCGCCGATCACATCGTCAAGACGTACGGCGCGGGTGGCGTGGCGCCCGTGCACGCGCTGCGCGGCGTCTCGTTCGAGGTCCGCGCCGGCGAGTTCGTCGCGATCATGGGCGCGTCGGGTTCGGGCAAATCGACGCTGATGAATATCCTCGGCTGCCTCGACCGCCCGACCACCGGCACCTATCGTCTAGACGGCAAGGACGTCTCCAACTACACGCGGCGAAACCTCGCGCACGTCCGCTCGTCGGTGCTGGGCTTTGTCTTTCAGAATTTCCAACTGCTGCCGCGCCTCACGGCTCAGGCCAATGTTGAATTGCCGCTGCAATACGTGAGAGGACTCTCCGGCTCGCAGCGCCGCGCGATGGCCGTTCAGTCGCTGACGCGCGTCGGACTGGCCGACAAGCTCGGGCGGCGGCCGTCGGAGCTTTCCGGCGGACAGCAGCAGCGCGTCGCCATCGCGCGCGCATTGGTCAACGCGCCCAAGATTCTGCTCGCCGACGAACCGACCGGAAATCTCGACACGCGCACCGGCTTCGAAGTCCTCGCGCTGCTGCAGGAGCTGCACCGCGGCGGACTGACGATTGTGCTGGTGACGCACGAACTCGACGTCGCAGCCTGTACCTCGCGCCGGCTGCTGGTTCGCGACGGGCGCCTGGTCACCGATCTGAGGCAGCAACCGGTGGACGCCACGGTCGAACTGCGCCGCCTGGAACAGGAAGCGCTGCTAGAAAAAGCCGAAAGTGGTGCGGCATGATCGCGGCACTGCGGCTCGCGTTTCAGGCGCTCTTCGCCAACAAGTTGCGCTCGGCGCTGACGATGCTCGGCAACATCATCGGCGTGACCTGCGTCGTCGCGCTGATCAACATCGGGTTAAGCGGGCGGCAGTACATCCAGGTGAGTCTCTCATCGATGGGCGAGAATCTGGTCTACGTCTACAGCCGCGACGACGACCCGCGCGCCCGCCCCAAGCCGCTGACCGTTCATGATGCGATAGCATTGGCCAATCAATGCCCGTCCGCGAAAGCGGTGACGCCGATGGCAAATAAATACGATGCCAACGTGGTCTATGGCAACCAAAACACCAAAGCGATGCTGCGCGGTGTCTGGGCCAGCGGCTTCGATGTCTGCAAATTCACCGTCGCAAAAGGTGTGGCCTTCACGGAACTCGACGAACAGGGTGGCAACCGTGTCTGCCTGCTCGGCGACACGATCGTGCAGAAACTTTTCGGCAATCTCGATCCGCTCGGCCAGATAGTGCGTATTGAAAATCAGCCCTACACAGTCATCGGCACACTGGCGAAGAAGGGTGCGACGCTGGGCCAGGATGAGGACAGCCAGGTTGTCGCACCGTTTTCGGCCATCCACGACCGCGTCGCCGGCGGCAATGCCGTCAGCCATATTCTCTGCACCGCTCGCAGCCGCGAAGAGATGCCGAAGTTGAAAGAAGAAATTCTCGCGTGCATTCGAGAACGACATCACGTTCCAGCCGCGGCCAAAAGCGACGTGAAGGCCGCGGATTTTCAGGGCGCCGAGATGGTCGACAAGATCATCCTTGCCGCGACAGGCTTGCTCGCCTCAATCGCGTTCATCTCGCTCCTCGTCGGCGGCATCGGCATCATGAACATCATGCTCGTCGCGATCACGGAGCGTACGCGCGAGATCGGCCTGCGCATGGCCGTCGGCGCGACGGACCTGCACATACTATTTCAATTCCTGATCGAAGCCGTGGTGATGAGCGCTGTGGGCGGAATGCTCGGCGTCGTGGTCGGCATCGGCCTGAGTGTCGTGGTCACGATGGTCCTGGAATGGCCGATGATCCTGAGCACGCTTTCGGTAATCGCCGCCCTGGGCTTCTCGGCAGCCGTCGGATTGTTCTTCGGCATCTACCCTGCGTGGCGCGCATCGCGGCTGGACCCGATGGTCGCGATCCGCATGGACTAGCTGCCCGTTGATAAAATCCCACGGGCAGCTCTACAGATTCGAAGTTAGCCCCACGGCCCCCGTCCGTGAAAGCCGTAGAGCCGCAGTTGGCGCGCGGTCGCTTTCGCTTTCACGTGTTCCGGCAGAGTGTACCCCGTGAACGGGAAGAAGCGTTGAGCGAAGCAGCGCTTGCCATAGGAATATTGGAGCAGGTACCGCGTCTTGTCGCTCAACACCGCGGCGCCGCGATGCCAGACTTGCGCGTGCTGCAAGGCGACGTCGCCGGCGTTGACGATCAGCGATTTCGCCGCGTGCTGCTTGTAGCTGGGCAGTTCATCCGGACCGACTTTCGGCGGGTGTTGTCCGGCTCGGTGGCTGTACGGCACGACCTGCGTCGGGCCATCGTCGGGGCCGACGTCGGTCAGGTACCATTGCGTGTTCAGGGAAAAGCATGGCAGTTCGATGCGTTCGTCAAGCTCCACGCCGGCCGGCAGCGGAAAGAGCAACTCCTCGTCGCAGTGCCAGGTGGTGATTGCGAACTCCTTGCCGTTGCGGACGATGTTGTTGGCGATCAGATGGCAGTTGGAACCGAGAATCGCTTCGACGACATCGATGACCGGCGAGTAATCAATGTGTTGCGCGAAGATGTCGCTGTAATGAAAGAGCTTCACGCGCAGCCAGTCGCCATATCCCTGCTCGGGCGCGGTGGACGGAACTTCGCGGTAGATGCGGTCGATTTCGGAGCGGAATTGAGCGCATTTCTCGCGTGAGATCACGTTCGGGATGACGACGTAGCCTTCACGCCGGAACGTCGTGGCCAACGCCTGTGTATTTCCTCCGCCGAATGGCGCGGTTTCGTTTCGGGTTCGATCGCCGTGCTTGCAGTCGACATTTCAGATGCTCCTGGGGTTGTGCGGCTCTGCGCACTGACACCTTCTGAATACCTCGCAAAATCCACCCCCGCCACGGATTTGAGACTTCACAAACAGGGGTCATGGGGGCTAAAATCGACTTTTATGAGTACCCACCCCGCGCAGCGCCATTTCATCACACTCGATCAGATCTGCCCCAGCATGGACCTCGCCAGCGCGTGGGAATACGATCACGACGTCTGGTACACCTACCGAAACCCCGGGCATCATTTGTTGCTGATTGAAAAAGGTGCGATCGAAGCACGCACTCCGGAAGGGCGATTTTCAGGCAAGGCCGGCGATCTGCTCTGCTTCCGGCCGACGGAAGTCAACGAATACGGCAGCGTCGGCGCGATCCGCTTCTACCAACTTCACGTCAACTTCGGAGCACCGCCGCGCGACCAGCACACCCCGTATCTCGATGAGATCGGCCCGCTGCCCCTGCATCTGTCTCTCGGAGAAGGCTTCGCACCGATGCGGCGCGTCTTCGAAACCTGCTGCCTGGAGTTATCGCAAAGCGGTGCCGCTCACCGCTTGCGCGTGCAGGCTGCCGTTTTCGAATTGCTCGCCATCGTCGCCGACGCCGCCGGCCGCGACCGCTCCCGCACGCCGAAGCTCGACGCCTGGCAGCGCATGCGGCTGCGCCTGGGTTCGCAACTGAACGCGGAGATGCGCATCGCAAAACTGGCGCGCGAAATGGGCATCGGCACCGACCATTTCATCCGGCAGTTCAAACAACGTTTCGGCACCAGCCCCAAGGCCTACCGCACGCACGCGAAAATGCGCGAAGCCGCGCGGCTGCTGCGCGCCGGCGATCAATCGGTGAAGTCCATCGCCTACGCGCTGGGTTTCCCCGACACCAAATCGTTCTCGCGCATTTTCAAACGCACGCTCGGCATGGTGCCCTCAGACATGCGCTCACAAACCGGCGCTGTCGGCCTGGCGGACGCACCGCTGCTGGCCGGACAACTTTACCCGATCAATCAACACGTCGTCCCGCCGCACGCGGGCACGGACTGGTTCAAAAAGTGGGTGCCGCGATAGGCGCTTTTTTATCTCGCGCAAAGACGCAAAGTCGCAAAGAACTGCTTACGGCAACTGCCTTCTGCCTATTCGTCTGTCGCGGGTTCGGGCTCGCCTTCTTGAGGCAGCACGCCGTATTTCATCAACTTGCGGTAGAGCGTCTTCAGGCCGATGCCGAGCATCTTGGCGGCAAGTGTCTTGTTGCCTTTGGCCTTGTCGTAGACGGCGAGGATGAAGCGCTCTTCCACTTCGTCGAGTTTCAAATCGAGCGAGAGCTGCAGATCCAATCCGGGCACCGTCGCGGTCGCCGCGAGGCCCGGGCCGGCCAGCGCCGCGGCCATGGGCGACGACGGGGACGTCGGCAACGCGATCCCCGCGCGCAGCAACACATCTTCGGGGAACGTTTCCGGATTGATCTCGTCGCCGGGCGAAAGCAAGTACGCCCGCTCGACGGCATTGCGCAGTTCGCGCACATTGCCGGGCCAATCGTAGCGCTGCAGCACGTCGGAAGCCGCGGGTGTGAAGGCCTTCGCGCGATTCTGCTGCGCGTTGAAATCCTTCAAGAAGTGTGCGGCGAGGAGCGGGATGTCGTCGCGCCGTTCGCGCAGCGGCGGCACGGGAATCTGGATGACGTTGATGCGGAAATAGAGGTCCTGGCGGAAGCGGCCGGCCGCCATCTCCGCTTTCAAATCGCGGTTGGTGGCGAAGATCATGCGCACATCCGTGCGGATGGTCTCGTTGCCGCCGACGCGCTCGAATTCCTGCTCCTGCAACACGCGCAGCAACTTCACCTGGATTTCCGGCGGGCATTCAGCAATTTCGTCGAGGAAGAGCGTGCCGCCGTCGGCCAGTTCGAAGCGGCCTTTGCGCATCCGCACCGCGCTGGTGAACGCGCCTTTTTCGTGGCCGAACAATTCGCTTTCGAGCAGATCGCGGGGCAGTGCGGCGACGTTGACTTTGACGAACGGTTTGCCCGCGCGGTCGCTGGCCGCCTGCAGCGCGCCGGCGACGACTTCCTTGCCCGCGCCGGATTCGCCGGTCAGCAGCACCGTCGCGTGCGTCGGGCCGATCTGGCGAATCATGTCCTTGATGCGCTGAATCGCCGACGAGACGCCGACGAGTTCACTGTCGCCGCGCCGCCGCGTGACCAGCTCCTGTTGGAGCTCCGCGTTTTCGACCTGAACTTTGCGCCAGCGCAGCGCGCCTTCGATCTCCGCGCGCAGGCGATTGAGGTCGATGGGCTTGGAGAGGTAATTGAACGCGCCCTTCTTCATCGCCTGGACGGCCGTCTCTTCGCTGCCGTGCCCGGTGATCAGGATCACCGGCGACCCGGCCGATAGACGGCGCGCTTCTTCCAGCAACTCCATGCCGTCACCATCGGGCAGGCGCAGGTCGGTGATGATCATGTCGAATTCTTCGTCGCGCAGCTTTTCACGCGCCGCGCCGGCCGATGCCACTGCCGTGACCTTGCAGCCTTCCCTTTCGATCACGCCCGCCAGCGTGATGCGCGTGGTCTCGTGGTCTTCGACGAGCAGTACGGTGCGAGTCTGACGATAAGCGGGTGCAGCCATTGAATTCCTCGTGAGTGCCGTTCGAATTGAATTATGCGGTACGCATCTCCCCCGCGCAAGCGCGCGCTGACGCGCGAGGGGCCAGTGTTCAGGGGCCAGGGGTCAGTGGTGGGTGCGTGCACGGTCGAGAGTGAAGTGCACGCGCGGTTGTGGCGTAGAAGGCAGAAGGCAGTGGCAATGGCAGTAGGCAGGACGGCTCGCGAGCCACTAGCGGCGGTGCTAGTTGATATCGGAATGACGAAGCGCTTGGAATTTGGACCGTTGTTGTGTGCCACTGGTGGCTGGCAGTTTAGCCACCAGTGCTGACCTCGCATGTGGCGCTGATCGGCGGAGTTGCCGGATCGCGTTGAAGCTCGCTCTGTGGCTTTTCCGACTGAATTTTCCGACTGAATACCGCCGTCCGCGAGTTCGCACTGGTGGCTCAACAGCCAGCCACCAGTGGCACACAAAAGCGGCCTAAATTGCAGTACAATGCGTCTTCTGCGATTTACTGCTTAGGCATGCTTTTCAATTTGAGTTTGATTCCCGCGTCAAGCGTGCGGACCAAGCTAAAGGAATTTTCAGTCGTAGCCCACTTTTCGTCGTAGGACTTAAAGTATATTTCTCTCATCGCGGCTTCATCGAAATCATGACCGTACTCGATGAGCGCTGCTGGCAAGTTGTGGATGGCATCTCCCAAGTCTCGGAATTGAGCGTCGCTAATATCGGCGCGCCAATATCCGCGCATATACAGCGCGACTTGATAGAACATAGTGTCCGGCGCTAAAGAAAGGTTCAGGAGCGAGGCGATAGGCATAACCAAACATGGCGTAACTCCACTATAGATTTCTCAACGTCAATCGTCCTTCAGCGCCACGCACAGCTGGCACAAATTCGCGTCGTGAACTCCGCCGACGCGGTGGCGCGCCAGGATCCGGCGGGAAATCTCGGCGAGTTCGCGGCGCACTTCGCGGCGGCGGCCTTTGATGCGCGCAATCGTCATCTGGTCGTAGGCGGTGGTGGCGTGGCGCATCCAGGCGATCACGGCGGCTTCGGCGCGCTCCTCGACGGGAATCCGTTCCGTGCGCGCCACCGTGCCGCTGCCGACGGGCGTGGCGTGAGCGGCGACGCGATCGGCGAGCGTCAACGCGAGCATCGCGTGCTCGGGCGCGAAATCGAGGAACTGCAGCACCGCCAGCGAGAATTCGCCGACGTACGCTTCCTGTTTCTGCTCGCGGCGTTTGGTGTCGGCGACGCGTCGCTTGGCGTACGCGGGCGTGGCGCGCTCCTGTTCGAGCACCGCACGCGCGGCGGCGATGTTGGCGGCCGGAGCCCACAGGCCCTGTGAAAATTTCTTGCGGCCTGTCACTTCGATCACCTGCCACGACGGTCCGGCGGCCTTCACGCGCCGCGTCAATCCCGCATCGCCCGGCGGCAGACACGCCCAGTCGCTCGGCGGCGACACGAGCGTTCCGTCCGGCTTGCGAAAGCGATGGCGCTCCGGCGTCGGACTCAAGATCAGGCATTCACCGGCGCTTGTGCCGGTTGAAACGGTCGTCATTTATGCAACTCCACACGGATGTCATCGACGTAGAGCGGGCCGGCGTCGCCGTCTCCGCCCATCAGAAACAAGGCGACTGTGCCGTGCGGAACAAATTTGGCAACCAGATTCCCGAGCGGCCTGCCGCCGCCGGTCATCTTGGGATTGGCCCGGTCGCTGAAGTCGAACACCCATTCGCTCCAGCCTTTCGTTCGGCCGAGATTGGCGGGATGCGGGTCGTACCAGTTGTTTTCGCCGGTGTTGAACCACGCGAAATTTGCATCGCCGTCCAGATAGCTCCGCCAGCAGGTTCGCACGGCAAGAATGTCGCCATCGGCGGTCTTCACGCCCCAGCCCGGCCCGGTCAGCGTTTTGTTTCCGAACGTTTTGCCGTTGTCGTAAATCCAGAACGAGACTTTCACTGGAAGGTCGTCGTCGCCGCCAAAATTCAGAACGGCCGTCTGCCCGCCGGCGAGTTTCAAACTTTTCTTTCCGCCATGCGCCTGCTCGGCGCTGACAGTCGCCCCTTCAACATGCCAGCGCTTGTCGAGCGCATCTGTTTCGAAATCCACGCTGATCGAATCTCCCGGGCTGAGCACCGCCGGCCCGGCGTTCTCGCGTTTCGTCCCCAGCTTGACCCAGACCGGTTCGACGCGGCTTTCGCCGTTGAGCGTCCAGCGGATGCGGTATTCGCCGAGGTCCTTCTTGCCGGTTTTCGGGTTCGTGCCATCCCAGCGCGGCGCGTTGTATTCGGCGTCTTTGGGAACGTCGACGGTCGCCAGCGTCCCCAGCACGGTCTTGCCCGTCGCGTCGAGCAGTTCGATCTTCAAATTTCCGGCGGCCAGCGTTTTGGTCGCCAGACGCAGGCGGCTTCCGGCGGCGGTTTCGATGAGATCCGGAATCGGCAACGCCAGCGCGAGGGCCTGCCCGGCCTGCAGCGGCGGATGCGCGACCTTGATCTGCGCCGGATCCTTGACGTACAGACGATCCCATTTCAGATGCTGGCTGGTGACGTTTTTGAAATACGCGCGCGCAATCTGCGTTCGCGCATCGGTCTTCGCGCCCAGACTTTCTTCAAATTTCGCGCGCAACGTTGCGTCGAAGCGAATCAGCCCGCTCCACAGCGCTCCGGCTTCCGACGAGCCGTCCGCGGAGCGCCACGGGTGCTTGCCGTCGCCTTTGCTCATCCACAGATTCGTGCGGATCATGCGTTCGAGATCGGCCTGCTCGAAGACCAATCCCGAATCGTAGACCTCCACGATCGCCGAGACTTCACCTTCCTGATACCCCGGCCGCGTCGGATGCACGCCAACCCAGTGCTTGGGCGTGCGGCCTTCAATGTCCCACGCGCCGTGCGGCATCCAGTAATTCCAGACGACACGATCTTCTGTCGGATAGTGCTGAAAGAGCATCTTCCCGCGCCCGAAGATGCGCTCGACGCGTTCGCGGTATTCCGGCTTGCCGGTGATGCGCCACAACCGCAGCAGCACAATGGCCGCGTCGAAACTTTTGTTCAGCGGCTGCGTCAGCACCGTGTCCGGACGCTCGATCCACTTGCCGGTCTGCGTGTCGATCGCCTTTCCGTACGTGTGGTAGCTGCCCCAGCCGTCCTGATCCTGATAGTAGCAGCCGCGCTTGTTCCACTTTTCCCACAGGATGCGCGTGGTCAGATCGACGTAACTCTGCGCCTTTTTTCCGAAGCGTTCTTTAAGCGCCGGATCGCGCAGGACGACTTCCGCGAACTCCACCAGATGCGCGCAGAGCACCGCGTCTCCAACGAGCGCGTCTTCGTGAATCGTCGGCGTCGAGTCCTCTGTCGGGCCGATCCAGCCTTCGTAGCCGTCGGGATCTTTGCCGAGTTTCGCGATGCAGTAATCGAAGTAGAGAACCGCTTCGTCGAGCCACTTCGTGTTTTTGTAGGCCTGGTACGCTTCGAGAAAATCGCCCGCGGAATACGCCGCGTGCCAGCAGAAGGATTCGCCCTTTTCTTTCTCGAGCGACGGATCGGTCATCACATCGGCGTGGTACGCAACCGGATCGGGTTCATCGGACGCGCGAAGGCCGGCGGGCAGGAAACTCGCCACAAGAAGAACGAGCATCAGCGTTCTCATGCCGCGACTCCCATTTTCGAATCCTGAAATCCGAACCGTTACGCGTTCGTTCCGACGAAGCGATAAATCGGCCGGCCCTGCTTGAGGTATTTGATCTCGTAGTTCGTCCGGCCTTCCGGCGCGTCGGGCCAGGGCTCGGGATGTTCGCGGACCGCCAGCGCCACGCGCACGCGCGGGAGGAGTTCTTCGTAATATTCGGCGTGATCGGTGGCGAAGTACAGAATGCCGCCGGGAATCAGCGTGCGCTTGAGCTGCGCGCAGAAACTTTCCGAGATCAGCCGGCGCTTGTGGTGCCGCTTCTTCGGCCACGGGTCTGGGAAGTAGATGTGGTATTCGTGGACCGATGCGTCGGGAAAAAAGCGCGCGATCAGATACGTCGCGTCGCAGCGCGTGATGCGGAAGTTGGGCATCAGCCGCTTCTCCGCGCGCTCGAGGAGCAGGCGGTAGTATTCGCCCGCGCGTTCGCAGCCTAGAAAATTCCACGCCGGCCGCGCTTCGGCCATGCCGATCACGGTGCGCCCGCCGCCGCAGCCAATCTCCACCGCCAGCGGCGCCGAACGGCCGTAGACCTTCGCAAAATCCTTCGTCTCGCCGAGCACTCCCAGCGGCAGTTCACTTTTGTGAAGCGGAATCAGCGGCGGCGTGTGCGTGGGCTGCACCGGATGGTCCAGCTCAGCGTCATGAGGCTCGGTATCAGCAGCGATTTTGGTCGGGGCGTCAGCAGTGTCTTGCGGTTCAACGGGCACAGTCGGAATCCTGGTTTAAGTTGCTTTGAAACGTGAGGTCTGACTCACGAGAGAAAATTTACGCGCCCACCGCTTCCATCCACGCCTGAGCGATGACCGCGTGTCCGGCAACGGTCGGATGGCAGCCGTCGCTGGTCCAGCGCACGGTCGGATTGGCCTTGATCGCGCTGAGCAGCTTGGTGCGCGCCGGAACGTAGGGCGCATGAATTTCGCGCGCGAGCAACTGAACTTTGGCGTCGTACTCCGCGATCATGCGGTTCATCTCGGTGTCCTGGTCGTCCTCGATCACCGTCGGCGAGACCAGCACCAGCCGTTGCACGCCGTAGCCCTTCGCCCGCTCAATCAGCGTGCGGTAGTTGGCGATGAACGCGTCGATCGGAATGTACCGCGACGGCGTTTTGGTTTTGCCGTACACATCGTTGATGCCGATCAATATGGAGAGCCACGTCGGCTGGAGCGGCTTGACGTCGTCGTCCCAGCGCTTGAGCAGCTCTTCCGTGCGGTCGCCGCTGCTGCCGCGGTTGAGCACCGTGACTTTCAATTCCGGATGCCGCGCCGAAAGCAGCCCACGCACCACGGAAACATAGCCGGTGCCGAGCGGATTGGCGTTCGACGTATCGCGACAGCCGCAGTCGGTGATGCTGTCCCCTTGAAAGAGGATGCGATCGCCGTTCTTAAAGATCATGCTGGACAAGAGAGTCTCGGCTCCTGGCTCTTAGCTCTTGGTGCTGTAGACACGAACAAGGTTCAACAGACGCGCCATCGACGCTCCGCTCCCAAGAGCTAAGAGCCAACAGCCAAGAGCCGCCCTATTTCTTCTTTCGCTTTGCTTCCGCCGACAGCGGCATGTTCCAGACCTTCATGAAGCCTTCGGCCGCTTCGTTGTTGAGCGCGTCGCGCTCGGAGTTACCGGCCGTGTAGAGACTGAATTCGCTCGAACGCGCGACGATCGTCGCCAGGCCTTTGTACAAGCGCATCGTCACTTTGCCGGTGACGTTCTTGTTGATGCGTTCGTAGAAGCTGTCGAGCGCTTCGCGCAGGTCGCTGAACCACTGGCCGTTGTAGACGGCGCGTCCATAAGCGGTGGCCAGACCTTCGCGCACCTGCAGCGTTTCGCGCGAGAGGCACATCTGTTCCAGCGCGCGCTTGGCGCTGTAGAGCACCGTGGCGGCGGGCGCTTCGTAGACTTCGCGCGATTTGAATCCGATCAGGCGGTCTTCGATCACATCCTTGCGCCCGATGCCGTGTCCGCCGGCCATGGTGTTGAGCTTGTCGATCAGCGGCACGGGATTCATGCGCTTGCCGTTGATGCCGATGGGCAGGCCTTCGCGGAATTCGATCTCGATCATTTCCGGTTCGTTGGGCGCGGCCATCGCGCTGACGGTCATCGTGTACGCTTCTTCCGGCGGCGGCTTGGACGGATCCTCCAGCGCTCCGCACTCGATCGACTGCCCCCACAGATTGCGGTCGTAGCCGTAACGCATGCCGGTCTGAGACTGCTTGGGCAGCGGCAGGCGCTTGGCCTTGGCGTACTCCAGACGCTGTTCGCGGTCGCGGTATTCCCACTCCCGCAGCGGCGCGACGATCTTGATGTACGGCGCGAGCACGCCGATGCTCGCTTCAAAGCGGATCTGGTCGTTGCCCTTGCTCGAACACCCGTGAGCCACGTGGGTGGCGCCTTCTTCCGAGGCGACGCGGACGAGCTCGCGCGCGATCAACGGCCGCGACAACGCGGATGCGAGCAGGTAGTGAATTTCGTAATGCGCCAGCGCGCGCAGCGACGGCGTGATGTAATCCTTGAAGAACACCTCGCGCAAGTCTTCCACGCGTGCCGAAACCGCGCCGGCCCGCAGCGCCATTTCGCCGAGGTCGTCCAGATCGTCGTAGCCCTGTCCCAGATCGATGGCCAGCGCGACGACGTCGAGATTGCGCCGCTCCTTCAGCCACGAAATGGCGACGAGCGTGTCGAGACCCCCCGAAAATGCGAGCACACACTTGGCCATAAGCAACGCTCCTTCAAGCCCCGCGATTATCGCGCACGTGTGAGGGGATGGCAACGGTAAATAGAGTGGCGGCTCTTGGGTGTTAGCTCTCGGCTCTTGGGATTCCTGTCAGGCGAAGGTAGCTCCAGTGGATGGCGCGGGGTGGACACCCCGCCCTGACACCCCGCGACGGCAGGATGCACTCCGCCCCTCGCACCCCCAAGAGCCAAAAGCTAAGAGCCAGGAGCCGCTTTCCCCCTTAATTCCATACGAAGCCGCCCGATGAGTTCGACAGTTGGTGTTCTCGGGGGAGAGTCAACGTGCAGATTCAGACGGGGCCTGCCACTGCGGTCGGCCAGATTGATGTGTCACCGGATCAGACCGGTCAGGCCCTGGCTAACGCCAAGCCCGATCAGCTCATCCAAGCGCGCGTGCAGGCGGCCAGTGATGGCAGCGGCGCGATCATCAATCTGCTCGGCAACACCTTCCGTGTGCCGCCTTCGCTGGATCTGCCGATGGGATCCCAAGTGCTGCTGCGCGTGATGGAAAATTCCGGCGGCCGCCTGCAACTCGACATTTTTTCGCATCTGCCGCAGAAAGGCGCCACCTCGTCGCAGCGTGCGGGAGATTCTGCCGGCGCGCAGGAGCTCGGCACGTTCGAAGCCACCGTGGAACTGGAGATCCCGTCGTCGGAAGTCGTCTCGCGGAAGGCCTCCACCAGCAACGCCGAATGGCAGGCGCTTTCGGACGAAGATTACTCCGGCCAGCACCTGCCGACTAAACATGCCGACGAGACGGAGACGCCGGACGCGGCGGGAAAAGCCGGAGACTCCAAGCAGCCCGCCACTACGCGTCAATCCTCGTCGAGCAACGTCCGCATTCCTCCAGCGATCGCCGATCGGCTCGATGCGTACCAAACGTACGCGAGCGAAGCGGCTGACGCGACGGCGGCCAGCGACGTGCCGGCGCTGATGCAGCGCAAAGTCGACTTCGAGATGAATCTGCCCGCCGAATCCGCGCCCGCCGCCGCGGCTCTGGCGCGCGCGGGCTTGCCTGTCACCACGGCCAACGTCGTCAGCATCCGCCAGGCTCTGGCGCTGGGCCTCGCGCGCAGTCCGGAAACATTGGCGTGGCTGCGCGCGGCGCATGTCGAAGCCACTCCCGAACGCACCGCGGCGCTCGACAGCGTGCTGATGGCCAACGCCACCAAGCTCGGCGCGCTGCTGGCCCAATCCACGCCGGGGACCGCCGAGAACCTGCAGCCGATGCTGCTTCATCCCGAACGCCCGCCGGCGGAAGTCGCATCCGTCCTGCGCGACGTTCTGACGCACCTGACGCACGCGGAAGCCGGCGCGACGAAAACTGCCGCGCAGTCGGCGCAACTGGTGAGGGACGCATTTCCGGCGCTCCATCCCGATGCCGACCCGCGCGCCGCGGACGTCGCCACGAATTTGCGCGGGCAACTGCTGCTGCCGGCCGTTCAAGCCCGCACCGATGCGCCGCCGCAGGGGCTTTATCTGCAGATGCCCGTGCAGATGGGCGCGCAGCTGCGCACGCTCGAATTGAAAATCACCCAGCGCCATTCCAGCCAGAGCCACCATGACGTGCCGGACATCACCGATATTTCCGTGCGACTGGACACCGAAGCCTTCGGCCCCGTCGACGCGCGCTTGACCGCGTTGGGGCGCAACGTCGCGCTGGCGTTTACGTTTCAGAACGCCGGGGCGCTGCGCACCTTTCAGAACGCTCAGGAAGAACTGCGCGCCGGCCTGGCCGAACAGAATGTGGCCTGCGGCGCGATCGTCTGCCGCGTCGCCCCAACGCTCCCGCCGCTGACGCACGACGGACGCTTGAACGTGGATGCGCGGGGATAACGATCATGAACGACGCGACACGTTACAAGAAAGCCGCCGCACTCGAATTCGACGGCAGCGGCGCGCCCCGCGTGACGGCCAAGGGCAGCGGATTAATCGCCGAACAGATCATCCAGCGCGCCGAAGCCGCGGGCGTTCCCGTCCGCGAAGACCCCGCGCTGACCAAGCTGCTGACCACGCTGGACCTCGGCACGGAGATTCCGCCGGAGCTCTACTGCGCCGTCGCGGAGATCATTGCGTGGGTCTATAAGCTCGATCGGAAGAGCGCCGAATCCCGCCGCGATGAAGCTCACGCAGCCCGCGATCGGCGCCAGCGGTAGTACGGAGCTCGGACACTCAGATGTTCAGCAGCCAGAGAATGACGCCCGGCACTGCGGTCAGAAGTCCACACACTTTCATCACGTTGCTCAGCACTCGATTCGTGCCGACGCTGTCCACGGCCGGCAAGCTCAGCAAAATGGGATCGGTCGGACTGGTGATGCGCGATTTGTTGGCTACTGCAAGCGCCCAAGCGGCGGTGCTTGCGCGCACGATCCGGTTGTAGTTCCAGCGCAGCAGCGCGAAGATCAGGCTGCAGCCAATCAAAAATGTTCCGTAGGGCGGACCAAATCCGGGCAGACTCATCAGCACGGTACCAATCACCGAACCGGCTGCCGCAGCAACACACGCCAGGATTGTCGAAGCGATCACCGTGCTGATGGTCGTCTCGTCCGGAACAACATCCGGAAGCGGTGGCGGCATGATGTAGGATGGCAATTCGTCCATGGAATCAGTTTACTTCGGTTTCAAAGCGCTGCCGCGAAAACTCCTCACGAGACCTCCTGGACGATGGTCCAGACACAGCGCGGGTGCGACGAGTTTCGCCGGTTGTTCCGGTTTGGCCGGCCGGAACTTCGCGGAGAGTTCGCGGCGGTTGAGCGTCAGTAGGCGCTGTTGCTCGTCGGGCGGGAATTCCGCGATCTTCGCGGCAGTGGATACCGCGAGTGCACCTTGATCCATTTGCCGATCAGTTCCGGAATGCCATTTTGGAGCAGCCGGCGTGCTCGATCGACGCTTGTGCCGGAGACATTGAAAATCTTGCCGACAACCTGCCTCGTCTTGCCCGGGCACCAATTGGTGCCCCGCCGAGTTGAAGGGGGTGCATTCCGTCGCTGCTCCACTTCATCCTCAAAATGAGGAAACATCCGCGCCGCCACCATCGCGCGCTGATTCTCCTTCAAGTGCCGCCGCCGCAGGTTCGCGATCGTTAGTTATTGAAATTAAATGTGTTATGAACGGCAAAAAGTTGGGATTATATTATTGGAAATGGATCTTGGAGCGCAGGGGCGCCTTGAAAAGGAGGTTGCCCGGCCTCTAAGGCCGGGTCGCTTGGCGACAAGAGGCTCCAAGACAGTCGCTGCCGTACGAGAATGGCAGCGTTTGTCCGGCACGCTTCGAAGTCGTATGAATTTTTCGGCAGGGGTGCGTCTGTCCTGGAGCTTCTTGTTGCTAACGCAACCCGGCCCGAGGGGCCGGGCCACCCCTCGCGGGATTTGGCGATGACTTGAGAAGCGAACCGCGATTCCCGCTCCTCGGGTTCATCGTTCATCAATCATCGTTCTGAATTTCGCTTTCTGAAATCCCCTCAAGTCGGCCTCATTTTCCGACGATCCCTCTGAGTACGCCTCAGCACCGTTGGCATCAGGCCGCAACTCAGGGAGAATCATCATCGTGGGATTGGAAAAATTCGTCATTGAAGGCGGGCACAAGCTGAAGGGTGAAGTCACCGTCAGCGGTTCGAAAAATTCGGCCCTGCCGATCATGGCCGCCACGATTCTTGCCAATGGCCCCTGCAGCCTGGGCAACGTTCCGCGCCTGCGCGACGTCGACGTCCTTGGACGCATCATGCAGATGCTCGGCGTCTCCGTCGAACGCGATGGCGCCGGCCGCCTGGCAACGCGCGTCGTCAATGAAGACGCCAGCGTCGCGCCGTATGAACTGGTCAGCATGATGCGCGCCAGCTTCTGCGTGCTCGGACCGCTGCTGGCCAAGCGCGGCTACGCCAAAGTTTCACTCCCCGGCGGCTGCGCCTTTGGCGACCGGCCCGTCGACCTCCATCTTAAGGGACTGCGCGCGCTCGGCGCCGACATCCAGATCGAACACGGTTACGTCATCGCCAAAGCCACGAAACTGCGCGGCGCGAACATCTACCTCGGCGGCCCGTCCGGCTCGTCGGTGCTCGGCACCGGCAATGTGATGATGGCCGCGGTGCTGGCCGAAGGCCAGACGATCATCGAACACGCGGCCTGCGAACCGGAAGTCGTCGACCTGGCGAATTTCCTGATCGCGATGGGCGCGAGCATCGAAGGCGCCGGCAGCCACCGCATCCGCATCCGCGGCGTGCGCACGCTGGAAGGCTGCAACTACGAAATCATTCCCGACCGCATCGAAGCCGCCACGCTGCTGATGGCCGGCGCGATGACCCACGGCGAAGTGGTCGTCCGCAACATCGACCCGACTCACCTGGAAGCGATCTGGGACAAATTCCGCGAAGCCAACATCGGCTTCAATCGCAACTGCAAGACCGTCTCCGTCCACATGGAAGGCCGCCCGAAGGAAGTGGAGATCTCCACCCTCCCCTACCCCGGCTTCCCGACTGACCTGCAGGCGCAGATGATGACGTTGATGTGCCTGGGCAGTGGCGCGAGCGTCTTTACCGACGGCATTTACCCCGACCGCCTCAACCACGTCGCGGAACTCAAACGCATGGGCGCTCACGTCGTCCGCGTCAACAACACCGTGGTCGTGATCGGCGGCAACAAGCTGCAGGGCGCGCCCGTGATGGCCAGCGACCTGCGCGCCGGAGCGGCGTTGGTGATGGGCGGCCTGGCCGCTGAAGGCGAAACGACGATCCGCCGCATCTACCACATCGACCGCGGCTACGAGAATTTCGAAGGCAAGCTGCGCAGCCTCGGCGCGGTGATCAAACGCCTGCCGGACGAGACGCCTGAGAAGCCACCGCAACTATAGTCTCGCGCAAAGACGCAAAGAACGGCGAACAGACTTGGGGGTTCTGAGCAATTGCTCAGAACCCCCCGCTAGTTTTAAGGTTGATCAAGCACTACTGTTCCATTTTTGAATTCGTACTTCCAATCGCCAAGTTTACAGATCCAGTTGAGCCACATATCAACGGTCATATCCGTCACCCGCAACGTAATGGATGGAAGTCTTGACAGGTCCTTGGTCATCCGCGGAGTGAGTTCACATTTAATTCCGGCCCGGTCCCACAGTTCGCGCTTGAGGCGATCCATATCGGCATCCAGCAACTCCGATGAGACGAGCAATTCTATTCGTTGTTCCTCTGGTACAAGCAACGGCGACCAACCTTCGGAATCATTAGGAATTCGCTGGATGTGAACATTCATTGACTGCGCGTTTTGGCGCATTTGAATTACTCGGGTTCTCAGTAAGGAAAGACGCTCTCGACCCTGTTGTTCAGACACAATGGCGTCGTCGCTTCGTTCGTGTTCAAAATCACTATGACTCTGCTGATGTAGCATGTAGATGGTTATTGCCACGTTTTCATCCGGTTCGAGACTCACGGGAGTCGCGGGTAACTTCGACACCGACAATTGCTGCTGCACCCAGGTTCGAATCTGTTGTTCGGAATGCGTGGGAAGTGCGCCACGAATCGAATCAATCACTTCGGGTTCAAACTGGGCTCTTCATTCGGACAGAGTTTTGGCAAGAGTCTTGTTCGAACTCGCCAATTCTTCTTCCAGAACGGCAATCGCCTGCAAATCGGATTGCACCGCTGCTTCTGCCGCGCGCACACGCTGGTCGCGCAGCACATAAGCTCCTGAATACGCACCCAGTGCCATCGCTAGTGAATACACAAGGTAATGCGGGATGCGGCGGCCTTCCGATCTCAGCGCGATGCGCAGCACCAGGCCGCTGCCCATCACGCCCAGACACGCGCCGGTCAGGAGCACGTTATCCGCACGGCTCCACGCCGCCGCGAACGCGAGCGTATACGCGGCCATCCACTCCAGCATGGTCGCCAGCGAAAAGCGTGTCTGTTCGCGCAGCTTCGCGGCGACGCGGCGCAGCAAGGGCGGCCGTGGCGGGGCCGCGATGGCAGGCGGATTGATCGGATCTTCAAGCGCTGCCATGGAATTTCTCCACGTCGATTCTGTCGATATTAGCAATGGCTCAAAATAATTTTCATTACTACGGTCACTCATCGATCTCATCGATCAACACCTTGTCCCCTTTGAACTCGCATTTCCAATTTCCGAGTCTGCAGACCCATAAAATCCAGAGCTCGGCGCTCATATCCGTCACACGCAGGTTGATATTTGCTGGGTAGCCAGTGAGGATTTGCTTCTGCATCGGTTGCGAAAATTCGCAACGCAGGCCCGTCAATTCCCAGACATCCCGCTTCAATTTCTCCGGGTCGGTGTCGATGAGGTCCGCTGATATGTGTAGATATTTCCGCCGCTCCACCGGCACCAGCAGTGGCGACCAGCCATTCGCCGTGGCGGGCAGCGGAACAATGCGGACATCCATGGACTCGGCTTCCTGCTTGATCTGGCAGAGCCGCGTTTTCAGCAGGTTCGACCGCTGCAACAGGTCGCGTTCCTTTTGTTCGTTGGCTAGTTCACTGGCTACGAAGTAATCCTCAAAGTGAGCTCTCTTTAACTGGACCACCGAAGCGACCAAAGCTTCGCTCGAACCCGATTTGATCCTGTCCTTCTGAGATGCATTTCCGAGCCATTCTTGATCCACCCAGGATTTCAGCTGCTCATCCGTAGCATCCTTCATTTTCGCACTCAGCGATTTCATGGCTTCGGCTTTCAATTCCTCTTTGCGCTTTGCCTGTTCGTCGGCGACGGCTTGTTTCTGTCCCGCTCGCTCGGCCTCTACTGCTGTGACGTCGCGTTCTGCTTGCTCAAGCAACGGCGCCGCCGCTCGAATCCGTTGATCGCGCAGTACATAGGCGCCTGAATACGCGCCCAGGGCCATGGCCAGCGCAAACACCAGGTAGTGCGGGACACGCCGTCCTTCCGAACGCACTGCGATGCGCAGGATCAGACCGAATCCGATAATGCCGAGGCACGCGCCGGACAACAGCGCGTTATCCGCGCGGCTCCACGCCGCCGCGAACGCGAGCGTGTATGCCGCCATCCACTCGAGCATCGTGGCGAGCGAAAAGCGCAACTGCTCGCGCAGCTTCGCGGCGATGCGGCGCAGCAGCGGCGGCCGCTTTGAAACCGGGGTCACAATTGCAGCGATCGGGTCTCGGAGTGCTTCCATGGTTTCCGTTCCGTAGCTAGCGCTCATTCAGATCGAAGTAGAGCTTTCCACTCCTGATTTCGAAATTCATATCGAACGAGCCACAGATGAAATGAAGCCATCTATCGGCGATCATCGGCGGTCCGCTTAAATCCAGAGTTGTGCTGATTGTGAGTCGCTTCGCCTCAAGGCGCTCCGAGAAAACGCACTCCAATCCGGTCAGATCTTGGATTCTTGTCTTTAGTCGTTGGAGATCGATGTCATCCAGCCCGCAATATACTTCCAATTGCATCCGTCGATCGACCGGCACCAGTAGTGGAGTCCAGCCGTCAGGCGTGTCGGGAATTTTCACGATGTGGACATCCAAGGATTCTGCCTGCTGCTTGATTTGACAGAGCCAAGTGCTGAGGACAGCGATGCGTCGCTCAAGTTCGATCTTCTTGCGTCCGTAGTAGCTTCCCCGGTCGAGCTCAAATTGTTTAAAGCGCTCCACCTCAAGTCGCACCAATGCTGCTGCGCGCACGTCAAGCTGGTCGGAATAATTCAAGGCGCCATTCTTGATTCGAGGTCCGTTCCATTCAAATGCCACGCCCTCATCAATGCGATCTTCAAGATGTTGCTGATCCGTCGCAGCGGCAAAGTAGGTTTGCAGAGATTTCACGGACGCGGCGTACAAATCCTTTTTTCGCTGCGCCACTTCCGCGGTAATTGCCGCGCCCAATCCCGCTTGCTCATTTTTTACGGCTCGGATTTGGCTTTCCAGTTGTTGCAACACGGGTGCCGCCTCGCGTGCCCTTGGCCCGCAGAGCAAACGCGCACCCATGTAACCACCCAGCGCCACAGTCAGTGCGAAAACCAGATAGTGGCTGATGCGCCGCCCCTCCGATCGAAAGGCAATGCGCACCACCAGGCCGGCTCCAATTGCGCCCAGACACGCGCCGGACAGCAGCTCATTGTCCGCGCGATTCCACGCCGCCGCGAACCCGAGCGTATACGCGGCTATCCACTCCAGCATTGTCGCCAGCGAAAAACGCGTCTGCTCGCGCAGTTTCCCGGCGATGCGACTTTTGAACCGAGCGCGGGGCGGAGTTGCAACGGCGGGAGGCGCAATTGGATCTTCAAGTACAGCCATAGAATTCCTCCACGACGATTGGACGACGATGGCCACTGAGCATTACACGGAGATTGTCGATTTTTCTCACAAAACCCTTGCCCTCTTCAAATTCATAGTGTTAAGTAAACACTATGAAGGAGAGATTACTATGAAACAAACACAACGCGTCACTGCAGCCAAGAAGACGCTGGAGATTATCGAACGGGGCGGCTACGCGAATCCTGCGGGACAAGACGTCCCGCTGCGCGCCGCGATCGAGCGCTGCGTCGGTGGTTCGAAATTGTATCTGCCGGAAGAACTGGACGTCCTCCGCGACGCCGTACTGGCCCAGTCCAAGCCCTACGCCACGACGCGGTTTGAACTTCGCAACGAAACCACGCTGGAAGGCGCGCTGCGCGTGGTCCGCAGCGGCGAATTCTCGAACGTCGCCGCGCTGAACTTCGCCTCCGCGCGCAATCCCGGCGGCGGATTCCTCGGCGGCGCGCAAGCGCAGGAAGAGAGCATCGCGCGCAGTTCGGCGCTGTATGCGAGTCTGCGGGCGTGTTTCGCGTTCTATGAATACCACCGCGGCATGCAATCGCTGCTCTACACCGACCGCATGATCTACACGCCGCAGTGCCCCGTCTTCCGCACCGACAACGGCGCGCTGCTGAACGAGCCCTACTGCTTGAGCATCATTACCAGCCCGGCGCCGAACGCGGGCGCGCTGCAGCGCAACCAGCCGCAGGACGTGGCGAAGATCCCCGGCGTCTTCCGCGAGCGCACGGCCAAACTCCTGGCGCTGGCCGTGGAGCAACACTGCGACGCGCTGCTTCTCGGTGCGTGGGGCTGCGGCGTATTCAAGAATTCGCCCGCTGTCGTGGCCTCAACGTTCCGCGAACTCCTGGCGCCTGGCGGGGCCTTTCACGGACGCTTCAGTTTCGTGCTCTTCTCGGTCTACGACACGACCGAGGGTCTGCCGATCTACACGGAATTCGCGAAGCAGCTCGAAGAGTTCTGCTAGCCAGAACTCTCCAGCGTGAATTCCGACCCGGTGTACACCCGCACCGGATTTCCGCGCTCCAGGCTCTGGTGCTGCGCCCAGCGCTGCCGCTCGACGTGTTGAGCGGCGGCGCCGCTCTTTTGCGCGAGGGCTTCGGCCAAACGCGCGAAGGCGAGTTTCCGATTCGCGTGTTGCGAACGTTCTTCGCGACCAACCACGACCAGGCCCGTGGGGACGTGCCGGATGCGCACGGCGCTTTCCGTTTTGTTCACGTGCTGACCGCCCGGACCACCAGCGCAGAGAAATGAAATCTCGATCTCTTTCATCGACCACGCCGGTTTTTCCGGGACGCTCAGCGCATTGACGCCGACGAACCAGTTTCGCCGCTTGTAGTTCGCCCGGAACGGACTCTTGCCGATCCACAGCACCGTTCCGGTCCACGTGGCGAGAAAGGCGGCGAGTCCCCGGCCGTCGACGGCCGTCAGCACCGAGTCGAGCGTCCCTGACTCGCGTCCCGCGACCGAATGCAGCAGCGTCACGCCGATGCCCACGCGCTGGGCTTCGCCGCAGAAGCAGCGCAACACGCGGGGCACGACCCAGGCGCATTCCGATGGCCCCTGCCCTGCGGTAATTTGAAGCCAGCAGCTCATCGCGCCTCCCTTCGCACCTTATAGGTGATCAGCGGCCGCAGGCGCGCGATCACGCGCACCAGACCGGCCTGGACCAGATCGTTGACGACCACATCGACATTTTTGTACGCCTGCGGCGCTTCTTCGTAGAGCAGATCGCGATCTTCGCAGATCACGCGGCCGCCGATTTCCGTGCGCACCAGCTCCGCTTCGTCAAAGCGCCCGCGCAGCCGCGCGCGACAGTCGGTGCGATTCCATTTCCGGCCCGCGCCGTGCGAGAGACTCCACGCATGCGCCGCCTGCTCGCTGACCTCACCCCGCGGCATCACGAGGTAAGAGAGCGTGCCGCGGCTGCCGGGAATCATCAGCGCGCCGCGCGTCGAGGGGTTGGCTCCCTTGCGGTGCACCCACGCTTCGCCGCTCGACTCCACACGCTCGATGTAATTGTGCGGCAGGTCGAGCACCGTCTGCGCCTCCGAACCCAGCGCATCCAGGAAACGGCTGGCGATCAATGCGCGACTGGCCTGCGCCCACGTCACGGCGTAATCGTGAAGCGCCGTGTATTCGCGCGCGTCATCGCCGTCGGTAGGCAACGCAGCATAGCCGTGCTTGAGCATGTGCGAGCGCAGGACGTCATGCCCGAGGCCCCGCGAGCCGCTGTGGACGAGCACCACGAGGCGGTCCTCGTCGAGTCCCAGCGCGGCGAAGGCCGCCGCGTCATCTACGCGCTCCACCTGCTGCAGCTCGCCAAAGTGATTGCCGCCGCCGATCGTGCCGAGCGACTGATCCTGCGCGCTGGGACCGATCGCGAAGTTGCTGAGCCACTTTTCGCGATCGCCGTTCCACGGTTGATCGAGGTCCGTCAGTTTCTTCTCCCAGCGTTCCAGCTTCGCCTTGCGGGCCATTAAGTCCGACCGCCACAGCCCCATGCCGCAGCCGACATCGTTGCCGACCAGGTGCGGATAGATCACACCGCGCGAGACGAATGCCGCGCCGACCGGCCCGCATTTTCCGGGATGCAAATCCGGCAAGCCCACCGCCAGTTCCATTCCCGGCAGCCCGGCGGTCCCCTTGAGCTGCGAGACCGCGTTTCCTTCGATCCAATTTTCATCCGACGAAATCAGACGCACGTTTGCAGAGACGCTCATAAAAATCCTCACGAATCCGCGCTGCGAAGCACGGAGCATCACACGGTCCAGACGCAAAGCGCGGCTGGAAAAAGTGACAGCGCTGAACCGGTGCGCAGTTTGAGCGCGTAACGGCAGAGCTTCAGACGAGTGAGTTTGGGTTTGGCGGATCGTGAAGGATTCGAGCGTGGAACGCGGGGTGTTGCAGAACTATTTTACGCGAGCGCAGCGCCGGATTTCAGATCGCCGAGATTCGTGAGGTGCGTCATGGGAGTGCTCCTATTAGTGCAGTCGCGGCCGTTCTGCCGCGCCTATTGTGAGCATGAACAAACCCCATGAATCGCACGTTGTCAAGTCGTATGAAATATCGGCAGGGGTAATTATGTCCTGGAGCTTCTTGTTGCTGACGCAACCCGGCCCGAGGGGCCGGGCCACCCCTCGCGGGTTGTTCGGTCACGCTAGAGAAATTAGCGCGCCGCTACTTCGTCATTCGTTATTCGACATTCGCACTACTTCTTCCCGTTCGCCTTCAGCAAATCCGCCAGCGCGGTTGCCAGTTCGGCATTTTTGCCCAACGTCCAGGACGGCGTGTTCAGGCGGACGACGCCCCATTCTCCGTCGCCGTAGACCCAGACCTGGCGGAGCATCTTCGGGCCTTTGAAGCAGCGCAGCGTCATCGCGATTTCGCCGGCGGAAGGTTCGACTTCCGAGATTTTCATCGCGTCGGTGATCTTCTTCAGATCGTCGGCGTCGGTGATGTTCGCTTTTTTCGGCAGGCTCTGGTCGGGCGCGGTTTTCTCGAGCACGATCTCGATGCGGTCGCACGATTTGATCGCGGGAAGATCGGAACCCTTCCCCTGCCCAAGCGCGGCCTTCTGCGTCTCCGCGTCTTTTTCGTGATCGTCGGCGCCATACGTGGCCGTGGCGGTCACGCAGAACAACACCAATAGGGGGAGCATTCGAAGCAGCGTGCGCATGAGCGGGATCCTCTTTTCAGTCGAGACGGTGCCACGTTACGCCTGCGCCGCCTTCGCGTCAACGCGCGCGATTGCTCTGCGCGTTGAACTCCACCTGCGCTCCGCTACGATGATTTCCGCATCATGAGCGCCGCCGATCCGTACTCCGCCCTTCGACTCCGCGATTTTCGCTGCTATCTCGCCAGTTCCATGTTGGGCACGATTGGCTTTCAGGTCCAGATTCTCGCGGTGCGTTACGAAGTCTTCGGCCGCTCCAACGACGACTACATGTCGCTGGGTTGGATGGGCCTGCTGATGACCGCCCCCGCCCTGCTGCTCACGCTGCCGGCCGGACAGATTGCCGACTGGTTCGACCGCCGCCTGGTAATATGCATCGCGCTCTTTGTCGCCGCGTGCGGTGCGCTGGGTTTGTACTTCGTCTCCATCTACCACGGTCCCTTGTGGATGGTCTACGCCGCGGTGTTGTTGCGCGCGACGGCCGGCACGTTCACACAACCGGCGCGCGGCGCGTTGCTGCCGCAGATCGTGCCCAACGATGAGCTGGCCAACGCGATCACGTGGAATTCCAGCAACATGCAAATGGCGCTAATGGTCGGCCCGGCGCTCGGCGGCTTCATCGCATCGAAGAGCATCTCCGCCGCGTACCTCACCGACGCCGCCTGCATGATTGTCTCGCTCTTCAGCATTCTTGCGATCCGCCACCGCCGCCCCGTGGCCAAGCGCGAACCGGCGACGCTTCACGCGGTGATGGCCGGCCTGCGTTACGTGACAAAAACGAAAGTCATTCTCGCCACGCTGACGCTGGATCTGATGGCGACGATCTTCGGCGGCGCCACCGCGCTGCTGCCGGGTTTCGCCAAGAATATTCTTCACGTCGGCCCGACTGAACTGGGCTGGCTCAACGCCGCTCCGGCCGCCGGAGCGGTGGTGATGTCCGGATTGATCGCGCACTTCGGGCCGCTCAAGAACGCCGGCCGCGCGTTGATCATCGCCGTGATCGGCTTCGGCGCGGCAACGGCGCTGTTCGGCATCTCCGAATCGTTTTACCTTTCGCTCTTCCTGCTCTTCCTGACCGGCGCGTTCGACAACATCAGCGTGGTGGTGCGGCACACGCTGGTGATGGCGCTGGCGCCGGAGAACATGCGCGGCCGCATCTCCGCGGTCAACAGTTTGTTCATCGGCGCGAGCAATCGCTTGAGCGATTTTGAATCGGGATTGACGGCGCGTCTCTGGGGCCCGGTGGCGTCCGTGGTTTTCGGCGGTGTGGGATCGATGATCTGCGTTGTCGCCGCCGCGGTGAAGTGGCCGGAACTCCGTCAGATCGGTTCGCTGGAAGACTTGCGGCCCGGCATCAGTCCCGCTGAAGCCGAGGAGAAGGGCGTTGAAGAGAAGGCTCCAGCGTAATTCCGCTGAATGCGATTGCACGCGCGACAATCTTCCCATAAGAAATCAGAAATACGAAATCACGTGAAATCCTATAAAAGGCGTCTCCATGGCTGCTCCTGCCCGCGTCACGTGCCCCACTTGCGGGCAGGCGATCATCAATCCAGCCAGCCATGCGGGGAAGGTCCGCTGCGTCGGTTGCGAAGAGGAATTTCCGCTCGCTGACGCAGCCGACACCGGTGCTTCGCCCGACGCGTCACCGCCGCTCCCGCCGTTGGGCAAAGAGCCGACTTCGGGAACGTACGGCTTGCTCCTGATGTTCGCGTACGTCCTGCTCGCGCTGCGCGTGATCCTGGGCATCCAGGAACTCTACATGCTGATTGCGCGTCCTGACGCCGCGATCAACGCGGCCGCCGCCTCGTCTACGATATCGCTGGGGACGCAATCGCGGGTGCTGCCGACGATTCAGGCCGTGTTCTCGATTTCGCTTCATCTCGTCTGGGCGTTGCTCTCCGTACTCACAGTGGCACGCGTGGAATTAATCGACCGGCTGAGCACCTGGCTGGCCTGGCGCAGCGGCGCGCGCACCGAAGCGGTCTCCGAACCGCCGGGAAGTTCCCTGCCGTTCATTCTCCCGTGGACGGTCTGCGGCGGCCTGCTGGTCGTCAGCGGAATCGTCGTCTTCGCCAACTACCATTCCGTTGAGCCCGGCACCGTACCGCCCCTGTCGCTCACTTCACGGTACGGCAGCCTGGCGCTGCTGGGCAGCGGCGTGATGTTATTTCTGATGGGCCTGGCCTGCGGCGAACTGCGCCGCTTTTTCTGGCGCATGCAGCAAGTCGCCCGCTCACTGCCGAGGCGCACGCGCGGCGAGGAACTCGGCATCGAACCTGCGCTCGCGCCCAAAGTAAAGCGCGCCGCCACCGGTTCGCCGGCCTACGTGCTGCTGATGTTGCCGGTGCTGCTGCTGCTCTACGCCTTGACCATCGCCACGATGACGGCGACCGGCGCAACATTCAGCGCGCTGATCCAGGATAACTGGGCCATCGCCTTGGCCGCGTTGATCGGCATTGTCGGCGGCGCGTTTTCGATTTTCAAACTCACTGGCCACTTCAGCGAAACGTTGAGCGCCTGGGAGGCGGCGGCCGAAACGGTGAAGACGATCAAACGCAAAAGCTACGGCGCGTCCTCCACGCGGGTGCTCACGATTGTGAATTGGACCGTCGGTGCGCTGTTCACCGCGGCTCAGGTCACCATGTTTCTGACCATGCCGCTGAGCGTTCCCGGCGAAGCCAAGGTGCTACTTTTCTGCTCGGGCATCATGATCATGCTGTTTCTGGGCTGGTTGGCATCGCTGAAGATCGATTGCACGCGGATCGTGAAGGCCACGTCAGCGTTCGGCCGCGGCACGCAGTCCTCCAGCGGCCTGCTGACCGCGACGAGGGCGTTGAAGATTCTCTGTGTCGTCTGCCTGATCTGGACCGGCGTGATGCTGGTCCCGGCCTATCTGGAGATCGCCGCGCTGTCCGCGTCGCCGATGATGAAGGACTACTTTCTAATGATGGTACTGGCGGCCATTCAGAGCGTGCTCGGCGTTCTGGCGATCACGTTGCTTCCGGCCTATTGGTTTTCGCTGATCGCGCTGGACCTTGATCAGGCCTGTGCGAATCTCCAGCACATTCAAGAAAACTCACCCGGGTGAAATCCGACGTGTATAAATAGCGCGCTCCGAAATCCAACTGTCCGGATTTCGGAGCGTGTTGACTTAAAATCGAGCTACTTCTTGCTCGTATCAACGAACGGATTGTTGCTTCCGTTTCCTTGGTCGACGGGCGCTCCGGCCGGATCGTGGTGCGCCGGTTCAACGTGCTGGACGTTCTGGTCATGGTGCACTGGCTCGTCGTGTCCGCCATTCTGATACGACGTGCCGCTGGTCACGGCCGGGCTCTTCACGGGAACCCGGTTCTGCGGCGGCGTTTCGACGCCCTGTTCCTGCGGCCGCGGCGCGTTCTTGGCATCGGGGTCGGGATTGGGATTGGTCGTCGTCACCGTCGCCTGCTTGGGCGTATCACTGGTCGGCGCGACATCCGCAGCCGAGGCATTGCTCAACACGAGAAAGACGGCGATGAACGTGGGAAGAATGAGTGTTCTAAGCATATATTTTTGACCTCCATCACGGCAGCCGCGGTACTTCCGCTAGCTGCGCTGACGTGAGGTATTGCAAACGAATGCCCAGTTGAACATGTTTTTAGAAATGGCGCGGCGAGCTCCGTCCCGCCTATGGTACTGAGTGCGCTTTTCGCCGCGTGGACCCGTATGGCCAGTGTACTCACCACTATCGCTCAATAAGGACTCTCGCCATGCGCTACGCCGCCGTACTGATTCTCGCCCTCACTCTCGCGGGTTTCGCCCGCGCTGAAGACGAACCGACCGTCTGGCAGAACGCCACGGGAGATCTCGGTGGGTCCGAATGGAAAAAGGATGGCATCTGGAAAATCGTCGCCGTGCCGGGCAGCAAGGAGCTCGTCTGTTCGATGATCGGGCTGGGACTGTGGTCGAGCCTCGACGGCGGCACGACGTGGAAGCGCCTGGGCGTCGAAGGCAGCCGCCCGATCAACCAGGGCCAGGCCGTGCAATTCGTTTTCGATCCGAAGGACTCCAAACAATGGTGGACCAGCGGCATGTACAATTACGCCGTCTGGAAAACCTCCGACGGCGGCGCACACTTCACCAAGCTCGGCGACTTCAATCATGCTGACGGCATCGGCGTCGACTTCACCGATCCCGAACGCAAGACGGTCGTGATCGGGCTCCACGAACAGGAGCGCAGCCTCCACAAATCCACCGACGGCGGGAAGACGTGGGTGAAGATCGGCGACAAGCTGCCCGAAAATTCCGCCTTCAGCACCGACCCGATTGTGCTCGATGCAAAGACCTACATCACCAGCGGCGCGGGTTACAAAAAGAACGAACCGTGGGGCATCTACCGCACCGAAGACGGCGGCGCGTCGTGGGGAAAAGTCTCCGACGCCGGCGCGTCGGGCAATCCGCTGGTCACTTCCGACGGTTTGATTTTCTGGAGCTGCCTCTGGGACGGATCGCTAATCAAGAGCGCCGACAAAGGCAAAACATTCACGTCCGTACAAGGGCCCGTGCGTGGGATGTTGATCGAACTGCCCGGCCACCGCATCGTCGGCGTCAAGGAAACGCAACTCTTCGTCTCCGTCGATGCCGGCGCGACGTGGGCGGCGTTTGGTGAGCCGCTGCCATTCAAGCCTTCGGGTCTCGCCTACAGCGACGGTCTGCGCAGCCTCGTGGCGTATCAGGCCGGCGGCAAGGGTCCGAAGGTGATTGTGCGCTGGGAACTTCCGTCGGATATCGACTCCGCCTTCAAGGCCGTGGTGCCGGGAAAGCTGATGGTGTTCGACGGCGAAGGTTTCGCCGGCGGCAGCGGCTGGTCCGGCGGTGGTTTCGTCAAAATTCAGAAAGCGGAAAAGCACAGCGGCGCGCAGGCGCTGGAGTACCACGTCGAAGGCGTCGAGAAATGGGAAGGTGGCTTCAACTGGTTCAATTGGGCGCAGACGCAACTGACCGACACGACCGGCTTCAAGAATCTGTCGATCTGGGTGAAGTACGCCGGCGGCGCGACGAAGCCCACCGAATTGAATGTCGCGCTCAATTGCGGCCCGAACAAAATGTCCTCCGAATATGTCCCGCTCGCGACGTACTGTCCAGAGATCTTCGACGGCCAGTGGCACGACGTCCGCATCCCGCTCAAGGACCTCGCCAAGCAGAACTTCGACCCCCGCAGCGTCTACGAACTACGCGTCTCTGCCGCGACGACCAAAGAGAACAAGTTCAGCGTCTTCATCGACGACGTTCGCTTCGACAACCGCGAGAAGTAGCGAACTCGCGCCATCGCGAAGCAGAAGAAAATCGCCGCAATCAATTTCGTAACGCTGGCCGACCCATCGCCGGAGGTCGCCAGAAAAATCATGGAACTGAGCCCCAGCCTGGAGTGGTTCAACTACCTCGGCGTCGCTGATTCCACCGGAGCCACCAAGCCCGGATTCGATGCGATGAAAAGGTGGAAAGCACTGAAGCGGGAGTAAATCCCGCTTCAACACCCGTCGCCGTTCTTTGCGTCTTTGCGAGAGATTAGAGACTCAGTTCTTCCGGTTAAGCAGCCGCAGCGGCGAGGCGTCGAGTTTGCTCGTCAGGATCAATCCCTTGAGCAGCGTGCGGCCGTGCGTCGCGACTTTGCGCAAGTAGCCGACGCGGGCGCGGCGGAAATCGAGATCGCTGTGCTCCTCTTTCGCGGCGCGTTCCTTGGCGTCGTGCGACTGTTCCTTCAAGGTCTCTTCGGCGCGCTGGAACGTTTCGCAGGCGCTATCGACTTCGCGCAGTTCGCGGTCCGAGAGCACGCGCGTGACCATCTTCCAGATGTCCTCTTCGGCGCGGAAGTACTCCTTGCGGTCGGCCGGCTTGTGCGCGCGGGTGACGGTGCCCCAGAGCTGCAGTTCGTTGAGCGCCATCGAGACAGCGCCGGAACTCATGGTGAGCTTGTCGCCGATCTCCGCGGCGCTTAACGGCTGTGGTGCGAGATACAGGAGCGCCCACACGCGCCCGAGCGCGCGCTTGAAGCCCCAGAATTCGATCAAGCGGCCGACCGATTCGACGACTTCCGCTTCGGGATCGACGCCGAGCCGACCTGAACCATAGCCACTGCCGGGAGGGGGAGTTCCGTCTGCGTGCATGGTTGTTTTCTCCAATCTGTGCATTCTAAACTTTCAATATCTATTGAAACTATAGCATGTTCAGAGAGGACAAGCAAGGGAAAAGGTCGGCTCTTAGGACCAATAGCAATGAGCCAAAACAAAGCGGGCGAGCTTTCGCTCGCCCGCCGGTTTGAAAAGTGTACTGCGGCGTTGCTCAGCCGTTGCCCTTGATTTCGCCATCGAATTCGCCCAGCGGCTTCTTGTCCTGCGGGTCGCCGGGGGAGTTCTTGTACATCCAGCGGTAGACCGGCGTCGAGCTGCCATGGTTCAGGAACGGCGGGATGATGCGCTGCTGTGAGGCCTGATCGTAGTGGCCGCGGGTCATCATCACGGCCGCGATGCTGGCGGTGAACGCGAAGAGGACCGTGTTGACAATCATGATCGCGGTCATGAACGGATGTGCGGGCTTGGGCTGGTAGACGGCCGCGGTGCGGCGCGACGTCGCCATGCTCACACCCTGATTGGCCGGGGCGCGGGCGACGCGGCTCTGTCCGCCGATCGCGGGAGCGCCCGTCAACGGCGGCGCCTGGCGGCGGCCGGAACCGACGGCGGTGGCCGAGCCGGTCGCGACGTTCGGGGCGTCTTCCATAACGGTCATCTGGCCGGTGATCACGCCTGACGTGACGCCGGAAGTCTGACCCGATTCGATCACGGTCTGGCCGCCGATGCCAGTCTGGTGTCCGGTCTGGACGCCCGTCTGGATCGTGACCTGCTGCGTGCCGGCGGCGTCCATATCCGTGGGCATCAGCTCAATGTCTTCCAGCACGATCTCGCCGGTCTGTTCGCCGGGCGGAGTGGCCGGGTGAACGGCGCTGGCGATGCGTGACGGCGGCTTGGCGGGACTGCCCAGCGCCGGGAGAATTCCGCTGCCGCCGGTCTTCTTGGCTCCGGCTGCGGGAATAATGATGGTCGGCTCGGTGCCCTTTTCAGATTTCAGGGAGCCAACGTCGTCGCGCCGGAACTTCATCGTGCCGGCGGAACGGAACGCGCGCAAGTCGCCGCGGGCGACAAGCGTCTGAAGCTCATTCTCGTTGATGCCGAGAATCTGCATTGCTTCTCGCGCGTCGAGCAAATCACCTTCAGCCATCGGTATTCCCTCGTCTGAAAAACGCGGTCGTAGGTCCAAAGACTACTCACGCGTAAGTTTAGCTTTTCTCACTATTAACGCAAGACTACTTATTCTTATCCTGCCAGTCGCGGAAGACTTCCGTGAACGTGGCGCCCTGCTGGTACTTCTGTTCGACCTGCTGGCTGGCTGACGTATCGACCAGTTCGACGTCGTACTTAAAGGAGCGCGCGCCGATGAGACGGAACTTGCCGTTGGCGCCTTCCGCGCGGTAGATCATGATGTTCTGGCCGGAGGTCTTGTCATTGGGATCCGTGTTCAGCAGAATCAACTGTTCGTTCTGACTGGCGGCAATCGCCATGATGCCGTTGGTTTCCCAACCGCCGCCGGCCGCGAGCGCCGTCGAGCTGCCGGTATTGAGGTAGAAGCCAACGAGCAGGACCAGGATGATGGCCAGCAGTCCGTTGATCAACCAGGCGTTTCGTTTTTCGTTCATCTTCACTGACTCCATTATTATTGACGCGGGAGCGGCGAATGTGTCAGGGCTTTTTCTTACCCTGTTCAATCAGCTTCTGCATGTCTTCGGCGAACTTCTTGGCCTGATCGCGCGTGGCGCCGTCGCCGCCTTCCATGGCCTTGCCGTTCATCAGCGGCAGGCTCGCGTCCCAAATCTTTTCGTCTTCATCGAACTTGCGCGCGGCGACCAGGCGAATGGCCGCGGTCTGAATGCGGTAAACGCAGATCACCTTTTTGTTCGTATCGATGATGTAGAATTTGTCGGTGCCACCCGTCGTCGCGAGCGCCAGGTAATTGGGCGCGGAACAAATTCCGCCGCCGGCGTTGGCGGTGCTCATGCGAAACGGATTGGCGGAGAGGCGCTGTTGCGGCGGCGCGGTAATCAACAGCGCCGCGACTACGGCAATACCGGCCAGCAGCAGATAGCGGCTGATGCGGCACGCACAATCACCCCACTCGGTCATTGATGCCATTTTTTCTTTTCCTCAGTGACGACGCTGCCAGATAAGCTGACCTGACACCTCGCCGATTATTACGCGAAAAAGGACTTATACTTACTTCCGCAAATGCCCGCAAGCAGTTTTACATATTAGGATAATATTCGGTCGCATTGCTTTGGGTCGTTTGAGGCGCTCATCCGACGTGACCGACGCCCATCAACTTCATGATCCGCTCGAAGTCTTCGACGGAGTAAAACTCGATCGTGATGCGACCGGCCGTCGCGCCATCTTCGACGCGGACGCGGGTGCCGAAATGTTCACGGAGGCGGCGTTCAACTTCCTGGTGATCGGAGTTGATGTAGTTGCGCGTCATCACGCGCGACGGGCGTGACAGCGCTCCGGGCTTGGCTTTGGGGCGGTCGGCGGCGATCAGGCGTTCGAGGTCGCGGACGGTCAGATTCTCGGCCTGCGCTTTGGCGGCGAGTTGGGATTGGATTTTGGAGTCGGGCACCGCCAGCAGCGCTTTGGCGTGACCGATGGAAAGCTTGTTGGACTTCAGCGCATCCTGGACGGCTTCGGGCAGGTCCAGCAGGCGGATGAAATTGGAGATGGTGACTCTCCCCTTGCCCACCCCGTCGGCGATCTGTTCCTGCGTCAGGTTGAACGTCTTGGCGAGGCGATCGTACGCGAGGGCTTCTTCGATGGGATTGAGGTCGTCACGCTGCAGATTTTCGACCAGCGAAAGCAACAGGATGTCGCGCTCGACAAACGTGTTTTTAACGACGACGGGAATCGTCTTTAGTCCAGCCAACTGCGAGGCGCGCCAGCGACGCTCACCGGCGATGAGCTCGTAGCGATGACTAGTCGTGCCATGCTCTTCGGGCTTGAGTGGCCGGACGACTGCCGGCTGGATGATGCCTTGAACTTTGATCGAGGCGGCGAGTTCCTGGAGCGCTTCGGGATCGAACTCGGTGCGGGGCTGGTTGGGATTGGCGCGTACGGTGACGATGTCGACTTGAAGCAGCGCCAGCCCGTCCGGCGACGCGCTGGTTTCCGCGGTCGCGGGTGACGTTGGCGGGGACGCGGTTTCGGCGGGTTTGGAGGTATTGGCGAGCAGCGCCATGAGTCCGCGCTTGGGTTTTGCAGCGTTGTCCATAGTTTCGAGCTTCTCCGATGCGTTGTTGAGCGCGATTGTCTCCAGAACCGAGCGAAGTGCAAGGAAAATGTTCCACGTGGAACATTAGGGTATATTTAGCCTGCAGCGTGTCGATTTGACCTAATGTTACAAAATGTTACATAATGTTACTATACTCGGGCGGGCAGCATGCCATTTTTGGCTAGGACCTCTGCTTCGATCAAAATGTTCCACGTGGAACATTAGGGTGTTCTTCGCAACGAGCGAATGTTTCACGTGGAACATTAGGGTGGAATCAAGAGCTAGGTGCCCTCCGCTTTCCTGTGGAAATTTTCGCTGCACATGTTATCACTATATCCATCACCGTTTCCCAGTTCCCACCGTCGGACCTCAGGGGAGCCGTCTTATGATTCTTGCTCTGATCAACAACAAAGGTGGAGTCGGTAAGACCACCACGGCCGTGAACCTCGCCGCAGCGCTCGCCAAAGATGGGCAGCGCGTGTTGCTGATCGACTTGGATAGCCAGGGCGCCGCCAGCTTGTCCTGCGGCCTCCGACGCTCGGAGTTGAATCCATCGGCTGCGGAGATGCTCTTTCAGAACGCGCCGATCGCGTCCGTGATCCGCAAGACGTCCATGGAGAACCTCGACCTGATCCCCGGCTCCAACGATCTCGCCGACGCCGACCGCCTGCTGGCTACTGCGGACGATCGCGAGATTCGGCTCCGAGCGATTCTTGAATCGGTCCGCGGGAATTACGACGCGATCATCATCGACTGTCCGCCGAGCCTCACCGTGTTGTCCAGCAACGCGCTGATCGCCGCCGACGCGTACCTCGTCCCCGTTCCGCCGCATTACCTGGCGCTGGGCGGGCTCGCCAGTCTGCTCGAAGGAGTCAACCGGCTCTGCGATGCCGGCAAGGGCGATGTCGCGGAGTTGCTGGGCTTCGTGCTGACGCTGGTCGACTACCGCAACAAGATGACGCCGACGATGATCGAAGCGCTCCGCAAGAACTGGAATCAGAACGTCTTCAAGACCGAGATCCGCGTCAACGTGAAGCTGACGGAAGCCCCACAGCACGGTAAGTCGATCTTCGAATACGCCAGCGATTCCACCGGCGCGAAGTCGTACCGCGCGCTGGCCAAGGAGGTGAAGCGGCGCTTCGAGTCGTTGTTCGCTGAGGCCGGCCAAGCCGGCGAGGGGTCAGGGGCCAGGGGCCAGGGGTCAGAGGAGTGCAACGGCCCCGCGAATGGCAATGGGAATGGGGTGGAGGAGGGGAGCCAAGCCTCAACCACTGCTCCGGCCGCGCAGAGCGAGACGCAGCCGACTGCGTAGTACCTATTTACTAGTATTTTTATATTTAGCTATCCTTGCCTGCGGCTCGTATTTTTATTAAACCGTAATCGAACTCTACGAGCAGCCGATTGCGGACTTCAAGTCACTGATGCGAAACATTTTACCTTAAAGTATTGCGACTCTGATTCCTCCCTCTAACATACAGGGTTCGAACGTGCACGTGCCGCCAATTGTTCCGGAAAGAAAACATGTATCGAATCACGCTCATGATAGTCGCGCTGACGCTTTGCGCCCTGCCGCGCGCACTCTTTGCGCTGGCGGCCTCGGACATGAGTCCCACGCCTGGCACGACGCTGACCACGCCGCCGACGAGCATTACCGTGACGCTCGACCAACCGCCCGCAACGGGCAGCGTGAATGCGTACTCGGTGCGTCTCGTTCGTGCCGGTGCCGATGGGGTGCTTGGCACTGCCGACGATCTCACGATCCTACCCGCGGGCATTTCGACGAGTGGCACGACCATCACGCTGGATTTGACAGGCGTGAAACTGCCGAACGATCAGTATCAAGTGACGCTGGTGAGTGGACAAAGCACGACTTCCGGGCTGGTCGCCCATTGGAAGTTCGACGAAGGCAGCGGCACGACTGTGCTGGATTCGTCAGGTAACGGCAATTCGGGAGCGCTCAACAGCGGCGCGACATTTACCTCGACCAATTTGGTCCTGCCGGGAAGCGCGGTGAAATTCGATGGCGTCACCGGCGCGATCAAGGTTCCACAAAGCGCGTCATTGGAGCCCGCATTGGCCGTGACAGTCAGCATGTGGGGCTACATCACGGACACGATGGGCGGTGGTGTGGGAGAATTGTTACGCAAGCAGACCAAGGATTTTGGCGGATACATTCTCCGCTGGAACGTCGACGACGGACACATCGGCTGGTTTATCTGCGCCAACAACGGGTCCTATTGGTATTCGCGGGACCCCCAGCCGAATTCGAATTACCTCAACGCGTGGCATCACTACGCCGCGACCTACGATACCGCCACACACCTCTTGGATTTGTATATCGATGGAACGCTGCGCAACTCCGTGTCTGGCGGGCCGGCCGGAGGACTCGACCACACCGACGATCTCTATCTGATGTTTAGAAACAACAACACGACCAACGCCACGCCCGGCACGCTGGACGACGTCCGGGTTTTCAACCGCGCGTTGACCGCTGCCGAGATTCAGACTCTCGCCCGCGTTCCCATTACCGATTCCAGCGGCAACCCGCTGGACGGAAAATTCACCGGCACGTTTCCGTCGGGCGACGGCGCGTTGACGGACTTTGCCGCAACGTTTACGATTGCAGCGCCGCCCTTGCAAGTGACCGCACTGACGCCGGCTCTTAACGCGGTGCTGGCCGCGCCGCCCGCGTCGCTCGTCGCGACGCTCAGCAAGAACGTTGATCCGGCATCCGTCGACGGTTCCTCGGTTCGTTTGATTCGTGCGGGGCCGGATGGGGTGCTGGGAACTGCCGACGATTTCTCCGTGCCGGTAACGTCGGTCAACGCAAGCGGCGGACAGATCACGGTCGATTTAACCAGCACACACGTCCCCAACGACCTCTATCAATTCAAGCTATTGGCTCGGCGCGCGGGAGGGCTGACCTTTACGGATTCGCAATTGGTCGCCATTCCGGATCGGCCCATTTATCAAGTCACTGATTTCACCGTGGAAGCCTGGTTTCGCGCGGATGCCGTGCCTACCTCTGACGAGCAGATATTTTTCCGCGCCGATGACCGGTCTGGCTTGGATCCGTTCAGCTTGAAACTGGTCTCAGGCGGCAATGTGGCATTTCGCATTGATACCCAGAGCAACAGCAATTTTACCGTGACGAGCCCGGCGGTAGTAGCGCAGGGCTCCTGGGTTCATGCCGCGGGAACCTTCGATTCCGCATCCAAGACGTTGAGTCTTTACGTAAACGGCACCTTGGTGGGCAGCGCCGTTGCCGATGATCTCCCGGTGACGACGTTGAGTGGCGCCAATCCGGGTCTGGCGATTGGAAATATCCAATCGCTGCTCATCCGCGGGCCTCAGGGTTTCCAGGGCGAAATCCGGGACGTACGCCTTTGGAATGTCGCGCGGAGCCAGACGGAAATCGCCGCGGCGATGTCGCAGACTCTGACCGGAGCGGAAGCCGGACTGCTGGGTCTCTGGCCGGTGGATGAAGGCAGCGGTCAGGTCGTTCATGACCGGACCAGCAATGCCAATGCGGGGACCTTGGGAGCCGACGCCAGTGCTGGCAGCGATGATCCCGCATGGGATCCTTTAACCAGTGCCGCGGTTACCGATGCCGCCGGCAATCCGCTCGATGGAAAATTCACCGGTACTTTCCCGTCCGGCGACGGGACCTTCGCGGATTTCACCTCGACGTTCACGGTCGCAGCGCCGTTGTTGCACGTCACCGCGCTGACCGTGGCGCCGAACGCGGTGCTGAATGCACCGCCATCGTCAATCGTCGCCACGTTCAATAAGAATGTCGATCCGGCTACAGCGAATGGAAACTCAGTTCTGCTGATCGGCGCCGGGCCGGACAAGACCTTCGGTACCGCGGACGATGTGACGATTTCGCCGTCATCTCTCGTAGCGTCAGGCAATCTGGTCACGATAAACCTGAATGGACAGACAGCGCCAGGCAAATACCGACTGAAGTTCAAGTCCACGCCGGTCAGTGTCACCGATCTGGATGGAAATCTCATCGACGGTGAATTCGTCGGCACTTTCCCCTCCGGCAACGGCACTGCCGGCGGCGACTTTGTCTCCGATTTCCGCATCAACGGCCTGCCCGTGGCGTCGGCACAGGCACTATCGCTCCATTCGAGTACGTCGCTTCCGATTGTGCTTGTCGCCACCGACGGCGACAACGATCCCGTGAGCTATTCGATCGTCACGGCTCCCAGCCACGGAACGTTGACCGGCACGCCGCCGAACGTGACCTATTCGACTTCAGGTTACGCGGGTCCGGACAGTTTCACGTTCAAAGCCAATGACGGCCTGGCCGATGGAAACGTCGCGACCATCACCATCAACGTCACCAACAACACGCCAGTCGCTCAGGCGCAGACCGCGAGTGTCCATTCCAGGGTCGCACTACCACTCGCGCTTGCCGCGACCGACGCCGACGGCGATGCGCTTACCTATTCCATCGTCACGCCACCCGCGCATGGAACGCTGAGCGGTGTGCTGCCCAATGTCACCTACACCTCTGGAGCCTACGCCGGCCCCGACAGCTTCACCTTTAAGGCCAACGACGGCGTCGCGGACAGCACTCCCGCCACGGTCTCGATCAGCCTGGTCGATCAGCCGCCCACCGCGTCGCTGACTGCAACGCCGACGATTCTCATCGAAGGACAGTCGGTCGACTTTATTTCCGGCGCATCCGATCCCGACGGAGATGCTTTGCCCTACGCCTGGGATTTCGGCGACGGCGGCAGTTCCACCGATGCCAACCCCGCGCATGTGTACGCGGCCGCGGGCGTCTACACGGCTACGCTAACGGTTACGGACACCGCTGGCCTGACGGCGATGCAGAGCATCACCATCAACGTTTACCACGATTCCGACCGTCCGATCGCGCGCTTTGTTTCCAGCGATCTCAACGGCTACGTCGGCCAGCCGATCGGTTTCGATGCGACATTCAGTACCGATCCGGCCAACCGCATCGTCTCGTATCTCTGGGATTTCGGCGACGGTTCGCCATCTGGAGTCGGGCAATTGATCTCGCGCGATTACACTGCGACCGGGACGTACACGGTGACGCTGACGATCACCAACGCCCAGGGGCTGACGGATACCACGTCGCTGACGATGGTCGTGCTGCCGGCGGCGCAGGCCGGGCTGTTCAGCGCGAACATCAAGTACAGCGTCAGTTGGAACCGCACGGCGCAGAATTCGGACACGCTGAGCCTGACTGCGACGGTGAACGCCGGCACGACCGTCGTGACCCGCTCGTCGCTGTTGTCGTTAGACGTGGTCGGCCAGACATTCAGCGGCACCTCGTCGACGAAGCTCTCGCTGTCGCGCGCGGCGCGCGGCGGCGTTCAAGTGAAGTGGCAGATCAAAGCAAACACGAAAAAAGGCGCGCCGAAGGGAACGTACGACCTGAAATGCGCGATCACGCACGCGACGCTCGGCAATGCGTTCGCGCGGGCGGGAGCGACCGGCGTAAAAAATTCGACCACGAAGATTCCGATTCGCCTGGGCATCGGCGCGAGTTCATTCGAATCGTCGATCACGTCGCTATTCCGCTTCGGTGGCAACGGAGCGAAGGCCAGCGGCGGCGGGCAAGGGCCGAAGTAAGGGCTCGTTGAATCTCCACCCAGCTACATTGTGGCGGGTTCGTCGGTGCGGTTGCGCCGGGAGCTCACGGAGATTGCGGCGGCGCTCGCGGCCAATCGGGGGCTGGAGTTGCTTAACGAGCAACAGGTCCGTGCGATTCGAAGCGGGTGTGCGCAGATGCAGAAACTGAGCGGGAATTACCTTCGAAACCGCGGCAAGGCACCTGAAAAAGTCCTCACGGACACGTCAGGCCAATTGTTTTTATGAAACAAGAAAAGAGTTCAGCTGTGTGGGACTTCCTCTTTCTCGGTTCCCTGGTTGTTCCCAAGTGGCGAGAATATTGGTGGCGTTACCTGCTGCTTCTTTTCATCGGAGTTGCGGTTCTCGGGTTGACCACTTTTCATAACGTTTGGCTGCACCAAAACGATGCTTCGTCGACCGTTAACTCATTCGGAATTACCTTACATCCGGATGATACCGTAGTGGACTTCCAAGAATTCATAAATGTTGTTTACCGAGCCACCCTGCTGATAATTTGGAGCGTGTACGTCCTGCTCGTCATCGCCATCTATGGTCCGCGCCGGTTTTGGCAAGCTGCAACTCGCGCCTCCATGAAAACGGTCGCGTGCTACATCGTTGGAGTTGGCGCTATGCTCGTATTTGGGGGATATCTGATTGAACGGTTCGGGGCTTACTCAGGAGATCCCACTAATCAGCGCACATCCACGACGGCACTATATCTTTTCAGCGTGATGGGTCCCCTCATGGAAGAGATGTTTGCGCGGTTCACTCTATTCCAGATGATACGCGCCAAGTTCCCCTTTTGGGTCGCGGCGACTCTGTCTTCGTTGGTGTTCGGCCTTCTCCATTTCGGTTACCCAGAGCCGATCAAGATGCTGATGGCCGGTATCTCCGGTATTTTGCTTTGCTGGACATACGAGAAGACGGATTCCATTGCTACGCCGATTGGTATCCACGTCCTGAATAATCTTTGGATGCTGCTGGGATGAATTACAGCGGGGGCGACTCCCGCAACTTAAGGGCGCAAGACGACAGCGGCGGGTGGAGACTTCGGCCACGCTTCGGCCACAACTCTTTCAGAGTTGGTCGCGTTTGGGAATTGGTAACCCAGGGTAGCACCTGCGGTGCAACCCTGGGCTTTGTAGCCGATGCCGCGTTGGGGCATTGGGGATGTACTACGTCTATCGCTTCTTCCCTACTTCTTTTCCGGCGCGGGGGCGGGGGCGGGGGCGTCTTGGGGCTTGGCGGGAGCTTTGGCTCCGCCTTCTTTGGCCGGGCCGATCACGATCGTGTGCGCGACGGGGACCACAGCGGCGCGGACGTCGCTCTGGAGTTTCTCTTCCTTCGCGTAGAACTTCTTCTTCAGCACGTCGACGGCGGCGGTGACTTCGGCGTCGCCAGGGAAGGTGTTGGCCAGTGAACCGAAGCGGGTGATGTTGTTCTTGATCATGTCGGTTTCGAAGTTCTGCTTCGCGGCGATCATGCCTTCGATCTTCGCGAAGGGCGCGGAGAACGGATTGTCCGGGAACGCGGCGGCCAGGTTGATGCCCTTCTCCAGATCGGCCTTGCTGAAATTCTTGAATTCCGCCCCCCACGTCACGCTCATTTCGTCGGCGTCGACGTTCTTGACGATCAGCGTGAAGCGGTTGAGCTCGTCGTTGAACGGCAGCAGGCCGAGGATCGAGCGCGGACTCGCCGGGGACTTCGGATCGCCGCCGCTGAAGCAGTACGGGTAGCGGGAGCTCTGCAGATCGACTTTGCCGCCTTCGGACTTTACCACGGTGTGGCCTTCGCTGGCGGTGGTCTGGCCTTTCAGGTCGACGGTGATCGTGCCGATCTCGCCGTCGAGACCCATTCCCTTTAAGAGGGAATAGGCCATGATCACATGGCCGTTGGGTCGCGGGTGGACGCCGTCCTGGCCGCAGACGTCGTATGCGTCGCCGAATTCGGTCTTGGCCTTGGCCATCACGTTGACCATCGTTTCGTGCAGGTCGGCGAAGGGCATGCCGGTACTTTCGGCCAGTGCCTTGTCGATGTCGCGCAGCTTGCCCAGCGTCTCGTTGTAGACTTTGGCCTGCTCGGGACTGTTGTGATAGTACTTCGTGTCCACGGCGCCCGGCGAGCCGATCACCACGACGGCTTCGGCCTTCTTCAGGCGCGAGACGATCTCCGTCATCGCCGCTTTGTACGTGTTGCCCGTGTTGTCATTGAAGGCGGTGTAGTTTCCATCGTTCATGCCGTAAACGGTGGTCACCACGGTCGGCTCAAAGGGCATCAGATCGTTGTTCATGCGATTCTGAAAGCCGGGCGCGCGTTCGCCGCTCCAGCCAAACTGCATCACTTTCAATTCGTACTGCGGCACGCAGAGGGTCAGGTAGGCTTCCATGAATTTGCTGTAGAGCTTCTGTTCGGTGATCGAGTCGCCGACGATCGCGACGTGACCGCCCTTTTTCAACAGCAGCTTTGCGGCGGCAGCTGGCGCGGCCGGAGCGGGAGCTGGGACTGGGGCGGGGGCCGGAGCAGGCGCGGGCGTGGGCGGTGCGTCCTCCGCGAAGACGCCGCCACAGGACAGCATGGAACCCAGCACCAAGGCTCGAACAGTTTGGAAATTCACAGTCACCCCCAATGAAAAGTGGTTCAGGTAAATCGTCGGCCACCGAACAGCCAATGTTGAATTTTTAATTTTGAATTTTGAATTTTCCATCTGCAGCGCAATTTAAAATTCAAAATTTAAACGTCATCCCTTTAAGAACGCTTCTGCAATCCCAATGTCTTCCGGTCGCGTGACCTTGATGTTCCGGTCGCTGGATTCGATCAGCGCGACGGGTGCGTTGAAGTATTCGCAGATCGAGGCGTCGTCGGTGAATTCATGATTCGGAGCTTTGGCGGCGATGCGCTGAAAGAGGTCCAGGATCAGCGCTCGCTGGAAGACCTGCGGCGTCTGCGCCAGCCACAGTCCATCGCGCGGGACGGTCTCTTCGATCGCGACGGAACCGGGGACGGCGCGCTTGACGGTGTCTTTGACTTTGCAGGCGAGAATCGCGGCGCCGCCGCCGAGCGCCGAGACGCAGGCGTGGAGCATCGCGTCCTGAGCGGGAAAGGGGCGCGCGGCGTCATGGATCAGAACAAGGTCGGCGTCGGGCTTCGTTGCGTTGAGACCGTTGAAGACGGAATCCTGCCGCCGCGCGCCGCCGTCGGCGAAGTCGAGCGAGACGTAGCGGGGCAGCTTCGCCAGCTTGGCGGCGTTCATCGCTCGCCGGCGGTCTTCGGGCCGGGTGACCAGCACGATCTGGCGCAGCTGCGGAATTTTGCCGAGCGCGCCGAGCGTCCAGGCGAGGATGGGCTTGCCCTTCAGCTTCAGATACGGTTTGCGGACCTTGCCGCCCATGCGCGACGAGGACCCGGCCGCGACGACGATCGCGGAACATTGAAACTCGGGAACTGCCGGCACCGCTGCTGCTTTGGTTTTGCTCACGAAATCATTTTTCCGAATCAAGAGTTACCGAAATTGCGGATGATCTGCAGGCCGGTGTTCTGGCTTTTCTCCGGGTGGAACTGGACGCCGGCGATGTTTCCCCGCCCCGCTGCGGCGCAGAACCGGAAACCGTACTCGGACCACGCCAGCACATCGGCCGGGTCGGTGGCTTCCGCGTAGAAACTGTGGACGAAGTAGACGTGGCTGCCTGCCGTCAGGCCGCGGAAGAGCGGCTGATTGCCGGCAACTTCAAGACTGTTCCAGCCGATCTGCGGGACTTTCAAGGCGCTGCCGCCTTCGAACTGCGGGCCAGCGAATTTTCGCACGCGCCCCTTTAATAGGCCCAGGCCCTTGACGCCGGGGGATTCCTCGCTGCCTTCGAAGAGCATCTGCAGGCCGACGCAGATCCCCAGGAGCGGCTTGCCACTGGCGACGGCGTCCCGCAGCGGCGCGACGAAACCGTGCGATTCCAGATTTGACATGCATTCGCCAAACGCGCCGACGCCGGGCAGCACGACTTTCTTCGCCGACGCGAGGCTGGCCGGGTCGCTGACGAGATGGGCGTCAAAGCCGAGATGCTGAAAGGCCTTCTCCGCGCTGCGCAGGTTACCGATGCCGTAGTCGATGATCGCGATGTCCATGATGGTGGAAGCGTACCCGAAGGCTGGCGGCGGGAAAAGTGGAGGGGAGAGCGGGGGAGGGGGCTCGGCCGCATCCTGACATGTACGATTCCTCCCTTTATTGTAATCTGATGGACCATGGCTAAGAAACCTGCACCTCAAGCCCTCTCCGCGCGCGATGCAAAATGGACGCGGGAGACGCTGCCGCGCGTCGTGCTGATCATCGGGCCGGAGACGACTCTGCGCGAAGATGCCATCGCGGCGGCCAAGAAGGCGGCGCTGGGCGAAGCGGGGGACGACACGGGAATAAATTGGATCGTCAAGCATGGGCCGCAGAATCAGAACGATCCCGATACGCTCAAGCCCGCCGATGTCCTCGACGAACTCTGCACGGCGTCGATGTTCTCCTCGGGCGATGAAATCAAGGTCGTGCTCGTGCGCCAGGCGGACATCTTTCTGAAGAAGTACTTCGCGGTGCTCGAGGACAACTACAAGAATATTCCGAGTACGTCGACGCTGATCCTGGAAGCCAGCGGGTATGGCAACATGAAGTCGACGCGCTTCTACGCGCAGCTGGCGGAAAACCGCGGCGTGATCGACTGCGAATCGCTGGCGGGAAAATTCGGCGACAGCAGTGAGCTCGAGCAGGAAGTCAGCCGCCGCGCGCTGGCTCGCGGTCTGGTGTTGCAGCCGGCGGCGCTGATCGCGCTGATGAACCGCAGTGCCAAGACGCTGGCGGCCATCGACGAAGAGCTGAGCAAGCTGGCCCTGGCCTTGAAGCCCGCGGGAGAAGAAGGCGCGGGCGCGACGGGGATCAAGGTCTCGCAGGAGGACATCGAAGAAATCTGCGCCTCGACGGCGACGTTCAATGCTTTCAACTTCGCCGACGCGGTGCTGGAACGGAACGCGCGGCAGTCGCTGGAGATTCTCGGCTCGCTGCTCGAGCGCGGGCTGGCAGACTCCGCCAAGCCGGGGAAGGTGATCTCCAATGAAGGCGCGATCGCGATCATGCTTTTCGCCGCGCTGAACTACAAGCTCTGCCAGCTGCAGGACATTCGCGCGATTCTCGACAATGGCTCAAGCGAAAACGAAGCGTACAAGGCGGCGAAAGTGCCGTACTTCCGGCAACAGGCGATGGCCGCGACGCTGCGCCGGCACACGGGAGCGTCGCTGCGCCGCTGCATGGACGCGCTTTTCCAGGCGAATCTGAACATGCGCATGGGCGGCGGCACTAATCCGCGCGACGTGATGGAAGAGATGGTCTGGAAAATCTGCAAGTCGAATTAGAAATTCAAAAGTCATAATTCAAAAACGCACGCGGATGGGGGCGGTCATGAGCCAGACGAAGATTTCTCTGCCTTACCCGGATGAGCACGTGGACATTGACGCGATTTACGCGACTCCGACGGTGGATCCGAGCGTGTGGATTTCGCCCAACGCTGTGGTGAATGGGCGGGTGACGCTGAAGGCGCGGGCCTCGGTCTGGTACAACTGCGTGCTGCGCGGCGATAGCGAACGGATTGAAGTGGGCGAAGAGAGTAACATTCAGGACGGCTCGATTCTGCATGTCGACCAGGGCTATCCCTGCATCGTCGGCAAGCGCGTGACGCTGGGGCACAACGCGATCGTGCATGGTTGCGAAGTTCACGACGGCGCGCTGATCGGCATCGCGGCGACGGTGCTCAGCCGCAGCGTCATTGGCGAAGGCGCGCTGATCGCGGCTGGAGCGTTGATCCTCGAAGGGACCGTCGTTCCCCCGCACACGCTCTGGGTCGGCTCCCCGGCCAAGCAGGTGAAGGAATTGACCCCGGCGCAGCGCGAACGACTGGCGACCACCTATCGCCACTACGTCAATAATGGAGCGGTCTACTTGGCCCGGTACGGCCGCGCGCACATTGATGCGATGCTCAAAGCGTGACCCGTTTTTGTTAAGAATGATTTGTTGACGTGTATCCCATCTCGGTGCAAGTATAGTAAGGTTTCAACGACGGAATATTTAAAGGTTCCACGGGAGACTGACCATGTCGGGCAAAGCTGAAAGGGCCGTTCGCACCACCATTGTAAAGGCATTGGAGCGCGAAGGGATCGGTTCGGACCACTTCAACAACCGCGAGCTGAGCTGGCTGGAGTTCAATTCCCGCGTCCTGGAAGAGGCTCGCGATCCCAGCGTGCCGTTGCTGGAACGCTTGAAGTTCCTCGCCATTTTCAGTTCCAATCTCGACGAATTTTTCATGATCCGCGTCGCCGGCGTGAAGCATCAGATCTCCGCGGGCATAGAAGAAGTCGGCCCCGACGGGCTGACGCCGACGGTGGCGATGGAAGCGATCTCCAAGCGCATCCATCAACTGACCAAGCTCCAGCATCTGTGCTTCAAAGAGGAGATCGGACCGCTGCTGGAAGCGCAGGGCATCCGCATCGTTCCTCCCGATCGGCTCGACGACAAGCAGCGCGAGTTCGTGCTTGATTACTTCAAGAAGACGCTGTTTCCCGTGATCACGCCGCTGGCGCTCGATCCGGGACATCCGTTCCCGCATCTGGCCAACAAGACGCTCTGCCTCGTGGCGCAGTTGAAGCCGTTAAAGTCGAGCGCGATTCCGTTCAGCAACACGGCGTTCATTCACGTGCCGAGCTCGGTGGTTAACCGTTTCATCAAATTGCCAGCGGGACCGGGGCAGCACGATTTCATTCTGCTCGAAGACGTGCTGCGCATGAACGTGATGCATCTGTTCAACGGTTACGAAGTGAAGACCTGTGTACCGATCCGCTTGACCCGCGACAGCGACGTGCTGATCGACGAAGACAACGCCGCCGACTTGATGACGATCATCGAGCAGGGACTCCGCGGACGCCGGCGCGGTTCGGTCGTGCGCCTGCAGTACCACAGCGCGCTACCCGACTCGACGCTCGACACGCTCGTCGACCAGCTCGATCTGAAGGAATGCGATCTCTATCCCACCGACGACTTCATAGCCTTCTCCGATCTCTTCCAGCTCTATAGCGCGCTGGATCTGCCGGCCTTGAAAGACGCGTCGTTTACGCCACAGCCGTCGCCGGCCTTCCAAGGCGCCGACCACGTCTTCGCGGCGATTCGCGAGCAGGATATTCTCGTTCATCATCCGTACGAGAACTTCGATCCGGTGATCCAGTTCATCCGCCAGGCCGCCGACGATCCGAAGGTTCTGGCGATCAAGATGACGCTTTACCGCGTCGGCAACCACAGTCCCATCGCGCAGGACCTCGTGCGCGCGGCGCTCAACGGCAAGCAGGTCGCGGTGCTCATGGAATTGAAAGCGCGCTTCGACGAAGAGGCCAATATCCTCTGGGCGCGGCGACTCGTCGACGCCGGCGCGCATGTCATCTATGGGCTGGTGGGATTGAAGACGCATTGCAAGGCCGCGCTGGTAGTCCGGCGCGAAGGCATGGGCATCCGCCGCTACGTCCATCTCGGCACCGGAAATTACAACGACCGCACTGCGCGCTTGTACGCCGACTTCGGGCTCTTCACCACTGATGAGAAGACCGGCGAAGACATCACCAATCTCTTCAACATCATCACCGGCTATTCGCGGCCGCCGACGTTCCATCACATCGAAATCGCGCCGACCGGTCTGCGCACCAAACTGCTCAGCCTGATCCGCCGCGAAGTCGAGAACAAGAAAGCCGGCAAGGTCGGGCACATGATTCTGAAGGTGAACAATCTCCAGGATCCATTGCTGATCGCGGAACTCTACGCCGCTTCAAAGGCCGGCGTGAAGATCGATCTGATCCTGCGCTCCGTCTGCTGCCTGAAACCGGGCGTGCCGGGGTTGAGCGAGAACATCCGCTGCGTCAGCATCCTCGATCGTTTCCTGGAACACACGCGCCTGGCGTACTTCCACAACGACGGCAAGCCGGAATATTACCTCGCGTCCGCCGACTGGATGCAGCGCAATCTCGATCGGCGTATCGAGCTGATGTTCCCAATCGTCGACAAGCGGCTGCATGAACACCTCTGGAGCTTCCTGCAGTTGCAGCTGGCCGACAACGTGAAGGCGCGGTTGCTGAAGCCCGATTGCACCAACACCCGCCTGCAGCCGGCCAAGGGCGCGCCACGTGTGCGTTCGCAAGAACGGCTGATCGAAGCGGCCATGGGCCTGGCGATGAACGGTCAATGGGGCAATCTCAAACCGGAATACGTCGCCTCGGAATCGAAGATCTCGTCGGCCGTCTCGTCGGAAACGCATCTGGCGAGCTGACCTGAAATAAGCGCGATGCTATTTTTCCTACTGGCGGATGGCTGAAAGCCGCCAGTTTGCCCACCTTTCTCCACCCGCATTCGAAAATCTGTTGCATCGTGCACATTGTGTGCCAAGATGACTTCTCGACTATGTTGGGGAGTCGCAGGCCATGAATTTCTATTTCTGCGAGACGTGCGGCAAGCGCGTTACCGATATCGATATCCAAAAAGGCGACGGCCGCGACAAGAAGCTCAAGGGCGTCTACTGTTCCTCCTGTGCCGTCGGCGTGAATACGATGGAAATGGAAGCGATCACCGACGCGGAAATCCAGTCCTCCCAATCCAAGTCCGTACATTCGCACACCACCGCCGACATGGAAGCGGTCTCCGACCCACCGCGGCGCATCCCGACCACGACGATGCGTGCGACGAAACTCAGCGAAACCAAAGCCACAACCCACACCACCGCAGCCCGCGTCTCCGGCGGCAAGAAGCCACCCAGCGGTTCGGCCGACCGGGTTAAAAACAACACGCCGCTCCTTCTCGGCGGCGCGGCGCTCATCGTGATGACGCTGGGTGTGATTGTGCTGCTGGCGACAGGGAAAAGTACTGCGGAGAAGAAAACCGCCGCGGCTCCCGAGCTCAAGAAAACAGCCGAGCCCGCTCCCGCTCCTGCCAACGCCGTTGAATCGCCGCATGAGCTGCCAGCCTCAGCCCCGTTGACTCGCGCCACGACACCTGAGGCTGCGCCTCCCGCATCCGTAACCGCGCAGCCGGTGTCGGTCTTTCAGGATCAGGGCGAAGACATCCGTGACTCGCTGGCAGCCCAGAAGCTCAGCGACATCGAACAACTCAAGAAAGACGGCAAGCTAAGCATCGAACAGCTCCGGGCAAAGTACACCGAGCTGGCGGAGTCCTCCTACAAGACAACGAAGGCCGGCAAACAGGCGGCGGAACTCCTGCTCAAACTGCCTCCCCAAGAAAAACCCGCGTCGGACGTGGCGCAAGCTCCGGCTCCAGCCGCACCGGAAATTCCTGTTTTGTCTGGTCAACCCCAACCGCCACCCGCCGGCGCAACCACACCGCCCGTAAAAACGGCTGCCACTGCGCCTGCCACTCCTGCGACGACAGGCAAGAGCGTCTGGTGGGAAGGCGAGAGCGCCATCGAGAACAACTTCATCTGGCACGTCTGGCTGGCCGAGCAGCTCGACAAGAACAATCTCTCCGGCGGCAAGTACCTCAACCATCTCAACGATCTCGTCTGGATCAAGAGTCAGCGCAAGACCCCGCCGACGACTCTGCATGCCAAGTGGATCGTCGATGTGCCGGCCGACGCCACCTACACGCTCTGGGTGCGCGAATACGATCCGTTCTGCGGCGTGCTCTGGAAATTCAAGTGGGACGAAACTGGCACCTTCTTCAGCGTTCCGGCCAACTACCCTTCAGAGAACCGCGTCGAGGTGGGCAAGGACCGTCCGCTGGTCTGGCGCAACTATCCCAATCAGGTTCTGAAAAAGGGAAAGCACACGTTTATCATGGAGGCCCCGGTCGAAGGCGCGCATACCGTGGCGGGATTCGACTGCTTCTACCTGACGACCGACCCGTTCAAACCCGACGGCGCAAAAAAGCCTTAAGCCCGCCACTACGCGCCGAACATCTTCACACGCGTTTCCGTCGCCAGCTCGTCGCAGCGTTCGTTCTCGGGATGGCCCGAATGGCCGCGCGTCCATTCCCACTTCACCGTGTGTTTCTGTATCAGCGCGTCAAGCGCTTCCCAGAGTTCGCGGTTTTTCACGGGCTGCTTCGTTGAACTCTTCCAGCCGTTGCGCTTCCAGTTTACGATCCAGTTCTGGCGGAAGGCATTGGCGACGTACTCGCTGTCGGTGACGATCGTGACCAGGCACGGCACCTTCAACTCTTCCAGCGCGCGCGTGACAGCGGTCAGTTCCATGCGATTGTTGGTCGTCTGCGCTTCGCCGCCGGTCAGTTCCTTCTCTTTTTCGCCGTAGCGCAGGATCGCCGCCCAGGCCCCCGGCCCGGGATTCGGGCGGCAGCCGCCATCGCAGAAAATCATGACCTTGGGCGCAGCCTTGGCCGCCGGTGGTTTGGCGTCAGCGCTCATTTAGAGGATCACCAGGTTGTCGCGATGGACGACTTCTTCGAATAGGAGCTGCCCGATCTCTTTCAGCACCTGCGACGTCTTCTTGCCCCGAATCCGCTCGATTTCATTGGCGGAAAAGTTGGTCAGTCCGCGCGCGAACTCGCGGTCGTTGCACATCAGCGAGACCAGTTCGCCCGAATCGTATTTGCCCTTCACCGCCACGACGCCCGACGGCAGCAGGCTCTTGTGGCCCTTCACCAGCGCGTCGCGCGCACCGGCGTCGACGCAGATGGAACCCTTCGGGTGGCTGGTGAACGCCAGCCAGTGCTTACGCGCACTGATGCGGTCGACGCGCGGCTTGAAAAACGTGCCGACCTCGCGGCCAGCGATGATGTCCTGGAGAATCGACGGATCGTGACCCGGCGCAAGCACCAGCATGAAGCCCGAAGCCATCGCGATTTTCGCCGCCTGCAGTTTGCTGACCATGCCGCCGGTGCCCAGAAACGAGCCCGTCGGCCGCGCCACTGCTTCGAGCGCCGGGGTCATCTCCTCCACCAGCGGAATGACTTTGGCATCGGGATTCGAACGTGGATCGGCGTCCATCAGGCCGGCGACATCGGTCAGGATGATCAGCAGATCCGATTCCGAGACGCCCGCCACCAGCGCCGAAAGCGTGTCGTTATCGCCGAAGCGGATTTCCTCGACGCTGACCGTGTCGTTCTCGTTGATGATCGGCACCGCGCGCTTTTTCAGCAGCGTCAGCATGGTGTTGCGTGTGTTCAGGTACCGGTCGCGTTCAACCAGGCCATCGCGCGTGAGCAGCAGTTGACCGACGCTGAGCTTCGGTTTGGTGCGCTTGAACGCCTGCGCGTAAATCTTCATCAGCTCCACTTGCCCGGCGGCCGCGCAGGCCTGGCGCTCGGGGAGCGTATCGGGGCGCTTCTCATAGCCGAGCACACCGCACCCCGCGCCAATCGCGCCGGACGTGACGATCGCCACTTCACGCCCTTCGGCCCACAGCGCGCTAACGGCGCGGCTGAGCTTGATCACGAAGCGCCGGTCGACGGTGGTCGAATTTCCGGTCAGCAGCGCCGTGCCGACTTTGACGATGATGCGCCGCGCGGATTTAAGCTCCACGCGCTCGAGAGAGAGGGGACTTTGGCGATGCATGGGAACATAATAGGGATGCGGTGAAAAAACTCCAGCGTACCGCCGCTGTACGACCGGCAACGCGCTGGGCCCCTTTTTCGCTCCTCGAAAATATGGCGTCCTTGACCCATTGCATGTGATCCTTGTAAAAGTGATACTGCCCAACGGGGATTCTTGCGAATTCTCCGCACCACACGTGCGTCGTGTGTATGCAAAATCACGTCGACTACCCATAGGGAAATACGGGGAAATACCATGCTTAATCTTCGCCACGCCGGTCTCACGCTCCTGCTGCTCTGCTCCGCTTCCGCGCTGGCCGGGGAGAATGTCTGGATCGAAGGCGAAGCGGCGAAGACCAACGACTTCGTCAAACACAACTGGTACGACGCCGTCCACAAGGAAGGCATGTCGGGCAAGGCGTGGCTTTCGCACTACGACGGCGCAAAACCCGGCACAGCCACGTATGAACTGGAATCCAAAGAGGGCGGGAATTTTGTCTTCTGGCTGCGCTGCAATTACTACTCCTGTGAGATGGACTACAAGCTCAACGACGCCGACTTCAAAGCCATCGACTTCGCCACCGAAAACGTCCGCGACGGTTTCATGATCTCCGAAAAGCCCGATCATCGTTTTCTCGGCTGGGTGAAAGTCGGCACGGTGGCCTTGAACAAGGGCCCGAACACGCTCGCGCTGAAAATTCACAGCAAGCTCTCCAACCACGGCGGCATCGATTGCTTCGTGCTCTCCAACACCGGCTTCATTCCATCGGGCGCGGTGAAGCCCGGCAAGGAAGACGCGGGCGCGGAAACGCTCGATCCCGATGCGATCTGGGTCGAAGGCGAGGACGCCGAAACCCGCGACGTCTCCAAGCACAACTGGTACGACGCCGGCGACGTCGCCAAGGAAGCGATGTCCGGCAAGGAATGGCTGAGCCATTACGGCGACAAGGCCGGCAGTGCCAAGTACAGTTTCACCGCGAAGAAGGACAGCGACGTGGTGCTCTGGCTGCGCTGCAATCCGTTCCAGGCGAAGATCGAATACAAGCTCGACGGCGCGGACTTCAAACCCCTCGACACCAGCGAAGGCAGCATCCGCGACTACTTGAAAGTCTCGAAGAATCCCGATCACCGTTTTCTGGCGTGGGCCCGCGCCGGAGCGATGAAGCTCACCGCCGGCAAGCACACGCTGGAATTGAAGCTCGACGGCGGCATCAGTCACAGCACGGCGATCGATTGCTTCGTCTTCGCCAACGCCGAATTCATTCCCAGCGGCGCGCAGAAGCCGACAGTTTCCAGCGGCACCGTTAGTCCCGACGCGTGGTTCCGCGTCGTCGCGGATGTCGATCAGTTCTCAGATAAATCGCTGATCGACATGAGCAAACTGATTCCCGCTCCGGCCGGGCAGTTCGGATTTTTGAAGCGCGAGGGCAAGGAGCTGAAATTCGAGAAGGGCGACCAGCCGGTGAAATTCTGGGGCATCTGCGCCGGCTGCAACACCGGCGAGACCAGCGCGCAGATGGCCGTGCGCGCGCATTACTATGCCAAGCACGGCATCAACATGATCCGTCAGCATCCGCTCTTTGGCATTCTCGGGCCGCTGAAGAACGGGCAGTTCGACGCCAAGGCGCTCGACGGCTGGGACCGCTGGTTCGCGGCGCTGAAGAACCAGGGCATCTACATGACGTGGTCGATTTTCTATCCGCTGCGCATCACCGACGCCGACGGCTATCCGCCGGAACTGCTCAAGGAACTCGATTTCAATCCCGGCGACAAAACCTACGGCACGTACGGCATGGCAACGTTCTCGCGCAAACTACAGGACCTGGAAATCGCGTACGCGCAAGTCATTCTCAATCACGTCAACCCGTACACCAAGCTCGCGTACAAGGACGATCCCGCGCTGGCTGTGCTGGAAGTCCACAACGAAGACTGCGTCTTCTTCCACAATCCGCTTTCGGGCCTCGCCAATCCGCAGACCAAAACGCCGCTCCACGCGAAAATGCTGCGGCAGATGTTCTGCGAGTGGGCGAAGAAAGCGTACGGCACCGACGACGCGCTGCAGAAGGCCTGGGGCACCAAGGACACGCTGGCCAACGGCGAACTGCCGCTCTACGCCACGTGGCAGATGACGCCGGCGCGGACCAACGTCGACAGCAAGGCCAAGCTCGGCGCGTTCATCCATTTCCTCACCGACATGGAACGCGAATTTTATGATCGGCGCATGAAGGAATACCGCGACGCCGGCTACAAGGCCGTGACCATCACCACCGCGTGGTTCACCGAGACGCTGGCGCAGCCGGCCAATCTCTACTGCGATTCGGCCGCGGATCTGATCGACCGTCACAACTATTTCGGCGGCGGCGTCGGAGGCCACGGGATTTCCGCGGGCAAGGTGAACAACGATACTCACATGCGTTCGCCCGGCGGCGGCATTCTCTCCTCCGGATTTTTCCAGATGGAAGACCGGCCCTTCTCGCTGACCGAATGGACGTCCTGTCCGCCCAATCAATTCAAGGCCGAGATCGCGCCGCTCTTCGCGTTTTATGGCATGGGGCTGCAGGGCTGGGACGCGTCGTACCACTTCGCTAGCGGAGCCACGCGCATCGGCGACGGCTGGCCGGGCTTGAGCTCCTACTGCACCGACACGCCGCACTACATCGGCCAATTCCCCGCGCTGGCCTACGCGCTCTATAAGGGGCACATCAAGGAAGCACCGCTGGCCGCCGCGCGGCGCTTGAAGATGGACGAACTTTTCACAGGCGACGATCCGCTCGGCGAAGCCGCCGCGGCCGGCGGCGGCAATGGCTTCGACCAGAAGCAGACCACCGGCGTCCAGACGCCCAACGAAGTCCTCGCGATCGGCCGCGTCACCGTCAGCTTCGACGGCAAAGCTCCGGAGAAAACCGATTGGAGCAAGTACTGGAACAAGGAGAAGAAAACCGTCGCCTCAATGACCGGCGAACTGAATTGGGATTACGGCAACCGCATCGTCACGCTCACCGCGCCGAAAACGCAGGCCGTGATCGGCTTCGCCGGCGGCAGCACGCAGGAACTTCCCGGCGCGACCGTGGCCGTGAAGACGCCGTTCGTCAGCCTGATCTTCACGCCGCTGGACGACAAGCCTCTGGCCGAATCGGCGAGCATCCTGATCACCGCAATGGCCGAGGACAAGCAATCGAACACCCAATACAACGCCGACGGCACGCAGCTCATCGCCATCGGCGGACCGCCCTTGTTGATGGAGCCGGTGCAGGCGACCATCACGCTCAAAGGCGCCGCGCCGAAGACCGTCGAGGTCCTCGACATTTACGGCGTACCCAACGGCAAGCAGGTGAAGACCAGCGGCAACGCGTTCACCATCGACGGCACTTACAAGACGTACTATTACCACGTCACGCGCTGACCGGGGCCGGCGGGGCCGACCGCGAATTGCGTCTCTAATTTTGGCGCGGTTCGACACGTCTACAGAGTGTCATAGGAGGCCAAGGTGCAACTTTTACCAATGCACCTTGTGAGTACTCCTTGACGAAAATGCGCCGCGACGTTCTAATGTAGTGTTCTTACATCGGGCGAGAGGATTAGAAGCCATGCCGGTTCATGTCAAATTGCGCTGCAGCGAATGTGAAACGTTGCGTGAAGAAGATCTCAAGATGGAAGACACCGAGATCACCTGTCCGGCCTGCGGTCGCCGCATGGCCAATCTCCAGCAGAACGAATACGTCGAAATCGAATCGAATTTGAAGAAGCAACAGCTCTTCTCGATCATCAGCCTGGTCGCGTTTGGCATCACCGTCATCCTGCTGATCATGTGGGCGGTTCCGCATTCCGTGGCCACCGCTGCGCCGGCCACGGTGACACCCGGCCAGCCCGCTCCGACTGGATTCATGATCGACTGGATCTCCGGCACCGGCACCGAAAAAGCCGCCAACCAGGGCATGTTCATCGCCGCGCTGGTCTGCGGCCTGATCTCGCTGGTGCTCGGCGTCCTGGCTTCGATGAAGCGCTACATCATCGAATTCTAAACAACTCTTCCCATCAAAATAAAACTCCCGGCCATCAGGCCGGGAGTTTTTGTTTCGACATTCGACATTCCCATCACGCATCTTTCAAGAACAACTCCACCACCGGTACCGTCACGCCTGGTTTGTGGACCGGCAGTTCCAGGGTCAGCGTGTCGGCGGAAATTCCACCCGGCGTCGTGCAGTTGGCCTGCTGATGCGGGTCGATGGTCATCATGCGGACTTCCGACGCATCGTTAAGCAGCTGCGCGTATTCGACGCGCCTGGCCAGGCCGGGAAGATGGACGTTCTTGAACGGCCACGCGAACAGATGCAGGTAGAGACGATTGCCGTTCTGCGTGTAGCGGCAATCGGTCGGCGGCGTGAAGTCGCTGGCCGTGCAACCGTAGATCGAGCGATTGTGCAGGCGCATCCATTCGCCCATGCCGCGCAGCCGGTCGATGGCGCGCGGGTCGAGTTCGCCGCGGCCGTTGGGTCCGACGTTCAGCAGCAGGTTGCCGCCTTTGGAAACGCCATCGATGAGCATCTGGATCAGCATCTCGGTGGACTTCCACGACATCTCGTCGCGGTGGTAGCCCCAGCTTCCGCTGAAGGTCTGGCACGCTTCCCAGACCACGGGCTTGCCATTCACTTCCAGCCAGCCGTGCGGTTGAAATTGTTCCGGCGTCTTGATGTCGCCGCCGAGTTCCAGGCGGTCGTTGAGGACGATGTGCGGCTGCAGTTCGCGGACCATCTTCAGGAGTTTCTCGGACTGCCAGTCGGCCTTGCCCTTACCCTTCATGCCGTCGTGGACGCTGCCGGCGTAGGAAAAGTCGAACCACATCACGCTGACTTTGCCGAACTCCGTGAGCAGTTCGCGGGTCTGGCCGTGGAGATACTCGGCGTACTTGCGGATGTCGCGGTGCTGCTGAGCCGCGCGGAAGTCCTTGTTGTCGCGCATCGGATGCAGGCCATCGATCGGAAATTCCGGATGATGCCAGTCGATCAGCGAATGGTAGAAACCGGTCTTCAGACCTTCCTTGCTGAACGCATCGACCATCGGCCGCAGCACGTCCTTGCCATACGGCGTGCGCGTGGCTTTGTAGTCGGTCAGCTTCGAATCCCACAGGCAGAAGCCCTCGTGATGCTTGGTGGTGATCACGAAGTACTTCATCCCCGCGTTGCGCGCCTCCTTCGCCCATAGCGCCGGGTCATAGAGATCGGGATCGAAATGCTTGAAGTACTTGTCGTATTTCTCACCGGGGATGCGCTCGTAGTTCTGGACCCACTCGTGCCGCCCCGCCAGCGAGTAGGTGCCCCAGTGGATGAACAGCCCGAAACGTTCCTTCTGGAACCAGGACGTGTCTCCTTCAGTGGGTTCTGGCAGTCGTGGCATGTAGGACTCCTTTCAAGAATAGTATTTTGCGTTCATAGTACAATTTTAACCAATTGGCAAGGATTAATCGCCGACGTTTCGTTCGCCGGACGGCCAGGAGTCGACAGGCGGGAGTCGAGTTCCTGTAGCTGAAAACATCTTCGCAAAGTCAGGACATTACAGCGGGCCGGCTGATTGTTTTCTGTACATGCAACGTACAACCGACGGCTGCGCAAAACTGCTCAACCGACTGCGATTTCATAGGAGAACCGGCCGAAATTGCTGGCCGCACAAGGACGCTTTTCTGGCTTCAAACTTGCGATTTAGTCCCCACACACGAACCACGGAGATTGGGGATGTCTTTGAAGATTGTCTGCGTCTCGGCGCGGGGCGCACAGATTTTTACCGGGGAGCTTCGTCAGCGCATCCAGTCCGGCGGCGTGAAAGGCTGGACCAGCCACAGCGGCCACATTACGCACGCGGAAAAACAGTGGAGCAAGAAAGGGTACTTCCAGCTTCCCGACACCATCAGTCCCAAGCGCAACGCCTTCGACCTGCAGTTCCAATGGCCCAACGATATGCCCGACGACCCGCTGACCGTCTACGCGCATTACCACGCCCAGTTCGTCTACATGCTGCTAACCACGAAATTCGACGCGCGCCTGCTGGGCATTTCAGCAGACCCAAATTACGCGCTGCTGGGGGCGGCTCGTGGCTCTTAGCTCGTGGGGCTGCGAGAGCGCTGGTCGGGCAATTTTGAATTTTCTGTTTTGAACTGAACGGCGTGACTCCAGCCGCCCATCGTCGGTACACAGTGCGGACGCCCTATGAAAGACACGCACTATGGATTTTCCATTTCCGCTATTGAACTCATTTTGTCCCGGCAACGACGACACGCTCATCCCGACGTGGCCATTCGCCTTCGGAATTATCTTAATCGTCGCCGCCTTCTTTCTATTGCGCGAACCCAAGCAGTAACGCCTTGCGTCGCGCAAAATAAAATGGGCGGGATCGCTCCCGCCCATTCGTCATTCTCTTTTCGACATTCCGTCAGTTCATCGCTCATCATTCATAATTCATAACTCAACGCTACTGTCTCCATTCGTCGATCAGCGACGCCACCAGGCTGGTCCAACCGGTCTGATGCGACGCACCCAGTCCCGCTCCGTTGTCGCCGTGGAAGTATTCGAAGAACTGGAGGTGATCGCGCCAGTGCGGGTCGGTCTGGAACTTTTCCGTGCCGCCGAAGATCGGGCGACGGCCTTCCCCATTGCGTGTGAACATGCTGATCAGGCGGTTGGCGACTTCTTCGGCCATGCCCGTCAGCGTCAGTTCGCGGCCGTCGGGCGATTTCACCGTGAACGTGTCGCCATAGGCTTTTCCTAAGTTGCGCATCGATTCAATCATCAGGAACGACGTCGGGAACCAGATCGGGCCGCGCCAGTTTGAATTGCCGCCCTTGATCTTGCAGTCGGCTTCCGCCGGCTCGTAGGTGACGACACTGCGCCCGAACGTGAACGGGTTCTTCTCGTGGAACTTCGAGAGGCTGCGAATGCCGTAGTCCGACAGGAATTCACTGGGATCGAGCACGCGCTGCAGGATGCCGTGCATCTGGTTCTCGTCGACGATCGCCAGCACGTAAACCTTGTGCCCGTTCTGATCGACGATGTGACAGCACTGCTGCACGATGTCCTGGCGGTTCTTGATGAACCATTCGACGTTCTGGTGGAATTCGCTCCAGCGGTTCATCCAGCTGGTTTCCAGGCGCTGGATGGCGTAGAGCGGAATCAGCCCGACCAGCGACCGCACGCGGAACTTGTGGAAGCTCTCGTCCGGGTAGCGCAGCGTGTCGTAGAAGAAGCCGTCCTTTTGATCCCAGAGCGAATAGTTGCGTCCGCCCATGCGCTTCATCGCCGCGCCGACGTAGATGTAATGCTGGAAGAACTTCGTGGCGAGACTTTCGTAAACCTTGTTTTCGTACGCCAGTTCCAGCGCGATGCGCATCAGATTCAAACAGAACATGCCCATCCAGCCGGTGGCGTCAGACTGTTCGAGCACCACGCCGCCGGGCAGCTTCTCGCTGCGGTCGAGCACCGTGATGTTGTCGAGGCCGAGGAAGCCGCCTTCGAATACGTTGTTGCCTGAGCTGTCGACCTTGTTCACCCACCAGGCGAAATTGATCAGCAGCTTGTGGAAGCAGCGTTCCAGCCACGCGCGGTCGCGCTTGCCGGTTTTCTTCAGTTCCGTGTTGTAGACACGCCACACCGCCCAGGCGTGCACGGGCGGATTCAAGTCGGAGAATTCCCATTCGTACGCGGGAATCTGTCCGTTGGTGTGCTGGAACTGTTCGAAGAGCATGAACCAGAGCTGCTCTTTGGCGAACTCCGCATCGATCGCCGCGAACGTGACGCAGTGGAACGCCAAATCCCACGCCGCGAACCACGGGTACTCCCATTTGTCCGGCATCGAGAGGATGCGCATCGAATTGAGATGCCGCCAATGGAAGTTGCGGATCTTTTTGCGCGACGCCGGCGGCGGACACTTCGCGTTGTCGCCATCCAGCCATGCGCTGACATCAAAGAGGTAGATCTGTTTGGTCCACAGCAATCCGGCGAAGGCCTGGCGTTGGACGAGTTTCTCGTCCTCCGTTGCCTTGGGCGGATGGATCGACGCGTAAAATTCGTCCGCGTCCTTCTTGCGCTGCAGCACGATCTGGTCGACATCCTTCAGCGGTGCTTTGTTCTCTTCATTGGTCAGGCGCAGCCGCACGACGACCGAACCGCCGGCGGGAACGACATGCTTGTACTGCATACAGGACTTCGTGCCCGTGCGGCCGCGGTTGACGACCTGTTCGCCGTTGATGATGTAACGGTGGAACGCATCCTTGCAGTGCGCCTTGCGGCTGGACGCTTGTTCACCATAAACACGCGGCGCATTGGTCTCGTTGTCGGTGAACAGCAGCGTGCCGTTGGCTTCACCATACAGGTAGCGCTTGCCCAGCCGGTACTCGAACGGAATGTTCTTGAGCAACTGCGCGTGCGAGTCGTCGGCCATCAGGCTGACGAAATTGTTGCCCGTCGGTCCCGGCGTGATCACCGGCTCCGAACCGGCCGGATCCTGCCAGGCCCACGTGTTGCGGAACCAGAGATGCGGCAGCACGTGAATCGGCGCCGCTTCCGGGCCGCGGTTGAAGACTTCGATGCGGATGCAGAGGTCTTCGGCCGACGCTTTCGCGTATTCGACGTAGACATCGAAGTAGCGGTCTTCATTGAAGACACCCGTGTCGAGCAGTTCGTACTCCATGCCCCGGCCGCCGCGGTTGCGGTTTTCTTCGATCAGGTTGGCGTAGGGGTACTCGGCCTGCGGGTACTTGTAGAGGTACTTCATGTAGCTGTGGGTCGGGGTGCTGTCGAGATAGAAATAGTACTCTTTGACGTCTTCGCCGTGGTTGCCTTCCGAGCAGGTCAGGCCAAAGGCGCGTTCTTTCAGGATTGGGTCTTTGCCGTTCCACAGGGCCAGCGAAAAACACATCAGTTGGTAGCGGTCGCAGATGCCGGCCAGGCCGTCTTCACCCCAGCGGTAGGCCTTGCTGCGGGACATGTCGTGGCTGAGGTAATCCCACGCGTTGCCGTTGGCGCTGTAATCTTCGCGGACGGTGCCCCACGAACGCTCGCTGACATAGGGACCCCAGCGCCGCCAAGGGGATTGATTGTTCTGCGCCTCTTTTAAACGCTGGTGTTCCGCAGTCGCAAGTTCCGTGTTGGCCATGCTTCTCGTCCCCCGCCTCTATTTTTTTGTGTGTCGCTTTTATATAAAGTGGTGTAACCGCTGGCAAGGCTGTTACCGTTGTTTGCGAAAATACCATGCACGAGTGAGGTGCGACGCAAACCGTTTTGCGCGGCTACCGATTGAATTCGCGTAACATCCGTGTCGAACTCGAGGAATTAGTGATGAAAATGCCGTCCCTGTCCCTGATCGCGCTCTGTTTCTGTGCCTGTCTTTCCGCCGCTGAACCGAAAACGACCACCCCGGCCGTGAAAAACCCGGAGCGGCACACCGGCTTCCTCGATGACATCAAGAAAATGAACGGCACCGTCGACCTGGTCTTCGTCGGCGATTCGATCACCGATGGCTGGCGCGGCGGCGGCAAGGCCGTCTGGCAGAAAACCTGGAGCAAGGATCACCCGCTGAATCTCGGCATCTCCGGCGACCGCACCGAGCATGTCCTCTGGCGCATGAAAAACGGCGAACTGGACGGTTACAAGGCCAAGCTCTTCGTCATCATGATCGGCACCAACAACGGTGGCGATTCGGCCGCCGACGTCGCCGCCGGCATCACCGCGATTGTCAAAGAAATTCAATCCAAGCAGCCGCAGGCCAAAATCCTGCTGCTGGGCATCTTCCCCCGCGGCGAAAAACCCAATCCGGCGCGCACCAAGAACGAGGAAGTCAACAAGATCGTCGCCAAGCTCGACGACGGCAAGGCGCTGAAGTACCTCGACATTGGCGACAAGTTCCTCACTGCCGACAAGACCTTGACCAAGGACATCATGCCCGACGCCCTCCACCCCAATCTCAAAGGCTACGAGATCTGGGCCAAAGAGACCGACCCCATCATTCAGCAGATGCTGCAATAAGGGACAGAACTGAGGACTGAGGAAAAACTCCCCGCTTACGCGGGGAGTTTTGTTGAGTCGACTTAACGAGCTAAGCGACGCGCCGTAACCTCAGTCCTCAATCCTCAGTCCTCAGCCCTCGGTCCTTCTGTTTACACACATTAGGTTTGCTCTTTTCACTCCCAAGGTGTAGTCATAAGTAGTTGTTTCTCCTCCACGCTCCGGAGGCTCCATGTCCGACACCGTGACGGTCGTTGAAACTCCCCGCGACGCCTTTCAGGGGCTGCCCACTTTCATTCCCACAGCTGAAAAAATTCAGTACATCCAGGCGGTGATCGATGCCGGCGTGAAGCACGTCGACCTGGGCAGTTTTGTTTCACCGAAAGCCGTGCCGCAGATGGCCGATTCCGAAGAGGTCGTCCGCTCGTTCCGCAAAGCCCCGGAGCTGGAACGCATCGCCATCGTCGTCAACGGCAAGGGCGTGCAGCGCGCGATTGAAGTCGGCGGGCTGGACGCCATTGGCTTTCCCTTCAGCCTCTCCCGCGATTTTCAGCTTCACAACACCAAGATGACCAGCACGCAGACCTGGCCGCTGGTCGAACAGTTCATCATCCAGACCGAACTTCACGACATGTCGTTCATCCTCTATCTGTCGATGGCCTTTGGCAATCCTTACGGCGAAGCGTGGGACGAACAGGCGCTGCTGCGCTACATCAAAAGTCTCGCGGCGATGGGCGTGCGGCATGTCTCACTGGCCGACACAGTCGCGGTCGCCAAACCCGATCAGGTCAAACGCGTGTTCACGCAGGTGATCCGCGATTATCCGGAGATCGAATTCAGCGCGCACTTCCACGGTCGCCCGCACGATTGGTTTGCGTGCGTGGACGCGGCGCTGGAGGCCGGTTGCCGGCGCTTCGACGCGGCCTGCGGCGGACTCGGCGGCTGCCCGTTCGCACAGGACAAACTGATCGCCAACATTCCCACGGAAGGACTGGTCGACCGCCTGGAGCGCGCGGGTTTCAAGACCGGCGTGGACGTCGATAAACTTCGCCACTGCGCCGAGAGCGCGCGCGGGTTGCAGCAGAAATACGGATGAGCGCACGCGTCGCGCTTCACTGCGCGACGACGACGCGGAAGCCGACGCAGTAGCTGCGCTTGTCCGGGCGGAAGGCGTTGCGCGTTGAGGCGCGGCAGCGGGACTCGGTGTCCAGCCACGAGCTCCCGCGCACGACGCGGAACATGCCCGTCATGGGCCCGGTCGGATCCGGCACGGGCGAGATGGCGTAGTATCCTTCGTCGAACCAATCCTGGCACCACTGCATCACGTTGCCGTGCATGTCATACAAACCCCACGCGTTGGGCTTGATGTTCTTGACGCTGTCGTCGGCGCTGTGCGTGGTGTTCTTGCTGTTCGCGCCAAACCACGCAAGCTTGCCGAGTTCCTGCGGATTGTCCGTGCCGGAGTACAGCGTGCGCGACCCGGCGCGGCAGGCGTATTCCCATTCCGCCTCGGTGGGCAGCCGCACCGTCCGTCCGCTGGCCTTGCTCACGCGCGAACAGAACGCCGCCGCGTCCTCCCAACTGATCTGCTCGACCGGGTGGTCGGGCGCTTTGAAAAAGCTGTAATTGATCCGCATGACCGCATCAAACTGCTGCTGCGAAACGCAGAATTTACCCATGAGAAACGGCCGCGTAATGGAGACCGCGTGCACCGGACGTTCGTTGGGCAGCGCGGTTAACTCGCTGCGGTCGGAGTTACTCTTGCGCCAGCGCAGCAGGCCGACCATGCCCACGCCAAACGCGAGCGTGCCGCCGAGCAGCACCAATAGCGAAAAGCGCGGCCGTTCGTGGTTGATCATCGCGCGCGCGATGACGACCACGACGAGGGAAATGATGATGCCGGTCGCACCCAGCAACAATCCCAGCCCCACCCACGGCGATTCCGGCAGCTTCTCCGTCGCGCCCATCTGAAACGAGCCGGACGGAATTGAGACCAGTTCCATCGACAAGCCACCGCCAAGATCCAGGCGATCGCTGGCCACCGCAGGCTTCGCGGGAGCCGGATCTGGCGTCGGAGCCGGCGCAGTCTCCTCCGCTGCCCCGCCGCTGAAAGCGAGCAGCGCGCAGATAAGCACGAACGATGTAAAAATGGTACGCATGGGCATCCCCCCATTTTAGCGCGTTTCCCTCCGAGTGGAAAGGAAGGGGGATTTAAATTCAGAATTCAGAGTGATACCACTGGCACCAACGCGTACGCAGCATTTGATTCGGGCTGATGCGAGGCCACCCGTCGTGTTCTTTACTCCTCGTTCATCGTTACTTTTCCACGTCGTCGCTGCGAATGATCACGACGCCGCGTTGGAGCAAGTGCGGGAAGTCTTCGCTGTTCAGCAGTTCGCTGAGTTCGGCGCGCCAGTTCTTCATCGAGAGCTTCAAGCGCAGACGTTCTCCGCACCGCTTCAAGCCACGTGTTTATAGTTGAGTAGGGAGACGGATTTGACGAACATCTCGTCGCGTGCCCGTTCAGCCTCGGTCAGGCCGGGGTGCGTGACGGGTTTAGCTGGTTCCGCCGGTTGCTCCGGTTTCGCCGGTCGGAATTTCGCGGCGAGTTCGCGGGTTTTCGGAGTGAGGCCGAGCTTCTGACACGCGAGCACGCGGGTGCAAAATATTAGCGCCAGTTTCCACATAAAAAAATCCCCCGCTGAATGCGGGGGAATTTTTGCTCAGTCCTCAGTCCTCAGTCCTCAGTCCTCAGTCCTGTCCGTTACCCGTGCTTCAGGAAATCCTGGACGCGGACGGGTTGGGAGCCGTTGGCGATCGAGACGTTGGCGGCGTGGCCGATCAGGACGGCCTGGATCGCTTCTTCCACCGGCGCCATGCGGTCGGTCGGCGGGGCGTCGAAGGGGCGGCCGAAGAAATCGTGCTGGATTCCAGCGTCGGCGCCACCGTGGCCGCCTTCGACCTCAGGAATGGGGATGTTTTTCAGGCCGTCTTTCGGGCTGAACAACATCAGGCTCTGGCCCACGGCTTTTTCCATGCCGTGAACGGTGATGTTGCCGGCGGCCCAGCGCGTGTCGTGGATTTCGCGCAGTTCCAATCGGCCGCCCGTCCCTTCGAACTGGATGTGCCAGCCTTCGTACGTCGCGAACGCGGTCAGGCTGTACGTGACGTGAACGCCGTTCTCATATTTGTAGAGCACCCCGGCCTGGTCTTCGATGTTAATCTCGGGATCGAAGACGCAACCGTCGCGGATGTAGCCGTCGGAGGCTTCGGCGTCCTTGTAGAGCTTGACGCTCTGATCGTTCTCCCACATGTCGACGTAGAAATCGCACTTCGAGGAGTGCGGACACTTGTGGCAGCGGGAATGGCGGAACGGACCGTTCTTGCCGTACATCAAGGTGCCGCCCGTGGCGACGAGCTGATCGGGCTTGGAACCGACCAGCCAGTTGAGCGCGTCGAAATGGTGCGACGCCTTGTGGATCAGCAGGCCTCCGGAGTTGGCTTTGACGCGGTGCCAGCGGCGGAAGTAATCGGCGCCGTGCTTGCGGTCGAGGTTTTCGTGGAAGTTGATGGTCTTGAGTTCGCCGATTGCGCCGGAGCTCAACAGCTTCTTCAATTCCAGGATCGCCGGGCCGTAGCGCATATTATGGGTGACGTAACACTTCGCGCCTTTGGATTTGTACTTTTCGGCGGCGTTGAGGATATCGCGGCACTGCTTGCCATCGACGCAGAGCGGCTTTTCGCTGATTGCTCGTTTTCCGGCGGCCAGAGTCTGCTGGATGAAATCGCTGTGCGTGGAATCGCGGGTGGTGATGATCACGGCGTCGGGATTGGCCTTTTTGAGCATGTCCTGAAAATCGGTGTAGACGGGCAAGGGCTGGTTCATCAAGTCCTGATAGGCCTGCAGACGGACGGGATTGTGATCGAACAATCCGACCAGTTCGCAGTGCTGCGTGAACTCGTTGACCAGCGGTTTGGCGAACATGTATAAGCCGCGCGCGCCGCTGCCGGCGAGCACGTAACGTTTACGTTCGGACACGGATGAAATCTCCTTTAAAAGAAGGGTTGGGTTGGGCGTAACGCTCATAAATGTAAGAGAACGGGGTCGGGAAGCCACATTTATTTTGCCGGACATAATAAATATTGACGGACATATTAAGGACAGTTTTAAGTGGTGAGTATTGAGTTTTAAATTAGCGCACGCTGCGACACCATATCGTGCGCAAATCCTTTGTCACTTTGACTTACTCCCCTCGGTGGTAGGTCTTTATGATATGTGGAACTGGCAATTTACCCTCAAGGATGCTTTGTCAACTTTAAATGAATCAAGGAGTTACACAATAATTTTTGATGGCGTTGGGTTTGCTCCCTTGGCGACTAACGTCTGCAGTAGTTTGAGTAACCAGTTTCGCAGACAGTTTTTAAGACACGGAAGCATGCCTTTAAGGAGAGCCAAACGTGGGTAAAATCATCGGCATCGACCTCGGGACGACCAACAGCGTGGTGGCCATCCATGAAGGCAAAGAAACGAAAGTCCTCGTCAACGCGGAAGGTTCGCGCCTCACGCCGTCGGTGGTCGCATTCACCGATGACGGCCGACTCGTCGGCCGCGCGGCCAAGAGCCAGGCGGTAACCAACCCGTCCCGCACCATCTATAGTATCAAGCGATTCATGGGCCGCCGCCACAAGGAAGTCGCGAGCGAAGAGAAGCTCGTCCCTTACAAGGTGGTCGGCGCCGAAGAGGAACTCGTACAGGTCGAGATCGACGGCAAGCGCTACTACCCGCCGGAGATTTCGGCGATCGTGCTGCAGGACCTGAAGAAGAGCGCCGAGACGTACCTGGGCGAAGCGGTCACCGAAGCGGTGATCACCGTCCCCGCGTACTTTAACGACGCTCAGCGACAGGCCACGAAAGAAGCCGGCAAGATCGCGGGCCTGGACGTGAAGCGCATCCTGAATGAACCGACGGCCGCCGCTTTGGCGTACGGCCTGGACAAGAAAAAGAACGAGAAGATCGCGATCTTCGACTTGGGTGGCGGTACGTTCGACATCTCCGTGCTGGATGTCGGCGACGGCGTCTTCGAAGTGCTCGCGACCAACGGCGACACCCACCTGGGCGGCGACGACTGGGACCGCGTAATCGTCGACTACGTGGCCGATGAATTCAAGAAGTCGGCCGGCGTCGACCTGCGCAAGGATCCGATGGCGTTGCAGCGTCTGACGGAAGCCTGCGAAAAGGCGAAGTGCGATCTTTCGACGATGCCGCAGACGACGATCAATCTGCCGTACATCACGGCCGATAAGACCGGACCGAAGCATTTGCAGCAGACATTGACGCGCGCGAAGTTCGAAAGCATCTGCGAAAGCCTGTTCGAACGGCTGCGCGCCCCGGTGCTCTCGGCGCTGAAGGATGCGGGCGTGACGCCCAAGGACATCGACGAAGTGGTGCTGGTCGGCGGCTCGACGCGCATGCCCAAGTGCCAGGAAATCTGCAAGATCATCTTCGACGGCAAGGAACCGCATAAGGGCGTGAATCCCGACGAAGTCGTCGCGATCGGCGCTGCGATCCAGGCCGCGGTGCTCTCCGGTGACGTCCAGGACATCGTGCTGCTCGACGTTTCTCCGCTCTCGCTGGGCGTGGAAACCCTCGGCGGCGTAACGACCGTCCTGATCCCGCGCAACACCACGATCCCGACGCGCAAGACCGAAACGTTCTCGACGGCCGCCGACAGCCAGCCGGCGGTGGACATCCACATTCTGCAGGGCGAACGCAAGATGTCGGCCGACAACCGCACGCTGGGCCGCTTCCAGCTCGCGGGACTTCCGCCGGCGCCGCGCGGTGTACCGCAGATCGAAGTGACGTTCGACATCGACGCGAACGGCATCCTCAACGTCTCCGCCAAGGACAAGGGGACGAACAAGGAACAGAAGATCGAGATCAAGGCGTCGTCGGGTCTGGACAAGGCCGACGTTGAACGCATGGTCCGCGAAGCCGCGTCGCACGAGTCGGAAGACAAGGCCAAGGCCGAAGTGATCGAAGCCCGCAACAAGGCCGATCAGCTCTGCTACCAGACGGAAAAATTCATCAAGGACAACGACGCGAAGGTCTCTGCCGGAAACAAGGAAAAGGCCGACGTTGCAATCAAAGCCGTGCGTGCCGTCCTCAAGGACACGCCCGACGACAAGACAAAGCTGGACAAGGCCGTGGCCGAACTGGAAGGCGTAAGCCACAAGATCGCCGAGGAGATTTACAAGGCCGCGGCGGCCGAAGCGCCCCAAGGCGAACCGAAGGCTCCGGGTGCCGAAGGTCCGGATGCTGGAGACAGCGCCAAGAAGCCCGCGCCGGAAGGCGAAGTCATCGACGCGGATTTCAAGGTCGTCGACGACAAGAAGTAAACTTCACGACGTAAGTGCAGGACCGCGATGCTGGGCAACAGGGCCGGACCTCCCTGGTGTCCAGCATTGTTTTTTGATGAGATGGCCTTGCGGCCATAGGGTCAGGGGTCAGGGGTCAGGGGTCAGGGGTCAGACAGATGACCAAACCGCGATGCCACTGCGATCGCACTGGCAAAGCCAGACTTTCGCTCCGCTCCAAGTCCGTCTGTGCCAGTGGCACCAACGCGGTTTGGAATTCGGCGCGCGCAACTTTACTGCCTTCTGCCTACTTGTTTTCCCATCCGATCAAACCATACTTCAGCACGCACGCGCACCCAACTCTGACCCCTGGCCCCTGACCCTGCTGTATGAGCGACTTTCTCGATCCTCTCGATCCGCAAAATCGCGCGCTACTGAAGCGCTATTTGTCGTCGGCGCTCGGCGGGGATGTGGCGCAGTTCATTGGCATTCCGGAAGCGCCCAAAGCTACACGGGGCGGGGTGGAGAATCGCAATTACGAGCTGACGGCGTTTGTCGGCGATGTCAGCCGGCGCTTCGTGCTGCGGTGTCCGCCCGCGGAGATTCCGGAATGGCGATCGCTGGACGGGCTCTACGATCTGCACCGCGAATTCCGCGTGCTCCAGGAGCTCCAGAATTTTCCGCAGCTGGGCGCACCGAAAGCGTACGGCTACGACGCGGGCGAGACGTTCGGTGCGCCGTGTTTTCTGATGGACACCGTCGATGGCGCGCCGCTGACCGAACACCTCGTACCCGAGCTGAATCCGAAGCTGCTCCGCCAGTTCACCGCACGCCTCGCGGAGATCAGTCGCGTGGCGTACCAGGACAACCCCTGGCTGAACGAACATCTGCCGCGCTGGACGAATGAGTGGTGGTTCGGCTGGTTCGAGCGGATGGTCAAACCCGAGGCGAAGGATGCCTTGTACGAACGCGCGCTGGCGTGGTTGAAAGAGAAGCAGCCGGCGAAGCGCGCGCTGGTCTTCGCACACGGCGACGCGAATCCCGGTAACTTTCTCGTCCGCGACGACGCGATCAGCGGCGTGGTCGACTGGGAATTCGCGGGGCTGAGCGACGATCCGTTCAGCGAGATCGGATTCTTCGTCTGGCTTCACGACGGCCAGCTGGCCAAACCGCTCGCGCAGGAACTTTCCGATGTCCTCCAGCGCGACATCAAGGAAACGAAGTGGTACTTCGTCCGCGCATGGCTGGGCATCACCTTTCTCGGCACGGATCCGGCGTCGGAGCTTTTCCAACTGCGCCGTGAGGTGCTGGCGCAGCTGACGGCGTGAGTTGGTGATCGGCGATCTGGTGTGACGGATACGCAAAAGTCAGAGCGTAGCGAAAACTTTTGTTCGTCCGTGAGTGACGCGCCGCAAGAGCCAACAGGCTCCGCCAGTTCGATGCGTCACGCACGGATGAACGGACACTTTTGCTACGGTCAAGCGCCTGCGCATCCGTGGCACCAGGAGCACCAGTGGCATCCGCGGCACCAGAAGATTTTGACCCTGCGGTAAATTTACCTTAGGGTGGAAAGCCATGGGCACGCGCAATTATGGTCCGGAACCGGAGTGGGGGCTGGAGTTCTTCCATGCGCACTCGCATCCGCTGGACGAATTCCCGGCGCTGACGCATGTTCACGAAGTCCGCTCCGGACCTAACAACACGATTCCCGAGCACATTCACGAGACGTTTGAGATCTGTTACATCCACTCGGGTTTCGGCGAGTGGTTTGCCGAAGGGCGAAACTACCGGGTCAAACCGGGCGACCTTTACATCGTCAAGCCCGGCGAACGCCACGGCGGCCGCGTCGATCCGAAAGATCCCTACCACATTTTTGTGCTCGGCATCGACCCCACGGCGCTGCCGCTGCTGCCGGGAACGTCCCTGCTCCCCGCGCCACGCGAAAATCCGCACCGGCAGCGGGTCGAAGCGATCAAGAAGCAGGGCGTGAAAGTGTTCGACGCGCCACTGCGCGACGTGACGCAGGCCATCAGCGAGGCGCGCGCGCTCAGCGACGACTTCACTGCGCTCGACCAGCGCGTGATTCCCGGCGGGCAGGGGATCGAGCAGATTTACCGGCGCATCCTGACGGAACTCGACGCCCCCGACGACGGCAATGCCAAATCACGCGAACTGAAAATTCTGATGGTCCAGGCGCTGATCGTCGAACTGCTCGTCTTCATCGCGCGCCGTTACACCGCGCACCGTCAGCACAGCCGCAGCGCGACGCTCGGCACACTGCCGACGCGCGCGGAGATCGGGGAACTCCAGACGTGGCTGCGCAGCCGCATTTCCGATCCGCCGTCGCTGACGCAGATGGCCGAGAAAATCGGCTTATCGCCAGCGCATTTCGCGATGGTCTTCAAGCAGGAGACGGGCATGACCGCGCTGGAATTCATGACTGCCGCCCGCATCGACGAAGCCGCCGCGCGCCTGCGCGCCAACCGCCGCACGAGCGTCACCGACATCGCGCTCGACCTGGGCTTCAGCTCCTCGCAGTACTTCAGCCTGGTGTTTAAGAAGTACAAGGGGTGTACGCCGAAGGAGTGGAGGAATGTCGAAAGATGAATGTCGAATGTCGAAGAGCTGAGGTCGCGGCAATTTCACGCGAGGGACCGGTCCACCCCTCGCGGGTTATTCAGTCACGCCTATGAAAAAACGCGCCGCTACATGCGGCGCGTTTTTTCGACATTCGACATTCGCCTCAGTCCTTCTTTTCCGCCCGGTCGATCATGTGATAGCGGTAGTAGACTTCCATGCAGAGGATGTTCAGGGCGGTCTGGCCGACGCGGCCCCATTTGATTGAGCCTTCGCCGTGCGGGTTCCAGCTGCCGTCGTTTTCCTGGCGCATCAGCACGGCTTCCTTCAACTTCTCGTTCCATTCCTTCCAGACTTCGCCGCCCACTTGGAACATGACCAGTGTGTCGTAGTACCAGCCATACATGTTGACTGACCAATCCACGTCGCGGTGTGTCTTGTCGGTATTGGGCAGATCGGCGCGCTTGTCGGAGATCAGCCAGTGCGCGGCGTCTTCGAGTTCATGGACCGGCGTGCCGGTGTAGAGGCGGCAGAGCAGGGCGATGGCGGTGCGTTGCTTGGTGACTCCGGGGAAGCCGGCCTTGACGGGATAGTATTGGTAGCGATGTCCGTAGGGATCGCCGGCGTCTTTGACCTGGCAGGCGTTGAGAAAGTTGATGCCGCCTTCCAGCGCAAAGGTGTCGACGTGAAGCCCGGCGACTTTCGCGGACTTCAGCAGCATGATGTGCCAGCCGGTGTTGCTCATGTCGGGGAGATTGTTGCCCTTGGCGTACGTCCAGCCGGATTTCTCAGAGCCTTCACCCTGCTGCATTTTGATGGTGTAATCGACGCAGCCCTGCGCGGCGGTTTTCGTTTCGGGCACGCGGGCCATGCCCGTCGCTTCGCAGAGCGCCATGCCGGCGATGGCGTGGGCGTAGCCGAACTTTGTCAGGCTGCCGTCGGGTTGCTGCTTGCTGATCAGGTACTTCACCGCGCGCTGGACATGATCCTTGTAGTGGCCGACTTTCTCCGTGTGCCCGGCGCCGAGGAACGCCAGCAGCGCCAGCCCGGTGCAGGCGATGTCGTAATCTTCCGCCGAGGTCGCTGTGCCGCCGGCGACGAATTGCGAGCCGTGTTTCACCGAATCCCAGCGGCCATCCTGTTCCTGATTTTTCGCCAGCCACTCCAGGCCCTTGTCGACGGCACCTTCCGTCTGCTTGGAGCCGCCCATCTTCTGGACCATCAGTTTGCGTCCGCCGCCGGTGCGCGAACCAAACGCGCCCTTGCCCGCGCCGCTTCCGGTGCCCACGCCTGTGCCGTCGCCGCCGCCGAACCCGCCGCCCTTGCCTTTGCTCGGGCTGCCGCCGACGCCGATCAGATCTTCCATCCCGACGCTGCCACCCATGCCACCGCCACCCGCGGCGTCCGCGTTGCCGCCCACACTGTGGAAGCTCTCCGCCTCGGGATTGCCATAGGCGCTTTGCGTGTCCGGCCGGTCCGGGTTGATGGTCTCGAAGTGATCGCCCAACTGCGCCTGCGCGAGAATGTCCGGCGGCACGTCGATCTTGGACTGAATGTCAGAAGTCGGATCCGTGGCCTTCACGTCCTTGGACTGCAGGACATCGGTGAGTTCCGAGCGTGTCTTCTCCGGCTCATCCGTGATTTTCGGCGCGGGCGTGAGCTCGGTCATCATGATCACCGCGTCATCGGACTTCGGCATCTCAATGGCCATCGAAACCAGGCCGGCCAGCGAAATCACGAGCGTGTGAAGCGCGACCGAGACGAACCACCAGGGCACACCGGTCAGGCGCGTCATCAGGCTCTCGGCCGGCTGAGCGGATGTGGCGATGCCCGCTGCGCCCTCACGCGAGTCGCCGGTAATCGGCTGGACCTGCGAGTATTCCATCAAGCTGTGGACTTCACGGAAGGACGCGAGCTGCGCGCGGCAACTTGCACAGCCGGCGACATGCGCTTCCAGCGCGCGGATGGTGTCGTCGGAGAGCGTGCCGTCGAGATAACTTTCCGCGTGCTCCTGGACGAGCTCGCACTGGTCGATTGCAATCATGGATGACTCCCTGGATGTTGCGTCTCGATGTCGTCGCTCAACTCTTCGCCCGGCGGAGTGCCAGGGCGCGGGGGCGCCGACTTGAATTGTTCACGCAGCACGCCGTGCAGCAGGACGTTGGCCTGAAACAGCTGCCGCTTCAGCGTGCTGAACGGAATGTTGAGCTGCTCGGAAATCTCTTTGGAAGACAGGTGTTGAAAGTAGCGCAGACGGACAATCTCGCGGAGTTCGACGGGCAGTTTCTCCAGCGCTTTGCGGACGGAGTCGCGCAGTTCGAGCATGCTGAAACCGCCGGTCGTGAATGCGGAATCCTGATCGCGCAGCGCGTCTTTCTTCTGGCCCACGGTGCGGTGATTTTCGCGCGCGCGGTCCAGCGCATTGCGGCGGTTGATCATGCGCAGCCACTGGCCGATGGAGCTGCCTTGAGTCTGGGGCGTATGCGTGCGGTCGCTGAACGCTTCGACGAAGGTTTTCTGGACCACGTCTTCGGCGTCGTCGCGGTTGCCGAGAATGCCGGTGGCCTGGTTGGTCAGTTCGGTGCGGTACTGTTCGAGCAACTCCCAGAACTCTTCGGGAATGGCGGACCGGGGATCGGAGGAGGCGTTGTTCAAGATGGTTTGCGCCGCAGTGGTGATCATGGTTCCGCTGTGCCTTTCTACCAACCTATCGCTTGAGCCCAGCCCGGAGGCTCATATTCTTTCAAACTTTTTTCAGGAGGACTATGGACAGCTCTATCCACGCGTTCACGAGTGCATCCGCGCATTCCGCGACACGCACGCGTGCGATGAGCTTCGAAGTCCTCTATAGAAGGGAGGAATCAACAGCCGTGCCAGTTGCGGAAGCAGCAACGAACAAGTGCAAACCTTTTGGTGCAAGGAGCCGATTGGAATAGAATACAAACCGGCACATAAAACTATTGAACGCCTATAAATCAATTGAAACAGTCGTTAACATATTATAAAACCTAAAATTCATTGAGAATGCGCGGTTAAAAACACGCACGGTCGCAAGCAACCCTGGATGTTCACGGACACTCCGTCACCGTTTGACCTTCCTTACTCCCCGCGCATCCATTAACCTGAGGCCGCAGAAGACTTGAAGACGCCACTCCACCGTTACGCCCCCTCCACCACAGGTTTCGAACCTCCCCCGAATGCGCTCGACCTGCGGAAGATCATTGGACTCAAACATTGCCCGCCGCTGGAAACCGGTGAAGACGTCGCTCGCGCGTTTGCCGAGATGACCGCGCTGAAGCACGAAGTCGTCGTGTCCGGAGCGGTGGACCGCCGTTCACGGCTGGTGGGTTGGAACGTCGTCGCGGCCAGTACGCACGATCCGCATGCATTGCGCGTGGGCGACGTGTTTACGCCGGTGATGAAGACTTCGGGCGCGAGCATTGTGCTCGTGCGCAACAGTACCACGGCGCACTTGCGAACTTCCGCGCGCGAGTTCGAATTCATCCGCAACGTTTCTGAAGCTGCGCAACTGCTGGGCTACACCTTGCTCGACTATATCGTGCTGTCGCGCAAAGTGTGGTGCAGCCTGCTCGAAACCCCGATGGTCGAGGCCCACGCGCCGTTACTGAATCTCCATCGCGTAGAACTGGCGAAATCCGGATCCGGCGAATGGCAGTGCCGGATGTGCCGCAAGTCCAACCGTCATGTTCAACCCACGCGTCCGGTGATCTACGGCCAATACACCACGACCCATTGCGCCCACTGCCGTACGTTCGCGTGGCTGTACTGAATGGTGACTTTTGGTGCCACGGATGTGCGGATTTCTGAGCGTCGCGAAGAAATGCGCTCTTCCATGCGATGCGCAATTCCATCGCGGAGCGTCTGCGCATCCGTGGCACCCTTCTATCGCCTGAATTTCGGTTGACCCCCACCCATAACACACGGACCATGTGGTCATGGCCGAAATTTGTGTGATCGGGTTGGGGTATGTGGGGCTGCCGACGGCGAGCCTGCTGGCCACGGCCGGATTCCAGGTGCTGGGCGTCGACGTCGATCTGGAACTCGTAGAGGGCCTGCGTTCGGGGAAGACACGCCTGGAAGAGGCGGGGCTGTCGACGCTGGTCTCGGCGGCCTGCCACAGCGGGAACCTCACGGCGGCGACGAAGCCGGAACCGTCCGACACCTTCATCATCTGCGCGCCGACGCCGGTCACGGCCGATCACCATGTTGACTTGAGCATGGTGGATGCGGCGGCGAATTCCATCAAGTCCGTGGTCAAGAAGGGCAACCTGGTCATTCTCGAATCGACGTCGCCCATCGGCACCACGCGCGGCACGGTCGGTGGCGTGTTAAAGAAGGCGGGCTTCGAACCGGGCCGCGACGTCCATCTCTGCTACTGCCCCGAGCGCGTGCTGCCCGGCAATACGGTCGCCGAACTGGTCAACAACGACCGCATCATCGGCGGATTGACCCTCGCGTGCGCCGAACACGCGCAGGAAATTTACGCGCGCTTCTGCCAGGGGAAAATCTCGCTCACGGACGATCTGACCGCGGAAATGTGCAAGCTGATGGAGAACACCTACCGCGACGTCAACATCGCCGTCGCCAATGTTTTCTCCCGCATCGCCGAAGATTCGGGCGTGAACGTGTGGCGCGCGATCGAGCTCTCCAATCTGCATCCGCGCGTCAAGATTTTGAAGCCCGGGCCGGGCGTGGGCGGGCACTGCATTCCCGTCGATCCGTGGTTTTTCGTCGATGCGTATCCCAACCACACCGGACTGCTGCGCGCGTCGCGGGAAGCCAACGACAGCCAGGCCACACGCATGCTCCAGCGCATGATGGCGACTGGTCTGCTGAAGGCCGGCGACACGCTGGCGATTCTGGGCGCCGCGTACAAGGCCGACATCGACGACCCGCGCGAAAGTCCGGCGACGCTGCTGGCGCACGCGGCCGCGGCGGCAAAGATCAATGTGCGCGTTCATGATCCGCTGGTGCGCGCTGGCGATCACCACGGGCTGAACGTTTCGAACAATCTGGACGAATGCCTGACCGGCGCCGCCGCCGCCGCGCTGCTGACGGAGCACAAATATTACCGTGGCCTCTCGTCGAAGGTTTTCGCGCAGCACATGAGCGGCAAACTGATCTGCGACGCGCGCAACTGGCTCAACCACAAGTCGCTGTCGCTGGCGGGATTCACGGTGCTGCTGCTGGGCGATGGGAGTGCGCAAGCGACGCAACATTAAAACAAAACATCACGCCCCTGTCAGCAAGCGCTTGCCCCCGAGAAACACCGTCCAGACAACGACCGTCGTCCAGTGCATCAGGATCGGCGGCCAGAGCGAACCGGACATCCGGTAAGCCAGCGTGCAGACCAGGCCCAGCAATCCGGCAAAGAATAGAAACAAGGGATTGCTGAAGACGGCGAATGCTTCGTGCCGCAGGAGGTAGCCGTTGAGCGGATGCATCGCGATAAATACGGCGAGGCTGAGCGTTGCGGTAATCCACACGCGCTGCGGCGTCGCGTTCTCCCGCGGATGGGGAAGCAGGATGGCGCGAAAGAACAGCTCCTCCACGACGGCCGGCCGAATGAAAATCAATAGCGGCACGATCAGAAACGCGCGCGCATTGCCGCTCATCACTTCGATGTGAAGAAAACCCGTCGCCAGACCGGCGCTCAAGACAATAGCGACGTACGCGGCATACAACGCGGCACAGCGAAGCCACCCCGGGCCTTCAGGCACGCGTCGAAAGGCAAGTGCAACGCTGGTCAATCGCGTGCGGACTGGAGCGGGAATATTCACGGACGCGACGATAGCTGGAGTGTTAGCGCGCCTGCAACGGCAAATCCCCGCCCATCTCCTTGTATTCCTGAACAATGCGGTCGTTCACCTTCACGTTTTCGTCGAGCTTGGTGAGGTGCTGGCTGGTCAGCGTGGATTCGGTGACGCGGTTGTCGACGTATTCCATCGCTTGTTTCGTTGGCAGGTTGCGGACGTCGCGGACGAGCTGGATGGCTTCCTGGCGTTTCTTCTTGGCGATCAAAGTCGCGAGCGTCGATTCAAACGTGCGCTCGCGTTCGTCGGCCAGCCACTCGGCGAGCTCCTCGTTGCCGCTTTCGCGCGACTTGCTCGACGGCACGTGAATCGAAAAGGCGAACTTCCAGAAATTGAACGAATAGAACGAGTAGCGGTGATGCACCTGGAAGCTCAACGTCACCCGCGAAAATCCCAGCACCGGCGAGCCCCACGTCTGGCCTTCGACATCGACATCCGTGGGTTTGGCGACAGCGACGGGCGGGGCGTGTGAACTCTGCGCCGCCTTGTCGGAGACGATGGAGGTCCTCAGGCGCGTCAACGTCGCGAGCGCTTCGTCGACCAATGCGACGGATGGATGTCGGGGGTTTGCCATGGTCTGGGTGCTCCGCATATATAGGGTATGCGGCCGGAACGGAGCTGCCGCTATAAGTAGTAACGTTCGAGTGACGCTTTACTCCACTGAATGTCCGCAAAATGTCGAATTCTCATGTGCACGCGTTCGCTCACCTGTTTTTCATTGACGCAATCTTGAAAAGCCACGTATTCTGCCTCCGCTTCGGAGGGACTTATCGTGACTCAATCAACGCTCGTCTTCGTTGTCATCGTCGCACTCACCACATCAACCGCGTGGAGCGCGACCGCGGACAAGAACGCACCGATCATTCCCGACGACCGCCGCATGGACTGGAAGCCGGGCATCCCCGGCGGCATCCCGAAGTACCCGCCGTTCGCCAGCGTCAAAGATCCGGCCTACGGCGCGAAGGGCGATGGCAAAGTCGACGACACCGCCGCGATTCAGAAGGCCATCGAAGCCTGTCCGCTGGGCAAGGCCGTGCTGATTCCGGCCGGAACGTACCGGCTGACGGGCCGCCTGAATCTGCTCAAGGGCATCGCCTTGCGCGGAGAAGGTCCCGACAAAACGCGGCTGAGCAACGAAGCGGAGAAGGACCACGTCATCGGCATGTGCAACTGGGATCAGGACAGCACGTCGCCGATCCTCAGCGGCTTTACGAAGGGCTCGACGGCGATCACGGTCGAAGATCCGTCGAAATTCAAAGTCGGCGAACTGCTGCTCGTCGACCAGCTCAACGATCCCGAGCTCGTCGACATCGGCGGCGTCGAAGGCGTGTGCACGTTTGCCGGGCGCGAAGACGGCAAGCGCGCGATGGGCCAGTTGGTGCTGATCACGAAGAAGACTGGCGCCGTGCTGGAGCTCAGCCGGCCGCTCTACTATCCGTTTAAAGCGGAGTTCAAGCCCGAAGCCACGCGCAGCACCGACAAGACCATCGACAGCGCCGGCGTCGAGGACCTCTACATTGAAACAACGCGCCGCCGCACGGACGAAAGCTCGACCATCCGCATCTGGCAGGGCGTCCACTGCTGGGTGAAGAACGTCGAATCGTGCCGCGGCTGGATGTTCGGGCACGTCACCTTGCGCCGGTCGCTGGGCTGCGAAGTCCGCGACTGCTACATCCACCACAATCTTGGCTATGGCGCGGGGCAGGCGTACGGCGTGATCGTCAGCGGGCAGAGCACCGACTGTCTCGTCGAGAACTGCACGTTCTATTCGCTGAAGGCCGGCATGATGCTCGGATCGAGCGGGCCGGGAAATGTGTTCGCGTACAATTTTTCCACCGGCATCGTCGGCCGCGATTTTCCCAAGACGCAGTGGGCGCATCCCGACGTCTCGATCCACTCCCCGCATCCGTATCTGAATCTGTTTGAAGGTAATTATTTTTCGGTGAGCAACTTCGACTTCATCCACGGCTCGTCGAGCCACAACACGCTCTTCCGCAACTACGCCGACATGGACCCGCACATGCCCGACGGCCGGCCGGAGCCCAGCAACATCAACGCGGTGCGTCTCGACAAGCGCAACTACTGCATCAATGTGGTGGGAAATGTCTTCGGACATGAAGGCATGAAGGCCGTCGCGGAGCAGGCGACGAAAATCAATTTCGATCAGGCCACGATCTGGAGTCTCGGCCACGACGGCGATCCGAAAGTCGCGCAGACGCTGCTGCGGCACGGCAACTACGATTTCATCAGCAAGCAGACACAATGGGATCCGAACATCGCCAATCACCAGCTTGTGCCGTCGCTTTTTCTGACGACGAAGCCCGCCTACTTCGGAAAGTTGCCATGGCCGCCAATTGGACCCGACGCCAACCCGCTGGTCACGAGCATCCCGGCGCGGGAGCGCTTCCTGAAAACTCCCGCCGCCGAGCGCGAGGCGCAGGACCTGCTGTATCTGGGCCAGTACCTCCGCGCCGAGAAAAACGACGCCGAAGCCAAAACCGCGCTGCAGCAGCTGGTGACGAAGTATCCGGCGAGCCCGCTGGCGAAGACTGCGGCCGCGGAATTGGAGCAAATGAAGTAAGCCGCGGCGCCTTGACATTTACCCTGCGCGTGGGGTTCAATGCAGAGCAAGGGAAAGACCGCCCGGCTATGATGGCGACTACGATGGACTACGGATATTGACTCTGTTCCCACCGTTTGCTTTCACCCCTCTTATCACTTAAAAGCACCACTTCGGTTGGTGGTAAATTTTTCAGGAGTTCTCAGACGATGGCGGCGGCGAAGTACGTACCTTCAGAAGTAGAGAAAAAGTGGCAGGAGTATTGGGCGAAAGAGCAGACCTTCCGCATCTCCAATCCCGGCGAACCCGGCTTTGATCCGGCCAAACCGAAATACTACATCCTCGACATGTTCCCGTACCCCAGCGGCGCGGGCATCCACGTCGGACATCCGGAAGGCTACACCGCCACCGATATTCTCACCCGCTGGAAGCGCATGCAGGGCTTCAACGTGCTCCACCCGATGGGCTGGGACGCGTTCGGCCTGCCCGCGGAACAGTACGCCGTCCAGACCGGCACGCATCCGGCCGTCACGACGAAGAAGAACGTGGAGAACATCAAACGTCAGATTCAGTCGCTGGGATTCAGCTACGACTGGACGCGCGAAATCGACACGACCGATCCGCATTACTACAAGTGGACGCAGTGGATCTTCCTGAAGCTCTTCAACAGTATCTTCGACACGCACCAGCAGACGGCGCGCGACGTCAACGACATCGTCGCCGACCTGAAGGCCGGCAAGCTGACGTTGAAGAACGGCAGCGCGATCGTCTTCGATCCCGCCGCGGCGTCGAAAAAAGAAGGCGCGCAGTGGAGCGACCTGAACGCCGATCAGCAGTGGAAAGTGCTGGCCGCGCACCGGCTGGCGTATGTCAGCGAAGCACCGGTGTGGTGGTGCGAAGCACTGGGCACCGTGCTGGCTAACGAAGAAGTGATCGACGGTCGCAGCGACCGCGGCGACTATCCGTGCGTCAAGAAACCGCTGCGCCAATGGATGCTGCGCATCACTGCGTACGCCGAACGCCTGCTGGCCGACCTGGAGCACATCGACTGGCCCGAGCCGATCAAGCTGATGCAGCGCCATTGGACGGGACGGTCGGAAGGTGCCGAAGTCGATTTCGCAACGGAAAGCGGCAGCAAGATCCGCGTCTTTACGACGCGGCCGGACACGCTGTACGGCGCGACGTACATGGTGCTGGCGCCGGAACATCCGCTGGTCGCGCAGATCACGACCGCCGAACAGAAAGCGGCGATTGCCCAATATGTCTCCGCGGCCAGCAGCAAGAGCGACCTGGCGCGTACGGATCTGGCGAAGGACAAGTCCGGCGTCTTCACCGGCGCGTATGCGCTGAACCCGGTTTACGAAGCCAGCGACCCGCGCGCGAAGATTCCGATCTGGATCGCCGACTACGTGCTGATGAGCTACGGCACCGGCGCGATCATGGCCGTGCCGGCGCACGACGAACGCGACGCGGAATTCGCGGTGAAGTTCAAACTGCCGATCATCAGCGTGGTGATGCCGCCGGACGCGTGGCTGAAAAGCAACGCGAAGGAGCCATCCAAGGACGCTGCGGTGCTGCGGGAGCGCTTCACTGCCGATCCGCTGGCGTTCAAAGAGTTCTTCGTCGACGACGGCGTGGCGATGAAGTCGCCGTCGATCGACGGCCTGCCGACGCCGGAAGCCAAGGTCAAGATCACCGCATGGCTGGAAGGAAAAAAGATCGGCGAGAAGAAAATTACCTACCGCCTGCGCGATTGGCTCTTCAGCCGTCAGCGCTATTGGGGCGAACCGTTCCCAATTCTCTGGGACGAGCAGGGCCACGCCCGCGCGGTCTCCACCGAATCGCTGCCGGTGCTGCTGCCGGAGATGAGCGACTTCAAGCCGACCGGCACGCCTGAACCGCCGCTGAGCAAGGCCAAGGATTGGCTGAACGTGAAGATCGTCGTCCAACCGGACGGCACGGCGCGCATCGCCAAGCCGGGTGAGGCCGGCATCAACGCCCGCCGCGAAACGAACACGATGCCGCAGTGGGCCGGGTCGTGCTGGTACTACCTGCGCTTCACCGACGCCAACAATCCGGACGCGGCGTACAGCAAAGCCGCCGAAGCGTACTGGATGGACGTCGATCTGTACGTCGGCGGCGCCGAACACGCCGTGCTGCATCTGCTGTACAGCCGGTTCTGGCACAAGGTCCTGTATGATCACGGCTTGGTCCACAGTGCGGAGCCGTTTAAGAAACTGTTCAACCAGGGCCTGATCACCGGTTTCGCGTACAAAGACGAAACCGGCCGCCTGATTCCCAACGACGAAGTGGAAGACAAAGGCGACGGCGTGTACGTGGTCAAAGCCACGGGGAAACCCGCCACGCAGTTGGTCACCAAGATGTCCAAGTCGCTGAAGAACGTGGTCAACCCCGACGACGTGATCAACGAGTACGGCGCCGACACGCTGCGCCTGTACGAAATGTTCATGGGCCCGCTGGATGGCAGCAAGCCGTGGAATCCCCGCGACGTGCCGGGCATGTTCCGCTTCCTGCGCGACTGCTGGCGCGTCTTCATCGAGGAAGATGAGAGCAAACCCAACGCCGGCAACGTGCGTATGAACCTGTTGCCGTCAGCCTCGGAACTGATCGGCGACAAGAGCGAGTCTCTGGAGCGCGAGCTCCACAAGACGATCAAGGGCGTGACGCACGACTTCGAGCGCATGGCGTTCAATACGGCGATCAGCAAGCTGATGGTCTTCAAGAACAAGGTCCAGGAAGACGTGACGTCGCTGACCCGTTCGCAGGCCAAGCGTTTCCTGCTGCTGCTGGCACCGCTGGCGCCGCACATCGCCGAGGAACTGTGGTCGCGCATGCGCCATCACCATTCGCTGGCCTACGAAGCGTGGCCGACGTTTGACGAAGCGCTGACGCAGGACGCGGTGAAGGAACTGGCCGTGCAGGTGAACGGCAAAGTCAAATCTCGCATCAGCGTCGCCGCGACAGCCTCGGAAGAGGATGTGAAGAAACTGGCGCTCGAAGCCGTCGCCGCAGACGTCGCGGGAAAAACGGTCGCCAAGGTGATCGTCGTGCAGGGGCGCTTGGTGAACATCGTCGTGAAGTGAGGCGGACGGACGGATGGCATCGGGGATCGGGCATCAGGCATCGGTTGATCAGTACGACCGTGCAAATGAGTGCACGCCGTTGCGCTGAAGAACCGTACAGCTAAAGTCAGAACGTGCGATTGCGCCAGTGGCAGCATTCCCACTGACCGATGCCGGATGCCCGATCCCCGATGCCATCAGTTTGAAGTGATAGGATGTTCACCATGGCCGACGAGTTGAAAGCCGCTGGAGCAATCTGCTATCTCCCTGACGGCAAGAAGACGTACTTCCTGATCCTGCGATCCGCCAAAACAGGGGAGTGGGGGCCGCCGAAGGGGCATTCGGAGGAAGGGGAGACGGAGCTGGAGACGGCCGTCCGGGAACTCTACGAAGAGGCCGGGGTGCGGCGGGTCAGTTTCACGCCGGGCTTTCGCGAAATTCTGAAGTACACCGTCGAAAAGAAAGGCAAGACCCTCAACAAGGAAGTCGCGCTGTACTTGTGCAAGCTCGACGACGACGACGTCCGCATCTCCCCCGAACACACCGAAGCCCATTTCGCCACACTCGATGAAATCGAACAGCTCGTGCCGCACGAGGACCTGCGGGAGGTCTTCCGCCGCGCGGCCGCGTTCGTTAAAGCAAACTAAACGGCTCGTCTCACGCAAAGCCGCGAAGCCGCTAAGAACAGCAACGGATTTGGGGTGAGGCGGGATAAGCTCAAGGCAATTCGCGAGACTCTCAGGAACTAAAACCTAAAGCCGTTCGTGCTGTTCTTTGCGGCTTTGCGTGAGATTAGAAGACGTAGACCATGGGCGAACTCGATCTTCTCAAACAATTCCGCGCGCATGCGCCGACGCATCCGAGCGTCATCGTCGGTCCCGGGCAGGACTGTGCGATTTTGTGCTGGCCGGCGGGGCGTGATCTGGCTTTTAAGATCGACCAGATCGTCGAAGGCACGCATTTTTTGCGCAGCGGGCCGGAGGCGGCGTCGGCTAAACAAATTGGCTGGAAAGCGATGGCCAAGGCCTGTTCGGATATTGCGGCGACGGGATACTGGCCGGTCGCAGCGACCGTCGCGGTGAACCTGGCGAAAGGCACGCCGCCGAAAGTGGCGCTGGAACTTTACGACGGCATCTGCGCGTGCTGCAAACGCTTCGGCTTTGCGCTGGCCGGCGGGGACCTCAGCGTTTCGAAAAACAAATTGAGCGTCGTGGTCTCGCTGCTCGGCGACGGTCCGAAAGGAAAAGCCTGGCTGCGGCGCGGCGCGAAATCCGGCGATCTGCTGATGGTCACCGGAACGCTGGGCGGTTCGCGCGGAGGAAAACATCTGGACTTCGAACCGCGTTTGAAAGAAGCGCGCGAATTGAGAAAACTGATTCCCAACGGCGTTCACGCGTGCATCGACATCACCGACGGGCTCAGCCGCGATCTGCATCACATCTGCGAGGAGAGCCGCTGCGGCGCGGAAGTCTTCGAGACGGAAATTCCGTACAGCCGCGACGCCCGGAAGGCAGAAAAATCCGGTCCGCGGTCCGCGCTGGATCACGTGCTTCGCGACGGCGAAGATTTTGAGCTGCTCATGGCCGTCGATCCACGCGCCGCGGCCACACTGCTGAAGCGGTGGAAGCTTAAAACAAAACTGAGCGTAATCGGAAGGATAACGCCCGCAAAATTCGGTTGTAAATTGGTTAGAAGGGATGGAACACATGGCGAAATGGCCGATATAGGATATGAGCATCGCGCTTGAAGTCGGCCTATTTCCATGGGCATTTTGAATCAAAATGGTTAGAATGAAAAGATGGCACAGTTGACCGAAGCCTTCTCGAGAAGCACCGCTTCCGCGGGCGAAACCGAAGATCTCGGCGCTTCACTCGCGCGCGGACTACGCGGCGGCGAATTGATTGTGCTCTCGGGGGAACTTGGCGCGGGAAAAACGGTCTTCGTACGCGGACTGGCGCGTGGCCTGAATTGCCCGCCCGGCGTCCGCGTCACCAGTCCCACCTACGTGCTGCAGCACGCGTACCGCGGCGGACGATTGGCGCTTTATCATATTGATGCTTACCGCATCGGCGGCGGAGCGGCGGAGTTCGAAGCCAGCGGACTGCGCGAATGCATGGACGATGCCGGCGGCGTCGTCTGCCTGGAATGGCCGGAACGGCTCGACGACCTGCAGTGGCCAGGCGACCGCATTTTCGTGCAGATCGAACACGTCGATCCGCAGCACCGCCAGGTGACGCTGAAGCCCAGCGGCGCGCACTCGCAACAGCTTTTGCAGTCGGCTTTCAGTCACTAACGCTCGCGCTGTTTTTAACGTTTCAATTCAGGAGATGATCATGGCCCGCAAACCCGGCAAACGTGAAAAAGAGCTGGAGACCAACGGAGATAAGCCGGCTGTCGCGACGATCGAAGAGCACCCGGTTTCCGGAGCGAAGCGGCCGCCGAAAGTCGTCACGCCGGTCACGCCCGCTCTGCCGCACGTGCCGAAGCTCGATGCCTCGCTGCCCCCGGCCGATCCGCCGGCGCAGATGGAGCCGATGCACAAATCGAACACCGCGATTCTGCGCCGCCACGACATGTGGGACCAGGCGCTGCGCCAGCTCGACGAAGTCGCCGCGCTGATCAAGCTCGACAAGGATTCACACGTGCTGCTGCGCCATCCCAAGCGCACGCTGGAAGTCGCCGTGCCGGTGCGTATGGATGACGGTCACGTCGAAGTCTTCCAGGGCTACCGTGTCCACCACAACCAGTACCGCGGCCCGTGCAAAGGCGGTATCCGCTACCATCACGAAGTCAGCATGGATGAAGTCAAAGCGCTGGCGATGCTGATGACGTGGAAGTGCGCGCTGATGAACATTCCCTACGGTGGCGCGAAGGGCGGCGTGGTGGTCGATCCACGCAAGCTTTCCGAAAAGGAACTCGAACGCCTGACCCGGCGCTTCACGTCGGAAATCATGATCATCATCGGACCCGATCGCGACATCCCCGCGCCGGACATGGGCACCAACCAGCAGACCATGGCGTGGATGATGGACACCTACGCGATGACCACCGGACATTCCGTGCCGCAGATCGTGACGGGAAAACCCGTCTCCGTCGGCGGCTCGCTGGGCCGCATCGAAGCCACGGGGCGCGGCGTGAGCTACGTCACCGCCGCGGTCGTGCGTGAACTCGGCTTGGAAATGAAGGGCCTCCGCGTGGCCGTTCAGGGCGCCGGTAACGTAGGCTCAAATGCCGCCAAAGCGCTGCACGAACTCGGCGCAAAGATCGTGGCGATCAGCGACGTCAAGGGCGGCGTCCACAACACGTCGGGCATCGATCCCTTCAAGCTCTTCGCCTCGATGGGCCCGAAGGATCTCGTCTCCGATCACTGCCAGGGCGAAAAGGTCACCAACGAGCAGCTCCTGACGCTCGATTGCGACGTGCTGATCCCCGCGGCGCTGGGCGGCGTGATCACCGAAAACAACGCCAAGGATGTCAAAGCGCGCATCATCGTCGAAGGCGCCAACGGCCCGACGACGCCCGACGCCGACACCGTTCTGAACAAGAAGGGCATCGTGGTGGTCCCGGACATCCTGGCCAACGCCGGTGGCGTGACGGTCAGCTACTTCGAATGGGTGCAGGGCATCCAGTACTACTTCTGGGAGCTCGATGAAATCAACACGCGCCTGCAGAAAGTGATGCTCAATGCCTTCAATTCGCTCTGGGCGCTCTCGCGGCGCGAACGCGTCTCGCTGCGCACCGCCGCGCTGATGATCTCGGTCAAACGCGTCGCCGAAGCGTCGAAATCGCTGGGTCTGTTTCCCTAACGGGAAACGGGAAAAGGGGTCAGGGTTCAGCGGAGAGGGGTCAGAAGCGAGCGAGCCGGCTGACGAGAGTGAATGTCGGTTGGCGAATGACGACAACGAACAGCAAGCACGAAAGATATGGAAATTGGCAAGGGGTTACGGTCCCGGGATCAGCGCACCAAACTCTGACCCCTGGCCCCTGACCCCTGACCCCTTGAGGTCGTCAGGATGAAGCTCTACTACTGCGACACTTGCGGGCTGCGCATCCCAGCCAACGAAATTCCGCCGGATCAACCGGAGCCGGAAGACGGAAAGTATTATTGCGCGCAGCATCATCCTGCTCCGGTGCTGGCCAAGCCCTCCAAGTCTCCATCCGCGTCGGTGTTGCCTGTTCCGCTGCCGAACGCCGGCAGTGCACAATCACGAACCAAGATTCCCTCCGGCACGCGGGCGAGCATCCCGCGCATGACGCCGGCACATCAACCCGCTGCGCACCAGACCCCGACGCATCCGCCCGGAAAAGCCGCCGGCAACAAGAACGTGATCATTTTCGGCTCGGCCGGCGCGGTCTTTGTCGTGCTGGTGGCCGTGATTGCGCTTTCGGGAAACAGCAAGCCCACGCACAGCCGCGAAACGCCGCAGACCGACGCTCCCGTTGCGGGCGACCTTCATCCGCCCACGACGACGGCACTCGCCAACGCGACAACTACAACTTTGGAAAAGCCACCCCGTCCCGAACTGCCGCCGGGTCCGGGTTTTTTGACGCCAGATGGTCAAAGCACCGAACACCCGATCAGTTCCACCGGCGCAGGAAAAGGCCCGGGCGCTTCGGATGTCGTCGTCGCCGACCCACTCAGTGAAAAGTCGCCGCTCTCGAAAACCCCGATCACCACGCCCGCCGTCCCGCCACCGGTCGCGCCGGCGGCCACTACTGAAGCCCTGGTTCCGGCGCCGCCGCCCAATCCGCTGAATCTGCTGAAAGATCCTGGATTCGAATCGGGCAGCGCCACCCTCTGGCTTCCTTACAACGATGCCAAAGTGATCGAAGATCCGGCCAAGGCGCACTCGGGAAAATTCTGCGCGCGCCTGCGCTTCAACAATGAACCGACGATGCGGCAGGTTGTAACGGGCCTGACGCCGGGGGGCCATTACATCGCCAGCGCCTGGATCAAAGGAACGCACGGCAGTCTGGGCGTGAAGGAATTCAGCAGCGCCACGGTTGAGACCGTGAAATTCGCCACCAGATCCGACGAATATCAACTCATCTCGATTCCCTTTACGATGGGTCCCAATTACTCCTCGGTGAAGGTATTCTTCCGCTGTACCTGGAGCAAAGAGGACACCTTTTACGACGACGTGATGCTGGTGGCCGACACCCCTTCGCCCGACGTCACTACGCCGGCCAAGCCGCTCACCGACAAACCCGACAAGCCCTCAGGCACGACGGGCACGACGGGCACGACCACCGAAGTCAAACCGACGGAACTCAGCATCGCTCAAAAAATGGAAGCCGTGCGCGAAAATACGTACACGCTGTTGCAGCAGAACAAGGCAGACGCGGCGCTCGCAGCGCTCGCAGAGGCCAAAGCCGACCCGCTTTTCTCCGCTCAATCCACCGATTTGGATTCCGCCACTGTTCTGGCCAGGAGTTACGACGCGACCGTCAACGCGGAAGCGGATGGCTTGAAAAAACTGAGCGATGGCCGGGCGTTCGTCTTCAAGAAGAAAGCCGGCCGCGATATTCCCATCGGCGGCGCGACGAAAGCGTCGGTCTCGGAATTCAAAGACGGCGAGATCGTGATCGAAACGAAAGATGGCGGCATGGTCGCCACCCAGAAGATTCTCCTCGACGAATTGACGCTTCAGTGCCGTCTCGATTTGTCCGCGCTGGCGCAGCCGTCCGGGGCCGAGTCGGAAATGAAGCTGGCGTTCGCGGAATTCATGCTGCTGCGCGCCGGCCGCGGCGGCAGTGTCGCCGGCATTCGCACGCGTCTGGAGCGCGCGAAGAAAGACTCCTCCGTCGCGCCCATTTTAGATTTCATGCTGCGCGAACTGGAGGCACTGGCGGTCAACCAGCGCATCGACGGTGTAACTCAGAAGATCGACGCGCTGATTCAAGCGGGGAATCAGTCGCAGGTCTGGCCGATTTACAACAGTTTGAAAAAGGAATTTGGCGCCACGCCGCCGCTGCATCTCAAGAAATTCATGGACGAACATATGAATCTCGAACTGGAGCCCGGACTGTGGGCCTCCTACTTTTCCGGGCCGGCTGGCAAGGAATTCGAAAAGTACCATCTCTCACGCGTGGAGCCGAGAGTGGTCATCGACTGGGGCTTGAAATCGCCGGATCCGTCCGTGCCCGTGGACTATTTCACGGGAAAACTGTGCGGCATGCTGCGCGTGGAAAAGGCTGGCAATTATACGTTCATGTCGAAGACCGACGATCACATCGACTTTGCCGTGGACGGCCACCGGGTCCTCGTCAACGACTCCAATGCGTACGTGGAAGGCAAACTGACGCTGACAGCCGGGGACCATCCCATCCGCATTTACTTCCGTGAAGATGGCGGCGGCGCTTGCCTGTCACTGAAGTGGAAGTTGGAAGGCGCTTTCGACACGCAGGAAATCCCCGCCTCCGCGCTCTGGCACGAGCCGCAGATGAAAGAGCAATACCAGAAGCCGGGAAAGTAACTCTCTGGAAATTCCGAATTTGAAAGTCAGAAACGGAGTGCCATGGCTTCCCGCCAGCGTTAAATTGACGGTGTAACGCGAGGAAGAACCGATGGCGCAATCCGTTGCAGGGAATTCGTCGACATCCCGCCATTTCACCACCGAGGTCGCACGCTGGCAGGCCATCGTCCGCTGCGACGCGCAGGCCGATGGCGGTTTTGTTTACGCCGTAAAAACCACCGGAGTCTGCTGCCGCCCGAGTTGCCCCTCACGGCAACCGCGCCGTGAAAACGTATGCTTTTTCGATCACACCCCGGACGCCCGGCGCGCGGGCTTCAGGCCGTGCAAACGCTGCAAGCCAGACGCATCATCCCCGCGTGAACATCTTCGTGCCGCCGTGTTAAAGGTGTGCGCTGTTCTGAAGGACTCCACCGAAGCCGCGCCGGACTTACCCACTCTCGCGCGGATGGCCGGTTTAAGCCCCTCACATTTTCAACGCACGTTCAAGGCGTTCACGGGAGTCACGCCGAAAGCCTACGCGACAGCCCAGCGCACGGACCGTGCGCGCAGCGCCTTGTCGACGTCGCCCTCGCAGTCCATCACTGCCGCGGCGTACTCCGCGGGGTTCAATTCCAGCGGGCGCTTCTACGCGTCTACGTCAAGGATGCTCGGCATGACCCCCACCGCATTTCGCGCTGCCGGAAAGGGCACGCAGATCCGCTTCGCCCTCGGATCGTGTACGCTGGGCTCGATTCTCGTGGCGGCCAGCGACAAGGGCATCTGCGCCGTGGCGCTCGGCGATGACCCCGATGCACTGCTGCGCGAATTGCAGGACCGTTTTTTCCACGCGGAATTGATCGGCGGCGATGCCGCGTTCGAAAAAACCGTCGCCCGCGTGATCGCCTTCGTCGAACGTCCATCCTCGGGACTCGAGCTGCCGCTGGATATTCAAGGCACCGCGTTTCAACAGCGCGTCTGGCAGGCGCTCCGTAAAATTCCATCGGGCCAGAGCATCACGTACTCGGAACTGGCCAAACGCATCGGCAAGCCCGCCGCCGTCCGCGCCGTAGCTAGCGCCTGCGCCGCAAACACGATCGCCGTTGCGATCCCCTGCCATCGCGTCGTGCGGCTTAACGGCACGCTCTCCGGATACCGCTGGGGCGTGGAGCGCAAGCGCTCCCTGTTGCTACGTGAACTGGGCTGTTCGGGCGATTGTGATTGCGTGTGAGAGAAGTGTTCCGCCGTTCAACCCAGCGCGTCAAAACTCTCCCGATACACCCGACCAAGCAGCTCGATCTCATCCAGCTCAATCGTCAGCGGCGGAACGGCCAGCATCACGTTGCCGATCGCGCGCAGGTTTACGCCGCGTTTGCGCGCCGAGAGCACGACTTGGTGGCCCGCGCGCGCGGCGTAGTCGTACTCGCGGCCGGTCGACTTGTCAGCGACCAGTTCCATGCCGGCCATCATCCCGCGGCCGCGCAGGTTGCCGACGCGTTTGTGATCGCGGAGCGATTCGAGCATCGCCCAGAACGCCGGAATAGTCTGCTCGCGCAACTTCGTCTGAAATTCCGACGACGACAGAATCTCCAGCGAGGCCAATGCCGCCGCACAGCCCAGCGCTGAACCGGTGAACGTATGGCCGTGATAGAACGTTCGCTTGTCGGCGATCGTGCCAAGGAACGCGTTGTATAGCCGATCCGAAGCGAGCACCGCCGAAAGCGGCAGGATGCCGGCCGTCAGGCCTTTGGCCAGGCAGACCAGATCCGGCCGCAGTTCTTCGCTGAGCTGCTGAAACGCAAAGAGCGTCCCGAGCCGCCCCATGCCCACCGCCACTTCATCGAAGATCACCGTCACGCCATGCTTCTTCGCCGCTCTGACGATGCGCTCCAGGTAGTCCTTCGGCTGCGGAATCACGCCGCCGGGCCCCAGCACAAACGGTTCGACGACGACAGCCGCCAGTGTCGGCGCGTGAGCGGCGATGGCCTGTTCGAACGCCCCTGCGCATTCCAGCGCGCAGGATTGCGGCTGCTTGTTCCACGGGCAGCGATAACAGTGCGGCGGCGGCACGCGGCGCACGGGGAAGAGCAGGGGACGGTAGGTGGCGTGAAAGAGATCGACGCCGCCGACGGCGACCGCGCCGAGCGTGTCGCCGTGGTAGGCCTCGCCCAGCGCCAGAAATTCGGAGCGCTCCGGGTGGCCGCTGAGCACCTGAAACTGATACGCGATCTTCAGCGATGCTTCGACGGCTTCCGATCCGGAGTCCGCGAAGAAGACATGCGAGAGCGGCGCGCCCGCCAGCTCGGTCAGCTTGCCCGCCAGCTCAATGGCCGGCGTGTGGCTGATGCCCAGCAACGTCGAATGCGAAAACCGTTCGAGCTGCCGCGCGACCGCTTGCTCCACCGCAGTGGGGCGACAGCCGAGCGCCAGGCACCAGTAGCCGCAGTTGGCGTCGAGATAGCGCTGGCCGTCGCTTGCGACCAGCCAGTTGCCATCCGCGCTGGTGATGATCGGCGGCGCGGGATCTTCTTTGGCGTACTCCGCCATCTGCGTGAACGGGTGCCAGAGCGCGGACGAATCGAGCTTGCGTAGATCGGACACGGTGATTCCTGGTTGGAGTGAGTGCTTGAATTCCTACATTACTTAAAGCTGATCGAACCGATGGTAGCACATCATTCGTCGCCGGACATGTGCGGCGCGTGTGCTGCTCACGCGCAATTTCACTAAATATGCTCTATGCGTCTTGCCTGCCCTTGTGCAAGTAAAGATCTTTTTACAACTTCTTGCGCTCCTGCACTTCGTGTGATTGAGTAGAAACTGCCGTACTGCCGTTCACCTGGGGGGATTTTCCAATGCCGGCTTCACGCTCACATCTTTTCCCTGCCACGCCTGCCGCAAAATCGGGTCTCTCCTCCGCCGCGCGGTCCTCCACGGCGCTGGCCACGGCGGCTCGCTCTTCCCAGTTGTTGCACCGCGTCGAATCCGATTTCGAATCGCAGCTCGCCTACAACAGTTGCCCCACGCTGTTCTACGGCGTTGGCGTGCTTGTCGTCGGCTTGGGTTTGCTCGCATTCGGTTTGATGAACATCGGGAAACTCAATTTTTTCGGTGAGAACGCGCTGCTACTTGATATCACCGGCGGCGCGCTGACGTTCGTCGGCATCGCGCTGATCCTTCTGCGCATGGGGCTGACTGTCGACCGCAAACTTCGGCGCGTGGTGAAGTGGCGCTGGTTCGGCATTCGTAAATCAGAAGGCGTTCACAACCTCACCGCGTTCGATTACCTCACGATCGGCCAGGCGGGGCTGGGCGCGAAAGCCAAATTCGAAATCTGTCTCAGCGACGCCAACGAAAACTTCAAGGTCGCAACTTTTCCGACGGAAAATGAAGCTCACGATTTCGCCAACGAAGTCGGCCGCTTCCTCAACGTCCGCGTGGTCGATTCGGTCTCCGGCGAGTGGGAAGCCGTGCGCTAAGAGTTCAGCCCGGCCGCACGATCCGCTGCTGCTGCAGCCGGTACGCGCGCGGCGAGACGTTGAACTTCTTCTGCACGAGCTTGTAAAAGTGCCCCAGGTTTTCAAAGCCGCAATCGAGCGCAATGTCGACGATCCGTTCGCTGGTCGTCGCCAGGCGTGAAGCCGCGTACGCCAGCCGCGCGTCATTGACGATGTCCGTCGGCGTCTCGCCCAGCAGCCGGCGCGCTTCGCGAGCGACGTGCTCGGGGCTCTTTCCGGCCAACTCCGCGAACGCCTGCGTCCCGCGCTCGAAGTTGCGGCCCTCACCAATCGTGCGGCAGGCCTTCTCGAGCCACTCCGGAATTGCGTTGGGCGCCTCGGGCGCGGTCACGGGGCGCAGCGCGCCGACCATCACCACGAGATTGACCAGGAAGCGCTCGATCGGCAACCGGTCGCGCGGCTGCGCGCCAAGCTCCCGGCCCATGCGGCGAAGCTCTGCGAACTCACCGGGCGGCACCAGGAACTCGCGGGTGCTCACGTGGCTGCGGCCGAAGAGATCCGGACGGTGCTGAAAGTAGCGCTTGCGCAGAAACTCCCACGTCTGCACGCGAAAGGCGATGTTGACGATGCGCGCCACGCTTTGCGTGGCGGAGATGCATTGGTGCGCGTCCGGTGCGCGGACAAAGACCAGGCCGCCGGGGCGCATCAGACGCTCTTCTCCATTGACGCGATGAGCGCACAACCCCTCGTCAACCCAGAATAATTCATGGAAGTCGTGCGTGTGCATCTCGAAGTGCTTCGCGGCGTACAACTCATGGTTGTTGAAGTGAAAATACTTGTCGGAAGGGATGAAACTGTCGACCCGCAGTCGTCTCATGGAATCAATATAACGTAAGAAAATAGCAATTAAAGATAAGATTCAAAAACCGCTCCGGGGTATTTTGACTCCCGTTGAACGATTGCCCACTCCACTTAAAAGGATGATGCGAAATGGCCCACACCGCCACCCAGTCCCGCCTGACCCCCGAACAGGTCGCGTTCTACAATCGCGAAGGTTATTTGAAGTTTGAAGAACCAGTCTTCCCGCAGCCCAAATTCGATGGTCTCAAGAATCACTTTGAAGACATGCTCGCCAAGCTCCCCAGCGACGCGCGTCCGGAAGGCATGGACTGCCCGCATTTCGTCGACACGCAATTGTTCGAGTGGCTTTTCGCCGACGAAGTTCTCGACCTGGTTGAACCGCTGATCGGGCCGGACATCGCGCTGTTCGCCAGCCACTTCATCTGCAAGCCCAAGGGCAACGGCAAGCGCGTGCCGTGGCATGAAGACTCGGCGTATTGGGGCAAGACCTTCGATCCCATGAACGTAGCCACCGTCTGGCTGGCGATCGATCCGTCGACGCCGGAGAACGGCTGCATGAACGTGATCGCGCGCACGCACAGCAACGGCTACTCCGACTACGATCCCGTCGACACCGCCACGCACGTCTTCGGTACGGAAGTCAAGCCGCACCAGGTCGACAAGACCAAGTCGGTGCCGATGATTCTCCAGCCCAACCAGGCTAGCATCCATCACGCCAAGATGATTCACGGCAGCGAAGCCAACACCAGCAACATCCGCCGCTGCGGCTACACGATGCGCTACATCAGCACGCACTGCAAATACCAGCCGCACTTCAACCACCTGATCTACCTGGCGCGCGGCAAAGACCCGCTCGGCAACTGCAAAGGCGACCCGACGCAGTCGTATGAAGAGCTGCGCCGCTTCCGCCAGCTGCACGTCAAGAACGGGCACTGAGGGCAAATGGGCAGGGCAGAGCTTGGAAACTGGCGCCAAAGTAATGCGGGTTTAGACACCCGCATTATTTTTTACCAATACGAATCGCAACTTCAGGCAAGGATTGGTCTCGTGATCCGTTAGCTGGATATGGCAACTCGTAGAGAAAGAAATTCGTGCTATGCGGCCGGTTTTCTTATTGGAGCCGGATTCTTTATACACAAAGCATTCGTCTCGGGTTGCGGGTGATACTGCGATCCTGTGCGGATCCTGTTGGTCAACAGGACAGAAGGCTTCTTCCTCAATCTTGGAATTCGGATCGCGTGCTATGCGGGTCTGCTATTTCCGTGGGCGTTGGTAGCAATATGGAATGACGACGGCAGCGAACGGCACTGCCGCCCCGCGGAAGAGCCGAAACTGCAGCTTCATCTCGATACGTGCCTCGTATTGACGTTCCTTTTCGGAATGTCATTGCTTGCTACATCGGGTTGGTGGGCATGGGAGGCAGTCGAAAATTACACAGTGGTCTTTGGGTCATTTGCGAGTCTGGCGCTACTCGTACTCGACATCTTCGAACTCGGCGCGCCGGACAGTATCCGCGTGCGCCAATATCGAGTGATCCAATGTTATCCTGAGTTAAAACGACCTCATCAACGCAGCATCAATCATCCAACTCAAAAAATAAAAGCCGCACGGGAACACCAATTACGGCGCGCTCCCGTGCGGCCAGATCCGCGCGGCCAACCTTTCGGCGACCGTTAGCGGATCGGATTTTCCTTTTTAATTTCAGTATCGTTCTTCGTCGACGACATGTCCGTCCGCTGCTTCAGCTCTTCCGGGTTGGATTTCATCTTCGACGTCGGTTCCACCTGTTCGCCGGCAATCAGCCGCGGCGATGACGAACTGCGGTCGAGCTGCGGGCCCTGGCTGCCTTCGGACGGCTTCAGCGCCTCGGTCATGCGCGGGTGGTCGTCAGATGGCGGCGTCGAGCTCGCACGCTTTTCACCGGGTTCTTTCGGATCCGTTGCCGGCTTGGCGTTGTTGGTCTTCGGGTCCATGATCTGACCAGGCTGCGGGACTCCATTGGTTCTGGCGTCCGGCGTTTTTGGCGTGGTCTTCGTCGTGGTCTTGTCGCTGGTGTTCACCTGAGCCTGATTGGCCGGTTGCACCGACGTATTCTGAGGTGTCTCCGGCTGCGTTTCCGCAGCAGAAATCAAGCCGCACGCACCCAGACTCATCACCAGTACTGCCATCACATGTCTCATGATCATTCCTCCTGCGTTCCACACGTCACTTACTCACATGGAGGGTATCGCGATTGAGGTGCCAACTGTTACGACAGCTTCTCGCGCTATACACGGCGCATAATCGGGACTTCGCGCTGCTTGGAGCATATGAGAATAAATGTCAAAACAGCCATCATCTTTGTCATCCCTGCTATGGGCGATAGATGATTCACAGGATATATAGAGTGTCGTGCAAACGAATCCATTGTCAAAACATTCAAACTGGAGACATTCATGAATCTGACCGACGCGCAGGTCCAGCAGTTCAAGACCCACGGATATTCAGTCGTCCCCAACTTCTTTTCGACACGCGAAGTCGCAGCGCTGCGCGCCGATGTCGAGCGCCTGCAGTCGGCCGGTAAGCTCCGCAACGTCGCGACCGATGGCGACGGCAAAACGCACTCGGCTCAGAAAGCCAATCTCCAGATCTGCCCGATGTATCCCGAAAGCAACCTGATCCGCGCGCTGCCGTTCGTGCCGAAAGTGGTGACGGCCGTCTCGCAGCTCATCGGCGAGAACATCTTCCTGCATCTCGACCAGTGCTTCCTCAAACCCGGCCGCAACGGCGCGGGCACCAACTGGCACCAGGACAACGCCTACTTCAAAATTCCCGATCCGACCAAGGGCACTGCGATGTGGATCGCCGTCCACGACGCCACGATCGCCAACGGCACGATCCACGTCATCCCGAACAAGGTCCACGAAAAGTACGAACACAGCCGCGATCCGCAGAGCGATCATCACATCCGCTGCTACCCACCCGAAGAACTGGCCGTCCCATGCGAAGTCCCCGCCGGCGGCGCCGTCTTCTTCGCCTACGGCACGCCCCACTGCACGCTCGGCAACACCACCGACAAAGCCCGCGCCGGCATCGCGCTCCACTTCCTGCGCGAAGAATACGCCGCGCTCGCCCGCTCCGAACACGGCAAAGGCCAGCCCATCCTCTCCGGCCCCCACGCCACCGGCGGCGTCAAAGAATACGGAGAAACCGTCGCGGGAACGTGGGACGCGGAAATTGAGAAGCTGCTCAACAAGGAACTGGCGAAAGTCTGATCTTGCAAACCAACGGCTTCTATCTCACGCAAAGCCGCTAAGTCGCAAAGAACACCTTACGGATATTTTTTGTTGTACGTGTGGAACCCTAGGACCAATAGGTCCTAGGGTTCTGTTCCAGATTTAAGAAGGTGAATGATCGATTCTCGTTGATCGCACCAGACCCGTCGAACTCAACACTCAATACTTTAGCAGTTGCAGTTCTTTGCGTCTTAGCGGCTTTGCGTGAGACAAGAATTGCGTCCGTCTTACTTGTTCGGCACAACCTTCATCACGCCGTTCGTATTGAAGTACACGCGACCTTCCGGGTACTCCCACGCGTAGATGCCGCTGTCCATGCCCTGCAGGCCTTCTTCGTAGATTGGCGTGTAGTGCGAGCCCATGATGCGCAGGACGTCGTTGTTGCCCATGCCCTTGCGGATCTGGCCCATGTCGTGAAACATGTTCGGGCCGGTCAGCGACGGCACATCCGGGCGCGCACAGCCAGTGGCGGCTCCGCAAAACAACGCGAGGAGACACAGGGAAATCATTCTGCGCACAATCCACCTCCTGAAAAACACCGTCGAATCTGAACTCGCATTAACTGTGACGCGGAAGGAATAGATTATTCCTTTTTGTCCTTCGCGTCCAGTTCTTCATCGTCATCTTCGTCCGCATCGACGGGATCGGAAGGATCGGTCGTCGGCGCAGCCACGCCGCCGTCGGAATCCGAGGCGCGGGCTTCCTTGATCTTATTTAAGACACCAAACGAGCGTTCGATCGAATCGTCCAGGGCAATGCTCACCCGCGGCGTCACGCGCGTCTGCATGCGCTTGCCGATGCGCGACTGGATCAGGCCCTTGGCGTCGTTGAGCGCATGCATGGTCCGCGATTTCACGCCGTCTTCGCCCAGCACCGAAACATAAATCGTGCAATACGAGAGATCGTTAGTCAGCTCCACGCCGGTCACCGTGCAGAAGCCCAGGCGCGGATCCGAGAGATCGTGCAGGATCATCTCCGCCGCCTCTTCGCGAATGGCTTCCCGCAATTTATCATTCCGTAACGACATCGTTCCACTCCTGTACGTCACATCACGTTCTTTAACTTACGCACGCGGAACCAATTTCACGCGGACGTCGCGCACGTTCAATCCCGCCGCTCGAAAGCAGTCTATCAGATTATGCTTCTGAAACCCCTCCAGTTCCTGAAAGAGAACGCTGGAGTCCGTTTCAATCGTGACGATGCCCACCTTGACGCTCGCCACCGTCGCCCGCCCGGCCCGCTCGCCCAGCTGCTTCTGCAAAGCATCCTGAGCCAACCGCCGCCCCTTGAGCACCGCGGGACGCGGTTTGGCATCCTTGACGATTTTTTTGACAAGGTCGCCGAAGTTGAAAGGGTTAACGGAGTCATTGGTCATTGGGGATTGGTCATCGGTCATTTTTCATTTAACAGCGCTTCGCCCTAGGCACATTGTCGTTCTAATAATGCGCTCTTGGTTCAAGACAGTCCACCAAAAACAGACGCTTCGCATAAAGCGAAGCGCTGTTAAATGACCCATGAAAAATGACCGATGCCCAATGACCAATGACTCTGTTCTAGTTACTCGGGTTCGCCGGCATGATCACATACAAAAATTCCTGCCCCTCGCGCAGCACGCCAGGCCGGGTCGCGTCTTTCAGTTCCACGCGGACGGTATCCGACGTCAGCACTTTCAGCGCATCCTGCAGCAGCTGCGGATTGAAGCCGACGGTCAGCGATTCGCCGTTGTATTCGGCTTCCAGCGTCACTGAGGCATGGCCCTTGTCCGGCGAACGCGCTTCGACCAGACACGTGCCGGGCGAGAACGTCAGCGAGACGATGCGGGTTTCGTCGCTGGTGAGGAACACGGCCTTGCGCAGCGCCTGGAGCAACGCGTCGCGCTTGAACGTGATTTCCTTGTCGGCGTCCTTCGGAATCACCTGCTGGTACTTTGGGAAAATGCCTTCGACCACCAGGCTCGAGAGCGTCACTGCGCTGCCGCAGACCAGCACAGAGCGCCCGCGGACGGCGATCTGCAGATCTTCGCCGCTGGGGACGTTGTCGCAGAGCTTCCGGATTTCCGACATCATCTTGATCGGAACGATGACGCCTTCTTCCAGTCCGCCGGCTCCCTTGAGCTTCTTCTTTGCATAAGCCAGGCGGCGGCCATCGGTGGCGACCACTTCAAGTACCTTGTCTTTGCACTGAATGAACACACCGTTGATCGCGTAACGACCCTGCTCGCGCGCGGCGGCGTAAATCGTGCGGTCGATCATCTTGGCCATTTCGGCCGCGGGGATCGAGAGCGTCGGGCCTTCGCCCATGCTTGGGACTTCCGGAAAATCTGACGACTCCTGGCCGAGTAATTCGAAGCGATCGCGGCCGACCGTAAGCAGACCCTTGGGTCCGGTGGTCTCCAGCGTCACGACGTCCTCGGTGCACTCTTTGAGTAGACCGGCGAGCGTGATACAGGGGAGGCACAGCGAAACGGGAGATTCCAGCGACTCGGCTTTCAGTCGATAACGCAGGCCGACTTCCATGTCGGTCGCCTGGATTTCGAGGTTGCCTTCGGCATCGCCGACCAGCAACGCGTTCTTCAAGCTCGGGCGCGCTCCGCGCAAAGGAACCACCGCGGCGGCTGCCGACAGCGCTGCTGTAAAGGGTTCTCGCTTGACGACGACCTTCATTTCTGACCTCCCATTATTAAATCTCTTCACCACCGTATGTTGGCGTCAAAGCTGTGAACAACTTTATCTGGCGAGCGCTTAACTCTGTATACGACGAAGCTTCCACGCGATACAGCGCAGAACAAAGAGTGTCGATAACCTGTGGAAAATACAGAGTCAATTGGGAAAAGACAACAACCGCCTCGCGCCGAGAAACCACCAGCATTGGGGTCGCAAAAAGCAGCTCGCCGCGATAGCTGGGGCCAAGCAGGGAAATGATAGGGAGTTTCCGTGACGCCACGATGTGCCTGGCAGTTGTGGGTGTCAGTGGAGAACCGGGAAGAGTAACCGACGGCCATTTCGGCGCCCCAGCCGTATGTTTTCCACTGTTTCCCCGGCGCGCAAAAACCAGCGCGATCATCAGAGCGGAGATCAATAGAGGTAGAAAAAATGCGGGCATAAGCGTTCTCGAAGATCAACATCGGTTGCCTGTCGCGGCGAAAAATAGCACGATCGACGTCGAACTTCCGCCGGGCAGCGCGCGAGTGTAAGTGCTTTTCGGCGTCAGTCAAACACTCCGATTTCGCATTGGTAAATGGACGTCCGTTTGGAATACTGGCTGCGGCAAGAACGATCCAGAAAATTGGTCACGCGATCTGTCCCGAGCTTCGCATCGGAACGGACTGAAAGGCGGAATTTCCCATGATGCAATCCCCACGTTTCACCCGCGGCCTGCTGGCGCTGACGCTGGCCCTATCCGCCTGTGCGATTCCCGCGCGCTCTTTATTCGCTGAGGACGCCGCCGACGCATACTCCGAAGAAAAGATCAAAGGGTACATCGGTGATCTCGGCAACGAAGACTTCGCCAAGCGCCAGGCCGCCGAGAAGGAACTGGGCAAGGCCGGCGTCAAAGCGCAGAAGCAGCTTGAAGCCGTCAAGGATTCCACCGACGTTCAGGTCAAGACCACCGCGCAGCACCTGCTTTCAAAATTGAAATTCGCCGCGCTGCCGCCCGTCGACTACCTGGACCTGTTGCCGGCCAAGAGCGTCGTGGTGTTGCGTGCCGCCAATCTGGCGGGAACCGTTGAGAACGCAAAGAAGAGCGCCATCGCGCGCATGTTCGATCTGCCTGCGTTCGAACCGTTCAAAAAGAAGTTCAAGGACCAGATGGATAAGAAGCCCGACGCCGAAAAAATGGTCGACGGCTGGATCAAGCGTTTCAGCGGCCAGTTCGCCGCCGCGATCCTGGAGATCAACCCCCTCGCGCAGGACGTGAAGATGGCCGCGATCGCGGAAATTACCGATCCGGATCCGAGCAAAGTCTACGCAGAAATGCTTACTGAAATTCACCTCGAAGGCCAGGCCAGCTCCTACGGTGACGTCGACTACATCGAAGGCCCCAACAACCAGGGCGCCGCCGCGCTGCTGGGCAAGCACGTGATCCTGGCCAACAATGTCGGCGCGCTGAAAATGATCGTCGACGCCTTCACCACGCCGGGAAAGTACAGCACGTCCGACAACTTCGCCAAGGTCAAGCCCTCACTCGGCGCCAAGCCCGAATTGCTGGCCACCGTCGACATCGAAAGCCTGATCAAAACGCTCAGCGCCGTTCCGCTACCGTTCTCGATCGACGAAATCCTCTCGACCAGCGGCCTGAAGAATTTGAAGTACGCCGCCTACGCCAGCAACATCGCCACCGATAGCTTTGAAGACCGCATCGTCCAGGTCCTCAATGGCCCTCCGACCGGCATGAACGCCGCCTACGTGGCCCCCGCCGGCATTGCCCCGCTCAACGCCGCCGCGCTGGCCCCGCAGAACGCCATCGCCATCGCCGCGATCTTCTTCGACGGCGCGAAGTTTCATGCCGGCATGATGGAATACCTCGCCTCGATGCGCAAAATGAAAGAGAACATCCAGAACATGGGCGGCATGCCCCCGGACAACGCCAACGATCCGGAAGCGCAGTTGAAGAAATTCGAAGAAACCACCGGGCTGAAAGTCGCCGACCTCGCCGCCACGATTAAAGGCGAAGCCGCCATCTGGGTCGTCCCCGCCACGGGTGCCATTCCCGGCGCGCCGGACATCGGCGGCGTGATCACCTGCGACAGCCCCGAAAAAGCCGCCGTCCTCAGCGACGCCCTGATCAAGATCGCGAACTTTGGCCGCGAGAAGGACAAGTCCGTCGTCACCGACAACCCCTATAAGAACCGCGTCATCCACCAGGTCGACGTCGCCGCGCTCAACCCCAACACGCCCAAGGAAATTCCCTACGTCCCCGCGTGGACCGTCGACGCCAACCGCATCTACGTCGGCTCGACGCCCGCCGTGCTGCAAAAGCAGATCTCCAACATCGACACCAAGGCGCCTGGCCTCCTGACCCAGCAGGACTTCGTCAAAGCGATCGGCACGCTGACCGAAGAGGAACGCAAAGGCTCAATGCTCTATGTCGACGCCAAAACGCTCCTGACGATGGGCGCGACAATCGGCCTGCCGCTGCTCCAGGTTCAGAGCAAGGATGAAGTCCTGAAGAAAGCGCTCGCCGCCCTGCCGCCGGCCGCCGACCTCTTCAAAGACATCCCGCCGCTGATCGGATCCAGCGTGATAAACGGCACCGACTCCAAAGTCCTGCTCCGCGCCCCGGTCCCGCCCATTCCGACCCTGATCACCGCCCTGATCGCCATGACCCTCTTCAACAACCGCGAACTGCTGGGCCTGGGCGATATGCTCCCGGACGAGGGGAAGTAAAGAAAAACGGGGTTCGCCGAAGCGGATTCGCGGCGAATCCCGACTCCCGAATTCCCATTCCCGCTGTTGCCGTAGCTGTTCTTTGCGTCGTTGCGTCTTTGCGAGAGATTAGAAATGGGACGCTTGGTGATCCGCCCGGGCCTCTACAACGGTGACGTCCCGCCGACCAAGAGCGTCCTGCTGGTCCTGATGGAACAGCGCTACCCCATCCATTTCTCCTGCCGGCGCGGCTTGTGCGGGCAGGATCTGATCCGCATCATCAGCGGTTGGGAATTCCTGAATCCCATCGGGGATCTGGAAGACGGCACGCTGACTCTGCTCCGCGCCAAGGATTCCCCCATGCGCATGGCCTGTTGTGCTAAAGTGATCGGCGAAGGGGAAGTGGTCGTCGAAGTGGTCTAACTAGAGGGAGATTCAATCATGCGAATTGTGATCACGGGCGCGGCAGGTTTCCTGGGCTCGCACATGACTGACCGGCTGCTGGCGCAAGGCCACGAAGTCGTTGGCGTCGACAGCCTGATCACCGGCGCGACGGAAAATCTCAAGCACCTCGAGACCAACCCCAGCTTCCGCTTCGTCAAAACCGACGTGACCCAGTACATCCACGTCAACGGCCCCGTCGACCGCGTCTACCATTTCGCCTCGCCGGCCAGCCCGCTCGACTTTCCCCGCTACCCCGTCCACATTCTAAAAGTCGGCGCTCTCGGCACGCTCAACGCGCTGGGACTGTCCAAGGCCAAGGGCGCGCGCCTGCTGCTCTCTTCGACCAGCGAAATCTACGGCGACCCGCAGGTCCATCCGCAGACGGAAGGCTACTGGGGCAACGTCAATCCCATCGGCGAACGTTCGATGTACGACGAAGCCAAGCGTTTCGCCGAAGCGCTGACCATGTCCTACCACCGCCAGAACCACGTCGACACGCGCATCGTCCGCATCTTCAACACCTACGGCCCGCGCATGAGACTCAACGACGGCCGCGTGCTCCCCAATTTCGTCCGCTCCGCCCTGCGTGATGAACCGATCACGATCTACGGCGACGGTTCGCAGACGCGCAGCTTCTGCTACGTCGACGACCTGCTGGCCGGCATCAACGCCCTGATGGAATCGGCGACCGACGAACCCGTGAACATCGGCAACCCCGAAGAGATCACGATGATGGACTTCGCCAAGGAGATCATCGCGATCACGAAGTCCAAGAGCGAACTGGTCTACAAGCCGCTCCCGAAAGACGATCCCACGCGCCGCCGCCCCGACATCACGCGCGCCCGCACGATCCTGGGCTGGGAGCCCAAAGTCCACCGCCACGAAGGCCTGCAGCGCACGATCGAAGACTTCCGCCGCCGCCTGATCGGCACGATCCCGATCTAAAACAGAGTCATCGGTCAATCCGGGAGCCGCATACATGTCTCAGTTCCGCCTGATGTCCTTCAATCTTCGCGGTTCGTTCCTCAAGCACGATGGCGAGAATATCTGGGAGAAGCGGGCGGAGCTGAACATCGAAACCGTGCGCCACGCCGCGGCGCACCTGATCGCCTTCCAGGAATTGCAGCTCGGCAATCTGCAGGCGTACGAACGCGCGCTGCCGGAGTACGAATTTCTGCTCGGCCCCAAATACAACAACCACGCGCCGTATTGCTACCTGTCCGTATTCTGGCGGCCGCAGACGCTCGCCAAAATCGCCAGCGGCGAATTCTGGATCAGCGAAACCCCTGAACGTCATTCCGGCGGGTGGGACACGGAATACATCCGCGCTGCGCATTGGGTGCGCTTCCGCACCCAGGCCGGCGGGCACGAATTCGTCTTCATCAACACTCACCTGGACAACACCGGCGAGCGTGCGCGCAGCGAAGGCGCCCGCATTATCCTGGAACAGCTCCCGAAATTCGCGCCCAGTCCGCTGCCCGTGATCATCGCCGGCGACTTCAACTGCAACCCCGGCAGCGATCCCTACCAGCGCTTCATAAAAGGCGGATTCGCCGACACGTTCCGCGTCTCCGGACTGCAGGACGGCGAGCAGACGATTACGTTCCACGCCTTCAAGGGAGCATTTAACGGCCGCGATTCGCGCATCGACTGGATCCTGACGCGCGATGGCACATCGAAAATCAAGCCCACGCAATTTCAGATCGTAACCACCGCCAAACCGCCACTCTACCCCAGCGACCACTACCCGATTCACACGGATCTGGAGTGGGTTCAATAGCCCGCAGAGACGTCAGCGTCTCGTGTTTCGCGGTTCTAATCGTCGTCGCGATCTACGGCTTGTCGGCCTTTTTTTCAATCTGTGAAACGCCCAGATCGTCAATGTAAAAGGTGAGCGGCTGCGCTCGATCGGTCGTGATCTTCACGCTCTTCAATTCCTTGAACTGCGCCAGTTCGGGCACACTCTTGAATAGGGCTCGATTTCCGGCACCGTTTATGACTTCGCTCACCCGAGCTTGTTTGCCGCCGTCTCCGTTAAGCTCAAAGTTCAAGGTCATCGGCGCCTTATCGAGTTCGTCGAAATAAACCTGGCAACCGAATAAATTACGATCGGTATCGACAACGATTGAGTTTCCCGCCGGAGCGGTGTACAGCAGCGAGCCGCCCGGATTCAATTTCACCTCCAAACTGTGCGACCCGAAGCCAGCCCATTTGGTGCTCAGCGCAATCGAGCCGTCGCTGACTTTCCAGTACGCCACATCCGCATCCGTTTCCACATCGCCGCCGGGAAGCGCGGGGACGCTGCGCCACGAACGTTTCGCCCGCCCGCCGGGCGTCGACCCCAGCACGGAAGACAATTCAATCTGCGTGTCGCCGTGAATCCAATTCAGATAGTCCACGACCGACGCCAGGTAGTACTGCATCGGCGTGTAGAGATCGCCGTCCATATTCGGATACGCCGACGCATCCGCGACGAAGATGCGAATCTGCCCGGCTTTCTCCGCCTCTTCCAGCGGCTTGAACTCCGCGGGCTCCAGGGCCTGGTCGCTCGGTTGGTCCTGGATCTTGATGCCGCGCCGCGATTGCGCTCCCTCCGGCAGGACCATCTTGAACCCCGTCCCGGTCTTCTCATCAAAGCCGTCCGCCTGGAATTTATACCCCGCTCCTTCGACGCTGACGCCCGCTTTCAATTCAATGCCGTACAACGCGAACAATTTGATCGTCGCCGCTCTGGCCGCCTCGGTGTCAAAGATGCCCACATAGGAATTGCCGTAGCTGATGGGGATATGCGGATACTTGACGGGGGGATTGATGGCCAGTTCGCGATGAAGATTGATGGTGGTCTCCCCACCCCAGTTGCTCTTGCCCGCAGCACCCAGCACCTCCGTGACCAGCTGATCGACCTTGGCTTTGAACGCCGCATCGCTGTGCGTCGTCGGGTGAGCCGCCAATGGCGCAAGTGGCGCGCGCGACACGCGAGGCGCGTCCGTCGCCGTCGGCGCGGGATCCGTGGGCGGCGGAACTCCAGGCGTCGGAGGCGGCGTGGTTACCGGCGGTTTCTGGCTCACGCCGCAACCCGTCAGCAGCACCGCGCCCACCAGCAGCGTTTTCGATGAGAAACGCTTAAATAGGCTGGGCCGCAGTAACTCATGGATCTCCTGCGCTGTCAGCGTCCGCGGATAGCCGGGCACATAGTCAGGCTTTACGGGCGATAGCTGGCTCATGTTCTGCCTCCAGAGATTCGATCAGTTTCTCGACGCTCGATAACATGTTGAAACTCGCGCTGTATTGCCGCAGCAGAAACTCCGGCGTCTTTTCCGTGTAGAGCGCCGCGGCCACCGCATCGATGATGAACAGCGTCTGCTGTTCGGTCAGGCACAAGCTCTCGGGCGGCTGATTGGCCTTCCCCGTTGTGCGCAGGTTGACGCAGGCGCAATTGTTGTTGCAGCGCTCGCGCACGCCGCAGCCGCTGCACTCCTCGGGCAGCCCGCCGCGTTCGCTGGCCATGGCGCGAACGCTCGGCGCATCCAGCCAGCTCGCGGCGCTGCCCAGTGGATGCAGCCGCCGGTAAAAATATTCCACACAGCCATAAAGCGTGCCGTCCGGCCCGACCGTCACCTGCGAAATTCCCGGGCAGCAGCGCTGCCAGTCCTTGGGGCGCGTGTGCTGGGATATGCGTGAGTCAAACGGTTCAAAATGGAAATGCTCCCGCTGCCGCAGCAGCTGCCGGTAAAATTGAGCGATCACTGCATACTGCTTTCGCAACGCGTCGATGCTCGCCGCATCCCACCGCGCGGTGTAATCCAGCGCGCTGACGAAAATGCGCGCCCCCTCGTCCCACAGGAATTGCCGCGACTGCGCAAACCAGCGCGCGTTCTGCGGCGTGACCACGGAATACACACCAAAGGGCCGTCGCGCCGCCACCAGCCGCCGCAACGCCGCCAGCGCCGCTTCGTAACTGCTCGTTCCATCCGGCCGCACGCGTCCGGCATCCTGAGCCTGGCGGATGCCATCGAAACTCAACGAAACAAACAAGCCCCACCGTCCCGCTTCCTCAATGATCGCGTCGTCGAGCAGCAATCCATTGGTCGGAACTTTGGCCGTGATCGGAATTCCACTTCGCCGCTCCAGCGTGCGGGCATAGCGCAACACCTCGAAGAGCCGCTCCGCGCGCAACAGCGGTTCGCCGCCGAAAAACGTCAGCGAAAGCCGCTCCGAACTGCGCGACACCGCTGAATTCAACGCCGACATCGCAATCTCCAACGGCATTTCCGTACGGATAAAATCCTTCTGATAGCAATAACGGCATCGCAGATTGCAGTCTTCGGTCATGATCAAGGTTAAGTCCATAAAGGCACTCCACTGAGCCCGTTTGAAAAGCTCTATACCGCCAGGTTTCCCCGAGCTGCTACATGTTGCTTACGTCTTGTAAGATGCTTTCTGGTACTGAAAGTTGCTAAAAACTCTTTTTTCAGTCCAACGGAAGTGCACGTATGCAGGCGCGTTCCCAATGAATGGTGTCCCTAAAGATTCGGACTTCGACTCAGAAAGCCATCCATTTGATATTTGAGGGACCGGTTTGTTGCGCAGCGGTGCCGGTTTCTTGCTGCTTCTACTTCATTTCGAGATAGTGTTTATACAAATTGAATACCGATCCTTCTTTTACGTGGAACTCGTTATGAAATTCGTCCCACTCTTCTTTTGTATTCTCGCGTGCTGGGTGTGCGCGGAAGAGGATCCGATGCAGAAAGTGCCGGAATACACACGAGACATTTGGCTTCGGGGTTCCGTCTCGGAGACAGACTTGGTTGTACGCGGTACACCCCACGCCATCCCCGGGATCGCTCAAGACGGACACAGCCAGACAACAGGACAACTCGCTGTCCAGGAGACGCTCTTCGGAACGGTTGATCCCGCATGGCGTGACAATAAAGGCAATTTGATCCTGATCGAACCGTTTCGATGTACATGGGAACGCGAGGGAATATGGATTCTACTAAAAACAACAAAGGGCTATTTCGTAATCAACCCCGACTTCACTCCGCTTACTGGAACCGAATGGCCGAAAATTAATGATCGGCTGAAAGTAAAGCCGGCGCCTCCCGCGATACTGAAAGCACACGTCTCGGAAACGTCGATTTATCACACGTACATGCTGCACGAGAATGAAACGTGGCATGGCACGAATGTGTTCAGGTACGCAGACAACGTCTGTTCGGAAGTATTCGTCAAGGGTGAGCGTGTGGGCTGCCGCAGTTGGGATTCAGCGGGAAGATTGTGCGCCATTTTCGTCTCTGGTTTAGGCGAAAGCTTGGACCGTGGCTTCTCCTTGGATTTCCACCTCGGAAAAGTGCGGAGCTTTGCGCATTTTAAGAATGGAAAAAAGGAAGGACTATCCTGCATCTATACGACGAACGAAGCACAGCTCCGAGAAGAATCGCAATGGCACGCCGGATTGCGTCACGGCCGAACGAGGATCTGGGACCACGCCGGAATTCTTGAAAGCGACCTTGTTTACGAAGATGGACTTATCACCCCGATCATTCACCACGTTGGCGCTCAGCAACCGCAAGCAGAAGTATTCAGGAGTGAATTTGGAGTCGATTACTCCGCGCCGCGGGAGATCGTGGATCAGCTGCTGGTAGGAATGAATACCAACGACGTCTCCAATCTGATACGAACGGATTTTTCTGAGCGCAGCGGCTTGACGTTCAATTTTTATGGCTTTGAAACCCGACTACAGATTGTTTTCAAAGACGGCAAAATCAGCGAGCGAAAAGAAACCTGGAACGGCACCTGCCACACATTGCGGAAGTAGGCTCAAGGCGACTGAGCGTTAACGTCTCATTTGTCCCTGCAGGCCCGGATCGCCGCGGTGTAACGGTCACTTCCCCAAGAAGAAATCCGTTACTGCCGTCTCGCTGAGCAACGGCGTCCCGTCATACGACGGATTGGATTGAAGGCTCTTAACGAATCCCCCCGGCACCTCCAGCGAATACCAGAAGGTGGATTGAAAAGCATTTTCCCCACCCCGCAGGATTTGCTCCTCTTTGACGCACTTAACCGGCTTGCCGCCAATCTGGACCACGTCATTCAAATCCACCACGCGCCGTACTATCGAACAGCGCTGTGCGTCCACCGCAAGACTGACTGTTTGTTTTCCCAAGCGGATGACCATCAGCTGGCTGTCCAAATAGCGTTCGGGCAGAGTTACCGCAGGGCAACTTCCCACGGTGACTTTCCATGGCCGCGCCCATTGATCCTGGCCCGAGTACGTTTTGTCTGCGCACGAAATTTCAGCGGCCGCCACTTTCATCGTCGACGCTCGCTCCGTCTGCAGTTTCGCGTTCATGTCGGTGACCTCCGGTGGAGGCAGATCGAGCGAAGTGGTAGCGACTCCGGAAGCCGTGTCACCCAATTCCATGTGTTCAAGTACTGCATACCCATCTGGCGTAAACCCGAGCAGCGTCTGCCGCGACTTGACACTTTTGCCCGAAGTCAGGTTCTTCGAGATTTGTTCCGTCCACGCACCCATGGCTGCGCCGGCCCACGCCCCGACTTTACTTTTGACCTGATCCGGCGGAAGTGGATCACCCCCGACTTTAAAATCGACCACGGTTTCCCCGCCGACGATCTGATCACTCCCCGCCTTCCGTCGCTCACATTTCGCTTTTCTGCCGGGAATTTCGTCGCTGAGCCAGTAGGTCTGATTCATGCCTGCCGCTGTTGTTTTCCACGTCACGCATGCGATCGTCTTGTCACCGATTTTCAGCGTCTCATCAAGCGAGTCCGCGCGACCTGTCACCGGAGCGGCGGAGCCTTTCTTCCAAATCACCTGGACGACATCCGGTTCGGGGTAAAGAGTCAGTTCGCTGTGTCCGAAGAATTCCAGATGCCCGGGAACATGTACTTTTGCTCCACGCCAGAGGGTCACGCTCGCTTGGTTTTCGCCTGTACCGTTCGTCCACACCCACACCTGGCAATGCACCGTCTGAGTGCCGATTTTCAAATCTTCGTCGTCCTTCTTCTCGCCCTTCCATTCGGCCAGTTGCACAAATTTTTGTACTTTGCCGTCCTCGAAGATGATTTGTTCGGCATCGGGATTGGCTAGAAACCCGGCAGGAGTAATACGCGCCCCTGTTCCCGAATTTGAAGCGTAATCTTCCCGAATCCAATGGTTGTCCGACTGCCGGAAGTTTTGCATACTGACGGCGCCATTTGCCGCAATCCCGGTGACCATCAATTTCATTCGCCGGGATGTAGTCTTCCCGTCTTGCGTCGAGATTGCCTCTTCGTCCGTCCACGATCCGACCGGAAATCCGCTCCATTGATTGTTGCTGGGCGGATGCTTCGCCTCTGGTTTCGCCTCCGCGGCGTGACTGGTGAAGTTCATCAACAATACAAGAACAACAGCCGCCCTGTGTAAGGTTTGCATTCTTCCCCCTTTTTATAAGGTCTAAATGGCGCTGAGAACGTATCGCGAGAAGAAACGCGCTGCAATTGACGACGTGAGCCCCCGTGCGCCCAGAACGCGCCGCCCCCTCCAGCCCAACGGGCTGAAATGCGAAAGCCCGGGGCAACGCCCCTGGAACCAATCCGTGCGATTTTCAGAAGCTCTGAAAGAGCGACATCGAAGCCGCGCGCGAACCCCGATCATGGTTAAAGTTGGCGGCTGGCCTCGCTCAAGAAACACCGCTCTCGTCTTGCTCCCAAAACGTGGGTGCCATGCGTCTGAGGCCGTTTTCAGACGCATGCGTTGAGCGTTGCCTCACCCCGGCAGGAAAATCCACGGCAGCCAGCGCAGCATCACTTCCTGCCACGGCATCAGTTTCGCCCGGCCTCGGGCTTCGCGTTGCTCATTGATCACTTCGACCAGTTCTGGCCATTGCCGCTCCGCCAGCAGCAGCACCGTGAATTGCTTTAGATTTTGAGCCTGCAGCGGATCCTGAGCCGCCACCACTGCCCGATCGATCTTCAGCGCCTGCCGCAGCAGCGGAATCGCAAGGTCATGGCGCATCTGCGCGGCATACATGTTTCCGAGGTTGCGCGCGCACTCCGCACAAATGCGGCTCTGCGGCCCAATCCGCTGAAAAATCGCAAGCGCCTCCTTCAGTCGCGGTTCAGCCTGATCGAAGTCACGTTTTTTCGCGTGGAGATTACCGAGTCCGTTGAGACACACCGCATAGTCGTGGTGCTCTTTCCCCAGATTCTTTTCGCATACCGCCAGACCTTCCCGCAAAAGCGGTTCAGCCTTTTCGAACTGGCGAATTTGTACATACAAGAAGGCCAGGTTGTTCAGAGCGACGATGCAATTGGGATGCGCGGCCCCCAGCGACGTTTGGCGCACCCGCAAAGACTCTTCCCTCAACGCGAGCGCTTTTCGGGTCTCGCCCATGCCGTTATAGACATTGGATAGGTTGTTGCTGAACTTCGCAAATTTCGGGTGCGCCCCACCGAGCGACTTTTTCACAATGTCACACGCGTTTTCCAGTAATGGCTGAGCGTCCTTGAACCGGCGTCGGGCGTACAGGTTGGTGGCCAGATTATTCAGCGCGTCCGCATAGTCGACATGCCACTCGCCCAGCGCCGCTTTCTTGACAATCACCGCCTCAGTGAACAGGCGTTCGGCCTTGTCATAATCTCCCTGTTTTTGATAGTACGCCGCCAGATTATTCAAACTCATGCCGTACTCGGCATGCGAAACACCAAGCACTCGTTTTCGAATCTCCAGCGCTTTCTGATGCAATTCTTCAACGCGGGTGAGATCGCCACTCTTTTCGAGATACTGTGCGAGATTGTTGATCCCGGTGGCATACAGCGGATGTTCGTGACCGGTCGACTTTTCGATGATGGCAAGAGCTTCGTGATTCGTCACAATGGCTTTTGAATACTGCGCCATCTTGAAATACACACAAGCGAGATTGATCAGAACGGGGGCCAGCTCCGGATGCTGCATCCCCAGCGCCCGTTTTTTTACGTCGATTGACCGTAGCAGCATGGTTTCTGCTTTGGCGTATTCGCCCCTGTTATCATGAATCATTGCCAAATTGCTCAGCGTGGCAGCATACCCGGGATGCTCGACGCCCAGCGTTCGTTCTTTCACGTTCAAACATTCCTCATACCGATCCACGGCAGCCGCATAATTGCCCATCATTCCATTCAGCACAGCTAGATTGTTCAGCAGGGTCGCGTATTTGGGATGCTCAGCGCCGACGACGGCCTTCAGAATCCGGAGGGATTCAACGTACAAAGTTTCAGCCCGTTTGTATTCGCCCTTTCCCTGGTACATGCCCGCCAGATTGACCAACCCCACCGCCACATCCACATGCAATCCGGCGTAGCAGGATTGCCAGATCTCAACTGCTTGTAGAAAAAGCGGCTCCGCGGCGGCGAACCGCGCTGCCGCATAGTGAAGAAGTGCCAGTTCATTAAGCGCGCCGGCGAATTCAGGATGCGCTTTGCCCAGCGCCTCTTCACGAATTTTCAACACTTCTTCGGCGGCCGGGAGCGCCGCGCTGGATTTCGCCAATTTCAGAAGCACCACTTTGACCATCAAACTGCGCGCGTACTCCTGCGGGTCTTTCCGCGCACTGGCCGCGTGAAGGCTCAAGGCCTCATCATTCAATTCAGCCGCGCGATCGGGATGAGCGAGTTCCAATTGGATCTGCGCCATGACCCGCAAGCTTTCGGCCAGAGCGATCGGGCTTTCGCCGGCCCATTTTCTCCGCAGCTCCAGCGCCTGGTTGCAGAAGGATTCCGCTTGCGCGTAGTGCCCCAGTCCCACGTGGCATTCTGCCAGCCCGTTCAGCGTCCGCGCCGTCTCCGCGTGCCCCAACCCGAGGTGCTGCTGTTGCAGTGCCAGCGCCGCGTTGAAATTCTGTTGAGCAGGAGTGTACTGCTCCAATTTGCGCTGAACTTCCGCGAGAAAAAACAGGCGCGCCGCAAATCCAGCAGGATCCGCCTGCGCCCCCGCTGCAGCCGCATCAACCCGCTTTTGCGCCAGCGGCAACAATTCAACAAACTTGCCCTGGCGAAAGAGCACTTCGCTCGATTCGAAACTGCTGTCCATGCCCCGATTCTAAAAGATCCCTGCGAACCGAAACAGATGTAATTCGTTGTAAAATATGCACCAGTTCGGTATTCCACCTACGCCAGCCCAACGGGCTGAAATGCGAAAGCCAGGGGCGCCGCCCCTGGAAAATAATCCGCGCAATTCAAAAGCTCTGAAAGAGCGAAATCGAAGCCACCTCAAAACTTAAGATTCATTTCCCGTATCATTTGAAGTATAGAAATACATTGTACCTTCCTTGCACGACAGACGTCTGGAATTCGGACACGTGATCCTCCAGATCCTTCTTCGCTAACAACAACTGCATTAGCAGCCTCCGCTTGCGCAATCACCCAAGGATCAGCTCCGCTACGATTTTTTTTAGCATCCACCAATTTCGGGTGGTTATGCATAATCTCTCGAAGAATTACTTGCACGCCATCATCCGGCGCTCGAAAAAAATTGTCTTTCCGATCTTTAGCCCAAGTAAGAAGTCCGTCTTCGACCCTTGTAAGTTCATCGAAGACCTGATCCGTGCAAACAATTCGGCCTTGCGCCGCAAACGCATCAATTCCTTCCCAGTACCCTGGAAAGACATCTATCGGATACCGCCGATGCCATGGTTCAATGAATGCGTTAGTGTCGAGACAAAAAACCATTCTATTCCCCGACGGAAATCGTGTTCTTCATCTCTTCAAAATATTTAAGTTTCAAATCCAGTAATCCGACCACATCTCCCGTACTCACTAACTCATCTGCGTAGGCTTGGAACACCAAGCGCGGAAAAGCGCGGCCTGTATCCCTAAGCACCATGGTCACGCGTGGGATTCGCAATTCTTTGACAGACTCTTTCCTGCGGCTGACGAATTCCGCATACTGTTTTCGGTTAAACTCACGCGCGTCGACGAAGTCGTCCCACTCGATCATGTGTGCTTGCAACATTCGGCGCGCGATAACGTCTCGACTTACGGAATACAGCCCCGCAAGACCATCTATCGCCGCTCGCAAGTTTCCACTCCAGTCAAATCTTTGCGCCTCTTCATTAAAATCTTCAAGCGGGACCAAGCACTCAGCCGCAACAGCATTGCAGAAAGTTTCGATTTTCTGAACTTCCGTGCTGGGCTGAAAAACTGGCGTCATATCGGACACACCATCAATTCCCAAAAAGATGTGGCAAAGCTCATGCATGAGTGTGAAGAGACGTCCAGCGTTCGCATCCTGCGAGTTGACCAATACAGCCGGAGCAAATTCGTCTGCGATCGCAAAGCCTCGCATTTCGTCTATAGCCACTGTACTTGATTGAAAGACGAGAATCCCTTTAGCCTCTACCGCTTTCTGCCATGTCCGGAAACTATTTTCTACGCTTCTCCACGACTTCTGTTCGGCGATGTGAATCCCAAACGTTTTGCGCATTCGTTGCGCTAACTGGGTTATTGTTTCTGACTCCGGGCTGCTACCAACAAAAGAACAAACACCAACCGCCATCTCTTTTCTTAGTTCATGCGCCCATTCCTGCCGTTCCTTTACGCGCCTGATCAAAAATAAAAGTGCCGGTGAAAATTCGACAGGCTCTCCGTCAGGAAGCCGCCTAAAATCACGAATTGTATCAAATCCACTAGGGGGTTCAGCGAGGTAAAAGACTGCAATTGGACGATGATATAGAGACGCGATCCGCTTCAGTTCGCTAAACGTAACCGCTTTTTCACCAGACTCCCATTGTTGTAAAATCACCGTTGAAACTTTAAGTTTTTCGGCCGCCGTTACGGTACTAAATCCAGCAGTCTCGCGTCCCCAAATCAGAAGATCGGGCGTAATTAGCGCTTTGATCGACTTGGCCATATTACTCACGATATCGACTTCCTCAGGTAATTCCATAAGAACAAACTTTTACAGACGTCTGTAAAAAAGCATACGCACTCGGTAGGAACTAAACGGGGTGATGGGGACCATTTTCTATTAATTCAGAGCTGGTGACGAACGCCCTTCGTGCGAATTTTCAGGCACGCGCGCGAGTAAAGCTTCGTCTGAGAAATCAGAGAGGCGGATAGACTGCGCGGTGGCCATCGATCGGTCTGTGCGCGCGGGCGTTGCTTCAGCGATCGGCAGCTTAAGCCCGGCGGGTGACCAACTATCGCGGGTTCTGATAACACCATACACAATTTCCCAGAGCTAGTTCGGGCCTTCAGCCCTAAACCGAGACGGATGGAGCGATAGGCTCTGGGGCGTTGCCCCAGTCTGGTATAGCGCCGGGCCTTCGGCCCTCAGTCCGGCTAAAGGTTGTCGGTGGTCGGTCGGGGGTTCCGGCGTAGACGTCCGCACTATGGCTGCGTAGTTCCTCGTCCGAGTTCAACCACCGATCCGACCAAAAGTGGTCGGTAACAGCATCATCCGCGCTTCGCGTCCAGCATAGCCAAAAACGCGTCCGCAGAAGCCTCTGCGCCACTCCGCAACCTCAACCCGATGGAAATGCCATTCGACACCTCAACCCCTCCCCAGCCCCACAGAACGCAAATCACGCGATCCCCCGAAGGAATTCAAACTACCCCAAATCGCCCGCACCTCGAGCACCCGCTGCATCACCTATCTTATAAAATCTTTTTATCAAATCTTCAAAATAACACTTGACTTTTGCATTCAATGACCGCTTATATAGTATAGGAAATTATGCGATGCTCTCTTTCAAACGTGCCTGCCAATAGTCGGGACATCGATTTATCGCAACGCTGCTACCGACAACTTTTAGCCGGACTCATCGTTCGAACTCGCGAACGCCCGCACGTCAAGGATTCCGCTCTGCATATGCAGTACGCTCCCAACCGACCACCGACCACTTTCGCCGGACGGATCTGGACAAGTCAAACCACCGTTGCATGCTCGATGTGCATCTATGAAGGAGGCCCAAATCCGGTAACATTTTGTAACATTCTGTCACATGCACCGCGTTCTTCCCCGCGAGGTGCACGATCTTCAACCTTGACAGGCTCGCGAAAGAAGCTTAAACCACTACCTATGGCAACGTCCGTTCCCACCGAACAGATTCAATTCGCGCAAGTCGCGGCCAGCCAGCATTTTGTCACGCCCGAACAGGTCCGCGCCGGCATCGCGCTCTACCAGCGCTACGTCAACGCCGGGGGCGAAGTGCCCTCCATGGCGCGCATCCTCGTCGGCAAGGGCTGGCTCAGCGCCTCGCAAGGCACCATGGTCCTCCGCCACCTGATGGAAGGCGGAGCGTTGCCCGTGCAGGTCCAGAACGGCAATGGGCACAACGGCCTCCACGGCAGCAACCCCGACGAATCCGTCGACGCGCCGATGGAAATCGAAACCGACGAACCGCCCCAGGCGGCCATCGCGTCGGGCGAAGTCCCGCAGATCGGTTCGGCCGACTTCGAAGCCATGGACGACCTGGGACTCGAACCGCCCGGCTCGAACATCGACCTCCCTGTCAGCTCCGGCGTCGCCGCGCCCGTGGTCGACGAACGCCAGGCGCTGATCCAGGGCCTCGGTGCAACGGTGCTCCGCAAAGAACTCAAAGACATCAAGGGCTACAAGATCACCCAGGTGATCGGCGAAGGCTCGATGGGCATCGTCTACAAAGCGCATCAGATCTCCATGGACCGCACCGTCGCGCTGAAAGTGCTGCCGGCGGAGAAGACCAAGGACCAGCGCTTCGTCGAAGAATTCCTGACGCAGGCTCGAGCCATGGGCCGCTTGAATCATCCGAATCTGATCCGCGTGCATGAAGTCGGCAAGAGCGGCGAGACGTACTACTACTCGATGGAATACGTCGACGGCCAGCGCCTCGACGAATGGATGGACGAATGCGAAGGCGGACGGCTGGACGCGAAGGAGGCCGTGAAGGTCTTCGTCCAGATTGCCGCGGCGCTGGACTACGGTTTCCGCGCCGGCGTGATCCACCGCGAAATCCGCCCCAACTCGGTGCTCGTCGGCGACGACGGGCAGGCGAAGCTCTCCGAACTGGGACTGACCAAGGACGAACACACCCGCTTCCTCGACGGCGAGAACGCATACTACGTCGCGCCCGAACAGGCCAAGGGCCTGCCGGTCAACACGCAAGCGGACATCTACTCGCTGGGCTGCTGTCTCTTCCACTGCCTCACCGGCGAGCCGCCATTCCAGGGTGGCAGCCCCAAGGAAGTGCTCTCGCGCCGCCTGGTCGCCGTCACGCCCGACCCGCGCGAACTGAATCCGGATCTGCCGCAGAGTCTCGCGGACGTGGTGATGCGGATGATGGCGCGCGAATCCAAGGAGCGTTTCCAGACGCCCGCCGAAATCGCCGAGGCGCTGAAGAAGGTGCAGTTCGGATTGAGCTCCATCGCCAAAAAACCGCAGGTCGGCCAGATCAAGCGCCCCCTGCGTCCCGGCCAGCGCCGCCCGCTCGGTGGGGCCAACGGCCGGCGGCCGAACCGGTCGGGGAATCGGAATAATAAGTATCGACGATAGGACGAGGATTGAGATACCGCACGAAGCTATTGCCGTTCCATAATTTTTGACACATTCAAAGGGATTCCTTAAGCACGGTTTCCGTTCAGGCCTGAGCGCGAACCTCAGTCCTCGGCCCTCAGTCCTTCTGTTAGGAGCGCAGCGAATGAAGCCCGGCATCACCCAACTCTGCCTGCCCCGCAAGAACTTTCAGGAAGACCTCCAGCAGGCGAAATCCTGCGGCTACGAAGCGATCGAGCTGGTCTTCTCCGACGACAAAAATCACGCCGGACCGTCGATCGACGCGTCGCCTCAAGAACTAAAAGACGTCAAGAAAGCCTGCGACGCGGCGGAACTGGAAATCTGTTCGCTCATCGCCACGCGTACCGACTCCGGATCCCTGCTCTCGCCCAAAGAGAGCGAACGTGAAAAGCGCAGCGCGGTTTTAAGGCGCGGACTGGAGATCGCCCAGGCGCTGAAGATCGACGGGATGCTCCTCCATCCGGGCATGCTGGAAGCGGCCGACACCTACGAACGCGCCTGGAACGACTGCCGCGACGCGTTGAAGAAACTCGCCCCTGTCGCCGAAAAAAGCGGCTGCGCCATCGCGATCGAAAACGTCTGGAACAAATTCCTGCTCTCGCCCCGCGAAGCGCGCCAGTTCATCGATGACGTCGGCTCGCCGTGGATCGGCTTCTACCTCGACACCGCCAATCTGCTCCACTACGGCTTCACCGAGATGTGGATCAAGGAACTCCAGCACCGCATCAAAAAAGTTCACGTCAAGGAATACAAACGCCAGGGCGCGCAGTGGCTGCAGCTGATGGACGGCGACTGCAACTGGAAAGCGACGATGACCGAACTGCGCGCCATCGGCTTCGATGGCGCCTTGGTCAGCGAAGTCGGCGGCGACGTGGAGAAGCAGACGGAGACGGTGAACCGGATACGGAAGATTATGGCTCTCTGAAGAAAGTATCTGTTTTGAATATCAGCGCAATTTTTAAGGAGGTACATTAGCCAACGGCGAAGCGCCGTTAAATGAAAAATGACCGATGACCCATGACTCATTTCCGTTTATCGCGTCGGCAATACGTCCCTTATTGGACCAATTAGCTTCTCGTTAGTAAGGTTATAAGCGGTGCAGGTTGCGACAGTTGTGCCGCGGGAATGGCCGATAATATTTTTATTGCACGTAGCGCATTGACCCAGACCAACTTACCGAATACGATATGCACAATGTGTTGTTGGCGCACGGCGTTTGCTTTTTACGTTTGCCGACACGGCACCTTGAAGACGCACAAGCAGGTTTTTCCGGTCTTGTGAATCGTGGAAGCTGTGTAGGATCAGCGGCTTACGTTTTAAGCTATCCGCAACGCGGACGGGACGGTGATGTGATGGCTGCAATGGACGGCGACGAAACAAAGAAGGCGGCGCAGAGCGCCGTGGAGTCGGGGCTCTCTCCGGCGGTGCCGGGGGAACTGGCACCCGTGAACGCCGATGCGGAAGCCGAGGCGAAAGCCAAAGCGCGCAGCGGACGCTCGTCGTCGCTGCCGGCCAGCCTGCGCGTCTCCCCTCAGTTGAACGCCCTCTGCCAGCGCGCCGCCACCGGTGCCTCCGAAGACATCAAGCGCCTGGCGCAGTGGTCGGCCCTGGTCGAACACGAAGCGGAAATCCTGCGCAAACGCCTGCGCAAGCAGCAGCACGATTTCGCGACACTTTTTGAAATCGTCGGCCAAACCTCGGCTCGAGCCCTGGACGTGGCGGCGATGCAGACTTATCTCCTCCGCACCGTCTCCGGACATTTCGCCACGCCGCGGTTGCTGATCGTACGGAGGCTCCTGGCCGAAGACCGAGCGCTGACCTGTTCAGCGGCTCAGGGGGTGCGCGACGCCAAGGTGACGCTGCCCACCGACGGGCTGCTGTGCCAGTTTGCACTGGAACGCCGCTTCTGTTTCTTCCTCAATGAAGTGCCCAAGGCCGCGCTGGAATCCCCCGACGCCGCGGGCCTGAAAGACCTGGGACTCGACCTGGTCGTGCCGCTGGTTCAGGACGTCGAAGCGCCCGGCGCGGTGCTGGAAGGATTGCTGCTACTGGGGCCGCGGCTCTCGCGCCAGCCGTTCACCGAAGAGGACCTGGAGTTTCTGAACATCCTGGCCAAGATGCTGGCCATCTGCCTGCGCAACGAAGCGCTCTACCGCCGTTCGATCATCGACGACCTGACCGGCGTGGCCTCCCGCGGCCACTTCGAAGCGCAGCTCTCGCAGGAACTCAACCGCATCGCCACCTACGGCCACCGCAGCCTGGGGCTGGTGCTGCTGGACATCGATCACTTCAAGAACGTCAACGACACGCACGGTCACCAGAGCGGCGATCGGGTCTTGCAGGAACTTTCGCGGCTGCTGGTGCGCCAGGTCCGCACCGTCGATCTCGTGGCGCGCTACGGCGGCGAAGAGTTCGCGGTGATCCTGCTGGAAATCGACCGGCCCAAGGTGCTGGAAGTCGCCGGGCGTCTGCGCCAGGCCGTGGAGGATTTGAAAATCCAGTCGGCTCAAGGGGTGGATTTACAGATTACCGCCAGTTTCGGCCTGGCCTGTTTCCCCGACGACGCGACCGACCGCGGCATGCTGATTCAACTGGCCGACGAGGCGCTGTACAAATCCAAGAGCGGCGGGCGTAACCGCGTGACGATGACCGAACCGGGGTCGGGCTTGAACCGCTCCATGGCCAACCAAGTCCGGCCCATCGCCGTGCCGCTCTCGATGGGGGCGGGCGTCGGAGCTCCCCGGTTGCCGGGAATTCCGGGAGCGGCTCCGGCCGGCACCTTCGGCGCGCGCTCACGGCCGCAGGCGTCGCCCTCCGGCGGCGACGACATGGCGCGTCTGAAACAGGAACGCGACGCGCTACTGCTGACCTCCGGCCAAGCGGCCGCTCAGGCGGAGCTGACCATCGTTCCGAGCACGCCCGGTCCGCCGCGCAAGCGCTCGGGATCCGAACGGCGCCGGCGGAAGGGATAGAAAAGAGCTGCAATCGCTTTTGCTTTTGAAGGCTGAGTGTGCAGGCGGTGGCACGAGGACTTCGGCGGTTCACACGTGCGTAGAATTTTGAATGCGTGGCGTTGAAATGAGTGTTTTTGATTTCTAATTCTTAGACTTTAAATTACTCTAACGTTTGCTGTTAGAACTCGCGGAAGAACAGATTGCGCGTCGCGCGCCACACAGTGCGCGTGATGGTTGATGATGCTTGAAAAAGTGCAGGCTCGTGAAGCGCCGGTGAAAATCGGCACAGCCTGATCAGGGAGGTCGAAAAAAAGTCCGTGGCACTGTCGCGCCGCAGCACCAAAACGGGACACAAGCCCGCTCCCGCCGCCCCTGCCGCTCCGGCCGCTGATGACAGCGAAGTCGAAGAAGTCTCGTCGGCCGACGAAATCAGCTCCGAGCCCGAAGAAGTGATGGCCCCGGCTCCTGCGCCCGCTCACGGAAACAATCCCCGCGCAGCTCGAGCCAGTGGTGCGACGGCGCAGCCGCGGACCACCCCCTCGATGCGCCCGCCCAAACGCAAATCCCCCAGCGGCCGGCGCAAGGAAACTCCCTCTCACGGCGGTGAAGACGGTGGCAGCGAAGGCTTGACGCGCTCGGCCCGCAGCACCACGCGCGGCGGGGCCGGAAGAGAAGGGGAATCGATCGGAGCTCTGCGGCGGCGCGGCTGGTCGCTGGCGATGAAATTCTCGATCTTCACCCTGCTGGTCTCCGTCCTGATCACCATGCTCTTTGGCGTCTTCTCGATCCGCGACCTGCGCGCTCACATGCTCGAAGAAATCATCCGTTCCGGCTACCAGGACGTGCTGGTCCTGAACGCCTTCGGCCAGCACGTGGTCAAGGACATGATCGGCAAACGCGACGCGGAATTTTCCAGCCTCGTCGGCCGCTACCGCGACCCGGCCAATCCCGAGTACAAAAAGGACCGCGATTACCTGCGCCGCATCCGCGACGGCGACCCGCGCATCCAGGACGTGGCCATCTTCGGATCGGCCAGCGCCTCAAACGACCCGGCCTCGCCGATCGTGCGCGCCTCCGACGGCGACGCCACGCCTTCCACGGCCAACAGTTTCACTCACGGGCAGCTGGTGCAGACCAACTACGCCGACAAGGGTGCCAACGTCTACTGGATCGAATACGGCGGCAAGAGCTGCCTGCTGTTCCGCGTGCCGCTGGAACCCGCTCCGGGCACCGATTCCGAAAAGATGTATTCGTCTGCCAGCATTGTGCTCTCGGCCAGCGCCATCGATGAAGAGGTGGGCAAGCTGACTAAAAATCTGGTCATGGTCGGGCTGCTGTTTGTCGGCGCCGGCGTGGGCCTCTCGATGGCGATGGGCTTCCGCATCACCCAGCCGATCAACGGCCTGGTCGAAGACATCAACATCGTCTCGCAGGGCGACCTGGACCACGAGAGCACCGTGCCCAGCGAAACGCAGGACGAAATCGGACTGCTGGCGATGGCCTTCAACCGCATGACGCGCAACCTGCGCGAAGCCCGCGAGAAGGAACGCGATTCGGAGCGCATCGCCAGCGAACTGAATACGGCTCAGGCCATTCACGCCAAGCTGATGCCTGAAAAACTGCCCAACCTGCCGGGCATCGACATCTCCACCGCCTACCACTGCGCCAAGGAAGTGGGCGGCGACTACTACGATTTCATCCCCGTCGGCGACGCCGAACATCTGGCCTTCGTGGTGGCCGACGTGGCCGGCAAGGGCATCCCCGGCTCGATGGTGATGGGGCAGATGCGCACGGTCCTGCGCATGATGGCCGTCAACAACATGTCGGCGATGGATGTGCTTTCCAAGACCAATTTCCACGTCGCGCGCGACATCAAGCGCGGCATGTTCGTCACCGCCATGTACGCGATTTTAAATCTGCGCACCCGCGACATGACCGTGGCCTCCGCCGGCCACAACCCGATGCTGATCTGGCGCGCCGCCACCAACACGATCGAAAAAGTGCGCCCCAACGGCATCGCTTTAGGGTTCGACAAGGGTCCCGTCTTCAACCGCACCATCCGCGAACAAAAGGTGAGGTTGCTCCACGGCGACCGCGTGGTGCTCTATACCGACGGCGTGGTCGAAGCGATGAACGAAGACCGCGACGAATGGGGCGACGAAGCGCTCGACGCCTTTACTCTGAAATACGCCACCGCCCCGTCGAACGAATACGTGCGCTTGCTGGTCAAAGCGCTGGAAGACCATAAAGGCCGCGCCGAACAGCACGATGATATTACGATCACCACGTTCCGCATCGTGTAAGCGCGGCGCGCTGGCGCGCGAGGGGTTAGGGGTCAGGGGCCAGGGGTCAGAAGTGAGCGCGGTAGATGGGATGAAGTGCGCGCAGGGCGGTTGAGTGGAATGAACGAGAAGTAAGAGAAGAGAGAGAAGTGAGAGAAGTAACGGAAAGACGAAGGGGCTAAAGGAGGGGCACGGTCGAGTTGCGTTAGATCCGACGAAGGGCGAAAAACAGTGTTCCGGCGACGGGCGGTCGAACTTCTGACCCCTGGCCCCTGACCCCTGGCCCCTCGCGCTTTAGCGCGCCGCACTGGGAATCAGCCATGTCGAAGCTCATTCACCGCGAACTGTCCGTACCGGCCAACACCAGTTATCTGGCTCAGGTCCGGCAGGCTGTCACCGAGGTGCTCGGGAAGGACATGTTCACGCCCGTCAAGGCCAACCTCGTCGCGCTGGCCGTCGACGAAGCCGTCGCCAACATCATGGAACACGCCTACGAACACCTGGAAGCTCATGCGCGCGTGACCAAGGACGTCCAGGTGATCCTCGATGCCACCCCCGAACGGTTGCTGGTGATTATCCGCGACCACGGCATGGCCTTCGATCCGCGCAAGGCCCCCGACGTCGACATGCGCGAACACGTCAAGAAGGGCAACACCGGCGGCTTAGGCATTTTCCTGATGCGCCGGATCATGGACGAAATTCACTACACCTACAAGCAGGGCGTTCACAACGAACTGAAGATGGTGAAGTATGTGGACCGGACGACGGCGGCGACGGTGGCGCCAGTGAAGAAGTGAAGTTGGGAACGGCGGGATTCGGGAATCGGGAATCGTAACAGCGGGAAATCGAAAAACGGGGGAAGCGGGAACTGGGATGGGGAATCGTGAAGGCGGGGCGCGGCGAATGCCGATTCCCGAATCCCGATTACCGCTTTTCGGATTCCAGTTTTGCGATCTAGAGTTGGACGGTAGGCACCTTTGATGCTACTTAAAGGAATGGAATTTTCGGGAGGAGTCAACGACGATGGCCGTCGACGAATTTAAAATCGGAACGCAGTTGCTGCCGGAAAAGGGCGTGGTGATGGTCACCTTGAGCGGCTATCTGGATGCGCACACCTTTGAACGGCTGGAAGAGACGATCGCGGACCTCTTTACGCAGAACCGCTACAAGATTGTCGTCGACCTCTCGGAAGTGGAATATATTTCGTCCGCCGGAGCCGGCGTCTTCATCGGAGCTCTCTCGGAAGCGCACGAACACAAGGGCAACATCGTGCTGATGAACCCCACCGCCAACGTGCGCGAAGTCTTCGACCTGCTGGGATTGACACAGATCTTCCAGGTCGTCGACGACAAGGCGACGGCGTTGGGCGTGTTCTGAGCACCCCGCGAATACGACGCGCGGGTTGCAAGAGGCGGTGGGAATTCAAAATTCAAAATTATAAATTCAAAAACGCACGCGGTCCTTAGCGTGTGTTTGAATGAAGTGAGCACCCGACTCCAATAGGGGTCAAAAAAGCCTCAAAAAAAGACCATGGTATTCCCGGCCCTTCCGGTAAAACGGAAGGCAGTCCAATCCGCGTGCGTTTTTGAATGTTTACTTTTAAATTTTGAATTCACACCCGATGCCCAACACCGCCGACCTCGACCTTGCGCTGACCACCGACACCGGTCCGCTCATCCGCGTGCTGCCTCCGGCGGTGACCTCCCGCATTGCCGCCGGCGAAGTGGTCGAACGCCCCGCTAGCGTGGTGAAAGAACTGGTCGAAAACGCCCTCGACGCGGGAGCCGCCCGGATCACCGTCGATATCGCCGGCGGCGGCCTGGATCTCGTGCGGGTCAGCGACGACGGCCGGGGCATGTCCCCCGCCGACTTGAAATTGTGCGTGCTCGAACACGCCACCTCCAAGATCCGCAGCGCCGACGAACTGCCCCTGCTGACTACGCTGGGCTTCCGCGGCGAAGCCCTCCCCTCGATCGCGTCGATCGCGCACTTCTCCATCACCACGCGCACGCGCCAGGCCTTAAGCGCCAGCCGCATCGAAATCGACGGCGGCGAGCCGGCTCAGCCGGAGGTCAAAGACGCCGCCGGAGCCTACGGCACGACGGTGGAAGCCCGCGACCTGTTTTACAATCTGCCCGCTCGAAAGAAGTTCCTCAAAGGCCCCGGTTCAGAAGCCGCCGCCTGCACCGACACGCTCCTGAGATTGGCCCTGACCCGCCCCGACGCCGGCTTTACCCTGCTGCAAGACCGCCGCGAAGTCTTCTCCGTCGCCCCGGTCTCTCCAGTCACTTCCGGCACGCCGGACGCAATCGCCGCCGCCGCGTCAGCGCTTCGACATTCGACATTCGACATTCGGCATTACGTGAAGCGCGCCCGCGAACTGCTCGGCCGTTCCAACACCGAACAGTTGTTGGAACTCGATGCGATCGGCACCGCCCGCGAGATCCCCGGCGAGAGCGTGGATGAAAAAATCCAGCTCCCGCCTGGCGCCATCGACCTGCCCGAAATTCCCGCCGGCTACCGCGTCTATGGCCTGATCTCGCCCCCGGCGATCACGCGTCCCAACCGTTCGGCCGTGTACCTGACCGTCAACGGCCGCCCCGTCAAAGACCGCACCCTGACCAGCGCTCTGATGGAAGCCTACCGCCATCTGCTCCCGCCCAAGCGCTACCCCCTGGCGGTGCTCTTTTTCGAACTCCCCGGCGCCGACGTCGACGCCAACGTTCATCCGACGAAAACCGAAGTCCGCTTCCGCATCCCCGGCCTGGTCTACGCGCTGCTCCACCACGCCATCCGGCGCGCGTGCGGCAACGAGGGAATCTCTGCCTTCCGGCGCAGTGAATCCGCCGTGCCGGCTCAGCCGCATGTGCCGCTGGGCGCGCCGCGCGTGGACGAGCGGCAGCAGACGTTTGATCTGTGGCCGCGCGCGGACGACGGACAGAATTGCGGATTGCGGATTGACGGGCCGGACGTGCTGGCCGCAAAGCCTGCGGTTCAAAATTCGGCCGGTTGCGGATTGCGGATTGCGGATTGCGGATTGGCGGGGGACGCACCCGGCAAAGTCGCACCGATGTCCGGCGGGGACATGGTTGCTGGGACGGTTGCGACGAGTGGAACTTCTGCTGAGGCGCCTGGAACCGTTCACGAAGCAGCGGCGCCGTATTCAGCGCCCGCAACGGCCAAATTCAATCCGCCCTTGCCGTCGCTCAATGCAGCGGCGCGCATTCCCACCGCCGCGCTTACGCCGTCTAATCCGCAATCCGCAATCCGCAATCCGCAATCACCTCCGCCCAAACCGCCCGCCCCTTTCCGCGTGCTGGGTCAGGCGGGCGGCGCGTACATCGTCCTGGAAGACGACACCGGCGTGAAGCTGATCGACCAGCATGCGCTCCACGAACGCGTGCTCTTTGAAGTGTTCCTGAAGAAAGCCCACAGCACCGCCCAGGGCGAAGCTCAAGGGCTGCTCGTCCCTCAGGTTTTCGACCTGACCCCCGTCCAGCTTTCCGTTTTCACTCAGGATGATGCCGCTCAGCAGTTGCTTTCCCATCTGGGCTTCAGCGTCGATCTCTTCGGCGACCGCGCCATCGCCGTGCGCGCCGTCCCGGCGCTGTTCCGTTCGGCCAGCAAAGCCGCGCTGGTGTTGGATGTGCTCGACGCCTTAAGTGAAACCTCCGACGCCGATCCGTCTTTAACGCGCGCCAAGCACCGCTACAGCTTCCGCGAAAAGGCCGCGTACATGCTGGCCTGCAAAGGCGCGCTGAAAGCCGGCGAACGCCTGACGATCGAACAGATGACGGCTCTGGTGGAAGATTACCGCCGCTGCGCCGGACCTCATGGGTTCACCTGCCCGCACGGCAGGCCTGTGGCGCTGGAGCTGGGATGGGACGAGTTGGAGAAGGCGGTGGGCCGGGTGTAAAGCGCGTTCGGCGGGTTGCTGGCTGATGCGCTTCTTTCAAAGTGCTCAAGTCTGTCCGGCTAAAAGTCGTCGGTGGTCGGCAACGGCAACGGCAATCACGGTCGGCAGATTCATTTCTTGATCGGCGGCCACTTTGGATACGCCTCCAGACACTTCGCCTGTCAACGCATCACGGTACGGTCTGGCGGAACCGGCGACGTTTGTGCTCATGTCGGTGTTGCTGTGGCCGCTTCTCGAACAGGACATGTATTGGATCGCACGGGCCATGGCCCAGCCACCGAGCCGCCCCCTAGTGACACCGATGGGCAGCTCCATCATAGCAACCGCGAGCGTATTGATGTTGGGCTTTCAACTGGCCGTGGCGTACGTCCTCGCGTTCGTTGTCTGTTTCTGTGTGCACCGGGATCATTTCAAGTTAAGCCTGCAACGCATTCATCTGGCCACGGGGCTGCTGCTGATGTTCACGGCCAGCGTCATCGTCGGCCTGTTAATCGCAGCACAACGCACGGCGATACAATCCCAGGATACGTTGCGCATCGCAGTGACACTTTGGAATGCCGCGCCGCCGGTGCTGGCGCTGCTGCTAGGCGTGAGCTTCGCCAGCGAGGCGTGGATGGCGCGAAAGCATCCCCAATCCATCCCGGTTTCTCCTCAAGCGCCACTTTCTGTTCAAACGTCACCCTTCGCTCCAACATGGCTGGCGGGCGTACCCACAACACGCGATCGCATCGTGTTTGCGCTGCCACTGATCGTGATAGGTCTCGTCTCTGTGCTCGGTTTCTGGGCTGTGGATACGCTTAATTTTCAAGCGTTGCGCATAGAACTATCACTACCGGGAAAGGGGATCTATTACCTCACCCGCCATGCGGAGCGGTTCTATGCGGTCCTGCTTATTGTCAGTGGCGTCTACATCGCATGGATCAGCCGGAGTCGCCGGCGCATGCTTATTAGCGGAGTACTACTGAGTGCCGTGCTGTTTTTGAGCTTTTTTGCTCTACTACAGACGCTTCTGCTGCCGTTGCATATCCAGGACCATCTACTCAAGAAATGACGCAGCCGCGTGACGCCACACCCGAACTTTTCCCGTCCGGGGTTGCGGAAGAAATGAGGGTGCGGCGATGCGGCGTAGCGAATCTTGAATTTAATCTTCAATCCGTTGGCCGTTCTTTGCGTCTTTGCGCGAGATTTAAAACCCGTCAGCTCTTGTAGGCGATCCCATGCTTCTTCATCCACGTCTTCAAATCCGCTTCGCGAATGGCAACCAGTGTTCCTAATGTCACACTGGGCATGCCTTCTTCGCGCCAGAGGCGGACCTGTTCGGTGGTCAGGTCGTACTTGCGCCGCGCGTCGCCGATCGAGAGGGTGCCTTTGGGGCGCTTGAGCTTTCCCTTGGGGCGGCCGGGGTTTTTGGAGATGAAGTACGGGCTTTCCGTGTGGTGCCACTGCACCAGCTTCTCAGCGGCAATGCCGGTGGATTGAGCGATCTTCAGCAGGTCTTTGTAATCCATCGTGTCCAAGGTCCAGGCGACTTAAAGCGAAGATGCGGGTCAGAGTGTTCACCGCACCGAAACTAGACGCCTGTAGCCTACAAAACCTGCTCGAAATTCGCACGAGTAATTTGGTGAGATTTTTAATTAATCGTCTGGATCAGTAAAATTCGTTCAAATGAACCGTGCCGTTGGGCGCCGACTTCACCGCATCGACCACGCGCAAGGCCGCCACCGCAGCGTCATTCCCATTGCTGGGAATTCGATGCTCTACAATCGCGTCGGCGAATTCGCGGATCTCTCCGGCGTAACCGTTGAGGAAAAGCGAATTCTGGCCCATGTTCGGGAGGGCAAAATCCGGCCGCCAGATTTTGATGTCGGCGAGCTCGAACTCCGGCCGGATCGCAGCCAGTTCCGGCGCCAGCACGTCGACGCCGCTTAAACCGGCCGTGTGCACTTCCAGTTGCGTGACGTTGTCGACATAAATACAGCCGTCCTTCCCGCCGATCACGCCGTTGAGCTCCACGCGTTCCTGGATGCGCGGGCCGTGGCAGCCGAGCATCAACTGCGCCCACTTGCCGGAAGTGAAGTGCAGAGTCAGGCCCAGCGACAGGGCTTTGCCGCTGTCGTAGCTGACCGAAGTCACGCTCTGGACGTCGCCGAAGATGCTGATGGCCAGATCGATCGGGTGGATGGCCATGAACAGCAGCAGGCCGTTGAGGTTGTTGCCGGCCCAATGCGTGTAGCGAAAGGACCCGCTGGAGGGCACGCATTCTCCGGACGCGATCATGCTTAGGATTTTGGCGTAGGTCAGCGCGAAGCGTTTCATGAAGCCGGCCATGATGAAGGTGTCGTGCGCTTTGGCCAGCGCCACCAGTTCCGCGGCCAGGCGCGCGCTGGGGGCGGGCGGTTTTTCCACAAAAAGGGGAATCCCGCGCGCGAGCACTTTCTTTCCCAGCTCGTAATGGAGCGAATCAGCGCCGACGATCAGGACGCCATCGAGCGATTCGTCGGCCAGCATCTTCTCGGCATCGGTGTAGACGTTGGGCGCGCCGAAGATTCGCGCGTTGCGTCGCGCCAGATCTTCATTGAGATCGCAGACGGCCTGCAATTGGCAGCGGGCGTATTTCAGAGCGGGGTAGATGTTGTTCGTCGAATGCGTGCCACAGCCGATGAAGCCGAGTTTTGCCACAGACATGGTGTTTGCCTTTCAGTAGAGAGAGTCAGAACGGGAGTCAGGATTCGTGATTTTGTTTCAGCAGCCGCTGGAGGTACTCCCGACCGTCCCGCGCGTAGCGGTCGGCGTTTTCCGTGTCGTGGACTTCCAGTTCCTGGCTGAAAAACCCGCGGTACCCGGCGGCGGTAAGTTCCCGCACGACGCCGGCGTTGTCGGTCTCGCCGGCGCCCAGCGCGACGGATTGCGTGCCGAGGTGATCTTTGACGTGGACGTGAAAAACCCGCGGCGCAAACCGGCGCGCGATGGCGACGGGGTCGACGCGGGCGGAGGTGAAATGGCCGGTATCCAGCGTCATGCCGATCTGCGGCGAGGGGCAGTGCGCGAAGAGACGCTCGTAGTCTGCGGCGAACTGGATCGAATTGCCGTACTGGTTTTCCAGCGCGAGCTTGACGGACGTGCCTTCCAGGCAGCGCGCCAGTTCGTCCAGCGATTCGAGAAACGGTTCGAACGGTTCGCTGGCGCGATCCGGCCCGCCTTCGACCAGGATTTCGCAGTGGAGCTGCTGCGCAAAATCGAGAGCGAGCTTGGCGTAATCGGTGAGCGTGCGGCGGCGCGCTTCGGTGGGCGTCATGATCGCGCCGAGGTGGATGGCCGCCAGGGACAGGCCCGCGTCGGAAAGTTCTCCGGCCAGATCGCCGGGCTGGAAAGTGCGCAGATCGCCATGGATGCTCCAGACTTCCACCGGCATCAGCAGCAGCTCGATCGCGTCGAAGCCGGCGGCCTTCGCTTTTTTCAGCACCGTGGCGCGATCGTCGCGAGCCCAGCAGATGGAAGAGGCGGCAATTTTCATGGGGTGAAGCTCCTGAGAGGGCGGGATTCGGGAATCGGGATTCGGCATTCGAAACGGCGGGGAGCGGCGAATCCCGATTCCCCACTCCCGAATCCCGCTTCTCGATCCATATCTTCCCTTGCATGGCGTTCAGCGAACAGAATCACGATACCCCATGGACATTCGTCCCGTCCATGGTTGCGCTTGCACGGAACATATATAAAATTGCGGTGATGAAAAAGCGCGCGGCCGAACCACATCCGGATTTCAGCTTTGTGGCGTATGCCACGATCACGCACCACCGCGGCTGGCGCTACCCGTTTCACCGTCACGCACACCACGAAGTGATCGCCGTGGAGAGCGGCGCGATGACCGTGGAGATGAATGGAACGCTCTACCGCGCCCGCGCCGGCGATGTCCTCTTCTACCGCGCGGGGATGGCTCACAAGGAGGACGCCGAGGTCAAGGCGCTGGCGACGACGCTGTGCCTGTCCTATTCCGGTGAAGCGTTCGTTGGTGAGATTCTTCCGCAGACCAAAGACCGCTCCGGCCGCGTGCGCCAGATGCTGCGCTGGATCCACGACGACATGAACCTGCCCGCCGAATCTCGCGGCGCGCGTGGCACGGCCCTGATCGCCGCTCTCGTCGCCGAACTCGCGTTTCTAGCTCAGCCCCGCGATGACCCGCTGGTTGAAGGCACTCGCCGCTACGCCCGCGAACACCTGGCGGAAAAAATCACGCTCGACGACCTGGCCTTGCAGGCCGGCATGAGCAAATACCACTACCTGCGCCGCTACCACGCGCTGACCGGCCTGACCCCGATGCTCGACGTCCGCCGCCAGCGCCTGGAACACGCCCGCAACCTGATCGTCTCCACGTCCTGGCCCTTGCGCGTGATCGCCGATCGCGCCGGTTTCAACACCGAATTCCACCTCGCCAAGCTCTTCCGGCAGCATCTGGGGATCACACCGAGTTCCCTGCGGTAGCCGGATAGCAAGGGTTTAAAAAAGTATACAATCGTAGCCCGAAAAAAATCGCCCGCGGATTTCGCTCAAGGATTAAACGTTTTTAAACGATTCCTTACTTTAAGCTTTAACCTGCGAGGATCCGCCATGGCCGACGTTCAGCTCCGCACGTACTGTTTTCTCGACAGCATGCAGCCCCAGTTCGCATCGCTGGAAGCCTCGACGGCTCAGGGCTTTCTCCCCGTCACCGGCCAGGCGGCGCTCTATGTTGAAGTCGGCCCGGGCATGGCCGTGCAGCGGCTGATGGACATCGCCTGCAAATCCACGGCGGTGATGCCCGGCACGCTGGTGGTCGAGCGCTCCTTTGGGCTGATGGAAGTCCATCACGACGACCAGGGCGAAGTGCAGCAGGCCGGCGCGGCGGTGCTTGCGGCGCTGGGCTTGAAGGAAATTCAACGCATCAAGCCGCGCGTGACGACCAGCACGATCATCCGCAAGGTCACCGATTACCACACGATGCTGATCAACCGTTCGCGCCGCGGCAACATGCTGCTCGGCGGCCAGACGCTTTACATTTTGGAAGTCGAACCCGCCGCGTACGTGACGCTGGCGGCCAACGAAGCGGAAAAAGCCAGCCACGTCAACCTGCTGGAACTGCGCGGCGTCGGCGCCTTCGGCCGCTTGTTCCTCGGCGGTGATGAAGCCGACGTCGTCGTCGCCGCGGAAGCCGCGGAAGCGGCGATCAAGGCGGTGACGGGAGCGGAGAAGTGAAGGACTGAGGACTGAGGAGAACCGCCGCTGACGCGGGTTTTTCCAACCGGGAAATTTTTAAGCGAAGCGCCGCGCTGTAACCTCAGTCCTTCTGTTAAAAACGACAAAGTGCACCACAAACACGGGAGACACACCACATGGCAGACGCCCTCGGCATGATCGAAACGCGCGGATTCGCGGCGCTGGTGGAAGCCAGCGATGCGATGGTCAAGGCGGCGAAGGTCGACTTGATTGGCTTTGAAAAAATTGGCGGCGGCTACGTCACGGCCATCGTGCGCGGCGATGTCGCGGCGGTCAAGGCGGCGACGGAAGCCGGCGCGCGGGCGGCGGAAGCCATCGGCGAAGTCGTCAGCGTCCACATCATCCCGCGGCCGCACGTCAACGTCGACGAGGTCCTGCCGCTGGGCCGCAAGTCCGCCAAGAAGTAAGACTGGCTTCCGCTGCGTGTCAGTCTGACTTTCGGGCCACGTGGCCCGAAGGTCGGGCCGCTGTGTCACCGGACTTCCGAGGTGTTCGATGCAACTGGACGACAGCAAAGTCGCGGAACTGGTCTCACGCGTGGTGGCTCGCTTGAAGCAAAACGGGGCGGCGCCATCGCTGGCCAAGGCGCCAGCACCGAAAGTCGCACACGCTCCGGCAGCGGAGCACACCGGGAGTACCAACTGGGTGCGTTCCAAACCCGCGCGTGCCGACGATCGGCCCATCCAGCGCAAGACGGGTTTCTCGTCCTCAGGACCCACTCCCGCGGTCGCGAAAAAAACGGCTGCGCCTGCTTCGACGTCAGCACCCACGGTCGCGAAGGCTGCTCCGGCCACCGGCGACGGCGTGTATACCGATGTCGATGCCGCCTGCCGCGCGGCCGAACGTTCCTATCAGGAACTCACCAAGCTCGGCTTCAACGCGCGCTTCAAACTGATCGAAGTTTTCCGCGCCGCGGCGCTGGCCAACATCGAACGCTGGTCGGTGGAAGCCGCGCGCGAAACCGGCATGGGCCGCGCTGAGGACAAGCTCAAGAAAAACCGTCTCGTCACGCTGCGCACGCCCGGCCCGGAAATCCTGGTCAACCCCACGACCTTCGCCGGCAGCGACGGCATCACCAGCATCCGACTCGACCCCTGGGGCGTGATCGCCTCGATCATTCCCTGCACCAATTCCACCGAGACGGTGATCAACAACGGCATCGGAATGCTCGCCGCCGGCAACGCGGTGGTCTTCAATCCGCACCCGGTCGCGAAGAAAATTTCCTGCGACGCCGTCCGGACGCTCAACCAGGCATTGTCCGCCGCCGGATTTCCCAAGGAACTGCTCTGCATCCTCGCCGAACCGACCGTCGAGTCGGCAAACGCGCTGATGAAACACCCGCTCACGGGCATGGTCCTGGTCACTGGCGGCGGAGCCGTCGTCGACGTGGCGATGAAGTGCGGCAAGCGTGCCGTCTGCGCCGGGCCGGGCAACCCGCCCTCGGTGGTCGACGAAACCGCGTGTCTCGACCGCGCCGCCAAGGCGCTGGTCTCCGGCGCCTCGCTGGACAACAACGTCGTCTGCACCGACGAGAAAGCCGTCATCGCCGTCGCCTCCATCGCCGACGCGCTGAAACAGAAAATGCTCGCCCGGGATTGCGTCGAAGTCACTGGCGCGAACATCGAAAAGCTGACGAAGATCATCCTGAGCGATCCGGGCAGCCCGACGCATCACGGTATGACCAACAAGAAATTCGTCGGCAAGAATCCCTCGGTGATCCTGCGCGAAATCGGCATGAACGTCGACGACCGCGTGCGCCTGGCGATCGTCGACGTCGAGAAGGATCACCCGTTGATCTGGACCGAGCAGCTGATGCCCGTGCTGCCGATCTGCCGCGTCAAGGACGCCGACGAGGCGATCACCTTCGCCGCCGCCGTCGAAGGTGGACGCCGCCACACCGCGTCGATCCATTCGCAGCGATTGGACCGCATCACGCGCTTCGCCAACACGCTGAACTGCTCGATCTGCGTCGCCAACGATTCCAACTACGCGGGCTTGGGGCTCAACGGCGAGGGCTACACCAGTTTCTCGATCGCCACGCCGACGGGCGAAGGCCTGACGACCGCGCGCACGTTCTGCCGCGAGCGGCGGCTGGCGGTGTGCGGGGGAGGGCTGGGGAGGGGCTAACAGCATTGCGGATTTCGGATTGCGGATTGCGGATTGGACGGCGCCGCTCGGTTGTGTGTCCGGACGCCGAAGCTTTGAGAGGACGGATTTGTGGAACGTAAAAGCGCTGTGAAGTTTTCGACTCTCGCGGTTCCAATCCGCAATCCGCAATCCGAAATCCGCAATGCCCTTCAAGCCACTGCCACCACGACAATGGACGCAATCAGAATGACCAGCGCCACCGACAACTTCACCGCGACGCCGACGGCTCGGCCGAGTACCGCGCCGAAGGCGACCTGCAGGTTGGGGTCGAGTTTTTTCTGGTGGCGCATTTCGCCGAGGATCGCGCCGACGAAGGTGCCGATGAACGAGGCGACGACCGAACCGATCACGGGAATTGGCACCAGCCCGCCGAAGAAGGCTCCACCAAAGCCGCCGATCAGCGCGCCCCACGCGGCGGATTTCGAACCGCCGAATTGCTTCGAACCGAATTGGCCGGCCAGCAGATCGATGCCTTCAGCGACCAGACCGACGAGAAAAAATCCGGCCACCCAGTACCACGGCATCATTTTACCGCTAGTGCCCATGCAGAGGATAAACGCGGCGGCGGCCTGCACCAGCGGACCGGGCAGACCGAAGGGCACGATGAAAACGCCGGCGAGCTGCACCAGGAAGAAGCCGATCAGCGCGAGGCTGCCGGCGAGTACGTGGAGGAAGTTTTGCATCGTCGTCGCTGCCCGAATGGAACCTTACGCAGAGTACCGCCGCCCGGGCCGCTCACCAACTGGAATTAACGGAAGCTGGAATTAACAGATGTCGCTGACCCAAGTTCCCTGGACCGAACGCGAACTGCGCAAGCAGATCGTCAAAGCGTGCACCGCTCTGGCGCGCAAGAATCTTGTCGCGGCCACCGATGGCAACGTCTCCGCGCGGCTGGGCTACGACCGGGTGCTGGTGACGCCGTCGAACGTCAACAAAGGCGAAGTCGGCGAGCTCGACATTCTGCTCTGCGACATGGACGGCCGCAAAGTCCGCGGGCGCGGCGAGTCGAGCAGCGAAGTCCACGTCCATCTCGCCGCTTACCGCAACCGCGAAGACATCCACGCCGTGGTTCATGCGCATCCACCGGTCGCCACCGCGTTCACCTTCGCGGGCCTGGCGGAAATCTTTCGCACGCCGATCATCCCGGAGGTCGTAGCGCAGATCGGCCCGATTCCGTGCGTACCCTACATTCAGCCCGGCACGCGCGAACTGGCGGAAGCCGTGGGCAAGGCCTTTCGCGATTGCGACATCGTGATGATGGCTCAGCACGGCGCGGCCACCGGCGCGAAGGATCCGTGGTCGGCCTACCTGCGCATGGAGAAGCTCGAACACTTCGCCACCATTGTGAAAACCGCGCGCGAACTGGCCGCCAGCGCCGGGCAGGAGATCCGGACCTTGAGCGACGCGCAGGTCGACGCGCTGCGCGCCGGGTACGGAAAAGGGAAATTGAAAAGCAGTAGTGTCCCAACGGAAGTAAGCAGCGATGCGATGGTCGAACGAATCGCCGCCGCTGTTCTTGCAAGGATGGGAAGGGCGGCCGGTTGAGAATTGGTGCCAGTGTGATCGCGCGAGAATGGAACTCGGTTGTGTGGCGTTGTGATCGGGAAGTTCGCGAACGACAGCGTTGGATACATTCATGAGAACCCGCCCTATGCGAAGCTCCAAAGAACATCCGCTCTCGGAACGCGCCACTCCCAAGAGCCAAGAGCCAGGAGCCAAGAGCTGCCCCACAATCATGACCATCGAACAGGTCGCCGCCTATCTGCAGCTCCATCCGCAGGTCGTTTACCGCCACGTGCGTGCCGGGACTCTGCCAGCCAGCCGCATTGGGCGGACGATCCGATTTAAGAAGTCGGTGCTCGACGAATTTCTGGAAAAAGGCGCGTGGGAATTTGCTCATCAGTATCTTACGTACCTGGCGCGCGTGAAGTCCGGCAGCGTGTCCGTTGCCGGTGAGATGCCGAAACCCGCGACCCTCACTGCCCGCGCCACTAGCGCCGCCGTGCCGATGGCATCACAGACTCCGCCGGAAATTCCGGACGCACTCAAGCAATTCTCCGCGGACATCGACTAACCATGGCGCACCGCCCAGCCACCCCCAAAAGCCAAGAGCCAAGAGCCAGGAGCCACCCACATGATCCTCGGTAAAATCGTCGGCACCGTCACCTCCACGCGTAAACAGGAGACGCTGGGCGGCTTCAAATTCCTGCTGATCCAGAAGCGCATGAAGCAGGGCGACGGCGATGCCGCGCTGGGCGAAATGTTCGTCGCGGTGGACCTCACCGGCGCGGGCACCGGCGAAGAAGTCATCGTCGCCACCGGCCGCGCCGCGCGCATCGCGATGGGCAAGGAGGATCTGCCAATTGACGCCGCGGTGATTGGGATTGTGGATTAGCGGCGCGAAAATCTTCCGCCGCCGCCGCGACCGCCTTGCACAGTCAAGAGTTCTCCCTGCTCATGCGGCGGCCTGATTGCATACGCACGCGTCCCGAATCCCGTATCCCCAATCACGGCCGTTATTCACTTCACCCCGCGCGCATTTTCGATAAGACATTCCCCATGCATGTCATGACTGAAAACGAGATCCGCAATGTCGCCAGCCGTATCGAAGCGGGTGGGACCTTCACTGTTCCGCCGGAGACGATCCTGACGCCGCTGGCGCGCGATTACCTCCATGGGCGCGGGATTCAGGTCGTCGATCAGCACGGCGGAAAGTCGCACGCAAAGCCCGCCGCGTCCGCGCCGTCGTCCGATGACGCGCTGGTCAGCGCCGTCGCCGACGAAGTCAGCCGCATCCTTCGCGAACAGCAGGCGCCGCAGGGAAAGTCAGCCGCGCCCGCCGATCCCGCAGCCGTGGTGGCGCGCAAGACCATCGCCGGTGAAGGCACGTCCAACCGCGCCGTAGTCTGGGCGATCGGCGGCGACCGGCCGGGCATTCTCGCCGACGTCGCGGAACTCCTCAGTCGCCACAAGGCCAACATTCTCGAAATCAACCAGACCATCCTCAGCGGCGTCTTCGCCATGGTCGTAATCGTGGACCTCAAAGGCGTCACGCTGGCCTTCGCGGAATTCAAGGCGGAGCTCGAAGCGCTCGGCAAGAAGCTGGGTGTGAATCTCTCGGCGCAGCGGGATGAGATTTTTCAGTACATGCATCGAGTGTGACGGGGAGTTTTGAAATTTGAGTTTTCAGTTTTGAGTTGTGTGGCGACCGGCGATAGCACAACTCAAAACTAAAAACTCACAACTAAAAACTGCCCTACCGATCCCGCACTGGGTTTGTGCGGCGTATGGAGTAATCTATTTTCATGCGCGCAGGATGGCGTTTGGGAGCGGAAACTATGCTTAAAGCACGGCAGGCGTCCTTGATTGTCGGTGAAACCAGCTCCTCGCGGCTGCTGGAAGGAATCGGCGTCAACTGGTGCGACGCGTTTGGACTCGGCGGCGAGACCGGGATGGGGCAGCGCGGGATGCCGCTCAACACGCCGGCCATTCCGCTGCTCGACAATATTTCCGGCTGGGAGACGGTGCTCGATGAGCTGACCGTGCTCAAGGCCGGCTGCATCCGCTTCATGCTGCCGCCCGAAGGCTTCATCACCAAGCGCGGCACGATGGATTTCGACTGCCCGCACTTTCAGCGCCTCGAGCGCCTGAACGCGTGGGCCGGAGCCAATGGCGCGAGCATCATTCTCGATACGATTCACGTGCCGCATCATCTTCAGGTCAAGGGCGAGGACGGTCCCGGCGTGGCGCTGAACAACCGCGCGGCGCTCGACCCGACGACCTTCGCCGAGAAATTTGCCGGTCCGCTCTTGGATTACTGTCTTTCCGAGCGCGGCTGGAACCAGATCCGCTACTACAGCCCGATCAACGAGCCGCTCTACGGCGGCATCTACCACCATCCCAAGGGCGACACCTACCGCGCGTACGCCGGGCTGATGGCTTCGCTGCGCAAGGAACTGGTCGACCGCGACCTGGTGCCGCAGCGCATTTCGCTGATCGGACCGTCGGCGCCGTCGGTGCAGCAGTGGCCGGTTCCCGACCTGCACGCGCGCGGGCTGGACATCGACCCGCTGCTCGACGCTTACGATCAGCACGAATATTCCGCACGCTTCGACGGCGATCCGCCGAATTCGAACGGGGATTCGATTCCGATGAGCGAACTGATCGAGCGGCATCTCACGCCGCACGTCAAGTACGCCGAATCGCGCGGCAAGCCGTTTCTCATCACGGAAATGAAGCACTCCTATTTTGGCGCCAAGCAGGGCGATCCCAACGGCCCCGCCACGCATGACGCGTTTCTGCTCGACGCCGAATTCGCGATCCGCGCGATCAACGCCGGTGTGCAGGGGTTGATGCGCTGGAGCTTCCTCAACCCCGGCGACATCGACGGCCACTGGCAGTTTTTGGAAACGGCGGATAATTCGTACCGGCGCTGCGAGAACACGTTCTACGGTTACGCCACGCTGATCCGCTACGCGCGCCCGCACGCGGATGTGCTGCAGAGTTCCGTGCAGAGCAATTTCTACCCGTGGCCGCACGTCCACGCCTGCGCGTTGCGCAAGTCGCCGCAGGGCGATGTGACGGTGCTGGTCGTCAACGACCATCCCAGCGAGCAGATCGAACTGAACGTGAAGCTGCCCGCCTCGCTACGCAAGAAGGTCAACGTGATTCGCAACGACCGCACCTTGAAGCACGCCAAGGTCGACGAAGTGAAACGCGAATTCACCGACCGCCTCCCGCCGCGCAGCCTGACGGCGTATACGACCTTGGAGTACGATCCGTTGACTCGTTGATAGCTTTGCTGGGTAGTTTTTAGTGATGAGTTTTGAGTTTTGAATTGATCTTCTGCAACACAACTCAAAACTAATAACTCAAAACTCAAAGCTACCCTTCATACTTCGTATCCACCTTCAGTGAACTTGCACCGAAGCTCACTTCACTCCAAAATCTCTCCCTTCATTCATTCAACAGGACTACAGGAACCGCTCATGTCGCTTTCGTTTGAAGAAATTTTCGAAACCATCCGCATGATCGGGATGGAACATCTCGATATTCGCACCACGACGCTGGGCATTTCATTGCTGGATTGCGCCACGGGGTCGGGGGAATCGACGGCGCGCAATGTTTACGAGAAGGTCGTGCGCATCGGTTCGGCGCTGGTGCCGGCGGCCAAGCAGATTGAGCTGGAACACGGCATCCCGATCATCAACAAGCGCGTCTCGATCACGCCCGTGGCGCTGCTGGGTGTCGCCGATCCGCTGCCGATCGCGCTGGCGCTCGACCGCGCCGCGACGGAGATCGGCATCGATTTCCTCGGCGGCTACACGGCGCTGGTCCACAAGGACGTCTCCGCGCCGGACAAGGCGCTGATCGCGTCGCTGCCGGAAGCGCTTTCGCGCACCAACCGCCTCTGCGGGTCGGTCAACGTCGGCGATTCGCGCACGGGCCTGAACATGGACGCCTGCTTTTCGCTCGGCCGGATGTTGAAGGCCCTGGCCGAAGCGACGCGCGAGAAGGACGGGCTGGGCTGCGCGAAGTTCTGCTCATTCGCCAACGCGGTCGAAGACAATCCGTTCATGGCGGGCTCGTTTTTCGGGCCCGGCGAAGGCGAGTGCAGTCTTTCCGTCGGCATCTCCGGTCCGGGTGTCGTTGCGGCGGTGTTGAAAGACATGCCCGGCGCCGATCTGGCGACGTTGTCCGACGCCATTCGCCGCACCGCGTACAAGATTACGCGCATGGGTGAACTGGTCGGCCGCAAAGTCAGCGAACGGCTCGGCGTGCCGTTCAATATCGTCGACGTCTCGCTGGCTCCGACGCCCGCGCCCGGCGACAGTGTCGGCGAGATTTTCGAAATCATGGGCTTCGAACGGACCGGCGCGCCGGGTTCGACGGCCGCATTGATGCTCCTGACCGATGCCGTGAAAAAAGGCGGCGCGATGGCCTCCGGGCACATGGGCGGCCTCTCCGGCGCATTCATTCCTGTCAGCGAAGACCACGCGCTGGCGTCGGCCGCGGCAGAAGGCGCACTCTCGATCGAGAAGCTCGAAGCGATGACCTCCGTTTGTTGCGTCGGCCTGGACATGGTGATCATCCCTGGCGACACCAGCGCCGAAACCCTGGCCGGCATTATCGCCGACGAATCGGCCATCGGCGTGATGAACCACAAAACCACCGCCTGCCGCCTGATCCCCGCGCCCGGCAAGAAAGCCGGCGACATCGTCGACTTCGGCGGCCTGCTGGGCTCCGGCCCGGTGATGTCCGTCTCGAAATTCTCGAACGAGCGCTTCATCCACCGCGGCGGCAGGATTCCGCCGCCGTTGCATGGGATGAGGAACTGATTTTTATTGCGGATTTCGGATTTCGGATTGCGGATGAGTTGGCGACGCTCGGTCAAAGCGCGGTGCGCCGTAGCATCAATTGAAATGATTCGTGGACCGGAAAGTAAAGTTCAAGGACGAACTGCCGCAGTTCTAATCCGAAATCTGCAATCCGAAATCCGCAATAATGTTCATCCTTCCGTGCTGATCGTCTCCGGCCGCAGCTTCGTCCGCAGCTTATCCAGCAGTCCGTTCACGAATGCGCCGGCTTCGTCGGAGGAGTAGCGCTTCGCCAGTTCGACGGCTTCGTTCAGGATGATCTTGTGTGAAGTTTCGGGGTGCGTGGTCAGTTCGGCCAGGCCCAGACGCAGGATGTTGCGGTCGACGGCGGCCATGCGGTCGATGTTCCAGTTCGTGGCCACATCGGCGATGTCGGTGTCCAGTTCCGAGCGGTGGTTGATCACGGCGTCGACCAGTTCGCGCGCGAAAACGACGCTTTCCTTTTCCGGCGGCGGCTGCTGATGGCCGGCGTAATCGGAAAACGGATAGACATCCTTGCCCTGCAGGACGTCGTGCATGTAGAGGTATTGCAAGGCCAGTTCGCGGCCGGAAGTTCGTGGGTGACTCATGGTGGTTCAAATGCCGAATTTCAGGAGCCTCGCGGCTACTTCATTCGTTCCTTATTTATTTGGTTAGCTTGGTCCAAAGGTCGGCCATTTCGATGGCACTGGCCGCGGCTTCCCAACCCTTGTTGCCGCCTTTTGCACCGGCCCGTTCCAATGCCTGTTCCAGAGTATCGCAGGTCAGGACCCCAAATGCCACCGGAATCCGTGCCTCCAGCGCCGCCTGCGTCACGCCCTTGGCGGCCTCGCCGGCGACGTATTCGAAGTGTGGCGTGCCACCGCGGATCACGCAGCCCAGTGCGATGGCCGCCTGAAGCTTCTTGCCGCCGCCCATCGCGCACAGCGCCTGCACCGCGGCCGGCAATTCGTACGCGCCGGGGACGCGGACGACGGTGATGTCCTTCTCGTCGGCGCCGTGGCGCAGCAGGCAGTCCAGCGCGCCCTGCAGCAGCGGCTCGGTGACCAGCGCGTTGGTGCGCGCGACGACGATGCCAAAACGGGTTCCGGGTTTCACAATCAAGCGGCCTTCAATGTACGTGGGCATGGTTATCCTTAATCCGATGATCTTACAGCAGCTTCTTGTTGAACTTCGCCTTGCCGACAGCGTCTTCCATCAGCTTCTGCATCGTCGCGCCGAAGCGTTCCGACGTGAGCTGGTCTTTGACGGAATTGTTGACCTCGGCGTCGTCGCGCAACTGAGTCAGCTTGAAGACGTGGAAGCCGAAGGGCGTTTCGACGACCTCCGAGTAGTCGCCGACTTTTTCGATCTTGTAGACGGCGTCGGAAATCGTGTCGAGGGTGTTGGCTTTCTTCGGCACGTAACCGATGTCGCCGGCGTTCTGAGCCGACGGCCCGTCGCTCATGCTTTTGGCCAGGCCGGCGAAGTCCGAATTGGGATTCTCGCGCAGCTTCTTCAGCAGTTCGCCGGAAAGCTTCTGAGCTTCCTCCTTGGTGCGGGCGACCGTTTCCGGCGCGCCCTTCACGCCCTTGTAGGTGAACATGATTTCCGAGACGCGGCGGCGCGGCACTTCGTCCTTGTGCGCTTCAACCCACTTCTTCACATCGTCTTCGGAGACCGATTGCGCCATCTGGTTTTCAATCGCGACGCTGGAACGCAGGAAGCGCTGGAAATCGCCGTCGTTGATTCCTGATTCGGTCAGGAACCGGTCGTACCCGCCGCGTTGTTCCTTGGCCAGCTTGAAGCGTTCGAAGACCTGCTTGTACTTGTCGTCGGGGACGACGAGCTTGTTGTCGGCCGCGTAGAATTCCACGACCGCATTGCCCAGCAGTTTGACGCCGATCTGCTTGCGCAGGGCGGCCTGTTCGCCAGGCTGGAAATCCCAGGTCGGATCGCGCTTCTTATGCGCCACCCACGCGGCCTTTTCCATCGGCTCGACCGAATCGTACTTGATCTGAATCGCTCCCGAGACCAGCAGCACCGTGCCATCGTCCAGCGATTCGGCCGGGATGGAGGCGATGGCTTCTTCGAGCGTCTGGGGCTTTTTCTTTGGCGTTTCGGCGGAGTCGTCTTTCTTCGGTTCGTCGGCCTTTGGAGCGGGCGCGTCTTTCTTCGCCTCCGTTTTGACTTCCGGAGCTGGCGCCGGGGCCGGAGCGGGGGCAGGCGGCGCAACCGGTTTGGGCGCGTCTTCCGCGCGTGCCGGAGCGAAGTTCAGCAGCGCCGCCGTACCGATCGTGGCCGCGGTTGCAAGAAGTGTGCGCTTCAAGTTCATTCGAACAAGCTCTCCAGACAAAGATTAAACTGAACGGACCATCGTACCTTCGGAGGTGCCTGGGCGCAAGGCGCAGGGGCTGTCGCCAAGCCGCAGAGAACGGATTTTCAATCTCACGCAAAGCCGCAAAGACGCAAAGAACGGCCGGGGTGGGGTGCTGCTCGTTGCACTCGTATGCGCCTGTGAATCTCAAATTCATGAAAGTATTGGAGTGCGCGCGCGTTGATCAAAGAGACAAGGCCTGCAAGGGACGGCTATGAAAACAGCCTGGCGGCGATATTGTCGCATTCATCTCAGCACCGCGGTACTGCTCATGATGGTCGCCGGCGGCCTGCTCTGCGCGAACATTCGCGGGCCTCGTTGCACGTATTGGATGTACAAATTCGATTCCAAATCGTGGGACGCCATTTGGGGTTCCTACTATGGCTGGCCCGTGTTTGTCAGTGTCAGCTCGGTGGCGGATGCGAGCAACTTCGATTGTGCCAGCGACGGAGTATCCCAGCGAGAGAAGCCCCCCTGTATGGTCTTCGCCACATCCGATCATAAATTCTATGGGTTTGGCCTGATTACTGATCTCACCGTCGCCCTCGCGATCCTGTCCACTGCCGGTATCGCTTCCGAATTCCTAACCCGCCGCACGAAGAAACACCCGCCACAGCCCGAACGCATCGCCCCCCGCTCCTCGTAAATGAAAAATGACCGATGACTAATGCCCGATGACCAATGACTCCGTTTAGTCCGCTCACTTGACCCCGCCACGAACCAACACTAAAACCCGTTCTGGATTTTTCGCATCACCAGGAGATCGCACGTGGCCACCGTCAAACCGTTTCCCGCCTTCCGCTACGACACCCAGAAACTCAATACCTCCATGGCCGCGCTCGTCTGTCCGCCCTACGACGTGATCGACGCCGCGATGCAGGAGGCGCTCTACCAGAAAAGCGGCGCCAACGTCGTCCGCGTGGAATTCGGCAAGACGCAGACCAGCGACAAGCCCGGTGATGACCGCTACTCCCGCGCCGCCGACACGCTGAAAAAATGGCTCTCCGACGGCACGCTCAAGCAGGACGCCAAGCCCGCCTTCTACCTCTATGAACAGACCTTCGACATCGCCTCGGGCGGCGCCAGCCGCAGCAAAGTCGTCGTGCGCCGCGGCATCTTCGGCTCGGTGAAGCTTGAACCCTTCGGTACCGGCTGCGTCTTCCCGCACGAAGAAACCTTCGGCGGCCCCAAGGCCGACCGCTTGAATTTGATGCGCGCCTGCTCGGCCAATCTCTCGCCGGTCTTCGGTCTCGTCCCCGATGAAGATGCGTCGCTGACCAAGCTGATGGAACAGGGCGTCACCTTGAAGAAGCCCGACGTCGAGCTGACCGAAGAAAATGGCGTGATCAACCGCCTCTGGGTGATCGACGACGCGAAGTGGTGCGCCGCGATGTCCGACCGGCTGGCCGGCAAGAACGTGTTCATCGCCGACGGCCACCACCGCTATGAAACCTCCTGCAACTACCGCGACGAACGCCGCGCTGCCGACAACGACACTGATGGCAAGCAGGGCCGCGAGTACGAAGGCACGCTGATGATGTGCGTGGCGATGAGCGACCCCGGCTTGTACATCCTTCCGACGCACCGCCTGATCCAAGACGCGCCCGGCCTCTCCAAAGACGCGTTCCTCCGCGACGCCGCCGCGCTCTTCGACATCCACGACGCCTCCGAACAGGAACTGCTCCAACTGGCCGAAGAAGAAAAAGGCCCCGTGCGCATCGGCGTGATTTTCAAGGACGGCAGCCGCAAGATCGTCAGCGTCAAAGCCGCCGCCGCCGAAGCGATGAAGCGCGCGCAGCCGGCCAAGTCGGACGCGTGGCGCGGCCTGGACGTCTCCGTGCTGCAGGAGCTGGTGCTCAAAGGCATCCTGCGCCTGAGCGAAGAAAAAGTGCTGCGCAAGGAAGGCGTGAGCTACACGCCCGACACGCGCAACGCGCTGAACAAGGTCACCGCCAAAGACGGCGGCTACGTGATGGGCTTCATCCTGCGCCCCACCTCGATCGAACAAGTCCGCGACGTCGCCACCGGCGGCGAGAAGATGCCGCAGAAGTCGACGTACTTCTACCCGAAGCTGCTGACCGGCCTGGTGATCCGCAAGATCTAGTACGGAGTCATTGGGCATTTTTCATTCGAGGGCGGAGGATACGATCAGCCGGTCGTATCGCCCGCTCTCCGTAAAGCAGCGCGTGGACCAGTCGAGAGCGCCACCGCGCTTGCAACTTGGACCGTCACGCGCCCTCTTGCAATTTGGATCGTAGCTGCGTGCCGCTGGTGGCTCGCCCACCAGTGCCGCGCTCGCAACAAAAGGCTGTTGGTTCGTGAGGCTTCATCGCGTAGCACGAAAGCCCATTCGAGTAGCATTCGCTCATTCGTGCTCATTCACGCTCATTCCTGCTCAAACACGCTCATTTTGAATCATTCCTGCTCATTCGCGCTCATTTGCTATCAAACGCGCTCATTCCTGCTCAAATTAGCTCATTCGCCAGATTTCCCTTGATTTTCAGTGTCGAGAGTTGCTTTATATATAAGGACACTTTCCGCACGACGAAGCACCTCGCCTCCGCGTGAGAAAAGCCAAAACCCCTGCACGCTATCTGATCGCCGTACCGACCACTTTTAGCCGGACAGAATCCGAACTCATCATCACACCCTGCACCACGAGGCCACCATGAACACACGGGACGCCCCCAACCGACCACTTTTAGCCGGACGGAGTCTTCAGACCCAACTACCCACGTTTCCGCCCAAGAGCCCAGCGCACGCCGTGCACCTATGACGTGCCACCCACCGCTGTAACATTTGGTAACATTCGGTAACATGTTGAGCGCGCACCTGAAATTGTGTAGTATTAAGCACCTAGTTAGAATTCAGCCAGCCTTGGACCGGTATTTTAACCATGAATGCCCCCGCAGATAGCAATCCGACCAGCGGTGAAACCAAGGCGCGCGAGCACTATCGCAAGGCGCTGGAAGACACCATCCAGGAAGACAATTTCTCGGCCGATGCCACCCGCGCCCGCATGGCCCGCTTTGCGCGCCGCGAAGGCGGGCCCTCCAAGCATACCCTCGCCACCATGTCCGGCACACAGGAGAGCGTCAGCGCGCGCGATCCGGATTTCCGGCCGCGACTCACGCGGTTGCAAAATCCCGGCAAGATCAACGACCGCGAGAAACGCTACGAACTCGGTGCAGTCCTCGGGCGCGGCGGTTCCGGCCAGATCTTCGCGGCGCGCGATCTGACGCTCAACCGCGACGTCGCGATCAAGGTGCTCTATCCCGACATCGCGACCAATCCCGTGCGTCTCGAACGGTTCATCAACGAAGCCCGCATCACCGCCAAGCTCGAACACCCCTACATCCTGCCCGTCTACGATCTGGAAGTGCCCGAAAACGGCGACGCCTACTTCTCGATGCGCGTGGCCAACGGGCTATCGCTGGGCGAAGCACTGCGCAAAGCCTCCACCGAAGAAACGCCCCCCTTCCAGATCGCCACGATCCGCGACCGCATCACCGTCTTCCTCAAGGTCCTCGACGCGCTGGGATTCGCGCACAGCAAGGGCGTGATCCACCAGGACATCAAGCCCGACAACATCATGCTCGGCAACTTCGGAGAAGTGCTCGTCGTCGACTGGGGCACGGCCATCGCACGCGAAGCCGGCAGCGGCGGCAACGAACGCCTGATCGGCACGCCGGCGTACATGTCGCCCGAGCAGGCCCGCCGCGAACGCGCCGACGAACGCAGCGACGTCTATGGGCTCTGCGCGACCTTCTTTCAGATGCTCACGCTGCGCCACCCGACGTGGGAATCCGATCCCGATGCGTTCTGGACCAAGAAACGCGAAGGCATCGTCGATCCCCCGACGCCCGAAGAGCGCGTGCGCATCCCCGGCCCGCTGCTGGATCTGACGCTTAAAGGACTGGCGGCCAACCCGGCCGACCGTTACCAGAGCGTCGACGAGTTGCGCGCGGCGCTCCAGGAATACCTGCAGCATGCCGAGAGCATCACGCTGCAGGTCAGCGCGCAGGACTCGCTGAACACGGCTGTCGAAACGCAGGACTACGCGCACTTCAACCAGGCTCTGTTTGGTTTTCAGGAAGCGCTGAAGCTCTGGGCGCACAACTCCTACGCGGCGCGGGGCATCTCCGAGACGCAGTTGCGCTACAGCGAATGCGCGCTGGCCAAGGGCGATCTGGAACTGGCCGCGTCGTCGCTGAATCCGGCCGACCCGCATCACGCCGCCGCGCTGCAGAGTGTCGCGCAGGTCCGCGCGCGCCGCGGCGTCGTCCGCCGCCGCGTGCGCCAGGTTCAGGCCGCGGCCGGGGCGCTGGTGGTGGTGCTGATCGCGTTCATGGGCTACTACACCATCGACTACTTCCGCTACTTCGGTCAGTGGAAGGTGGTCTTCAACCAGGATTTCACCAAGCCCGAAGCGGACATGAATTCGCTCTTCATCTCCGACACGAACAACTGGGAAAAAGAAGGGCCGGCGCCTGAACGCGGCGCGCAGGGCCTGGAGATCAAGCCCGGCACTCTGGGCTGGCTGCGCGATCTGCGCCTCCACGGCGACATGCGCATCGAGGCGCAGGTTCGCTGGCCGGGCGGCATCGACGGCTTTGAACTCTTCCTGAATGCGTCCAAGACCATGGAAGGCTCGCAGTACCTCTCGCCGGCCGGGCACATCTGCCAGTTCGGCGGCTACAGCAACACGCTCAACTTCATCGCGCCACAGGAGCACTGTGGGACAATCAGCCGCGCGGGCGCCGTCTCGTACGAATTCACGTCCGGGCAGGTCTACCGCCTGGCCTTCGAACGCGAAGAGGAAGACTTGAGCATCTGGGTGGACGGCAAGCTGTTGCGCCGCCATCTCCAACTGCTGCCGGTGACGCGCACGGGCTTTGATTACCTCGGCTTCCGCACGTGGGCTCCGGTGGAAATCTTAAGCCTCACCGTTTCGCGCAAAACCATCCCCGAAAAATCCAGCCCGCTGGTCGCCGGCGACGCGCTCTATGTCGACGGCCATCACGAGGAGGCGTTGCGCGTCTACCGCGAATTGTCCATCGACTTCGCCGGCAAGCAGATCGGCGAGCAGGCGCTGGCCCGCGCGTACCTGATGACCTACGCCAACGCCGACATCCCCAAGGTCGTCGACATCCGCGCGCAGCTTAAAAAAGAGATGCTCGATCAGTATCCCAAGTCGGCCTACTGGAGCGAGATCTTTGAAGCCGACTGCGTCGCGGCCTGGCGCGCGAAGCGCTTTTCCGATTCGCTCAGCCTGCTCCCGGTGATCTTCCAGCGCGATCCGGATACACGCGTGATCCTGCATTTGCTCGAAGAGCGGCACGGCGAATTGCCGCCCGACGTCGGCCAGTCGATCCTCGGCTGGGCCGCGCAGACGCGCAACACCTACTACCTCTATCTCGACAACCTGGGGCTCAGGTCGCTGGATCCGATCGCCAGCATGAAGCTCACCCGCATCGATGTTGCCGGCAACGCGCTGACCACCCTCCAGCCGCTGTCCGGCATGCCGCTGAAGGCGCTGGGCTGCGCCAGCAACCAGCTCAAGGACCTGGAACCGCTGCGCGGCATGTCGCTGCACCAGCTGACCTGCCAGGACAACCACATCTCCAGTCTCGACCCGCTGCGGGGCATGAGTCAACTCTGGAAGCTGGACTTCAGCGATAACGTGGTCACCTCGCTGGAACCGCTCCACGGCCTGCATCTTGCATCGCTGATCGCGCAGAACAACAAGCTCACCGCGCTCACCCCGCTGGTTGGCGTGCCGCTGGAGCATCTGCGGCTGTCCGGCAATGCGATTGTCGATCTCTCGCCGCTCCAGGGGCTGCCGCTCAACCACCTGGAACTGGACCACAACCAGATCGTCTCCATCGAAGCGCTGCGCGGGATGAAACTGCAGTTCCTCCACTGTGGTTTCAACAGCATCGCCGACATCGGCGCGCTGGAAGGCATGCCGCTGTACGACTTCGCGGCGGAAAATAACGTGATCGTCAACCTGGCTCCGCTCCACGCCTCGACGGTGAAGGTGCTGAACCTCAACTTTAACACGGTGGCCAGCATCGAACCCTTGCGCGGCCTGAAACTCAACGCGCTGGCCATCGCCGGCAACGCGGTATCCGACCTGAGCCCACTCCAGAGCCAGCCCATCGCGACGCTGAATCTCGATTCCAATCCCATCGCCAGCCTCGAGCCGCTCCGCGGCATGCCGCTGGGCAGCCTCACCGCGCAGAACACCAAGGTCGAAGACATTTCGCCGCTGGCCGACTCCCGCATCAGCAGCCTCACGCTCCGCGGCACCAACGTCAGCAAAGTGGATGTCTTCTCCGGCAAGCCGCCGGCGGTGCTGGTGCTCGATTGGGAGAAAGTGGACGAGGCCGAATTCGAACGGCTGATGAAAAAGTGGGCCCCGGCGCTCAACACTTCCGATCCCAAGAGCATCCCGCGCATGCGCGTGGCCCGCCTGGTGCGCACACAGCAATTCGATCAGCTCAAGGCACACGCGGCCGAATTCCGCGGTCATCACTACCTGGTGATCCCCTTGCGCCTCAAGTACGAGGAAGCGGCCGCGATCGCACAGAAAGTCGGAGGGCATCTGGCCACCATCGCCGATGCTGAGGAACAGTCTTTCATGGCGACCCTGATGAAACCCGGGGAAGACGTCTGGCTGGGGTTGAATCTCGCCCAGGCCGCCAACACCTGGACCAACGGCGAACCCTTGACCTTCCGCGCCGACCGCGGCGTGCGTGGCAAAACAGGAATGGGCGTGCTGTTCATGTTCGGCAATGAGCCGGCATGGATCTATTACGGACCGGAAATGGGACTGGATGTCATGTCGATTATTGAATGGGATAATTGAGCGGGCACCCACCATGAACGACACCACTCCTCCCGCTCCCAACTGGCAAGAGCGGACCATCGATGACGATAAGCCCATCCAGGACTCACTGGTCACCGGGCTCTACCTGCTGGTGGTCCATGGCGATGAAACCGGCCGCCGCTACCGCCTCAATCCCGAAGACGTCCTCACCCTCGGCCGCTCCGCCGACGCCACCATCGTGATCAACGACAACCGCATCTCCGGCATCCACTGCAAAGTCGTGCGCACCGCGGTGGGAGTTCACGTTGAGGACAATAATTCGCGCAACGGCACGTACATCGACGACAGGCGCATCGAAAAAGCGCCGCTCAACATGAACGGCCAGTTGCGCCTGGGCCGCACCGTGATGCGGCTGGAGATGAAGTCCGACGAAGAGATCGCCCGCGAGGAGGAACTGTTCAAGGCGGCCACCACCGACCCGCTCACCCGCATCCCCAACCGCCGCTGGTTCACCGAACGGGCCACCGACGAGATTGAATTTTCGCGCCGCCACCAGCGCCCGCTCTGCGTGGTGATGCTCGATGTCGATCACTTCAAGAAGATCAACGACACCTACGGCCACCCCATCGGAGATCTGGTGCTCTCCGCGCTGGCCGGCGTGCTCCACGAACAAAAGCGCACCGAGGACCTGCTCTGCCGCTACGGCGGGGAGGAGTTCATCCTGCTGCTGCGCGAGACGCAGTTGCCGCAGGCCGAAGTCTTCTGCAACCGCCTCCGCACCGCGGTGGAAAGCTTCGCGTTCCGCTGGGGCGAGGTGAAAGTACCGGTGACCGTCTCGATGGGTGTTGCCGCCTACCGCACCGACGATGCCCTGGAGAGCCTGATCCGCCGCGCCGACGAAGCACTGTATGGTGCCAAGCAGAACGGGCGAAATCGGGTGTACTGTGAAAAGAACAGTGGCTAAAAAGACCCTCTAAAAGCGGCGAAGATTTAGTCGCATAATTTGACAGTGGACTGTATATAGAACACGCAAAGCATTACACTGTAAATACTTGTGTTAATTACCGCGCATTTTTCCATTTTTAAATGGTTTTCGCCGCAATTTACCGCATTCTCTACCGTCATCGTTGTAGATAGTGCACCAGTTCTGGAGCGCATAAATGGATACTGAAACGACTCTCACCGCGTTGGATATCCTTACTCAAGCCGCGCCGAGTGAATGGTTGAAAGTCGAAATCGAATACGGCGTCGAATCCATTGCGCTGGTCCGCTGCAGCGGACAGGTCTGTGCTGCCACCGCAGGGAAGCTTTCCGCAGCCATCGACGCGGCCGTCAAATGCGACTACACCACCGTCATCTTCGACTTCACGTACTGCATCTGCGACAACGCGGCCGTGGAGCAGGTGTTCGCCAGCGCCCTCCAGAAGAACGTCACCGCGCTCAGCACCACGTTGATCTCCAGGATGGCCAGCTTCTGGGGCTGCACGCTCGCCCAATCCTTCCGCAAACTGACCCACCGCCCTGCGTTCGTGAACAAGCTCGACGACGGCCGGCCGATGCAGCCGCCGATGAAATCCGATCCCAACATGGTGGCCGCCGTGCTGCCTGAGGTGCTCGAGGAGAGTGTTTGAAGGTTCACCCGGAATTCTCAAACAAAAGTTGTCCCCGTATGCCTTCCCTTAGCGCAATGAGACACACTAGTGCGCTTGAGGCTCGTTGAATGGACCCATTGACCACCATCACCCCACTCGATTTCCTGACGCGCGGCTTGCACGACGGGAAGCTGAGCGTCTCGATCGAATTCGGCCTGGAATCCATCGCGCTCGTCCGCTGCTGCGGGGACGTGAGCGACGCGACGCTGCCGCAGCTCAATGCCGCCATCGAGAGCGCCGCCAAGTGCGATTACTCGACGATCATCTTCGACTTTACGTATTGCTACTGCGATGAGCGGACGCTGAAGGAGCTCTTCAACGGCGCGATGGAACGCAGCGTGACCGTGGTGAGCACCACGATGATCACGAAGATGGCCGGCTACTGGAACTGTTCGGTGTCGCGCGCGTTTCGCAAGCTCACCGGCCGCTCCGCACCGGCCGACAAAATCAGTGTGCTCGACAACGGCCAGCCGATGCATCCGCCGGCGCAGTCGGATCCGAATCTGCAGGCCGTTTCGGCCGCGCCGGTTCCTGAAACAAATTCGACAGTGGGTGGGTGAAGGGGTTGCGGCGGTGAGGCTGGCGGGCTCGACCTGTCCGCCAACACATCGCCAAAACCCCGTCCTCCTTACTTCGACTTCGCCGCCGTGCGCTTCAAGAAGGCCTCGATCGCCGGCTGGCTGTGCAACCAGCCGTAGCGCGGATCGCGGCAAGGCTCGATCAGCGCCCGGGCCTCGGCGACTTTGCCCTTCGCTTCCAGCCACAGTCCCAGCATCACGCGCAGTTCCGGATGCCAGCGCGGTCCGGGCCAGACTTTTCCCGGGACCGGCTCGCGGTCTCCCAGGAACATCTGCGCCAGATCCAGCGCTGTACCACAGAGTTCATACGGGAGGAGAGCGCGCAGTTCGTCGGCTGTGGGACTCTTGAGCAGGCCCAGCGACGAGAGCATCGCCTGCAGCAGTATGCGCGGGCTGTTGTATTGAAAATGCGAGCTGCGGCGGATCCCACCAAGCAGTCCAGCGGCCTGGTCGAATTCACAGCGCTGCACGGCCCACAGTGCTTTGTAGTCGTCCACAAACACGCCGTTGGTCTTCGAGTTCCCATAGATGTCGATGAATTTCTGAAACAGTTCCTCTTCCATGCTTTCGGCCAGCAGAAAGCCGTGGCGCCAGCAGTCTTCCTGATGATCGACGCGGTTGAAATGCAGGTGATGTGCGTCGATCACCTTTTTGGAGGCGGCCATGTCGCGTTCGGCCATGGCGATCACCAGGCAGCCGAAACTGCGCTCCTTCTCCAGCCCCACCATCCGCTTCTTCCATTCCGGAAACGCGTTTAGATGAATCGCGTGATGGATCACCAGACCGGTCGGATAATCGAAGACTCCCTTGATGCCGTTTTCCAGGATGTGTTTGGGGAAGAGGTCCATCCTGTCCCGCGCGAGGGCCAGGGCAACCATCGGGGCGTTGGCTTCATGAATGACCAGTTGCTTTTCGGAGAGGCGGCGCAGGAATTTATTCATCGAATCCAGCGCCTCGTCCCACAAACCCAGCACGGCGAGGTACGAGATCAGGCGCGAATTGGTGCCGATCTGGCTCTGTGCGGGCGGATCGAAATGCTCCGTCGCCAGCCGGTTAAGCTCCGCCAGAACGTGGATGGTTTGGGCACGGGGCACGGGATGCTGCACGGCCCAGCGCATCCAGCGCGACGCATCGAAAATTCGCACGCGAGCCTGGCTTTCCGGGAAGCGCTTAAAAAGCTCTTCAAAATATTTCAAGGGCGCGTCGAACTGCGGGTTGTGGTGGATTTCGTACATGGCCCGTTCGGCCAGCGCGAAGGGCTCGAAGAGCGTTCCCTTGGAATGTTCGAGCGTGGCGAAGGCTTCTTTGAACTTGCCCATCTCCGCCTCGCAGATGCCGGCTTTGAATTGCGCCTCGGCGCCCTGCACGCGATCGGGAAGATTCGTCGCGATCTCGCGGTAACACTCCAGCGCCGAATCGTAATGGCCGTATTGAAAGTGCCGGTCGGCCGCGCGCAGAGCGGGAAGCTGCACGTTCCAGTTCTGCCGCTGCAATTCCAGCGGCCGGTAGTGCGTACCCGGGAGGAAACTGTAGAAGCCGATCTGACTGCCGGCGAACGGAAAGAGCTCGCGGTAGGTGAAGATGCGCTTGCCGTTGACCGCGCAGTGAATCAGGCCCTCGGCGTCCTGGTACTCCATCTCAATGCGGTAGCGCCGCCCCGGTTCGACGGGCAGTCCGTGGCGCACCAGCACATCATTGTCGTGGCGGGCGAATTTGTAGACGGTGTTGTATTCCGCGCCGACTTGAAAGAAGTAGCCGGAGTAGCGTTCAAATCCCTTCGAACCCGGCGGCGGCCGGTGCCCGACGATCGACAGTTCCGTGTCCGGGTTGTCGGCCCAGGCTTCGCAACTGAAGCGGAACGATCCCGGCACCGCCACCTTCCACGTCAGCAGGCCCTGCCCCCGCGTCTGCGTGATCCAGGTGTCACCTTCCAGCAGCCATTGACCCTCGTCGGCATGCCACTCGATTTCACGCATCCCGTGAGCGCCCGGGCCGGAGCCAAACCGGATCGTGGTCCAGTCCGATTCGCCGCGCAGAAAAAGGCCCATGCGTTCGGCAAACGCCTGCGTCGTCGGCCGCCGCGCCGGTTCAGTCTGCAACGCGTCGACGCACAACGCCGAGAGCACCGGGTCGATTCCGCTCTCGGGTTTGAGCACATCCGGGGGCGTCAACTGGCCGTTGACCAGCGCCTCAAGACTTTCGCTCGTCGTGGGACGATGAAACGGCAGCTCGTCGGTCAGCACATGATAAAGCAGCGTGCCGAGCGCGAAAACATCGCTGGCCGGGCAGCCCTGCTTGGGTCCGCGGAGCAATTCCGGCGCGATGAACGAGGCCGACCCCACCAGCTTGACGCCCTGGTTCTTTCCGTCCTGGCCGTTGCCGTGGCTGTAGCTTTCATGGCTGCCGGTGGACCAGTCGATCACCGTGACTTCGCCAAACTGCCCGACGAGAATGTTGCCGGGCGTCAGGTCGAGGTGGAGCACGTTCCGCGCGTGCGCGTAGGCCACCGTCTCGCTGACGCGATGGAGAATGTCCAGCAGGCGGCCGGGCGTAAAGGCGTGGAGCATTTCCATGTCGCCCTTGCGCCGCGCTTCCAGGATCTGCAGCAGCGTCTTGCCGTCCAGCGGCTTCATTGTGTAGTAGCGGCGGTTGTCCTGGTCGCGCCCGATGTTGAAGACCGGCACGATGCCCGGATGGTTCAACCCCGCCGTGACTTTGGCTTCGCGTTCGAAGGCCTGCGACTGCTCGAAAGTGGCGTGGGGCGTAAGCGGCCGTTTGAGGGCGACGTCGCGGTCGAGGCCCGGCTGGGTCACCAGCAGTACTTCGCCTGTGCTGCCCACGCCCAGGCGGCGTTTGACGATGTGCCCGTCGACCATCTCGACGGCGCCGGGCCTCAGCGCGCTGGGGCGGGCCGGCGTTTCGTCCTCCGGTTTGGCCGAACCCAGCAGCCGCACGGCGCGCTCGACGGAATTGGAATCGGCGGCAGTCTTGTCGCCGGGGCGGGTCGTCGATTGGACCACGCGGTTGCGCCCGCTCTCCTTGGCGCTGTAGAGCGCCGCGTCGGCGCAGAGAAACAGCGGCTGGGCGGAGAAGGAGTTGAGCGGAAAGCTGGCGACGCCGATGGTCGCGGTGACCTGCTTTTTCTGCGGCAGCGGAATTTCGGCGATCTTCTCGCGCACCTTTTCCGCGACCTTCAGCGCATCTTCAGCTCCCGTGTCGAGCAGCAGGACTTCAAACTCATCGCCGCCAAACCGCGCGAGAATGTCGGTGCTGCGGAACATCGCGCGCAGAATCGACGCGACCTGCAGCAGGCACTTATTGCCCGCTTCGTGGCCGCAGCTGTCGTTGAGGGCCTTGAAGTGATCGAGGTCCATCAGCAGCAGCGTCACTGGCTCTTCGTTGCGGATCGCGCGGCGCACCGCCTGGTCGACTTCCTGCCGGAAATGGCGATGGCAGAACAGCCCTGTCAGCGGATCGGTGATCGCCGATTGGTAGAGCAGCGTGTGTTCCAGCGACGCTGCCGCCTGCGAGGCCAGCAGCTCGAAAAACTGCTGGTCCTTGTCGCCGATCAGCCGCGACTGCTGGGTCGTGAGCAGGTGCAGCGCGCCGAGGATTTCGCGGCTGGAGGTCAGCGGGGCGCAGAGCATCGTGGCCGGCTTGCCGTTGACGGTCTTCTGCATGAAGACCGAGCGGCCGCTCTGGATCACGCTGCGTGCGACTTCCGCGCGGGCATCGTCGGGCAGAGCGACCGGAGCCACCGTGATCAGATTCTGCGCGGCGGGCGCGGCTTCCGGCCACTGCGCGCGTTCGATGACGCCGTTGTTCTCCAGCAGAAATGCGGTCGCCTGCTCGAAGCCGAGCAGATCGTGAGCGGTATGGCAGACGTCGGTGAGCAACTGGCGAACGTCATATTGAATCTGCCAACCGCGGCTGGCCTTCAGCAGTTCGGCCCAGCTATTCTCGTAAAAAGCGGCGTCAGACATGGATGGGTCTCACGGGAGTCAGCACAGTATAGCCGAGGACCCCGGGATTGTAAGACCAATCATGTCGGATCTGTGTCAGTAGGGCTCACTTGACGGCGCGCGAAATCGCGGAAGGCATCCTCAAGCGGAGCTGAGTTTTGAATTCGATGGCGGCGCGTCCTGGTCGCGCCAATGGTTCGCCGGGGCGGATGGATCTTCTGGAAGCGGCGTGTTGAAATTGAAAGACCGCGGCAGGGCCAGTGACCAATGAATGCAGACTCCATCGGGCGATCTTGAGCATGCGAGCGCGTTGCAGCAGCCAGCGGTCGGGACGAGCCAATGACACGATTTGCAGCGGGGTCGAAAGTTTGCCATTTTTCTCCTCTCCAATTCGTTGTTGCGGATTTTGCAATTGGCAAGCCGAACGCTCGCGGAGCGAAAAAAATCCCGCAAATCCCCGCAGGAGGGACATTTAGATTTGAAATCGTGTTCCTTAATTGCGGCGCGAATTTGTCAAACGCGCTGAACATATTCTCTGGGTTACGACGTTTATTGCGCACAGATGCAATTGGCGGAATTGGCGGGAAGGGTGGGAGGTGTAATTAGAGCAGCGATACGAGCGACGGCTTATCTGTTTGGACCCGACTCTCGCGTGGAGTCATTTATCAACGTGACTCCCCGCTGACATGGCTGTAATATCTTACAGCGTATCGAATTCGACCGAAACAGAGGTAACAGACGATGCACTGGAAAGCAGGCGTTGCCGTCGCAGCGTTGGTCGCGGGACTCGCACTGAGTTTCCCCGTCCGCGCCGACACGGTTTTCATGAAGGGCACCAAGCTGCGCATCGAAGGAAAAGTGCTGCGCGAAACCGACGACTACATTGTCCTGCTGGTCTACAACGACAAGGGCCAGATCCGCATTCCCAAGAGCAGCATCGAACGCATCGAGTACGACATCAAAACCCAGCTGGCCAATTTGAAGGACGACGACAACGCCGGACGCTACAAGGTCGGCGAATGGGCCATGAACAAGGGCATGTTCAAAGAAGCCATCGTCCTTTTCGAGGATCTGAAGGGCAAGGACGGCGTCGGTCCCGACATGCTCAAGCTGCTGGGCCAGGCCTACGATAAGCAACAGCAATCGGACAAGGCGCTGCTGAACTTCAACGACTACCTGCGCCTTCATCCCGACGACACGGAAACCAGCGATCGCGCCAAAGAACTGGCCAAACTGGTAAACCCTGAAGAGGCCGCCGATCCCAAACAGCCGGCGAAAAATCTCGACTCGGGCCTTGCCGGAACCGGAGCGTGGACTGACGAGAAATGGCCCGATGCGATTCCCTGCACCTGCCAGATGACCACCGACAAGGATGGCAAGAAGATCATCGTGGTACAGACGACCGGTGGAGCGAAGGACAAGTCGGCGTTCACGCGCACGGGCAACTTGAATCTGACCGACAACAAGGAGATGGTCTTCCGTATCTCGCAGAATGGTTCGACGCCGGTGAACATCGCCGTCGCGTACATCAACGCCAAGAATGAATTCATGGAGAGCAAGCAGCTGAAGGTGCCGGCGAATTCGTGGAGCACGCTCTCGTTGAAGCTCGAAGACAAGCAGTTCAAGTCGGCGGCCAACGGCTGGAAGTACTCCGACGCGCTCGACGGCAAGGAGAATGTGCAACGCATCAGTTTTCTGATCTACGAACGGCGTCCGATCACGCTGTGGATTGACGGCATCTTTTTCAAGTAGAGTGACACGTTGCAGCTTCTGCGCAAATTTGGTCTTCCCCTGATCTTCGCCACGGCCGCGTTCTCCTACGCCGTGGCGACGTCGCCATTATCCACGGCGTCGCGCTCCACCCCGGCGTCCGCGCACGGCCGCTCGGTCGGCTCGCCGTTGCAGTTCACCACGCCGTTCCTGCTGGCCGGCACCGATGATCGCTTTCCGACGGGCGGCAACACCACCGACGACCCGCAGGGTTTCGATCTCGGCGACGCGCTGCAGAACCAACCCGTCCGCCGCGTGATCACCGCGACCGGCGGAGAGCAGCCGTACTCCTACGCCATCTCGCCCAATCTCGATCTCCCCAGCTTCGGCACCGCGATCATCCCCTCGCTGAGTACCATCGGGCTGCTCAGCGGCAATGTGGCGGCGGTCGGTTCGTTCATCCGCTTCAATATCATCCTCACCGACTTCCTCGCGACGCAGCGCACCGGCGTGTTCTATTTGAGATTAATCAACGCGCCGACCCAATTCCGCTTTGCGCAGAACCGCCTGCCGTTTGCCGTGCAAGGAACGCATTACTACGCGGATCTGGCGACCATCGGCGGCGTGGCGCCGATCACCTATCGCGTCGTGGCGTCGTCGGTCAGCGGCAGCGGCAGCCCCACGGTGGCCGCCGGCGCGCGGCTGGAAGATGTGGGACTGACCCTGACGCCCGACGGTATTCTCTACGGCCGCCCGTTGGTCGGCGGCACGATCCGCTTCGACGTCACCGCCACCGATGCGGCGGGAACGACGGCGACCAATCGCGGTGGCGGACGCCCGCTACAATCCTTCTCCCTGACGGTCAACGCCAGCACGCAAGCCCGCTCGGAAATGGCGACCGTGCAGTGCGCCATCAAGGGCAGCCTGCTCACCACCGGCAAGGACAGTTTTTCGTATTCCGGCATTCTCGACTCGCGCGCCGAAACGCCGCCGTCGCTGGCCGGTTCGGCGCTGACCTTGCGCATTGGCTCCACGTCGGTGACGGGAAACTTCGATGCCAAGGGCAAAGTCAAGACGACGCTGCCCGGCAACCAGAAGTTCACGGCCTCGCTTTCTGGTTCGCGGCTGACCATCAAGCTGACCAACGCGACGCTCACCGACGCCGTCGGCGCCCGTGCGCTCAGCGGCAAATCGACGCTCAACACGATCATCGGTCTGGAGCTGGTCTCCTTCCGCACCAGCGACGCGCTGCAGTTCGCCACGCTCTCGCGCAGCGGCAAGTACTCCATGAATTACGTGCTGGCCAAGCGCGGCCTGCCGCTGGCCGGCGCGTTCCAGGTAATCTCCGTTCACGGTTCCGATGGCGTCACCGGCGACCCGATCCACCTGTCGCTGGGCACGTTCAAAACGAAGCCGCCCGCGGGCAATCCCGCTCCCGACGGCAACTCCTGGGACACGACGTTCATCGCGCTGCCGCGCTTCGGCATCGAAGGCGGTAAGGACGTCAAGACCGTCTTCGCCGGAGCGACGACGGCGACGATCCGCATCGGCGACAGCTTCTCGCAGCAGTTGTCGCTGAACCAGAAAAATGTGAAGCTGGAATTCCGTGCGACGGGCAAGGACCCCGGTGTCTTCCGCCTGCAGCTCAATCCGTCGAATGGCATCCACCGCCTGCAGACCAACGTGATTTCCGAAAACGACACCGGCATCTCGCCGGCGATCTTCACCAAGGACCTGACCACGTTCCCGTTGGGCCTGGACTTCACGGGCTTCAGCGGCGAGAGCGGCAAGCCGATGGCGCCGGACCGTTCGTCCTGGCAGCAGCGGTAGGGCGGCTCCTGGCTTTTGGCTCGTGGCTCTTGGGAGGGACTGGCGCCGATGGGCGAGCGGGTTAGCGCGACCAAAGAATTGAAAACGTATGCGTTCACGCTGCCGGGGCGCGGGTTGTTTCGCGATGCGGCGTGGACGGCGGAATTTGGCGAGCGCGGGTTGCGTCGGCTGTCGGTCACGGAGCCCACGCGCGCGAAATCCGTTCACGGCGACGGCAGAAGCGATGCGCGGCTCGACGCATTGAAGAAAGTCCTGCGCGCGCGCCTCGCCGGCCGCGATAAGCCCATGGATTTCAGCGCGTTCGACCTGGAAGGCGCGCCGGATTTCCATTACCGCGTCTGGAAAGCGATGCACAAAATTCCCTTCGGCGAAGTCCAGACCTACGGCGAAGTGGCGATCGAAGCCGGCTCGCCAATGGCCTCCCGCGCCTGCGGCCAGGCCTGCGGCAGCAACCGTATCATCCTCCTGATCCCCTGCCACCGCGTGGTCAGCTCAACGGGCATCGGCGGTTTTGGCTGCGGACTGCATTGGAAGAAGGCGTTGTTGGAGCTGGAAGGATTCGACGCTTCAGCCCTGAAGAGCAATCGCTAGTTCCTCAAAATATCAGAATTTCCTGTCCCAAAAATTCTACGACCGCGTCCTATTGCCGAATCCCACTGGAGAGCGGATAATGCAAAGCATGACCTTACGTCGCAACTCTAACACTCAACCGGCACCGCAGCAGGACCGTGACAGCGCGAGTCTGGATGCGCTCTTTCAGCGCCACGCCGCGCTGGCCTACCATATTGCGCTGCGCCAACTGGGCCATCCGGCCGACGCGGAAGACGCGGTGCAGGCCGCGTTTTGCGTGGCGTTGCAGCGCCAGGGGCAACTCCGGCAACACGAGAGCATGCGCGGCTGGATCGTCGCCATTGTCTTGAACATCTGCCGCTCCAAGATCCGCGATGAACGCTGCCGGCGCAGGCACGAAGAATCGCGCGGCGCATTGCGCCTGGCGGACGTGCCCTGCGAGCCGGAACGGCGGGAACTCGCGGCGGCGGCGTTGCGCATTCTCAACACCATGCCCGACCGCTACCGGCTGCCGGTGGAGTTGCATTGCGTCGGCGGATTTTCCTACGACGAAGTGGCCGCGGCGCTCGCGCAATCCGAAGAGACCGTGCGCCGGCAGACCAACCGCGGACTGGTCCATCTGCGCAAGGCGCTGGCGGGAGCGGGGCTCCTGGCTTGCACCGCATCCTTGCCGCAGATTCTGTCCGCGGTGTCGCTGACGCCCGCGCCGCTCTCGTTGACGACGAAGTTGAAGTCGCGCGGCACAGGCGAGCCCAAATCCTCTGCGCTCGCGTCGCGCGTAAAGATGCTGGCATTGGCAGGAGCGGCCGCCAGCGTCGCCTTGGCAATCTGCATGAGCTTCGGTGCGTCCCGGCGCCACATTTCCCCTTCCGCCCCGGCTGCCGATTCCGTTCCCGTTGCGTTTGCTGCAGCCGAGACGCCCGCGCCGACGCGCGCCGAGCGCGAGCAGGCAGTTCCGCTGCCCGTTGTCGCGCACACGGAAGACGCTGCCGCCGCGGAGTTTTCCACGCGGATTCAGGACTTGGACAGTGGCGACCCACAGCGGGTGGCCGTCGCGGAAGCGGCGCTCAAGAACGCCGGTGAAGCCGCCCGCCCCGCGTTGGTGCGCGCGATTACAGCGGGCTCTGCTGCCGTAAAATCACGCGCAGGGAAACTGCTGGCGGTGTTAAATACCCGCAGCAAGCTGGCCGAGATTCTCACCCGCAAGCAGGAGAGCCCGATACGCTGCGCGAGTGCCACGTATGAATTTCGATTCGGTCCCCAGATCGCATCTCACCCCGTTTCGTTTTCCGGCCATCCCTATAGCGATGAAGGCGTGACGGAGACAATGGCCGGCGTTCAGAATGCCCTCACCCGCTACTACGCTGACAATGAAACGTGCGAAGACGTTCCCGACCTGTGTACCCAGTGGTTCCTGTATCACCCGCTGGTTTGCATGAATAATCTGACCACTCTGGCCGGCTTCACCGATTTCACGAGTGTGCGAGAAGACACTCTGGACGGCACGCCGGTTTACGTCCTCGACGGAACCATTGACGCTGCCGCGTGGCAGAACTCTGAATTGCGCCGTGGGCTGGTGGGCAAGGTTGGCGAATCGGTTGTGGAGCAGCGCGTTTCCCCAGGCTCGGTACGCGTGCAGATCGACAGATTCAGCCTGCTCACGCTGAAGACAGAAATCCGCGGCGAGGACGCTGCGGATATCGCGTTCGGCCACTTTACCGGGCTGTCCACTCCAGCGAAGCACGTGGACTCCGCGCAACAGACATTCAAGGCTGCCCCCGCCGACGCCACTCCCCTGACTCTGGCTGGCGCGTGCGGGCGGTTCGGAGAGAGCCAGGCAAAGAAGATGGCCGCGGCGAGCAGCAAGTAGAGAGTGGTAATCCAGTATCAAACGCAGTGAAATTTATGAACAGGATGGAGCATTTTCCTGCTGCAAATGTTACGGCTTGCAGTTAAAAGAACGGAATAACGTGCAACTCAAACCTATCATTTCATTCGGGAGGCGCTATGCCCGTTAAGAATTCTGAAGTGATCCCCGTCTGGTTCGAACGCGTCTGGAATAAGGGCGAAGAGGCTGCCATCGACGAGATGCTCGCGCCCGACGCCGTCATTCACGGACTGGAACTGCCCGCCGGCAGCGCCAAGACCGGGCCCGGCGCCTTCAAGCCTTTCTGGCGTCAGTTCCGCAGCGCGTTTCCGGACATTCGCATCGAGGTTCTCGATTGCGTCACCGAAGGCGGTCGCAGCGTCGGTCATTGCCGCGTCACCGGCACACACATCGGGGCCGAATTCAACGGGCTGGCCGCCAGCCGCAAGAAAATCGAATTCACCGGCATGGCCCTCGCCCGCGTCGGCAACGGCCAGATCCTCGAGGGCTGGAACTCGTTCGATTTTCTCGGGATGTTCGGGCAGCTGGGCCTCGTGAAGAAGGCGTGACGGCGGCGCGCATCGATTCCCGGAACATCACGGAATAACATCCGGATCATCCTTGAACCCCATCTCCACGCGCTTGGCCTGAATCTTCGCGCGGCGGCTCAACTCGGTCTCGAGACACGAATGGAGACTCTCCAGCATCGTCTTGTTGCGTAGGACGTTTTTATCGGTGAACTGCAGCGTGCGGGCGGTGCTGTCGCGCAGCACGATCAGGATGTCGCGGCGCGCTTTCACCAGCGCTTGAATGAACGGGTCGGGTGGAGTGACTTCAACCGGGTGCAGAGCCGGATTGGCGATGCGCTGCGACATCTGCAGCAGCAACACGACGCCGTGCGGATCCAGGCGCAGGGACGTCACGAACGATTCCGCCGCGCCCGGAATGTCTTTGGATAAAAATTGCGCCGCGCCGAGGAACGCGCAGGTGTCGGAACGGATTTCGTCGGGGAGATCCCAGTCCACGCCCAGCGTGTGGCGTTCGCGGATCTGGTTGGCCAGCGACAGGTAGCGCAGCGCTTCGGCGTTGTCGCCGGTTTCAAACGACGCCACGCCGTATGGGTAGTACAGCTGCTCGGCCCAGTTGTGCAGCGCCAGCGACTTCCGCAGCATCGGGATCGCCTGGTAGTAGCGCCCGAGATCATGCTCGTACTGCGCGTACGCCAGCGCGAGATCGGGGTCATGGGTCGTGCGTTCCAGGCCCTTGGTGAAAATGTCTTCGATGCGATTGAGCAGCGCGTAGTCGGGAGTCTGGCCGGCCTTCATTGTATTCAGGTAGCGCAGCAGATGCATGTTGGCGAGATTGATGTAGGACAGATGGAAGCACTTGATCTCGACCGCTTCGTCCTGCCGGAAGAGATTGTTCTCGACTTTATATTCGCCGACGCGGATGGCGTTGGTGAAGCAGAGATCGCCTTCGTCGTACATTTTCCGCGCGGCGTAGGTGACGCCGAGATTGTAGAGCACGCGGATTTTTTCCTTCGAGCCTTCATGCGCCGATTGCCAGAGGCGCAGGGGATCGGACCATTCCTGGTTGCGCAGAATCGTGAAGGACGTCAGCGGCCCGGCGATGCAGCAGGCCAGCGTCGCCGCCCAGAGTCCGGCTTCATGCAGTTGAGGCATCACGACGGATGCGCCGAGCTTGCGGAAACGCGGCATCATTCCGCCCGTCACGATTGCGATCACCCACGCGATGTAGCAGGCGCCGCCGGCGGCCGCGAGGTAGAAGTTGCGTTCGCTGATGATGTCGCCGCGTTCGATCACGGTGTTCGATGGCGCGATGGTCAGCAGCGCCAGCAGCACGCCGAACGACGCCAGCCAGCGGCGCCAGATGCCGATCAGACCGAAAAGCGTCAGCGCGCCGAGGATCAGCGCGCCATGCAACACGCGCGGATCGTGCGGGTCGGAGATGCTGGGCGGATCGTGGTCGATGTTCAGGCCCGATGGATAAATCGTGCGCAGCAGCATGCGCGGCACCGCGTTGGCCTGCGAACAGAGGCTGCGGATGTAGTTGCTGTGCTCCTGTCCCGCCAGCGCGCCGAGCGTGCGTTCGTAGGCATACGGAAAGGCCGCGAACGAAGCGATGCCCAGACCGGCGACGCAGATCAGCAGCGCCCAACCGACGTTTACACGCCGCTGCAAAAGCGCGCGCATTCCGTTGCGGGCGGTGGCCGATGCGCTGCCCAGGATTCCGCCCGCGGCGACGAGCAGAATCGCCGCTTGAGCCGCGGGTGCGAGGTAACCATCGCGCCGCCCGGCTGCGCCCAGAGCCAGCAGGCCCAGCGAGGCCACGAGTCCCGCCAGCAGCCCCGCCGAAACGCTGCGGTGGATCGTGCCGCGGAAGAAGAAGAGATAGACCAGCACGACCGCGCCGGGAAACGTGAGGTGATTTTCCTTGGTGATCACCGCGCAGCCGCCGAAGCCGAGCATCGCGACCATCGGCCAGAACCAGCCGGGCCAGAGCGATTTTGCGGCGCTGGCCGCCGCGCCGAGCCGCTCAAAGAAAATCGCCGCCGCGTAAAGACCGAGCAGATAAAACATGCCGCCTTGCCCGTTGTCGCGGCCAGAGATGTACGTCACCGATTCGGTGCAGAGCGGATGGGCGGCGAAGATCGCTCCGGCCGCAAACGCCGCGAGATCATAGGGCGTGCCGCGGCCTTCCTTGCCGGGCGGAACGTAGCCCGCCGCACGCAGGCCGCGCCGCAGCAGGCCCATCAAGGCCAGCGCCGCGATGAAATGGCAGCCGATGTTCCACAAGCGGAAGACGCGCACGTCCGGATTTTCGATCTGATGATTGCCGAAAAGTTCGCTGAGCTGGTAACAGATCGCGTTGGAGAGCCACCAGAGCTTGCGGTGCGCGAGCACCGTGATGCCCGCCAGCGCCTTGAACGAACGGATCGTCGGGTTGTGTTGAATGTATTCCGGATCGTCAAAATGGTACGGCGCATTGAGCGCGCCGATGTAACCGGCCGTGATCGACAGCACAATCAGCGCGACCTGGATCGCCCGCGAACCCCACCACGGCCGCCCCGGATCAGCGCGCAGCGAGGCCCACAGCACCGACGTCGCAAACCGCGCGTTGGCCCAGCCGATGCGCTTCCACAGCCGCCTGGGTTCCTGGACCGTGCGGTAAAGCCATTCCATGCCGGCGGCCTGCACGAACTGCGGCGCGCGGTGCGCGATGCCGGCGAGGACATCGGCGTAACCGCCGGCCGCGAGACCGACCACGCCCGCCTGTTTGCAGCAGCGGTTTAGGAATACTTCCTTGTCCGGCGACGGCCGCGCGACAATCAGCAAGTGAAACTGTTCGTCACGAAGTTTCGCGATCACCGCGTCTTCTTCCGCGACGCCCTGACTGTAGCCGTGCTGACCCGCCACGGTCGGAATCTGCGGATAGTGCGCGCGAACATTGGCGCACGCCTGCGCATTTACCTCGTCAGTCGCGCCGTAGATGAAGACTTTCCAGCCGTGCTGATTGGCGCGTGCGAGGAGTTGCTCGCAGAGATCCGGAATCGCCAGCCGTTCACCGCAGGGCACGCCGAGCATCCGTGCGCCCCACGAAAAACCTTTGCCGTCGGGGATGAGCAGATCGGCCTGCAAAAACGCGTCGCGCAAGTTCGCATCATCGGCCATCGCCGTGGCGTACGGCGCGGAGATGCCGACGACCGAACAGCCGCGCCGTTCCTGAATGCAAGTCGTGAGGTACGTGAGAATCTCGTCGGGCGATGCGATGTCGACGGCCGCGCGCAGGACTTCACGGCGCGGAAATGGGCGCGTGCTTGCGGCGTCCGGAGTCACCGGAGTGCCGGGGGTGATCGCATCGACGGCGTTAGTCACGGAGGTAAATTCGCAGAGCCATATGGAATAGGTGGCATTCGCCGTGAAAAGGTTTCACGGGGAACAGTCTAACGGATTGCGAAAGGGGAACTACGGCGGAATTGCGGGAGGGGACCATATGGACAATTGTCCATACGGTTAAAAGGAAACACTATCGTTTAGTGACCCGAATGACCGACCGGCTGGAGCGTCTTTTCGCGAGCCGTCAGCCAGACGCGCTTGTTTTCCTGAGCTTCGCGCTCTTCGAGCTTCGTGGGCTTTTCCGAGTCGAGTTTCTGGCGTTCGGCCTGGAGCACGTCGGCCTTGAGGTCCTGCTGCGCGATCGATTCGGGCGTCAGCACCGTCACCTTATTGTGGTTCACCTGCAGAAACCCGCCGCGGATCGCGACGCGCTGCGTGGTGCCAGCCGCCGTGGTCAGGCGCAACACGCCCGAGCCGAGCAGCGCCAGCATGTCCGCGTGGCCAGGCATCACGCCCAATTCGCCGTCGTACGCCGGAACGACAATCGACGCCGCCTCCGTATCGAGCACCGCCTTCGCAGGCGTGATGACCGTGAGGTGAAGTGAATGACTTGAAGTTGCAGCCGTTGCCATGTGACGTTCCTTTTGCGAAAGATGACGATGATCAAATTAAACATCGAATCTAGGATTACAACTGCAACAACTCATTTTCATTGAACTGCATCGCGCGACGCTACCCGAGTCATTTTGACCTTACCGCAAATTTGCGGTAGGGTCTCTCTGCTCAAATCGTGGTGGCAAATTTGCCACCACGCCTATATTGCTCATCGCGATGCCTGCACCCAGCGCACAACATGCTCCTCCCACGCTCCGCGTCCTCTGCGGCGCCACGGCTTCGGGAAAATCCGCGGTCGGGCTTTTTCTAGCCGAACAGGAAGGCGCGGAGATTCTCTCGATCGATAGCATGAAGCTCTACCGCCATCTCTCCATCGGCACCGCCAAGCCCGATGCGGCGACGCGGGCGCGCGTGGTTCATCACCTGATTGACGAGCGTGAACCGTCGGCGTCGTTTTCGGTCGCCGAATTTTCCAAGCGCGCGATGGAGATCATCGCCGACACGGACCAGCGGGGCGTGCCGTTGATCGGCGAAGGCGGAACGCCCCTTTATCTGAAGGCGTTGACCGAAGGATTGTTCGACGGTCCCGGCCGCGACGTCGAGGTGCGCACCAAGCTCGAAGCGGAAGCCGACGGCGGCGGGCTCGACGCCATGTACGCGCGGCTGAAGGAAATCGATCCGAAAGCGGCGGCAAAAATCCTGCCGACCGATCCGCGCCGCATCGTGCGGGCGCTCGAAGTTTTCGCGATCTCCGGAAAACCGATCAGCGATTTCCAATCGCAGTGGGGCACGCTGCGCACCGACATCGTGGTGAAGGTCGCCTGCCTGACGCTGCCGCGCGCCGACCTTTACGCCCGCATCGACCGGCGCATCGACGCGATGCTCGCCGCAGGCTGGGTTGACGAATGCCGGGCCCTGCAGAAACTCGATCCGCCGCTTTCGCCGGAAGCGATGCAGGCGCTCGGTTACCGCACGCTCTTCGAGCACCTGGCCGGTCGGATGACATTGAAGGACGCACGCGATCGCATCTGCTGGGACACGCACCATTTTGCGCGCCGGCAACTCAACTGGTTCAAGCGCATGCCCTCGATTCGGCATATCGCGATTGCCGAAGGCGACGACATCGCGACAATGGCGCGGAAAGTCCGTGACGTCTGGGAAAATTGGAGCGCCAGCTAAATGCCGTCGTCGTCGAAGAAAATCAAGAAGAGTACAAAATCCGAACCGCGCGTGCTGCGCCTGGGCACGCGCGCCAGCGCGCTGGCGCTGACACAGTCGCGCGGCATCGCGAAGCTGCTTGAGAAGCGCAATCCCGGTCTGCGCGTGGAACTGATCGAGATTGCGACGACCGGCGACAAGAACCGTGTCAACGCGCTGAAAAGTTTCGGCGGCGCGGGTGTCTTCGTGAAAGAGCTGGAGTTGGCGCTGATCGAAAAGCGCGTCGACTTTGCCGTGCACAGTCTCAAAGACGTGCCGACGAAGCAGCCGCGCGGATTGATTCTCGGCGCGATCGTCGGCCGCGAAGATCCGCGCGACGTGGCGATCACGCGCGGCAATGTGAAGCTCGCCAAGCTGCCAGCGGGGAGCGTGATCGGCTCCGGCAGCGAACGCCGGCGCGCGCAATTAGTCCTGCGCTACCCGCACTTGAAGTTCGCCGACATCCGCGGCAACGTGGAGACGCGCATCCGCAAAGTCACCGAGGGCGAATACGCCGGCACGATTCTCGCGCGCGCGGGACTCAAGCGCCTGGGCTTGCTCACCTCTAAGATGGAGACGATCCCGCTGGCCGATGTGCTTCCCGCGCCGGGGCAGGGGGCACTGGGGATTGAATGCCGGACGGGTGATGCCGTCACGCGAAAGATCCTGTCATCGATTCACGATGCAGCCGTGGCGCTCAGCGTGAACGCCGAACGCGACCTGCTGTCGCTGCTCGGCGGCGGCTGCAATTTGCCGCTGGGCACGCTGGGCACCGTGTCCTCGAAGACGATCAAGCTGGAATCGTTCCTGGGTCTGCCGGACGGATCGCAATGGGTCGCGGTGAAGCGCGAACTTCCGCTCAAAAAAGGCCCGGCCGGAAAGTCCGCGCAAACTGTCGCGCGCCAGGTCCGAGCTGCAATGATGAAGCTCGACGGCCGCGAAATTCTCAAGCGCATCATGGACGACGCAGCCCAGCCATGAACGCGCCCACGCACTACGACACGATCATCATCGGCGCCGGCATGTCGGGGCTCGCCGCGGGGATTCGGCTGGCGTACTACGAGAAGCGCGTCTGCATTCTCGATCGTCACACGATGCCCGGCGGCCTGAATTCGTTCTACCGGCTCGATGGCCGCGACTTCGACGTCGGTCTCCACGCGATGACCAACTACGTCAGCAAAGACGTGCGCAGCGCGCCGCTCAACAAGCTGCTGCGCCAACTGCGCCTGAAGCACGAAGATTTTCAGCTCTGTCCGCAGCGGCAGAGCGACGTGCGCTTTCCGGGCGTCACGCTGCGCTTCACCAACGACTTCGCGGTCTTCGAAGCGGACGTCTGCGAAAAGTTCCCGCAACAGGCCGACGCGTTTCGCAAACTTGTCGCCCACATCATGGCCTTCAACGAGCTCGACCTGAACGCCAAGCCGCTCTCGGCGCGCGCGGTTCTTAAGGAATTCTTAAGCGACGCGCTGCTGACGGACATGCTGCTCTGCCCGCTGATGTACTACGGCAGCGCCAACGTCGACGACATGGAATTCGGGCAGTTTGTGATCATGTTCAAGAGCATCTTCCGCGAAGGCTTCGCGCGTCCGCGCGTCGGCGTGCGCCAGATTGTGTCGACGCTGCTCAAAAAATACAAAGCCTGCAAAGGCGAACTGCGCATGGGCCGCGGCGTGAAGCGTCTCGTCGTCCGCAGCGACTGCGTCACTTCCGTGGAGCTCGACAGCGGCGAAGTCCTCACCGCGGATACGATTTTGTCGTCGGCCGGCAGCGCGGAGACCGAGCGGCTCTGCTCGGATGTGACGACGCCCGCGCAGATCGCGAACGCCGACGCCAAGGCCGGGCAGATGACGTTCATGGAGTCGATCTCGGTGCTCGACCGCCAGCCGGAAAGTTTCGGCTATTCCGGCACGATCACGTTTTTCAACAATTCAGAACGCTTCGACTACCGACCGGCCGAAGACTTCGCCGATCCGCGCAGCGGCGTGATCTGCTGCCCGAACAATTTTCTTTACGACGAGCCGCTGAAAGAGGGCATCGTGCGCGTGACGAGCATCGCCAACTACGCGAAGTGGACATCGCTGTCGCAGGCGGAGTACCTCGCCAAAAAGCGCGAGTGGTACGAACGCTGCGTCGCGGAGGCCGTGAAGTTTGTACCGGACTTCCGTCCGTACGTGACGTACATCGACACGTTCACGCCGCGCACGATCGAGAAGTTCACGCACCATCTCAACGGCGCGGTCTACGGTGCGCCGGGGAAGATCAAGGACGGGCGCACGCGGTTGTCGAATCTCTTCATCTGCGGCACGGACCAGGGCTTCCTGGGAATCATCGGCGCGATGTTGAGCGGCATTTCAATGGCCAATCTGCATGTGCTGCAGCGCAGCGCGAAGGGTGGGGAAGCGTAATGTTGCGGCTGACGACCGATCACGACGCGCTTTTCAAAGAGCTGCTGACGACGTATTTTTCGGAGTTCATCGCGCTTTTTTTCCCGCGCCTGTCGCGCCACCTGGAACGCAAGTCGATTGTGTTTCTGGACAAGGAGATCATCGACACCGGCGAACGGCGCGAAGCGGACCTGGTGGCGAAGGCGCGGTTCCGTGGCAAGCAGGCGTTTTTTCTGGTCCACATCGAAAACCAATCGCGCGCGGACGGACAGTTTCCAAGGCGGATGTTCCGGTACTTTTCGCGGCTGCATGAAAAGCATGGGCTGCCGGTATACCCCATCGTGATCTTTTCATACGAGCAGCCGAAGCGCCGCGAGCCGGAGAATTATCGCGTCGCGTTTCCCGATCTAAAGGTGCTCGATTTCAATTTTCGCGTCGTGCAGCTCAACCAGATGAACTGGCGGCATTTCCTGCGGCGGCACAATCCCGTCGCGAGTGCGCTGATGGCACGGATGGCGATCGCGCCTGAAGACCGGCCGAAAGTGAAGGCGGAGTGCCTGCGCTTGCTGGCCACGCTGCGGTTGAACATAAGGAAGGCGCGGCTGATTTCGCGCTTTGTCGATTCCTACCTGAATTTAAATGCGCAGGAAAACCGGGAATTTTATCAGGAGTTGGATAGAATAAATAAGAATCGCCCGAAGAAGGAGAAGGTCATGGCCTACGTGACAAGTTGGGAACGGGAAGGAATTCGCAAGGGACGGCGTGAAGGACGGCGTGAAGGAATTAAAGATGTAGTGACCAGACAGCTTACGTTGAAGTTTGGCCCGATGGATGAGCGCATTGAAAAGCGCATTTCCCGACTCTCGCTGCAGCGGCTTAAGCGTTTGAGCGATGCGCTGTTGAATTTGTCCTCCGTCGCGCAATTGGAATCGTGGCTGTCGGCCAAGCCCGCCGCCCTCGGGAGATCGAAATCGTAATGGCCCGGGATTGGTTGCGCGACCTGCGTTCGGAGTACGACGTCATCGTGATCGGCAGCGGGCTGGCGGGGCTAACGTCCGCCAACACGCTCGCGAAAATCGGGCATTCCGTGCTGCTGCTGGAGCAGTACGCCAACTTCGGCGGCATGGCAACGTGGTTCACCCGCAAGGGCGGACATCTTTTCGACATCTCGCTCCACGGCTTCCCCATCGGCATGATCAAGTCGTGCCGCAAATACTGGACGCCGGAAATCGCCAACTCGATCACGCAGCTCAAGCACATCCGCTTCGATAACCCGCAGTTCTCGCTGGAGACGACCTTCGACATCGTCGACTTCAAGCACATCCTGAAATCCCGCTTCAACGTGCCCGATGCCACCGTCGACAGTTTTTTCACGACCGTGCGCGCGATGAATTTCTACGACGACCAGTCGATGACCACGCGCGAACTGTTCGCCAAATTCTTCCCCGGGCGCGATGACGTCACGCGACTCTTGATGGAACCGATCGCCTACGCCAATGGCTCGACGCTCGACGACCCCGCGATCACCTACGGCATCGTCTTCTCGAATTTCATGAGCAAGGGCGTGTACACATTCCAGGGCGGTACCAACTCGCTGCTGAAGAAGATGCGCGCGGAAATGCTGCGCAACGGCGTCCACATGCGCTCCAATGCGCCAGTGGAGAAGATTCTCGTCACCGACCGCCAGGCGCGCGGCGTGGTCGTGCAGGGCAAGACGATCAAGGCCAAGGCGATTTTAAGCAACGCGAACTTGAAGCGCACGATTCTGTCGCTCACCGGCGAAGAGAATTTCTCCAAGCCGTTCCTGGAAGAATCGCGCGCGGTGCGGCTGAACAATTCGAGCTGCCAGGTGTACATCGGTATCCGCAAAGGCGAAAAAATCGATCACGTCGGCGATCTGCTCTTCACCTCCGTGCTCCCGAACTTCGATTCCGAAGCGCTCTGCAACAAGAACGTCACCAGCCGCACGTTCTCCGTGTACTATCCGGACCTGCGACCCGGATCGGATCGCTATTCGATCGTCTCGTCGACCAATGCGAACTACAAGGACTGGGCATCGCTGACCGAAGAGCAGTATGAATTGGAAAAGAAAAAGCTGATCGACGAAACCATCGCCGCGCTGGAAAAATACATCCCCGGCGTCACCAGCAAGATCGATCATCTGGAAGCGTCGACGCCGAAAACGTTCGAGCGCTACACGCACCACCTGGAAGGCGCGTCGTTCGGGACGAAATTCGAAGGCCTGAAAGTGAGCATGAATCTCCCCAACGAAATCCAGGGTCTCTATCATGCCGGATCGGTGGGCATCATCATGTCCGGCTGGCTGGGCGCGGTGAATTACGGCGTGATCGTCTCCAACAACGTCGACAAATACGTGCGCGACCGGGCGGCGGTCAAAAGCTGAACGTCTTTTCTCACGCAAAGCCGCTAAGACGCAAAGAACAGCAACGGATTTGATGACACTGGCGAACGTGCGTGGCTTCTCTTTGGAAATAAGCAGTATGCAGTTCTTTGCGACTTTGCGGCTTTGCGTGAGATTTGAAGAACGATGATCACTTTTGATTTTAAAGAGCAGACGGCGCTGGTCACCGGCGGGACGCGCGGGATTGGGCGCGCGATCGCGGAGAAATTCCTGAGCGCCGGGGCGGCGGTGATTGCGACCTACGCGGGGAACGAAGAGGCGGCGGCGGCGTTCAAGCTCGCGAACGCGGCGCACGAATCACGGCTGACGGTGAAGCGCTGCGAATCGCAGCATTACGATCAGGCCGAAGCGCTCTACAAGGAACTGGAGAAGTCGCACCCCAAGGGCATCGACATTCTCGTCAACAATTCCGGCATCCGCAAGGACGCGGTGCTGGCGATGATGAAAGCGGAAGACTGGAACGCGGTCGTCGGCGTGAATCTCACCGGCACGTTCAACATGAGCAAGTTCGCGGTGCTCTCGATGATGCGCAAACGCTACGGGCGGATCATCAACATCACGTCTCCGTGCGGCGAATTCGGCTTCGCGGGGCAGGCGAACTACGCGGCCTCAAAGGCGGGGCAGGTGGGTTTGACGCGCAGCTTAAGCAAGGAAGTCGGGACGCGGGGCATCACGGTCAACTGCGTCTCGCCGGGGTTCATCGGCACGGACCTGATCAAGGATCTTTCCGAGGATCTGCGAGAAAAATATGTCGCTCAAGTGCCGCTGAAAAAATTCGGCACGCCTGAAGACGTCGCCGCCTGCGTGCTCTTCCTGGCGTCGAAAGAAGCCTCGTACATTACCGGCTCAGTGCTGGAAGTGACGGGCGGACTATGAACATTCACGACGCGATTCCTCACCGGCCGCCGTTTCTGCTCGTTGATGAAATCGTCGCCATCGATGAAAAATCGATCCGCACGCGCAAGAAGGTCGACGCGGCCGACCCGGTTTTCAAAGGCCACTTTCCGGATTACCCGCTGCTGCCCGGCGTGCTCGTCTGTGAAGCGATCATCCAGAGCGGCGCGATTTTGATCGCTCATCTTCCCGGCGGCGGAATGACCGGCCTGATCCCCGCGCTGACGCGCATTTCCAACGCGAAGTTCAAGCAGATGGTGCGGCCCGGCGACGTGCTGGAAATGGACGTGCGCTTCAAGGAGCGGCTGGCCAACGCGTATTTCATGGATGGCACGGCGAAGGTGAACGGTAAAACCGCGGTGTCGCTGGAATTCGCGTGCACGGCCGTGGCCAAACCGGTTGAACAATAACGAAGGAGCGTCCGTGGGTTTTCTCGATCTGGAAGGCAAGACCATCGCCGTCTTCGGCACCGCCAACAAGAAAAGCGTCGCGTTCCACATCGCCGATACGATTGCCAAGGAAGGCGCGACGGTGCTCTACGTGGTGCGGTCCGAGACCCGCCGCGAAGGCTTGAAAAAGATTCTGCCCAACGCCGAGATTTTCCTCTGCGACGTCGAACACGACGACCAGATCGAACGCGTCTGCCGCGAAATCACCGCGAAGCATCCCGTCCTGCACGGCGTCGTCCATTCGATTGCGTTCGCGAATTATTCTGAAGGCTTCAAGCCCTTCCACGAGACCAAGCGCAAGGATTTCCTCCAGTCGATCAGTGTCAGTTGCTACTCGCTGATGGCCATCGCCAACGCGCTGAAGCCCCATCTCGATCCGCACGCGTCGGTGGTCACCGTCTCGATTTCCACCACGCGGATGGCCGCGGAGAATTACGGCTACATGGGCCCGGTCAAAGCCGCGCTCGATTCGTCGCTCTGCTTTCTCGCCAAGTCGTTCAGTGCCTTCTCAAGTGTCCGCTTCAACGCCGTCTGTGCGGGACTGCTGAAGACCTCGGCTTCCGCCGGCATTCCCGGCTACGTCGACAGCTACCTCTTCGCCGAACAACTGACGCTGCGCAAAAAGGCGCTGACCACCGACGAAGTCGCCAACGCCGCCGCCTTTTTGCTCAGCCCCCGTTCCAGCGGCGTGAACGCGCAGGGCATTATTCTCGATGCGGGAATGTCGGTGAACTATTTCGACAAGGATGTGCTGAAGCGGGCGCTGCGCAATGGCTGAGGTTTTTAAATCTCACGCAAAGCCGCAAAGACGCAAAGAACGGCAACGGATTTAGTTATTTTTGATCTGGTGCGCAAGGCTTTGAAATCTCACGCGAGAACAATTAAAAGCTGTTGCTGTTGCCGTTCTTTGCGACTTAGCGGCTTTGCATGAGATTTAAAGAGCCATCGACACGAGAGAAACCGCACTCTCCACCGGGGCGGTCTGGTTTTCGAAATAGAATTTCCGCAGGAAGATTGCATTGCCTTCTTAGAAGAGATTGTGGGCGACGCGGTCGGCGACGCGGGCCCAGATTTGTTCGGACAGGCACAGCGCCGCGCCGGGGACGGCTTCGTCGCCGGAGCTCATTGCGTTCGAGCAGCCGCAGGTGTTCATGCAACGGTCTTTCAGTTCGCAGGCTTCGCAGGTGGGATCCAGTTGCGTGCGGCGCTGGTTGATGCCGGAGATTTTCGCGGTGTCGATACCGCGGTCGAGGTGTCCGATCTGGAAGCGCGGGTCGTTGTCTTCGCCGACCAGGCGCTCGCAGGGATAGAGATTGCCCGACGGCGCGACAGCGACTTCGCCGACGCCGAACGAGCAGCGGTCGCAGTCTTTCAAGCCCTGCTTGAGTCGCCCGACGATCTTCGCGTCGATGCCGGCGATGTAGATGTCTTCGCCGTTGCGGAAACGGCGTTCGAATTCGTTGCCGACCAGTTCGACCTGCTCCTCGTAGAGCGCGATCGACGCTTCGTCCCAGTTACCGGCGTAGTTTGTCGAAAGCGAAAGCACGCGCACGCCCTGGTCGAGAATGAAGCGCGCCGAAGCGGCCATGTGTTTCACGTTCGCGGGATCGATCACGCAGATCACTTCCGTCAGCGGCGCGTGCTTCAGCGCGATTTGCAATCCGCGCAGCGTCTGTTCGTGGCTCGACGTTCCGTTCACAAACGGGCGCGTGGCGTCGTGAGCTTCCTTCACGCCATCGAGACTCACGGCGACGACGATGCCGTGTTCGTGAAGCCAGCGCATGCGCTCTTCGGTCAGCAGCGTGGCGTTGGTGGTGACGACGCCGACGAGTTTCACGGCGCGGGCGCGGGCCATCTCCTGAGCGCGGAGGTGGAAATGCTGGAGGAGATCCCAGGCCATCAGCGGTTCGCCGCCGAAGTAGCCGAGATCCATTTCTTCGCCGGGCATCAGGCGGTCGAAGCCCCACGTCAGCGCTTTTTCGCCGAGCTCCCTGGGCATGCGCCGGCCAAACTTCTGGCCCATGTAACAGTAGGGGCAGCCGAGGTTGCAGGCATGGGTGAGAACCAGCGTCAATTCCATCTTACTTCTCCGACTGCGGGGGAGGCGTGGGCGCGGGCTTGTGCAGCGGAACGCTGGCTTCGCCGCGGATCACGGCCTGTGGCCGGACGGGCGCGATGGTGTCGCCCTTGGATTGTGCCTGCGGCAGTGCTGGCGCGGGAGTCTGCGCCTGCGGCAATGCAACCGACACGCCGCCCGGAACGGCCGTTTGCGGCTGTACGGGAGCGGGAGCCAGTGACGCGGCGGACGGCTTGCCGGGCGTGCACGCCTGCGGCGTTGCGTTGACCGGCTGCGGCGTAATCGTAGTGGGAATGTTCTGCGGCGCCGGCGGTGCGCCGGGCATCGCGGTAATGGGGGCAACGGGTTGCGACTGGTTTATCACGGGAGGAGCGCTCGACGTGACTGGAGTGGGCGCGGGATCCTGCAGGGCGTTGGTTTGAGCGCGAGTGGCCTCTCCGCAGCCGGCGAGCGAGATCAGGCCCGCGGCGGTGAGTCCCAGCTTGACCAGAAAATCGCGGCGGTCGTTGGCGTACGCTTGCGAATCGGGATAGGTGGGCTCGGCGTTGGACTTGACGGGTTTGCGTTGCAGCGCCATGGGTAGAATTCCTCCAGGTTGTCTCTTCAGACTCCGCAGTCTAAATGTAGTTCGTGGTCGTCCCTATTCATCGAACGTCATGCGGAAAGCTCGTTTAGAACAAGAAATCGCGGCGAAGAATGGGAACGGAACGGAGTCATATCCTTGGGGGAAGCGTGTTTTCGTGGGCGAAAACGCGGAATCTTCGAGGAGATGTGGCCCATGCGGACAAACTTCGACCCCCAACTTCGGCTGGACAGCCCGGCGATACTCGACGTGGTGCTGAACTCCAACTGCCGCGACGAGCTCATTCCCATTCTCGTCGGACTGCAACACATCTACCGTCAGCCGGACGAGCGAGATTCCATTCTGGCGCTCATTGCTGAAGACGTGA
>JBBRPR010000004.1:0-254566 GCA_038227875.1 Planctomycetota bacterium
AGGAGTGGTCAAAAGCCAACATGGGGACTGTAGTCCCTATCCTTCCCTCGGACGAGCCACGGACCAAGCGGGTAAGTGTCTCAACATTTCCGGCAAGAGCGTCGCACGCGCCGCGGATGTGCTAAAGCGTGGAATCCCCGCACTCATCGAGAGAGTCGATCAGGGCAGAATCACAATTACCGCCGCTCAAAAAATCGCGGAGTTCCCGCCCGACGAGCAGCAGCGCCTGCTAACACTCAACCGCCGCGAACTCGCCGCGAAGTTCCGGCCGGCCAAAACGGAGCAACCGGCGGATCCAGCCAAACCCGTCACGCACCCCGGCCAGACCGAAGCCGAACGGGCGCGGGACGAGATGTTCGTAAAATCAGTCTCCCTCCTCAACTACAAGCATGTGAGTCTGAAACGGTGCGGAGAAAGTCTGCGCTTGAAGCTCTCGATGAAAGACTGGCGCAGCGAACTCAGCGAACTGCTGACCAGCGAAGTCTTCCCGCACTTGCTCGAACGCGGCGTCGTGGTCATCCGCAGCGACGACGTGGAAAAGTAACGATGGAACGATGACGCCGAAGGCCGAGCGCTCGGCCGACGGCGTCGTCATTCTGAATTCATAACATCGTTGACGCGTACTATTTCCAAATCGCAACCGACCGCGATTTCTCCCCCCCTTTTCAAGGGGGGGAGAATTGGCGCCCCCGGATTCATCACTCATCAATCTGAATTCTGAATTTCTCCAACCACCGCGCTCAACCCAACCGCCCGCCCGTGCGCGCCCCCACCTCTGGCCCCTGACCCCTGACCCCTGGCCCCTCGCGCGTCAGCGCGCCGCGCTACCCTCACGCGCCACCGCGCTTACCGCGCTTGCATACCCCGCGCGGCTGAAAGATAATCAAAACCATGATTGTGGACTTAACGGTGCCGGCTTCCACGGCCGACGAACTCTCGCGGCGCGATGAATTGGCGGAACGGCTGCGCTGGCTGGTCACGCTGCGCTGGGTCGCCCTGGCTTCAGTGGCCATCGCGGTGGCGGCGGCGCGGCTGTTTGGGTTGCTCAACTCCGTCTGGCCGCAGGCGGCGGTCGCCGGATCGATGTTGTTTCTGAACATCGGTTTCTACGGCATCCACCTCCGCGCTCCGGTGCGCACGTACCGCGCGCTCTCGGCGGAAGCGCTGCTCCAGATTTCCGTCGACGTCATCGGCCTGGGGATGCTGATCTTCTTCTCGGGCGGATTGATGAATCCGTTCATTTTCTATTTCTGCTTCCACGTCGTGATCGCGGCGATCCTGCTCGAAAAACAGCCCGCTTACGGCGTCGCCCTGCTGACGGCCGGCATCATTTTTCTGCTCGGCATGGCCGATGAATCGGGACTCAACGCGGCCTGGTCGCTTCAAGGCGAAATGGCCGGCGTCAAGCTCACCACGCTCTCGCGCCTCGGCCGCGTCTTCGCGCTCGGCACCACGTTAATCATCGCCGTCTACATGGTCACGGAAATCATGGAGCGCCTGCGCGCGCGCACGCAGGACGTCCGCCATCTCAACTCCATTCTGAATGAACGCCTCGACATGCTCGCCTCGGCCGAACGAAAACTCGCCGCCGAACACCAGCGCGCCCGCGCCATTCTGGAATGCATGGACGAAGGCGTCGTCGTCGTCGACCTGCAGGGGCAGGTGCTGCTGGCCAATACGGCCGCGCAACACAGCGCGCTGATGGCGTTGGATGACACGCTGAAGAAAGCGGGCCTCACCCATGATCATCACCATGACCATGGCCACAGTCATGGCGAAGACCTCGACTGCAATCACCAGCACAAGCCGCTGAATGAACAGCCGGACGAATGCCCGGCGGGCAACCCCGGCAAGTGTCTGCAGGAAGCGCTCGAGAAGGGCGGAAAACTCTGCGCCGCCACGCTGGCGCTGCTGGGCGCCGATCCGCCGAAGGAAGACGCCTGCGCGCGGCTGGTCGCTCCGAAATCGCCGACCCTGGCGGAAATCGAAGTGAAAGGCCGGCGTTTTGAAAACACCGTCTCTTCCGTGCGCGCCAGTGGCGATACGCTGGGCCTGGTGATTGTTTCGCGCGATGTCACCGAACGCCGCTCGCTGGAACGCCAGGTCGTTCACGCCGAGAAACTCCACGCGCTGGGCAATCTTGCGGCCGGCGTCGCGCATGAACTGAACACGCCGCTGGGCACCATTCTCGGCTACGCGCAGATGCTGCTCGACGATCCCAATCCCAAGACGGAATTGAAAGCGATCGAAGGCCAGGCGCGCCGCTGCAAGCAGATCGTGCAGGGCCTGCTCGACTTCGCGCGCACGCCGCCCAATCCCCATTCCGGAAACAAGATCATCGATGCGTCCGGCCGCGTGCAGGAAGATTGCGCGCCCAACGAACTGGCCACGAAGGTCCGCGACCTGATCGCGCACTCGCTGAAGATGCGCGACATCGTGCTGGAACTGGATCTGTGCGAACCGGCGCCGCCGCCGCTGCGCGTCGCGGCCAACGAATTTGAGCAGGTGCTGGTCAATCTCGTCACCAACGCGGCCGACGCGATCGAGATGGCGGCAGCCGGCGCAGGCCACGCGCCCGGCGAACGGAAAGTCACGATTCACACGCGCCACGCCAATGGCACGGTCACCCTCGCGGTCGAAGACACGGGCCCGGGCGTCCCAGCGAATCTGGCGGAACAGATTTTCGAGCCGTTCTTCACCACCAAGGCGGCGGGGCGGGGAACCGGATTGGGCCTGTCGATCGCGCGGCGCATCGTTGAAGATCACGAAGGCCGCCTGATCGTCACGCGGCGCGGCGACGGCAAGTCCGGCGCGCGATTTGAAGTCAGTTTGCAGGCCGTAAAACAGGAAGCGAACGTTTAGGGTGATCCTTTCCTCCGGAGACTGTGCGAAGTCATGAGCGATTTGACGGGCAAAACAGTAGCCGGGTATCCCATTGAGAAAATGCTGGCCAAAGGGTCCTATTCCGACAGTTGGCAAATCGGCACCTCGGGTGCGAAGCTGGCGGTCAAGATCCTCCACGAACATCTGCGCTCCGACGCGACCCTGGGTGAACAGATTTCCAAGGGCTGGGAAATCAGCCGGGCCGCGGCGCATGAAAATCTGGTCACGGCGTTCGGCGCGGGCGTCGACGCCGAGGTGGGCGCGTACTGCCTGCAAGAGCTGATCGCCGGCAAGTCGCTGCGCCAGAACATGCTCGACGGCTCGAAACTGGCCTGGCGCGATTTCCTGATCATCGGCGAGCAGCTCTTCGCGGCGCTCAACACGCTCCACGCGGCCGGCATTATTCACGGCGACATCTGGACCGGGTCGATTCTCATCACGCAGGACCAGGACGTGAAACTGGAAGGCGCCGGCGGGCTGATGTACCTCACGCGCCGCGCTTCCGAACTGATTACCGGCAACTCCCTGGGCTACCAGGCGCCCGAAATCCTGAAGGGCAGTCCCGTCTCCGTGGAAGGCGACATCTACGCGGCGGGCGGTTGCCTCTACGCGGTGCTGGCCGGCAACGATCCGTATCCGCCGGAAAGCGCCGAGCGCCTGATCCAGATCGTGGCCGAGCGCAAGTTGCCGCGCGTCACGGGATTCCGCGACGACCTGCCGCCGGAGGCCGATGAGGTTCTCGGGCGGCTGATGGCCAAGGACCCCGAACAGCGTTACGGCAGCGCGGCCGATGCGCTGGCCGATGTGAAGCGGCTGAAGGAAGGCAAGGCGCTCAATCCGCTGAAAGGCGGGAAGCCCGCCGCAGCGGCATTGCCGTCGAGCGCGCCGCCCTCCGCGCCGCCCTCGCGCGCCTCGCATTCGCAGCAGGGGATGCAAGCCACGCCGTACACGCGGCCGAAATCCGGTTTCGGATCGGCGGTCGGCAGCCGTCCGCCGTCGGCGGGACGGAGCGGATTTTCCGGCGCGATCAACACCAAGAAGCCCGGCAGCGGAATGGGCTCGGCGGTCGGCGCCAGCGGTTCGGCGCTGAAGGCGATCAAGGACGGCACCACCGCCACGGCGCACAGCCGTATTTTCGGCCGGCTGGACACGCATGTGAAGTCGACGATTCCGCAGAGCGATCTGGAAAAGCGCGGCGACGACCTGTATCGCCAGGGGCAGTTGTCGCTGGCGTTGAATTGCTGGCGCGAATCCTACGACGCCACGCCGCACACAGGTTTGAAAGTGAAACTGGAACTGGCGGAACGCGACGTCAAGCGCGAAGCGTACAACATGACGTTGGAAGAAGCGCGCATGCGCCTGGACGACGGCGATTTCGCCGGCGCGATCGCGCGATCGCGCGAAGCGCTGCTCTCCGCCGAAGACGATCAGCAGCGCCAGGAAGTGCTCAACGTCGAACGCCAGGCGATCGATGACCTGGAGCAGGAAAAGTACCGCAACCGGGTCAAGCTGATCGTCGGCGGCATTGTGCTGCTGGTCCTGACCATCGTTGCCGTGATTCTCATGTCGCGCGCCAAGACTGCGAATCCGACGGCCGAAACACCGACGACCGTTCCTGCGCCCATTCCCGTAACGCCGCCGGTCGTTCCAGCCAGGCCCATCGGGCCGTCGAAGCACGCGTTCGACGAGGCGGGCGCGTCGGTCATGGTCCAGGCGCCGTGGTCGTCGCAGGGCAAGGAACTGGTCTACCTGGGCGGCAACCGCCGCACTGCGATCCTGACGGCTGGAAAACTTCCCGAAGGCACGGCCGCCGCCGATGTGCTCAAAGAAATCCGCAACAGCCCGACCATGAAAGATCAGAAAGTGATTGAAGAGACGGCCGCGGCGATGATCGTCGACGGCAACTACACGGTCGCCAAATCGGCGGTGCGCTACACGGCGCCGGACGGCGTGCATCTGCATTACTTCTACGTCTTCGCCGGTCCGCAAAATACGCCGCGGCTGCTGGAAGTCGACGGGCGCGAAGATCAACTTTCCCAGGACGTCGAGCAGCAGATTCAGTCGGTCCTCCGCACCTGGCACTACGAGAAGTAACATGCATCGAAACGCGATCCGAACGATCCTGGCGCTGGCCCTGCTTGCAGGCGCGGCACGCGCCGGCGACGACGCCGAAACCGAGGCGCATTTTCTGCGCAACATCCGGCAGCTGACGTTTTCCGGATCGAAAAGCGGCGAGGCGTACTACTCTCCTGACGGCAAGGAGATCGTTTTTCAGAGCGTGCGCGATCTGGAAAATCCGTTCTACCAGATCTACCGCATGAATCTGGCCGACGGCGTTGCGCACCGCATTTCCACCGGCAAGGGGCGCACCACCTGCGCGTATTTCAGTCCCGTGAAGAAGCGCATTCTTTTTTCAAGCTCCCACCTGGACCCCGCCACCGACGCGAAGCAGAAGGAGGAACTGGAGAAACTGAAATCCGGTCCGCCGCCGCGCTACAAATGGGATTTCGACCCGTTCCTCGACATTTTCGAATCCGATCCCGACGGTGGCAACCTCACGCGCCTGACCGAAGCGACCGGCTACGACGCCGAAGGCTCGTACTCGCCGGACGGCACCAGGATCGTCTTCTGCTCGTTCCGCGATGGCGACGGCGAAATTTACATCATGGATGCCGACGGCAAAAACCAGAAGCGCTTGACCACCGAAAAAGGCTACGACGGCGGCCCGTTCTTCTCGCCCGACGGAAAGAAGATCGTCTGGCGCCATTTCGAAGACGAGGCGCAGAAGGTCGCCGAAGTCTGGACGATGGACATCGACGGCGCGAACAAAACGCAGGTGACGCATCAGAAAGCGATCAGCTGGGCGCCGTTCTGGCACCCGTCGATGAAGTGGATTGTCTTCGCCAGCAATTTCGAAGACCCGGCGTTCGAGCTCTACGCGGTGCGGCCCGACGGCAAGGACCTGACGCGGCTGACGTACTCGGAAGGCTTCGACGGCCTGCCCGTGATCTCGCCCGACGGCGGCTCGCTGATGTGGACCTCCAACCGCGCGGAGAGCAAGAGCCAGATTTTCGTCGCGGAACTACACCTGCCCGGCGAAGGCCCCGCGGAGATGCCGGTGCCTGTCGGCGTGGACCTCGGCGCGCCGTTCAAGAATCATCTGCAAAGTTTGATCGAACAGGGCGCAGCCAACAATTTCGAGCACGAAGTCGGCCGGATCTATCTCGACACCGGGATCAAGCCGCTGGGCAAGTTCGCCGACGTCGACGAGACCTCGTTCATTCAAGGACCCAGCGTCGTCGGCTGGCGCGCGCCGAAAGGTTCCGACGACGTCCTGATCGTGATGGCGCCGATCGAATCGAACGCCGGTTCAGCCTTCGACACGGCCGTCGCAATCGAAGGTTCATCACGTGCGGAAAAAATTGAGAAAGGCGCCGGCACATATCTTTCCGCGGGCTACCCGGACGAATTGCCGCGCGTCGGTGCCTCGGCGCGGAAGGATTTGAAGGCGGAAAACGAGAAGCTGCGCACGCTGGCGCTGGTGAGTGTCGCGGGCATCAGCCGCGTGCGCGACCGGCGCGTGTTTATGCGCGGCGTGGGCACGGGCAGCGGCCTGCGCGAACTCGCCGAACGGCTCGCAGCGCGCCATCCGGACGTGCGGCTGATTCTCGAAGACGATCCGGCCGGCGCGGTGGAACTCAACCAGAAAACGCCCGTCGAGATTCCGCTGATCGGATTTGGCGGCGCGAAGGACGCTCCGCCGCTGGAGACCGCCGACAACCCCGAAGACCGCGCCTACCGCGAACAGGCCGCGTCACTGGCGCTGGACGGTATCACGCTGCTCGCCTCGCATGCCGTCGAGATCAAGTACACGAAGTACGACGCGGCCGCCGCGAAGGCCGCCGCCAATGCGTCGTCGCGCCCGTACCTCGGCACGATTCCCGAATACAGATCCGAAGGCAACGCCGGCGTGAAGCTGACCGGCGTGCGCGACGGCTCGCCGGCGCAGAAGTCCGGCCTGCAGGCCAACGATGTCATCACCGAACTCGGCGGCGTCGCCGTGCATAACGTTGAAGATTATCTGAAAGCACTCGAGCCGCTGAAGATCGACGTCGAGACCACGATCAAGATTCAACGCGCCGGTAAGGAAGAGACGATCAAGATCACGCCGGCCGCGCGGCATTAACGAAACTGGTGCCACGGATGCGCGGACCCTTGAGCGTAGCGAAAGGGTCCGTTCATCCGTGCCGTTTCGCGTGGAACTCGCGGACGCGTCCGGGATGGCAACGCGTAACGCACGGATGAACGAATTTCTTCGCTACGCTTAGAAATTCGCGCATCCGTGGCACCAGATTGGGATGCGAATTTTCCATCACTACCGCACTTTCACCACGACGACGGTGATGTCATCGCGCGGCGGGCGGCCGGCGGTCCATTCAGTCGTGGCGTTCAATAGTGCGTCGAGAATCTGCTGCGACGTCTGCTCGCGGTTGGCGCGGATCAGCGCGCAGAGCCGGTCCTTGCCGAACGTCTCCTCGGTTTCGTTCATGCATTCAAACAGGCCGTCGGTCATGAAGACCAGGACGTCGCCGGTCTCCAGCGGGAGCGGGCCGCCGAGACCGAATTCCATGCCGTCGAGAATGCCCAGCAGCGGGCCGGTCGATTCCAATTCCGCGAACTGATCGGTCGACGGGCGATAACAGAACGGCGGGTCGTGGCCGGCCGATGCGTATTCGAGAATGCCCTTGTCCGGATCGATCGCGGCGAGCAGGAACGACAGAAAGTTTCCATCTTCCAAATCGTGCGAGAGCAGGTGATTGGCGCCGGCGAGGATCGCCGACGGATCGCTCTGTGTTTTGCAGAGCGCGCGGGTAAAGGCGCGGGCGGCGGTCATCACCAGCGCGGCGCCCAGGCCGTGGCCGGTGACGTCGGCGATGATGATCGCCAGCCGGCCGTCGGGGAGCGTGGTGTAGTCGAAGTAGTCGCCGCTGGTTTCCGTCGCGGGCTTGTTGCAGCCGGCGATGTCCAGGCGCGGGAGCGACGGGCTCTCGCGCGGGAGCAGGCGCGTCTGGATCTTCTGCGCCAGGTCGAGTTCTGCCTGCAAACGCCGCTTCTCAATCGCCTGCTCGCGCAGCGCGGCCTGTTCCAGCACCACGCCGGCCTGAGCGGCGATGATCGAAGCAAGTTCGATGTCGTAGGCGTTGAAGGCGCGACCGTCGGTCTTGTTGAGCCCCTGGATCACGCCAACGACGCGCTTGCCTTCGATATCCTTCAGCGGCAGGCAGAGAATGTTGCGGGTGCGGAAGCCGGATTTCTTGTCGACTTCCGGATTGAAACGCGGATCGGCGTAGGCGTCGTCGATGACCAGCGGCTGGCCGTCTTCGGCCACCGCACCGACGAAGCCCTTTCCTTTCGGCACGCGGATCTCGTCGATTTTTTCCGCCACTCGAGTGAAAAGATCACCGTCGCGCGGGTCGACCAGCCAGATCGAGGTGCGTTCGACGTGGAGCACGGTGGAGCACGCGGCGGCGAGCAGGGTCAGCAGGCGCGTGAGATCCGGCTCGGCGTTCATCGCGCGGGTGATGTTCAGGATCGATTCGAGATTGCGCACGCGCTGTTCCAGCGGCACAGTCTCGGCGGCCTTGCGGAAGCGCTGTGTGTCAGAAGACATGGGACACTCTCCGCGATGCAATTGCACGGTGGCCAATGGGCCACCGCCGATTTCGTCAGGCCGGGCGCAGCACCTTGCTCATCAGCAGCGCCGCGCCATTCCGCCAGTAACTGACTTCCGTCATGATGCCGCGAATCAGGATTACGCCGCGGCCGCTTTCCTCGAGCAGGTTTTCCGGCGCGTCGGGATCGGGCAGATCTTCCTCGCGGAAACCCGGGCCTTCGTCTTCCACCAGGAACGTGATTTTATCGGGAGCACGGTACGCCCGCACGCGCGCCTTCAGCGCCGCGTTGGATTGATTGCCGTGCGTGACGGCGTTGACCAGCGCTTCGTCGAGCACCAGGCGGAAGCTGACTTCCTCCGAGGCATCGGCGAAGACACCCGACGCGGCGAGCGCGACCAGGAGTTGGTCGAGCACTTCGGTTTTGATTTCCTTGGTCGACGAAAACTCGCGGTCGAAAATCAGCGCTCCGCCGGGCGCGGGCGGCTCATCGGCTTTGACCAGATCGGTGGAGCGGCCCAGCTTCTTGCGCATGGAATGAAGGCTAACGCGGCGGCGGCGCTACTGCAAGAACGCCTGCCGCGCGCGTTCGTAGGCGGCGATCAGGGGTTCGGGTTCGGCTTCGATTTTCTTCGCCTCGGCTTCGGCCCACTTGCCGGAGCTGATGCCCCATTCCCAGGTCAGGCGCGAGGTTTCGGAGAGCGGCTGCTCGGGGCGCCATTCGGGGATGTCGCGCTTCAAGGGGCTGGTGTCGAAGATGCCGTGGAAGCGCCAGATGTCGCGGCAGAATCCAATGCCGCTCCAATCCTTCAGGCGTTCGCAGAGAAAATCCGCGGGGAGTTCGACGATGTTGGGGTTGCTGATGCCGATGCCCGCCGCGCTGCGCCGCGTCCATTCGGCTTGCGTCACGCACTCGTCGCCGACGCAGTTGTAGGTGCGGCCGAAGCAGTTCTCGTTGCCCACGGCAAACGCGATGGCGCGGCCGACGTCGCGCGTCGAACCGTGGTGACAGAGGACGCCGCCGGCGCAGACGATGATCGGGCGGCCGGCTTTCAGCAGCTTGAAGAACGTGCCGTCGCGGCACCACAGATTTCCCGAGAGCCACGCGCCGGGGCCGTCGGTGCTCGACGGCCGGATGTTCGTGCCCGCGACGAGGCCCTTGGCGCTGGCCTCCAAAACAATCTGTTCGAGTTCCTTCTTGTTGCGTCCGTACTCGGAGATGGGGCGACATTCGGTCTGGCTGCCGGCCGGGTGTTCGGCCAGCGGGCCGCCGAGCGCGCAGACCGTCGAGATGAAGACGAGGTGCTTGAGCCCGCGGTTGCGGACCTCGAGTAGATCGCGCATCTGCTGCGGCTTGAAGCAGAAGTAGTCGATGATCGCGTCAGGATTGACGTCGGCGAGGATTTTTTTCAGCGCGTCCTTGTCGTTGCGGTCGCCGGTGACCGGCGTGACGCTCTTGCCGCCGACATCCGCGACGCGAAACGGCGTTTTGCCGCGCGTCAGCGCGAAGGTTTCATGCCCGCGCTCGAGCAACGCGCGTGTGGATTCCGTCGAGATCAGTCCGCTGCCACCGAGGATGAGCACGCGCATATAGAAAACCTCCGCAAATTGATGGACTAAGAGCAGCGGCCGTTTGCTGCTCCTTGCTGCGACGATCACGATTCAGGCGCAAGCGGTTCTAATTTTTCATCCGGGAAGCGCGGCTTCTTGCACATTCAATGCGTTGAGCAAGGAGCAAGCATACGGCCGCTTGCTCCTTGACACCCCATCGTAACTTTACTCCACGATCAGATTCTTCCCCGTCATCTGCGGCGAGGTTTTGATGCCGAGCAGGAAGGCGAGCGTGGGGGCGACGTCGGCGAGGCGGCCGGACTGGAGCTTCGCGTTTTTGTAGCGCTCGCTGACGAGATACACCGGCACGGGGTTGGTCGTGTGAGCGGTGTGGGGGCAGTTGTTGGCGTAGTCCCACATTTCTTCGGCGTTGCCGTGGTCGGCGGTGATCAACACTTCGCCGTTGACGGATTGAATCGCGGCGACGATTTCGCCGACGCACTGATCGACCGTCTCGACGGCCTTGATCGCCGCCGACTCGACGCCGGTGTGGCCGACCATGTCGCCGTTGGCGAAGTTGAGGATGATCAGATCGAATTTCTTCGACTGGATCGCGGCGACGGCTTTGGCGGTCAGTTCGGGGGCGCTCATCTCCGGCTGCAGATCGTACGTCGCGACCTTGGGCGAGGGCGCCATGATGCGCTCTTCTTTCTCGAAGACCTTCTCGCGGCCGCCGGAGAAGAAGAACGTGACGTGCGGGTATTTTTCCGTCTCGGCCATGCGCAGCTGCGCCAGTCCGGCGGCGGCGGCGATCTCGCCCAGTCCGCCCTCCAGCACTTTGCTGGGGAAGGCGATCGGCGCGTCGAATTCGGCGCGGTAATCGGTCATCGTCACCAGCTTGATCTTCGGCTGGTGCTTGCGCGCGAAGCCGTTGAAATCCCGCTTGAGCAGCACGTCGCACAATTCACGTGGGCGGTCGCTGCGGTGATTGAAGCTGATCAGCGCGTCGCCGTCCTGGATTGTCGCCAGCGGCTTGCCGTCGGCTCCGGTGATGATCGTGGCTTTTACGAATTCATCCGTCTCTTCGCGCGCATAGGCGGCGCGAATGGCTTCCTGCGCGGACTTGGCGGTGAACGCCGAGACGCCGTCGACCATCGCCTTCCACGCCTGCTCGACGCGCTCCCAGCGCTTGTCGCGGTCCATGGCGTAATAGCGGCCGATGACCGTGGCGAACACGCCGGTGTCGTAGAGGTCCAGCTTGAGCTGCAGCTCGGCGAGGAACTGTTCGCCGGATTTCGGCGGCGTGTCGCGGCCGTCGGTGAAGGCGTGGATCGCGACGCGGTCCTTGCGCAGTTCGTGCCGCGCGCACAGGCGAATCAGCGCGAAGTAGGCTTCGTCGAGCGAATGGACGCGCGCGGCAGAGATCAGTCCGAAGAGGTGGAGCCGCGCGCCAGTTTTCTTGACGTGCTCGATGGCCGACAGGATCGCGGGATTCTGGTCGAACGAGCCGTCGGCGACGGCCTGCGCGACTTCCATCAGGTCCTGCCAGACGATGCGGCCGGCGCCGAGGTTCAAGTGGCCGACCTCGCTGTTGCCCATCGTCCCCTTGGGCAGGCCGACATCGGTGCCGCAGGTGATCAGCGTGGAGCGCGGGTACGCGGCGCTCAGGCGATCGTAGTTGGGCGTCTTCGCCAGTTTGACGGCGTTGTGTTCCTTCTTTTCGCAGAGCCCCCAGCCGTCCATGACGACGAGCATGACGGGGCCCTGGCGTTTCGCGGTTGTCGGCATTCTTGAATTCCTGTTTTCGGAGCGATCAAAAAATAAATGCTAAACGAATCGTTTAGCATTTATCTCTGAGCTGTGTCCGTCCTTTAAGCGTTAGTCTTTTTTCGGAGCGTCTTTCGGCGCATCCTTCGGCGCGTCTTCCTTGGGCGCGTCCTTCGGAGCATCCTTGGGGGCGTCGTCGCCACCGCCGGCCTTCTTACCAATGATCTTGACCGGAGCCGACGGGTCAACCACCTTCTGCGGATCCTTGACCACGCGCAGGCCGGTGTCGCGGGTCTTTTCCTTCAAGCTCACCACGCGGCCATCGTTGGTCACGGCATAGACGCGCGCTTCGCCGCCGGCCTTGCTCCAGGCGTTCTGGTATTCGAGGTACATCGCGAAGAATCCGCCTTCGACCTTCCACTTCACCTTGCCGGTGGTCTTGTCGACGGCTTCGATGCCGTTGTAAGCGGGGAAATCCTTGGTGGCATTCAGGCCGGCATAGACGAAGTCGGGGCCAGCGGTAACGACGCCGGCGGCGGGAAGGTCCCACGCCACGTCGAACGTTTCCGGCGATTCAGCCGAACCGCGGGAAGACTTGGCGGGCGTGACTTCCAGCGCGTGCAGATTGCCATCGTTGGTCGCGGCGTAGACGTAGGGCGTCTTCGGTTCGTCGGCGAAAATGGTGCCGACCACCGGGTAGCCCGACGGGAACGACCACTTCTTCTTCAGCGTCAAACGGTCGAGACAGTAGACGTAGCCATTCTTGCAGCCGACAAAAACGCTGCCGGCCTGCGTCGACGTGCTGGGCGTAACCGTCAGCGTCGTCGTCGGGGTATCCTGCAGCGTGTACGGTTCGCGTTCTTCGGCGTCGCGGGAGACGGCGTAGACGTTGGAATCTTCCGACGTGTAGTAGAGCAGGTTGTCGCGCAGTTCGATCGGCTGGGTCACCGAGGCGTTCTTGATCGGGCTGCTCTTGTGGAACTGATAGTAGATGTCGAATTCCGGCGCGGAGAAATTCTTCGATTCAATCGGGTTCTGGACGAAGTAGCTCAGGCGGCCGCGGATGATCATGGCGTTGATGCGGCCGTCCCAGGACCCGGCGTAGATCGACTCCATGTTCTGCCACTTGCGGGTGTAGTCCTTGGGGTACGACGGCGGATCGACGACCAGCGGCGAGGTGCTCATCACGAAATTCGGGATCAGGCGCCAGCGGATGTCGCCACCGTTCTTTTCGATGCCGACGAGGAAGTTCTTCACGTTGACGACGACGTTGTTGTTGGAAACGCTGGGCGCGTAGCGGATCGCGTCTTCCAGTTCACAGCGCCAGCGTTCATAGCCGTCGGCGCGGCGCACGGCGACCAGGAAGTGCTTGGCCGTCTCCAGCAGCACGAGGTCCTTGAACACCCAGCCTTTGATGATCGGGCCGGTGCCGTTGTCCAGATGCGGCGAATACCACTCGACGTCGAGGTCCATCTGCGGCGGCATGTTGATGGCGCGCGCAGCGACCTCCGCATCGACGCTCTGGGCGATCGTGGTGTTCTGCTTCTGCTTCTCCTCGTAAACCGTGCGCGGTTTGGCATTGTCTTCCGCGAAGGCTGCCTTGAGCGGGAAGAGCAGAGCCGTGCAGGCCAGCAGGGCGCCGAGCATAAGACGATTCATCCACGATCCTCCGGAATTGCTGTTCGATTGCACTGCCTTCAACGTTCAGTCCTTCTTACGCAACTGCGAGAGATTGACGCCGTGACGCAACTCGTAGGCTTTCATCCGCTCAATCGCCGCCAGATCCCTGGAGATCGTTTGCGACAGCTTGTAGATGTACGGCTTGTTGTCCAGCCGCGCCTTCAAGTCGTCCAGTATGCGTTGCCACGATCCTTCGTAGAGTTGATCCTTCAGATCGATCAAAACCCGTTCATAGGATTCCAAACGTTGAAGGAAGACCTCCGGAGGAACGTCCAAGGCCGGATCAAAATCCGGCTCGGCTGGACTTGCCTCGTTCACCACTGCTCCCCCATTGCTAAATCGTTGCTGGATTGTAGTTACGTACGAAATTATGTCAAACAGTGGAAAATGGAAGGGGCGCGATTGTGGCGGAAAGCGAGTAAACGGGCCGTTTTGAGTTTTGAGTTTTGAGTTTTAAGTTGTGATGCCGCAATAGTTTACAATTCAAAACTGAGAACTCGAAACTCACCACTGCCGTTAATGTATTTCCAATCCGCGTTTAAGGCTTACGGCGGACTTGCTCGCCCATTGGCTGACTTCCTGCACGGCGCCGTCGGGAAGGAGGCGTGAGCCGGCGACGGCCAGGGGGCCGGCGAGCCTGGAATCCGTCCAGAGATTGCACTTGGGATAAATGGAGACGCTGGCGGCGACGATGATCAGCGCCAGCACGCTCCCTTTTAGTGCTCCAAAGATGCCGCCGAGGATGCGGTCGTGTGCGCGGCGCTTGTCGCGTTCGTCTTTGGGGAGTCCGGTTTCGGTACGGACTTCCGCCCACGCGGCGAGCATGCGCAGCGAAAAGCCGACGAGTCCCACCACGAAGAGAAAGCCAATCAGGTTTGCGCGGAAGAGATCGGAGGTGACGTTTTCGACCAGGCGCGCGCCGATGGCCGGTGCCAGCGTCATGCCGATCGCGATACCAAATCCAATGCTCGCCACGCCGGCCACCTGCCAGAGCAACCCGCGCCGCCAGCCAAGGAACGTCTGAAGAATCAGGAACCCGACGATGACGAGGTCGATCGACCAACCCATGTTGCCACCCGCTCAAGTATGTGTGCGCCGCGATGCCGAACAAAAGCCGTGCATCCCAATATCGGCCGAACACGGCGGGAAGTTGAGGGGCGAGTTTTTTTACGCGGGCGTTACACAAGGAATGGCCTGGCCGCGGTCTAGTTGACGGTCGCCAATTTCGGCGACGACGAGGAGGAGATCGTATGAATCGAATTCCGCTTACCTTCGTGCTGGGTTTGGCGCTGATTGTATTCTCGACGGTTCACGCGGCGGAGTACGTCGCTCATGAGTGGGGCACGTTTACGTCGGTGCAGGGCACCGATGGCGTGCTGCTGGAATGGCGGCCGCTGGCGACGTCGGAACTGCCGGACTTTGTTTATAATCGCACGAAAAATAGCACGCGGCAGCAGCCGCCCGGTTTCGGACCGGTCAACAAATACGAGGTGGCATCGACGCAGCGCATGGAAACGCCGGTGCTCTATTTTTATCCCACGGAGGAGATGACCGTCGACGTCTCGGTCAAATTTCCGCAGGGCGCGATCACCGAGTGGTACCCGATGGTCCGCTCAATCGGTCCCCAGGGCATCATCGATCCCAAAGTGCTTAAAGATGGAGTTTTGGATTGGGGCAAGGTCCGGCTGTTCCCCGCTGAAATGTATCCGGAATTCGCGAAGGACCTCCCAGCGGCCAATTCCGGCACGAACTACTTCGCCGCGCGCGAGACGGATGCTGCTATCGTCCGCGTGGGTACGACGCGCGGGCCGGTGCATTACGAGCACGAAAAGTTTCTCTTCTACCGCGGCGTCGGGTCCTTTAAGGCGCCGGTGGAAGTACAGGGCGGTGGTGATCACGGCATCCGTGTGACCAACCACGACGCCGCTGCGATCCCCGCGTTCTTCGTGCTGACGGTCGGTGAGAACACGGCCAGCTTCACTTCCGGTGGAAACCTGGAACCGGCAGCGGTGAAGAACGTGCCCGCGGGAAATCCGGTAGCAAAGACCACGCCCGAAGAGACCGCCGACGCGCTGAGCGTCGAGATGCAAGCCGCGCTGCTCAAGCAGGGCCTCTACGCCAGGGAAGCCGCCGCGATGGTGAAGACCTGGCGCGATTCGTGGTTTCTCGAGAAGGGCACGCGCATTCTTTATATTCTGCCCGACAGCTGGACCGAACGCACGCTGCCGCTGACGCTCGCGCCGGCGCCGAAGGAGCTCAAGCGTGTCATGGTCGGCCGCGCCGAACTGATCACGCGGCAGATGGAGACGGATGTCGCGCAGCAGATTGCCGCGTTGAGCTCCACGGATTTCGAAACGCGCGAGAAGGCCACGAAGACGCTCACGGGACTCGGCCGCTTCGCCGAACCGTCTCTTCTGCGCGTCGTCAACACGACCGACGACGCCGAAGTGAAATCGCGCGCGACGAAGTTGATTGAGGAGCTGCATGCCAGCGTGAAGTGACTTCGTTCCCGGCGAGCCGCCCGGACTACAAACTACTTCCGGCGGGATTGCTTGGCCGCCGGTTTCTTTGCCTTGTGGGGCTGCTGAGCTTTGTGCGGTTTGTGCGGCCGGGGCGGCTCGTTCGAGAGCAGTTTCGACGTTTCGATCCAGCACGGCGAGGCCGAGCCGAACGTAAATCCCACGCGCAGGTAAAAACCGCGTGCGGTGTTGCGGCTGTCGAGATAGAGGCGCGAGAGGCCGCGCTTTTCGGCGAGCTCCGCGATGTGGCGCATCATCTCCTTGCCGTAGCCCTTGCCTTGAACGCCGGAGGCAGTGACCAGGTCGTCGACGAATAAATGCTCCCCGCGTGCCAGCGTGTGCGCCAGGCGCACGCCCGCCAGGACCACCCACTCTCCGTCCACCGCGCCGCCTAGGAGAAAATACGATTCTTCCTGCTGACGGTGAACTTCCTCGATGAACGTGTCGGCCTGAATGCGGTCGCGCAGTTCATGCATCAGCGGAAAGGCGGAGGCAATATCTTCATCGGTGGTCAACTCACGGATCACGAACATTCAGGAACCTCCGCGTAACAGAAAGGAATGGGTGGGGCGCGAATTCAGGTGGAGACTTTTTTCTCAATCGGTTCGACGATGATGCGGTTGCCTTCGACCTGGATGACCTTGATCGGCGTGTCCGCGGCGACGAACTTGCCTTCGGTGACGACGTCGATGCGGCGCGTGCCGACTTGCGCGGCGCCGGCGGGGCGCAGTGGCGTCAGCGACTTGCCTTCCATGCCGACGAGCTCCGTCAGCGGCAGTGCGTCGGGGGAGTTCTGGGTGCTCGAGGCGATTTCGCTGCGGTGCATCAGCGGGCTGCGCTGCAGGAAGCCGATGCCGATGTAGAGTGAAATCGGAAAGAGCGCCAGGTCGATGCCGGTCATCAGCCAGCCGAACGATTCGCTGTAGCGGAAGCCCATCCACGCACTAGCCACGCCGAAGCCCATTGCCACAATCGTGAAGGCGTGGAGCGACGGCGTCAGCATCTCGAGAAAAATGCCGCAGATCATCAAGACGGTGAAGACGATCGACCAGAAGCGGGGGTCCATGAGCGCAGTGTCAGTAAACGCGCGCGCGAATGCAATGGAAATTTGTGTGACGCTTACGAAATCAACTCGCGCACGATCAAACTGTTGGCGGAGACGCGCAGCACCGTGACGTTTACGCCGGGCTTTAGAAATCCGCCTTCGGAGACCGCGTCGTAGGTGACGCCATTGAGGCGCACTTTGCCGGCTGGACGGAGCACGGTTTCGGCGGTGCCGTTCTGGCCGACCAGCGCGTCGAGCGCGAGTTTCGCGGCGCTGGCGGCCGGGCCGCCGGGCGTCGCGGGTCCGCCCAGCGATTTCACGTTGCCGCCGACTTGCGCCGTCAGCGCCATGCGGCTCAAGCCCGGGAGCGTCGCGCCCTTCAGTAATCCGACGATGACGACGCCGACAATTGAAATCAGTGTGATCGCCGACCACATCAGGCCCTTGTTTAAAAGCTGCATCTCCCAGTCCTGGCCTTTGCCTGTCCAGATATTGGAGATGCTCACGCCTTCCGGCAGGAACGAGAGCACGATCGAAGACATCAACAAAACAAATCCGGCGAAGCCCAGCACGCCCACGCCCGGCAGGACGAAGATCTCCAGCGCCACCAGCGCCGCCCCCGCGCCGAAGAGCACCAGCTCGATCATGCCCGCGTTGGAGGCGAAGATCTGCAGCCAGAAAAAGATGCCCATGCAGAGCGCAAAGCCCAGGTAGCCGGCGCCGTGGCCGGGACTTTTCAATTCGAGAAAGAGCGAGATCAGGCCGATCACCACGAACAGCACGCGCCACAGCGGGTGGCTCAACGCGCGCGCGGCTTTCTCGGACGCGGAGATGTCGAAGAGTTCCATGCTGGCGGGTTTGACGCCCAGGCCGAGCATCACTTCGTCGACGTCGTTGGCGGTGCCCGCGGCGATGCCGGTGTTGACCGCTTCGTTGGCCGTCAGCGTCAGGATTTCGCCCTTCGCTTTCCACTTCTTGATGATCACCGGCTTGACGCCTTGAATGTCGTAATCAAGGTTGGTCATGAAGCGTTGCTTGAGGTCGTTGGTCTCGAGCACGTCGATGCCGGAATCGACCATGCCTTGCGCGACGGGAATCGGATAATTGTTGCGGTCGCAGAGGACTTTGACGCTGGCGGCCATCGTGCTGTTCTCTTTGATCCGCATGTCCTTGTTGAGATCATGGCCCTGCATGTCAATGGCCAGCGCGCCGCCAATCTGTGAACCGGGTTCCATCACGATGGCCTTGCAGCCCAGCGAGAGAATCGCGCCGCCCGAAAACGCTTTGGTGCGCACATACGCGATGACTGGCACGCCGCAGTTGGCGACGGCGCTATTGATGCGGTTGCAGGAATTAACCAGGCCGCCCCACGTATCGATCTCCAGCACGACCAGGTCGTACTTTTCATTTCGCGCGGTCTTCAAGCGGCGTTCGATGAACGCGGCCTGCCACTCGTCGATGTAGCCTTCCTTGGTGTTCTCGTCGTTTACCGGAATCACCATGACCTTGGGATTGGGCGGAAGGATCAATCCGTGCTTGGCGGGATTAAGCGAGCCCTTCATCACCGGGATGCTGAGCGGCGGCGCGGGGCTCGTCGCGGCGCCCACTCCTGTAGACGTGGACGTGGAGGTCGTGCTCGCAGTGCTTGTGGCGGTGGACGTATCGGTCGATTCCAGCTTCGGTGCGTCGGCTGCGCAGGCAATGGAGACGGCAAGCAGTAAAATCAGAGCCATAGGCGCGCGAAGTTGGATAGCAATCATTCGGGCATTATAGGCTCATGCGCCGGCATTGGAAGGGAGCGCGTCAGGAATTGCAGAAGCGTGCGGACTCTTGATCCGCAGCCCATTTTCAATAAAATGTGTTAAAAGAAACAGATCGGAGGGAATCCAATCATGCGTCGCATCACCGTTCTCGTCATGTTGCTCCTGTCCTGTATGCTGGCTCACGCCTCTTCTTCGGACGGCATTCGTCCGGACATGCAGACGTTGATCGAAACCAAGTGGGAGGGCATCTCCGCATTCGAACTGGTGCGCCGCATCCACGACGATTTCATCAAGCTGCAACCTGAAGTGGCCCAGCAGCAATGGCAGACGTGGCGGGACACCATCAAACGGTTTCCCGATGGCTTGAAGCAGCGGGACTTGCTGATCAAGAGCGGCCTGCTGGAAAGCACCACCGGCGAATGCAAGATTGCCCTTCAGGAAATTGTCCTGTTGTTGCAGCCGACGCTGAACATGGCCAAGCGTTTCGATCGCGCCATGAAACGCGAAAAGCATGTGCAGCTGGACGCCTGGAAACCGATCTACGAACTGATCTCGAAAGAGGATTATAAAACCGCCAACGACAAACTCGAGGAATTCAAGCTCGACGAAGAACATTCCAGCGCGCTGATCAAGGCGTTCTTCGGGCGCCTGAAAGTCGTGATGAAGGAAGAGCTCGCCCGCAAGCCGCTGGAATCCGAGCCGGAAAAGAAAAGCGATCCGCACGCCTCGGAGAAGACGGCCGAGCCGGCACCCCCGCCCGCGCCCGCGCCGGAAAAGAAGGACTGAGGGCTGAGGACTGAGGACTGAGGACTGAGCAAAAAATCCCCCGCGTTGAGCGGGGGATTTTTTTACCTTAGTCCTCGCTGTCCCGTCGCTCACTCCTGCGAGAAAAACGCGGAGGCCATCATCGCTTCGATCACTTCATCGTAGGCGAGGAATACCTTCAACCGCAGCCGGCATTGCGTTTCCAGCGTCTTCAGCACTTCCTTGGACAGCGGCTGAGCGACGGCAATGTAGACTTCCAGGCCGAACTGATTGAACGGCACGAAGCTGTGCGCTTTCATCATCTCAAGGGGGAAGGTGGTCTTCACCGTGTCGGGCAGCGTCACGTTCGCCAGGTCGACGATCGGCAGTCCCGTCTGCAGCGAGAGCGCGCGGCTGAGTTCCACTGGTGTAATCAGGCGTTGACGGACGAGGTAGCGGCCGAACTTCACCTTCGACGAGCGCGCTTTTTCGTAGGCTTCGACGGCCTGCTTGGGTGTGATGCGACCCATGCGCATGAGGATCTCGCCGATCTTCATGCCGCGGTAGTTCGTGCCCGGCTTGTGCTTCGGAGTGGTCAATCCCTTCCAGAGACTGCGGGCGGCGTCGGCGAGCGTCTTGGGTTTTTGCGGCGTCGAGACCACGGGCGCGTCAAGCCGGCGCGTGGAGTCCGAGCGCTTCATCATCACCGTCGAACCGGTGGGCGGAACTTCCTGTATGGTTTCGACCGGTGCTTCAAACGGCTGGCGATCGCGGTGGCGGGAGTAGGCGCGGATGGCGCGTTGGATGGCGTCGAGCTGCATCGTATCGGGCTTGTGAAATTTGAGCCCGAAATCCAGCGCGTTCTCTTCGCTCAAGCGGATGTGGCGGACATCGGAATGGATCATGCAGCGCTGTGTGAGGCCCGGCGCGAGCACTTCGACGGAGATCAACTTTCCGGAGCTCATCAACTGGCGCCACGCGGTGGAGGCGAAATCGTCGAGCGAACTGGTGTCCATCTTGCAGCGCGCGCCGCCTTCGCTGATATCAATCAGGATGCAATTGAGCGCCGGCATGACCGGATGATGCAGACGGATAGTGCCGTCTCTGATTTTATACCGCGTGTTTCTTCTGAGTTCCTGAGTCGGCGACGTTGGCATCAGACCCCCCACGGGTTTTCGAACAGTTTTCTAACAAACGCGAACTTCGAACCGTTTGCAAATACATCGTCCGCCATTCGACATGCGACGTTCCATAATATTACAGCTAAAGAAGGTGGATATGAGCGTTAAAAATGCCAACAAATCGTATTCTTGAATGCACGGGTGCAACGGTGGCCTTTTTCGTGGGAGTCCTGCCCATGAAACTACTTCAGACTTGACTTGAAAGCGGCAATCTGCGATTTACGACATATCAATCCTTTCCACGCATGCCGAAACGGATTTTTCTGCCTGCCTTTTACGTCCGCGCTCGCCGCGCCACCTCTAATAAGGAATTCCATTCATGAGTGACAAGCTGTCGTGGGGCATCCTGGGAACAGGCAACATCGCCAAGACCTTTGCCAAAGGCGTCGCGGGTTCGAAATCAGGGAAAGTCGTTGCCGTCGGCAGCCGCTCGCAGGCCTCCGCCGATAAGTTCGCCGATCAGTTCAGCATTCCCAAACGACACGCCAGTTACGAAGCGCTGCTGGCCGACAAGGACGTGCAGGCCGTTTACATTGCGACGCCGCATCCGCTGCACGCCCAGTGGGCCATTGCCGCGGCCGAAGCGGGCAAGCATATCCTCTGCGAAAAACCGATCGGACTCAATCATCCCGAAGCGATGGCGATCGTCGAAGCCGCTCAACGCAACAAGGTCTTCCTGATGGAAGCGTTCATGTACCGCTGCCATCCGCAGATTCAGAAAGTCGTGGAGCTGATCCGCGCCAAGGCCATTGGCGACGTCAAGATGATCCAGGCCACGTTCAGCTTTCATGCGGGCTTCAATCCGGAAGGCCGGCTCTTCGCCAACAAGCTCGCCGGCGGCGGCATTCTCGATGTCGGCTGCTATGCCACCTCGATCTCCCGGCTGGTGGCCGGCGCGGCGCTGGGCAAGGATTTCGCCGATCCCATCGGCGTGCGCGGCTTCGGCCACCTGGGCGCAAGCAACGTGGACGAGTACACGGCCGCGGTGCTGAAATTCCCCGGCGACATCATCGCGCAGGTTTCCACTGGTGTCGCGCTGAACCAGGAGAACGTCGTCCGCATCTACGGCACGCAGGGCAACATCCTGATCAACGATCCGTGGATTCCCAACCGCGACGGCGGCTCGACGAAAATCCGCCTGAACAAGAACGGCCAGGCGTCCGAAGAAATCACCTGCGAAACCAAGGACGGCCTGTATTCGCTGGAAGCCGACACCGTCGCCGCGAACGTGGCGCGCGGCCAGGCGCCTTCTCCGGCGATGAGCTGGGACGATACGCTGGGCAACATGAAGACCATGGACCAGTGGCGCGAACAGATCGGGCTGGTCTACGACGCCGAATTGCCGGAAAATCTGAAGGTGCCGGTCTCAGGCAAGCCGCTGGCGGTGCGGAAGGACGCGGAGATCAAGACCGGGAAGATCCCCGGCATCGACAAGCCCGTCTCGCGCTTGGTGATGGGCTGCGACAACCAGCCGACCGCCGCGCACGGCTTCGTGATGTTCGACGATTTTTTCGAACGCGGCGGCAACACGTTCGATACCGCATTTGGTTATGGTGGCGGCAAATACGAAACGATGCTCGGCCAGTGGATCGGCGCGCGCAACCTGCGTGAAAAAGTCGTGGTGATCGGCAAGGGCGCGCACACGCCCAATTGCAATCCGAAGGCGCTCACCGATCAGCTGCTTATCAGCCTTGAACGCCTGAAGACCAGCTACGTCGACGTCTACATGCTCCACCGCGACAACCTGGACATCCCCGTCGGCGAATTCATCGATGTGCTCAACGAACACAAGCGCGCCGGACGGATCAAGGTCTTCGGTGGATCCAACTGGAGCATCGAGCGCGTGCAGGCCGCCAACGATTATGCGAAGTCCAAGGGCCTGGCCGGATTTACGACCGTGAGCAACAACTTCAGTCTCGCGCGGATGGTCAATCCCGTCTGGGCCGGCTGCATCGCCGCGTCGGATGCGAAGTCGCGCGAATGGTTCACGAAAACGCAGACCGTATTGATGCCCTGGTCGAGCCAGGCGCGCGGCTTCTTCACTGATCGCGCCAATCCCAACGACACATCGGACAAGGAATTGGCCAATTCGTGGTACTCCGACGACAACTGGCAGCGCCGCGACCGTGTGATCGAGATGGCGAAGAAGAAAAACGTGCTGCCGATCAACATCGCGCTGGCGTACGTGCTCTGCCAGCCGTTCCCGACGTTCCCGCTGATCGGACCGCGCGTACTGGCCGAAACGCGCACGTCCGCGCCCGGCATGAGCATTGAGCTGACGCCCGCGGAGTTGAAGTGGTTGAATTTGGAGTGAGGTGTTTGGGCGAATAAGAATGGTGGCTTCGGTGCGCCGCGGAAAGCGGCGCACCGACCCCATTGCAGGACTATCATAGAACTCTACTAAACACGACTCTCCAGAATTTTGCTATCCATTCGCAAGAAATCAGCCCATCTTTCATCTAGAGTGTCGATTATCTAAATTCTCCCCATAAATTTATCCTCAATTCCACCAAATAAATTAACGCTTCGATCCTAAAGATGGAATTTTTGACAAAGCTAACCTTCATGTTGTACATTGTCTTGGTCGCCCGGCATGAGGCTGGGCATTTCAAGGAGGTTGCACTATGTCAGTGCTAAACGCATCGAAGATGTAGTCCGGAAGCAATTTGAGCTTTCCGGTTTTCCGTTTGTCGTTGATCAGAATGTAATTCCCGAAGACGATTCCACCCTGTTCATCTGCTCCGGCATGCAGCGCTTGAAGCAGCGATTCCTACAGCCGGACGGTGGCAAATACGGTTCCCTCCAATCCTGCATCCGCACCAGCGACCTCGAACACGTCGGCGACGGTTCGCATTTAACCTATTTCGAAATGGTCGGAAACTTTTCCTTCGGCCGCAATGATTACGAGGTTTCCGTCGACCTCTGGGATCGCATTCTGCGCGAGCTCCGCGTTCCGGTCAGCCACGTCAACGTTCATCCATCCAGAGTTGATCACCGGAAATTGTGGACAAGTCGCGGCCACCTCGTGAGAGACTGCGAGGAATGCGAATGGACCGACGGCGACATCGGCGGCCAGTGTTGCGAAGTATTTTTTGACGGACTTGAAATTGGGAACCTGGTCAATCCGCTCGGGCATTCCACGGACGTGGGGTTCGGTTGGGAACGCCTTCATATGCTGGTCGAGGGCAAGCGCTCCGTCGGCGATACGAGTTTGTTCCGACAGGATCTCCATCCCATTGTGTCAGACCACATCCGCACTCTAACCGTGCTGTGGAGGAACGGCGTCCGGCCCGGAGGAAAAGGGCGCGGCGGAATCTGCAGGCGTTTGCTGCGCAGAATTCTCGATCATGAACTTCCGTCAACCGAGTTCGATCACTGGATTGAGCAGGAGAGAAAGCTGCGTGAAGATCGAATTCGCAGTGCGAGGCGATGCTGGAAGCGATTCCGGAATCGGCCGCCGCAGTTCTGGCTGGACACGTTTGGAATCATGCCGGAGGAGATTCGATTATTAAGCTGACGATCTGCGCTGTGCACTTCGCCGGCCTCGAAATTCGGGGCTGGCGGAGGCCGGCGGGACACGAAATTCACACGCCATGCAGTTTGTTAAATAACAACATAACAGCGCCTAAAAGCGGCCGTCTTCTCAATTAATCCATTTCCTACTAACACGTTAAACATACGAATCCTATTTCTCCGACACACTTCCTTATTACGAACTTAATACGGAAGTGGTCTGATGCTTTCGATACTTAGTGCGGGACCACCTCGATCGCACTGCGTAGAGGAGAGCCACATGAGTAAGACCTATTACCGCTCGATCTGGATATCCGACATGCATCTGTGTTCGCGCGATTGTCGCGTCGAACATCTCTTGAGCTTCCTCGAACATACCAAATGCGAGTACCTCTATCTCGTCGGAGATTTTATCGACGTCTGGCAGCTCCGCCGCCGCTGGTACTGGCCGCAGTCGCTCAACAATATCATCCACCGCGTGCTGGCCAAGTCGCGCAAAGGGGCGAAGGTCACGTACATCCCCGGCAACCACGATGAACTCTTCCGCAACTTCGCCGGCTGCGAATTTGGCGGCGTCAAGATCCGCATGAAAGTCGTTCACATCACCGCCGACGGCCGGCGGCTGCTGGTCATGCATGGCGATGAATTCGACGTGATCGTGCAGTGCAACAAGTGGCTGGCCCTCCTCGGCAGCGCGGCCTACGACTACCTGGTACTGCTCAACCGCGTCCTCAACGTCTTCCGCCGCCGCCTGAACCTGCCCTACTGGTCGCTCTCCGCGGCGATCAAACGAAAGGTCAAGAACGCCGTGAAGTACGTCGGCAGCTTCGAAACCGCGATGGTCCGCGAAGCGAAGAAGCAGAATGTCGACGGGATTGTCTGCGGTCATATTCACTGCCCGGTGATCAAGGACATCGACGGGCTGCTCTACTGCAACACCGGCGACTGGGTCGAGAACTGTACGGCAATCGTCGAAACGGTCGAAGGCGACATCAAGATCGTGAACTGGCTGGACGAATGGGACGAAAAGACGCCGCCGCCGGCGGAGGTCGAGGAAGAAGAGCACGCGGATCTCTCGGAGCTACTCGTTACGGTGCAATGATTATTATACCCCGAAAGTTTCTCACGTTATCGCTGAAAGTCGGCGCCGGGCATCTCCGCGCCGCGCAGGCCACGGAAGTCGCGATCCGCGAGCGCTACGACGATGCGGAGACCGCGCATTTCGATGTCCTCGACCTGACCACGCGCTTCTACCGTAGCATGTTCACCACGATGTACGGCGCGATGATCGCGCGGTTTCCGTTCGCGTGGAAAACGATTTACGAGCAGACGCGCAAGCAGAAGCTCACTGGTTTCTCCAAGCGCAGTGCGGCGTGGCTGACAGCGCGCAATTCGCGCCCGCTCATGAAGGCCATCGACGATTACGCTCCCGATGTCATTATCTGCACGCATTTCACGGCGGCTGAGGCCGTAGCTTCTGCCCGGCTCCGCAAGGAACTGGCCATTCCCGTCTGCGTCGTGCTGACCGATTACGATCTCCATTCCGCGTGGCTGCACCGCGGCGTCGATTGTTATTGCGTCGGGACTGAGCAGATGGCTGCGGACCTCCGCCGCCTTGAACTTTTTGGAGCTGACATTCACGTCACGGGTATTCCCATTCATCCCGTGTTCGCGCAGGAATTTCCCCACCGCCAGGAGATGCGCACGCAGTTGAAGCTCGACCCGGAAGCGCCGACGATCCTGATCACCGGCGGCGGCTGTGGTCTGGGTGCGCTGCACGACAACGCGCGAATTCTGCTCCAGAATTTTAAGTCTGCGCAGATCATCGCCGTGGCCGGCGGCAATGAGCAGATGCGTCTGCAGCTCGAAGGACTGTCGCGCGAGTGTCCGCGCCTGATCGCGCGCGGTTACGTTTCGAACATGCATGAATACATGGCGGCCAGCGATCTGATCGTGACCAAGCCCGGCGGCCTGACGTCCAGCGAGTGTTTGGCGATGGGATTGCCGGCGGTGGTCAGCCGCCCGATTCCGGGACAAGAAGAGCACAACTGTGAATACCTGGTTTCGAATCAGGTGGCGCTGCGCGCGCGGAATACGCCGGAGCTGCTGGTCTCCGTGCGTGCGCTGCTCGAGGACGAAGGCCTGCGCCACTACATGAGCGCGCGGGCGCGGAGCCTGGCCAAACGCCGCGCCGCATTCAGCGTCGCGGAGATCGCGTGGGATTTGACTACGCATCCGGACAAGGCCGACACGCGTCCCGTTCCCGCGCCGCTGGTGGTGCCTCCCGGAAGCGTGACGCCCGTCGCGTTGGAACGGACGGCGTAGCCGCGATGGCGCCGCGGATTTGGATGGCGGCGCACTGGTATTCGCTCCTATAATCGCTCTGCATGAGCGACACCGCCAAGCGCCGCCGGTTTCAGTTTCATCTCTTGACCGCGATTCTATTGATATTTGCTTTGGGGTTTGATCTATTGCTCTGGAACCATTCGACCAACCTTGTCGAATTTCAGTCTGGTGATAACGGTACTGCATACTCAAACGATTTTGGATTTCCAATCAGCTTCTACTGGCACGATAAGTTCAGGTGGAACGATTCGCGGACACTTTTGGCGGTTTTCGTGAATCTACCCGTTCACGTTTGGTCGCTCTCGGTACTTGTGATCGCCTGTGAGCTTATTCTCCGTCACCGCAATGCCCGCAAACATTAGGCTCGGCCGCAAGCGTCAGTCTACCGCGCGCAGGATCGCCGCCGCCGCGCGTTGGCCGCTTTTGATTGCGCCGTGGACGGTGCCGGAATCGCCGTCGGAGTCGGTGGCTTCGCCGGCGAAATAGAGCGTTCCATCGATGGGGCGGCGGAGTTGCTTTGGCGCTTCCATCGCTCCGGCGGGGACGTAACTGTAGGCGCCGCGCGCGAACGGATCGGCGCTCCAGTTGTGATAGTGCCAGGACGCCAAATGCTGCTCCGCGTGGCGATACGTTGTGCCGAAGATCCGGGCCAGCGATTTCAAGGCGAGCGTTTTGAGGTCGGCGGATTTCCACCGCGCGAGCTTCTCGCCGCGAGGACCGGCCGTCCACGCGGTGATCACCGGCGTGCAGGACGGAAACGCTGTCCACCACGCCAGGAAGTCGTCGCCCGGAGCGTGAATGAAGCCGATGCGCGTCAAGTCCAGGCCGTGTTTCTTCATCATCAGCGGCTCCTGCCAGAATGCTTCCTTGAAGCGCAGCACCACGCGGACGACCGTGCCCATTGCCAGCGCGTCGATGGCGTGGCGATGCGTCGCGGGCAATTCCGGATCGAACCGCACGCCTCCGGCTTGCAACACGCCCAGCGGCAGCGTGATGATCGCGCGCCGTGCGCGCAGTACTGGCAATCGCTTGCCTGACGTGAAGCGGGTTTGAATCTCCGCCGTGCCGCGCGACCATGCGATTTTCTCCACGACCGTGTTCAGACGCAGTGTCGCGCGCTGAGGCGGAAGCTGGTCGCAGAGGAACTGCAGAAATGGCGCATACCCGTTGACGAGACGGTACGAGCGGTCGCCATCGTCAGCTTCGGACGTGGCTTCGGCCTGCATCAGCGCGGCCACGCCGATGCGGTCGATGCGCGCGGCGTGAAAACCTTCGACGTAGGAGATCGCGGCGCGGCGCGCTTTCGCCAGTTTCGGTCCGGCGCAGTGGCGCTTGAGGAATTCGGCGAACGTCATGCGGTCTTCTGAATGGCGCATGCGCTGGAAGACCTTCTCCACTTCCGACCACATGTCGCCAGGATGTTGCAGCACACGACCCGTCATCAGCAGATGGCGGTCGGGGATGTCGACGACCGTCAGCCCGGATTCGCGCAGCAGAGGCCAGCTCGCGTTGATCCGGCCGTGGACGAATTCGGCCCCGAGCTCCACGGCGGTATGTGGAGTGGGGTAATGCGTCAGCACGCGGCCGCCGATGCGGTCGCGCGCTTCAAGGATGACGACGCGCTTTCCCCGCGCGGTCAATTCCCGCGCTGCGGAAAGACCAGCGGCGCCTGCGCCGACGATGAGGACATCGGTTTGGGTTTTCATGAAAGTATCGCGATTCCGGCCCGTTGAATGAAATGAACGCGTCGTGCTGACTTGTTTTAGCAGGCGGTCGAGGGATACAAGCGATGAAGTTGCCGCGTGTACATCTTTTAACCGCGGTCCTGATTCAAATCGAACTGGCTGCGGTCGTGGGGCTCAACGCGGTTTCGTACGTTCGTAACGATCTTGCGAATGCCAATGAACCTGGGCCACGATGGCATGTGTATGGTCGACCATTCATGGTGTACGCGATTGCATTTCAGTGTTCCGGCGAAATGGGCGGCCACGATCCGGAATACACGCGTTGGGATTATTTCGAATGCTCGCGCGAAGTCTACTTCGTGCCGATGGCGATGGGTTTCAATCTGGCCCTCGCGGCGGGCCTTGTGTCTGTCACATACATGCTTTGTGAACGTAAGTTATCACCTGCATGTCGCACAGTCTGGATTCGCCACTAACGCCTGGCTCTCCAATTTGAAGTCGAGCACGGAGTATGAAATATTTTGCGGCACGTCGCGCCGACCCATCAATAGATTTATTCCGAGACAAAGCATCATATTGGAACCAATGGACGCGGTTGGATACATGGAAGCGTGACCGCCTTCCAATGAGATTGTACGGTCGATGTTTTCCACATCCACCGGCTTCGTGGCGCGGTCGTTGTTGTCAAAACGATAGTAATCAGCCCAAACTTTGGACTTATTTGAAATGCGATTGGAGCAATTAAGACAGGGACTGGAGTTGCCGTCCATCCAGGAGATCCGGGTGGTTGTTCCGGAGAGTACGCACGTTCCTCCGAGGATCGCGGGTTTACGCAGGCGTTGGCAGGCATCGACGGCGAAAAATGTGGTGTGCGGTTGATCGACAACAATAAAGACGAGATCAGCTTTGCCAACCAAGGCGCCAAATCGGCGGCGCTCATTAAGTATATTGAAGTCGTGTGTCTCTATCCTGGAGCGAAGGTTATGTGCCGACAGGGCAGTTCGGGCCGCATCAGCCTTGCGTTGTCCGACGTCGGCTGCCGTATACAAGACCTGGCGTGTCAGGTTTGATGGCGAAACACGATCGCAATCCACTCCCACAATTTCCGCAAATCCCATCCGCGCGGCCGCTAATGCGAGGTGAGAACCATTTCCGCCAAGCCCAACAATCAGCAGAGATTTTTGCGTGAGTTCTGGCGTGAAACTGGCATCAAACTCACCGATAAGATTCTGAGTTTCAAAAATATCGCCCACGTCGGATTCCATCGAATGTGGACTTGCCGGTCGCTAATAATGGACACGTATGTGCCCATCAACGCAAACGATAAGGATAGACTGTGTGAATTCTGAGCGGCGTTCACACTTCCGCCGTCTCCGCTTCCGCCGGCTCCATCTCGGCCTGTGTCTTCAGGAAGACCACGAGGTCGAGCTTGTTCTTGCCGTCGATCTCCACCCACTGCGCCATGGCCTGTTCGCCCAGCGCGTTGAGTTCCGGCGGCAGATCCATCGCCGCGCGACACTTCGGGAAGTTCGAGCAGCTTAAGAAAGGCCGCCGCGTCTTGCCGCGCGAAGTTACGCGCACCACCAGCGGGCTCTTGCACTTTTCGCACAAGCGGTCCGTCGGAATCGGCTTGAACTTGCGGATCGGGTGACCTTCCTTGTTCAGCTTCATCGTGAAGGTGCACTTCTTTTCCGGATACTGGACGCAGTGCAGGTACGGCCCGAAGCGGCCGGTGCTCTTGACCACGTCGCTGCCGCAGATGTCGCACTTGATGCCGGTCGGCTTGGGGCCTTCCTTCTTGGTGATGTTGCCCTGTGCGTCGAGATCGAGCATCACCTTGCATTCCGGCGAGCGCGTGCAGCGCAGGTAGTAGCCGAACTTGCTCAGGCGCTTTTCCATCGGCGAGCCGCAGTCGGGACACTTGATGTCCGTCTTCTCGCCCTGCGCCTTGGTGCTCTTCATGTTCTTCTTGGCGAGCAGGTAATCGCGTTCGAAGGGTCCGAAGAAGTCGGCGATGACCTGCTTCCAATCGCATTCCTTCTTCTCGATTTTGTCGAGCTCCGTCTCCATGTCGCGCGTGAACCCCAGCTCCATGATCGACGGGAAATGCCCGGAGAGGCGCTCGGTGACGACGGTGCCCAGCGGCGTGGCCATGAACGCGCCGCGGCCGCCGGTGCCCATCTTTTTCGAGTAGCCCACGTCCTGGATGCGCGAGATGATCGCCGAGTACGTGGACGGCCGGCCGATGCCTTCGCGTTCGAGTTTCTTGACCAGGCTCGCTTCCGTATAGCGCGGCGGCGGCTGGGTGAAATGTTCTTCGGGCGTGATCCGTTCGAGCTTCGGGTTGTCGCCGACTTTCATCGCCGGGAGCAACTGCGGGCCGGCTGGCTTTTTCTTGGCGGGAGCCGGCGCGTCGGACTTCTTGGCGCTGGCGCCATCGTCTTCGGCGTCGGGATTGGAATCGGTTTCGTCGCCCTTTTCACGGTCGACAGCCGACGCTTCCACGTGGCTTGCCGCAGCGGCTGCTCCGCCTTGAGCCGCCAGCCAGCCGTCGAATTTCAGCACGCGGCCGTTGGCGCGGAAGACCGCGTTGCGCGTGTTGGCACCCTGCGCCTGGATGTCGGCGGTCGTCGCATCGAAGACGGCCGGAACCATCTGGCAGGCGATGAAGCGCTGGTAGATCAGGCGGTAGAGCTTGTACTGCTCTTCGGTCAGGTGCGTCTTCGCCTGCTCGGGATCGATCTCCACGTGAGTCGGGCGGATACATTCGTGCGCTTCCTGCGCGCCGGAACGGGAAGCGTAGACGTTCGGTTTTTCCGGAACGTACTTCGCGCCAAAACGCTTCTCGATCGTGTCGCGGCATTCCTTCAGCGCGTCGGCGCTGATGCGGAACGAGTCGGTTCTCATGTAGGTGATGAGCGCCGTCGGGCCGTCATCGCCCAACGCCACGCCTTCGTACAACTGCTGAGCGACGCGCATCGTCCGCTTGGCATCAAAGCCGAGACGGTTGGCGGCGGCCTGCTGCAACTGGCTGGTCGCGAACGGCGGGTACGGGCGGTCGACGACTTCCTTCACTTCGTAAAAGCTGACCGCGTACTTGGCGGGCTTGAGCACGCTGACGATGGATTCGGCTTCCGCCTTGTCGGGGATCAGGATGCGCACGATGCCCGACGCGCCGACTTGCCCCTGCCCGACTTTGTACTTGGCGAGATCTTCAGCGCTGGAAACGACTTGGCGGCCGTCCAAGGCGCGCAGAGAGGCCTCGAAATTTTTGCCTTCCCACGAGAAAGTTGCGCCGACGGTCCAGTAGGGTTCGGCGCGGAACGCCTGGATTTCTTTCTCGCGATCGACCAGCAGTTTGACGGCGACGGATTGCACACGTCCAGCCGACAATCCCTGGACGATCTTGTCCCATAATAAAGGGGAGAGTTTGTACCCCACAATGCGATCCAGGACACGACGTGCTTCTTGCGAATTGACGCGATCCATGTCAATTGAGCGCGGATTGGACATCCCGGTCATAATGCCACGGGGCGTAATTTCGTCGAACGTGACACGCACAATGCGACTGTCGTCGAGATCCAAGGCCTGAGCAAGATGCCAGGCGATGGCCTCTCCTTCGCGGTCAGGGTCGGGGCAGAGGTAAACTTTGTCGGCGTCCTTGGCCGATTTCTTCAAGTCGTCGATTGCTTTTTTGGCCTTGTCCAAAGTCACGTAACTGGGCGTAAAGTCTTTGGCGATACCGGCTACGATGGAATCCTTGGAGCTGGCCTTCTTGCTGGACGTGAGGTCGCGGACGTGGCCGAAGCTGGCTTTAACGACAAAGCCCTTCCCGAGGACCTTACTGATGGTCTTGATCTTTCCGGGGGACTCCACGATCACAAGATTCTTACCCACGTCGTATCCCTTCTTTACTGTCTGGAACGCTGCCCCACTGAATTAGTGGGCACACGTAGCAAGCGGCGGACTTCTAGCAAAAATGATTTACCGAAGTCAAGAACTAAGTCGGCATTTAATTATTCGCACCCATAGAGAAATCTTTGCACAAGTGCACAATCTACGATGTGCAGAAAGACGGCCTGGGGCATCCAAGGAGCCTAAATAGGTATGTTTTGGAGGCCGGCTTTTATTGCGCATTGCGGAGCACCGATTCCCAATTGCAATGGTTAACTCGGCCTCCGCAGGTCCGAAAGACAGATAGTGCAGCTGGGAACGATTCCCTATGGACACGGTCTGGTTTTAGTTCATTATCTGTCGGGTATATATGGCGATATCGCGCAAGCTGGTTGTCCGCTTATTCATGACCTTTGCCGCAGCCGCGGTCGGCATGGCTGTTTATGAGCTGCTCAAACAAACACTCTGGCCCGACATCTCGCTCTGGGAATCCCATACACTCACGGTTTTTTTCAGCGCGATGATCGCGCTGGTCGCGGCGTTTTACGTGCTGCGGCAGGCGGAGATCCAGAACCAGCGCCTGGAAGCGGAACTCGCCGAGCGCGTCCGCATCGACGAACTGCTGCGTGTGCGCGAAGAGGACCTGCGCATCACGCTCAATTCCATCGGCGATGCCGTCATCGCCACCAACACGGACGGACACGTCACGCGCATGAACGCGGTGGCCGAACGGCTCACGGGCTGGACGTTGGCCGAGGGCGCAGGACGGCCGCTCGAAGAGGTGTTCAAGATCCGGTCTGAAACCACCGGCGCGACGGTGGAGAACCCGGTGAAGAAAGTGCTGCGCGACGGCATCATCGTCGGGCTGGCCAACCACACGGAGCTGGTGTCGAAGAGCGGATCGGTCGTGCCGATTGCCGACAGCGCGGCGCCGATCCGCGGACCCAACGGAATCTGCGGCGTGGTGCTGGTCTTCCGCGATCAGAGCGACGAGCGCAAGGCCGAGCAGCAGCTGGTGGAATCGGAGGCCCGCTGCCGCGCGCTGATTGAGCACGCGCCGGAAGCCATCGTGGTGCTCGACTGCGACACGGGAAAGTTCGACGACTGCAACACCAATGCGACGATGCTCTTCGGAATGACTCGCGAGACGCTGCTGAGCAAGGGGCCTCTGGAGCTCAGCCCGCCCACGCAGCCCAACGGCCGTTCGTCGGCGGAGTGGGCTCAGGAGAACATAGGCCAGGCATTGGCGGGAAAAGTTCCGGCGTTCGACTGGACGCACCGCACGGCGGACGGCAAGGACTTCGAGTGTGCGGTCCGCCTGATCAAGCTGCCGTCGGAAACGCGGCGGCTGGTGCGCGGCAGCATCACCGACGTGACGCAACTGCGCAAACTGCAGTCGCACGTCGAACAGTGGCAGAAAATCGAGAGCATCGGGCGGCTGGCCGGCGGCGTCGCGCACGACTTCAATAATCTGCTGACGTCGATCACCGGCTTCGCGGAACTGGCTGGGATGAAATCCAAGGACCCCGCCGTCACGCATCATCTCGACCGCATCCTGGAAGCCTCGCACCGGGGCGCGGGGCTGACGCAACAACTGCTCGCCTTTGCCCGCAAAAAGATGGTGACGCCCGAACTACTCGACGTCAACCGGGTGCTCAAACGCATGGAGGCGATGCTGCAGCGGCTGATCGGCGAGGACATCGACCTGTCGATCAAGCCCGCGGCGGAACTGGGCACCGTGAACATCGACGCCGGGAGCCTGGAGCAGGTGATCATGAACCTGGCGGTCAACGCGCGCGACGCGATGCCGCGCGGCGGCACGCTGACGATGGAGACGGTCGTCGAAGAACTCGACGCCGACTACACGGCCGCCAATCCGGAAGTGGTGCCGGGGACGTACGTGCGGCTGGCGGTAAGCGATTCCGGGTCGGGTATGTCGAAGGAGACGCTGGGCCGGATTTTCGAGCCGTTCTTCACCACCAAGCCCGTGGGCAAGGGGACGGGATTGGGGCTGGCGACCTGCCATGGCATCGTCAAGCAGGCCGGAGGCCACATCGCCGTCTACAGCGAAGTGGGCCGCGGCACGGCGATCAAGATCTACCTGCCGCGCCACGCCGCCGCCGCCGTTTCCGCCCCGGCTCAGACGGCCGAAGCACTTCAGCACAAAGCCGGTTCAGAGACACTGCTGGTGGTCGAAGACGACCCGCTGATCCGCGAGTACGTCGGAGAATTGCTGCAGGGCGTCGGCTACGACGTGATTGTCGCCGCCGATGGCCCCAAGGCGCTGCACAAAGCTGCCGCAGCCGGTCGGCCGCTTCACCTGATGCTGACGGACGTGGTGATGCCCGGGATGAGCGGCAGTCAGCTCGCGGAGAAGATGGTGGAGCTCTACCCGAATCTGATTGTGCTCTACAGTTCCGGCTACACCAACGACGCGATCGTGCGGCACGGAGTATTGCAGGACAACGTGAATTTCATTCAGAAGCCGTACAACGCCGCCGCGCTGACGCAGCGGATCCGCAAGCTGTTGGACGAGCGCGCGACGGCGTTGGGCGAACGGTCGTTGGCCGGTCCGGGGGGAGAGCGGAAGGACTGAGTGGATGCACCGAACTCAGGGTGCCTTCACCACCTTCGCCAATTTCCCCTTCAACAACGCTTTGCTAACGGTGAATTCCACGGACGCATTGGCACTGAACGAACCATTCTGCCGATAGATCGCCAACGGTAAATCCTGCTTGCCTGACGGAGTGGAAGAGGAGAGCGGAAAGCCGCTTTGCAGCAGCGCAGCACCGAGCGTGCTTTTGGCCAGCGTCACGGTGAATTTCGAGATGCCGTTTTTGGGTGCGCTGATTGAAAATTTGTCCTTGGAGCTGGACGTCGATTTTCCTTTCCCGTCGACAACGAACGAGCGCACGATGGCTCCACTGTCGCCGATCGCCACCACGATGGCCTGCTTGGCGCTCAAGCGGCCGAAGTCTTCGATCTCTCCGCTGAACGAAAGCGTGTCATTGCTGGATGGCGTGGTGCCGACGTTGATTCCGGCTTTCAGCGTCTTGACGGTGAATGTGCCGGACGGAGCGAGAGGGTCGATCGTAAAACCCAACTGGGAATCGGCCAGCGCGGCGGCTGTTACCTGATCGTTCAGACCGTCGCCGTCGCCATCGGGAATCTGGAGCGAGCCGTCGGCGGCGATGATAAAACGCTGCCGGTTGAGCGCCGGCAGGTGCCGCAGGTCGCCTTCGTAGCCGGAGAGTAATTCGTACGCGCCGGGCGGCAGCACCGGGGTCTCAAAGCGAGCCATGCTGCGAATGCCGTCCGCCAGCGGATTGAGCACCACGCCTGTCAACACCTGCTCGGTTGCGTCGGGCTTTTTGATTTTTAAGGCGACCGTGCCGAACGGTGAGCCCGGATTGCTCAGCAGCGGATTGTTCACCACGAAAAGATCTTCCTTGAGCGTGAACGGCAGCGTGGTGGTGAGGACGTCGTTCTGGCGGCTGAAGCGGATGACGGTCGGCCAGCGCCCGACATTGACGGTGATCTGGTTCGAGACGCTGGGGCGTAAAATGGCGTTGCCGGAGTAGGCGGTCTGATATGTATAGGTGCCTTCCACGCGGTTCTCAAACAAGGTCGTGTCGCCGTTGGGAAGCACGACCGGCTGCGGAGCCTGATTGTTTTGCAGGCCCGCGGGCAACGGGACGACAAGCTGGTACTGATGCGTACCCCCGACGCAATCGAGAACCGGCGTGGTGCGCGCTTTGATCGTGTAGGTGAAACCGGCGGGCGCGAAGAGGGGACCGGTGAGCGTTGTTTTCGATGGTTTCTTTTGGGAATCGGGGGTTACCGGTATGGGGTTGCCGCCACCGCCCCCGCCGGGGCCTTTGCCGCCGCCCTTAAAGAAGGCGGAGATGGAATTTTTGCGCGTGCCGTCGCCTTTGTAGCTGATGCTGACCGTCGCACCGCCGCCGCCCAGCAGCGGGACCGATTTGCCTTCGCTGGCATTGCCGAAGGTGTCCCCAAATTCCGCGGTGCCGGTGGTCTTCAAAAATACAATCTTGTCGTTGGGATTGAGCGTGCCGCGCGGAAAAACGCTGGCGCCGGTGAGGTTCGCATCGTTGACTTCGATCGGCACCGTGAAGTCTTTCATCAGTCGCGGTGAGAAGACCGAGTCCGGCTTGAAATCCAGCAGGCCGTTGCAGGTCAGTGACTTGTCCACAAACAGCGCCGCCGACGGTCCCACGGTCAGGCTGGTGCACGAACCGGCAAAGACGTTGAACACGGCGCTCCGGCCCAGCGTGATGGCCGTCTCCGTGCCGGTGAAGGTGTTGCTGGTGACCGAGCCGCTGTCGATGAAGAACGCGCAGGCGCCGTTGATCGTCGTATTGAGCGTGTAGCCGGCATCTCCGATTTTTCGAATCCGCGATCCGTTCAAGGCATTGAACGTGCCGCTATAGGAATTGGCGCGGCCGTTGGCCGGAAGGACGGACGCAGTGCCGATGGTCAGTGTGCGGACATCCAGGTCGACGGCTCCGCTGCCGATCAGCGTGCCGCAGGTGACGTCCGCGTTCAAGACCAGGCGCCCCTGCGAGATGTTGACCACCGCGGTAGGCGGAACGGCCAGCGGAGAAACAATGCGCACGGAATCGGTGGCGGTGGAGATGCCCAATTGAAGAAATCCCGTGAACTTGTTTCCGCCAAACGCATCGAGGCCGTTCAATTCGTACGAACCGCCCGTCTGCGACTGCAGAAACACGTTGCAGACGCCGCTCGGTCCATCGTTGATGGGACCGCTGATATCGATCAGGACGCCGGCCGTGTTGAAAAACGCGAGTTGCCCGTTGGACGAGAGAGGCATGTTCAGTTCAATGCGGCCCTGGGCTCCGCCAAACTGGGCGCAATCGATCTGATCGGTGACAATTTCATTGCCTTGGAGGATGAGATTCTTGCAATGGATATAGAGTCGGTGAAATTGCTTTGCCGGCAGATCGTTGGTGAGCGTTTGGTCATCCGCGGCCTGCGGAAACATCAGGTCGGCACCGTCTATAGGTACCTTGTCGTCGAGCCAATTGAGCGCGTTGGAGAATTTAGTGTCGCCACCGCCCCCATCCCAGGTCGATGCGTACAGCGAACCGCCCAAGCAGGCCGTAAACAGCAGGACCACATAAAATCGTGACATCGCCTTTGCCCCTCGCAATTTTCAGGTGAGATAACGAGACTTTGGCCGCGCCTGATTTTGTATTACTTTAGGAATCGCCATCCCATTTACCATCTAATTTCATCGGCGAAAAAATCACTAATGCGTTCCGCGCCCTGTTCGGTAACATGAGTTCTCGGTTATCGTGAGACTCGATCGGGAAGCTTATTTTATGTACAGCCGCCTGTTGATATGGATCACCTTACTCCTGTTTTCATACTCTGGCGTCCACGCGGAGACGATCGAGCTTGCCGCCGAAGACGACGCCGCGCCGTGGTCGCAGAAAGACGGCAGTGGTTACGCCAACGAAGTCGTCGTCGCCGCGTATAAGGCCGTCGGCATCGATGCCAAATTGCTGGTGATGCCTTACGCCCGTTGCAAACACATGGTCGTCGAAGGGGAAATCGCCGGCTGCTTCAGCATGGCGAAACTTCCCGAACTGGAAAAGACCGTCGCGTTCCCCGACACGCCGCTGTTTGTCTGCTACTCCGACTATTTTCAGAACGTGAACAAACCCATCGTGGCAAGACCTGTCGGTGCTCCCACCACTACCGCGACCGCGGCCAGTCTGCCGAAGGGTTCGCGCGTGGGGGCTGTCGAAGGCTACGAGTACCCCGCGGCGGTCTACGCGATGAAGGATGCGGGCGCAATCGTGATGGAAAATTGTGCATCCGAGGAGCTTAATCTGAAGAAACTGGCGGAGAGCCATCTCGACGCGGCGCTGATCAACTACAACGAAACAAAGCCCGAGGAATTTCTAATGATCAAAGCCGGCGTGACGGGAAAAGTCGAGGTGGCCTTCCACGCGGGCGCAATCGATGTGTTCATCGGCTTCAGCCGCAAGCACGCGCAGGGTCCGCGGGCGCTGGAAAAATACAACGCCGGCATGAAGCTGATTTCGGAAGACGGTACGCTGAAAGCCATCGAGAAAAAATGGGTGGAAATTGCCCGCAAGGACAGCGAGCAGCTCAAGAATAAATCACCCGCACCAGCCGATCAGAAGGCGGCGCAGCCTTGAGGGGAAGGGCGGTATTGGGCATTTTTTTTTGGTCATTTAAGGAGAGCGGTGACCCTTTGCCAACCGCGCGTCCCGGTATAGGCTTATACCCGCCTTCCCTAAGGCTTAAATCCCGCTCCCTATTTATGTCTATTCTTGATGGCAAGATATGTTGCTATAGCGGTACGGAAATGAGTGTTCGGAGTTTGGATACTAAAATTACTGGCTTCGCCGGATCCGCCGACGAGTGGGGAATCAATTGGGGCATAGTGGCTCCCAAAAGGCAGTGCTCCCAATCGTTGCTGAACAGTGTTTAATCGATGGGGATCGGTAACTCCATCGGAGGTAGAAAGGATATTTGTGTAGAGTTCATCAAAATTATCAGATAGAACAAAAATTTCGTTTGTATCAACGATGTATAAAACTGCACGAACTATCTTATTTACAAAACGAAATCCAATTTGTTCGCCGAAGCATGTTTCGGCGAAGAACAGTGGACGCCCCTGATTCCATGCGGGCATCACATCCTTCCAAAAATCCTTTTTGTTCCAATCAATTAAGCTGTCGCGAGCATTGTCTTCGCCAGTGCCGAAAAAGTAGAGTTCTTTCTTTCCAAAATAACCGCAACCGAAGGTGTTCCAAAATTCAAGCAAGAGCTTTGGGGAGGGAATCCCGAATTCCGCTGCGATTCTCGTCTCCATTTGCTGAGCAATTACTGGAAAGTGTGTGGTCTGTGGAAACGCATTTTTAAATCGATCAAACGCAGGATTGGTCATTTTCTCGTATTACCCATAGCGGTGCGGTTTAGCAAGCGCCTCGTCGCGGACGTGTTGTTTGAAAGGTAGACTTGTTATTTATTAGGGTATACTTAGGGTATGGTAGTTGGCTTGGCAAGCGGGCCGGGGCGCGACACCCGGCCTGCGAAAGGCTCCCGTGTACGCCGAACTGCATTGCAAAACTCACTTCTCGTTTCTCGAGGGCGCGTCGTTTCCGGATGAGCTCGTCGACCGGGCCGCCGAGCTGGAACTTGCGGCGCTGGCGGTGACGGATCGCAATTCGCTCGCCGGCGTCGTCAAGGCGCATACGGCGGCGAAGGAGCGCAACGTCAAGCTGCTGATCGGCGCGGAGATCCGGCCGACGGATGCGCCGCCGATCCTCCTTTACGCCACCGACCGCGCCGCGTACGGGCGGCTGTCGCAGCTGATCACGGTCGGGCGGCGGCGCGCGGAGAAAGGCGAATGCGAGCTGACGGCCGCCGACATCGCCGCTCACGCGACGGGATTGATCGGGGTCGCGGTTCCGCCATCCACCTGTGACGGAAACGGCGGCGCTGACGCGGCTTCGCGACTGGCGCTTTACCGCGACGCGTTTGCCGGTCGGTTGTTCGTCGCGGCGGAAGTGCATCTCGGACACGACGACGCGGGGAAACTCGCGGCAACCAAAGCGTTCGCGGCGCAGCTTGGTGCGCGGCTGGTCGCGTGCAACGACGTTCATTACCACAACTCGCCGCGCCGGATTCTGCAGGACGTGCTGGTCTGCACGCGGGAAGGCGTGTCCATTCACGAGGCGGGGACGCGGCTGTTTCCCAACGCGGAACGTCGCCTGAAATCGGCGGCGGAAATGCGGGCGCTTTTTCAACGGCACGCGGAGGTCCTGCTGCCGGAATCGCCGGATGTGCTGCTGGAACGATCGCTCGAGATCGCCGGCGGCTGCTCGTTTTCACTCGACGAACTGCGCTACGAATACCCGCATGAACTCACCCCGCCGGGCGTGACGTTGACGGACTATTTGAATCAGCTTACCTGGGACGGAGCGAAAAAATTCTGGCCCCACGGCATCCCGGAAATAGTCCGCAAGCAGCTCAACCACGAACTGGCACTGATCGCGGAGCTTCATTACGAAGCGTATTTTCTGACGGTCTGGGACCTGGTCGCGTTTGCGCGCGCGCGGGGAATTCTCTGCCAGGGGCGCGGGTCGGCGGCGAATTCGGCCGTCTGCTACGCGCTGGGCATCACCTCGGTCGATCCGGAACGCAGCGATGTGCTCTTCGAGCGCTTCATCAGCCGCGAACGCGCGGAGGCGCCGGACATCGACGTCGATTTCGAACACGAACGGCGCGAAGAGGTGATGCAGTACGTTTACGCCAAGTACGGCCGCGACCGCGCGGGCATCGTCGCGGAAGTGATCTGCTACCGTCCGAAGTCGGCAGTGCGCGACGTGGGCAAGGCGCTGGGCTTGCCGCTGGACCGCATCGACCAGGTCTCCGCGGTGCTCGACCCGTATGAGTCCGGCGAGAAAATCGCGGCGAGACTGGCGGAAAGCGGGTTGGATCCCAACGAGCCGACCACGCGCACGCTGATCGCGCTCAGCCGCGAACTGCTGGGCTTTCCGCGCCATCTGTCGCAGCACGTCGGCGGCTTCGTGATCACGCGCGGGCCGCTCTCCGAGCTGGTCCCGATCGAGAACGCATCGATGGCCGACCGCACGGTGATCGAATGGGACAAGGACGACATCGACGCGCTGGGCATTCTGAAAGTCGACTGCCTGGCGCTGGGGATGCTGACGTGTATTCACCGCTGCTTCGAGCTGGTGAATTCCGACGTGGCGAAGGCGGAGTACGTGCCCAATTCCGTGAACTTCGCGCCGGCAGATTCCATCCACAAAACGCAAATCGTCCCGCGGCCGCTGGCGTTGACGGATATTCCGGCGGAGGACCCGCTGGTCTACGAGATGAGCAGCCGGGCCGACACGGTGGGCGTCTTCCAGATCGAAAGCCGGGCGCAGATGTCGATGCTGCCGCGCTTGAAGCCGCGCTGTTTTTACGACCTGGTGATCGAAGTGTCGATTGTGCGGCCGGGGCCGATCCAGGGCGGGATGGTCCATCCGTATCTGCGGCGGCGCAACGGCGAGGAGCCGGTCACGTTTCCCAATGAGACGATCCGCGCGGTGCTGCAGAAGACGCTGGGCGTGCCGTTGTTTCAGGAGCAGGTGATGCGGCTGGCGATGGTGGCGGCGGGATTTTCGCCCGGCGAAGCCGACCAGTTGCGGCGCGCGATGGGCGCGTGGCGGCGGCCGGGCGTGATCGACCGCCTGCGCGAAAAGATGCTCCACGGGATGCTCGCCAACGGTTACCCGGCCAGTTACGCCGAACAACTGTTCGACCAGATCCGCGGTTTCGGTGAGTATGGATTTCCCGAGAGCCATGCGGCCAGTTTCGCGCTGCTGGTCTACGCGTCGGCGTGGTTGAAGCTGTATTACCCCGCCGCGTTTTTGACGGCACTGCTCAACAGCCAGCCCATGGGATTTTACGCGCCGGCGCAGTTGATCCGCGACGCGGTGAATCACGGCGTCACGGTCCATCCCGTCGACGTCAACCACAGCCAGTGGGACTCGTCGCTGGAGCCTGGCAACGCCGTGCGCCTGGGCTTTAGGTTGGTGCGCGGTCTGTCGGAGCTCAAAGATGTCGCGCCGCTGCTGGCCGCACGGACGACGCCCTTCCGGACGCTCGAGGATTTTGCGCGGCGGTCCGGACTGTCGAAGGCGGTGCTCTCGCGCCTGGCGGCGGCCGATGTCTTCCGCTCGCTGCAGATCGACCGGCGCACCGCGTTGTGGAGCGTGCTGGCGCTGGAAGAAGAGCTCCCGCTCTTCCGCGGCATCGACGTCGAGGAACCCGCGCCGTCGCTGGAAGCGATGCCGCTGCGCGAACACATCTCAGAAGACTACCACGCCACGGGCCTCTCGCTGAAGTCGCATCCGCTGGCGCTGATGCGTGCGGGCTTGAGCAACGTGCGGGTGCGGACGTGCGCGGAGCTCGCGGAGATTCAGGCCAACACGTTCGTTCGCGTGGCCGGCGTGGTGCTCGTCCGCCAGCGCCCGGAGACCGCGTCGGGCACGGTCTTCATGACGATTGAAGACGAGACGGGCAACGCCAATCTGATCTGCTGGCCGAAAGTCTTCGAGCGCCACCGCCGCGTGGGGCGCAGCGCCCCGGCCGTGATCGCCGAGGGGCGTCTGCAGAAAGAAGGCCTGGTGATCAACCTGATCGTCTCGCGGTTGCTGGACCTGAGCGAAATGCTGCCCGAGCTGGAAAATCAGTCGCGCGATTTCCGGTAGCGCATATGCGCAATTCAAAATACTGGTGCCACGGATGCATAAGTTTTTGAACGTAGTGAAGAAACTTATTCATCCGTGCGTTACGCGTCCGCTAGTGAGGAAGCACAACGCACGGATGAACGGACACTTTCGCTACGCTTAAGTGTCCGCGCATCCGTGGCACCACAGCAACCGCGTGCGTTTTTGAATTTTTTAATTTTCAATTTTTAATTCACATGCGCGTCCTCTCGGTGTACTGTAGTCACGTTGTAGTTACAATGTAGTCACAAGGAGTTTAGAATGGTGGTCTCGAAAGTCGATCCGGCGGGCACCTCAGACACGAAGGGCTACGTGTGGCTCGCATCGCAACTGCGCGAAGCGATCTTGGGCGGCGAGATTCAGGCCGGGCAGTCGCTGCCGGCGGTGAAGTTTCTCGGGCGCAAATACGGCACGTCACCGGAGACGGCGCGGCGCGCGGCCAAGCAACTGCAGAGCGAAGGGCTGGTCGCGTCGCTACCGCGGCAGGGGTTTCGCGTGCTGGCGCGCGTCAACGATCCGGACCGCGGGCTGCCGATCGCGTTTGTGGTCGACGATTCCGAACAGCCGGGCGCGTGGAACGATTTCTACCGGCACCTCTTCGCGGGATTGCAGAGCGCGGCGGGCGAACGCCACTGGCCGATGCTCGCCGTCGGGAGCACGGGACGTTCCGGCCATCAGATCATGGAGCAACTGCGCGACTGCCGCGCGTGCGGCGTGGTGCTGGACTCGCTGCACCCCGAGCTGGTGAAAGCGGTCTCGGGCATGGGCATGCCATTGGTGATGATGGACGCCTGGCAGCCTGACATGCAGCTGGACGCGGTCGTGCAGGATTCGTTCCAAGGCGCGTTGCAGGCGGTGCGCTACCTGGTCGAACGCGGCCACACGCGCATCGCGTGGCTGGGAAAAGTTTCACAGAGCGTGCAGGGCCAGGAACGCTTCGGCGGATTCTGCGCGGGAATGGCGGGGGCGGGGCTGTCCGTCCGCGCCGACTGGCAGCGCGATACACCGCCGGACAAAACCGCCGCGGCCGCGCGCAAGCTGCTCAGCGGCAAGGACCGTCCCAGCGCCGCGGTGGGGCTCTGGAATAGAGAAGCGGCCGAACTGACGAAAGCCGCCGCGGAGTTTGGGCTGACGCTGGGCAAAGACGTCGACATCGTCGGCTGGTCGGCGGCGGAACTCTACCCGACGGAATACCGTTCGCTCTTTGGGAATCTGCCGATGCCGCCGACGATGGTGTGGAGCATCGCCGAACTGGCGCGCGCTACCATCGCGCGGCTGGCCGAACGCCGCCTCAATCCCGCTCTGTCCGTCGCGCTGTTGAAAATTCCGGCGCGGCTCAAACTTGCCGAACCCGCAGTCTGATCAGGAGACCGTTCATGAAAACGATACACCTACTCGTCGCGGTGTTACTGCTGGCTGGAGCTGGCGCGCAGGCCGCTCAACCGGCTCCGCCGCAGATGCCGGTGCGCGCCGATGGCATCAAACAAGCCACGATCCCCGATCACGCGCCGCTGCCGGCCGAAGAGAAGGGCAAGCCGTTCAAGGTGATCGCCACCAACTGGGAACAGCGCCCGGTGATCTGGGGCTGGAGCTGCGAACTGCCCGACGGTTCGGGATTGCAGTTCGGCGGTACGAATCAGACCACTGACGACGGCCGCGGCCACACCTGCATCAAAGAAGGCGGCAATTGGAAGCCGATCATCGACGACCTGCGCAAAGGTAACGCGCTGCAGAAGCAGTTCGATGCGGTGCTGGCGCTGCGCAATACCTGTAAGGATACACTGGCCCACGCGCGGTCGCTCTATTTCGACGGCAAACCGGCCGCGGACGAAGGTGCGAAGATCAAAAGCGACATCGATCCGGCCCTGGCGGAACTCACCGCCGCTCTGGCAAAACGGAGCACGGAGCTGAAGGGCATCTCCGGCGACGCCTACGACGTGGGGCAGGCCAAGGTCGCGCTGAAGCATGTCGATGCGGCCGCGGCATTGATCAAGCCCTTCGGTGCGCTGGTCACGCCGGAAGCGATGGCCACATTGCGCCAGGCGCAGGTCGAGCTGGAAATCGCCAGCGACGCGCTCGACGCCGAACCGCCGCCGCGCGCGCTGAGCATCATTGCTTATGACGCCAAGACAAAGCTCTTCGTCGTCTTCGGCGGCGATCACTACGATTACCTGATGAACGACATCTGGGTCTTCGATCCGGCCAAGCGCAAGTGGTTCGAACGCCATCCGGAAACCGCACCGGAACCGCGCGCCGATCACCATCTGGATTTTACCGGCGACGGCCGCGTGACGATGTTCGGCGGATACTTTCGCGGCCAGGGCTACCAGCACTACGGGCCCGCGCGCTGGATTTACGATCTGGAAAAGAACACCTGGTCGGCCGACGGACATTCCGAAAAGGCTGTGGCCAGCGGCATCCGTTCGGGCGGCTACGCTCCGCCGTCATCTCCGGAAGACTACATGAAAGGCCCGCGCCCGGACGCGGCTGCTTTTGAAGCGAAGCTCAAAGCCGTCCCCGCCAACGCCTGGACCAAGTTGGAACTGGTCAACATGATCAGCCGCGACTGGGGCACATGGCTCTTCGATGCCGATCGCGATCTCTGGTACGTCTACGCCGGCGGCCATGCCAGCTATCCCGGCTGTGACGTGGCGCGGTTCCATCTCTCCACCGGCCGTTGGGAAATCACCGATCCGATCGAACTCCCGCTCGGCGGCGCGGGCTCCAACGAACAGTACCCCAGCGGCGTGACCTTCAATGGACACCCGTGGTGCCGCCGGCACGTTTGGAATTCCCAGGCGTACGAACCGACGCTGAAGAAAGTGGTCAATGCCGGCGTCAATGACACGAAGCTGGATTCGGGTTTCTACATCTACGATCCGGACAAGGGCGATTGGACCGAACGGCACCCCATCCCTGACGGCATCAATAACTGCCAGGGCATCCAGGTGCGCGCGACGGTGCATGGCCTCTTCGGCTGGATCGGCGGGTCTGTGTACCTGATGGACGCCAAAACACTGACGTGGAAAAAATTCGAGACCAAAGGCACGATGCCCGGCACGTGCGTCGACGGTTGCGGCATGGTTTACGATGCCAAGCGCGACCGCATGCTGCTGCTGACTCTGGGCGGCTACGCCAAGCCGTACGACGGCCAGATCTTCGCCGTCGACATGAAAACCCACGACGTCACGAAGCTCAACCCCGAAGGCATGGACAACCCGCCCAGTTCGTGGCGCATCTACCTGCGCGAGATGGCGATCGATCCGGTGTCGGACATGCTGCTGATCACGCAACCGTTGATCCGCGGTAACAAAACTCTTCCCGACCAGACGCTGAGCTACGACATCGCCAAGAACCGCTGGGTGCTGATCAAAATCCCCGGCACCTCGGACAATGGCGTGTGCTCGTCGATCGCGTACGACGCCAAGCGCGGCATCTTCTGGGGCGGAGAAGCGGGCTACGGCGGCTATGTGAGAGTCCTGCGCTTCGACGCGGCGAAAGCGCAGATCACTCCGCTGAAGGATTTTGTGATGCCGGCGTCGGTGCCGGAGAAGAAGTGACGGGAATGACGAATTTGTGAATGTCGAATGACGAATGTCGAATAACGAAAAACTCGCCGCTCAATGCGGCGAGTTTTCTGAATACACGAGAAACCCGCGAGGGGTGAGCCGCGCGAACGAGAAGCTCTTTTTCCACATTACTTGGTCAATGCAGCGTGTTCCGCGCTTTTTCGAACCAACCGTCGGTTGGCTTGCTCAATCAAGACGGCGGCGAAAAACAGCATCGCCAGACAAACAACGAGATTCTTTACCAACGCGTCTTATTGTTTCAACTCATACAAAAACGCGCCATTAATCCGGGCGCGTTTTATTTCGACATTCGACATTCGACATTCGAAATGTCCGCGTCAGTTCTTCGCCACCGGCTTCGGGCTTCCGGCGATGACACCGTTGTTCAGGAAGGCGACGAAATCTTCCGTCTTCTCCGCCAGGCCTTCGAACTGGCTGACGTTCTTGTCTTCCGGCGAGACAATGGCATAGAGCGGCAGCGCGACGGAGTTGAAACGCTTCTCCTGCAGGTCGGCATTGGGCTGCGAATCTTCCTTATCCGTGTAGAGCCGGACCAGCACGTACTTCGTCAGCAGCGACGCAACTTCGGGTTTCGGGAAGACGTTCTTCTCCATCTTCGTGCAGTTGACGCAGGTCACGCCGGTGAAATCGATGAACAGCGGCTTGCCGGTGCGCACGGATTCGGCGCGCGCGGCATCGAAGTTGTTCAGCCAGACCAGCGGCGCAGTCTGCGCGGGATCCTTGACCGGTTCGCCGGTTCCCGGAGCGGGCGCCACGGTGGCGACGGCTTCGCTGTCGTTGGCGATCAGAGTGTCCCAGAAGCCGAGGTTGCGACCCGTCAGGCCCGTGGCGATGAAGACGCCCATCGCCAGAAAGGCCGAGGCGAAGAGCACGCGCACGCCGCCGATCTTTTCCACGGGCGTGTCGTGCGTGAGCTGAAACCAGCCGAGCAGATACGCCGTCGTCAGCGCGCTCACGGCCACCCAGATGCTCAGGCACACTTCGCGGTTGAAGATGCCCCAGTGGAAGAGCGCGTCGGCGCTGCTCAGGTATTTCATGGCAAACGCGACTTCAACGAAACCCATCACCACCTTCACGGCGTTGAGCCAGCCGCCGGACTTCGGCAGCGCTTTCATGATGCTGGGAAAGAGCGCCAGGAAAAAGAAGGGCGTCGCGAAGGCCGAGGAGAAGGCGAGCATGCCGACCAGCGGCCACTTCCAGTCGCCGCCGGCCGCCGAGACGAAAATCTGTCCGACAAACGGGCCGGTGCAGGTGAATGAGGTCAGCGCGAAGAGTGAACCCATCAGGAAGACCGAGATGAAATTCTCGCCCTTCGAGGACGATTTGTTGAGGCGGTTGAGGATGAAGCTGGGGATTTGAATTTCGAAGACGCCGAAGAGATTCAGCGCGAAGACGAACATGATCGCGGTGAAGGCCAGGTTGAACCAGCGGTTGGCAACCAGGTGATTCAAACTCGCCGCGCCGAAGGCGATGGCCATCGGAAAAGCCAGGCCCGTAAACGTACCGACGATGCCGGCGGAGAAGATCGAGGCGTCGAGCACAGACTTGACGCGCGTGGCGTGCATGCGCTTGGTGAAGAAACTGACCGTGATCGGAATCATTGGGAAGACGCAGGGCGTAAAGAGCGCCGCGATGCCGTAGCCCATCGCCAGCAGCGCGTAGGAGATGAAGCCGGCCTTCTGCGCGTCGGCGATGGCCTGCTTGGTGCCGACGTTGCCGTTGGTCAAGCTGCCTTCAGCGCCGCCACCTCCACCTCCGCCCCCTCCACCGCCGCCATCTTTCTTCGCGGCTGCGTCGAGGACGGTGATCTTGAAGGGGACCTTCGTTTCCTTGGGCGGCATGCAGGTCTTTTCGTTACAGACCTGCGACTTGGCGGCCAGCGTCGCGTCGATGTCTCCGGGCTTGGCGTCGGCGGGAATCGTGATCGGCACGGTGAAGGTCGTGGTGCCTTCGATGGTTTCGATGGCGAAATCCCACGCGTCGGTCTTTTCAGACTTGGCGTCGGGGTTGGTGATCGCGCCGACTTTTCCGGCCGTCTCGGGCGTGACCACAATCGAAGTGGGGAACGGACCGTCTGCGCCGTAGGTCTTGGTCGAGTAGCTGTGCCAGCCGACGGGAATCTCAGCCTTGACCTTGAGCTGGATCGTTTCGCCGGGCTTGCCCTTGATCGATAGATTGGTGATGCTCCACGTGATCGAGACGCGTTCGGCGGCGTGAACGGCGCCCGTGGAGAAGATCAGGCCCAGCAGCGCCACGGCGGAAAAGACGCCCAGCAGCGGGCGCTTGACAGTCGGACGGATTGCAATGATCGCGGACATACGGTCTCCACAAGGGTTCGTATGCTAAACTTATACAGTAAGACTCGAAGTATATTCAATGCCCCGAAAAAATCTTCACAGAGTGCGTGTGATTGCACCACGACCATATCATTCTAGTGCAGCTAACCATTGAAAGCCAAATGATTTGGAGTCACATCCGCACGGAAATGGGTGAGCGTCGCGTTCCCACATCGGAGAATATCGGACCTACATCTTGATCAGCGTCTTCACAAACGCGAGCGCGCCATCGCGATCGACCAGGCCGCCTTCAAGCTGCTGATCTTCCACCTGCTGCAGGATCGCTTTGAAATCGGGGCCCGGCTTCAGGCCCAGCGCGATCAGATCGGCGCCGGTGATCAGCGGGGCGGGATGCAGCGACTGTGGCGGCGCCGCCTGAAGTTTTTCGGAGCAGAAGTCGTAGTTCTTCAAACTGCCGTGCGAGGCCATGCAGTCGAGCTTGTGGAGCGCGAGGTGTTCGTCGAAGTGCGGCTGGCGCAGAAAACGCTTCAGCGTCGCCGGGCGCATGCGTTGCGTGTCTTTGAAGACCATGTGCTGCGCCACGAGGCTCACCACGCGTTCAATTTCGGCGTTGGAGAACTTCAGGCGCGTCATGATCTCGCGCGTCATCTCCGCGCCGACCTTTTCGTGGCCGTTGAAGCGGATGCGGTCGGCGCGTTCAAATGTGCGCGGCTTGCCGATGTCGTGAAAGAGCGCCCCCAGCGCCAGTTCCAGCGGCGCATGCTCGAGTTGCTCCAACAGCATCAGCGTGTGCGTCCAGACATCGCCTTCGGGATGGAACTGCGCGGGCTGTTCGACGCCGGCCAGCGCTTCGACTTCCGGCAGGACGTGTTTAAGCAGGCGCGATTCCTTGAGCAGTTCGAACGCGCGGCGCGGGTTGGGGCCGGTGAGCATCTGGCAGAGCTCATCGCGGATGCGCTCCTGGCTGATGGTCAGGATCGCAGCGGCGTTGTCCTTGATTGCGCCGAGCGTGTGGCCATCGAGCTCAAAGTTCATGCGCGTGGCGAAACGGATCGCGCGGAGCATGCGCAGGTGGTCTTCGCCGAAGCGCAGTTTCGGGTCGCCGATGCAGCGGATCACTTTCCGTTCGAGATCGCGGCGGCCATCGACGTAATCGAGGACTTCGTTCTTGAGCGGATCGAAGAAGAGGCCGTTGATGGTGAAGTCGCGGCGCTTGGCGTCCTCGACTTCATTCGTAAAGACCACCGCGTCCGGGTGGCGGCCGTCGGAGTACGACGTGTCGCCGCGGAAGGTCGCGACTTCGATCTGGATCGGATCCTTGCCCGGGCTGAGCACGCAGACGACGCCAAACGCCGCGCCGACGGCGATGGTGCGGGGAAAGAGTTTCAGGACCTGATCGGGCGTTGCGGCGGTGGCGACATCATAGTCCTTCGGAGTCAAGCCCAGCAGCGTATCGCGCACGCAGCCCCCCGCGAAAATGGCACGATGCCCCGCGGCCGTCAGGCGCTGGACGACGCTGAGGGCGAAGGCGTGCTGCGGGTTGGGTTCAAGTACCGGCGTATCCATGGGCGCATTGTATCATATTGGATTGATAACTGACCTTCAGGACTTGGGGCCTGAAGGTGGGTACCTTAAGGAAAATTTTCCTTATCCACAATCGCTTGGAACTCTTGTCACTCGATACCACTACATATAGATATAAACCATGGAAACGATGTAATCGCGCTAAGCCATGCGGTTTTGTGAGGCATATTTTGCGACATTATTGCCGGGGTTGGCATCAAAACGCACCTCTTCAGGGTCAAATTTATCACAGAAAATTGTGTGCACGTGAGCAACATCCGCCGTGGAAACATTTTTGATAAAATCCCAGCGTCAGCCTCGCCGAAAACTTATATCTGGTGTACCATAGACGCTTTACGCTCTACAAAAAGAGCGTCATTTAACGATGACTCCGCCTTCGCGCACCTTGTTAAGTACTCTCGTAGCTTTTGGGGATTTTGTGTGAACCGATCACCCACCCAAAACGTAGATACTGATGAAGGACGGAGGGGGTCTGTGCCAGCAGCGACCACGTCGTTGAACCTGCCCGCTGCGCCAGCCGTTTCGGCTCAGCGAGCAGCGCCCCAGAAAGAAGTAGTGGCTCCACCCGACGAGAAGCTTTTCGAACTGGCGATCGGCGGCGACCGGGAAAGTCTCGGGGAGCTGATCGGCCGCTACGAGAAGTCGCTCTTTGGCTTGTTGCTGCGGATGACCGGCGGCGATTCGCACCGTGCCGACGATCTCTTTCAAGACACCTTCCTGCATGCGATGCGCGCGGGAAAGACGTTCGATAAGAAGCTGCACTTCAAACCGTGGGTGACGGCGATCGCGGTAAACCTGGTCCGCGACGACGCCCGCAAGCGCAAAGTGCGGGGCGAAGTGGGGCTGGATTCGAAGACCGGGTCGGGGGCAGAATCGGAACGCAGTACGGTTCCGGAACCGGCGGCCACTGGCGAAAACCCCGGGGAAAGCGCCGAACGCAGGGACGAGGAGCTTAAAATTCAGCGGGCGCTGAATGGCTTGACGGAACTGGAGCGGGAAGTGGTTCTGCTTCATTTCTACGACAGCATGACACTGGTGGAGACGGCCAGTGTGCTGCAGGTGCCGCTGGGGACGATCAAGAGCCGCCTGCACGCCGCGCTGACGCGCCTGAGTGGAATTCTTGAAAAACCCGCTCCGTAAACGGCGGCGGCAACGTCAAAAGAAGCGCAGGGACTGTTGGCGGAATGCAGCGATGAATGGTAGGTTGAAGGCAGAGGTGCTGGTATGAATGACGAACCGAATCTGAACGATCCGAAACTGATACGCGCCGGCGAATCGGTCGCCCGGCTATCCCGGCCTCAACCGCCGGCAGGCCTGGCTGCCCGTACGCTGGCGCGGATCTCTGCTTCCTACCAGAAGCCGATCAAGAAAGTCTTCTGGATGCTGCGCCCGATCACGCACCCGGTGGCTCGCGTTGCCGCGGCCGCGATGATCATTTACGCGCTGGCCCCGATGACCGACCTCGATGTGGCCTCGCAGCTGGGCGTGCAGATCGAACGCCACGTCACCGGACACGTTTTCGAAAATCACGTCGAAGCGCTGGTCGACAGTGTCATCAGCAGCCCCGGCGATTCGCAGCCGTACCTGGATTCGTTCATGGGCGTACAGCGCACGAATTCGAACGCGAATGGCTCCCGCCACGCGAATGTCCGCCACACGCGCACGGGCACGTAATCGAATTCAAAAGTAAAATTCAACTTTCAAAAACGCACGCGGATGGGCTGACGCCTTCCGCGTGCGGTTGTTTTGGCTCTTAGCTTTTGGCTCCTGTCGGTAATGCGTTGACTCACCGATAGGACTCCCAAGAGCCAAGAGCCAAGAGCTAAGAGCCAGCCACGCCGTTTCACGTGTGCACCCGCCCCTGTCTCAGTCTGCGTCACTCCGCGTTGGCACGCCGATTGTATAAAGAACTTCCGAAGTAAAGCATCTGACCCAAAAAGTGACCGGGCAAGTCAGGCAAAGGGCGGGGGGGTGTCCCCACGTCGCGGAGATACTCTGTCCCTACGTGTGCAGGAGCGGGAAGAGAACAGATTGCAGTCAGCGAAAGGAGCTCTACCTATGTCAGTCAACTTGAGTTTTGCTTCGGGATCCACCGGAATGGCCGCGCCGACTTATGCGGCGCCTGGCGCGCCGATGGCAGCGCCGGAGAAGCGAATCGACCAGCATCCGACATCGGCGACGAGCGTCACCTTTACGGTTGGCCAGTCGCTGGCGGATATCGAGCGCGAGATGATCATCAAGACGATGCAGTCGACGCGCGGCAACCGCACCCGCGCCGCGAAGCTGCTCGGAATCAGCGTCCGCACGCTGTACACGAAGCTGTTGAAGATTGAAGGCGAGACGGCCGGCGCGCCCGCCGGCAGCGCGACGACCGCGCCAGTCGAAGCGCACCAGCGCTCGGCGTAACCGTCTGCGCCGACTTGTGCCGCTGTTCACTTTTTGCAGTGAAACGGCGAGCGAAAGCCCTACCCGCGGGGCTTTTGCTCGCCGTTTTCATTTTCAATTTTCTAGTTCGAAATTACATGGCGCTGAAATAGGGCGAAGATTTTGGGCCTGGGTGTCAAGGAGCAAGCAAATTGCCGCTTGCTCCTTGACACCCACCCGCTGGATTGAGCTGTTATGAGTTGCCTAACCGTCCCGCGTACGTGCGCTTCACATCAAAGTCCCCGCGCTTGTGGTCCGGCGCGCCGGGAAGATATTCGGTGCGGTTACCGATGCCGTTGGTGCTGCTTTGCGTGCCGCGGTATTCCAGGCCGATCTTCTTGCCGTCGGCGGCTGTGACCCAGCGCACGAAAATCACGCTGTGGCCGGAACTGCCGTGCCATAGCCGGATGAAGTCTCCCGGCTGAGCGTCGAGCAGCGGAACTTCGTGGCCGATGCCCAGCCACTGCAGCGCGAAGATCTGCTGCTTCTCGCGGGACTTGGGCGTGTTGGCGTACCAATGCTGCTGAAACGCGCGGATCTGTTCGGCGGACTTGCCTTCCAGCAGCCCTGCTTCTGAAGCAGCGCGCATCACTACCGCGAACGTGAACCCGCAGCAGTACGTCCCGCGCCTGGACTTCGAGAGAATCTTCTCTCCGTTGAATTTGATCTCTTCGGGCGTGCCGGTCCCGCCGTCCCAGTTGAATCCGCCGCCATCGGGAAACGCCGCCGCGATCTTCAGCACGTTGGGTCCGGGGAGCGGTTTCGGCACCGCGGCGGAGACGGGAGCAGGCGCTGGATTCGTCGCGGGTTCACTCTTCGCAGCGAGCGGCGGTGTTTTGGGCGGTTCGACGTCGGACTTCTGGAACGAGCGGTAGACGGGCATCACGGCCAATCCGACCAGCAGTCCGAATGAAAATGTAATGAACGTGGGACGCGACATGACGAATGACCCTCCTCCGAGCTAATCCGGTATCGTCGCGTTGCGCGCTGAGGTGTAGCCCTCAGTACGAAAGTGAACCGTGCGGCCTGCGGCCGAGGGGTCAGGGGTCAGGAGTCAGAGTAGAGCTGTCGCACGGACGGGCTCGCGTTCGACATTCTGTGATTTCCATTTGTCATTTTTTCGCCTAAATCGAAAATCAAAAGCGTCAAGCATTCTCTTTTCAACAGACCGGAGGCGTCATGGTATTTCGAACGGAAATGGATTCACTGGGTCCCGTGCAGGTTCCCGCGGAAGCGTATTGGGGCGCGCAGACGCAACGCGCGGTGGAAAATTTTCCCATCAGCGGACTGCCGCTGCCGCAGCGCTTCATCCGCGCGCTGGCGTTGATCAAAAAAGCGTGGGCGCAGGTGAACCTGGAGCAGAAGCTGCTCGACGAGAAGGTGGCCAAGGCGATCATCCAGGCCTCCGACGAAGTCGCTTCGGGAAAACTCGGCGCGCAGTTTCCGGTCGATGTCTTCCAGACCGGATCGGCGACCTCCACGAACATGAACGCCAATGAAGTGATTTCCAACCGCGCGATCGAAATCCTGGGCGGCGAACGCGGCAGCAAAAAGCCCGTTCACCCCAACGATCATGTCAACAAGAGCCAGTCGTCGAACGACATCATCCCCACCGCGCTCCACGTCGCGGCGCTGGACTCCGTTGAGAACGACCTGATCCCCGCGCTGAAATACCTGCACGCCGCGCTGGCGGAAAAGGCGCGCGAGTTCGATGACATCGTCAAGATCGGCCGCACGCATCTGATGGACGCCGTCCCGCTGCGCCTGGGCCAGGAATTCGGCGGCTACGCTTCGCAGCTCGAACATTCCATCGGTCGCGCGGAGAGCATCAAGAAGAACCTCGGCGAACTGGCGCTCGGCGGAACGGCCGTCGGCACGGGGATCAACGCCGATCCGAAACTTCCGCCGCTGGTGATCGCCAAGGTCGCCGCGGAGATGAAGCTGCCGCTGCGGCAGGCTCCGAACCTCTTCGAAGCTCTCGGCGCCCGTGACGCATCCGTCGAAGCGTCCGGCGTGTTGAAGACCATCGCCGTCTCGCTGATGAAAGTGGCCAACGACATCCGCCTGCTGGGTTCCGGCCCGCGCTGCGGTATCGGTGAAATCGTGCTGCCGGATCTGCAGCCGGGATCGAGCATCATGCCCGGCAAGGTCAACCCGGTGATGCCGGAAATGCTGACCATGGTCGCCTGCCAGGTGATCGGCTGTGACGCGGCGATCACGGCCGGCGGACTGCAGGGGCACTTCGAGCTCAATACCTTCAAGCCGCTGATCGCCTACAACCTGCTCTTCGCGACGCAGATTCTCTCCAATGGCTGCCGCGCCTTTGCGGACAAGTGCGTGAAGGGCCTCGTCGCCGATAGGGAACGCTGCGCAGAACTCGTCGAGAAGAGTTTAATGCTCGGCACCGCGCTGAATGGCAAGATCGGCTACGACGCCGCCGCGAAGCTCGCCCAGGAAGCGCACAAAACCGGCAAGACCGTGCGCCAGCTGGCCACGGAAAAGAAGCTCATGCCCGCCGACGAGCTCAACCGTCTGCTGGACGTCCGCAAGATGACCGAGCCCGGGGCGTAGCGCGGCGTAGCCGCGAGGGGTCAGGGGTTAGGGGCCAAGGGTCAGAATAGAGCGCGCGCACGAGGTATTCGTGCGCGCGTTTTGCTTTTGGGCCAGCTGCCACTGCTTTCGCTCTCTCAAAAGCAAACCGCGCACACGACCTCCCGTGCACGCGCACTCTATTCTGACCCCTGGCCCCTGACCCCTCGCCGCGTCAGCGGCGCTTACTTCGCGGGCATGCCGGTGAGTTTGCCGAACTTTTCCGGGTGGTGGGAGCTGTCGTTGTAGACGGGGGACCAATAGGTGAGTTCGCCGGCGGCGGGGCGGTGGCGGACGACATTGAAGGCCCACTTCGCGGCGAAATTCGGCGATTGCGTGTAGATGGTGAAGGGTAGGGCGAGGGTGCAGGTCCAATTGTCCTTGTTGATCTTCACGGCGGTCTTGTATTCGGGGTTCCACGATTTGTCCGGACTGCTGGGGCTGGGCAGGAAGCCGTCCCACGTGACGCCTTTGGAATTCACGATCAACTGGTAGTACGTCTCACGCTTGCCGGACGGATCGATGAACACTTCGACCGTGTCGTCGCCCCAGATGTTGTCTTCGTCGTGGCCCTTGCCGTCGGCTTTGAGTTTCTTCAAGGCTTCTTCGCTTTCGAAACATTCGACGGCGACATAGAGCGCCGTGTTGTCCCGGGTGACGTAGACCTTGGTGTGGCCCTTGGCCTTGCTGCCTTCCTTCAGGAAGAACGCCTCGGAAGTCGCGGCTTCTTTCCACGCGGGGCTCTCCAGCGTGCCGTCGATCTTCGGCGCTTCTTTCGCCAGCGGAACTTTCAGTTCGGGGAGAATGCCTTCTTCGGCGTGGTCGTCGCCCGGTCCATCGGCGGCGGCGGCGAAGAGCGGTGTGATCAGGCAACAGGCAAGGGTGAAGACGAGCAGACTGCGCATGCGGGTTCTCCATTTAAAGCGCGCGACACCAACTTCATTCATCCCATACACGCCGGAACGGCGATGCTAGCGCGAATTCGAAGCGAAAAAGTAAAAATCAATCTCCGTACGAACCACCCGACCATTATAGTAGCAAGCGATGAAAGTGCCTAAAAAACACAACCCGTATCTTGCTCCGCTCATTGAAGCCGCGATCTATCTGATTCCCATTTTGCTGCTCACACTATCCAATTTTCGAGTCTCGCGCACGCTTTCAGCAGCTATGAAGAATCCAAAGTATGTGCTCCCTGCCATTGGGTTATTTCCGCTGCTGATCGTTTGGCAGGTGCGGCGCCGAAAGCTTCGTTACACTCTCGCCGATTTGAGTGCTGCATTTCTGGGATTCGGTGCCACGCTGATTCCGCTTGATTATCTGTCGCAGAAATTCAACTATCCGCTTCGGGAATACCTGGTGATCGTGCTGTACGTGGAAATCATGATCGGCTTCGGCTTTCTCTCGGCCTTGAAAAATCGCAATCTCCTCCAGGAACGCGCCGTCGCGCTGCGCTGGCTGATCTTCGCGGCGTTTCTCATGGCGCCGGCGACGGCGCTTCCCGCGCTCTATGCGACTATTGAACTCGTGATCAACAACGAGCTCTTTCACAACGATTGGACCGGGATGCTGGCGTGGCTGGCGCTGATTCTTCCTGTCTTGATTTCAGTCTGGTTCCGTACGATTTTCAATGTCAGCAAAGTCGACGCCGAAGGCGCGCCGCGGGAGTAGCGCGATTTACACCTTCCCAACGCGCTGACATGCGCAATACTCACCACTTGAATCATTGGGACTCGGGTTTGCTTTTACTCCGCGCCGAGCGCGATCACTGGATTGCGCGCTTCATTTAATCATTCTTCGAGAACCTCCGACGTGGAAACCGTAAACAAAACCCGACGCTTGAAAATCCGCCACACCACGACCTACGCCTACGACAAACCCGTGCAGCACAGCCTCCATGCGTTGCATCTGCGGCCGGTTCACGATTGGAAGCAGAGCGTCCTGTCACACGCGCTGACGATCAGCCCGCACAATCCGCAGGTCGTCGAGTACGAAGACGTCTTCGGCAACTGGGGCGTCAACTTCGAACTCTTCGTGCCGTACACCAGCCTCACCCTGCACGCCGAATCGTTGGTGGAACTGCTCGACGTCGATCCGTTCGCCTTCACCAAGATGCTCAAGCGCCCGATATTTCCCGTTACCTGGATGCCGTGGGAGCAGAAGATGCTCGGGCCGTACCTGCAGCCGATGGAACTGCCCGACACGCAGCTGTTGGAAATTTACGACTACGCGCGGCAGTTCGTCAGCGACAACAAGTACGATCTGCTCGAAGCGCTGTTCGCGATCAACCTTGAGTTCAAGAAATCGTACAAGTACGTGCCGGGTTCGACGCGCCACGAGACGACGCCGTACGAGGTGTACGTCAAGAAACAGGGCGTCTGCCAGGACTTCGCCGGACTGTTCATCCAGATGGCGCGGTTGCTGGGACTGCCGGCGCGCTATGTCTGCGGCTACATTTACACCGGCAACTTGAACGACGAGATGGCCGATGCCTCGCACGCGTGGCTGCAGGTGTACATTCCGAGCGTCGGCTGGAAAGGCTTCGATCCGACCAACGGTACGCTCCCCGACACCGACCACGTCCGCGTCGCGTATGGCCGCTACTACCGCGACACGACGCCGACGTCCGGCACGCTCTTTACCGCCGCCGCGGAGACAATGACGGTGAAGGTGCGCGTGGAGGAAGAATTACCGACCACGGGAACGCCGGGAGCGACGAACTGAACGGCATTGCGGATTTCGGAATGCGGACTGCGGATTAGATTGGGGACGTTGTGACTTAGATAGAGCTACGCGGTGCGGGGAACCTTACCGCAAATTTGCGGCATGGTTAGAAACCACCACTCTTTGGGAGTAGGAGCGGACTAATTTGACACAGCGATCCACGCGACGGTGGTTTCAACTTCACTTGTCGACGATGGTGGTTGTGATGATTGTTGCGGGCGGATTGATGTGGGCTAATTTTCAGCGTCATGAGTCAACCGATATCACAGATGACGACGCAGGTAACCGGATAACCGTTCACACTCTGGAATGGGGTTGGCCATGGACGGCAATGTATACGATCTATTGGACACCACTCGACGGCTCCGCAAAAGCCCTGTCCGTGGAGCAAATCCGTAGCTACAGGCCTGAATCCATATACGACGATCTATTCGTCGCGGCCCTGATTCTGGTGTTAACCGCAGCGCTTTTTGAATATCTTTTCCGCCGCCTTGAGCGTACGCGCTCGTAAACTACTTCGCGTCCTTCCCCACTTCCTTGTACGCGCCGTCGTTGTTCTGCGCGAGGGTTTCCAAAAACGCTTTCATGTCGGTGAGGTCCTCCTGCAGCAGCGCGGGCGGATCGCCGGCGGCTTTGCTGAAGATGCCGATCGCGTGGATGCGCACTTTCAGGAACTGGTTGATCCACGTGATCAAGCGGACCTGATCGGCGACCTTGATCTCCTTCGACCACGGGTTGGGACCGCCGTCGCTGACGAGGAAGACCGTCTCGCAACTGGTCGCGGTGACGATCTTCTGCAGCACTTCTTCGAAGGCTTCGGCCGTCTGCGTGCCGCCCTTGGGCACCAGCGTTTCCAGGAACGCCTTGGCGGCTTTCTTCATCGGTTCGGTCGCCTGGACCATCGGCGCGTCCTGCCAGCGCTTGGTGTGCGTCGAGAACGTGACGATGTTGAAGTACTGCTTGTCGTTCATGCGGCCGATCAGTTCCGACATTTCCTTCACCGCCGATTCCAGGCGATTGGGCTTGCCACCGGCGATCATGCTTCCGGAAACATCGAGGACGAAGACGATGCGGTTTTCGATCAGCGGGATTTCGTAGTACGACACTTCCGTTTTGTTCTTCAGCTCAAAGTTGTATTCGGGCCCCTGTGAACTTTTCGCTTCGAACGTTTTCTCGTTCTGATCCCACCAGCCCTTCCACGTGCCGGGATCGGGCGGATAGGTCAGCGCCGTGATGGCGCGCAACGCACCGCAGGCTTCGTACATGCCGCGGCCGATCGCCTTCTCTTTGCACTCTTGCATGTATTTAATCAGCACCGGCACTGAGCGCTTGTCGGGAAGCTCGCCCAGCGCGCGGCAGACGGCAATCTGAACGGGCAGCGGTTCCTTTGTGACGGCCAGCGGCAACAGCTTGTCCACGGCGCCGGGAAATTTGTGGGCGGCGAGCACGTCGGCCATCGCGACTTTACAGCGATAATCCAGCGAAGGGCTGAGCGCCTTGGCGACGGCCGCATCGAATTCCGCGTTGCCTCCGGCCTTGCGCAGCGCGAAGCACAATTCCGCCATCACTTCCGGGCCGACGCGCTGAAAGTTGGTCGCGTAGATTTTGTAGCTTTCGGTCGAGACGTTTTTGGCGATCTGGTCTTCCAGATTGCAAATGAGCAGTTCGAGATTGCGGCGCGGCGGGCCGTTGATGATGGACGAAGCCTTGGCCGTGACTTCCGCGACCTGAGCCAGCAGCATCGACGCGCCAGCCGCGTTGTCGTCCTTTGGAGTACGGATGCGGCTGACGAGCTTTTCATACTCGTTCTCGCCCGCTACCGCCTGGTGAAATAGACCCGTGAGCAAAACCAGACACACCACACCGGCTCGGAACATAGATTTCCTCCCTTATAAGATTTCCACTCAACGTCCTCTGTGAGCCGGAAAGCGAGCGCGCCGAGCCGTCGAGAATCAGGAGCATGCGGTGGGTGCGTCATGTGCAATGCGTTTTGCCGTAACGTGCACATCCCGAGTTCGTTAGTCGCACACACGAGCGATTTACTGCCGCCTGCCGTCTGTTTACTTACCCGAAAACAAATTTGCGTACGACCACTCCTTGCGCACACTTTATTCTGTCCCCGCCGGGCTCCTCCGCGCCCGCGCGGCATGTGCATATAACTATGACAGCACGGTGTACACACCCCGGATTGGCGCGGCGCTATAGTTCCTCTTGTCGAAAAATGCAGCGCCATGACAATTAAACGTTGAGGAAATGAAGACCATGTCCATGCTCACCGCCTGCGTCGAAGCGATCAAGATCGAATGCCTGCCGACCGAGAAGGATGTCGCGTTTTACCAGGAGAACGGGTACTGGACGTCGCCCAAGATTTTCAGCGACGAAGAACTGGCGGCGCTGCGCGAGCATCAGGATCTGGTCTACAACGGCGTGCACGAAACGGGCAAGCAGCCCTGGCATGGCGGCTGGAAATTCAACGCCAAGCGGCCTCTGGAAATCCGCAAGACCGACAATTCGCACTGGGCCGATCTGACCATTCGCAAAGCCGTGCTGAACGCCACCGTCGGCGCGATCTCGGCGAAGCTCCATGGCGTCGACACCGTGCGCCTCTGGCACGACCAGCTGCTCTACAAGCCCAACGGCGGCGAACAGACGGGCAACGTCGGCTGGCACCAGGACTATGGCTACTGGCGCGCGTGCAAGGAACCGAATCTGACCACCGCCACCCTGGCGCTCGTTAATCTCACCACCGACAACGGCTGCCTGGAAGTTGTCCCCGGTAGCCACAAGCGCGGCCTGCTCGCGGCCAGCGATTTCTTCAATCAGGATATGGACGGACTGAAGCAGCGCATCGAAGCCGAAAGCGGGCAGGCGATGCTTCCCGTCGCGATGCCGATGAAGGCCGGCCAGGTCGGCTTCCACCACTGCCTGACGATCCACGGCAGCGGCGCCAACCGCAGCAACGCTCCGCGCCGGACGATCGCCGTGCATCAAATGTGCGGTGTGATCCACCGCAGCATCAACGGCAAGCACATGAACACGGAGATCGTCGAGCTCGCCGACGGCGCGCCGTTTGTCAATCCGGCGTTTCCGGTAATGTACGGCGTGTGAACAGCGTTGCGGATTGCGGATTGGAGATTGGGCACGCTTGGGGATGAGCGTGCCCAATTTCGTTTCTAGAATCTCATCCATGAAATTTCAGCGCATCGACCATGCGACGCGCACCCATCTAATCCGCAATGCAGTTCGTGGCCGTTTACTCCCCCTTCAACAGCTTGATGAACTTCTGAATCGTCGGCGTCAGCGATTTGTTGCGGCGGTGGATGATGCCGACGGGGCGGACGAAATCGGCGCCGGAGAGCGGGATGGCGCACAGCCGCTTGGCTTCGACTTCGCGCCGCAGCGTCGGTTCGGGGAGAATCGAGACGCCGGCGTTGACTTCGATCGCCTGTTTCATCGTTTCGATGTTATCGAATTCCATCACGGTGTTGACGTGTGAATGCTGCTGCTTCAAGCCGCGGTCGATGGCTTTGCGGATGGGCAAGTCTTCGTCGAAGCCGATGAAATTTTCGCCTTCGAATTCCTTCGCCAGCACCGAAGACCGCCCCGCCAGCCGGTGCGACGGATTGCAGACGAAGACCATCTTTTCAAAACGCCACGGCAGCACCGTCACAGCGCGGTCAGCGCGCGGGTAGCTCATGATCCCGAGGTCCGCGTCTTCGTGGACGATGGCGTCGTAGACCTTGTTTGGGCGCAGGTATTCCAGGCGCACTTTGGCCTGCGGATTCATCGACATGAATTTCTGCGTGTAGCGGTTGAGATCGTAGAGTCCCACGGAGTAGATCGCCGCGACGCGCACCGTGCCGCCGATATCGTTGCTCGAACCTTTCAGCTGGGATTCGAGCTTGGTGTATTCCGAGAGCAATGCGCGCACGCCCGAATAATATTTCTGGCCTTCGGGGCTGAGCGCAAACGGGCGCTTGCTGCGGTCGATCAGCAGCACGCCCAGATCGTGTTCGAGCTGGGCGATGGCCTGGCTGGCCGCCGACTGCGTGACCTGGTTGGCCTTCGCGCCCTTCGAGAAACTCTGCAGGCGCACGATATCGCAGTAAAGTTTGAGCGTCTCGAGATTCATGCTGGGAGAGTTTCGGCACGGGCAAATCGTTTGGCAAGCGGGAAAACGTTCAATAAAAAACCCGGCCTCATTGCTGAGGCCGGGTTTGAATGCTGAACCTGCGGGAAGCTTACTTCGATTCCGGCGCCGGCGGAGCGTTGGGTTCAACGCGCTTGGGCTGGTAGGCGTAGGGGTAAAGTTCGCGGAGCTGGTTGTCCATGAACTTCTTCAGCTCATCGTTGTTCTTGACCATGTCGTCGCGGATCTTCTGGAGGTCGCCGGCGAACGTCTTGCGGGCGTTTTCCAGTTCCTTGTCGAAGTCGCCGCGGGACGATTCGGTGATGCTCTGCGCCAGCTTGCGGGTTTCGTCCGCGTCCTTGGCGACACGCTGCAGCAGGTCGTTGATCGCGGCCGTTTCCTTGTCGGAGGCTTTGTCGATGCGTTCGTTCATCGACTTGCCCAGATCGTCCTGGACCGCCTTGAGTTTCCGTTCGAGGTCGTCGTGCTTCGACGTCAGCGCCGACAGCTGCGACTTCAATTCGCTGATGTCCTTGCCGGTCGATTGCACCATCTGCCGCGCTTCCGGATCGTCGCAGCCGCTGAGCAGCACCACGCTGGAGAACAGCAGCACGGGAACGAGCTTGTGAGTCCAGTTGCGGGACATCATAATTCAAATCTCCAAGCGCTTGAGGCGCATCGGTTGCATGCAAAACGTAATGGGAAAGCGAATTGTCAGGGTTTCTACGGAGCCTGTCAAGCGCCAGTGATGGTCGCCCTAAAATTGCACGATGCGAATGAACTGTGCTGCCTACCCTGGCGCAAATTTGCGCCAGGGTTCCTCCGATCTCAGGATTCGAATTCATGAAGAAGACCACGGCGGTATCTCATAAAGTCCGCGTCGGGCTGATCCAGATGTCCTGCTCCACGCAGCCCAAAGAGAATCTCGCCAAGGCGCTCAGCCGCATCAAGCAAGCCGCTAAAGAAGGGGCGCAGGTTGTTTGCATGCAGGAGCTCTTCCGCTCGCAGTACTTCTGTCAGAGCGAAGACGACGCGCAGTTCGCTCTGGCCGAATCGATTCCCGGACCGACGACGCAGGCGCTTTCGCGCGCTGCTGCGGCGGCGAAAATCGCGCTGATTGGCTCGGTCTTCGAACGCCGCGCGGAGGGGCTTTACCACAACACGGCCGTGATCTTCAACGAGAAGGGCAAGCTGATCGGCACGTACCGCAAGATGCACATCCCGGACGATCCGTGCTACTACGAGAAATTCTATTTCACGCCCGGCGATGCGACGCCGGGATTTCAGTCCTTCAAAACCGAACGCGCGCGCATCGGCACGCTGGTCTGCTGGGATCAGTGGTATCCAGAGGCCGCGCGGCTGACGGCGCTGGCCGGCGCGCAGCTGATTTTCTATCCGACCGCGATCGGCTGGCACATCAAGGACGAGCCCGAGGTCAAGCGCGGCCAGGCCGACGCGTGGGAGCTGATCCAGCGATCGCACGCCGTCGCCAACGGCTGCTTTGTCTGTTCCGTCAACCGTGTGGGCCGCGAGCAGAACCTGCAGTTCTGGGGCGGTTCGTTCATCGCCGACCCGTTCGGAAAAATCATCGCCAAGGCCGGCCACGACACGGAAGAAATCCTGCACGCCGAATGCGATCTGGAACAGATCGACTGGACGCGCCGCCACTGGCCCTTCTTCCGCGACCGGAGAGTCGATGCGTACGGCGGCGTGACTAAGCGCTGGGGGGAGTGACGCGTGACGAGGGGCGGGATTCGGGAATCGGGATTCGGGAATCGCGCAAGCGGATGGTCGGCGAATCCCGATTCCCGAATCCCGATTTTCGCCGTTAGTAGCACTACTTCTTCGTCGCCACTTCCTTATACCGCTTGCCGTCCGACTTCATGTACGCCCACGTCCCAACCAACTTGCCCTCTTCGATAATAAAGCTCGAGACGCCGTATTCTTCGCCTTGATGCCAGATGGCGGAGAGCACGCCCTTGGTGACCAGGCCCGTGCCGAAGAACTTTCCATTGCCGGTGGTCCAGACGAGTTGATAGACCTCGCCTTTGCGCGTGATCGATAGCGAGCCGGTGTATTCGCCGGAGCCATCCGTGGTCGAACCGATGATCGTGTAGTCTCCGGTGACCTCCAACGCGCGTGCGTCGCAGGACATGAATTGGGCGCTGAAAGTCAGGGCGAAAGCCAGAAACAGAAAACGCAAAATCGTGATCCTCCTAAGAGACGATGCCACGGCGGCTGCTACTGAGTTCAGGCGAAGACGGAGTTTACCACACCGCGCGACTTCAGCACAGCCGCCGGTTGATAAATTCCGCGGCCAGAGCCAGGTTCACAAGGAGGTCAGAACTTTCCGGACTTCGACGGCGTTGGCGACTGTCGACGGCACGCAAATCGGCGTGCCCGTGACGACCGCGACATCTTCTCCGGCGATGGCCAGTCCGAGCTTCTGCGCTTCGCGGAATGTGGCCGCCAGAAATTCTTCCTTGGAAATGCCCGCTTCCTTCACGCACAGCGCCGGCACGACGCCCCAGAACAGGCTCATGCGCCGGAAGGCTATCTCGTTGTTGGTCGCGCCGAGGATCATCGCCCGCGTGCGGCTCTTGGAAAGAAACAACGCCGTCTCGCCGGTCGACGAGCTGGTGATCAGCAGGCGCAGATCCAGGTCTTCGACGATGCGGAACGCCGCGCGGCCGATCACATCCAGCAGGCGGTTGTGCGAATTGGCGGGCTTCGGCAGCGTATCGAGATGCGTGAGCAGGAACTGTTCGGCCTGCAGCGCGATCTTGTTCATCATCTGGATCGCTTCGGCCGGGTAGCGGCCGCTGGCGGTTTCCCCGGAGAGCATCACCGCGTCGGTGCCGTCCAGAATCGCGTTGGCGATGTCGGAGACTTCCGCGCGGTTGGGCGTCAGATTGCTCATCATGCTTTCCAGCATCTGCGTGGCCACGATCACGGGGCGGTCGAGCGTGTTGCAGATGCTGATGATTTTCTTCTGCAGCATCGGAATTTCTTCCGGCGGCATTTCCACGCCCAGGTCGCCGCGCGCGACCATGATGCCGTCGGACGCTTCGATGATCTCTTCGATTTTCGCGACCGCTTCCGGCTTCTCGATCTTCGCGATCACGCGCACTTCCGAACCAACCTTCTGGATGAGCTGCTTGACGCGCAGAATGTCCGCCGGGTCGCGCACGAACGAGAGCGCCACGTAGTCCACCTGGGCGTCGAGCCCCGCGCGCAGATCGGCCATGTCTTTTTCCGTCACCGACGGCGTCGAGAGCGTCAGGCCCGGAAGATTCATGCCCTTCTTCGATTTCAACACGCCGCCGCGCAGCACCGTGCAGTGGACGTCCCAGCCTTTGACCGAATCCACGCGCAATTCCATCTTGCCGTCGTCGAGCAGGATGTGCGCGCCGGGAGAGACGTCGCCGGGCAGCGCGGAGTAGATCGTCGAAAAGCGTTCGGCCGTGCCTTCGATATCGTCGGTGGTGACGATGGTTTTCTGGCCTTCAACCAGCAGCGCCTCATCGCCTTTCATCGTTCGCGTGCGGATTTTCGGCCCGCAGAGGTCCTGCAGAATCGCGACGGGTTTGCCCAGCTCCTTGCTGACGGCCCGGATTCGTTCGATCGTGGCGACGTTCACTTTTACATCGCCGTGCGAGAAGTTGACGCGGGCGACGTCCATCCCTGCGAGCATCAACGTGCGCAGCATTTCCTTGCTTTCGCAGGCGGGACCAATCGTGGCCACGATCTTGGTGCGGCGGCGCGGTTCAATTTTTCGCGTTGCTTCCATGATTCTCGATTTACCGGCGCTGGCCACGGATGATCCCCCTTTTTCAGAACATTTGGTTTACTTTTGACTCAGTGTAGCGCACGAGCCTCAAAATCCACGCGCCATTGCCATTTTTGGCACTACAGTGTGGGTACAGAAAGCGTCAGTACCATTAAGGTGGAACAGGTCTCCCGTTGACTATCCGCGCAAAAACCAGAATAATACGTACTTGAAAAAACCGGAGTGACCCGTGGCTAAGATCGTCATCAAAGCCGGCCGAAACACAGGCGCCGAGTTCAAGCTCGCGGGCGATCACCTCGTCATTGGCCGCCGTTCGGCCTGTCCGATTCCCATCGCTGACGCGAAAGCTTCTCGCGAACACGCGGCCATTAACATCCGCAACAGCATCTATTTCGTCCAGGATCTCTCCCGCAACGGCACGCTGCTTAACGGCAAACCCGCCGACAAGGCCGACCCCGGCACGTTGATGAAATACGGCGACCAGATCCGCATTGGCGACACCATTTTGGAGCTCGTCGACCAGGCCTCCGAGGTGATCGACATTGGCATTCCCGGCTACACGGTTCTCGAGAAAATCGGAACCGGCGGCATGGGCATCGTTTACAAAGCGCGCCAGCTATCCATGGACCGCGTCGTCGCGCTCAAGGTGCTCAACGAACGCTATTCGTCCAACGCGGAGTTCCAGGACCGCTTCATTCGCGAAGCACGGGCCGCGGGCCGCTTGAACCATCCGAACGTGATTCACGTCCACGACATCTCGCGCGCCAACGGGCGACACTACTTTTCCATGGAGTTCATCGACGGGTCGTCGGTGAAAGATGTTCTGCGCATCGAGCGCAAGCTCGATGTGAACAAAGCGCTCGATATTGTACTCCAGGCCGCCAAAGCGCTCGAATTTGCACACGAGAACCGCATCGTCCACCGCGATATCAAGCCTGACAATATCATGCTGACCCGTGAAGGCATCGTGAAGATCGCCGATCTGGGCATCGCGAAAACGTTCGAAGAGGCCGCGCCTTCGGCCAAGGAACACCGCCGCATCATGGGCACGCCCCATTATATGGCGCCCGAACAGGCGCTGGGCAAGGCCATCGACCACCGCGTCGACATCTATTCGCTGGGCGCGACGTTCTACCACATGGTCACCGGCAGCACGCCTTTTACCGGCAGCACCGCGCATGAAGTGCTGAAGGCCCACATTCAAGAATCGCTGCCGCCGATCCAGGATCTCAATTCGAACGTGCCCGATCCGGTCTGCTTCATCATCGAACGCATGATGGCCAAGCTTCCGGAAAAGCGCTACCCGGACATGTCGAAGGTGATCGAAGACATCGAGCGCGTGCAGCGCGGCGTGGTTGCGGGCATTCATCGCATCGAAGCCGGCGACTCGACGATCATGCGCGCGATCAAGGCCAAGTCTTCGGCCAAGCGCGCGAAGTCTCCGGAAGAAGAGGAAGACAACGCCGCGACTGGTGCGCAGACGCCGATTACGTCGGGAAAGCTGGCGCTGATTGTGTCGCTGGTTTTCGCTGTAGGCGTGGCCCTGGTCATGGTTGTGGCGCACAACCGGGACAACGCCGCCGTTGAAAACACCGCGACGAAAACCGGGACGTCCGTGGCCGTGACGACCAACACGTCCACCGGCACCGACACGCAGCCCAAGGGCCCGCGCAGCGATCCGGCCGCCAAGAAGCTGCTCGACGAAGCCACGGCCGCCGAGGCCGCGAACAATCGCGCCGACGCCAAGACCAAGCTCAACACCATCCGCACGCAGTACGGAGCAAGCATCGAAGCGATCGAGGCGGAGAAGCGACTCAAGGCGATCGCTGAAACGGAACTGAAGGAACTGAAAGCCAGCGTCGAAGCCCAGGCGGCGAAGGCGAAGGAATTCGACGACGCCAATCCGGGTAAGTACGCGGAAGTTCTCGCCAAGTACGACGAAGCAGCCAAGCAGGCGGCCGTGGCCAATATGCAGGAACTTCACACCACGATTTCAACCCGCATCGAAGCCCTGCGCAAGCAGATGAACGACGAGCAGGCCAAGCAACTGGAAGGCGAATACAAGACCGCGCTCGACGCCACCAACGACGCCAAGGGCAAGCAGGACTTCGATACCGCGCGCAAATCCCTGCAGGACTTCATCGCCTCGCACCAGGCCGCGAAGCAGAAGGACGATGCGCAGAAGGCGCTCGACCAGGTCAACGCCGACGCCAAGGCGCGCTTTGCCGATGTCCAGAAAAAAGCCGAAGGCTCTGAAATCCCCGACGCGCTGCGCACCTGGGACGACTACGCCAAGGAAGTCAAAGACGCAGTCAACGCGCCGGAAGTCGAAAAGGCGCGCGCGGCTTTGAAGCAGAAAGCCGACGACCTGACCAAGGCCAAGACCGACGAGGCCTCCAAGAAGGCGCACGATTACCGCTACGACGAAGCCATTCAGCTCATGGACGCGCTGGAGCAGAAAGTCAAGACGACGGAATTCGAAGTCGCCGCAAAAGCGCGCCGCGAATCGTTCACCGCGCAGAAGGCGCTCCACGAAAAAGCGTTGAAGTCCGCGCTCGATAAGATCAAGACCGACGGCCCGCAGTTGCTCGACTTTTACGAAGACCCGAAGTTGAAGGAAATGAAGTGGGCGCTGACCGGCATCACCGGCGAAATGCTGCAGCTGGATTCGACCTCAAAGGAAAAGGCCGGCACCTCCAAGAAGCTGCCGCTGATGACGCCGACCGCGCAGTACCTGTTCCACAAGCTCTTCCAGCCCGATGATCACCGGGGCCTGCTGGAACTGTGCAAAGAGCTGAATCTCGCCAAGGAAGCCGAAGCCGAACAGCTGCTCGCCGCCAAGCCGAAGTAAGGCTCCCCGCGCATTTCACATTTCATTGCTGAATCGGACGTTCGCCGCCGGCTATGTCAGTCCGGCTAAAAGTTGTCGGTTGTCGGCATGGGGCTTTCGTCGTCAATTCTGTCGTATGTGAATACTGCGTGTTCCGATTTCGTCTGTATCTGTCCGGCTAAAAGTGGTCGATACAGCGCTGCCGCTTGCAGAGCTCCGCTTCACCGCCCCATTGCCTTTGAACTGAAAAGCGATACCCTGTTTGTGCTGTGCCTGGAGAATCCGCCGATGCGCAAATCGTTCCTGGCCGTGACCGTATTCGGATGTCTGCTTTTCGCGGGTGCGTGCGCTGCCGCGGATGCTCCTGCCGCTGGCACCGTCAAGATGACGGGCACGTTTGTCTGGGACCATCAGCCTGCTCAGAACCATCCGCTCACCGCCATCTTCACACCCAACGGCGATAAAAAGTGGACGGCGGTCTTCACCTTCGATTGGGGTCCCAAGGGCGCGCAGAGCTGGAAGGGCACCGCCGAAGGCGATCTGAAAACGGGCGAAGTCAAAGGCGAAGGCTTCCACCCCGACGGCCGCCGCAAATTCACCTACAGCGGAAAATTCAAAGACGGCAAGCTGGTCTGCTCCCACAACGAGACGACCAGCGGAGCTCCCGCGGCGACGGGCACGATGACGCTGTCGCAGTGAGGCAACCCGCCGCAATCAGCGATTATTTGACTGATTGACTTTTTTCCGCCGAACACGGCTGTCCGGCGAAAAGTAGTCGGTCGTCGGTCGGGGGCTCTCTGCGGTAATCAGCCCACCCGTTCTCCGACGCGTTTCGGATCCGTCCGCATCCGTCCGGCTAAAAGTTGTCGGTACATCGCTGTCGCCGATGTATGGAAACCCAGCACCGAATTCGCGCCCCGTTCACCGACGACTTTTCGCTGGACAGAGAACTGCAATCGCGGCAAACCGCTCAGGCCCCAAGCGCCAGGCGGTCGGCGATTTTCTCAGGCAACCCTGCCGCCTTGAATTCCGCCACTGCGCGTTGGACGTCGTAGCTGACGCGGCGCAATTCGACCTGGCTGGCGGCTGAATCGAGAATGGCGTAGCACGCGCGCGGATCCTTGTCGCGCGGCTGGCCGACAGAGCCGACGTTCATGATCGCGCGAAGATTTTTCTCCAGCTTCCAGATCGGTTCGGTGCTGTACGAAATGGGATCGGTTTTGAAATACGCCATGGGCACGTGGGTGTGACCATGGAAGACCCAATTGTGCGTCGCTGCCCCAAACGCTTCCTCCGCCGCTTCCACGGTCAGGAGATAACGTTGATTGGAATTGGGTCCCACCGGCGAACCGTGGACCAGCTGAAACTCGTCGGTCGCCAGCGCCAGTGGAAGTGAGCGCATCCATTCGCGGTCGGACTTGGTCATCGCGCCCATCGAATAATAAAGGCACATCTTTGCAATTGGCGTGAACTGCTCGCCCAGAGTCGGGTCCAGCAGCGCCCCCTCGTGGTTGCCCAGCAGAGACGGCCAATTCCGCTCGCGCACAAATTGGATGCATTCGTGCGGCTGCGCACCGTAGCCGACCACGTCGCCCAGGCAGTAGACGCGGTCGATGCGTTGCGATTCCATGTCACGCGCGACCGCTTCCAGCGCCAGTAAATTGCCGTGAATGCAGCAGACAAATCCGGTTCTCATGATTCCATTTCCTTCTTCAATACGATCGGTTTCAGCAGGCGCTGCACCGCGGCCACAAACCGCCGGCGCTCTGCTGTGTCCATGTCTTCTGTACCCGTGGCAGTCCCCGCCCCGGCTCCAGCCGCATGAGCGCTGGCCGCGACAGCGGCACGCGCTTCAAACAGCCGGCGCTTGACCGTGCCCACGGGCACTTCCAGAAATCCCGCGATCATCTCGTGCGAGAGTCCGCGCAGGTAAAACAGGGCGAGCACCACTTTCTTGCCTTCACTCAGTTCATCGAGTGTGCGTTCCAGTTGCTGCAGCCACGGATCGTCGCCTGGGTCCGCGTCTTCAAACAGCGGATCGTACATCGCCGTGGGGGCCGTTTCGGCCAGCGTCTTCTTCACGCGGCGTGCCGCCTGTTGAGCGCGCACCCAGCCGCGGCATTCGCGCCACGCGATCGACTTGAGCCACCCCGCGAAACGCGCGGGATCGCGCAGCGTATGCAACTCTTGAAACGCGCGGAGAAAAACCTCCTGCGCCACGTCTTCCGCTTCCGGAATATGTTCGAGCAACTGGTCCGTGTACGCCGAAACCAGCCGCTCATAACGCCCGATCAGCGCTTCAATCGCCTCCGCGTCACCGCGCTGAGCGCGTTTGACGCAATCGATTTCCGCGGTGTCGGCGTTCACGGTAATCTCCAGACAACAGTTCCACACGCAGGCGCCACCGCGCCGTCGTTCTGCTCAGTCTAGCAGTTCAATGGTAAGAAACGGAATGTTCGTTCCAAACTCAAGGAAGCATGCCGGCCTCAAAGGTTCGGTACAATTTGAAGTATTTTTTCCAGCGCAGTGAACTATTGACTTCCTGGCATCTTCTGCCGAACGCGCGCCTATCCCCGTGTTTTCAATACCGCTACTTTGAACGCGCCTATACACTTCCGCCATGCGCTGCACGCTCCCCTTATTCGCACTGAGCCTGGCGATTGCCACTGGGCTGGCCGCAGCCGAGGGGCCTCTTACCCTCGTCGCCGATAAAGACTACCCGCCGCTGATTTATCTCGACCGCGACGTTCCCAAGGGCATGTTCGTTGACCTGACCCGCGCGTTGTCAAAAAAGATGGGCCGGGAAATTCGAATCGAATTAATGGCCTGGGACCAGGCTCAGAAAGAAACCGTCGATGGCCATGCCGATATCGTCGGGCCCATGGCCCATTCCAAACAGCGCGACGAGCTCTTCGATTTCTCGCAGTCGTGCCTGACGTGCGAATACTCCCTGTTTGTGCGCGACAATGAAATGTCCATTCGCAGCGTCGACGATCTGGCCGGCGTGCAGGTGGGTGTGACGACCGGTGGTTATCCCCGCCAGCTGCTGGCTGAAAAGTCCGGGGTCGAGCTTGTCCTGGTGGAGAACTACGGTGAAGGCATCGAACTGCTGCGGCAGGGCAAGATCCGCGTGCTCGCCGCCGATCGCTGGGTCGGTGCGTATTACATCCAGGAGCGCGGAGTTCAGGGCATTTCGATTCTCGACAAGCCCATGGCCGTGCGCGAGCTGGCCTACGCCGTCAAAAAGGGCAACACGGCGCTGCTCAACAAGCTGAACCGCGGCCTGAGCGAACTTCGCGCCGAAGGCGCCACCGATGCCATCGCCGGAAACTGGGAGCCGAAGAAGGTTGTGATCCTCACCCAGGAAAACATGCGGCGATCGCTGCTGCTGGGGGGATGCGTCCTGGCTGCGCTGCTGATCGCGGCCTTGTCGATCTGGATCCACCTGCTGCGGCGCGAAGTCCGGCAGCGGCGGCGCGCCGAAGCGGAGCTCGCCGGTTACCGCGGCCAGCTGGAAGACCTCGTGCGCCAGCGCACCGACGCGCTCGAAAAGGAAATCACGGAACGCAAACGGATCGAAGAAGCGCTGCGGCTGGCCAAGGACGGCGCGGACGCGGCCAGCAATGCCAAGAGCGCGTTTCTAGCCAGCATGTCGCACGAGATTCGCACGCCGCTCAACGCCATTCTCGGCTACGCGCATCTCCTCAAGCGCGACATCGAGCTCTCGAAGAAGCACACGCAGGCGCTGGCCTCGATTTCCAGCAGCGGCGAACACCTGCTCGATCTGCTCAGCGACATCCTGGCCATGTCCAGCATCGAAGCCGGCCGCACCACGCTGGACGAAGATGTCTTCGATCTCCACGAACTGCTGCGCACGCTGGAAAGCATGTTCAGTCTGCGCGTGCGCGAGAAGGGCCTGGTCTTCTCGGTGGAAATGGAGCCCGGGCTGCCGCGCCATGTCAGCGCCGATCAGCGCAAGTTGCGGCAGATCCTGTTCAACCTGCTCTCGAATGCCGTCCGTTTTTCTGATCGTGGAACGGTCACGTTGCGCGTGCGTGCGCGGGATGGCGTGCTTGAATTCGACGTCGAAGACTCCGGACCGGGCATGTCGCCGGCCGAACAAGCGGCGCTGTTCAGGCCGTTCTCGCAGACCGAATCCGGACGCCGTAAATACGGTGGTGCGGGGTTGGGTCTGGCGATCAGCCGGGGGTTCGTTGAGTTAATGGGCGGACACATCGGGGTGCGCAGCGAGCCGGGCAAGGGGAGTTGTTTCCAGTTCTCCGTCCGCGCCCGGCGCGTGGAAAAGGAGCCATCTCTGCGAGAGCCGGATCAGATCGTCCGCCTCCGGTCCACGTTGAAACCGCCGCGCGTGCTGGTAGTGGAAGACCATCCCGAAAGCCGGAAACTTCTGATCGAGCTGCAACGCTCCGCCGGTTTTGATGTACGCGGCGCAGGCGATGGCCGGGAGGCCATCCGCATCTGGGACGAATGGCGGCCGCATTTCATCTGGATGGATATGAATCTGCCAGTCCTGGACGGTTACCAGTCGACGCGCGAAATTCTCGCCAAGGACGCGACGAAGCAGACGGTGATCGTCGCGCTGACCGCCAGCGTTTTCGAAGAAGACCGCGCGCGTATTCTCGCCAGCGGCTGCGCCGACTTCATGACCAAGCCCTTCAGCGAGCAGGCCATCTTCGCGTGCCTGGAGAAACATCTGCACGTCGAATACGAACGGGAAGCGACGCCGCCATCCGGCAACGAATCGCTGGAGACCATCGCCGCAAAAATGGAGGCCTTGCCCAAAGAACTTTTCGACCGCATCCGACGCCACACGCGAATGCTCGACGCCGCCGCGCTGACGGATCTGGCCGACAACCTTGCCGCTGAGCACCCGGTCGTTTCGCAATTTCTAAAACACAGCGCGGAGCAACTGGACTTCGCCGCGTTGGAAGCGGTAATCAGCAGCCACGAGCAGCGCGCGTCAGATTCTTTTCAGCCTTAAACGCTCGGCGTACGACGGCATATTTGCTGAGTATAGCGACTCGTGATTATCGGACCCGCTGAGATCGGAAAAATTCGCACGGCCAATGCGGCAGATTTTTCTGTCTCGGCGGTAATTTGACGATAAACTTTTAATTTCGATCATGCACCTTGCCATTCATGTCGCCCACCGGAATAAACCTCTGCACGCGCGCAATTGTATCAATGACACTTTGGAGACATTCCGCCATGCCCGCCGCTCTGCTGCGTCCTTTTGTCGTGCTGTTCGTCCTCACCGCGCTTCCGCTTTGGGCTGCTGACTATTACGTTGACATCGCGATCGGCAGTAATGCGTTCGACGGTGTGAGCCCTACCGTCGGCGGGGGGCACGGCCCCAAGTTGACCGTCAATGCCGCTATTGGCATCGCGACAGGCGGAGATACGATTCACATCGCCGCCGGCACGTATGTTGAACAAGTGTCGCTGACCACCAATCTCACTCTGCTGGGCGCCGGCAGCGGCAGCACGACCTTGAAACTGCCCGCCGCGCCGACGACCAATGTTCTGGGTACCGACTACGCCGTCGTCTTCGCCGGAGCCTCCGGCGCGAATGTGACGCTGCAATCGCTCACGATCCAGGGACCCGGCCCGAACGGCGGTCCGGCGCTCTACGGAATTTTCGCGGGTAACACGACCCACCTGATCGTCACCGATTGCATCGTCCGTGACATCACCGACAACCCGTTCGGCGGCGTGCAGCACGGCAATGCCATTCAAGTCGGCCGCAACGCGCTGGCGCAAGCGGCCACGGCGACAATCACAAATGTGCAGGTCATCAATTATCAGAAGACCGGCATCATCGTCGACGGCCCGGGCAGTAACGCGTCCATCATCAATTGCCAGATCACCGGCGTTGGTCCGACCGGCGCCATCGCTCAGAATGGAATTCAAATCAGCCGCACCGCCACGGCGACAATCAGTGGCACGACGGTGACGGGCAACTACTACACCAACGGCGTCGCTTCGTGCGACGTTCTGCTTTTCCAGAACGGCGCAGTCTCCATCGATACCAGCACATTTACGGGCTCGAACGTCGCCGTGGATGTCACCCAGAGTTCCGCCACCGGCACCGTCGGCCTGACCGGATGCACGCTCGGCACGTCGCTCAGCGGCAACGATGAAGGCTTGGCGACCGATCAAGCGGGCGCGGCAGTGACCGTTACCGGCTCCACCTTCACCAACAACAGCATCCAGAACATTGATATCACCGATACAGCCGGTAAGGGGATCACCTTCTCCGGCGGCAATACCATCACCGGCGGCGCGTCGGGTATTTCAGTCAGCGGCAGTCCCGTATTGAGTCTGGGCGATACGTCTTTCAACGGACAGTCCGGCAATGTGATTACCTTGGCCGCTGGCGCGCTCGCCACTAAGACACTCGACGCCACCGGCATCAGCGTGAATGGCGCAGCAGTCTCCGGCCTCACCACTACTCAGCTTCTGGCGCTCGAAGACCGCATTTCTCACGGCGTCGATACACTCGGCGAAGGTCTCGTGCGCGTGAAGGCTGCGCAGCTTTTCGTCACGCAGGCCAGCGGCAGCATTCAGCGCGCAATTGACCTCGCCAGCGCCGGCGATTCCGTCTTCGTCGGGCCGGGCACGTTCAACGAAAACGTCACCGTCAACAAACTCCTGACGCTCCAGGGCTCCGGCGCGGGCAGCGATCCAACCACCAACACCGTCGTCTCGAATGGCGGCAATGTCATCACCGTCACCGCTGGCGGCACAGACAGTACTCACCAGACCACGCTGCGAGCGCTGTACATTACGGGCGGCGCGTACGGCGTCGTCGTCAACAGCACGCTCGGCTTTCTGACGCTGGATACGATCACCGCCACGAAGCTCGGCCAGTACGGCGTCTTCGTGGGGCCCAATGCCATTCTCAACGCCGTCACGCTGCTTAATTGTAATCTCTCGGCGAACAACACCAATCTGCAGGCCGAACAGGCCGGCCTCTGGATCGACGGCGCCATCGACGGCCTGACGATCACCAACGGCCACTTCGACAGCAACACTTATGGTCTGTACACGCGCCAGTTGCCCGTACCAGCCAATCCGCTCCGCCCGCTAACCAACGTGCTGATCACCAACACCACGTTCAGCACCAATTTCTCCAAAGGCATCTACGCCGAAAAGCTCGATCACGCCACGCTCACCAACATCGTCGTCGACGGCAGCGGCTACAGCAGACCGCAGTCGGCCGCACCCGATCCGCTGGCCTTCTTCGTGCCGCCGGCCGGAATCGACATCAACCTGAAGTACTCGACCTACACCTCTATCGTGCTGAACAACGCGACGGTGACCAACTGCGGCGCCAACAATCCCACGCAGGCCAGCGCGGTGGCGATCAAGGGCCGCGATGACCCCAGCAATTACAACACCAACCCCGCGCTGCTCAACGGCGTTCAGATCGTCGGCGGCACGTTCCAGACTCCGCCGTACGCTGCCCGTCCCGCGTTTTCGTTCGGAAACAACGCGACCAACATCGTCTTCTCCGGCGGCGTGAATGTCACCGGCACCGGCGTCGGCGTCAGCAGCTACATCAACAGCGGCGGCACGATCGACCTGGGCAACACCAGCCTCGCCAACACGCTGGCTCAGTATATTCAAAGCCTCACCACCGCCACGATCACCGCCAGCGGCGTGAACTTCAACGTCAGCGACGATTTCGCGATCGAAGACAAGATCCTCCACGCCGTCGACGCCCCGGGCCTGGGCGTCGTGCGCTGGAAGTCGGGGAACATCTTCGTCACCGTCAATTCGTTCTCCGCGCCCACCACGACCACGCCCAGCCTGCAGCGCGCGGTCGATGCCGCGCTCAGCGGCGACACCGTCCACGTTCAGGCCGGCACCTACGGCGCGCAGAGCGTCACCTTCTCCGCCAAGGCCGTGACGTTGAGCGGCCCCAACGCCGGCGTGGATCCCAACGTCGGCTCGCGCGGCGCGGAAGCCATCGTCAACGGTGCGTCCCTCTTTACACTTTCCAATGGCAGCAGCGCGGCCGTGACCATCGATGGCCTCACCTTCGATCAAGTCACCGGCAGCACCGGCGTCATCACCGCCAGCGGTAGCGCCGACAGCGTGACCGTGCGCTGCAACCGCTTCCTCTCTCCGGCGCCCGCCGCGGTAAATCTCTCTGGCGCCACGCGGTCGAACTGGACCATCACCCAGAATCGCATCACCACCGTTCAAGGCACGTCCGCCGGCGCGTTCTCCGCCAGCGGTCCGTCGGGCCTGCAGCTCTCCAACCTGAACGGCCTGACCTGCAGCTACAATTTCATCAGCGGCACGCCCAACAGCGGCATTCTGGCGGATGCTCTCGTCAGCAGCGCGATCACGGGAAATCGCGTCCTCAACGTTCCGCAGGCCGGCATCCAGTTAAGCGGCACGTCCAACACCGTGAACGTCGCCTTCAACGAGATCAGCAACGCGAACATCAATCAGAGCACCGCCGACATGGGCGGCATCCGCCTGAACGCGCAGACGTTCACCGGAGCCGTCACCGTGCAGAACAACATCGTCGCCGGTTCGGTCAACGCCGTCGCCATCGCCGACGCGGGTAACAACGTCTCCAACGGTTTCACGACTGTCCGCAACAACAACCTCTCCGCCAATACGCGCGGCGTCTACCGCGCCGCCGGCGGCACTGGCACGCTGAACGCGCAATCCAATTGGTGGGGCAGCCCGCAGGGCCCTGTTGACCCGTCGAATCCCTCCGGCCAGGGCGTTGCCGTCAGCCCCGGCGTCACGTTCAGTCCGTTCCTGATCGACGGCACCGACACCGCGCCGCTGGATCCGACGACCTTCACCAGCCTCCAGAACAGCGTCGGCTTCCAGCCCAACACCGGCCTCAGCGGCTCGGCGCAGCGCCTGGTCTTCACCACGCAGCCTGTTGGCAGCCTCGCCGGTTCGCCGTTGACCACCCAGCCGGTCGTGCAGGTGCAGGACGTCAACGGTAACGTCGCCACCAGCTTTACTGGGTTCATCGCCGTCTTCCTCGCCACAAATCCTTCGGGAGCCACGTTGACCGGCACGACGGTGCTCACCGTTACCTCCGGCACCGCCACATTCACGAACTTGAATCTCGATCAGCCCGGCACCGGCTACCAGCTGCTGGCGATGTCCAGCGGCAATCTTGCCGCGTCGCTCAGCGCCACGTTTAACGTGCAAGCCGTCTTCAATCCCCTCCCGACCCTCACCAGCCTCTCGCCCAACAGCACCACCGCCGGCAGCCAGCCGCTGGCCCTGACCGTGACCGGCACGAACTTCATGTCCGCCTCAAAGGTACTCTTCGGAGGCCAGCCGCGCCCCACGATTTATTTGAGCTCCACGCAGCTGATCGCCGTGCTGCCCGACACCGACCTGGCCACCGCCGGCACGTTCACCATTGCTGTGAATTCCCCTGCACCCGGCGGCGGCACGACTGCGACGCTGGCATTCACTGTGAATCCTGTGACGGTACCCAACGCGCCGCCGCTGATGATCAGCCCCGCCAGCGCGACGCCCAATCCCGCCGCGCCCGGCCAGCTGGTGACGCTCAGCGCCGCCGCGGTTGATCCGGAAAATCAGTCGATGACCTACGCCTGGAATTTCGGCGACGGCGTCGCTGCCGGGGGTTCAACAGTCACCCACACCTTTACGGCGCCCGGCATCTACACCGTGAAAGTGATCGTCACCGATTCCGCCGGCGGCACGACCAATAGCCTCGTAACCGTAACGGTGGCTGCTGCTGCCACGGCGCCCAACGAGACGATGACGCTGAAGTCCGCGAAGTTCAAGACCGTCACGCTCGCGCCGGCCAAAGGCACCGCGCAGGTCGCCGGCTCGTTCATCATGCCCACCGGAGTCACCACGCTTGCCGGCTCCGCGACGATCCTGATCAACGGCAAAACGCAGACATTCACCGTCGGAGCGACGGGCAAAGCCAAGGTCGGCAAGACGACACTGACGATCAAGGGCAAACTGAAGAAAGGCGTGTTGAGCTCGTCGAGCGTCACGTTCGCGTTCAAGGATTTCGGCGACTACAGCACAGTGCTGATCAACGGAGGCCGCCCCGCGGGGACCTCCGGTGCGTCACTGATCGATGTCCAGCTGACCTACGCCGGCAAGACCTACGAAGGCACGCTCCAAGTCACCGTCACCGTGGGTAAAACGGGCAGCGCTGCGAAATAAAGACGACGACACACTGTGAATGTTCCACGTGGAACGTTCGCAGTGTGCGTCGTGGATTCGCAAAACCGTGATGGAAAATTTTCCACCTCTCGAATGTGTACCGCTCCGAATGTCGTGGTCAGCACGCTGCTGCTCACTTCTGCACGAAGCCCGCGGCGACATGGGCTTTTGACGTGAACGTCAGCGTCGAGGTCGCGGCGTAGGCGACACCGTTCAGGCTGATTGTCGTGGTCATCGAGCCGGTGCGGCTTCCGCTGGCGGCCGGATCCATGCCCCAGACGGTGGACCATGAACCATTGGCGAGCTTTGCCTTGAAGGCGATGTTGCCGCCGGCAAAGCCGGGGTTGGCATTGGACTTCGACTTTTTGTTGGCCTTGAGCGCGAAGGCGAAGGTCGAGTTGCCCGACTTGCTTTGCCCGCGAGCGTTCAGCACGAATATCACCGCGGCGCCGCCGACATTCAACGTCAGGGTCTTCTGATTCGGAAAGAAGGGCGAAGACAAGTTCGGCAGGACGCCATTGAGTTGAACGGTGTCGTGTCCGCTCAGTTTGAAATTCGCCGCACCGTGAAGTTTGCTGATCGTCGTCGGCACAGGCGGCGTTCCACCCCCGCCGGTGCCGGTGCCCGTTCCAGTTCCGGTGCTCGTACCGGTTCCGGTGCTCGTGCCAGTTCCGGTGCCCGTACCTGTTCCAGTGCTCGTACCGGTTCCGGTGCTCGTGCCAGTTCCGGTGCTCGTGCCAGTTCCGGTGCCCGTACCTGTTCCAGTGCTCGTACCGGTTCCGGTGCCCGTTCCTGTTCCGGTGCCCGTTCCTGTTCCGGTGCTCGTACCAGTTCCGGTGCTCGTACCAGTTCCGGTGCTCGTGCCAGTTCCGGTGCTCGTACCAGTTCCGGTGCCCGTGCCAGTTCCGGTGCTCGTGCCAGTTCCGGTGCCCGTGCCTGTTCCGGTGCCCGTGCCAGTGCCAATGCCGGTTCCCGTTCCAGAGGTGACGGTGACGCTAATGCTGCTGATTGCGGTGAGGCCGCCAGCGTCGCTAACGGTCACGGTGGCGGAGTAGACTCCGGCTGAGGCGTAGGCGTGGGTGGTTGAACTTCCGCTTCCATTCGTGCCGTCGCCAAAATTCCACGTGTATGTCAGCGGGTCGCCGTCCGGATCACTAGCTGAAACTGTGAATGTAATGGCATGTCCGGCAGTCGTGGGGTTGGGTGTGGCCGTGGCCGCTGATGTGATCACGGGTCGCTGGTTGGCCGGGTTGATCGTGAGCGTGAATGACTTTGTCGCGGCGGCGCCGAGAGCGGCAGTGACCTTGATCGTGAACGTCGACGTGCCCGCGGCCGTCGGCGTGCCGCTGAGCACACCCGCGGCGCTCAGCGTGAGTCCTGCGGGCAGCGTACCTGAGCTCACGGTCCACGTGAAGGGCGCGGTACCGCCGGCCTCGTTCAAGGTCTGTGAGTAGACGGAGCTCACGGTTCCGGCTGTCAGCGGCGACGCGGTGGTGATCACCGGCAGAGTTGAGTCGGTAAAGTTCTTGCCCGTGGCGTTGGGTCCGACAGCCACCGGGTTGGTGAAGGCGGGCACCAGGGTGTAATTGGGTTTCACCGCGCTGACTGTGTATGAGCCGGCGTTCACGCCCACGATGACGTAGGAACCGTCGCTGTTTGTGGCGGTGGTCTTAAATGTAGTGACGCCGATCTGGAGCGAGAGAATCGCGCCGCCAATGCCCTGGCCGCCGGCGTCGGTGATCTGACCGCTGATCGTAAAGGTGGTCGGCGATCCGACGGTGATCACGACCGACGATTGCGCCTCGCCGCCCTTCATGTCGCTGACGACGCAGCGGACGAGGTACTGTCCGGCGGCGCTCCAACTGTGGCTGGCGGTGGTACTGTTTGTGCCATAGGTCAGATCGCCAAAGTCCCAGTAATAGGCCAGCGTGTCGCCGTTGGGATCGGAAGCGTTCGCCGTAAAGTTCACCGTCGCGCCGGTGCTCACAGCCGTGGCGTTGGAGTTCATCGAGACCACGGGCGGAAAGTTGGCGGGAAAGGTGCCGAGGTTTACCTGAACGTTGATGGTCTGATTGCCCGTGCCCACGCCGCTCTGCGAGACCGGCGTGATGTAGATGCCGTTGGTGTAGTCCGACAACGTGTGTCCCATGCATAGCGGTGCGGCCAGGGTATTTGTCGTGGAGCCCAGCGACGTATGAAGCAACTGCGTGCCCTGATTGGATCCGGTGGTGGTCGTGGCGCCATTGGTGCCCCAGGGACTCCAGAGGACTTCCACGCCGCTGCTGAGCCAGGGGTTGGTCGGCCACTGCTGGCGATATTGCACCCAGTAATTTGTATTCCGCGCGGTGTTGTGAATTTTCATGGCGTAAACATTGGCCGGATTGAGCGAGGGATCGTCGAAGGCATGGAGGGTGTACGTGCCGCTGGTGGTCACTGAAGTGACGTTGGCGCTTGGCAGCCAACCAAAAGAATTTTTCATGTAGGCATCGTGGTGAATGTTCGGCGTGGTGAACAAGCCGCCGCCCATCACAGAGTAGGCGTTGCCGTATTCCTTGTTCTGGCCTGCGCCCACTACGGAGCCATCGCTGCATTTCCAGATGTTGGCGTGCCAGCAGTTGAAGTTATGTCCCAACTCGTGAGCGGCGCCGGCGAGGTTCACAGATCCGTAGAGCACCACACCCGAGGCGCCGACGTTGGCCACTCCGGCCACAGTCCCGCCGATGGCCGGCGCGATGACCACGTAGCGATCGTAGCTGGCCGGAGCGTATCCAGCATTGGTGGCGGCGGTGAATCCATCGCTGATCGGAGCGCCAGCATTGGCCGTATAATATGCAGTCGTGTTGGGGAGGTGGACCAGCGTGGTCACGGCCATGCACTTCATCGACGTTAGTCCGTAGGATTCCTGCAGGTAAAAGTTACTAACGTCCGTATCGATCAGCGTCTGCATGGAGGCCGGCGTTGAAGTGTTGGGCGCATCGGTGAAGTCGGCCATGATCACCAGCACGGTCTTCAATCCGGTGGTCCAGTCGCTGGGAGCCGGCGCGGCGGCCTGTGCACTGGATGTGGCAGCAAGCGATCCGGAATACGGATCGTTGCTACTGAGCTGCGAGGTGAGCTGAGCAGACAGGTCGTCGCTGCAGACGTTGCAGCAGAGTTGAAAGTAAGAGCCGCCGGTTTCGACCACGTTGCGCGCGACGGCCGGCGTTCCCTTTACAGGACACAGCCCATTGACGTTGGCAAAGGCCGTGTGTGGATCGAGCGCCGCGACCTCATCGGGATGAAGCACGCGGACTGGGTTTTCGTGGACAGCCATGGCGTCGCCGAGAGCGATGCCATGCAGCGGGATGTCGTACTTGGAGCTCTGTCCGACGCGTTTGCCGTAGACGAACGCGCGGTAGGTCTTGCCTCCGATCACCGCTGTGCGGATGACGGCTGGCGGAAGTTCGGAGCTGAACGTGTCGGCAATTGCCACGAAATAGTCACCGCGCGCGTTGAGATGGGTTTCCAGTTGCGCGACAACCGGTGCCGGAAGCGTGCGAGCCAGGTATTCCGGTAGCGCCACGTCCAGCGCGTACTGCGGATCCGATTCGATCAGGCGCGCCAGATGTGTTCGGCGTTTCTGCGCGAGGTTCACGCCGCGTTGAAGTTCTCCAGGCGCCAGCGGCTCTTGGGAATCGGCGTGCGCATTGGCCCAAGCGCGAAACGCCGCAAAGATCGCATCGGCATTCTCAACGGGCGGGAGATCAGAGGTGGAGGCGGCGACACGTACAGTCTGTGCGACGTCTGTGGCGTGTTCGCGCATGACGCGCTGGCTGCGCGGTGACGTCTGCGACGCGGCGAAAATCCCCGCGACGAGCAGGGCCAGAATAAGCGCGCATCGGCGACTTGAGGTGCGATACATGAATGGGCCTCCGTGGAGCGATCTATGCGGATTGAACTGCGATCACCGTTCTGTTCCACACCGGTGCCGAACCTCACGCTGAAAATAGTAAAAAGTTCCACACTCCTGTTGTGTAATCGTAAGTACTTGATAATTATGATATTTATGATTTTATTCTTAGAGGTGACGGCATCGTGGCGGGGTGATTGGCTAATGAAATCGCCGCGCCATTCCCTGGCGCGGCGAGCATAAAGAGTGTCGAAAAGAAGAATGCGTTAGCGGGAATTCTTGGCCTTGAAGACGGTCTTGGCAACGAGGTGACCATCGACTTCGGCGACCGTCAGGTAGACATTGTCGCCAGCCTTCAGTTCCGGAAGATCTTTGACGTCTTTGACGACGACATCGACTTCTTTGTCGTTGAGTCCCATCTTCTTGAACGCGATGGATAGCTTGAGCACGATCGAATCGGTGCCGGCTTTCACGACGGAACCGTTCATGGTGCCGCTGTAGCCTTTCAATTCCGTGGGCAAGGTGGCGGGCGTTGCGGCCACCGCAGGTGCGGCGTCTTTGTCGTCGCCGAACGCCTGGCTCTGCCCCATCGTCAAGACCGAGCGCGAACCGTTGAAATCCACGCTGACACTGCCGGCCAGCACGCTCACTGCCATGATCATTGCAGCACGCTTCATCGTCGTTTCTCCTTGAGTGTTTTGTCCTTTGGGTTGAAGTTCAACGGAGAACTGCGTGCCCAGGACAGTGATCAGACCGACTTCCGTACTCACACGAAATGCGTGTTCCGCATCTGGTGCCTTTTGAATCTGAAAGCTCGCCTTGCCTGATTTCAGTTCCACGCTGCGGGAATGCAGAATGCTGGAACTCGACGATGCCAGATCCATCATCGAGCCGTCGGGAAAGCGGATCGTGGCCGCGTTGCCGGCGTCGCAGGCCACGACTGAACTGTCGCTGATCGAGCCATCCCGCTTCTCATTCACCAGCGCCGAGCCGGACACCAGCTCAAATCCGCCGTGCGGTTTCACGGCCATGTTCGCCAGATAGAAGTAGGTCGCGCCGGCGCAGAAAAGCAGCACCGCCGCCGCCGACCAGGCCAGATACCGCCGCGCCGGCAACGGCGTGACGCGGGGCGGAGCAGAGCGGGGGAGTTCCGGCGCCGCTGCGCTGACTTTCAGCGCTTCGACCAGCGTCGCCGTGCCCACGAACTCGTCGTAGAGGCGTTCGCGGTTGGCCGGTTCGGCCAGCAGGCGTTCGAGTTCCTTCAACTCGTCGGCGGTGATGGATTCGTCGCGCCAGGCCAGCAGCAGTTCGTCGAGGGATTTCATACGGTTCGATTCTCCCCCTGGATCCGGCGGGCCACACACTCGCGCAGGCCTTTGCGCACGCGGCTGAGCAGCATCAGCACGGCTCCGTACGTCTGGCCCGACTGGCCGGCGATGACCGTCAACTGCACGCCCCGCTCGTAAACTTCCACCAGAAGCTGGCGCGATTTTTCGGGAAGGGCGCGCACGCATTCCAGCAGCGCGTTGCGGCGCGCCGTCCAGACGTTGTGCGAACCGGCCTGTTCATCAAACGCCTGCTCAACGAGATCCAGCATGGAACTGTCGGGGATCACGCGGCTGGAGCGTTTCTCGCGCCAGTAATGGAGCACGAGATTGCGCGCCGTACCGCGGCACCAGGCGGCGAGGTCCTCGATCGCCACGCCGGTGCGGGAAGCTTCGGATAGTCGCAGCCAGACTTCCTGGAGAATGTCTTCGGCGGCATCCGGATCGCGGATCAATCCGGAGATGAAGGCCATCAGCACGTGGCGTTGAGCCAGGAACTGTGCGCCGAGGTTTTCAAGCTTTTCGGTCATTCTCTCATGCTCTCCACCCGTTCTGTTCCGCGTGGGGAACGAACCTAACAGGAATTCTCAGAATTAATGTCCTCGGCGTGGCACTTGATGCCTTTTTGCACGGATTGAGGTGCACAGATTTTTATGGTCTTTCACACTACACCGTGGCTGGGTTGCGCCGGTTTAGTTCAATACCCGATGAAGCACACTCGAACAAGATTCCCCGTCCACCTTGCCCAATCGTTTCATCTACTATTGAAATGACGTTTTGCGTATATTCTGCAGGCCAGCCACCTCGAAATTGAAGTGTGGCTCGGCCGGTCGAACATGTGGGTGACACAGGCGACACATTTATGGCAGGCACACGATTCAACGCTCCGCGCAATGCAATGCAGATGTACCGCTACACGCCGCATGACCGCGGCGCCTGGACGTTTCTGACCGACCGCGGCCCCGATTTCAAAATGAAAGCGCATTGTCACGAGGACCACGAGATCAACGTCTGTGTCCGCGGCGCGGGACGTTATGTGTTGGGAACCGGGGAGTCCTGCCCGCTGAGCGCCGGACAAATTCTCTATCTGCCCGGCGGTATCGCGCATGAATTGAAAGTCGATGAGCGCATCGTCATCCGCGGGATCTGCATCCATCCCAGCGAATTCGAATCCATTCCCAACGACGCGGTGGCGCGAGGCCTTGCAAACTCGCCGCAGATCAAGAGGTGGCGCGCGAAGCCGGCATTGCTCCCGGCCCGGCTCGCGATCGATGCGCTGCTTTATGCAACCTTGTTGGGACTTTACGAACAGCTGCGGACGGAGCAGACCGCCAAGGACGCCTTCTGCTCGCGGAGTATCGCGCATCTTTCGCAGTTGGCGGCCATGCAGGTGCTCCGTATCTTCGCGAGACCGGAGCCGTCGGCGCAACCGGGGTTGGCCGAGCAGCGCGTGCTCAACACGCGCGCGTGGATGGATCACAACTTCGCCACGGAGATCACGCTGGACCGGCTGGCGGAGCTCAGCGAACTGTCGCCCTCCCATTTCACATATCTGTTCAAGAAATGCGTGGGCCGTGCGCCCAAGCAATATGTCCTTGAACGGCGTCTGGAATATGCGGCTGGATTGCTCGCTCAGACGGGCATGCCGGTGCTGGAGGTTTCGCTGGAGTCGGGATTTTCGCATCTGGCTCACTTCAATCGCTGCTTCAAGCATTTCACCGGCGCGACGCCCACGGGATATCGTAAGAAACATCAAAGAAATCGTTGAATCCCGTAGGCTTCAACCGGGCCTTTCTCGTTATGTTCTGCAGCGTGACCAGAACCCGCTGAGGAATCGCCCAAATGAGCATCGAATTAAAAGACACCCACGGTGTCGCGCATGTGATCAGCAGTGAGCAGGAAGAATTCTTTCGCCAGCACGGTTACCTGCTGATTGAAAATGTGCTGAGCCGCGCCGAACTGGAGGCGCTTGATGCCGGGGCCAATGCGCTGATCGCCAAAAGCGCGGAGCAGCCGCCGCCGGCGCATTTCAATTTCAGCAACGGGCATCGGTCTGGCAAGCCGGTGCTGCGGCGCATCGACTATCCCATCGACATGAGTGAACCGTTCCGCGCGCTGCTGGGCCACCCGTTTATTTTGCGCTCAGTGGAACGCCTGCAGGGGCGATCGTTCATTCCCACGTGGGATGCGATGGTGCTCAAGATGCCGTTTGAAGGCATCCAGGTGACGTGGCATCAGGACGCGTGCGTTCACTGCGCCGGCGACGAGCCCATTTTCAATGTCGATTTTTATCTCGACGACTCCGACCAGGATACCGCCGTGTGGGTGATTCCGGGAAGTCACCGCTGGACGCCAGAGCAATTGAAAGCTGTGCTTGCCAATCCCACGCAGTTCCCACAGGCCGGCGCATTTCCAGTTCCGGTCAAAGCTGGCAGCGTTTTATTCCATAACATCAAACTGCTCCACGGCTCACCGGCCAGCACCGGGCCGAACATGCGTCGCGTGATCTATTACGAATTTCGTCCCGCCTCAGTGGAGTTCGAACGCGGACCGCACGTGCCCGAATACATTCCATTAAAGCAGCGCGTCTTGCGCGCCTGTCTCGAACGCCGGGCTGCGGCTGCGTACGTGCCAGAGGACGAAGTGCCGTTTGAGTATCGTCCGGCAGTGCCATTCAACGGCGCGGATGGGATTCCAAGCGGTCCCATGGAGACATACAAATACGAGCACAAGGACTATCTCCGCAAGAAGAACTAATCGGCCCGGACCTATTCCTGCAGCCAGCGTCCGGTTCGTCCGCTGGGCGTGATTCTACTGGCGGTGGTGCTGCATAAACTGGGCGGATAACCCGCCTCGCCTTGATTTTCACTTTATCACTAATGATAATTCAAAATATCGACTCCGTCAGCGTCGCTCCAGCGGGGTAGTCATCAGCACGGATGTAAAAGACGCGTGTTGCGCCCCCTGGTGAGGACTTCCTATGCATCGGCAGAACAACTGGCTCGCGACGGTCTTGACGCTCATCGTTCCGTTACTTTCGGCGCGAGCTTCCGACGACGGCAACGCTGTCGTCCCCGCCGAATTGCGCGCGACGCCCACGATTCTCTGCATCGGCCTGTATTGGCCGCTGCATGGCGATGCCAATGGCAACGCCAGCGCCAGCGTCGAATACCAGGAAGCCGGCACCGACGCGTGGAAACCCGCCTTGCCGCTCTTTCGCGTCTCTCCGCAGACCGTCGATGTTCAGGGCAACACCATCGGCAAGATTCCCGTCTCGTTCCGCAACGGCATCAAAAACTGGGGCGGGATGAAAGAGTACGCGATCGAGCGGTACGCGCAGAATTACATCGCCGGTTCGATCTTCAATCTCAAACCCGCGACGCATTATCTCGTGCGCGTCAAACTCACCGACCCCGACGGCGGCGGCACAACACAAACCGTGGAAACCACCACGCGAGCAGTGCCCGTGATCCCCACGCAAGGCAACGTGATCGCCGTCTCCGGCGGCGGCACGGCCCTCAACGATGCCGTCGCCAAGGCGCAGCCCGGCGACATCTTCAAAGTCAGCGCCGGCGTCTACGGCAACGTGATGGTCACCGCCAGCGGCACGGCCGAAAAGCCGATCGTGATCCAGTCCGCCGGCGACGGCGACGTCGTGATCCAGTGCCCATCGCCGGTGCAGAATTTTGAAGACGGCTCGGGCAACGGCATCGAACTGACCGGGTCGTATGTCCACATGCACGGACTGACCATCAAGGAATTCCGCGTCGGCATCCGCATGCGCACCAAAACGGCAACCGGCCTCAGCGTCACGCGCTGTACGTTCGTGAAGAATTGGACGGCGATCGAATACGGCGGAAGCAACGGTTACTTCGCCGACAATTCCATCTCCGGCATCAAAGGCCCTGGCGAAGCCGGCGGCGACGTCACCGAAGGCCACGCCTTCGACAACAATCCCGATCGCACCGGCGGCGGAAACGTGATCTGCTACAACACGATCACGCGCGTCTCCGACGCCCTGCGCCTGCACTGTTCTGACGCCGACGCCTACGGCAACGACGTCCTCTTCGGCTCCGACGACGCCGTAGAATTCGACGACGGCGGCGCCAACGCGCGGCTCTGGGGCAATCGCTTCACGCACCCCGGCAACAACGGCATCAGTTTTCAGCCCTACATCGGCGGTCCGGCCTACGTCATCCGCAACCTGGTTTTTGTCGGCACCGAGGACGTGATCAAGGACCGCTACAAATCCTGCGGCGCGATCTTGATCAACAACACGTTCGTGGAGGCCGGCCCGAAAAACGCCGAATCCGTCACGCCGCCGGAACACACTTTCGCCCGCAACAATCTCTTCATCGGTTACGGCCGCACCTCCATGAAATACCACGCCGAAGATTTCCTCCGCACCCCCGCGACGCTGGATCTGGATTTTAACGGCTACAACAAACCCCTCGGAGCCCCCGGGTGGAAGGCCTTCAATCTTCCCAAGCACGAAATCCGCCCGCTGGCCGAAATCCGCGACGCCACCGGCCTGGAAGCGCACGGCGTACAGCTCGATCCCGCCGCGTGTTTCAAACAGCCCCTGCCCACGCGGGAGGAAATCGATCAGGCGCTGAAAACCTGGACCGGCGCGCACCCCGACCTGAGCCTCAAGGCCGACTCCCCCGCCATCGACAAAGGCGTCAGCCTGCCCAACGTCGCCGACGTCTTCGAAGGCGCCGCGCCGGACCTGGGCGCGCTGGAATTCGGCGCGCCCCTGCCGCAGTGGGGCGTTCGTCCCGAAGGAAAATAAGGTTTGACCACTGCATGAAAAACGACGCCCGCGCCGCAACCTCTCCCACTCCCGCGCTCGACCGCGGGATTGCAATTCTGGAGATGCTGACCGGGCCGCTGCGCGACGGCGCCACGCGCCACGACATTCAAAAGCGCCTGGCCATCCCGCAAGCCTCCACTTACCGCTTGTTAAAAACGCTGACCGACGCGCGCCTGATCAGTGAAGACCCGTCGACGGGAAAATTCCGCCTCGGCGCGCGCAGCATGCGCCTGGGTTTCTGGGCGCGCCACGTCTCGCCGGTGGTGAAAGCCGTGCAACCCCTCCTGCGCGAGTTGTCGCTGCTCACGCACCAGATGAGCACCCTGATCGTCCACGATCACCGCTGGAAATTAATGGTGCTCGAAACCTGGCAGACAGAAGGCACGCCGCTGCGCGTGCCCGTTCGTCCCGGCATGTTTTTCGGGCTCGACCAGTCCACCGCGCCGGGCCTCTGCTACCTGACGTTTGAACCGTCGCTCCGCGCCGAAAAATTCCTCCACCAGATCGCGATCCCCGAACGCCGCGAGCTGATGGACCTGCAGGTCGAGCCGCCGGACAAAAGTATTCTCGACGTCTGCCAGAATTTCCGCCGACTGGGCTATGCCGTGCAGTCGGTAAATCCAGTAAACTCCGGCCTGGCCGTACCGGTCTACGATCGGCGCGCCAAAGGCGTGCGCGTGGCCGCCGCGCTGAGCATCGTCTGCGACGCCAAATTCCTCACCCCCCGCCACGTGGAAAAGTGGAGCTCCGCCGCGCGCCGCCTGGCAAAAGAATTGGAAGCCGCCATCTGACCCTGCCCATCCCTCTCCCCCTGAGGAAGAGTTACTCATAGGTAGAGCGGAAAATATTTAGACACTTATAGTGATCCAGCGAATTCGGAATGCTGTGATAGATTTTTCCGCTTCGGATTTTCCGTTTTTCATAGGAGGTCGGAACGGAGTATCCAATAGCGGGATTGAACTTCAGTGTCGAGTTGGTTCCCGAAATAGTTCCTGGAGGAAAGCCATGATTAGTAAACCAGGCATTTTTAATTTATTGGATAAATTGAAGATGATTCTACAAAAAAATAATGTTACGCATGGCGATTCTTTCAGTATCTGTCCTCGCCCTAATTTGAAAACAGGATGGCGAATACCCGCCATTGAAAAAGGGGTTTACCTTGAACCGTCGCCAATGTTAAAATGTCGATTTGAATATGCTGGAACTTGGGTTAATGCCGAGCCCGGCAAGTCCTGGCTTGACCTAGTGGAACTTGAATCGGTATGGGATAATACGCGCGTACTTAGGCAATTGGAAATTCGAGAGAAGCATTTTGAAAACTCCATACTTTCAATGGTTCCTAAAACTCATCTTTCGATTTTGGGATTAGATATGGACGGGAGGGAGGAGTCTTACCTACATTGGAAGTCGGACGCCATTGAACCACGTATAATTCAGTACTATGGCGGTAATGAGAACATATTCGACAACTTTTACCAATTTCTTGTCTGGCTCACGACTGAAAAGTAGATCTATTCGATTACGCGCCAACTGAAACCCGAAATCCGCGCGATCCAGGGCCGAAGGCCCGCCGCTATACCAGCCCAGGGCAACGCCCTGGGAAAAATCCCCCCCATCGCCACAAGGGCTGAAAGCCCGAACTATCAACCCTCTCGAGCGCGCCGCCCCGCCGTCGCTGAAGAAGCGCCCGCCTCAGAGACCTCACGTCGCATGCGTTCCGCCGCCTCGCCCCGCCTCACAACCTCGAAGAGGTTGCGTCTACAAAGCCCAGGGTTGCGCCGCGAGGCGCTACCCTGGGTTCACGATCATGAATCGAAACCAACCCTGAAAGGGTTGCGGCTTCAAACTGAAGCGCGCCGGGAATAGCGCCACGTCGTCCCAACCGCCGCCGCACGTTCGCCGCACGCGGCCCGCCGAGTCTCACGCGCGCACCGCCCCGAGTTCCGAACCCGGAGGGTTCACAACCATTAGCCGGCGGTTGAGCGCAGCGACACCGCCGGACCCGCGCCCCCCAATTGCTCCACATCCCGGAGGGATGCCAGACGAGCCGCACGTCCCACGCCAGAACTCCCTGCCCCCAGCGCGCCGCCCCACCGTCGCTGAAGAAGCGCCCGCCTCAGAGACCTCACGTCGCATGCGTTCCGCCGCCACGCACCGCCTCACAACCTCGAAGAGGTTGCGCTACAAAGCCCAGGGTTGCGCCGCGAGGCGCTACCCTGGGTTCGCGATCATGAATCGAAACCAACCCTGAAAGGGTTGCGGCTTCGAACTAGCGACTAAGCGCAAGTTCCATCGTTGCTATATCGTCCAAAGAAGCCTTCGTAGGGCTCAGGTCCCTCGAGAAAATTCACAATCAAGCTGTTGTGTTGCGGCGTGGCGCAAGTATTGGCGAAATTGTTTAGCCTTACCGGTCTCGCCTTAGGCTCCGGGTCGCTAACTGTTGTACTCTACTGTCTCCATGCGAGGTCAGCTGCTGAACTAAAGGCAAAAACTCTGGATGCCAATTCCCCGCTTGTGCTATGTTACTCAATACTAGGAGACTCTCAGGATTCTTAACCTTTCCATAATATTCGAGAATTCGCTTGAAGATTTCGACTCGATGACGTGCCAATCGATCATAAATTGCCGGCTCCAGAACTATGTTTTGGTATACAACTAAAAATTGGTCGTTGACTCGGAAAGCAGATTTCAAAACAGAGTCGAGGCGCTCGGGATCTGTGCAGATATTTGAAAAAATCCAAAGAGCAGTGCTGCTTGTGTTTGGGTCTTTCTCCATCGCAATTTTCTCTAAATCGTCAATACGTCTTTGAAGTTCAATCCTGTGCGTACTGCAAAAGTTATTCTCCATGATTATTTCAAGAGCTGAACGCCTGACGGGCGTGTCGTGATCATTGAATGCGACTGCAATAATACGCGCGGCATACTTGTCAGGGTCTAACTTTCCCAGAGCTTTCACTGCTCCTACTCGGAGTTCTAATTTCTCAGAGGTAAGAGCAGATTCCAATAGGCTGTAGCAATTTTCGGCAATTTGCGTTTCTCCCAATGAGTATAAGACCGCCATTTTAACTTCCATTGATGCTTCATTGAAAGCTCCTTGAAGATCAGCACAAATGTCAGGACCGACATCATGAAAGGCCTGCAGCGAGTATGCGGCAAGTTCTTGATCCTTTAAGGACTTTGAACAAAGTTGCCCTCTTAGAAGTGCAAGTTCATTCGATCCGTCACTAAGAGCGTCGGGTAGAAAGCGACACTGCGGGATTGGATTCCCCCAAGCATCATCTTCGCCATCTGTTATGTCTAGAAAGCGCTCAACAGGCTGAAAGGGGATATTGAGTTTAGACATTGTTGTCAAGACGTCGCTCAAAGCATCCCGAAAGGTCTTCTCGTTTCCCTGCGCGTAAAGGTTAGTGCGTGCAAAGTTAGCGATTGACCTAATGGAATTGTACAATTTGTCTGCTTCATTCTTTCTTAGAGAACTGATTCCTGTCGAGCCGTTTTGCCACTGCATAATTTGTGAAGGGGATTCGGGCAGCCTAGACAACATCAAATCTTCCCATTTGCTGAGATCCCGAAAACTCGTGAAGGACCACAGGATAGTTATTGCATGGTCAATTTTTGGAGACACTTGCAATGTCGAGTGTGCATATGCGTCAAGGCATGAAACGAGGTACGCCACGCGCGTTCGTTGTAAAACACCGCAAAGATTTTCATACAATTCTTCAAAATTTAAACTCTGTTGGTCCATTTAGTATCCGCCGCGAGGCCAAGTCTTGGTTTTTCCTGTCGCCGCAATTTGTTCGCCAACTTTCTGCGGTAGGGGCTCTAATCTTTAGGCTACTTGATGAGGTAGTTATAGTACCTGCGATTAAGGAAACTCTTGAGAAGAAAGTACGGGCTGAAGGTAAACACGTTTCAAATGTGGTCGCTGAGGCGCTATTGAAATAGGGCTTTAAGGTTTTAAACCTGAATGTGGGTTAAATGATTTTCTTACCTAAAGGTTTGTCCCTCTAGGCTTGTGCTTATGCGGGATTTTCACTAGAAGTAATGGCTCATAGTTGCAGAGCACTTTTGAGTATCCCGATAGAGTATTCCAGAAGTGTTTAAGTTTTCCTCTTTCCCCCTGAGTGACTATCCCTCATGGGGAGAGGGGACGCGCGCATAGATCGGCCTAACCCAGGGTAGCGCTGCGGCGCAACCCTGGGCTTTGTCGCCATTAGCCCGTTGGGCTAAGCGAACGGCGAGCGCATCAACCGGTCCTTTCCGGCCGCCCGTCCGCTCCGCGGAAATGAAAAATGACCGATGACCAATGCCCACTGACCAATGACTCCGTTAAATGGGCGCGATCCCGTCGCGAATGGGCGTGAACGCACCGGGATGAGACCGCGCGTCTTTTTGCAGATGGACACCGCGTCTTCGTCTTTCACGAGAATGATGTTGCAGCCGTGGGAATACTCACGGGAAGTCCTTCGGTCTCACGACGGAGCATTTCGGCGTACGGAGCCAGGCCAGGCCGGATTTGAACATGTGCGAGTCGGGCAGTTTGCAAACGCCGCGTTCGCAAGTCCGCGTTTCCGGACAAAAATGCTTCTCACCCTGCACCGTTTGCCGGAGGCCGAATCGAGTCGCGCGGCGGACGCAAGCGGCGCCCGCGACTCCGGATTTGGCATGACGTTCGCCATTACTCCTCTCGTCCTGACTGGGGGGCGCAGACATGAGTCGAATCTCCAATTCATTTCTTACCGCGACGGAAAGCCGCAAGACGCGCCGCGTTGAGATCCTGCCCGACGTGGCCGACGTCACACCCACGCCGTCGTCGTTGTGGCGCGCGGTGGATGAGTCGTCGATGAGCCCCGCCAATATTACGTTGCTGTTTATCGCCGGGGATTCGATGCACACCAAATTGGTGCGCATGGTTCTGAACTCCGCCGGATTTGTCACGCGGGAGACGGCCGGAACGCTTGACGTCGCTGGAGCCGCAGTGCCGTCGCTGGTGCTGCTGGATTGGGACGCCGAAGGCGTCGATGGCCACGCCATTCTCAACGCACTCCGCACGGATCCCCAACTGCGCCAGGTTCCGGTGATCGTGCTGACCAACCGCAGCGTCTCGCAGGGCTGGTGTTGTGAACTGGCGAAGTATTTCGTGAGTTGGGTGCTGGAAAAACCGATCGTCGTGCTCAGCCTGCCGCAGCTGATCCAGCGCACGATCGCCGCGCGGGGCCACGCGCTCCAAGGCTGCCAGATCGAACGCTCCGCCTTGCTCGTCGAGAACGGCCTGACCGCCTCCGGAGCGCTCTACAAATCCGTGATCCTCCCGTGTCTGGCGAGCGAGAGAAGTGAGTAGAGGTCTCACAAGAAACACATCTTTGAAAAGGTGGCAGGCCCCGGTCCTGTAACATTGGGTAACATTTTGCCACATCGCTCATAGGTGAGCCCGAATTTGACCGAGTCCGCGAATTTATGTCAAAAAACGAATAACCGTGGTTGCAAATTTGCAACCACGAATTCACGCACACTGCGAACGTTCCACGTGGAACATTCACACTGTGGCGTAACCTCAAGGACGTGCGGCGAGGAAGCCCCAGAAATAGACCGCCGTCAGCGTCGTGGTGTCGAGACAGTTCTCGTTCATCATCGGGTAGATCCCGAAGTCGATGTACTGCTCGTTGGCCGGCCACGCGAAGAAATCCGGAACCATCTTCGGAGGCTGAAAATTCAGGTACCACTGCTGCACCCAGCCGCTCATGCCCCGCGCCATTTTGCTGGACTCATCGCCCTGCCCAAACGGGATATAGCCGACAGGCTGGTTCGGAAACTGCCCCGAAATCGCGGAATCCACTTTGAACGGAAAGTGCACGAACTTCTTCCCGATACCCGGGCAGTACGAAAGATTGTCCGGGTTCGCCCCGAGGCTGTAGTTGCACGCTTGGACGGCCGCGGCCAGATGCGAGCTCTTCTTCGAGAGCACATACGCCCGGATCAGATTGTACCCCCGCACGCCCGGCGCAGCGAAGTACGTGCACGGCCCGATCACCGGCAAATCCGTGCGCGCGCCGTTGATGATCTCAAACGCGTTCTTGTGGCTGAAGTCGATGGCGTAGTCGGCGTACGCGGAGAACATCTCGACGGCGCGCTTCTTTAACGCCGCGTCGGCCAGCTCATCAGGCAGCCGCGCATAGGTAAAATCGGCATCCGGCTGATCGAGGTACCGCGGCGCTTCCGGCTTGGTGAGCTCCGTGAGCTGCTTGAAGGCCTCGTGGTACGCAGGCTTCTTGGTGGTGGCGAAGAGTTCCAACGCGGCCCGGCAGCGCGAGCCCTTGATCGAGTTGCCGAAGTTCGGCCACATGTCTTTCTTGGCGATGAGGCGCTTGTAGACGGGGTCGCTGACGTTGCTGTGGCTCTCGGCCCAGTCGTAGGCTTTGATGGCCGACTCGAGGTACTCGGCGGACTGCTTCTTGTCGAAGGCGCTAAGAATACGCGAAGCCTTCGCGGCGCACGCGGTGTAGTCGTAGCTGGTGACCTGATCGGGCGCGTAGACGCCGGCGGCTTTCACCATCGGGCTTGTCTGCGCTTTGCGGCAGCCCCAGCCTTCGCCGTATCCGCCGCGGACGCCGCCATCGGGCATCTGCAGGCGCTTGAAACAGGGCAGCTGCCACAGGGCTTCGTCGAGAAGATCGGGAATGGCGTTGGCCTGCTCGTCCTTGGGCAAAGACAGCTTCAGATTCGCGAAGTACTCGGGCGCGAGTTCGTACAGTTCGAGCATGATCGACGTGACGGCAAGATGGTGGCCGAGCGTATCCCAATCGCCGGCGTCCTGGTAGCCGCCCCAAACTCCCGTGACGCGCTCGAGTTTGCCGGCCTTCGCCAACTCGGCGAGATTGGCGCCGCGCTCGCCTTCCTGGCCTTCGTGGACGGACATGGTGAGCTGGTAGAACTCCACGCCATCGTCGGGATGGAACGCCCGCGCGCGTTTGAAGGCGCACATCGGCGGTCCGAGTTCGATGCCCTGGCGCTGGGTGAGAATGCCGAGCATCACGGTCTTGAACGGCGTCTCCCAGACGTCGCGCTTGAGGCTGAATTTTTCGCTGATGCCGATGCCGGGAACGTAGACGACGTAATCCCCGGGCGTGTTGAAGGCGCTGAAATCGAGGCGCTGCACGGCGGTGTTCGTGTAGTCCTTTTCCTCGTGGACACAGAGGCGCTCAACGGCGTCTTGAGCCTTGGTCAGTTCCGGTTTTCCGGTGAAGACGCTTTTCCCGCTCGTGGCGTCGAGGAGTTCGAAGCTGTCAACGTGGTGCGTGTAGCCGACGCTTTTTCCAGCCTGCGCGCCGAGCCAGATTGAAAGATACGCACGCTTGAACGGATCGTCAGGACGGTACCCGGTCTGGATCGCGTGGATGGCGTCGCTGCGCGTGGTCTTCGGCGCGTGGGTGTAGGTGACGGATTCCTTGTTGGTGTTGACGCCGGGGAAGTGGAGCGTGTAGGTCGCGCCGTCTTTCAGCGGTGCGGGGAGCTTCAACGAAATCGTGTAAATGAACGGCGCGGGGTGCGCGTTGTTGCCGTCGGGCTTGCCTTTGCGGTAGACGGTCGTCGGCGCGGTGGGCTGCGCGAAGGCCGTGTCGTCGGCCGATTGAATCGAATACGCGGCGGGTGTGTCGACGGCGGATTCGTCGAGGATCTTGCCGGCCATCTTGCTTTCCACGAACAGATGGGCGCCGTCGGGCGAGACGGCGGCGACGCGCGTGCGCTGGCCGTTGACGGAACGGAAGAGCGCCTTGTCGTGTTCCTCGACCAGCGCACCATTCTTCACGGTGTAGTGCACTTCCTTCACGTTCTCGTCGACGATCTCGTCGCCGGGCTGGGACGTGTACGACGTGAGCTGATTGGGGACGTACGTGCCGGCTTGCAGGGTGATCGACAGTATGTCCGGCGCGACAGCGCAGACGTGGTCGATGGCGGGGCCGTCGGCCGGATGATCCATCGCCAGCGCGAGGGGGCTCACAAAAAGTGCGAGGGTGAAAAGCGCGGTGCGGTGGGTCATCATGATTTGCCTCGGATGATAAAGAAGCTTAGTGCCCCGGGGCACTAAGCTAAATTTACGATATCTACACTGTGGCGTTTACGCGAATTCTTCGCGGCGGATTTCGCGGCCTTGTTCGGCGGAGCGATAGGCCATCTGCGTCAGCGCGTTGATGGCGAGCGCTTCGCGCGGGGTCGTACCACATCCCGGATCGTTGCCGCGGATGGCCTGATTGAGCGCGGTGTACGCGTGGTCGCTGCCAGCGGTGCCGTCACGCCACGTGGAGGTGTGGGCCATCTGGCGCCACGGTCCGCCTTTTTCGGCGAAGTACGTGAAGTAGTTTTCGTCGTCCATCAGGATGCCGCCCTTGGTGCCGAGAATGGTGATCCGGCGCACGGGTTTGTGGTTGGAGATGTTGGCGAAATCGAACGTGTACGTCGTCTTCGCCGAGCGCGCGAAAATCGTGGCGTGTTCTTCGACGTCGTAAACGGTGCCGGCGGGGACATCGTGTGGGAAGCCCTGGAAGGTCGTCGCCGAGACCGTGGTGATCGGCGGCCATCCGGTGAGATTCAAGACCAGGTCCATGAAGTACTGGCCCATGTCCATGAGCATGCCGCCGCCGGCGAGCTTCTTGTTGGCGAACCAGCGCGCGTCTTTGATGATGTCGACGCCCGGGCGGCCGCGGCTGCGGTAGTGCGTGACATCCACGCGGTAGATGTCGCCGACGTCGCCGTCCTTAATGTACTGGCGCGCAAGCGCCGCTGAACCCCAGCGCATGCGCGAGCTGAAAAAGATCACGTGCTTGGCGGCCTTGTCGGCGGCGGTGATGATCTGCTTGTTCTCTTCGACGTCGAGCGTGCTCGGCTTTTCGCAGGCGACGTGCTTGCCGGCCTGGAGCGCGGCGATGGTGATCGGCGCGTGGAAGGCGACGGGCGTGGCGACGGTCACCAGCTCGATGTCGCTGCGCTTCAGCAGTTCGTGGTGGTCGGTGAGGACTTCGGTCTTGTCGAGATTGTATTCCTTCTTGCGCTTCTCGGCGCGTTCGCGGCTGATGTCGCAGAGCGCCACGACGTTCATACCGAGCGTCTGATACGTCTTCAAGTGTTCGCGGCTGATGTCGCCGCAGCCGATCAGTCCAACGTTGACGGGTTTATCGCTCATGATTTTTTCAAGCTCCAGGTTAGCGGTTGAGGTTGGCAAAGGCGGCTTCGACGACTTCGCGGGCGGACTTTAAAGGGGCGAGGAGGTCGCCCTCGCCGATCGATTCAAAAGCGATGCCGCCGGTGTAGCCGGCATCGCGGTAGGATTTCAGCAGGCGCGGAAGGTCGTCGCCGAAGCCGGCGAGTTTCCCGCCAACTGGCGCACCCTTGATCTTGAGGTGCGATTGCGTGGCCTTCGGCGCGAGCTTGGCGGCACTGACGTAGACTTTTTCTTTGATCTCGCGGGGCGCGTCGGCGTTCCAGAATTCGCTGGCGGCCCAGTTGCTCGGATCGGGACACGCGGTGAGGCGCTTGCTGCCGAGCGTGTTGATCAAGTTCAAAATGTCGTCGGCTTCGACGAAGATCGAGTTGTGATTCTCGATCGCCATGTTGACGCCGGCGCGTTCAGCGTACGGGATACATTCGATGATGCCTTCGCGTGTCAGCTGCTCGAGCTTTTCGCGCGGGGCCTTGTCGTTGTAGTAGCCGGTGAGCATGCGGATGTTGGGCACGCCGAGAGAGCCTGCGATGCCGAGCCATTCTTTAATGTAAGCGATGTTGGCCAGGCGCCACTCTTCGTTGGCGACGAAGGCGAAGTCGTTGTACGTGGAGAGCGAGAGCACCTTCACGCCGACCTTGCTGGCGTGGCGCATGACTTTTTCGAGATGCGCGGGTTGGCTGGAGCCGAGATCGCCGGCGGGATTGCCCGCGGCGCCGGCCATGATTTCGATGCCGGAAAATCCCATCGCGGCGGTGGCGTCGAGGCAATCGAAGATTGTGAAAGCCGTATCGTTTTTGAAGCGGTCGCGGAAGCTCCAGGAATGCATGGCGGCGAACATGGCGCGGGTGGCTCCTTGCGGGACTAGGTTTACCAGAATTTAACAGTCGTCAATCAAAGGACACATGAAAGATACTCCGTCCTACAGTGGGATTCTGCGGGAAAAACGTACCTTCTATTGATATAAGTTACCAAAAAGTCGCCTTAGCGCGCGTTGCGCGCTAAGGCGACAGGGGTTAGTTCGCTCGCAAACAGCCGCGAGCGAACCAACGGGGTCAGGGGCCAAGGGTCAGAATAGAGTGTGCGCAGGGAAGGGGTGGGCGGGGTTTTGCTTTTGGGTGGAGTTAAAAAGAAGTGAAGTTTGGCGAGAAGCTTCGCTCTCGCCTTGAGAATTTTGGGGAGGTACGTGGTGGGCTTCTATGCTTCTCCGTCGGAGCTGGATCGGAAGTGTTTCTCGCTCGATAGCACGGGGCGTTCGCGGATGGCGCAGGTGCCGGTGCGATTTCGGCGGGATCACGGGTGGCGGTCGTGGCAGTTCATGTACACGCTGCGCGGGGAAGGTGTGGTGGACATTGAAGGCTCGCCGTTTCACGCGCAGGAGCACACCGTCACGTTGATGCCGCCGGACAAGAGCCACGGGTATCAGCCGGCGAAAGGATGCAAGCTCTGGGAATACCAATGGATCGAATTCAGTGGCGCGATGTCGGCCGATTTGCTCAACATGTTCGGACTGCTCGGGCGCTCGCACATCCACGGTTGCCGCGAGGCGTGGCCGGCGGTGGAGGACGTCGTCACGCGGCTGGAGACCGGCGGCAACGCGGCGCTGCATGAAGCGATGGCGCTTTTTCTGCGCGTGCTGGCGATCGTGGAATGGCGCGTGCGCCCCGAACGGACCCGCACACCGCTGGTGCAGCAGGTCGACCTGGCGGCCAAACGCTTTATCGCCGATCACCTCGAGGCGGAGATCGATCTCGACGCGGTCGCGCAGGCGGTGCGGACCAGCCCGCATCACCTCATCCGCGTCTTCAAGCGCAACAATAATCTGACGCCGATGGCATATCTGCGACAACTGCGCGCGGAGCGGGCGAAAGTGCTACTATCGCGGGGCGACTTGAGCATCAAGCAGGTCGGGCAGCGCGTGGGGTATCCGGTGCTGCAGCATTTTTCGCGCATGTTCCGAGCGGAGACGGGTAAGTCGCCGCGCGCGTGGCGTGGCGCTGGCGCGCAGGGGTCAGGGGTGGGGGCAGGCACGGTGGAGTAAGCGGATTTTTTGCGCGGGCGGGCTAGAAGGCAGAAGCAGTCGGCAGGATCGCAGGCGTTGGGAATCGATTCATGGCGGAAGCTGAAAAGTCAGAGCGGCTACAGTTTTCATTGCTGACAATGTTTGTCGTCGCTCTTCTTGCCGGCGGCGTTCTGGGAATTTCAGTGGCCATATATAAAGTGATTCAGGATGACGGCAACGCTGCACAAACACGTCATGCGACCGATAGCGCTTTTCGAGTTGTCGAGCGCTTCATGGAGGCGCATCCAGGCCAGTGGCCTCAATCCTGGCGCGAACTGGAAACCGTAAAGGATCCAAGCACCGGAAAACCAATGGATTTGTATACTATTCAAAGACGTGTCAAAATTGACTTCACGCTCGGACTTGAAGATCTGGAAAAGCAGTCGGAAAGCACTTTCACTGCAATTCAAGCCATTGGTCCCACGTATTCTGATTCGGAGAGCGCCAACCAAGCCAACCAGATCATTGAGTTGGCGAAGAAGTACGTCAAACTTCAGGCTCATGCGCCAGTATCGCAAAAATAGCGTTTGGACGCGCCGGGGTCGTTCCGAAGTCTGGTTTGGGACGCTAATTACCCGAAATGTGTGCAACGAATGCCGGGGTGCGGGGTCTAAAGTCGCAAATCGTCTGACGGGATTACTAAAAGGGAGCACCATCATGTCAAATTCGCGAATACCTCTGGTTCTGTTCGTGGCGCTGCTGGCGGGGGCGGCGCGGGGGAACGAAGTCGGGTACGTGGAGGATTTTGCGCTTTCGGCCAACCGCGGGGATACGCTCAAGCAGCTCATTCCCGGATCTGAAGATTACTACTATTACACCTGCCTGACGTACCAGCAGACCGGCGCGTTCGACAAGGTCGACGAGCTGCTCAAGCTGTGGATTGAACGCCACGGGCGCACGGCGCGCGTCGAAGAGATCGTCAACCGCAACGCGCTGCTGGCGTACGAAAAGGACCCGAAGAAGTCGCTCGACTTTCTGCGCTGGCGGCTGGGCTTGAACTTCGATCACCGCAAGGAAATCATCGACCAGAAGCCCAACCAACCCACGCGCCTGGATCCCGCCGTGATCGCGAGCGAGACGATGACCCGCGACGCGCTCAATCATTACGGCAACCTGCAGGGCATCGAAGATTCGGCGCTGGAACTGCTTTCGCAGCAGAAGCTGACCGGCGAACAGCGCCGCGAACTGCTCGGCCGATTGCATCGCCCGGACCTGACCAACATGGTCCAGCTGGTGATGGAAGATTTGCGCTACAAGTACAGCTCGGGTTTCGGTTCGATGGAAATCCACAGACAGATGACGCTCGCGCAATTGGACGAACTGGTGAAGGCCATGCCGGAGCTGGCCAACCAGGTGAATTTCATCGGCGCCTACCTGACCAAGCTGCAGCCGACGCCGGACGTCGACGCGCAGTTGAACGCGAAGGAGCGGCTGGCGTGGTTCGACCGCGTCTGGGCGTTTGTGGCGAAGTTGCAGCCGGCGCACAATTCTCTGAAGGCGCACGTCCTCTTCCACCGCCTGGAATTCGACCGCACGCAGGGCGTGTACGACAAGGACCGCTTCATGGAATACCTGAAGCTTCCGCGCCCCACCGCTTACATGCGGCCGGAGTACCTGCAGCGCACGTACCAGATCAATGGCGGCCAGGCGCAGGCGAATTTGAATCAGGATTTCTCGGCGTCGACGCTGATGGTCGTGGTCAACACCGACGACGAATTGGTCCGCGATTACCTGCTCCACTTCTTTCAGAAGGAAGAGGACTTCGCGCCGTACCTGGTCTACGTTCGCGACGATTATATCAAGGATATCTTCGCGGAAGCCAAGATCGTCAACGGCATCGGCGACATGGAGAAGTGGTATTCGCTGCTGAACAACCCCACGCGCTACCAGGCGCTGAAAGACCGCGTCGACATCGATTTCGCGCCGGAGAACAAGCACTTCTTCACGGCCAACGACGCGGTGAGCCTCGACGCCGACGTCAAGAACGTGAAGACGCTGATCGTGAAAGTGTTTGAAATCAACGCGCTCAATTATTACCGCGAGAAGAACCGCGAAGTCGACACGTCCATTAATCTCGACGGACTGGTCGCCAACGACGAGAAGACCTTTACCTACGACGAAGCGCCGCTCCATCGCGTGCGCCGCCATTTCGATTTTCCGACGCTGAAGAAGCCCGGCGTGTACGTCGTAGAATTCATCGGCAACGGCACCAGCAGCCGCGCGCTGATCCACAAGGGGAAGCTGCGATTCATCGAGCACACCGGCACGGCCGGGCACGTCTTCAGCGTGATGGATGAAGAGAACAAGCCGGTGAAGGACGCCAGCATCTGGATGGCCGGGCGGGATTACACGGCCGACAAGGACGGCGAGATCCACATTCCCTTCAGCACCGCGCCGGGACAGCAGACGATCGTGCTGCATCAGGGCGAGTTTGCGAGCTTCGACACGTTCGACCACAAGGGCGAAGTCTACACTCTGAACGCCGGGTTCCACGTCGACCGCGAAGCGCTGCTCAAGCGGCAGAAAGCCAGCGTGCTGGTGCGGCCGGAGCTGACGCTGACGGGCAATCTCGCCACGGTGGGATTGCTGGAAGAAGTGACGTTGCAGATCCAGACGACCGATCGCGATGGCGTGGGGACGACCAAGGAAATTCCCGACTTCAAGCTTTTTGACGACAAGGAATCGGTCTACGAATTCTCGACGCCCGACAACATCATCCAGATCGGCTTCACACTGCGGGCACGGGTGAAGAGCCTGACGCTGCAGAAGAAGATCGACCTGGCCACGTCGCGTACGTTCGGCCTCAACCGCATTGACCTGTCGGAGAAGATCGAAGCACTGCATCTCAATCGCACGGCTGACGGGTACTTCCTGCAGCTGCTGGGCAAGACCGGCGAGACCAAGGCCGACCGGCCCGTGTCGCTGAACTTCAAGCACGTCGATTTCCGCGAACCAGCGCACGCGGCGCTGCAGACCGATGCCGACGGCAAGATCGTGCTGGGCCAGCTGCCCGACATTATGCTCGTGAGCGCCACGCTGCAGGACGGGCAGGCGTACTCGTGGATCCTGCCGCGCGACAATCACAATTATCTTTCGACCGTGCACGGCAAGCCCGCGCAGGCGATCCATCTGCCGTACATGGGCAGCGAAAAAGCGCCGACGCGCGCGGAGTTCTCGCTGCTGGAGCTGCGCGGTTCGCAGGCCGACGGCACGGGTACGTTTGTGCGCGATTGCTTCGAGAATCTGGCGATCGCCGACGGCTTCGTGGAGATCAAGGGCCTGACGGCCGGCGACTACTCGCTGCTGCTGAAGAAAGCCAACGAGCTCGTGTTGATCCGCATCACTGATGGCGAAATCCGCGACGGCTACGCGCTGGGCGACGTCCGCACGCTGGAAATCAACAACGCCGAACCGCTCCAGATCACCAGTGTCGACGCCAACGCCGACACGCTCAAGGTTCAGCTCAAGAACGTGACGAAGTACACGCGCGTGCATGTCGTCGCCGACCGCTTTCTGCCGGCGTATTCGATCTTCACGCAGCTCTCGACGCCCGGCCTGCAGGAACCGGAGAGCGTGGTCTGGACGAAGATGATTTCGCATTACCTGACCGGCCGCAACATTGGCGATGAGTACCGTTACATTCTGGAACGGCGCTACGCGCCGAAGTTCGCCGGCAACATGCTGGCGCGGCCGAACCTGCTGCTCAATCCGTTCACGCTGCGCACGACCGACACGGCGCAGGACGATCTGAACGGCCAGGGCAATTTCGGTTCGCGTTCCGGCGGCGGACGGCGAGCGATGATCACGCGCCACGGTGGAACCCGCGCCGACGAGACCGATTCGGCGCCGTGGGCGAATCTGGATTTCCTGCCCGAGCCGTCGACGCTGCTGGCCAATCTGGTGCCGGACAAGGACGGCGTGGTGAACATTTCGCGCAAGGACCTCGGCGCGCACCAGAACGTCCGCATCGTGGCCGTCGACACGCAGAACACGGTCGTGCGCGACGTCGCGCTGCAGGAAGTTGCGCTGAAGCCCAAGGACCTGCGCCTGGCGACGGGCCTGGACCCGGCCAAGCACTTCACCGAGCAGAAGGAAATCACGCTGCTCAACGCGGGGCAGTCGCTGGTGATGGACGACATCACCACGTCGAGCCTGGAGTCGTTCGACACGCTGCGCAAGGTCTATGGACTCTACACGACGCTCAGCCGTGACCCGCGCCTGAGCGAGTTCGCGTTCATTCTGGAATGGCCGAAGCTGAAAGACGACGAGAAGCGCGCGGCGTATTCCAAGTACGCGTGCCATGAATTGAATTTCTTCATCTACAAGAAAGATCCGGACTTCTTCAAGGCGGCGCTGCTGCCGTACCTGAAGAACAAGAAAGACAAGACGTTCATGGACCACTACCTGATCGGCGACGACATGACGGCATACACGCAGCCGTGGAATTACGATCGCTTGAACACGGTCGAACAGATCCTGCTCGCGCACCGCGTTCAGGCGGAGCTGAATCCGGCCGTGCGCCACGCGAAGGAAATTTACGATCTGATGCCGCCGGACATCGAGCGCTTCAATTTCCTCTTCAAGACGGCGCTGCAGGGGAATGCGCTTGAGACGGCTGATGGCGTCGGCTTCCGCGAAGCGACGGGGAAGATTGTCGACAACAACCGCAAGTTGAACGACGCCCGCGATCAATTGAGGGCGAGTAATGAGGAGGGCAAGGCGGATGCTGCGCCCGCCGCCAACGGATTTGCGCTTGGTGGCGCTGCCGGACAGCCCAGCAACGGGCCTGCGTCGCCACCGCCCCCGGCCGTTGCCGCCGCGAGACCCGCCGCACCCGCGAAAACCGAGCAGTTGGCCAAAAAGCTGGCTGACCAACGTTCCGACAAGAATAAGAGCGGCGAATTTAAAGAGCGTGAAAAGTTGAAGGACGCCGCCAAGAAGCCGATGGCGCAGGCGGCTCAAAGAGCTGCGGAGGCGGACGACGCCAAGGCGGACAAGCAGCAATTGGAGGGCTTGGCCGTCGATCTCGAAAGCCGCGACCAGGCGCAGCAACAGATGCTCTACCGGAAGCTCGACAAGACCGAGGAGCTTGCTGAGAACAATTACTTCAAGCTGCCGATCGAACAGCAGCTCGCGTCACTGGTGACGGTCAACGCGTTCTGGAAGGACTTCGCGGCCAACGCCAACAAGGGACCGTTCCTTTCGGGGAACCTGGCCGAAGCGTCGCGCAACTTCACGGAAATCATGTTCGCGATGTCGGTGCTGGACCTGCCTTTCGAAGCCGGCAAGCACGCTTCGGAATTCGCGGCGCAGAAGATGACGCTCAACGCCAAGAGCCCGATCGTGGCGTACCACAAGGAGATCAAGGAAAGTCCCGCGGCGGAGAAGACGCCGGTGCTGGTCAGCCAGAATTTCTACCGCGCCGACGACCGCTTCCGCTTCGAGAACAACGAACGCTTCGACAAGTACGTCACCGACGAATTCCTGGTGCATGTCGTCTACGGCTGCCAGGTGGTGCTGACCAATCCGACGTCCTCACCGCAGAAACTGGATCTGCTGCTGCAGATCCCGCGCGGAGCGATGCCGGCGACCAACGGTTTTTACACCAAGGGGCCGTTCGTGCAGTTGGCGCCGTATTCGACGACGACGTTCGATTACCACTTCTACTTCCCGCTGCCGGGCGAGTTCACGCACTATCCCGTCCACGTTTCACGCAACGGCAAGATGATCGCGTCGGCCGCGCCGGTGATTTTGAAGGCCGTCGCCAAGCTGACGAAGATCGACACCGAGTCGTGGGATTACATCTCGCAGAACGGCACGGACGAGCAGGTGATCACCTACCTGGATGCCAACAACATCCACCGCATCAATCTCGATCGCATCGCCTGGCGCATGGGCAACGCGGCGATGTTCAAGAAGGTCACCGAGCTGCTGACCCGCCGCCACGATTACAACAATACGCTCTGGTCGTACGCGATCGTGCACAACGACGTCCCGGCGATCCGTGAATTCCTGGCGCACGCCGATGGCTTCGTGGCGCAGACGGGGCTGTGGCTGGAAAGTCCGCTGCTGGCGATCGATCCGGTGGCGCGCAATTTCTATCAGCACCTGGAGTACAGCCCGCTGGTCAACGCGCGCGCACACCGGCTGGGCAAAGAGAACAAGATCCTCAACGACCGATTCTACGAGCAGTACGAACGGATCCTGCATGTCCTGAAGTACAAGCCGGAACTCAGCGACGCCGACCGGCTCTCGGTCTCCTGCTACATGCTGCTGCAGGACCGCGTCGCCGACGGACTGGCGATGTTCGCGAAGGTCAATCCGGAAAAGATCGCGACGAAGATCCAGTACGATTACGTAAAGGCGTTCGGCGACTTCTATTCCGACGAACACAAGACGGCGCGCGAAGTGGCGGCGACGTACAAGGACTATCCGATCGACCGCTGGAAGAACCGCTTCGCCGATATCGTCGCGCAGCTGGACGAAGCGGCGGGCAAGAACGCCGTGGCCATCGACAAGGAAGACCGGACGCAGGCGATGGGCCAGCTGGCGGCCGGCGAGCCGAGCTTTGAGTTCAAGATCGACGGCAAGAAGGTGCACGTGAACTTCCAGAACCTGCAGGGTGCCGAGGTCAATTTCTACCCGATGGACATCGAGCTGCTCTTCTCGAGCAACCCGTTTGTGCATGACGTCAACGATCAGTTCTCGTTCGTGAAGCCGGTGAAGACTACGACGCTGAAGTTCCCGGAGAAGACGAAGGAGTTCGAATTCGACGTGCCGCCAGAGTTCCTCAATTCGAACGTGATGATCGAGCTGAATGCCGCCGGCACGCGGAAGTCGCAGGCGTATTACGCCAACGCGATGACCGTGCAGACGATTGAGAACTACGGGCAGGTCAAGGTCGTCAACCCAAAGACCGAGGCGCCGATGCCGAAGGTGTACGTGAAGGTTTACAGCAAGATGAAGGACGGCGAGGTGCGCTTCTACAAGGACGGCTACACGGACCTGCGCGGCCGCTTCGATTACGCGTCGCTGAGTACCAACGAACTGGACAACGTAGCGCGGTTTGCGGTGCTGGTGATGAGCGACACCGACGGCGCGATCGTGCGCGAGGCGAATCCGCCGAAGCGGTAAGCGACACCTTGTGCCACGGATGCGCAGACGCTCGAGCGTAGCGAAAGCGTCTGTTCATCCGTGCGGGACGCTTTGAAATGGCGGTACGTAACGCACGGATGAACGGCTGCTTTCGCTGCGCTCAAGCATCCGCGCATCCGTGGCACCGGAAAATCACGGGGCGCTGAGGGCGCCGATATCGAGCACGGATTTTTTGGCGCGGGCGCGGCTATTCATCGGGAAAACCTGCTCGCGGTCGATCACGGCTTTCTGCGACTTGCCCGCGCCGTCGACGAACGTCAGCGCATCGCCGGTCGCGCCGTTGCCCAGGCAGGGCGACGCGGCCTGCAGGTGGTAATCGTGCGCGGCGGCGTTGACGAAAAGCGGATCGGCGTTGAGCGTCTTGGCCAGTTCCGGCGCGGCGCCGCTGCGGATGCAATTGTTCGTGCCTTTGATTTTGCCGCTCGCGACATTGAACAGCTTCGGTGAACCGATGAAGATGTTGTTGCTGGCGAAGAGCGCTTCGTCGGGCTTCTCGACCCACACGAATTGGATGCGCTCGGTCGCGGCGAAGAAGGTGTTGTTGAAGAGATAGAGGTCGCCTTTGCGCGAGCCTTTTTCAGCGCCGAAATCGAGGTACTTCGACGGATTTCCTTTGCGGTCGGCTTTGCTCTTCACCACGTTGCCAATCATCACGACATTGGAATTCGGCTTGGCGGTGTCTTCGCTTTCCTGAAAGCCGAGTTCTCCTTCTTCGGAATCGGCGATGAAGTTGTACCAGAGCTCCGTGTAGTGGCCGCGCGTTTTGAAATTCTGCCCGAAGAGCGAGCTGTGGATGTAGCACTCGCGGATGATCATGGCGTTGGCGTTGAGATAGAAGTTGTGGCTGTAGCCGTCGAAGTCCTTCGTGCCGTTGAAGGCGATCTCGCAGCGTTCGATCACGCCGGTGTCGAGATCGCCGCCCATGATGCCCATGTCGCAATACGTGACCTTGCAGTTGCGCAGGATGCCGAAGTGGCTGTTGATGAAGCGCACGCCCGTGCCGTTGTTGCCGTTGCGCGCGTTCTTGATCTCGAACGAATCGACGATGCAGTACGAGCCTTCGATCTGCACCGCCGCTCGCGGGGTCGGACCGGCGCCGCTGACGGACACGCCCGTGCAGTCGATCACCGGTCGTTCGCCCTTCGGGCCGACCATGCCGCGCAGCGTCACTGGCGCGTTGGGCTGGCCGGCGCACTTCATCTTGAACGCTTCCTTGTAGACGCCGGGATCGACGAGCACCGTGTCGCCGGCCTTTGCTTTGGCCAATCCAGCGGTGATGGTGGCCAGCGGCCGCGTCGGGCCCACGTTGATCACCGGCCCGCTGATCTGCGTCTGGTTCGGAGGCGGCGTGTAGACTGTGCCGGTCGCGGAGGAGACGGGCTGAGGTTCGGGCGCCTTGGACTTGGCTGTCGTCGCCGGCGCCGGATCGGCGGGCTTCTGCGTTTTCTGAGTCTGCAGAATGCGCTGCGAGAGATTGAGAATCTTCTCTTTCAGCTCGTCGCTGGGACTGCTGATTTTCGCGAGGATGTCGCAGGCCTTGTCGTGAAAGCCGAGCATGTTCGCGACTTCCGCCGCGACGACGAGACGTTCGCCCTTGTCGGAAGCGATCGACTTGGCGATGCCGGCGAGGTCTTCGGCGGAGATTTCCTTCCACTTCACCGGAAACGGATTGCCTTGCACGTCGACCGTGAGCAGCGCGTCGGTGCAGCTTAAAATTTTGTACGTCTTACGTTCACCCAAAACGGTCAGCCACACCGGCGGCTGCTCGCCGGCTTGCAGGACGGTGTCGAGCTGCTCCGAGAGATACGACGCGGTTTCCAGGCGCGTGGATTCTTCGACCGCATGCGCCGTCAGCGGCGCGAGCAGAGTCAGGAAAAGAATCACGCAGCCGAAAAGTCGATGCACGGATTAGATCCTGGGAAGTCGCGTCGTCGTTGCTTCCTTGAATACACCGTTGACGATACCGGGAGGGGCATCTGAGTGCCATTTTGTTGTATTATTTACAACTCGTTAACTCTAACGAAATCAAGTCTATGCAACCGCAGCTCTAAAGGAACTATGTCAATAGCGCTCCAGCTCCTTAAAATAAATGATCTGGATGTTGCCTTGCCGTGCGCATCTCAAACAGTGCGGTGGGTTAAAATCGCGTTGACTGCGCCTCCACAGTCACGCGGTTCTTCTACATCAGCAGCGGATACTTTGAGAGTTTCCATGCGATGCTGCGTGACGATCCTGGTGATGTTTCGCCCTACGAGACGGAGAAGGCTGCGCGCAGAGTTCTGATCGCCCTTTTCTACAATTGCATAAAGTATAACATTGACTTAAGATGGCTTTAATCCTGAATCAAAGGCCCGCCCGAATGCGCTCCCCCACGTGCAGCGCTATGCTTTTCTAATACAAAACCAAGTTGCACATGGGCGCCATTAAGGTTTTACACACCATGTGGTTGTGGATTTTGTACAGGATGTGCAGTTGATCGGACGCAGATTGAGACATGAATCGCGGAAAAATATGTCGCGATTTACGAAATCTAAACTACAGTTATGTCGAATGTTTTAGTAACGGCTACATACGCGCGAACTTCCAAAAGGTGGCAGAGAAAAAGCGAGAAAAATTCGCACAGTGCCCCGTGCAATTTTCGCGGCGCTGGAAGTTTTGAAATGTGGTCCACGCATTGCATTCTCGGGCGTCGAGTCATTCATTTGAACGTTGCACGTGGGAGTCGCAAAAATGAGATTCAATCGCTTCGCTCATTTGAATCGGTCGCGCGGCTTCACGCTGATCGAATTGATTCTTGTCATCTTCATCATGGCGCTTCTGACGGCCATGACCACGCCGATGCTCTTCCAGTTTGTGAAGACGACAAAAGTACAACAGACGGTGAAGGCAATCTCCACGTCGCTCTACCGCGCCCGCACGGAAGCGATGCGGACACGAAAAATGGTGGGCGTGTATTTCGGTGAAGATCCGACCAGCTGCAAAACCCCACCGCTGCCCGGCGTGCTGCCGAGCAAGGGTCGCATTGAAGTTTGGACCGTGCGGGATTCCTACGACAGTGGCGACTTTCAGAACGAAGGCGGCTGCATGGGCAGCACAACGCCCTACAATCTTCCGTTCGATGGAGCCAACTGGTATCCGTACCGCCACCCCGACCGCTGCCTGACGCCCGAACCCATCTCTTATCCCGATGGCGTGCGCATTCTCGCGGGCAAGTTCAGCAACAACGCGACCGCGCCCAAATACGTGTTCGGCTGGCCAAAAGACTACATGGCCACGGCCGAAGGCGAAATCAAACGCCACAACATCACGTTCGCCTCGACCGGCGCGATGGCGATGCCCATCGACGGTGTGAACAGTTGGTGGAATCTTTTGATTTTCGATGAACAGACCGGCGAATACACCCTGCTCTCCTGTGGCGAATGGCTCACTTCGGCCCGACCGCGGGTGCTGAACTTTCAGTTGAGCGGACTGTATGGCCCGTCGGGCACGTACTACCCGCTGACCAACAAGCTGGACATTCCGAAGCTCGTCGAACAGTAAACGCAAAGAGGAACGCCGTGCGCACCACGCTTGAAACACCGATCCTTTCCATCCGCAGCAGAGCGCGCCGGCCGCGCGGTTTGACGTTGCTGGAAGTGATCATCGCGATGTTCATCTTCCTGATCGGCATCGTGGGCGTGCTGGCGGCGATGCCGACGGGCATCAATTCCGCGACGTGGGTGATCTTTCAGGATTCGGCGATCCATCTGGCGCATTCGAAATTCGCGGAATTCCGGCGCGACCGCGTCGATCCGGCCGTGCAGCTGAATCCCACTCCCGGCGGTTACCTGCCGACGACAACACCTTATATGGCGGGGAATCAGGAACCGTTCAACAGCGAGGGCGATCCGTGGCGCGATTTCGCGCACAACGCTGGTGATCCGTACCAGTACTTCGAAGACATCGACCGCTACGAATGGTGTGTCGATGCGACGCACGCCATCGACAACGGCATTGGCTCCACCGATGTTCCGCTTCCGGCGAATTTCTTTTTTCCCACGAACGTCGCCCCGGGCGGCGTCTCGCGGATTCAACTCTACCGCGTCGACATCACCATCCGCATGAAGAGCACCACGCGGCAGATGCGCTTTACGCAATACCTGTACTCGTACGGCCAGCTGTAAAAACGGGGATCGGAAGTTCATGAAGGATACGCATCACAACCCGCTGAGACCGCGCGCCTTCACTCTGGTGGAGATGATGGTGGTGCTGACCGTCAGCCTGCTGCTGATGACGATGATCGTGCCGGTCTTCCGGCTCTCGACGAAAACCGTGCAGGTGGTCGAACGGAAGCTGGCTGTCTACGAATCGGCGCGCAACATCCTCGACCTGGTCGAATCGGAACTGCAGCTGGCCATCACCAATGAAAAGGGCGAACACTTCTCGATCAAGCACGTGTCGTGGATGGACACCGATCCGTTCACGCCGCCGTTTACCGGTCCAGTGATTTTGCCTGGAACGATGGACACCGGAAACATCGCGTACAAGCACGACCGGCGCATCAGTGACGCGGTGAACTACCTGCGACTGGAAGGCCACGGCACCAATTCGAATTACGTGCCGTCCATGCGCCAGTTTCCCGGCGGCAAATTCTTTCCACTCAGCTATCCGATTCTTGAGGCCACGTTTCCTGAAGCGTGGAAATGCTCGATGCGTTCCACGCTGCTGTACCAGCACGATTTCGAACTCGGCGAAGAAGCGGACTCCGACGCCGGCCAGAAACGCTGGAGCCGTTCCGAACAGCTCGGCGACGTGGGCCAGGTGGAACTCGCTTTTATTTTTGAAACGGTTGCCAATCAATGGGAAGGCATCCAGGCGGCCAAGACCATGTACGACCAGACCGCCAATTACCTGGGACCCGGGCGCGAGATCAAGGTACCGCATCTGGTTGGAGGATCGGGCGGACCCGGCCAATTGGAATTCCAGCGCCAGCGCCGCGGAGGCCAGGTCAAGATTATGGACCTTGCTGTTTCCTACTGGGACGACACCCAGAAAAAATACATGGATTTGCCGGAAAATACGGTGATCTACTTCTTCCCCATGCCCAAGGCCGTGCGCACGACCATCACGGTCTGCGATGTCGACAAGCGCACCACGCTGACGCTCAGCCGCATCGTCCATCTGCCCTGCGGCTCCGGCGATGGCAACGCGCTGTTGAACCCAGGTGTCGTGGCAGACACGGCCTACTTCACTGACCTGAAGCAGCCCAACAACACGATGCACGCGGTCTACAACCGGACCAAGTACCTGCCGTCGCTGCCCAACGCGTTCAATGGCGACGGTTCGCGCGGTGACCTCACCACCACGTCCGATTTTTCGTCCGCGACCGAAAACAGCATCATCACGCAGGATGGCGTCAAACCGTATCAATGGCCGTAGAGCGTTTTGGGAATCGGATTTGGAACTGCAGCACATGAAGCAGCGCACCACACGAAACAATGCTACTGCAACGGGGCCTGGTGCCGTTTCCAGCCGGGGCTTTTTGTTGCTGGTCGTAATCGGCATCCTGGCCGTGCTGTTGACCGTCTGCATCGGTTTCCTGTCATACACACGCGGTGAGATCCTGGCCGTCTCCGCGCAGCGCAACAAGAGCGACGTGGTGGACGTGATGCACACGGCGCTGGACTACACGCTGGCCAATATCTGCACCGACCAGATGTCCGGCACCGGCAGCATGGACGAGAAGGTACCCTGCGCGTATACGCTTACTCCCGGTGCGACCGGCCTTACCGGCTCGCCGTGGTGGTTCCGGACGCTTCAAAACGGAACGTGCGACTTTCTGCCCCGGAACGACAGCATCGTGGGCGGCGGCTGGGGATTTTCATTGAAGCCGGCGACTCAGCCGGGCGTGGAGACCAATTGGATTTATCTTCCCGCCGACTACTTCCCGGGTGGCGCCATCCGCGGACGCGCGCAAGTCCAGGTGATGGACACCAATTGCTGCATCAATGTCAACGACTGGAACGAAGACGGCATGCCCTCGCAGGCCCAGATGGCGCACATGATTGCGGACGGCTACGGACCTCTTTATCTCGAAAGTCTGCGCCGCGGGCGCGATGTCGCCAGCCCCAACGGCGTGCCCTATAATCCGTTGCGCTACCATGAAGCGTGGCGCGTCGCCAGCCACTCCGCGCGCTACATGGCCTGGCCGGATTGGGACTATCACAGCGACGGTGCTCCGATCAACAACACCGCAAGTTTCTGCTTTGCAACGAAGAACTCGTCGTGGCTGAGCATGTATGGGCCGCAGTACAGCTGCATCTCGTCGATCATTCAGTCCGATGGCATTCCGCTGGGACAGACTACAGCCGCCACGGTTTATCTTGGCTCCCAGCTGTACGCAACGGTGAACCCGTGTCCGGCACCTAAACAGTACGACCGAACTCCGCCGACCAATCCGTCGGGCTTCACCTGGGGCAATCCGCAGAGCGCGGGGTTCCTGCCATGGGGCATGGCGGGATTTTTCACCACGGGCTACACGGACCCCGACACTGGCCGCAGCCCGGTCAACGTCAACACCTGTTACAATTCCGGTGAGATTCTCCCTTTCGACTACTGGAGCAATCCTCCCTGCTACACGATGGAAGGCGTCTGGAACGTCGAATCGCTGCGGCGCATCATCAAGGTCGGCTGGTTCAACGATCCGTGGTCGACGTACTGCATGATCGGTGGAGTCAAAACGTTGCGTACTGCGGTGCCAGCGGCGAGTGGCGGGACGACGTGGTCGAATGCGCAGCGCGATTGGTGCGTGCTCGATCCCAGAGCGAAGATACTCGTCGAGACGCTGAAATTGCAGCTCGCCTACCAGTACCAGGAAACGCTCTGCCGTTACTTTACTGGAACGTACTCTCATGGCGGAGTGAACCAGAAGTTCAAGCCCTTCAGTGCCACTGCCATCAAGACCTACCCGTCGACGTACACACCGGCTACTACACCGCTGCCTGCGCCGACGCATCCGTGTCTGGTCACGAATTACAGCGCGCCGCGGTTCCCGGTATCGCTCACGGATTTTCGCAATCATGTGCGAGACGACCTCGTCAATTGTCTGAGCAAGAATTTCACCAATCCCGCCTACACGACAGCGGTGGCCGGGCTGCCGCCGGGAACGCCGCTTCCGCCGCGCCCGGCGGGTCAGCTCGATGCCACGTACACGGATGGCACCGTGAACTTTGTCTTCGTGGGCCCGGGTTTCGTCCCGGAGATCGCTCCGGGAAAACTGGACGTGCGCACCGCTTGCGCGTGCTATGACAACATGGTCCCCGGCAAGCCGGTTGACATTACTGTGTTCAACGGTTGCACAGCCTACGGCGCTGGCGATCCGATTTACGAACTCTACGCGCTACAGGTTGGTCGCCAGGAAGACATGGACGACGCCTATCAGATCGATGCCAGCATCATTCATGATTCCGCAATCAATGGCATCAACGGTACGGACGTCCGTCCTTCCCGCAAAAAGCTGGGAGCCACAAACAACGGCAATCCCACGTTCAATCTGGGTACCGTACCCAGTCCCGCGGTTTACCCCTTCTCGCTGGTGACGTGGCCGCTTCCCGCGCTGACCGCGGCCACGAAGATCGGCAACATCTCGTCACGCTGGGTGGACAATCCTCAACTGAGCGCCACGTCGTACTACTCAAGCTTCAATGGACCCGATCCGGCGTGGGAAGCACATTTGTATGACCATCACACCCGCATGATGACGCTGCTGCCCAAGGGCAACGACATCTGCTCGCGAAACGCGTTCGATCCCGCGGACGGCCGGAAGTTCAATGGCACGGTTGTCACCGGAAGTCCCGAAATTCCCACCGGACCGTGGTTGGATGACATGGTCCTGGGCTCAGGGGGCACGATCGTCAGTACCGGTTACAACCAGATGAATCGTTCAGGATCCAATCAGCATGACGTTCCGTTCCGCCAGCTGTGTTTCACGCCCGATTCGTTCTCGACAGAATTGACGACGACGTCGACGACCTTTCTGATCATCGTCAACGCGCAGTTGGTCGATCAGGCCTCAGTCGTCGCCAATCCGGGCAATCCCGCTCTGCATTTGGATCAGTCGTGGAATCAGTGGGGCTGTGTCGTGCAGATCGCTCCCGATGTCAAGGTGGAGACGTCTGTGAGCGAACCGGCAACCAAGAACATGCTCAAGACCGTTCCTCCTGATCCGAACATGCAGACGCCCAATGGCCCCGCAGCGCCGGACGCTCAATTCTGGCAGTGGTACAAAAACGAAATGCCTCGCCGCGTCAAGACCTATCAGGGCACACTGCCGATGACCAGCAATGGCTGGCTGGATGATTCCTACTTGGATGACGCCTGCCCCAGTCTGTACGCCCGCAATCGCGGTAACACGGGTGCCTACACCACGCCGTTTGGGCGCACGTCGAATCAGCCCCGCATGCCGTGGAAGGGAGTTGGCGGATACAACCCAGCGATGAGCGGCGGTGTGGCGGAATTGGAAAACTCGAACTCCACCCACATCCGCGACTGGAAACGGGCCCTCAACCCCGGCGAGATCACCACCGGCTGCGATATCAACCAGGTGCCGCCGGCGGGCGTACCCAGCGGGCGCGGCGCGGACGTCATCTATACGCCAGCCAATCAGATCAAGAAGCGCATCATCATCCGCTCGATCTGGTGTCTGAATCAGGGCATTGAGCAACAACGGGCCACGCAGGGAGATTGAACGCCAGCATGCAGTTGATCGACGATGTAACGACGGGCCGCAGTGCGGAGGATGACGTTCGTGTTGGAGACCACAATGTCGGGTGAAAAGGCGAACGTTCCGTCCGGCGACGCTGCCGAACCGGAAAAAACCGTTCGCAATCCTCAGCCTCCCCGCACGCCCACGCCGCCGAGCGTCCCGCTGGCCGCTCAGCCTCCGCGTCTTTCCACGGCCAAATATGTGCCCATCGGCAGCAGTAGTGGAATTGGACCGTCAGCTGCATCAGGAACCGGAACACGAGCAGGTACCGGACGGTTTATGCCGATCGGCGGCCGCCGCGCGACGGATCCCAAGCCTTCCAATCCGGCGCGTGGGACTTTCACTCCCGCATCGGGCGGAGCGCCCGGCGGCGTCCGCACGCCCAGTAAGTTTACGCCTGTCCCCCCCGCGTCCTCACTCAGTGGCGGCTCGGCGGCTGGATTGCGCCCCCAGTCGCGCCCAGGCCAGGCGGGCCAGATGAGCCAGCCGGCGCGCTCAGCCAACCAGCCCACCTCCAACAGCATCAATCCCTTCGGCAATCTGACCGTCAATGCGCCGGCAAAATCGGGGATCAACAAAGCACCGGGAGCAACCGCCACGTCCGCCACGTCCGCCACGTCAGCGGGGTCGGGGCATTGGAGCTGTTCGAAGTGCGCCAAAGCGCTGGGACCGCGCAGTGTCAACCAGGGCACGGCGATTTTCCTTGAAGGCAATCTCATCTGCGTCGAATGCGTGAAAGGCAACCGCCGCAACCAGGCGCAGTTGCCCGTGGCCACGCTCGCGATTTTCGGCGTCGTAACCCTCGCGATCCTCGGCGTCGTCGGATTTTTTCTGCCCAGCCAGGCACTGCTGATCGGGCTGTTGCTCGGCGTGTCGCTGCTGCTCGTCGGTACCATTGGATTCACGCTGGATGGAAAATCGCGGCTGGGGACGGTGGCCGCCGGACTGCTGGTGATCGCGCTGACCTCCTACGGCCTGATCGTCACCGGTGAACACAAGGAAGAGAAGGCGGCGTTCAGCGAGATCGCCACGCAGGCCGACGAAGTCAAAACGCTGCTGGCGAAGGATTGCCTGCTGGAAGCCGAAGCCCGCATCAACACCGTCGAAACGCAGATGGACAAAAAGTACGGCGGCCAGCCGCCTCCCAATGTCACCACTGCCATCGTCGCGCTGCGCAAGTCGACGCAGGAGTGGAAGGAAGCGCATTTCGGCAAGCTGCAAACCACCGAACAGAAATTGCTCTCGGAACTCTACCACCGCGTCGGCTCCCTGACGCCGTACACGCAAACGCCGCGCATTCAGCAGTACAAGATCGAAGAAGGCAAACACCTGCTGGTCACAGTCGCCACCGACGTTAAGCCGCCGGAGGTTCAGAACTCCTCCGACGACGGCACGACGATCAACAAAGAGACCGACGACCCGATCGGCGCGGAAGCCTCGCGCGTGGCGATGCTGGCGATCAAGCAGGACCGCGCACTGGAAACGATCACCGTCCGGATCGTCTCCGGCGGACCCAACAGCTCTGAATTGCTGACCCGCACCTACGACGCCACGCGCGTCGCCGAAATCCGCAACAACCTAAACGCCCCCGCGCGCGCCCGCACGCGGACCGCGGAATCCAGCACCGCGCCACGGTTTGAACGTCCGCCAGAACACCCGTGAAGAATTCAAAACGCATGTGGCCGATGGTGCCACGGATGCGCGAAATTCCTTCGTGAAGCGAAGGAGTTTCGTTCATCCCTGCGTGATGCATTACCGATCTGGGGCGTGATCTTGGGCTTCGCGACTTTGCGTGGAGAGAAAGAAGGGTCGGCCTCCACCGCAACGTGCAGCACGAAATGATCACATTTCGCAATACTGACGAGCAGACGTCACCCCACTCCTGCAGATAGAGTGCTCCGGTCAGCTTCCACTCACTCTTTTTGATAGGAACGCTTATCCATGCTCACCCAACAGCAGGTCGATCAGTTTCACCGCGAAGGATTTCTGATTCTGCGTGGCATGTTCGCCGGCAAAGAGCTCGAATTGCTCCGCGCTGCCGCCACGCGCGTGCAGGAGGAAGGCGTCGCGAATCTGGGCGCCGATCACCTCTACACCAACATACCCGGCAAGGGCAAAGTCTACTTCCGCAGCGAACGAATGTGGGAACGCGACCCGATCTTCCAGGCCGTCACCGTCAAGCCGGAACTGCTGGAATGCATCGGCCAATGCGTCGGCCATCCGTTCCTGCCGATCAACGATTCCTTTGTCTGCAAACTTCCTGAAGGCAACGTGCCGATCACGTGGCATCAGGATCCGCCGTATGGTTCGACCAAACAAGAATACGCGTCGACCTTCGAAGTGCCGAATTTCGACGTCGACATTTACCTCGACGACTCCACGATCGAAAATGGCTGCGTCTGGGGAATTCCCGGCCATCACCTCGTCGGCCATATCGACCTCAAACGTTTTACCGAAGACGAACTCTTCTCGAAATTTGGCGCGGTGCCGATGCTGATGGCGCCCGGCGATGTGCTCTTCCACAGCTTGTCGGCGCCGCACGGTTCGCGTGGCAATCTCACCAAGACGATGCGCCGCATTTTCTACGTCCATTACATGGCGCGCGAAGTCCTGGAATACTGCTACCCCGGCTGGGGCAAGAAGAGCGGCTTTACTGAATCCGGAATGGCGTTCGCCGGAAACATGCTCAACGTTCGCAAGTCCTTCGGCTTTGAGGGCATCGAGAACAGCAAGGTGATCTTCACGCCGGAAGGCTACGCCTTCACTGGGCAGCCAGGAACTCCGCCGCGCCACTGGGGCGCGTTGCTGGCGGCGATGAGCGACGAGGAGAAAGCGCGCAAGCGGATGCTGGAGTCGGTGCTGGCCTAGAATTTCATCAGCAACAGCATCAATGTTGAAAACGTAACGACTCGGGCCACGTGGCCCGAGTCGTTTTCATGTCAGAATTCGAATGACAAGCGTCAGCGCTGATGTATTAATAATGTTAGCATTTTAAAAGTACGTTAGTCATTTTAAAAATGACCATCAATACGGAGATTAACTCATGAAAGTCGGAATCATCGGTGCTGGGGGCATCGCCCACACGCACGCAAAGGCCATCAAAGCCGCCGGACACGAACTGGTTGCGGTGACCGATGTTGACGCCGCGCGCGCCAACGCCTTCGCCACGACGCATACGACGCTCGCGTTGGGTTCCGTCGGGCAACTGCTGGAGCAGGACCTGCAGCTCGTAACCATCGCCGCACCCAACCGTTTTCATTTCGAGCTCTCAGCTCAAGCCTTGAAAGCCAAACGCGCGGTGCTCTGCGAAAAGCCGCTCACGGCCAACGCTGAACAATCGCAGAAGCTGATTGAACTCGCCCGCCACGAGCGCCAGCCGCTCTTCGTGGGCTTCATGAAACGCGCTCATCCGGTGATGCAGAAGTTTCACGCGTACGCGCAGCAGATCGGGCCGCTGACCAGCGGGCTGGTCCGCGTGCACATGCATTGCGACGTGAAAGTCTGGGAGAACATCGCGTCCGCGATGAAAAATCCCAAAGACCCGCGGCACGAAGCGGGCTGCGGCATGCTCGCCATGGTCGACAGCCACATGCTCGATTTGCTGCTCTGGGCCGCCGGCCCGGTCAAGCGGGTCGTCGGCGCGCGCTTGCAATACCGCGCCGGTTGCGCGCCGATGGACTGCGCCGCGCACGCGTTGCTGGAGATGGAAAACGGCGCGTCGATCCTGCTCGACAGTTCCTTCTCGCCCCTGACCGGCGTCGGCCGTCGCGAAAACGGGCGCGACGAGTTGATCGAACTGCGCGGGGACGCGGGACTCGCGCGCATCTTCACACCCGTCGCCGACCGCCCGGAAACCGACGCGCCCGTCGCCGAACACTGGGACGAAGCGAGCAAAGGCTGGGAAGGTTCGACGATCAATGGCGTCAACTACTACACGCGGGAATTCGAATATATTGCGCTGGCGCTGCGCGGCGAAACGGTGCCCCTCGCGACCGGCGAGGATGGCGCGCGCGTCGACGCGTTGATCGACGACATCGTCCGCGCTTCCAGCGAGTGCTGATCGCAGGCGGAAAGACCCCAAAATGCAGCGTTTTAGCCATGGGACAAAATTGTCCCAGGGTTAGAATTCAACCCAGAATCGATCGTCGCCTTTCAACGGAACGATCTCTCGGATGTAAAACCATCGTGACGCTGCTGCCGCTGAATCCGCACCCGACCTGCGCCCTCCGCGCCCTTGTTGCGTGTGCGGCGTTGTCACTTGCGGGTTGTGGGCAGACGCAGAAGCCGGCCGCGACACTCACGCTCGTTGCTCCACAGCCTGAACCAATCGTCAAAACCAGCGCCGTCGAATCCGCGCCTCCGGTAAAAGCAGAGCCTCAGCCGGACGTCGCGATTACACCGAAGAAGGCACCGAGCGATCCGAAGGACTTCGAACCGGCGGTGCAACAGGTTCGCGCCTTGGAACAGAGCGCCGATTTTTCGCGCGCGCTGGAGCTCGTCAAAAGCATTCAGGTGAACTTCAACGACCATCCGGAGTTTGCCGAAACCGTGTACGACCTCTCGACGCGCGTGGCCGTCGAAAAAAATCAGGCCGACGCGCTGGGCTTCGCCGCCAGCAGCCTGGCCGACCCCGGCTGCGCGGAACTCGCCTCGCAGGCGTTTCAGGAAGCCGGCGATGCCGGCCGGCTGGTGCTGCGCAATTCGTACGCGGGCAGCAGTGATGAAATGAAACTTCTCATCTTGAAAAAACTTCAGGCCATGGGCGACGAGCACGTTCCGGAATTGGTGGCCGAACGCCTCGCCCACGACATCTCGCCTGAATTGGAACACACGTTCGTTGAGATGCTGCAGCTGTCGCTCAGCCGATTGTATCGGCCGAGCCTTCCGGCGCTCTTCGCGGTAGCGAAGACCAATCCGGGCAAGCACGTGGAACTGATCGGATTCCTCTATGCCGCCGCGCGCCGGGCCAACGCCGATCAGCCGCCGGATTTTGAAAAGCTCTTTCAGGACGCCGGCGCGTATGAGTTTTTCAGGGCGCAGAATCTGCTCGGCACGGTTTCGAAGGACGGACTGGCGGTCTGTTTCAATTTCGACGAGGGCTCCGGCACCAGCGCCACGAATTCCGGCACCCGCGGCGGGAAGGCCGACGTGAAAGCCACGTGGATTCCCGGCAGGAAAGACGGCGCGTTAAAGTTCAACGGCAACGACGAAATGGTCACCTACAACGACCCGCTGCTGAACGTCGGCCGCGACGACGCCGACTTCACGCTCGCCTTCTGGTTCTACCTCGAAAAAAGCGCGACCGGCGGCTGGCGGAACATCACGCACCGAGGCACGTCCGATGATCAGCGCACGTTCGCGCTGTGGATGAAGCCGGATTCCGATTCCATCCACTGCCGCATTTCCACGCTCGGTAACGGCAACGACGGCGTCGAAGCGACCAACGCCAAAATCGCGCTGAATGCGTGGACGCACGTCGCCTACGTCAAGCGCGGCAAAATGCTGAAGATTTTTATCAACGGACAACCGGATTCCGAAGCGCAGCTGGGGGGCCGCGTCATGTCCAATTGCGGTCCGGTCTACATCGGCAAGGACCCGTGGTACGCCGGCCCCGCCTGCGCCATCGACGAATACCGCATCTATCTACGCGCACTCACCGATGGGGAAGTGCGGCTGCTGTCCAATCCGTAACAGTCGTCGTTCGACATTCCTCACAACGATCCGCGCTTCGCCTGCTCGCGTTCGATCGCTTCGAATAGCGCGCGGAAATTGCCTTCGCCGAAGCCGACGGAATTACCACGGCGCTGGATGATTTCGTGGAACAACGTCGGGCGGCCGAAGACCGGATGCGTGAACAACTGCAGCAGATACCCATCCGGCCGGTCGCGGTCGACGAGAATCTTCAGGTCCTTCAGGCTCTGCAGTTCTTCGCGAATGTCGCCGACGCGCTTGATGAACTCCGCGTCGTAGTACGTGTCCGGCACGTCCATGAAACTCACGCCCTGGGCGCGCATTTCGCGGACGGTGGAAATGATGTTGGGAGTCAGCAGCGCGATGTGCTGGACGCCGGGGCCTTTGAATTCGTCGAGGAACTCCTGGATTTGCGAGTTCTTGCTCGAGGGTTCGTTGATCGGAAGCTTGATGTAGCCGTCGTCGTCGCCGACGACTTTGCTCATCAGCGCGCTGCGGCCGGTGTTGATGTCGAAGTGCGCCGTCTGATCGAAACCGAAGACGCGCGCGTAAAACGCGACCCATTCGTCCATGTTCTCGACGTTGGCGACGATGTGGTCGATCATCGCGAGCTGAATCTCGCCGTCTTCGATGCCGCCGCCGCAGTCCACGTACCCCGGCGCAAACGCGCCGTGGCGTTTGCGCTGAATAAAGGTGTGAATCGTGTCGCCGTACGCCGCAATCGAACCGCCGATGAAAATGTCGTGCTCGTCCAGTTTCCGCACAATCTTCGCGCCCTGAGCTTCCGCGTGCTTCAAGGCCACTGCCGTATCGCGGACGCGGAAGGCGACGTCGCGCACGCCCGGTCCGTGCTTGGCGACGAAGTCGCGAATGAAATCCGCGTCGCTGCCCTGTCCGGCGGCTTGCGCGAAGAGAAAGTTGATGCGCCCCTGGCCGACAACAATCGCGCGCCGGCCGTTCAGGCCCGTCGACGGATCGCCATGCGCGCGGCGGTACATGCCGTAACCGTTGATGTAATAGTTCGCCCATTTGTCGACGTCGTCGACGAAGAATTCGATGTGATCGATCGACTTCACGCCCAGCGGATTGTGGTGCTTGGGATGTTGGATGACGGGGGTACCCGCTGCTTCTGAATGCGTGTCCATGTTTAGCTCCTGCCGCTGGTCTTCGTGAGCGAGCGTGTGCCTTCCGTTTTTCCAGACGCGACGGCGACTTCCGCCGGTGGATTGCCAAAGGGAACATCGAGGGTGTGCTTGCTGGTCGCGAGCACCAGCGTGGTGTGAATCTTGGAGACGCCCGGCAGCGTGCTGAGCCGATCGACGAGCACCGACCGCAGCGCGCCAACATCGCGCGCGAGCAGTTTGAGCAGAAAATCGAATTCGCCGGCGACGTGGTGGCACTCCAGCACGTCGGAGAGTTCCGAGACCGCCTTTTCGAAACGCAGCAGTGCCTTCTGATCGTGATCGTGAAGATTGACGGAGACAAAGACGACGACCTGATGCCCCAGCGCGCGCGGATCGATGCGTGCCGTGTACCCTTCGATCACGCCGCTGCGTTCCAGCCGCCGCACGCGCTCAAGGGTGCTCGACGGCGAAAGTCCGCAGCTTTCCGCGAGTTCCACGTTGGCCATCCGCCCATCGTTCTGCAGCGCCCTGAGGATCGCGAGATCAATGGCGTCGAGCACGGGTAATTCTGCATCCAGCGGCATTTTCAGAACCTCGTCCTGAAAATTGTGTATAACACAGAATATTATGCGTTCAATAGTCGGAATGCAGAATATTGCATGGCGGCGGCTTTTTATCTCGCGCAAAGACGCAAAGACGCAAAGAACGGCGCGGGAAAGGTGGGTCGAAGTGGTGCGGACTCAATAGTCCAGCAACATTGGCAAGTGATGTTCCACTGAAAGTTTGGATAACTCATAGAACACTGCGAAGGCGAAGCGTGCACCACTCTCCAGCGGACTGCCATGGTCAGGGCAACTTCGTCGCCAGTTAGAAATCGAAGTTGAATCCACGTTCCATGTCCGGGAATTGAGTACCTGAAGTTCTTTGTGTAGCGCCACGCTGGAGCCTAAGAAGATTTCCTTTCCACTCAGACAGGGCGCCGCGAACGTAAAATCGAAATTGGCGGGTAGCCACCATTCGGCACCCGATAAAAGTTGCTTGTACTTTGTTCCCGAATTTGCACTCGCCCTTTGTAAATAAATTGGATCTTCATGCCAATCTTTTACGAACCCTTTAGGACATGGTTTCTCGGTTTGTTCGGAATACGCCGTCCAAAGCAGCAGGTGGCCGTAACAATCCCACGCCGGTTTATCAGTAAAGTAAGGACGTTCGCCTTGTTCGCTCCAGTCAACATCAGACACTCCGTGCGGTTTTAACGCCGCCGCCAAGTCGTTGCGCCATTGCTCCGCAGCGCTCCTGATAACCGCCGGATCTGTAATGGCGTCCGCAGGCTCATTCGCGCGTACAACCGTGACCTGAGGAATAGCTCCAGCCTTCGCCGCCTGCTGTACAACATTGAGCCAATCGTGAAGGTAATACCGAGTCAGAGTGCCGACATACACATCAAGCCCCATGTCGCCTCCCATATTAGAAGTGAATTGGAGACTGCACGCTAAAGAGCCACCAAAAATCCGCAGAGACGGATTCGGTCACCTTTACAAGGTAAAAGATTCATCAATCATAGTTCATCGTTATTTTTTAAGCAGCAGCTCGCGCACCGCCGCTACCAGCGCGTCGGGGCTCACCGGCTTGACGAGGTATTTGAGCTTCGGGTGCGTCTGGACGACGAACTCGTTTTCCAACTGGTCGTAGGCGGAGCAGACGATGACGGGGATGTTGATCTGCTTGTCGACCATCCGCGACAGCACTTCCAGGCCGTGCAGGCCGGGCATCTTCATGTCGAGGACCACCAGGTCGATGCCGCCTTCCTGCAGGCGGTTCCACGCTTCCTGGCCGTCGCCGAGTTCGATCACGATGTAACCGGACGCTTCAAGCCGCAGACGGAACACGAGACGAATACGCTTGTCGTCGTCGGCCACGAGCACCGTCGGTCGCACCGCGGCGTTGGCGGCCGTGCCGGGCGCGGCGGGGGTCGCCGTCGGCGGCGTGACGCCCGGCGGAATGATCGAGGGAGAAACCTTGCCAAACGCCAGATCGTGGCGGATCAGACTTTTCTGACCGGCCGGCTGCATCGGTTCGGACGGCACAGTCGGCAGGCTCGGGTTGCTTCCCGTGCGCATCGCGGCGGGAGCGGCCGGGACCGTGGGAGGAATAATGGGGCGGGGCACGCTGGCCACCGTGCCCCGCGGCATCGCCGGCGCGGGAATTGGAGCGGGATGGATCGCCGTGGCGCGCGTCGGAGGATTCGTGCGCGGAATGAAACTGACGTCCGGTGGCGGCGGCGCCTGAGCGGCGGCGTCCGCAGCAGATTCGAAACCCATCGCAAATGGCGAGCGTAGCCGACGGGTGCTCTGCACCGATGCATCCATGTTGGCCGGTACCGGCTGCACCCCGCCCGAGGCCAGCAGATCGGTCAGAAACGTGCCGACTTGCTGATCGGCGTAACCGGTGGCGCGAAGATCTTTTTCGACCAGGTCGATGATGCTCTTGCGTTCTTCGTCGTCACGGATGATGGCGGCGAAGACGGCGCGCATTTGAAACATGGGCATGCGTCGAGCTTCAAATTCGCTGACGATAATCAGCGCCTTTGTCTCGAGACTCAATGCTTTGAGTGGTGCCCCGTCGCTCACGTGCAGGTCGTCCCCACTAGTCCGCCAATACTCCCGGCTCAGTATAGAGCAATTTACGCACCGATACCAATACCGTCAATCGGATTCACACTTGGAGGTACTTATGTGTCTACTAGTAGAGACCTAACAGCAAGGCGTGTCCAGCAGGGATGTCCGGCCTGAAAGAGTACCGCTAGTAGCCAGCCTGCTTTTCGATATACTTCAGACATGAAAGTTCTGCTGGTCGACGACGAACGCAGCATCCGCCTGACCCTCGGCGATGCCCTGGAAGATCAGGGCCACTCCGTCACGCGCTGTGAGAACCTGGCGCTGGGCAAGCAGGCGCTGAAAGACAGCGCTTATGATTGCGTCGTCACCGATCTGCAACTTCCTGACGGCTCCGGACTGGATCTGCTCTCCGCGGCGCGCGAACAGAAATCCGACGCGTCGCTGCTGGTGATCACGGCGCATCAGTCGATCGAGACGGCAATCGAGGCGACGAAATTCGGCGCCGACTATCTGATCAAACCGTTCCTGAACGAAGAAGTCATCGCGCGCCTGCAGAAAATTGACGAACTGCGGCTGCTGCGCGCGGAATTGAAAGAGCTGCGCACGCAGGCCACCGGCCGCGAACGCATCGACAAGATCGTCGGCAAAACCAAGACGATGCAGGACCTCTACAAGACCATCGAAGCCATTGGACCGTCCGACGCGTCGGTGCTGATCACGGGCGAATCCGGGACCGGGAAGGAACTGGCCGCCGAGGCGATTCACCGCTGCTCGCAGCGCTGCGACAAGCGCATGATTAAACTCTCCTGCGCCGCGCTGCCCGACAACCTGCTCGAAGATGAACTTTTCGGCCACGAAAAAGGCGCCTTCACCGACGCGCGCGAACGGAAAGCCGGCCGCTTCGAACTGGCCGACGGTGGCTCGATCTTCCTCGACGACATCGACGACATGAGCGTGCAGACGCAGGTGAAGCTGCTGCGCGTGCTCCAGGAACGCGAGTTCGAACGCATCGGCGGGACGAAGACGATCAAGATCAACGTTCGCGTGATCGCCGCGACGAAAGTCGATCTGTCGCTGCTCGTCCGCCAGGGCCGGTTCCGCGACGACTTGTATTTCCGCCTGCGGGTGATCGAACTGCGCCTGCCGCCACTGCGCGAACGCGCCGCGGATCTGCCGCTGCTGATTCAGCACTTCATCGAACGCCACGGCCGCGGCCGGCCGTACTTTGCCGGCGCCGAAGCGCTGCAGGCGATGTCGGAGTATTCGTGGCCGGGCAACATCCGCGAGCTGGAAAACGCGGTGATGCGCGCGATCGCAATGTCCGGTGCGTCGGAGCACCTGGACGAACGTTACCTCCTGCAGAAACCCGCCGGGATGAGCCAGAATGCCGGCGAAATGAGCATCCCGTCGCTGGGCGGAACGCTGCTGTCGCCGCATTCCAACACGACGGCCGCACCGTCGGCATCGACGTCCGGCCGGGGCAACGCGGTCGCGACGCCGCCACCGGTCCAGGCGCCTGCAACCACAGCTCCAAGTTCCGCGTTGGCGCCGGCAGTGAATCCGGCCGACGCGATGACCGAACAGAATTTCCGCGCGCTGCGCGAGATTGTGGCGGAGACGGAACGCGCGTATATTCTGCGCGCGCTGCAATTGAGCGGCGGGAGCAAGACGCGCGCCGCCGAACTGCTCGACATTTCGCGCAAGAATCTCTGGGAAAAAATGCGCGACCTGGGCATCAACAACACGTGAGACACGAAGCCGTCATGGAAGCACCTCCCGTCACTCCGCCGAAAAAGCACAAGTACGTCCTGCCGTTCATCATTCTCGTGATTCTCTGCGGGATGGCGTCGCCGCTGGTGCTCTCGGCGTGGAAGCACCGCGAACTGACCTCCAACGAAACCGCCACGCTCGCGCTGATCCGCGAATACACCAAGGCGCAGGACGAGCGCTTCAAATCGCGCGGCGCCTATGCGACGAACCTCGATGAACTGGCACTCTCCGCGAAGTTGCCGCCGCTGGATAATCCCAAATCGACGCCGCTGAACGGTTACCGCTTCCGGATCCTCACCGATAGCATTGAAGGCTCGTGGCTGGATGCCGACGGCAAGCTGACGAAAAGTTTCGGCCTGCTCGCCGTTCCTTCTGATTACATGGTGACGGGTCGCGACACATTTCTGGTGCACGGCCAGGAAATTTTCGTCGTCGACTTCGAAGTCCGCACCGCGCAGCTCACGCGGGAATTGCGCGCGTTCGGTTTGCCGCCGAGTGCGCAGAAGGTGGAATAATTCGCCCGTCTATATCCCAAGCATATCGTTGACGCCGTCGATGCACTCTTTTGCGCTCTGCGGATCAGCGGGCGATGCCCAATCGAAGCCCGACCCCGGCGTCCCGTCGTAACTCAGGTACCGCGTGATCCAGCGCCAGACGAGCAGATGATTGCCAGCCGCTGCGCAGGCGCGATCGACCGTTGTGAGTTTCGCACCGCGCTGCTCTTCCCAGCCTTCGCGGAAAAGCGCCCAGCTGCCGTCATCCTTTTTCGGGAGAAGGAGTGAAGAGCCCAACTGCATTGAAGCGCAACCGATGCGGCAGGATTCCACATCAAAAAAACCCATGAAGCGCCCGGCCTGAACATGAAAATTGCCCACATCCTGGTGGTAGAGCACCGGCGGTTCGGCCAGCATCGCGCCGAGGCAATTCTCAATAAAGTCGAGGTTCTCATTCCAATAGGAGTGCTGGAAACCGGGATCCAAGGCATGCACCGACCTGCCCAGACGAAGAATTTTTCGCGCGTAGTCTTCAAACGTTCGCTCCTCGTAGAAGCGCGTTTGAAATTCATTTTGAGCGTTGACGCTCAATGGAACCATTGTCAACGCAGCGATGGCTTTGCCGGATTCACGGCAGGCGGATCGCCAGGCTTCCTCTCCGTCGACGTCTTTCGCACGATGCAGCCACGTACCGGGAATGTGGGTCATAAGCACCATGTCCTGATCGCAATCCCCCTGTAATTTTGCGACCAGGTTCGTGTCATGCCAGTGTCGCATGCCGAAACATTCGCGTTCTTTTCGACCCACATCGCAGCAGTGTTTAAAAATGACGTTCGTATCGCCCCGCCGCGCGTAGACCACGTGATTGGTCGAACCCTGTCCGAGTTGCGGCACGTCGCGGGAATACTCCGGATGCGCCGCAATGAACGCATCGACTTTGGAGAGCGTGTGCTCCATGGAGCAATTCATGGCGATAGTCCGGAACACTGCCTGTAGATATTAATTCGAGGTGCGACACACCACGCGGCGGCGTCCCACCACATGAACCGTCCCGCGCTGATTCTGGCGCGTCGAATACACGCGCGTTTTCGCGCCGGTCATCAGCAGGATTTCCTGGGCCGCCTGGTAGGCCAGGTCGGCGCGGTTGCAATCTTCGCTCAGATGCATCTGCACTAAAACTTCCGGGCCGCCGTTGGGGCCGGTTTCGACGATTTTTCGGAAGACGTCCGCGGCCTGGCCGTTTGAGAGATGACCCTCGCCGCCCATGACGCGTTGAATCAAGCGTGGATGGCGGCCGCTGGTGCGTTCCAGGTGTTCGTCGTGATTGAATTCCAGCGCGAGCAAGTCGACGTCGTGAACAGCCTGCATGACTTCATCGGCGCAGCGGCCGATGTCGACCAGGTAGCCCAGGCGCACCCATTCTTCCAGATTGGATTCTGCATAGGTCGAAGGTTCTTCCGCGAGCGTGACGGGCACGGTCTCGGCTCCAGACGCGTGGGCGCCGATCTCCGGGCCACGTGCTTCGATGCGGAAACCGAACGTCGGCGGCGCGTCGTGGGGCACGGGAATGGGGTGAAAACGGAGCACGTCCAACGGGCCGGGTGCGGCCAGATCTTCGCCGGGTCCAAAGCGCGTGAACTGCGCGCGCCGTCCGCCGGACGCCTGCAACTGAAAGCTCGTGCCGTTGTAGGTCAGCACCAGGTCCTTCGCCGCGAGTCGCTTGAAGTAACGCCCGCCGGCGAGATGCGCCGCGTGGCGTTCGTGGCAGATAAAGGGGACCTCGTGCTCGAGGCAGTACGTCAGGCACTTTTTGGAAAGATGGTCGGCGTGCGTGTGGGTGAGAATGATGCCGTGCAGAGTGCGCCAGGAAGCGCCGGTGCCGTGGAGGCGTTCAGCGAGGTCATCGGGTTGAAAACCGGCGTCGATGAGGACGTGAAGCTGCGGTGTCATCAACAGCACCGCGTTGCCCTGAGATCCGGAGCCCAGCACACAGAATTTTACGCTCATGGCCCGTAAGAGTAACAAAGCCCGAGCGGATGAGAAGAATTTTTTCAGAGAGAAATTAGGGTAGAAGGCTGTTTTGACGAGGCGTGGGAGGTGTTGCAAGACGTCGCGAAACCTAACCCCCGGCCCCCTTCCCTGGGAGGGAAGGGGGAGACGGGAGAGCCTATCGCCTACGGCCTTCTGCCTTCTATCCCACCACTGCGCAGCAACCGCTCGCCGCTCCAGTACGCGTTCCCATCTCTGACCCCTGGCCCCTGACCCCTGGCCCCTCGCGCGTCAGCGCGCTTACGCTTCCGCGGTCTCAGGCTCTTCCTCTTCATCAGCGGGCGGCGGGGTGAGCGCGACTTCGACGGCTTTGACCAAGTCCTCGCTGCTGAATGGTTTCAGCAGCACGGTGGCCGGGCCGGGGCAGCCGTCGATCAGCGTTTCAACGCTCGGGCCGCGCACGAAACCGCTGGCGAATAGCACGGGAAGGTCCGGGCGTAACACTTGCATGCGCAGGTACGTTTCGAGGCCGCCCATCAGCGGCATGTACGCGTCGAGGATCACGAGATTAATCGTGGCCGGCGATTCCTGGAAGCGTTCGAAGGCTTCCTGACCGTTGGAGGCCAGGACGACTTCGTACCCTTGCTGGCGCAGCGACCAGCCCATGAAAGTGCGGAAGTTTTCCTCGTCGTCGGCGATCAGCACGCGGCGCACGCCGGCTTTCGCGGCGGGCATCTGCATCGGGTCGTTGGGCAGCGGCACGTGTTCGCGCGGACGCGGGCCTTCGCCGGCGGCGCGGGTGAGTCCCTGAAAGGAACTGTCGCCGCTGGCGCTGGCGACCCCGTTGCTCATGCCTGATCCGCCGTTGGCGCCGGCGTCGAGGGCGGGAAGATCCAGTTCGATCAGCGTGCCCTTGCCGCTGGTGATGACTTCCAATTGCGCGCGGTGGTAGCGGGCGATGGCGCGGGCCAGCGCGATGCCCGGGGCTTCGGTGCCGTGGCCGGACATCAGCGGGCGCGAGCCCGGCGCGCTGGGCGTCGCGGAACGCGAGCCGGTGTCTTCGATCGAAAAGGCCGCCTGAATCAGCGAGGGATGCAGTTGCCGCGGGCGGAAGGTTTTCAGCGTGAGCGTGCCGTTGACCAGGCGTGTCTGCAGGTGTTTGCCCAGCACCAGGATCATCGTGCGCAGCAGCCGGGCGTCGACGCGCACGCGGGGCAGGTCCAGGCCCAAGTCCACTTTGACGGCAAATCCGTCGGGCACGATATGCCGCAGCAAGTGTCCGGCGTCGGCGATGGCCGCGTTGAGATCGGTCTCCGGCAGCGCGCCTTCGATGCGGCCCAGCAAATCGGCGGAGCGGCGGAGCAAGCCGACCGCATCCTGTCCGGCGTCAACGATGGCACCGATATTGGGAGCGGGCAACTGGCCCGGCGGCAGCGCCATGCGCATCGCCGATGCCTGCGCGATAATCACGCTCAGGTAATTGTTCAGTTCGTGATGAATCGACGACGTCAGCATCGCCAGCACGGTCTGATCTTCAGCGACGTCCTTGCGTTCGGTTTCCAGGCGCGCGCTGGTGAGGTCGACGGCCTGCACGAGAATGCCGGAGATGTTGTTCTCGTCGCGCAAGGGCTTGAACGAAACGCCCAGCCAGTTCTGGCGGTGGGCGGCGAGCTCCGCCAGGCGCCCTTCTTCGGCAACGGCGGCCATCGCGCCGGAGATGTTGCTCCCCGCGGCGACGGCAAATTCGGAGTACCACGCCGGCGGCAGGACCACGGTTTCGCCGGCCCAGGCGCGGTCGAGCGCGCCTTTCATCGTGGGGCTTAAGATCAGATTCTTCACCCAGCTCAGCGGCCGCGACGGCGCGCTGTCGGGCTGCCGCGGGTAGCGCGTGACGCTGTTGTGCGACGAGACGAAAAACAGCGCGTGCGGCAGTCCTTGCGCGTTTTCCAGAGCGGCGCTGCGGTGGACGTGGAGTTCGCGGAAGACGCTCTCGCGGTCGCCACATTCGTGAGCGACAACAAGGTACGCGGAGTCGACTTTACCGACGTGGGTTTCGAGGTCCGCGTCGCTCCAGGGAATCAGCGAGATGGTCAGGTCGACATTGATGGCGGCATTGTCGTGGCCGAGGAACTGGGCTTCGAGGCGCAGGCAGCCTTCCGGCCGCAGCGCCCGGATCAACGGACTGAGCCGCTCCAGGCTGGCGGCGGAGAGAAAGTCGGAGGTGTTCTTGCCGACAAGCTGGACGCGCGGGACGCCGAGCATCAGCGCGGCGGCGTCGTTGGCTTCCAGAATAACGCCCGACGCATCCTCAACGAACAGAGGATCCGCGAAGTGGGAGAAAAGATGCCGGTACCGTTCGGGCACAAATTGGGCCCTTTGATCTGACGACGATTAGCAATCTTTCGAGCGACTCACCCGCAGTTCGTCCGGAGTGTTGATCTTTAACCAGGTATTAAATTTAATACCAGGTTACTCGTCTCCTCCATGACCTCCGTCGTACAACGGCGTTTCCTTGATGTCGCGAGGCACGAGCACCTTGGCATTGATTTGGGTCTGGAGCGTCGAGCCGATGTATTGCGAGTAGGACTGAGCGATCTGGCTGCGCTTTTCTTCGCGGTCCCAGGCCGTGTCCTTTTCAAACGTGACCGCGGTGGGCAGCTGCAGTTCCACCGGGAAGCCGACGTAGAAAATTTTGTGCGGCGGCGGATTCTGATTCTCCGGCGTCGGTGTTTCCAGCGGGCCACTCGCGACGGGGAGCACTTCGCCGATGCCCCGGGGTGAGGAGAAATACATCTTCGCGATCGGCGACTTGTACTGGCCGGCGATGTCGGATTTGATCTCGAGCATCTCGTCGATCTTCGGCAGTTCCTTGCCCTGATCCCAGTCGTCGTGCGCCTTCTGTGCGTCCTTGTTGGCCATATCGGCGGCATCGAGAATCTTCAGGCGTTCGATGATCGCCGGCTTGGCGTCTTCCAGCGCTTTGAGCTTGGCGTCGGTGTAGGCGGTCTTGCGCGCCATCACGAAGCCCTTTTCAGGCTTGCCCGGTTCGATCATGTTGGGCTGAGTCCAACCTTCGAACTGCTTCTTGAACCAATCCTTGTACTTTTCGTTGTCGCCGCGGCCGCCCATTTCCGGGACGTGCGCCCAGAAGAAAATGTCCTTCACCCACTCGGCGTCGGTGGCTTTGATTTCCTTCTTGCCCTTCTTATAGACATCCTGGGCCTGTTCGGGAGTGGTCCAGTAGGTCAGGTAGGTCAGGTTCTTTTTGGCGACCCATTCGTCGACCTTGAACGGCTTGCGCTGCGCTTCCGGCTGCTTGGCCTGTTCGTCCTTCCACGCGGTTTCGGCCTTCTCGAGATCGTTCTTGATCGTGCCCAGTTCGCTGGTGGCCTGGTTCTTCTTCTCGTCGCGCCACTTGGTTTCGACATCGGCCTTGACCGTGTCATACGGCTTGAACTTCGGCGGATCGCCCGGCTTGGCCGGCGGGCCGTCCTGGTAAATGATGGGCTTCTGGCGTTCGTAGAACGCTTTCAGGTCGTCTTCGGTCGGCTTCAATCCAGCGAGGTACTTCTCGGTGTCGAAGCCGATCAGTTCCGCCGCCATCGTCGGCTGTGTGAAGAGCACGCTCTCCAGATCCTTGAGTTCTTCGGCCTTCACGTCCTTGTTGTTATTGTAGAAGCTCTTGATCTTCTCTTCCGTTGGCTGGGGGACTTTGGTCAGGTAATCGGTGCTCTTGAATTCCGAGTAGCGGATGCGCACGACCTGCTTTTCGCGGCAGTAGTCGGCGAAGAGTTCGCCGTCGCCGACGTGGAAGTCCATCGCAAACTGCTGGAACTTGCCGCGCAGCGCGACTTCGTGGGTCGTCTCTTCGAAATCGATGCCCGTCATCTGCATCGCGTTGAGCAGCTTGCCGTAGATTTCTTCGTCGGCCTTCGGCGGCGCCTTGCCTTCACGCATCTGGATCTGGTTCTTCACGGCGTTGCGCAGGATCTGGCGCATCTCTTCGGTGCCCGTTTCGAAACCGGCGTGGCGGGCGAGGCTGACTTCCAGCATGTGTTCGCCGACGTCGCTGGAGTTCACCGGACCGCCGCGGCGCAGATACTTGCTGAGCTTCAAGCGGTAATTGTAAGTCTCACTAGGGCTGAGCGAATATTCGGTCTTGCCCATCGAATAACGCACGGTCGGCCCGGATCCGCCAAAGAGCGTACCGCCTCTTCCGCCAAACCCGAACGCCGCCATACTGACAATCACGACTGGGAGCAACACCCAATACACGAACATCTTGTGCTGTCGAAACCATTCTAGCTGCATGCTGACCCCTAATGAAAATTGCCTCTAAAGACGCGTGGACGCTACCTTAATGGAGGGGCGGGGAATTTGCCAATGAGATAACGGACTAAACGGAGTCATTGGTCATTGGGCATCGGTCATTTTTCATTTGTCATCTACGGGAGCGATAGTCAGGCATGTACGACTACCAATACGCTCCTCGGAAATGAAAAATGACAAATGACCGATGCCCAATGACCAATGACTCCGTTCAGTTCCCTCACTCCAGCCGCTTCTTCACCACCTCCACCGCGTCTTCGACCTTGATGCGGTCCTGCTTCATGCTGTCGCGTTCGCGGATGGTGACGGTGCCGTCGGTGGCGGTCTGGCCGTCGACGGTGATGCAGTAGGGCGTACCGCATTCGTCCTGGCGGCGGTAGCGGCGGCCGATGGCGTCCTTCTCGTCGTACACAGCCTTGATCTGCTGCTTGAAGAACTTCTCGACGACCAGGCGCGCGGCTTCGGGCATGCCGTCCTTTTTCACCAGCGGGAAGACGGCGACTTTCGTCGGCGCCAGGCGCGGGTGCAGACGCAGCACCGTGCGGCCTTCCGTGGTTCCCGGCGGCGGCGGCTCTTCGACGTAGGCATCGAGCAAGAACGCCAGCGTCGCGCGATCGGCGCCGGCGGCCGGTTCGATCACGTACGGGTGGTAGTGCGCGTTCTTCTGCGAATCAAAGAAGGTCAGCTTCTTGCCGCTGGCTTTTTCGTGCGCTTTCAGATCGTAATCGGAGCGGTGGGCGATGCCTTCCAGCTCACCCCAGCCCCACGGGTATTCGTATTCCACGTCGGCGCAGGCCTTGGCATAGTGCGCCAGCTCGGAACCTTCGTGGTCGCGCAGGCGGAGTTTCTCCTTGCGCAGTCCCAGCGACTGGTACCAGTTCATCCGTTGTTCGCACCAGTATTTGTACCAGTACATGTCGTCCTTGCCTTCGTCGGCGTACTGCGGCGGCGGCACGAAGAACTCCATTTCCATCTGCTCGAATTCGCAGCTGCGGAAGGTGAAATGTTCGACCGTGATTTCGTTGCGGAAGCTCTTGCCCTGCTGCGCGATGCCGAAGGGCGGCTTCAACCGCATGCTGTTCTGCACGTTCAGGAAGTTCACGAACATCGCCTGCGCGGTTTCCGGTCGCAGGTAGACGGCCGATTCGCCGATCGCATCGGCCAGCGCGGCGCGCAGTTCATCGCCGCTCAGCGACTTGTTTTCCAGCCGCGCGGCGATGGTCTCGATCGGATCGATGCTGCCCAGTGAGGTCCGGAACATCAGGTTGAACTTGCGGATATCCGACATGTTCGGACTGCCGCAATTCGGACAGACGATGCCCAGCTTGCCCACCGGTCCCTTGCGCGTTTCCTTCTTGCCGCTCTGGTGATCGACGATGACTTTGAATTCGACTTCCGTGCCTTCGGCGACCTGCGGCCACTTGTCGGCGCGGCCGCGTTCCTTGCAGTCTTTGCAGTCGACCATCGGATCGCTGAAGCCGGCGAGATGTCCCGACGCGCGCCACACATTGGGGTGCATGATGATGCTGGCGTCGATGCCGACGACGTCTTCGCGGCCGTGGACCATCGTGCGCCACCACTCCGCCTTGACGTTGCGTTTCAGTTCCGCGCCGAGCGGACCGTAGTCGTAGCAGCTCTTCAAGCCGCCGTAGATTTCCGAAGACTGAAAGACGAAGCCGCGCTGTTTGCACAGCGAGACAATCTTCTCCATGATCTCCGGCTCGGCGCTGGCCTTGGGTTTGTCTTTTTTGGGTTTGTTGCTGTTCTCGGGCCTGGGACTATCGCTTTTGGGACTGTCGCTCATGGTAACGTTATTCTCCGTTTCACCGGGCGCTGGACGGCGCGCGGGACCGCAAAAGCTACCAGCTTATGCAGTATCAGCAATAAAAGGTATGAGGAGTTGGCCGAAGCGGCCGCGCGGTCTCCGGCCGATCAGCCGGGCCGCGCTAAATACCCAACAGCCCGCTGAAAAAGCCTCGTTCCGCCAAGTTTCTCCGTGAAACGCCTGGCAGTAAAGGCGTTTCTCGGCGCAGTCCAAGGGGTTCACAGCGGGCTGTTAAGCCGGCAAAGGAAGGAAGTGGCGTCGCGTTCATGGTCTGATCAACATATTCCATGGAGGATGAAAAAGCAATTCATCAGAACCCGTGTGCCAATTGGCACACGGGTTGTCGTGTCATTTTGACCTTAGGAGCAATTGCTCCTAAGGTCAGAACAACCCTGGTACAAATTTGGACCAGGGTCGGAAACGTGTTGTAGGGGAACCTCCAGGACACGTGGCTTGGGGCGAGTTCCTTGCGAATAATCTTTGCGATTTCCGAACCTGGCGCGTGCTCCGTCTGTCTAGACTTCAGTAGAACGTGGAGGCGAGCGGGTGACCCAGAGGGACATCGACCTGGCAAAGGCGGGCGACTTGCCGGCGTTTGAGCGGTTGGTCGAACACTTTCAGCCGATGGTCGAAAGCGTGGCGCTTGGCTTTCTGGCGCGGCACGAAGATGTGCAGGACTGCGTGCAGGAAACGTTTCTGCGCGCATACACGGCGCTGCCGGCGCTGCGTTCCTCCGTCGCGTTTCCAGTGTGGCTGATGTCCATCGCGCGAACCACGGCGCTCAACCAGCGTGACAAACGCTCGCGGCGCCGCGAAGTGACCTTGGACGTTCCGGAAGCCGATCGCGCCGGGCCAGAACCCTCTTCAGCAAACGAACCGCTGGAGGTCGCCCTGCGCGAACTGGAGCCGCGCAAACGCCAGTTGTTACTGCTCCATTATTTTGACGAATTGCCGGTCGCGCGCATCGCCGAACTGTTGTCCAGTCCGGAGGGCTCGGTTAAACGCCTGCTCCACGAAGCCCGGGCGCAGTTGCGCGAACTGCTCCAGCCCGCCGATGTGAAAGTCCGTCTGGCCGAACACGCCCCCGAATTGCGGAGACAGATTATGGACGAAGCACCGATCGTGAAATTCACCAACATATTGCTGTTGACCGCGTTCAAGGAAAATGCCATACGCATCGTGATCGATCCGAGCGAATCCAATCCGCGCGTGAGTCTTGATGTGCTGGGTCAGATCCAGGATATTCCGCCCGCAACACCGCGTGTCCTGCAAGGCGCCTGCGATCGGCTCTGGCTGTTAAGCGGCGGAAAGAGCGTGTCAATTTACGCCAACGGCGTATCCCGTGCCGTCCAGGCGCGGCGCGAGCCCGATGGGCGGATGACAGTGGAGATCGGCGAGCCTGACCCCTCAGGCCGGCGTGAACTGCCCGAGCACCCGCGGCCCCTGGGCTCCGGTGGCGCTGGGGAGATTGCTGGGGCGGCCGAGGGCTGATTCGCGGGCGAGAATCGCAAACGCGATGCTCTCCTTGGCCTTCAGCGGCAATCCATACTTGTCGGACGTTTCGATCTTCAGGTTCGGGAGTTCGCGGCGCAGCAGGTCCATCAAGACGGGGTTGAGCGCGCCGCCGCCCGAGACGATCAGTTCGTCCACTTTGCCGCGGGGAATCACGAAATGCTTGAGGCTGTCGGCGATGGTCAGCGCGGTGAATTCCGTCGCGGTGGTGATGATGTCCCGGGGCATCGCGCCGATCTTGTTGCCGTAGTCGAACATCTTCATCGCATAGTCGATGCCGAATTCCTCGCGCCCGGTGCTCTTGGGCGGCTTACATTTCAAATAGTTGTGCATCATCATTTCGGCCAGCAGCGGGCGGTGGATCGTGCCTGACGCGGCGATGTCGCCGTCGCGGTCGTAGGAGTCGTTGCCTTTGGTCATGTACTGGACCATGGCGTCGATGATCATGTTGCCCGGCCCGCTGTCGTAAGCGAGCGTGTCTTCGGGCTTTCCGGCCGCGGGGAGATAGGTCAGGTTGGAGATGCCGCCGATGTTCAGCGCGACGCGGTTGATCGTGTCGTGGGAGAACATCAGGTAGTCGACGAACGGCACCAGCGGCGCGCCTTGCCCGCCGGCCGCGACATCGCGCGCGCGGAAATTGGAGATCACGCTGATGCCTGTGCGTTCGGCGATCACCGCTGCTTCGCCCAGTTGCAGCGTCGCGCCGAGCTGGTAGATGCTGCCGCCGGTGCGCGGCGGAATATGGGAGATCGTCTGCCCGTGGCTGCCGATCAGGTCCACATCGGCCGCGGCGACGCCGGCGGAATCAAGCAGTTGCTTGGTCGATGCGGCGAAGACTTCAGCCAGGAGATAACTGAGCTCGCAGATTTCCGCTGACGTGCCGCCCTTTGGATCGGAGGCGCGCAGAACTCTTTCGCGCACGAATTCCGGATACGGTTCGGTGTGTTCGGCGATCAGGTTGACTTTCAACCCGCCGCGCCCCGCGCCGGAGATTTCACACAGCGCCGCATCGACGCCATCGGCACTGGTGCCGGACATCAAACCGACGACGCGATGCGTCGTGCGTTCCTGAAATTTCTGCAGCGGCAGATGCATGGTGGATTCTCCGGGCGGCGAGTCTAGCAGTATGTGCGTTTTGCGGCAATAGAGTGGCTTCGTGGCTCTTGGGAGAGCCGCCCTACACCTTCACGTATCGTTTGCCGGGCAACTGTTTGCAGAGCCGCCGGACTTCCAGCACCAGCAGCGTTGCCAGCACTTCCTGCGGTTTGAGTTTGCTCGCGACGATCAGCTCGTCGACGGCGCGCGCGGTGCTCTGGTCGAGCAGATCGAAGATCAGGCGTTCGCGCGGGTTGAGTTTCTGGGCGCGGAGATCGGACGTGGTGGGGCGGGTGGGATCCAGTGGCGGCGGCGCGTTTTCGCGCGATTTTTTCCCGGTCGGCGCTTCGGGTGTGGATGGGATCTCGACCGCGGCGGCCGAATCGTCGAGCAGCGGCATGGCGATCGCGGAAGTTTTACCGGCGCGCGCCGGCGTGAGGCGCAGGCGCGGATCGGGCGGGTTGATCTTCACCAACGGTTCGGCGACTTCGCGAATTTCCTCGAGGATATCGTCGACATCTTCGACCAGTTTCGCGCCGGCCTTGATCAGGCGATGCGGGCCGCGCGCGTTGGGGCTCTCCACGCTGCCGGGGACGGCGAAGACTTCGCGGTCCATGTCGACGGCGTAGCGCGCGGTGATCAGCGAGCCGGAAGTTTCTGAGCCTTCGACGACGACGGTGCCCAGCGTCATCCCCGCGATGATTCGGTTGCGGCCGGGAAAATGCTGCGCGGCCGGAGGCGTGTCGAGCGGGAGTTCGCTTAAAATCGCGCCGCGCCGCACGCCCTGCGCGGTGATGCGTTCGTACAGACCCTTGTTCTCCGGCGGATAAACCGTGCCGATGCCATTGCCGAGCACCGCGATGGTGCGGCCCCGGTCGACGGAAAGCGCGCCGGCATGCGCGGCCGTATCGATGCCGCGCGCCAGTCCGCTGACGACCGTGAATCCCGCCGCCGCCAGACCTGCTGCGAGCTTTTCCGCCTGCGCCCGGCCGTAGTGCGAACAGTGGCGCGAGCCGACGATGGCGATGGAGAGCATGTCTTCCGGCAGCATTTCGCCGTCGACATAGAGCACGATCGGTGGATCGTATGTTGAAAGCAGCGGCCGCGGATAAAGGGGCGAATCGAGCGTGAGGATCTGCACGCCGCGCTGCGCGGCCCGCGCGATTTCCTGCTCGGCCCACGGATCGCGTCGCGCGTCGGCGATGCCATCGACGGTGCGGGCTGTGACATCCGGAATTTCGCGCAGCCGCTCGGCCGGCGCCGCGAGCGCCGCTTCCGCCGAGCCGAAAACGCGGACCAGTTTGCGGTACGTGACCGGTCCCACGAAGCGTGCATGGGCCAGGCGCAGCGTCGCGGCGATGGCGGCGGGTTCAGGTGCGGCGGTTTCGGGCATGAGACCAAATTATCCCGGCAACGCCGCGCGGCGAATGAAAAACGGAGCGGCCCGTGAGTACAGACCAGGCGCCTCACACCAAGGTTGCTTTATCCCGCCACGTCCGGCTTTGAAGGCGGGAGACGCACCGAATTTTAAAATTTATGTATTAATGATTTGACAATGCCTATTTCACGGTCTATTATTAAAGCGCGCAGTATTCCGCTCTCTGACAACAGCATAGAGTTTCAAGAGCTGGGATATTCTGGCAGTCGGTTCCACATGAAATCGAGCTCCGTGGAACTCAACTGCCGGCGTCCCAAGGGCTTGCGTACGTCGCCAGGAAAGTACCACAGTAGTGTTGTACTGGAAAACACCAAACACCTAGAAATGCGTAACATTATGTAACATTTTGTAACATTTGCCTATGAAAGAGTTGTGGTACTCACCCCGTGCAATTCAGGTCAAATGTTACACGACCCGAACTTCGCAGGACATTGTTCAGCAACGTTTGGGTAGCAAACTTGTCGAACTGCGCCAACTACTGATGCGCGACTTTGTCCAACTCCGCCGCCAGATCCGCGCGCAGCTGGTACCAGACATTGACGTCGGAGCTCCACGCCGGACCGGCTTTTCCCTTCGGCGCGGCGGTGTTGGCGCGACCGGTCTGTTCAGCTTTCTGGGATTCGTCCCCGGCATTCACGGTGAGGCCGGAATTTCCCAGCGCTTCGGTCAGCGCGACGGGAATCACCTTCTTGACCAGCGCATCGGCGATGGCTTCCTTGCCCTGCTGCTTGAGCAGCCAGCCATATTCGTAATCCTGCAGTCCGCGGCGGTACGCTTTCATGCGCAGGCTGGCGAGCGGGCCGTCGATGGCGGGAAGACCGACGTCCGGCAGGCGCGCGCCGGGATAAAAGAGCACTCCATTGCCCCAGCGCGTGTCGTCGGGCTTGTAGCACGGACGCGTCAGTGGCGTCTTCGCGTCGCAGAAATCCATCGCCCACCAGAACGAACCGTTGACCTTGTAGCGCCAGCAGATCGTTCCCCATGTCCGCAGTTCGACGCCCGATGCGTTGACGCCGTGGACGCCGATGCAGGGGTGTCCGGAGTGATAAAACCAAACCGTCTCGCCCTCTTTTTCGCGCGGGACGAGAAATCCGGGATTGCAGGCGCTGCCATTGGGGCACCACCAGCGGTTGATGCCGCGCGGATCGGTGGCGGGGCTGGCGGCGAGCGTCGCGGGATCGGTGTGCGAGGTCCAGATCAAATTGATCTTGCCTTTGCCTGCGCCCGCATCGAGCGCGTCCTGGAGCTTCCTGGTATTCGTGCGCGATTGCGCGTCGCTGCCGGCTTCGTCAATGATGTAGGCGAGGATGCGCTTGTGGTCCCATTTCTTCGCAACGAGATGGTCCCAGAACGCTTTGGCGCCGTCGGTATACGTCTTCAATTTTGCATCGTCGAAGTCGGGGACCTTTCCGTCGTAAGCCTGAGCGAACGGCGCGCCCCAGAAATTCACGCCGGTGTTGGCACCGGGTCCGGTGTAACCCTGTTCCTTGGAGAACAGCGAGCCGTCGAGAATCTGACCGTAGGTCTTGTCGTAGAAGTCGAGTTGCTCCAGATTCGGCCCGCGGCCCATTCGATCGAAAATGACGAAGCGGTGCTGGTGCGCCATCTGGTGGTAGCGCTTCGCCACGGCCCACCATTTATCCGGATCCTTCTTGAACGACACGCCGTGGAAGTCGTAGCAGTTGCCGTAGAATTCGCCGTAGCCGTCGACGTGAGTTTCATCCGGCAGCGTAAACGCGTGCACGTTCAGTTCGAGCGTCGCGGAATATTTCACGTCTTTGTTGACGGTGATCTTGATCGGCGCTTCGTAATTTCCTGGCTTTGCGTCTTTGGGGACGTAGAGGTCGAGCCACACGCCCTGGTTCGGCCCATTGGCGATCTTGATGTCGAAGGGCGCGCCGACGGGTTTGTGCGCGGGATCATACGGATCGTTGAACGGCGCGAGGACGTCGGGGTACCACTTCTTGTCCGGCAGCATCGTGCTCGCCGGACCCCACGACCAATCGCCGTGCGCGACGAACTGGTAGAGTTCCTGGCTGAGCTGAATATTCTGCGCGGCGGAGATGACGCCGGGGCCTTTCAGGTCGCCGATCTCCACGTTGACGGCGCTGACGTCGGCCTTGGCGCTGAGCATGATTTGCGCCGCGACGGTTTCGTTGCGGCCAGCGTGCAGCTTCAGGCACCTGGTTTTCGCGTCCCAGAAATGGGGCGACTCCGGAACTGCGCCGTCCTTGGTGATCTTCTCGCAGTCGCCGAGCCCCGCGACGGAAAACGGCGCGTCGGCATCGGCGCCGTGCGCGCCCAGCGCCGCGAGAACAACGCTCAAGATTGCGTGGATTATGGAGGTGGATTTCATAGGAGCTCCTGAATCAGCGAAATTCATTTTAGCGGGTCGACGCGTCAGGGTTGCACGGAAATCACGTAGTCCTGTGAGTTTTGTACGGTGGAACTCGTCCGCTCTCCGTCCGCGCCAATGATGCTGACTTTGGCTTTGGACTGAACGGTGAACGTGAACGTCCCCGCCGCGGTCGCCTTGCCGCCCACGTAGAGGCCACTGATCCGCGCGCCTTTGGGCAGCGAAGTCGCCGTGGAGTGGACGCCGCGCGTCGGAAAATCCGCGGGGAACGTCAGCTTCGTTTTGAAGCGCTGGTTGAGTTTCACCGTGCCGAGATCGATCGCGCCGGCCGGAACGCTCGCGGCGGCCGTCGCCGTTGGAGTGAGCGCAGGCGAGGCTGCGATGGAGACGACTCCGGAAGTCGTGATCGACGCGCGGGTCGCTGCGTTTTGATCGGACGCGTAGGTGTAGCCGCTCAACGAGACCCCGGTGACGGTGAAGGTGAATGTGCCGGCGGCAGTGGACTTGGCGGAGGTAAATTTAATCGTGCCGGCCGTCGTGGTTTTGGTCGAAACCGTTGCGGTCGTCAGGCCGCTCCACGTACCTGTGACATTAGCTCCGCTGATTAGCGTGCCACTGCCATCCACAATCGTGATCGTGGCGCTGGCCGATTTGGAACGCGTACCGGCGAGTTTCATGGCGATGTTGGAAACGTGGAGCGATTTTCCGGGAGACGTAGCCGGGTTAATGACGAGGCTCAACGTTGCCGAGCCCGTGCCGCCGGCGTTGGTGGCACTGAGCGACACGCTCGACGTTCCCGCCGTGGTTGGCGTGCCGGAGATCACGCCGCTGGCCGTGTTTACCGAGAGACCGGTGGGCAGGCCGGTGGCGTTGAAGCTGGTGGGCGAGTTGCTTGCTGAAATCACATAGGTAAACGCGCTGCCCACGGTGCCGCTGGCGGAGGTCGCGCTGGAAATCGCGGGCGCCTGCGGTGGCGCGGCGTTGATGGTGAGCGCCAGTGTCGCCGAACCGGTGCCGCCATGTCCATCCGTGACGGTGACGCTGGCCGTAAAATTTCCAGCAGCCGCGTACGCATGCGTCGCGGATGCGCCGGAGGCAGTCGCGCCGTCGCCGAAATTCCAGACGTAGGTGAGCGTGTCGCTATTGGCGTCGCTGGCGGCAGTGGTGAAATTGACCGACTGTCCCAGCATGGCCGGGTTGGGAGAGGCAAACGGCGCAGAAGTGATCACCGGTGGCACGTTGGCTGCGCTGATCGTCAGCGTCAGCGTGGCGGTTCCGGTTCCACCGGAATTCTTCGCGCTGATCGTGACGGTGGATGTTCCGGCGGAGGTCGGCGTGCCGGAGATGACGCCGGTGCCGGTGTTCACAGAAAGTCCCGCAGGCAGGCCGGTGGCGTTGAAGCTGGTGGGCGAGTTGCTGGCGGTGATCGTGTAGCTGAACGCCGATCCGGTGGTGCCGCCGGCGCTCGTGGGGCTGGTGATCACCGGCGCGGGAACGACGGCGCTTTGGAATTCGTACGGCCCGATGTCGAAGCCGATGCCGGACGGACGCGGGTTGTTGTCGGCGTCTTTCGTCACGCCGGAGACTGTCACGCCGGCGTCGATGCAGGGACTGGTGTTCTTGAGGTGGAAGTCCGTGGCGCTCACAAATTGCGGATCGAACGACTTGGCCTGCGCGGCGGCCGTGGAGCTCAACGCGCCGTTGCTGCTGCAGCTGAAGATCACATTGGACGGGTCAAACGTCAGGCCTGACGTATCAGAGTCGGCAGAGATGGCGTAGTGCTCTTTGTAGAAGATGGTGTTCTTGATCGTCACGCTGGATCCGCTGCAGAGAATAATTCCTGCGTACGAAGTGTTTCCGGAGACCAGACAATTGGAGACAATCGAATTCGCGCCGCCGACGTTGATTCCGCCGCCGCCGGCGGTCTCTTCGGTATTGTTATAGGAGAGGCAATTGTAGAGGCGGACCTGGCCGTAGACGGGCGGGTTGCCGGTGTGGCCCCAGGCCTTCATGCCGACGCCCCAGTTCGGACCGCCGTTGCGGTCGTTGTCGTGAGCGATGCAGCCGTCCATGTAGACGGGCGCGTCAAGATCGAATCCGTCGGAGAGATTGTCGTAGGCCTGACAATGCAGCAGCGTGATGTTGGCTTTGGTGCCTTGATGACCGATGCCGATGCCGTCGGTGCCGCCCAGGCAATTGTTCGCGTAGAATTTGCAATTTACGAGCGTGATATTGGTGAGCACGTCGGTCGTGGAGTTGCATCCGAAGTCCGCGCCGCCGGCGTCGTTAAAATAAAAGTTGCTGTTCTCGATATCGATGTCGTCGATGGCTGCATCGAAATTCACCGTCAGGCCGTTCGATCCGGAGACCGTCGACGTGTTCGACGATCCCGCGTGAAAATTGCAATTGTAGACTTTGATGTGCGCCGTGCGCATGTTCAGGCCTTCGAGGAAATTCGTGCACTCAAAACCATTAACCACGATGTAACTGGCCGCGATGCGCAGCGCCTTACCCGCGCCGCCGGCGTTAATCGTGACGGCTCCGTTGGCCATCAGCGTGATGTACGCGCTGCTGGTGCCAGGCTTGTTGATCTGCACGTTTTCGTTGTAGGTGCCAGCGTTGACGTGGACAGTATCGCCGGGATTGGCGGCGGCCATCGCATTGGTGATGGAGCTTCCCGGGCTGACGTAAAAATCAGCGGCGATGAGCGGCGTGCTCAGAACGCAGAGTGCCGTCGCGCAGAACACGGAGAGAGCGGTGCGGTTTGCCATGGTCCATTTTCCTCGAGAACGCCCGCGAAGGCAATTATGGATAGTCCATCAATGGACTAACCATAATACACTGTTTTTGCACGGGTGAAGAGGTTTCTGAACTAAATCTCGTGCACGTGTGCAGTTGAAATTGGGTTGAACGGGCGTGGATTTCAGACAGGGTCTATCGCGGCGATGACTTCGGACGACAGCACTTTGTGAATCGGCGTGGCATTCGGTTTTTCCAGCCGTTGCAAAACCAGATCGGCCGCCGCTTCAGCCACTTTCCGCCAGGGCGCGACGCAGAACGCGACCAAACCCTTGACCGTATTTTCGCGCGGTTGGTCTGCGAAGCAAATGGTCTCAAAGGTACGCCCACGTTTCGGCGTCATTCCGCGCGATGCTTCCAATGCGCCAAGCGCTTGTTTTTCGGAAAAACAGAGCAGGGCCGTGGGCGGTGACGACAGTTCGAACAACCGCTGCGTTACAAGCTTACTGCTGATTGGTTCGGCCCAGCTCAGGCACTGATAGTCCGGATTGACTTCCAGTTTCAGTTTGCGCAGCGCCGCGAGATAACCGTCGCGGCGGAGTTTCGAATTCGGCCATTCGTCCTGTTCGGTCTTTCTAAAACAGCCGAGATACCCGATGCGCCGGTGCCCTTTTTCATAGAGGAATTCGACCGCTTTCTGCGCGCCGGCGACGTTGTCGATCTCCACGCCGTCGACGCCGTCGACGAACGAACCGAAATCGACGGTCACTCTGGGAGAATGCATCGCCGTACCGTTGAGCGCCTCCGCACCAACCGGCCCGACCACCACAATCGCGCGCGGTTGCGTCATGTCGTCCTGGATCGAACTGGTGAAGATCAGCCCGATGCCCTTGGCAGCGAGGCGGGATTCGAGCACCGACAGAACCAACGCGTAGCCGGGAAAAATCGAGAGCGGGTCATTGAGATAAAACAAAAATTTGACCAGCCCGCGCGACTTCACCTTCTCCGTGACAAAGGTGCCGCCCGGCGGACGCTTTTCGATCAGCCCTTCGGCTTCGAGTTCCGAAAGCGCCTTGGAGATGGTGACGCGGCTGAGCTTGAATTCCTCCGAGAGCACCCGCTCCGTCGCCAGTTGCGACCCCGCCGGCCAACGGACCTGCTTCAACAGAATATCTTTGATCACCGCCTTGAACTGCTTGTAGACAGGATCGCGCACGATCTTTGAGGAGGAATCCATGAGCGCGAAGTATAGCGTGGGTAAATGGACTGTCCATATTGGTGTAACAATCAGCCAATCTGTTTTGGCAGTGCATCGAAGGCATGCTGGAGCGATTTCGCCTGACCGGGATTGACCATGGCGACGTAGGCAATCATGCCTTGGAGCCATGCTTCGAAGTGCGGCAGCTTTGCACGGTTCTGCGCGGCGAGTCCCTCTTTGCCGGCGCGATGAAGAATCGCGCGGAGTCGGCGGGCGAGTTTGCGCGGAACACCGGGGCGCCGGTTGACAACGATGCCCGTCACCATTTGCGCGGTGTTGGCGCGTTGAATGCGCGTCTTCTTTTCGTTGACGTCGAAGCCTTCGTGTTCGGCGATGTGACGGATGCGTGCCAGGAGATAGCCGCTCTTTGCAGCCGCGTCGTGGCTGGCGGAAAATGTGAGATCATCGGCGTAGCGCGTGTAGGTCCAGCCGAGCTTTGTGGCGATGCCTTTCAAGCGGCGGTCCATCCGGCGCGACGCCAGATTGCTCAGCGCGGGGCTGGTACAGGCGCCCTGCGGCAGCACGCGCGGGCCGGTGGCGACGTGGTAGACGGTGCCGGCGTACGTCACGGATTTTCGAGGAGACTCCGTGCACAGCAGCGCGAAAATCGTGGCCACGGCCGGGGAGTATCCAAGCTTCTTGAAGATTCCGCGCACACGGCGGAACGAAACGGTAGGGAAGAAATCCTTCAGGTCCACGTTCACCACCACATTTTGGCCGACGTGCGGCGTCGCGTTGGTCAAGGTGTTGTGTCCGGGGGTAAATCCGTGTGCGCATTCGGGAATTTCAATGCGCTTGAGAATCTGATTGTAAATCCACTGCTGGCAGCGGGCGAGATCGCGGTGCGGTGCCGACAATTCGCGCGTCCCACCGCTCTTCTTGGGCACGGTGAAGGTGACGTAATGCGTGCGCGTTGCCGTCTCGGCATGAAACGCCAGCCAGCGCAGCCGCTTGATGGACAACTCCAGTGCCTGCGCCACGTCCGCCGGAGTAGCCAGCAGCGGCAGATGAGCGGCGGTGAGCGCTTCGACGTTCGCGCGGCGATCGGCCAGGCCCTTCGACACGCCGCGTCCCAGGTAGATGATGTCGGTGGCCTTGCGCTGCGCCACGCCTTCGGCGTGTTTCAGTTTGCGAGCGGCAGCCTCCGCTTTTTTGCGCGCTCTCAGTTCCGCGCGCTCCTGCTCGTTTTGTTTCACAGCCTGCCGCGCCTGGGCTTCGGCATGGGCCAGGTCCGGCTTCAGGCGCGCCATTTCGTCGCCGATTTTGTGCGCTTCGAGAAGCTGTTCGGGCGTGATCAGTCCGGCGCCGACCATGCCGCGGTCGATGATCTCCGTACGCGGATCACTGGCCGGCGGAATGAGATCGCGGCGGCCGAACCACGGACTGGAGAAGCGCGAGGTGAGCGCCTTCGCGCGTTTGTTTAATTCATCGCGGCTCAGCGGCGCGAATTGAGCGAGGTTGAGATTGAGCGTGACCGGTTTGGGCTGCGGCCGGGGTGGCTGACCCGACGCGGGCGCCGCCGGTGCAGTCCGCGGGGAATTCTGTGGAGCGGGATTCGCGCGCGTTAAACTCGATGCGGTCTGCGGAGCAGGCGCCGCCGGTCCGGCGGGGCGTTCCGGCGCTTTAGCCGGGCCGAAAAGAAATTCGCGCAACCAATCCGCCAAACCCATGAACCGTTCCTATAAATGGAGCGTGCAAAAAAACCGGGCGGGAGCGGCGGCCTTCTGACTTCTTCCCTATGACCAAGGTCGTTCACCCAAGAGCCAGCGACCAGTGTCGCCGGGTAAACTCTCGGGTTGTTCATGGTCCCGGCGACACTGGTCGCTGGCTCACCACGCACAACGGCCTTGGGGACGCATGTACAGGCCAAATGCAACCACGGCGGAACACCGTAGTAGAACTTGTCTCAGTCGGCACGCGCGCTCCCACCCGAAGCAGCATTGAACTTCTTATTCACCTTTAAAGAGATATCCAAAGTCGTACCAACGGTCTGATTTCTCCGCAACTCCACTCTTGCCGCTGCGCCAGACCAACGCGCGCAACGCCAGCAAATGACGGCATGGCCCCCTGCGGATGCCACCGCGCTGATGATGGATGCACAGGCATTTTCCCCGGCGGATGCGGCCGTCGGGGTCGATTAGCAATTCGATGGGCGTGCTTTCGGAATTGCCGATGTAAAGCTTGCCGCCGTTGGGCGCGTCCTGTGTGGACTCCAGTTTGACGCGGCCCCTGGCGATGATTTGACGCGAGGCGATCAGCTCGGGATTCTCCGGGCCCATCTGATCTTCGCCCAGCGCCATGGGCATGATCTGACGCCAGCGGTAGCGCGCGGCATGCAGGTCGTAGATCAATTGCCCGGAGTGCGCGAGTTGATTTAACGCCGCAGCCGTTTCGGCAGGACTGGCCGGCACGGTGGCATTGATTTCCGCGAACGTCGACGCCTTGGATTCACGAACGCAACGCGAGACGTCGTAGATCATCTGCCGCGGCACTTCCGCCGTCGGCGCGAGCAGATCCAGCGCGCTGCTGCTGGTCCAATCGTTGGCCGTCCAGCCGGAGAGGCCCAGTGTCAGGCGCATTTCGCCCATGTTGGCGACCCAGAAATGCGGCATTCCGGTGCCCAGCAGATAGACATCCAGGCTCTCGATCAGTGGCAGCAAGCGGGCGAGCACCAGCAGGCGGCGCGTGCCCCAGACGCGGATGGGTTCTCCGCCGGGTCCGTTGTAAACCACGCCGTGTGCGACAACCGGTTGCTCCCAGGGCTCCAGCACCAGGCGCGGCGCCTGCCCGGGAATCAGTTCAAAGCGCAGTGCCCGCGGGCTTGACCGTGCCTTGTGGCGCTTGAGCCAGGCGCAAATGGAATATAACACTTCGCGCGTGAGCGTGACTTTACGCATGGGCAAACCCATCGCGCTTTGAATCTGCATGAAGCCGCGCAGCCACGAAGGCGGCAGGTCGATTTTCTCTTCGCGGTAATCGGCATTGCCCGCGGTGGCGACGCTGAATCCGGCGGGATCGATGCGGAAGCGCGTTTCCCTGTAGGAGCGCAGGCCCTGGAAATGATTGTAGAGATCCCAGGAGTAATCGACGTTGGTGGTACCGAACTTTTCGCCCTCGGACTTTCCAAAGGCGTCGCGCTGCACGGTCAGGCAGCCGTAGCTGGATTCGTCGGCCGAGAAACATTCGAAGAACACCACGTCCGGCGCCACGGTGATCACCGGATCGCAGGGCATCAACAGCCGCCACATTTCCTGATCGTTTTTGAGCAGGTAGTTGGAATACTTCAGGCGGGCGTCCCAGTAAAGCCGGCGCTGCCGTTCGAATTGCCGTTCGAAGTCAGCGGGGACGGGCTGGTCCCGTTGCTTCAGGATGTCCACTTTCGCGCGCTCGTATTCTTCGCGCTGAAGATTTGCCATCCGCTCCTGTTCGCGCTTTTTCCATTCGTCATACGCGCTCTTGTCGCGCGGCTTGAAGCGCAGGTCGTTGATCACTACGTCGTGAAGCGCGGAGACGGCTTCGCGGAACCGCAGGGGCTTCAGCAATTGCGCGTCGAAAGCAACAGGATCGCGGGCGAGATTGGGCGAGAGGCTGAGCACCTTGCCCTCGCCGCGCAGCGCGCTGCGTCCGAGGTAGGCGAATTTGACGTTCATTTCTTCGCCTCCAGGGTTGCAGCTTCGAGTTGCAATTCCGGAACGAAGCGCTGGATGCTGCCGGCAATTTCCGGCCGTGCACCTGCTGCCGCAACCAACGCCGCCAGCCCCGCACGCGCTTCAGACGGACGCACAGAACGCACCGCCACGGCCAACACCGGAAGCAGGTCGACGGCGCGCTGCGGATTTTCCAGGATCGCCGCGCCGATCTGGCGCACGGCCTTGCCCTTCTGCCGTCCGCCGCGGTGCACACCCAGGAGCACCGCACACCAGACCGGAATCAGCACGTCGGCGCTGGTGCCCGGCAATTTCGAGCGGACTTCGAGCAGATCGACGAGTTTCAGGCGCACGTCGTCGTAGGGTGTTTCCACCATGCGCGCCCAGAGGCCCGCGTCGTCGAAAGCGGCGGCCGAATTCGGTGTTCCGGAGACGATCCACTGCCACGCCGCGCCGCGAATTTCGGGTTGCAGGCTGTCGAAGAAACGGGAGATCAAATCGCGCACATAGACGTCGCGCCCGCCGAGAATTCCCAGCGCCCACTGGCCCAGCTCCGCGCCGATGGCGCCGCAGCGTGCGGCGGCAACCGCGGCGATGGCTTCGCGGTCTTCCGGCGATTCGATGCGTTTGGCTTTCAGCAGCGTAAATCCCAATCGCGCGACGGGCGCGGCGCGTTCGCAGGTCATTTCGATCGCCTGCGCCAGTTCCAGCCGCTCGGGCTGGACGAACTTTACAAAGCAGTCGGCGATGATCTGGAGCGCGCTGAGATTGCGCGTCTTCAACAGCCGCAGCCAGCCGCTCACGGGAAGTTTTTCGAGCCCCGCCGCCGTTTTCAGCAATTCCGCGCCGAAATGCTGGACCTCTTCGTCCTCGTGATCGAGCAGCTTCAACAAGTCCTCAGGCGAGGCGCCGTGCAGTGCGTCCTGATGCGTGGCGCGCAGCAGTTGGATACTCCAGACGCGCACCAGCCGCGCCTTTGCGTCGGTGACGAGATTCAGCAGCAGCGGCGCGCACTCGGTTTTGGACCACAGCTTGGGAAACGCGGGCGCGGCGGTGAGATCCGAAAGCCCGCGGTTCTCTTTCAATTTGATCTGCGCGGCGCCGAAGAGCAACGCGTCATGGCGCATGAAACAGGCGTGCAGCAGCGACCATGAATCCAGGACGTTGGGCCCGCTCGCGAGGGACTCGTCGGTGTAGAGCGCCAGCGCGCGTGCAATCAGCGCCGGGTATTCGTTGGGTCGCTGGAAACCCGCGCGCCGGAAATACCGCCACGCGCGGCGACGGAGGTAATATCGGGTGCTGTAGGAGAACAGCATAAAGCCGTGGCGATTTCTCACCTTGCCGGGCACCGAGACAATGGCGCCGGTCTTGGGATTGCGCGCGGTTGTGGGCCGGTAGGCATTGCGGGGTGCATAGAGATGTTCGATCGGCACCGCGCGGCGCTCTTCGCGATTCCAGGCGTGGCGCGTGCGGAGGGACCGGCGGACCAGCCCGTCGAATCCGGCGAGGAACACCGCCATCAATTCATCGTCTTTGCGCGCTTCGGCGTGCTTGAACAAGCGTTTGACCAGTGGCTGATGGCCGTTGCGGTCGAACGGCATCGCCGCGTAAGCCAGCATCTGCTGCCGCGCCCACGGTCGCGGGTCCTTCTTCCAGCGTTCGGCCAGACCGGCGAGTTTTTTGGAATCGTTTACGTTCCGCAATTCGTCGACAAAGCGCGAATCTTCGGCGTTGAAATACTCATCCATCAGCAACGATGAGCCGGAATTCGCCGACGGAAGCGCCATAAACTTTGCTCGCGAGAATAATTTTTTCGGATACGTGAATCACTCTTACTGGCTGGACCGTGCCTCGTCAATAATGGAATCGCGCCAATCGGCGTTGCGCTTTCCGCATTCCGGCGATTCGAATTTCTGCGCTGCTGCATTATCATCCCAACCATGCCCCTTCACCGCTCGTGGCCTGCCTGGATTATGGCGGGGATTTTGTTTGCTTATGTTGTGTATCCCGTCGGCGCGATGCTCGGGCAAAGTCTCACGTTGCCGGTCAGTGAATACCGCGCCGACGAGATGGGTTGGAATCCAGACCGGCAACCCTACGGCGCGCCGCTGCGGCGGCTGGCGGCGGAAAACAATGCGCTGGAGGCGCTCCGGCGTACGGCGGTGCTTGCGCTGGCGACTGTGCTGCTCGGCAGCGCGTGGGGCGGGGGACTGGCGCTGCTGTGGTGGCGGCGCGAATTTCCCGGCCGGCGTATTTTCGCGGCGCTGGGGTTTGCGCCGATTCTGCTCCCGCCGCTGGTGGGCACGATTGCGTTCTTCCGGCTGATTGGCGAAGGAGGCGCGCTCTGGCGACTGCTCGGCAGTGACGGGCGGCCGTTGTTGAGCGGCTTCGGGCAGGTGCTGATCGTTCATACGTATTCGTTCGGGATTTATGCGTACGCGTACGTCTCGGCGGCGCTGGAAGATCTCGACGTTTCTCAGGAAGAAGCGGCGCGGAGTCTCGGCGCGTCGGGGTTGCGTGTTTTTCTCACGTCCGTCTGGCCGACGATCCGCGCGCCGCTCCTGGCCAGCGCGTTCATCACGTTCATGGCGGCGGCGGCGAGTTTCACTGCGCCGTATTTGCTCGACAACAGTCAGCGCTACCTCACCGTTGAGATTCTGAACAACGAAGGCGATCCGGGCATGCAACGCGCGCTCAGCGTGGTGCTCGCCGCGCTGGCGTTGCTGGCGCTGCCGGCGTTTCTCTACATCAATGCGCGTGGAAAATTTGGCGACGATGTGGCGCTGAGCGTCAAGGGCGCGGCGCGGCGAGAGCTTCCGCCTGTGCATGGCGCCCGGGCGGCGCTGCACGTCGCGGTCTCGTGCGTCGCAGCGGTGATTCTCCTCGCTCCGCCGGTCACGGTGGTGATCAGCGCATTTGGCGCGCCGACGACGCCGCAGAATTCGTACACGTCGCTGCTGGGCGCGGTGGCGAGTTTGAACTTTGACGACTGGAGTTCCATGGGGCGCAGTGCGCTCTATGCGCTCGCGGCGGCCGCGCTGGATATTGCCGTCGCGCTGGGTATCGCCTTGGCTTTACGCCGCAGCCGCGTGCTGCCGGCGACGCTGGTGGAATTTGCGGTGATGCTGGCCCTGGCGCTGCCGGGCAGCGCACTGGCGATCGCACTGCTCTCGGTTTTCAACGGACGTTCGCTGCTGGCGTTTGGTGTGCCGCTGGGCGGCACGGGTGCGATCTTGATTCTCGCGTACTTCATCCGCGATCTGCCGCTGGCCGTGCGGCCCGTGCGCGCGGCGCTGAGTGCACTCGGCGCGAATCTGGAACATGCAGCGGCGGGCCTGGGCGCGGCGCCGATCAGCGTGCTCTGGCGCGTGACGCTGCCGCTGATGCTGCCGTCGGTGATTGCGGCGGCGCTGATTTGTTTTATTACCGGGCTGGGCGAATATGTGGCGTCAAAGTTACTGTATGGTCCGCTGACACAACCGGTCAGCCAGCGCATCGAAGAACTGTCCCGCAGCAGTCCGGCGTCCGGCTATGCTTTGGCGCTGTGGCTGATGCTCGGCAGCGCTGCGGTGATTGGGATTTCGCGGGTGGTTCGGAGGAGATGAAGATGAAAGCCGTTCACCCCAGTCTCATCCTGGCGCTCTGTGCGATCGCGTTTGTGTCAGGAAGCGTTCGCGCGGTTGAGTCCGCACTCGAACCGCCCTTCGAACGCGGCGCCGATTTTATCCAGAACGAATTGCATCTCGCCCGCACCGGTCTGCGCGCGATGGCCGTCGCGGCTCATCCCGATGATGAAGACGGCGGGACGCTCAGCTACCTGCGCCGCACGCTCGGCGTGGAGACGCATATCGTTTTCAGCACGCGCGGCGAAGGCGGGCAGAATGAGATCGGACCGCAGCTCGGCGCGGAACTGGCGGTGCTGCGCACGCAGGAAATCGAGGCGGCCTGCAAGATCCTCGGCGCGAAGCCGTGGTTTCTCAACCTGCCGGATTTCGGGTTCTCGAAATCCGCCGACGCGACGTTCGAAAAATGGGGCCACGACGAAGCGCTCCGCCGCCTGGTCCGCATCGTCCGAATCGTGCGCCCGCACATTCTCTTCACCAACCACGACGCCAACGGCAACGATCACGGCCATCACGTCGCGACCGGCAAGCTGGTGGAGGAAGCTTTCGACGCGGCGGCCGACGCGGAGAAATTCAAAGACGACATGGAGAAAGACGGCACGAAGCCGTGGAGCATCTCAAAGCTGTACGTCCGGCATTTCGCGCCGCCGGGCACGACGCTGACGTTCGAGATCTCGGAACCGAATCGCATCACGGGGCTCAGCGCCGGGGATATTGCGGCATACGCGCTGACGAAACATGCAAGCCAGGGGATGCAGTTCACGCGAAAGATTGGCGAGAAGGAGATGCGGTATTTCACGCTTGTGAAAACGCGGTTTGAAAAGAAAGATGACGTATCGTTGTTGAGCGGCTTTAAAGTTGAACCTGAAACACCTGTTGAAACGCATTCGATGGATCATCAAAAATTAGACACGGTTTTCCTCTTCCCAAGTTCCATTGAAATCGCAAAGACATACGCAGGCTCGAACGACGATCGCAAACCACACGTCGCGGCTGCCTGGGTCGAGTGCAGCGGATTGAAATTCCAGTGCACGGTCGACGATACCGTGCTTTCGCCCGACGAGCCTGTAAAAATAACCTGCCGGATCGCGAATTCGGGTCAGGAGACGTTACACCTTCAAACCTGGAAACTGATCGGCGAATCGGCAGGTTGGAGCGTCAGCGATGGCAAACTCGATCGCGATCTGAAGGCGGGTGAGAATTTTGAATTCGAGGTCAGCAGTGCTGCCAACCCGAACGCCTTTCCAACGTTTCCCAAAGTGGATTATATTTTCAGTCGCATCGAATCGCGTTCGCCGCTGCAGATGAAGTGTGTCGTGAACGACATTCCTATCATTGCGTCTATCCCCATAGACCTCACAACCCCACTCACGACATCCATCCGCCCCGATCCGATCCTGCTCTTCGACGACCCCGACCATGCCGACGACGTTTCGCTGCTCGGCAAGTTCACGCTGGCGATCACCAACAACCGGCGCGTCACCGGGGCCGATCCGCTGATGTACTATGCCGGGATCAAGCCGGTCGCCAACGCGCCGGTCGACAACCCCGCAGCGTTTCCGTTCCGCGACAAGGGCGAAACGCTCTCGCAGCAATTCAAATTCATGGCCAGCAACGAAAAGCTGAACGCCGGCGACGTCGCCGTGCCGCTGAACATCTGGACGGAGAAAATCAACTTCGGCGGCCCGGTCGCGCATTTGCGGCGCGTGCCACTTAAGCTGCCCAGTCCGCTGAGCGTCGCGTTGGTGAAGACAACGGGCGACGACGTCTGGAACGCGCTGAAAACGCTCGAGGCCGCAGGCTTGGGCTTGAGCGTCACGCAGCTTTCCGACGAAGACCTGCGCACGCTCGACTTCAATCGCTTCCACACGATCATCCTCGACATCCGCGCCACGCAGTACCGCCCCGTCCTGCGCAGCGTCAAAGAACGGCTGACGCAGTTCATGAAAGACGGCGGCAACGTTGTCTGTCTCTATCAGAAGGACTTCGACTGGAACGTTGCCGACAAGGAGCATCCCGTCCGCGGCACCGGATTCTTCAAGGGGCAGGGCGGCGGCGGGGAACTCGCGCCGTTTCCATTGGAGCTTTCCTTTAAGCGCGTGACGCATCCGGACGCCGAAGTGCGGCTCCTGAAGGCCGATCACCCGCTGCTGCAGCAACCGTGCAAAATCTGGGCGAAGGATTTTCAAGGCTGGGTGCAGGAACGCGCCGTCTACATGCCCGTCTCGTGGGCGCCGCAGTACACCGCGCTGCTGTCGAGCAACGACCCCGGCGAAAAGCCGCTCGACGGGGGGCTGCTGGTCGCCGAGGTCGAGCAGGGCAGCTTCATTTACACCAGTTATGTCTGGCACCGCCAGTTGCGCGGCGGCGTGCCGGGGGCGTACCGCTTTCTGGCGAATCTGATCAGCTATCCGCGAGTAAAGAAGGGCAACTGAAGCGGCGAAATTCAATTCGCCACGGTACCTCCCTTCGAGACTCGAGTCCCTAAGGGACATCAACGTGATATCACCCAGTCCAATTTCGCTATGCACTTCGTTTGTTTTTCGTTTTTCAAATTTCCCCGCCGCCAACCCGACAGACACCCAACGACATAGGGTACATTGAATACAGAGGCGGACTTCCCGCCCCGGCCTGCGGAGGATTGTACCGTGCCGAAACTCTTAATTGTCGAAGACAACCCCGACCTCCGCACCCTCTATCAGGAGGAGTTCACCGATGACGGCTACGACGTCGCGGTAGCGGAGAACGGTCAGGCGGCGCTGATGCTCGTAGAATCCTGCCAACCCGACCTGATCGTGATGGACATCTCCATGCCCGCCATGGACGGCGTCCAGACGATGCACGAAATCCTCCACAAACACCGCGTCATCCCGATCATTATCAACACCGCATTCCCGCAATACCGCGACGACTACTCGACCTGGCCCGCCAACGCGTACGTGTTGAAGTCCGGCGATTTGACGGAGCTCAAGACGCGGGTCAAGGAGCAGTTGACGCTCTTTAATCTGGCGTAGAGAGAACGTGGCTGTCTCGCGAGCCGAGAAACGTCCGTGCGTCCGTGCGTGGCAGTGCACAGGCTGCCAACTGAAGTTGCCTAGTGCCTTCTATTTTTTTCCAAACACTCCCGCGTTCGATCCAAACTGCAGTACCTTATTCAGCACCAGTTTCGGATCGGGTCGGTCAGAGACGATTTCGGAATAGTGGACCCATTGCACGACGCCTTTGGAATCGATCAGCACGTTCGCGGGAATTGAGAGCGCCTTGCCCACCTTCCCGAACGTCGCGTGCTGCAGATTCAATTTGCGAATCACGGAGCCGTCGGGATCGCAAGCAAGAAAAACAGGCAGCGCGGGATAGTTTTTGCGACCTTCCTGAATTGTCTTCAGCGGTTCGATGCACACCGCCACGATCTCGCCGCCTTTGGCTTTAATCGTCTCATGAACTTCGCCGAGCCGCCGCAATTCATCGTCGCACGACATGCACCAGAAGCCGCGGAAGAAAATGAAGAGGACCGGGCCTTTGCCCACAAACTGGTCCGACGAGAGAGCCTTGCCGTCTTCGCCCGTGACTTCGAATTCCGGAATCGTTTTTCCCACGTGCGGCCGGTCCGGATGAACCGGCAGCTTGATCATGATGTAGTACATCAGCGTGAAGAGCGAGAACGACGCGCACGTGGCCGAGAATAGCCACATATTCAAACGGGGACTGCCCGAAGGCAGTGCAAACGCCGCGCACGCCATCAACAGCGAGCCGTACAACAGCACGCGCGTCGGCCAGAGCGTCCGCCGGTACTTCGGGCTTTTCACCACCGGCACATAAGAGACCCAGCCGATGAAGGAGACCACGAAAGAAGCGATGGCGAGGATCGGCATGGTGCTCCAAATAAGAAAAGGCGCGCGGTTAGACGGTAAACGGCTCTTTTCGATTTTCCATCCGTCATTTTCCATTTTCCACCGCCAGATTCCCACGCTTGCGAATTGAAAAATGGGAACATGAGAAATGGAAAATGTTCTCTCCCCGTGACTGGCACGCACTGCCTTCCCTTGCTATATCTAAGCGGGCTCAAAAAATACGGAGGTGTTGAAATGACGGCGAAGAAACCTGTTCATGTTACGGTGACCGGCGCGGCGGGCCAGATTGGCTACGCGTTGTTGTTCCGCATTGCTTCGGGACAGTTGCTGGGAGCCGACCAGCCGGTCGTGCTGCGGCTGCTGGATCTGGAGCCGGCGATGAAGGCGCTCAACGGCGTCTGCATGGAACTCGACGACTGCGCGTTTCCGCTGCTGGCGGGAATTGAACCGACGTCCGATATGAACAAGGCTTTCGACGGCACGTCGTACGCGCTGCTGGTCGGTGCGATGCCTCGCAAACAGGGCATGGAACGCCGCGACCTGCTCACGGCCAACGGTGGTATCTTCAAGCCGCAGGGCAAGGCCATCGCCGCGAAGGCGGCCAGCGACGTGCGCATCCTTGTTGTCGGCAACCCGTGCAACACCAACTGCCTGATCGCGCGCAGCAACGCGAAGGAAATTCCGGCCGAACGCTGGTTTGCCATGACGCGCTTGGACCAGAACCGCGCCAAGACGCAACTGGCGAAGAAGGCCGGCGTTGCCGTCGCCGACGTCAAGAACGTGACGATCTGGGGCAACCATTCGGCCACGCAGTTCCCCGATGCGAAGAACGCGACGATCGGCGGCAAGCCGGCGTACGACGTGATCTCCGATCACGCCTGGCTGCAGGGCGATTTCGTCACGACCGTGCAGAAGCGCGGCGCGGCGGTGATTGAAGCCCGAGGCTCGTCGTCGGCCGCTTCGGCCGCCAACGCGATCGTCGATTCGGTAGTAAGCATCCGCACCGCAACCGCGGCGAACGATTGCGCGGCGCTGGCGGTGGTGAGCAAGGGCGAGTACGGCATTCCCGCCGGCCTGCAGTTCGGCTTCCCGATCAAGACGGATGGCACGACGTGGAGCGTCATTCCGAATTTGCCCGTCGACGATTTTGCGAAGAGCAAGATCAAGATCACGACCGACGAGCTGATCGCGGAACGCGAGGACTGCAAAGATCTGCTCGGCTAAATTCAGAACGACGACTGAAGAATGAGGAATCAGGCGCCCGTCATTGGGCGCCTGATTTTTTTTGATTCCGCCAGGCCAATGGCGTGACGTTGAATTCCCCGCGGAAGGCGCGGCCGAAGGCGGTGCCGTCGCGGTAGCCGACCATCTGCGCGATGGCGTTGGCGGAGAGATTGGTCTGCTGCAGCAACGTTTGCGCGCGGAGCATCCGTGATTGCAGCAGAAAGTGGCCGGGCGTCTGCTTTCGGAGATCGAAGTATACGTCGCTGAAACGCGAACGGCTGAAACCCGCGGCCTTCGCCATATCGGCGACGCCAAGGCCCGCGGCGAGATCGTTGCGGACGAGCGATTCGGCGCGCTCGATGCGTTCCTGATGGGAGAGCATGTTGGGCTGCGCGCCGCGTTCCCACTCGAAACTGACCCAATCGAGCAGCAGGCCTTCCAGCACGTACTGCGCGCGCAGCACGCGCGCGGGCTGGCCCGTGCGCCATCCCTTCACGATGGCGGGAAGGACTTCGGCCACGCGCGCCCAGAACAGCTTCGGCAGCACGATGGGCAGATCGACGCCCCAAATGTCGCGCGGAGAAGGCTGCGCGAATTTGCGCGTCGATTCCCAGTGCGGATCGTTGCAGATCGGCCACGGATGGCGTCCGCGCAGATTATTCCAGATGACTTCGAAGTGCGCCCAGATCGGCAGATTGCCTTTGCGGCAATCGATGTCGCTCATCACGCACGGCGGCAAAAGATAGCAGCCGCCGCGCGGCACGAGAAATCGTTCGCCCTCGACGGAAAGTTCCTCTTCGCCTTTCAACGAACAGGTCAGCACGTAGTTGGTGAGCCGGCGTTGCGGGACCGACCACGGACGCAGCCGGGCCGCATCACCCGCTGCGACGATATGGACGTTGTACGGCCCGGTGAGAATTTCCATGCTCTCCAGAATGCGACAAAAAGACAGTAATTCAAGCAGGAAGAAAGGCCTGTTTTGCTAAAAACAGGACAAATTATCGATCATATTGGAAAAGTTGCTGATGTACCGCAGACCCGATCAGGTGTAGATTTTTCAGTGCTGTCTATCCGCCCCCGAAAGGATCTCCGCCATGCGCCTGATTGCCTGGATCGCTCTGCTGAGTGCGCCGCTGCTGTGCTTCATCGGGGCTGCGCAGGACACCGCGCCGTCGCCCGCCCATCCCATGGGCTTTCGCGGCGATGGCAGCGGAAAATACCCCAACGCCAATCCGACCCTGGATTGGGGTCGCATCGCCAAAAGCGTCGTGGAACTTTCCGCTCAGGCGCGCAAGCCCAAGGACGACGACATTCCCGCTAAGGACACTGCCCTTAGTGACGGGACCATTCGCTCGTGGCTGATCCTCGGTCCGATCCCGATCACCAAGGAGATGAAGGCCGAAGACATTCTGTCGAAAGTCGAATCGCTGCAGCCCGACGACAAAGAGAAGTCAGGCGACCTGGCCTGGCAGTCCGTCAAACTGGAGACCGGCTGCATCGATCTGTGCTCGATCTTGAACGTCGAGCCCGACAAGACCGGCGTCGCCGCGTTTGCGCATACATACATCTATTCGCCGTCGGGCCAGCCAGTCGCATACAATCTCATGTTCCAGGGACAAGGCATGCATCGCGTCTGGCTCAATGGCGCCGTGGTGCTCACCAGTCCGCAGAACGAGGACATCGGCACAGGAGCGCGGTTGTCGCTGCCGCTGAAAAAAGGCTGGAATCGCCTGCTGGTGTTGAATGCCCGCACGCTGAACTTCCGCAAGAGCTGGTGGATCAACGGCAGCCTGTTTGGCGACAAGAATCCGGAGTACAACTCGCGCGGCATTGCCTGGCGCACGCCGCTTCCGGCTTCGGGAAGCAGCGCGCCGGTGATTCTCGGCGACCGCATCTACTGCACCCTGGAAAATGGCTGCGTGATGTGTCTCAACAAGGCCGACGGCAAGCCGCTCTGGTGCCGCACGCTGACGTACTACGACCTGGCAACAGAGGAAGAGCGAAAGGAGAACGCGCCGGCCTTCGCCGAAATGGCGCCGTTCGCCGAGAAGCTGAAGAAGCTCGATGAGACGGATCTGATTGTCCCGTGGAAGATGCCCCCGCTGGAGGCCGAATTCCGCTGGAGCGTCGAAGCGGCCTTGTACCGCGGCATGGCGAAAATCTCCCGCGAGAAATACGAAGGCGTCTTTTCGCTCTGCGAAGTTGGCGTAAGCGCTCCGGCGCCGATCACGGACGGTGAATCCATTTACGCGGTGTTCGGCACCGGAGTCTGCGTCTGTTATGACCGCGACGGCAACCGAAAATGGATGCGCCTGCTGAATCACAAGGCCGTTGAGCATGGATACACGGCCTCGCCGCTGCTGGTAGACGGAAAGCTGATCGTCTACTTCAACAACCTCACGATCATGAATGCGAAGACCGGCGACGTGATCGTGGATCGTCCGCACTTTCTGGCGCCCGGCACGCAATTCAACTGGTACACCCACTTTCACGGCGTGGGCTCGGTCATGACCGCTGGAACAGAGAAAGTGCTCTACTTTCTGAACGGAGAGTTTGTGCGGCTCTCCGACGGCAAAACGCTGACGCTTGACGACAAGAAGCTGGCGGTGCTGGGTCCGGTCAACCATACCGAAGGCGGTGCGAACCGCATTGCGCAGACGTTGGTGGAGAATGGCATCGGCTACAAAATCGCGAACAAGTCGAAGCTGGTCACGTTCAAGCTGCCGCCACTCGATGGCGACAAAATCGAACCCGAGATCATTCGCGAGATTCCGTTCAACATCGACAAGTTCCCGTACTACTACGAAAACTTTTTCGATGCCTCGCCGCTGCTCCTTGACGGCCTGATCTACCTCGTCACCGACTTTGGCGCGCTCACGGTAATCGACGTCAACACCGGCGCGACCGTGTACCAGAAGCAGCTCGATCTGGAGGTCTACATGCCGTACAACGCGCCGGACAACCGCTTGAAGGGCGGCGTCTCGGCGAGCCCAACGCTCGGCGGTAAGTACATCTACCTCTTCGGCAACCAGGGTGCCGTGCTGGTGATCGAACCCGGCCGCACGTACAAACAGGTCGCCAAGCTGCGCCTGGAAAATCTGCCCGAGAACCAGGCGCCGTGGAGTTTCCAGCATCAGGACGTGACGATGACCGAGCCTGTGTTCGAAGGCGAGCGCATGTACTACCGCTCCGAAAACGCGTTGTTCTGCATCGGAGCCAAGTGACGGCAAGTGTGATCTGCAGTGGTCCGCCGAGCGGCGCATTTTAGCATGAGGTCATGCCCGCTCCGCAATCCAACCTGGTCTTCAAACATTCGCCGGGCCTGGATTCTGGCGCGACACTGGGTGTGCGGCCGCAGCTGACCTCAATCGCATTGATTACCGTGCGCGGCGAATACGTTTACGATTGGCATCGTCATGAAAATTATGAATTGATCGTCGTCGCCCGCGCGCCCTACGCGTGTGAACTCAACGACGCCACGTTGAATCTCAACACCGGCGATGTGCTGGTGGTCAAGCCCGGCGATCGCCACCGCGATCTGTTGAAGGCTCCGGTGAGCTACTACGCGCTGAACCTCTCGTTGCCGACGCCGCGCCGAAGCGAGCTCTCGTTTTTCGCCGATGCCATCTCACCGGCGCAACAAGTCTGTGCGCTGCCGGTCGCCATCAAGCTCTGCAAGAAACTCTACCGCGAAGGCTTGCGCAATGACGCGGTCTCCGGTCCGCTGCAGAGCGCAATGATCACGCAACTGGTCTGGCGTTTGGTGCGCGCGTTCGATCCGGCCTTGGTCTCCCCCTATTTGATCCGCCGTTCCGCACAGCAGGAATTCCGCGCCGCGATCGAGCGCTATTTCCTGCAGCACATTTCCGATACGCCCAGTCTCGAAGAAATCGCCGAAGCCATGCAGATGGGCTCGCGCTCGCTGACCCTGAAATGCAAAGCGTTGCTCCAGACCTCGCCAGTGCGCGCGTTCAAACAATTCAAGCTGAACCACGCCATGGAACTGCTCCAGCATTCGGCGATGCCGATCAAAGAAATCAGCCGCTACTTCGGCTTCAGCAACCCTTTCCATTTCTCCCGCGAGTTCAAACGCTGCCACGGAAAGTCCCCATCGGAATTTCGTTCCAGAGATTTGGCCGATGGATAGCGCTCGCGCGAGTTTCATTCGACATTCAACCGTTCCACCGCAACCAGCGCACGCTTCCACCTGCGCACTCACCCACTTCTGGCCCCTGGCCCCTGACCCCTGACCCCTGACCCCTGACCCCTTGGCGCGTCAGCGCCATGCGCAAACGGATATCTCTTTGCGTTTTCAGCCATGGTGACGGCGCGGTTCCGCGGGGTATGGTTCGTGAGGACACCTCAAGGAGCCAATCCCACGTGAAATCGATCCCCTACCGTTTGGGCGTAGAGACGTACTGTTTTCGGGAATTCAAAGACAACCGCGAAGTCATCCGCCAGATGAAAGCGGCGGAGCTATCGCACGTCGAACTCTGCGGCATGCACGCGGACTACTCGAGCACCGCGGCCTTCGATCCGACGCTCAAGCTCTACCGCGACGCCGAGATCAGCATCGACGCGATTTTTCCGTGGGGCATGAGCAACGATGCCGCCAAGGAGGAATCCTACTACGCCTGCGCGAAAGCCGCGGGCGCGCAAGCGATCTGCGCCCACTTCGGGCCGGTGGAAATCGAATCCTTCCGCGTCGCCGAACGCCTCGCGGAAAAGTACGACGTCAAGGTCGCACTCCACAATCACGGCGGCTACCACTGGCTGGGCTCGTCGGAGATGCTCGACTACGTCTTCAAGCGCACCAGCCCGCGCATCGGCTTGTGTCTCGACACCGCGTGGGCGATGGCCGCCGGGGAAGACTGGCTGCGCATGGCCGAGAAATTCGCCGATCGGCTTTACGGCATCCACATCAAGGATTTTGTGTTCGACCGTCAGGGCAAGACTACCGACATCGTCTGCGGCAAGGGCAATCTCGATCTGGCGAAGCTCGACGCCACACTCACCAAAATCGGATTCACCGGCTACGCCATGCTCGAATACGAAGGCGACGCTGATAACCCGCTGCCCGCAATCAAGGAATGCGCGGCGGCCGTGCGAAAGGAATTCAAGTCATGAGCAGTAAAATCAAGCTGGCCCTGATCGGCTGCGGAATGATCTCGGGCAATCACGTCGAAGGTTATCGCGCCTTGAAGCAGGGCGGCTGCGACGAATTCGATGTCGTCGCCGTCTGCGACATGAAACTGGACCTCGCGCAGAAGACCGCCAACACCATCGGCGCGTTCCAGGGGACAACGCCACGCGTTTTCAAAACACAGACGGAGATGATTCAGAGCAAAATCGCCGACGCCGTCGACATCTGCCTGCCGCACTGCTTCCACCACTCCGTGGCGATTCAGTGTCTCGACGCGGGCCTGCATGTCCTGCTGGAAAAACCACTGGGCATCACAGCGTTGGCCAGCCGGCGCATCATCGACGCCGCCGAACGCAACAAGCGCACGCTCGCCACGGCCGAAAACGTGCGCCGTGATCTTCCCGCGCGCGCGTGTACGTGGGCGTTGCGCGACGCGAAGTTGCTCGGCGAACTGATCTCCGGCGCCGTCCACGGCGTCCAGAGCACGGGAATCAATATCGACGATCCGGCGTGGCGCTGGCGCGGCGTGCGGCTCCTGACCGGCGGCGGCATGATCTTCGACAGCGGCGCGCACTTCGCCGACATGATGCTGGTGCTCTTCGGTGAGCCCGACGAGATCTACGCGCGCACGCGGACGTTCGACACGCGCGAGGTCAACGACATCCCGCGCCTGGGTAAAGCGAATCTGGACGTGGAAGACAACTGGAACGCCGTGCTGAAATTCAAGAGCGGCGTGGAAGTGAACTGGTCGTTCGCGAATCTGGTTCAGCCCGTGCAGAACAATAGCGCCGTCTACTACGGCAGCAAAGGCACGATCCGCGATCTCGGCTGGCCCTTCCATCCATTCCAGGGCGGCGGCGAGATGACGCTGAAGGACGGCGCAAAGTTGAGCAGCGATCAGATCCAGAACAAATTCCTGCTGAGTCTGAAGCCCGGCGAAAAGGAACGCTTCTTCCCCTACGGCGTCACCGACGGCTTCGGAGTGGAAATCTGGGATTTCGTCAACGCCATCGCAACGAATCGCGCGCCGGAAATGGATGGTTGGGCCGGGCTGAAGGCCAAGGCACTCTGCCTGTCCTGCTACGAATCCGCGACGTCGGGTCAGGTCGTGAAGTATCAGGATGTGCTCAACGGAAAGGTCGACGCGTACCAGCAGCCGATCAATCGCTTCTGGGAAATTTAAGCGTGGCGGCAACGCGCGCTGCATAGAGCGCGCGAGTGGCCAGAAGGTGGTGTCGGTTGGCCGTCCGGGTTGGCGAGCACTTTCCGGACCGCTGCTGCGGCTGCAGTCTGCCTACTTGGCTATTACTTCGTCCGTCTTCCACGCGCTCTGGCCGGCGAAATGGCAGGCGGCACAATGGCCGGCATGGTGCTCGGCCAGCGGCGGTTCCTTCGCGCAGACGTCGGCGGCGAGCGGGCAGCGCGTGCGGAAGCGACAGTCGTCTTTGAATAGTGTGGCTGCGGGAACGATGCCGGGAATCACGGCCAGTTTGTGGCGGCCGCGCTGGCTGGATCCGGGTTCCGGGCGCGCGCGCAGCAGACCCTGCGTGTACGGATGCAGCGGCTTGCTGAAGATTTCCGTAGTCCGCGACTGCTCAATGATTTTTCCGGCGTACATCACGAACGTCCGTTCGGCCATCTCCGCGACGACGCCCAAGTCGTGCGTGATCAGCAGCAGCGAGAGGCGGCGTTCCTGCTGCAGTTTGCGGAGCAGGTCGAGAATCTGTGCCTGGATCGTGACGTCCAGCGCCGTGGTCGGTTCGTCAGCGATCAGTACTTTCGGATTGCAGATCAGCGCCATGGCGATGCAGATGCGCTGCTTCATGCCGCCGGAAAGCTGATGCGGATAATCGTGCGCGCGCCGCTGCGGATCGGGAATGCCGACCTGCTTCATCGCATCAAGCGTGCGGTCCCACGCGTCTTTCGAGGACGTTTTCGGATTGTGCGTCAGCCAGGCTTCGGCGATCTGGCTGCCGACGGTGAAGACCGGATTGAGCGCGCTCTGGGGTTCCTGAAAGATCATCGCGATCTCGCGGCCGCGCACGCTGCACATCTCGCTTTCGGGCAGGTTGAGCAGGTTGCGGCCGTCGAGCAGAATCTCGCCGGACGGAATCCGCGCCGGCGGCATCGGCAGCAGTCGCATCAGGGTGAGACTGGTGACCGACTTTCCGCACCCCGATTCGCCAACCAGCGCCACGCATTCTCCCGCGCGGATATTGAACGTGATCCCGTCGACCGCGCGAGCGATCCCCGCGTCGGTGTAAAAGTGCGTGCGCAGATCCTTGACGTCGAGCAGAATTTTGGATTCGGAGTCAGCCATAATCAGGCAGCATCACTTTCTCAACTTCGGGTCCATGGCATCGCGGAGACCTTCGCCGACCAGATTCATCAATGTTACGCTCAGGAAAATCATGAAGCCGGGATAGAGCATCAGCCACCAGAGGCGCACGGGATCCTGGCGGGCCTGGTTGAGCAGTTCGCCCCAGCTGGGCGTGGGCGGTTCGACGCCGAGACCCAAAAAGCCGAGTCCGGTTTCGGAGAGAATCGCGCCGGCGACGCCAAACGTCGCAGCCACCAGGACGGGTGCCAGCGCGTTGGGCAGAATATGACGGAAGATGATGCGCGAATCGGAGACACCCAGCGCCCGCGCCGCGGCGATGTATTCCAGCTGCCTGACTTTCAGCACTTCTCCGCGGATCAATCGCGCGATGCCCATCCAGCCGGTCAGGCCAATGGCGAACATCACCCAGAAAATGCTGCGCTGCGGCACGATCGCAATGATCGTCAGAATCAAAAAGAAGGATGGAAAGCAGATGAAGATTTCGATGATGCGCGAGGCAATGATGTCGACCCAGCCGCCAAAATATCCAGCGAGACTGCCGAAGAGAATGCCGATCGAGACGGCCAGTCCGATCGCCAGGAATCCGACCGCCAGCGAAATGCGCGAGCCGTGAATCAACCGCGCGAGAACGTCGTGTCCGTCGGTGTCACTGCCGAACAGATGGCGTTTGTCGGGACCGTTGCTGTTGGTTGACGTCTCAAGTTCGAGCGAACCCCAAGGCACAACCGTGAATAGCACAGAGTTCCCGGGCACGTCAGCCAGTGCGCGGTAATCGGTTTCATCGTTTTTGCCGCCGAGGAAAAGCGAGGCGACGAAGAAGATCACGAAAAGTCCCAGCAGCGGGCGGTACCACGTGCCGGAGAAGCTCACCGCGTCGGCCCTTTCAACTCGAACTACGATACGCGGTACGATGAAATAAAATGCGAGTCCCACCACCAGCGTCATCAATACACAATTGTAAAAACGGTCGAGATGCGAAAGCGGCGAAATGAATTCGCGGATCAGCGGGAAAGACATGCCAGCCGGCGAGTGGATATACCACGGGAGGCGATTGGCCAGCAGCGGCGCCGTGAGCGCTACGAGGAATAGCAGCCCGAGCACGTATAAGGCGAAATAGGCATCGCGGCGTTTGCGGAATTGCTGCCACGTGAGTACCCAGAATCCCCGCGACGAGGGCGGCATCTCGAGGCTCATGACGCCCGGCGCGGGAGACTCGGCAACTGCCACGGCGGCGACACTGGGCGAATCGGTTGCAGCCATTTTGGGCGCAGTGTCGTCCTGCCCCTGAGGTCCGCGCTCGCCGGTGCTCATGATTCCTGCGCCTCAAAGGTGACGCGCGGATCGAGCGTGGGCAGCAGTAAGTCGGAAATCAGAGTGCCGAAGAGCACGAGAATCGCGCCCATGAATGTTTCAGCCATGACCAAGTTGTAGTCGCGGGCTTCGACGGCTTCGAAAAAGAGCAATCCCATGCCGGGGATGCTGAAGATGGTTTCCACAATCACGGCGCCACCGATCAGCGCGGGGAAAATCCCGGCGATTTGTACGATCACCGGGGTTAGCGCGTTGGGCAGCGCGTGACGCACGATCACCTGCCAGCCTTTCAAGCCCTTGGCGCGCGCTGTACGGATGTAATCCTGGCGCATGATTTCCAGCAGACCGACGCGAATGAAACGGCTTTCACCCGCAAGGCTGGCATACGTCAGGCAGAGCACGGGCATGATGTAATAGGGGACGCACGCTTTGAGCAGATCCAGGTAATGCATCTGCGAAGCGTTTTCGGGTTCGAGGCCGGCGATGGGGAAACCGGCGTTGCGAACGGTAAGGTGCGCGGGGTATTGGCCGCTGGCGATGAGTGTTGCCATTTCGCCAATGCTCAGGTTGTTGCCAATCCAGATGGAAATCAATGCCAGCGTGCCGAAGAGCAGGATCATCACGCCGGTCCACGAGGCCGAACCCAGAAAGACCGAACCCGCCCGTGAGAGCGCACTGCGTTGCGGGCCTTCGCCCTTGGACAGATTCTTCTTTGGATAGATGAACATGTTGAGGGCGAATGCAATACAGACGAAAAGTGCGGTCTGTTTTAGTACGGAGATGCCAATGGGCAGCCAGCTTAAGAAGTAGCCGCCATGTCCAAACGCCACGACAAACACCAATCCCACCCAGAAGGCAGGCAACGAGTAGAGCAGAAAGAGCATCACGGTGATGACGCGTTCGCGGATGGTCAGCGACTTCACAGCGCTGTCAACACCCAGAGGCAGGCCTACAAGGTACGCCAGAATGATCGAGAAGATGTTCAGTACGATCGTGTTGGGCAGACGCTGGAAGATCACGTCAAAGACGAACACTTTGTACTTGGATGAGACGTTGAGTTTCGGGCGGAAGAAATCGTTTACCCAATAAAAATATGCAATGGGTGCGGGCTTGTCGAGATGGAGCAGCTTTTTGTAATCGCCTTGATCGCCGGAAGTCAGAGTCTGGCGCTGCGGGCCTTTCTCAAGGTCGCCTTTCATGGCGGTCGGATTGCCAGGCGCCAGCCGGATGATCACATACGTCAAAAACGTAATCCCGATCAGCGTCGGGATCATCAACAGCAGGCGTTTTATGATGTAGGTCGTCATCGACTTCTTAGTTGAGCGCTCGCGGGTTGCGCGGGCCAATTGGTCCGCGTTTTGGCTCGTACAGGCGATTGGCCCGCACGTTTAGGCTAGTCTTTCATGCGTTGGTACTGACGTGGCATCCACCAGTATCGGGAGAAAATCTGATCCTTGGCGCCGAACGGAACATATTGAATGCGCTCCTCACCCGGCTTCAGCGGCAGGTAATTGTTGCGCAGATCGGCGTTGTGCGCGGCCAGCGCCATGGTGTTGAACATGAACGTGTACGGTTCTTCGTCGTGCTGGATTTCGTGGAAGCGCCAGCAGAGCTTCTGGCGTTCCGAGAAATCGAACGTGCGCCGCAGCTTTTCGATGATCTGATCGGCTTCCGCGTTGACGAAATAACTGTGGTTGCTGCCCTCGCCGGCGGCCTGCGACGAATGCCAGAGCTGATAAGGGTCGGGATCCCAGCCCAGCGACCAGCCGAGCATGATCGCGTCGAATTCGCGCTTCTTGATGCGGTTGAGGAAGACGGCCCATTCAATGGGATCGAGTTCGCAATCGACGCCGACTTTTTTCAGATCGGCCTGGACGGAAACGAGAATCTTCTTGCCGGTTTCCGAAGCGGCCGGGAACAGGATGCGCAACTTGAGCCGCTCGCCGTCCTTGTCCAGGAAACCGTCGCCGTCGTGGTCGGTCCAGCCGGCTTCGGCAAACAACTTCTTCGCGGCTTCGGGATCGTAGGGCCAGGGCTTGATGTTGGGGTTGTTGTACGGCCCGTTGGAATAGAACGTGCCGCTCACCACTTTGCCCAGATCGTAAAGAAGCTCGTGTAGAATCTTCTCGCGGTTGATCGACATGGTCAGCGCCTTGCGAACGCGCTTATCGGCCAGTTTTGGCAGGCGGGCGTTCCAGCCGATGTAGTTGTAATAAAGGTCGTACTGCTTGAACGACTTCAATCCGTGCTCTTCCCCAAACGGCGGCTTGGTCGCGTCTTCTTTCCATTGGGGAGGCGTCAACCCGCTCATGTCGAGTTTCTTGTTCTTCAACATCTGCAGACGCACGGCGCTTTCTTTAATGATGTGGAAATAGACGATCTTGAAATTTGGCTTCGTGCCCCAGTAGTTTTCATTACGCTCCAGGACAATGCGCTGCTGCGGGAGCCACTCTTTCAATTTGTAGGGGCCGGTGCCAAAGGCTTCCTTGTTGTGCGCGCTGGTGTTGAAATCATTGGGGCTTGCGTATTTGTAAATGTGTTCGGGCAACAGCGTCAGACCGGCAGAGGACTCGAACGCACCATTGAACAGTTTGCGCCAGGTAAAGCGCAGCGTGCTGTCGTCGAGGGCTTCCAGCTTCTCGCAGTCGATGTAATAATTGCGCGCCGGCTGGCAGTCGATGCCCGGATCCTTAAGCGTATTGAAGGAGAACGCAAAGTCCTTCGTTGTCAGCGGCGTGCCGTCGTGCCATTTGACGCCTTGGCGGAGATGAAACGTATAGTAAAGCTTATCTTCAAAACTGTAGGTCTCGGTTTTGTCGATCAGCCAGACCTGTCCCTTCGGGCCAAGTTGCTCTTTCTGCGCGAGAAAATCCTTTACCAGTGCCTCTGCCGATTCCTTCGTTCCGGGAAGTCGGAAGACGTAACCCGATTCACCTTCCCAGACCTGAGTGCCCACCAGCTTCAATTCCGGTTTGGAAGCAACCAGTGCCACGAATCGTTCCATGACTTTTCGCGCGTCGGGCAAGTCCTTCTCGCCGGCATCCGGAGCAAACTTGGTGATCACCCACTGGACCGGAACAAATGAATCCAGCGAAACCACCTTGGCCACTTCAGCCAGGTAGGCGTCGCCGAGCTTCGAAATATCGAGCTTCACTCGGCCATCGGCATCCGCGGAGACCTTGATCCACCGTTTCGCGTCGGCGGAGAGTCCCGCGTTCAGTTTCTCCGCAAGGTCCTTGCCGGCGCCTTTCGCTGGAATGCCCCAGGAACTCTGAGCCTGCTCCCAATTTGTCGCCAACTCCGGCACCCAGATGTCCAGGTTCTTGTAATCGCGGCTGGCCAAGCTCTCGCTGATGTACGAATGTACGTCGGAAACCGTGGCGTCGTTTTCCGTCAGCGGGTTGAGCGTGCCGGGATCGGATCCAAAGGCGCGATAGAGCGTGCCGCCTTCTTCCGCCTTAGGGTCGATGTACTGCTTTTCGGCCTCTTCGAGTGTCGGAATGATATTGGAATCGGCCGATATAACCGTGCTGGTCGCAGTTCCCGTCGACGTCCCTGTGGCATTTTCCGTTGACGTGTTAGGACCGACGACTACGGCGCGGCCGGGTTTCTTCAACTCGGCGAGAATATCGCGAAGTACATTCTCGTGTTCATCCTGCTTCTTGGAAATTTGGTCCATGCGGCCGGCAACATCGTGCTCGTTCTGCCGCATGATGATGAACAATTCGATCACGACAATGATCAGCAGAGTACTGAAAACAATATCACGAAAGACACTTCGTTCGCCCATGAAGCCCTCGCTGGAAGGGAACCCACCGGTGAACTTCTCCGGGGTACGTATTGCTACACACTAGTCGCCGGTCAGACGATGGGTGTGATGGTAGCATGCCCTGAAATAATTAAAAAGCGCATCCGCGCGCCGTTGCGCGTGCCTGCCGGCGAGAAACGTCGGGGACGCGCGTAGTCTCGCAGGCGTTCACGCCAACCCCAGGCATCACAGCAAATACGGAATCGTCTGCGGGCCTTCCGGGAGGACGGCGATGGGGGCGTCGGTGCCGATATTCTTCAGCTCCTCGCTGATGCGCGCGGCGATGTCGGTGATAGGCTCCAGGTGCGCGGCGCGGACTTCGTCGGGCGGGATCTCGCTGTAGAGCGCCACGCGCGCTTTTACCTGGATCATCGCCAGCAACTGCGCTTCCCACTGGTCGTACATCGAAAATCCCGGCGCGAGAATCGTGTCGAGGATCGCTTGCGGGGATTTGCCTTCGATCATCAGTTTTTTGAAATTGCCGTGCGTCGGGAAGCCATCGTTGCAGCGCGCGGCCGCGGCGATCAGGCCGCCGGGCACGACGACCTGTGCGGCCGCCGACATGCCTTTCACGGTCTGGTAGAGATTCTGGTCGAGCGGGTAGCCGGCGTTGGTCGTGAGCACGATCGGAAAGGGCTTGGGGCAGCCGACCATCGCGGTTTTCTTCGCGAAGGCGCAGCCTTCTTCGTGAGCTTTGATGACATGTCCGCAGAAATAGCGCGTGATCTCGCGCTTGCGGTTCTGCGTGACGTTGACGAGGAAATCGACGGGCAGCAGCGAACCGTTGGCGCGGACTTGTTCCTGCGTGGGATTGTCTTTGAGTTCGCCCCAGGCGCTCTTGGGGCTGCCGATCACTTCGGCGCGGTGATAATGCATGATCGCGGCGATGTCGGCGACGGCCGGGAAGACGCCCTTGTAACCGCCGGAGAATCCCGCCATGAAATGCGGCTCGATGAAGCCCAGGACGATGCGCTTGTCGGCTTCGACGGCTTCTTTGTTCATGTAGACGGCCCGGCCGTCGGGCGTTTTGCCGGCGAGCGCCAGGGTTTTCGGGTCGTGAGCATTGTGGTTGACGACGCGGTACTTTTTCGCCACGTTCTCGCCGACCATCACCGACAGTTCCTGCGGCGTGTTGACGCGGTGCGAACCCGTGCCGTTGACGATCGTGAAATTTCCGGCCGGGACGTAGCTGAGCTCTTCGAAAATCCACGGCAGCAGCCGGTCGGTCGGCAGCGGGCGCGTGATGTCGGGGATGATGATCGCGACCCGGTCGGTCGCTTTGACGATCTCTTTGAGCGGCTTAGAGCCGATCGGCGAGCGCACGGCGTCGCGAAAACCGGCGGCTTCGTCGGCCAGCCCGCTCAGGAATTTCGGCTCCAGCAGCGTGACATTCGAGCCGGGAACGTCCACGGAGAGACCGGTGGTGCCGTACTGAAGATGAACTTTCATGCGTGTCTCGCTTTTCTGGAACCCAAGAGCTTTAAAACAAGAATGCCGGTTTAAGAATAAACCGGCATTCCGTTGAATCCAGGATAGGGACTACAGCCCCTATGTTGGCTTTTGACCACTTACCTATTCCGTCGGCTTCGCCTTGGTCAGCGGCTTGAGGTACTTCGCGTACATCGGCAGCGTTTCATCGGGATCGGAATTTTCCTGAAGCGCTTCCAGCGAGAGGTAACCGCGGAAGTTGCCCGACTTGAGCAGATCGGCGACGCGGCCCATCGGCACGAAGCCTTCGCCCGGTTCGCACGGAATCAACTTGGTGCGGTCGTCGTTGAAGGAGCAATCGTGAACGTGGACGTGGCGAACGTGATCGCAGATCGAATCGTAGGTGTCTTCGACCGTTTCCAGGACGCGGATCGGGTGGAGCACATCCCAGAGCACGCCCAGCTTCTTCGAGAAGACCTGGCTCAAGACTTCGCTGACGTACTTCGAGTGGCTGAAGGCATCGTGCGTTTCCATCAGGATCATGGAGCGCATCTTTTCCTTCTCGGCGTACTCGGTGCATTCGTCCAGCGATTCGGCGATGTAGTCGATCACGCCGGTCGTTTCCATGCCGTGCGGGATGTCGCCGCCGAAAATTCGGATGTACGGCGCGCCAACGGCGTCGGCCAGGCGCAGGCACTGCTTCACGTTTTCAATCGTCTTCAGGCGTTCCGCCGGATCGGGATTGGAGAAGGTGAAGGACGTCGAGATGCAGGAGACGGCCATGTTGGCGGCGTCGAACTGCTTGCGGACGTCGGCGAGGTAATCGGCCGGGCTGTCCAGCTCAACGCCGTGCAGATGCCCCTTGCCGATGCGCAGCTCCACACCATCGTAGCCGTAGGTCTGCATGCCGTCGACGATTGCGGCGACAGTCCATTCCGGACAAACCCACGTGCTGAAGCTCAACTTCAAATTATACGTCGTTGCGTACGCTGTCGCCATGAAACCTGAAACTCCGCGCTAGAAAACAAAATGACCACCGCCGGGGGCTCGCGTTCCCACGGGGGCTCACGATACCTTGGACTACAGGATGGAAGAGTCTAGAAACGGACAGGGTTTAAGTCAAGGCAAAGCGACGGTTGTTATTGGGAAGTTTGAAGTTAAGCTTCCGCAATCAACACGAACACCCTCCGCCTGCGCCCTCCAGGAGACACCTCCTATGACCTATTTGCACCTCCCCAGTTCGCGCGAGGAGGCTCAAAATTGGAATTTCACACTCGGCGTTCCTGGATTCCGCTTCGCCGACCTCAACCGTGTCCGCCGCCTGATGGCGCTCGATGCGCTGTTCCTCGAAGACCTCACCCAGAAAAATCCCGAGCTCGCTCAATGCTTCAAAAAACTGCGTGAAACGGCTGGCGAGGGTGCCGATCCCGTCAAGCTCAGCAATACGCTCATCCAGGTCGGCAAACACGTCGGCCCGTTCATCGCCAGAATTTTCCACATCGAAGCGCAGGCCGCGGAGCTCAACCAGCGCGCGCTGAATGAGAAAATAATCTTCCGCTGCCGCCGCGAATTTTTCGAACGCCGCGTCTACCGCACAACCGTGACGCCCGATGACGTCGCCGCGATGGATCTGCCGAAACTCGAACGCGCCTACCGCAACGCCAGCGAATCGATCCTGTGGGGGCGCCTGGCCGCCGATCCGGAACGCGAACTGGCCGAAACCGCGCTGGCGCTGCTCGACCGCGAAGCGCACGCGAAAGGCGCGGAGAAGGAAGCGGCCACGCGGCAGCTCGACGATGTCGTGAACTGGTCGCGCGCGCTGGCGTTCCATCCGAAGCTCAAGCACAAGTCGCGCGAGTGGGCGCTCTTTTTCCGGCCGGAGAAACTCGATTACGAGAACCTGGTCGAACGCCACTTCGACGATGAAAACGTGCCGACGCATTTTCACGGACCGGAAGAAACGCGCCGCCACCGCGACGGTTTCGACCTGACCGACCGCCGTGCCACGCCGCGCCAGGCGCTGGGCGAGATGGACTACTGCATTATTTGTCACGACCGCAAAAAAGATTCCTGTTCGCACGGCTTCCCGGAAGCCGACGGCAGCTTCAAGAAAAACCCGCTCGGCATCCCCATGACCGGCTGCCCGCTGGACGAACGCATCTCCGAAGCGCATTACCTGAAGCGCGAAGGCCATGCGCTCGCCGCGCTGGCGATGGTGATGATCGACAACCCACTCTGCGCCGGCACCGGCCACCGCATCTGCAACGATTGCATGAAGGGTTGCATCTACCAGAAGCAGACGCCGGTCAACATTCCGCAGGCCGAGACCAACATCCTCACCGACGTGCTGAAGCTGCCGTACGGTTTCGAAATCTACTCGCTGCTCACGCGCTGGAATCCGCTCAACGTCCGCCGGCCCTACCCGCTCCCTTATAATGGGAAGAAGGTGCTGGTCGTCGGGATGGGTCCTGCCGGGTACACGCTCTCCCATTATCTGCTCAACGAAGGCTTCGGCGTCGTCGGTATCGAAGGGATGAAAGTCGAGCCGCTCTCCAAGCGCATGCGCGGCGCGAAGCGGCGAGTGCCTCAGCCCATTCAAGAAATCACGGCCATCGTCGGACCTCTCGATGAACGCACGATTCTCGGCTTCGGCGGCGTCTCGGAATACGGCATCACCGTGCGTTGGGACAAGAATTTTCTCGACATCAATTACATCGTGCTGATGCGCCGCAAGAAATTCCGCCTCTTCGACGGTGTGCGCTTCGGCGGCACGCTGACGATCGACGATTGCTGGCGGCTGGGCTTCGATCACATCGCGCTGGCGACGGGCGCGGGCCGGCCGACGCTGCTCTCGGCGAAAAACAATCTCCTCCGCGGCGTGCGCGCGGCGTCCGATTTTCTGATGGGCCTGCAGGGCACCGGCATCTACCGCAAGAACAGCCTCGGCAATCTGCAGGTCCAGCTTCCCGCCATCGTGATCGGCGGCGGACTGACGGCGATCGACACGGCGACGGAATTGCAGGCCTACTACGCCGTGCAGGTGGAGAAGACGCTGGAACGCTACGAGCGCCTCGCCACGAAAATTTCCGAAGTGAAAATCCGTGCGCGTTTCGACGCCGAAGAGCTGAAGATTCTCGACACGTGGCTGGAACACGGCAAGGTCATCCGCGCGGAGCGCGCGACGGCCGCGGTGCAAAAGCGCGCGCCGAATTTTAACCAGCACATCCGCGCGTGGGGCGGCGTCTCGATCGCATACCGCAAACGCGTCCAGGATGCGCCCGCGTACCGCTTGAATCACGAAGAAGTGGTCAAGGCGCTGGAAGAAGGCATCGGTTTCGCCGAATGCCTGAACCCCGTCGAATTTGTGCCGGGCCCCAACGGCGAAGTGTCGGCCGTGCGCTTTGAACGGCAGATCGTCGAGAACGGCAAGTGGCGCAACGCCGGCGAATTTTTCGAGATGCCCGCCAAGGCCGTGATGGTCGCCGCCGGCACGCACCCCAATGCGATCTACGAGAAGGAATTCCCCGGCACGTTCAAGATGGATAAGTGGGGCGAATTTTTCGTCGGCCACAAGCTCGTCGAAGAAAACGGCGCGCAGAAACTCGAAGCGGTGAAGCCCGGCGAGACCGGATTTTTCACCTCTTATAATAAAAACGGCAAGCTGATCAGCTTCTACGGCGACAACCACCCCATCTACGCCGGCAACGTGGTGAAAGCGATGGCCTCCGCCAAGCATGGCTACCGCGCTGTCGCCGCCGCGTTCGAAAAGGAAGTCGAGAAACTCGATCCGACCGTTCAGTCGGACCGCGAATTGGATTGGGTGAAGTTCGTCGAAGTCCTCGACATGGAAATCAAAGCCACGGTCGTCGACGTGATCCGCCTGACGAAGAACATCGTCGAAGTCGTCGTCCGCGCGCCGCTGGCCGCACGCAATTTCAAGCCGGGGCAATTCTACCGGCTGCAGAATTACGAAAACTACGCCGAACGCGTCTCCGGATTCATGCTTGGCATGGAAGGCATCGCGCTGACCGGCGCGTGGGTCGACCGTGAGCGTGGATTGCTGGCGATGATCGTGCTGGAGATGGGCGGCAGCAGCCGCCTCTGCGCGCTGCTGGAGCCCGGCGAAGAAGTCGTGGTGATGGGCCCGACTGGCGCGCCCACGGAAATTCCCGAGAACGAAACCGTGCTGCTGGCCGGCGGCGGTTTGGGCAACGCAGTGCTCTTCTCGATTGCCGCGGCGCTGAAGGAGAAGAACAATCGCGTCGTCTATTTCGCCGCGTACAAAACCGCCGCCGACGTCTACAAGCGTTCCGAAATCGAGAAGTCGTGCGACCTGGTCATCTGGAGCACCGACTCCGGTCCGGAAATTCCTGTGCGCCGGCCCAACGACCGCACGTTCGTCGGCAACATCGTTCAAGCCATGGAGGCCTACGCCACGGGCAAGCTCGGCGCGATCGATATTCCCATCAGCGCCGTGAACCGCATCATCACCATCGGGTCCGACCGCATGATGAACGCGGTGAAAACCGCCCGGCGCAGCACGCTGGCCTGCCACATTCCCGAAAACGCCGTGGCCTTCGGTTCGATCAATTCACCCATGCAGTGCATGATGAAGGAAATCTGCGCGCAGTGTCTGCAGCGCCACGTCGATCCGAAATCGGGAGCCGAATCGTTCGTCTTCTCCTGCTTCAATCAGGATCAGGAACTCGATCATGTCGACTTCAAGCATCTCTCCGAGCGCCTGCGGCAGAACAGCACCGCCGAGAAGCTGACGTCGCTGTGGATCGACTACCTCTTCGAAGCCCGCATGGTTCAGGAAGTATGATTCCCGTTCGACCAGCTCCGGGAATTCGGCGTCGCGTCGCCTGCATTGTTGCCGCGCTCGCCCTGGTCGCATTCCGCGCGCAGGGAGCGGAAATTCACGACGCCGTCGGCGACAACGATCTGCCGCGGGTGAAAGCGCTGCTCGCGAAAAATCCGGAGCTGGCCAATGCCATCGACGAACGCCGCGGCGCGCCGCCGCTGCAGTTCGCCACGAGCAAAGAGATGGCCGAACTGTTGCTCGCCAGCAAAGCGAACGTTAACGCAACCCGCGCCTCGGATGGCCGCACCGCGCTCTTCAGCGCCGCCAACGCGGTCTCATCGTATGTGTTGCGCAAGATCGGCCAGGATATTTTCTCGGAAGACATCGAGCAGATGGACCGGCTGCGCGGACACGGCAACGCGGAGCTCACGGAGTTTCTGCTGACGCACGGCGCGGAAGCCGACAAGGCCGATCACGATGGCATGACGCCACTGATGATCGCCGGCGACCGCGCCACCGCCGAAGCACTGCTCGCCCACGGCGCATCGCTTCAAGCGCGTGATAAGAAGGGGCGAACGGCGTTGCACAGTGCCACGTCCGCCGACATGGCCGAATTACTGCTCGATAAGAAACTCGACGTGGACATCCGCGACACCGAGGGCCTCACCCCGCTGCACACCTGCTGGGACTCGACAGTCGCGATGGTGCTGATCAAGCACCACGCCGACGTCAACGCCAAGAGCAAGAGCGGACGCACGCCGATCTATTTTCAGGCCGGAGAGCGCGGCGTGCAGATCGCCAAGCTGCTGATCGCCAACGACGCGCGCCTGGATCTCACCGACGATGCCGGCATCCCACCTTTAAAGGCAGTGCTGGAGCGCGGAGAATTCGACGTCGCGCAGGTCATCGCCGCCAACCGCGTCAAGACCGATGTCTTCGATGCCGCTACGCTGGGCCTGACGCAGCAGCTGGCCGAGCTGTTGAAGGCCGATCCCAAGTCCGCCAACGCCCGCGACAAGACGCAGCGCACGCCGCTGCACTGGGCCGCGCGGCGCGAGCACGCCGATGCCGTCGCGCTCCTGCTGAAAAGCAATGCCGACGTCGACGCGCGCGACGTGAACGGCCGCACGCCGCTGATCGATGCCGGCCGCTCGAAACCGGAGATCGCAAAACTGTTGCTGGAGCACAAAGCCGACATCGACGCCGTCGACGTCCAGGGCCACTGCGTGCTGGAAGAAGCAATGAGCTCCAAGTACGGCCGCGAAGAACTGGATCTGCTCGAAAAGTTCCGGCGCAAAGGCAGCAACGAACTAATCGAAGCGATCGCGCAAAAAGACGCGCCGAAAGTCCAGCAACTGCTCGACGGCGATCCGAAGCTGGTCAGCATCCGGGATTTTTCCGCCGCGACGCCGCTGCACTGGGCCGCGGTGAAAGGTTCGCCGGAAGTCGCGCGCATCCTGCTGCAGTACCGTGCTGATGTTAACGCGCTCTCCGTTGACGAAGGCACGCCGCTGCTCGACGCCGCATTGCTTCACGATAAGGCGATGGCCAAGCTGTTGATCGAAAACGGCGCGAACGTCGACGTCTTCGCCGCCGCCGCGCTGGGATTGAAGGACAACTTGCGCGACCTCCTCAAAGCCGATCCCTCGCGCGTCTGGCTGGCGATGTCCGAAGGCCAGACCGCGCTCCATCTGGCCGCGCGAACGGGAGAACTCACGTCCATCGACCTGCTGCTCGACGGCAAAGCCAACATCAACGCCACCGACCGCAGTGGCCGCACGCCCCTCGACTACGCCCTCGCCGCACACCAGAAAGAGGTGGCGCAGATGCTGTTGAGCCACCAGGCGAAAGTGGGGAAGTTGGAGTGAGGAGTAGGTCCGAGGACGGGAGAAGGAAGAAGATAATTTTGAGTTTTCAATTCTTAATTTTGAATTGCTGCCGCCGCGAAGTAATTCAAAATTAAAAATTGCCGGGCGGTCGCGCCGCATAAAGCCGCAGCGCTCTAGTTAATCTTATCCATGATCTTCTCCGACGGCGTACGCGGCAGCTCGCCTTCGAGGATCTTGATCACGATGCCTTTCACGTCATGCAGCAGGCATGTCGAGGCCACGCCGATCAGCACGCGCGACCAGTGGTTCTCGCCATACCAGAGATCCGGCGGCGGGTTTTTCAGCAGCGAATGCTTGATGATGTCTTCCAGCGAATCGGAGCTCGCCAGCATTTCCTGAAGCTGCGTGGCCAGCTCGGGGATCAGCTCTTCGACCTCCGTGGGCGTAAGCTCGCCGCCGCGGGGCGAATTGCGTTCGATGAACAGGTTGGCTTCGCGATACACCATCGTCAGCCATTGCGCGCGATCCATGAAAACCTCTGCACTTTTCCGCGCGCCCCGTTCGTCCGCACTGGCGGCTGGGCAGGGCGCTCTTATGCTTTCCTGAAGCGGAATGTAGAGCAGCCGCGGACGAATTGCGAGTTTCGAACCCGGGACAGACTACGGGACCCTGTTGCAAATTTGCAACAGGGTGTACGCGGACGACGAATTTCAGGAGATGAACTCATGGCCGTTGAAAAGCTGGACCTCAAAGCGATCTGGGAAGCCGGCGAGACCTGGGAGCAGTGGCTGACTCACACCACCGACGCCAAGCGCCGCGACGATATCGACAAGAATTTCAAAGACGTGACGCTCACGCCCGATGACGTGCAGCTGCTGAAAATGATCGACCGGCCCGTGCACGTGCTCGCGCTGGCGGAAGACTGGTGCGGCGATGTCCGCCGCAACGTCCCGGTGCTCGCGCGGATCGTCGCTGAAAATCCGGAGAAGCTCCGCCTGCGCCTGGTCGACAAGGAGACCAAGCCGCAGTTGATGGTTCGCTACCTTACCAACGCCGCCGAAGCGATTCCGATCATCGTCTTCCTCAACGACCAGTTCGTGGAAGTCGGCTTCTGGGGCCCGCGCCCCGCGGAATGCAAACGCCTGATGGCGCGCGGCAAAGCGGCCGGAAAAATCGACATCGCCCGCGAACGCATCGGCGCGTTCTACACCAATGACAAACACCAGAGCACCGTCCGCGAACTGCGTGGCCTGTTCACGCTCGCCGCGGCCAAAGACGTTTGAACTGCATTTCGGATTGCGGATTGCGGATTGCGGATTGGTTAAGCAGGCGCAAGGACAGGATGAGATCTTCCCGCGGTGGGGCATCACTCAGTCCTCAGTCCTCAGTCCTTCCGTTCGTCGTTTCGACATTCGACATTCGACATTTTAATCTTCTCCCTTCAACGTTCATAACCCATCACTTAACCACGAGGGCCCACCATGCCGCTGCCGTCACAGGAATCCATGGAACTGCTGGAAGCGATGCTCGCGACGCCGTCGCCGTCGGGGTTTGAAGCGAAAATTCAGGCGGTCATCCGCGAACGCATGAAGCCCTTCGCGCATGAAGTTCACCGCGATGTCCACGGCAACCAGTGGTTCGTGGTCAATCCCAAGGGCTCCGTGCGCCTGATGCTCTCCGGCCACGTCGACGAAATCGGGCTGATGGTCCGCTATGTCGACGGCGAAGGTTTCATCTGGGTCACGCGCATCGGCGGTCCGGATCCTGTGCAGCATTGGGGACAGCGCGTCCACATTCACACCAAGAACGGCCCGGTCCTCGGAGTGATCGGCAAACGCCCGATCCACAACACGCCGCCGGAAGACCGCGCCAAGGGCGCGAAGCTCGAAGACCTGTTCATCGACATCGGTTCGAAAGACAAGGCCGAAACCCTGAAGCGCGTGCGCATCGGCGATCCGATCACGTTCACGGCCGGGTTTGAACGGATGAGCAACGATCTGGCCATCGCCCGCGCGATGGACGACCGCATCGGGGCGTTCGTCGTGCTGGAAGCCTGCCGCAAGGTCTACGAATACACCAAGCGCAAGAAAGCCCGCGCGATCCACACGGCGCTTTTCGCTGCCTGTACCGTGCAGGAGGAAGTCGGCCTGCGCGGCGCGCAGACGGCCGCGTATCAGATCGAACCGCACGCCGGCATCGCCGTCGACGTGGGCTTCGCCACGGATTACCCGTCGGAAAACAAAAAGGTGATCGGCGAATACAAACTCGGCGCCGGCCCGATCCTGCACCGCGGCGCGAACATCAATCCGCGCCTGGCCGAACTGATGGAGAATCTCTGCGAGAAGCACAGCATTCCCTTCCAGATGTCCGGCGACGGCGGCGTGACCGGCACGGACGCCGGTGCGATCCAGGTTTCCCGCGGCGGCGTCGCGGCGGCGCTGATCTCGATCCCCAATCGCTACATGCATTCGCCGATCGAAATGGTCAGCCTGCAGGACGTCGAGAATTCGTCGGAACTGCTGGCGCAGGTGGCGATCCACATGCCGGCGAATCAGTCGTTCATTCCCGAAGCGTAGCGCCGCAAGCGGCGAGGGGCCAGGGGTCAGGGGTCAGAGATGGGTGGGGGCGCGTGCGGGGCGGGCGCGCTCCTCGCGACGGGCGTTAGAAGGCAGTCGGCAGTCGCTGTTTTATTCGCTATTCGCCATTCCAACATTCCCAACATTTGCAACTACGCGAGAGCGCGGACAATCGCGGTTTCGACGGGGGAGTAGTCGTCGGGATTGGGGCGCTGCAGGTTCAGGTTTTCGTGCAGCGTTACGCACGGATTGCAGATGAAGCGCACCGATTGGCCCACATTGGGACTGCGGGCGTGGAGCATGAAGGGGTGGAGCAGCACGACGTCGCCGGCGCGGCCGTTCATCTCGATCGGACGCTGCGGCGGCTCGACGACCATTTTTTGCGTGAGCTCCCCGGCGGACAGACCTTTGGGCTCCGATGCGGCGAGGATGCGCGCGGTGCGGAAGTGCGAGCCAGCATCGACAGCAGTGCCGCCGTCGCCGGGGCCGATGTCGGAGAAAATGAAAATCGGCAGCAGTCCCTGCTCGCGGCTGTTGACGTGGTGGTGAAACTGGATGCCGTCCACGTGCCAGCCGCCGACGGGAGTCTGCCACGGCGGCGCGTCGAAGCCGGGAAAGGAGATCGGCCACCAGCCCAGCGAGGTGTGGCGGCGGTACCGGCCTTCGCCGACGACATCGTCGTAACCATCCCAGAGGCGCTGTGTGAATGCATCCGCGAAGGGTGAGACGCCGAAGTCTTCCTGCAGATGAATCACCGCTTTGTTCCACGTGGAGCGGTCGGTGGGATGGACGCCGATTTTCGCGAAGAGAAATTCACGCACGCCGCGGGCGACGTCCGGAGAAAAAACATCACGCAGCAGCACGTAGCCGTCGGTGATGAACTGCTCGACTTCGGCGGGCTTCAGGACTTTCAGCTTGCTCATGATGGGTGGTCCTTGACCAGGTAACGAATTTGTTACCTGGTTAGAGTGCAACATTGTTGGTGGATTATTCGCCCGCTTCGATCGGGACGCGTTCGGGGCTGGTCGTCAGGTACGTCACGGCCTCGGCTTCACTGCCGCAGACCAGCACATTCAGCCCGCGGTTGCGCGCGACGTTCTGCCAGAAACGATCGGGCAGAATCCGTTCCGGGCGTTCGACCAGCGCCAGGTGCGAAAGCGCCGCACCCAGCTCCGCGACCTTCACACCCATCTCGAACAAGGTGAGCACGCTGATCTCGCCCTCGACGTTCACAAAGTCGATCATGACGCGCGGCTGCCTATGACGGACGCTGGCTTCAACGACCTGCTTAAACAGATCCAGCGCCACAGCGGGGGTAAATTTTCCACCGCCACGAACGACCAGGAAATGTTCGGTCACAACCAGGCTGCTGATCTGCATAGCAATCAATTCCTTGAGTTATGGATACAAAGTCACAATAATGCCTCCTGCGCATAATTCAATAGGGCCGCTATAAGAAGGTAGACCTCATGGCCACGTGGCGACAAGGTCACACAGGTACCACAGCGCGACTTGCTGCCATTGCAATTCAGACTCATTCTCCGATAGTAAGGTCAATTCAGGAGCGCGATCCACCATGAGCGCCGCGAAAACGTTAGGCGTCGGAATCATCGGGCTGGGCATGGGCCACGAATGCGGCAAGTGGGTGCGCAATTCGAAGAATTGTAAAGTGACGTGCGTGTGCGACATGGACGATGCGAAGATCAAGCGCAGCGTCGATGAATTCGGTTGCGCCGGCGAGAAAAGCTTCGACGCGATGATCGCGCGCACGGACGTCGACATCGTCTACATCGTCACGCCCAGCGGCACGCACGCGGAGTTGGGCATCAAAGCCGCGAACGCCGGCAAGCATGTGCTCGTCGCCAAGCCGATGGACGTCACGGTCGAAAACTGCGACCGGCTGATCGACGCCTGCGCGCGCAAGAGTGTCCTCTGTGCGGTGGACTTCAACGGCCGCCTGACCGACCTGATGCAGCAGATCCGCTACGCCATCGACACGAAGATGTTCGGCAAACTGATCATGGGCGAAGCGCGCCTCAAGTGGTACCGCAGCAACCAGTACTACGCGGCCGGCGGCTGGCGCGGGACGTGGAAGATGGACGGCGGCGGCTCGCTGGCCAACCAGACGATCCACCAGATCGACCAGTTGCAATGGTTCATGGGTGATGTGGAAGCGGTGGTTGCAGCGGAAGTCGGCATCTTTGCTCACGATGCAATCGAGACCGAAGACCTCGGCATGGCGCTGCTGCGCTTCAAGAACGGCGCGGTGGGCAGCATCACCGGGACGACCACGTTTCCGAAGGACTTCTACGCGGGCTTGGAAATTCACGGCACCGAAGGCGCGATTTCCGCGGTGCGCGGCGACCCGGTCTGGCTCTTCCACGACGAGACTCGCAAAGAGAAGCTGAAACGCGCGGTGAATTTTACGACTCACGTGGAGAACATGGCCGCGGTGCTCAACGGCGAATGCAAGGACTTGGTCTGCGACGGCGCGGAAGGCCGGAAGTCGATCGCCGTGCTGACGGGCGTGTACCGCAGCGCCAAGGAACACCGCGAGATCAAGCTGTAACGATTGCAGGCGGGACGCCTGCACTACAATGATATTGCAGTCCCCGGCGAGTGACGTGGTGGTCGAGCCGGCGGTTAAAAGCAATGAGGGAGAGTCTCTGTGCCACGCGGACCGGTTATCATTCTACTGATTGTGATCGCGCTGGGTTCCGGCGTGTATTTTGCCATCCCGGCGCTGAAGCGCTCGTTCCTCGGCAATTCGCTGCAGACCCGCGTCAAGATTCTCGCCGCGGAAGACGATCCGAACTGCCAGAAGGGCGACGAGAAAATCCCCAAGACTGTGCTCGATCTGGAAATTTTCTTCCCGATGGGCGCCGCTCCGGAGAATACCGACGCGCTCAATGTCACCGACGACAGCAACCAGCCGATCGAAGTCTTCTGGTCGCCCGTCGAGAAGGAAGACCTGCCCGACCAGGCGCTGACGCGCTGGCACATCCACGAAGCGTATTTCCCGATCGGCTTCCGCCAGGGCACGCTGCGCGAAAAGACCAAGGACCTGACGTACTTCAAAGTGCCGCAGGTTCCGTTCAACGTGACGCCCCCGCCGCAAAATCAATAGGCCTTCTGCCTACTGGCGAGTCAGCACTCGCAAGTTTTCAAGCAGCCGCTAAGCTTCAGGAAACCTCAACTGAAGCGGTGGCATGAAACCAAAATTTGCGCTGGTCCATGGGCATCCTCGTCTCTGGCTCCGTCCCACGGAGCTTCAAAAGTTCAAGCGCGACAGTCTTCACGCGCGTAAACCGTTCCGACAGAAAATCCTGCGGCGACTCGAGTCGGTGCTCGCCGATCTCCCAGCTGATGAGTACGTAAAAAGCGCGCCGCAGCACATGGCGCTGGCGCTCGGTCAGGCTTGGCGTCTGACCGGCGATGAGAAATACGCGCGCGCCGCGTGGCGACTGCTGGAAGAGTTGGAAGTCTACGCGGGTAATTCCGGCGGGTATTCGGCGTGGGGCCTGGCCGCCGAAGCCGCGGCGATCCTCTACGACTGGCTGCATGATTATTGGAAGAAGATCGGCCGCGAACAGGATGTCGCGCAGGCGGCGTTGATCTTCGGCCGCCGGGCGCTCGAAGATCTCCTGCGCCGCTACATTCTCGACGACTGGCACAACTACGGACTCGCGCTGCAATCCGGCGTGCTGGCGGTGGCGCTGGCGGTCGGGCACGACCATCCGAAACTCGAAGACGGCTCGTTGCTGAAAACCATCGAACAGATCCACCTCACCGGGTACGCGTACGAAGGGCTGCGCATCCAGGACATGTTCTACACGCCGCCCACGACGATGAATCTGTCGGCGGCGCTGGCGGCGCGCGATTTCGCCGGCTCCGATTGTCTGCACGAAGCCACCGGCTACCACATCATCGACGTGCGCGCGATCGTCAACATGGCCGAACTGTGGACGCGCGCGCAGGCCGGAAAATCGCGCGCCGTGGTCTGGCCGGAATTGACACGCGCCGGACACGCCTTGCTGCAGACGTTGCGGCCCGACGGCAAGACCGTGACCTTCGGCGATTCAACGCCGGGCCGGCTCCATTGGCGCAATGCCGACGTGTTGTCCATGCTGCACGCGCGGACGCCAGAGCCGGTTTTTGCCGAGCGGCTGCGGGCGTACGACATGGTGAAGAATCATCCGCTGCCGATTTTTCAGCTGCTCTACGCCACGCCTGAAATGATGCCACGCGGAAAATCCAAACGCCCGGCCGATCCGCTGCCGCCATCGTGGCAGGCGGGCCGCTTGACGCTGATGCGCTCGGGCTGGAAGCCGACGGATACGTTCGTCAGCTTTTCGTGCGGCGATTTCGGCGGCTGGCACAACCACCATGATTGGAACACGTTCACGCTCTTCCGCGGCGGGGAACTCGCAATCGATCCGCCCGGCGCATTCTATACAGGTTCGCACCGCCAGGAATGGCACATGCGGACGGCGGCGCACAACGGCATCCTTGTGCGCGACCCGAAGGAGAAATTCTGGAAAGGCCGCCACGGCAAGAACGTGCCCAACGACGGCGGGCAGCGCTTTGTCAGTCTCAGTTATTCCCCGCCCCACACGAGGACCGGCGCGCCCAATCCGGTGCTCACAGAAGAACGCCGCGCGCGCCTGCACGACGAATTTTCGATGGGCAAAGTCATCGTCTTCGAACCGGGCGATAGCTTCGATTACGTCGCCGGCGACGCGACGCGCGCGTACACCTACCCGTGGTCGGGAATCGGCGACAACCCATCGCGGCGCGTCGAAGAGGCCGTCCGGCAGATCGTATTCTTGAAGCCCGACTGGATCGTGATCTTCGACCGCGTGGAATCGACGCGGCCGGAATTCATCAAGCAGTGGCTGCTGCACACGTATGCGCCCGCGGCGTGGACGGTCCGGCGCGCGCGCAAACGCGCGGGGCCGGGCATCGTCGCGCTGCCGGAAAACGGGCCGTTCACCTTTGAGCACGAGGCCGGCCGCATGACGCTCTGGCCCCTTCTTCCCGCGGCGCGCGCGGTCCGCTCGATTGGCGGACCCGGCTACGAATGCTGGATCGATGGCGCCGGTGCCGACGGAAAAGGCAAAAACTTTCCACCCGAGGACGCCGACAAGCGTCCGACGCATTACCGCTTCGACGTTTCACCAACGCAGCCGGGCACCCGGCACTGCTTCCTCACCGTGCTTCATGCGGGATTGAAGAAGGATGCGCCCGCGTCGGGAAAGTTTGGCTGCACGGTGATTGCCCACGACGGCTTCTCCGATTGCCGCATCACGCGTGCGAACGGGGACGAACTGGCCAGCGTGAAATTCCGCGACTCCGGTCCGATCGAAGTGGAAGTGAACATCCCCGGCGAATGCGCGTACCACCGCAACACCGCGCCGGAACGCGTGCCGGTCGCCCCACATTAATCGCCGGCGTCGGGACGCTTGTTGTCGGGGTTGGGGTTCTTGAGTTCCAGTTCTTCCCACGTCGGCATGCCGTCGCGTTTGAGCTTCACCAGGTCGTCGCGGTGGTATTCGATCGCGCCTTTCTCGTTCTGGTGTGAACGAATGTCTTTGCGCGCGGTGATGGCCTTCAAGTAATCCATGTTGCGGTCTTTGAGAATTTTCAATGCGTCGTCGGCGTTGACCCACATCGGCGGCGGCGCGTTGGGATTCGGCTTCGCGGGATCGTTCTCGTTCGTCGCCGTCTCCACGGGGTCGGGAGTTGCCGGCGTCGAACGCGATTTGGGCAGATGCGAATAAATGTAAGCGCAGACGGCGAACGCGACGGCCAGTTCCGCGAGCGTCGTCAGAATTCCCGCGATCATCGCGCCGCGGCTGGCCTTCGAGCCGGGCGCTTCGCTTTCGTAGGCGGCGCGGCAGATCCACGCGCGCGCAATGTTGGCGATGCAGAACAGCGAGAATCCGACCGCGACGGCCGGGATGCCCCACGGCACGGTCCCCAGTTGTTTGATGCGCCCCCAAATTTTGATCAGGCCGGCGAACATGACGATGATCGCGACGGTCTCGCCGGTCTTCCAGAAGATGGCGTTTTTGACTTCGCGCGCGATGATCCGGTTGAGCACCGGGCGCTCCAGTTCCAGCACGCCCTTGCCGATCAGCGATTCGCCGAACGACGTGATCACGTGAGCGACCATGAGGCCGCCGAAGACGATTATTAGTAGGGTCATGCTCATAAGTATTTTTTTAACCGGAAGGCAATCTACGAGTCACACGAATCGGCCGCAACTTTATCCGCCGAAAAAGAAACCCGGACGCTCGTGCATCCGGGTTTTGTAAGGCCTTGGAAAATGAGCAGATACGCTCAGCCGAGATCGATCTTCTGCCGCCAGCCGTACGGGTCAGGCAGCACACCGAATTGAATATCAAGCAACTGCTGGCGCAATTGCATCGTGAACGTGCCGGGCTTGTCGCCGGCGTTGCGGTACATCACTTCGCCGTTGTGAAGAATTTCGCGGATCGGCGTGATCGCCGCAGCGGTCCCGCAGGCGAAGGCTTCCTTCAACGCGCCGGATTTGAAGGCCGCGGTCAGTTCATCGGTGGATATCGCGCGTTCTTCGACCTTGCGCCCGGCCGCGCGCGCCAGCTTCAGCAGCGAATCGCGCGTGACGCCCGGCAGGATCGTGCCCGACGAAATCGCGGGCGTGACCAGCGTCTCGCCGATCACGAACATGATGTTCATGCCGCCCATCTCTTCGATGTGCTTGTGTTCCTTGGCGTCGAGCCACACGACCTGGTCGAAGCCTTCCTTGTTGGCCTTGCCCTGCGCCGCCAGCGACGCGGCATAATTTCCGCCGCACTTCGCCGCGCCGGTTCCGCCGGGGGCCGCGCGGGTGTATTCCGTCTCGGTGCGCAGCCGCACGCCGCGCGGATCGCTGGCGCCAAAATAATCGCCGACCAGGGAGACGATGGTGAAGAAAATGTACGTCGACGACGGATTGACCTTGATCACCGCGTCGGTGCCGATCATGCAGGGACGGACGTAGAGCGTCATTGGGCGCGCCGGCAGTTCGGCCTTGTCGGTCTTGATCAGCCGCGCGATCTCCGCGATGGTCTTGGCGCTGTCGACCTGCGGCATGCACAGCCGCGTGGCCGATGAATTCAAACGCGCGATGTTGGCGTCGGGGCGGAACATCGCCGCGGAGCCGTCGGGCTGGCGGTAGACTTTGAACCCTTCGAAAATCTCCTGACCGTAGTGAAATACAACGGCCGACGGCGGCAGCGTGAACGCGCCATACGGAATGATTTCCGACGGCCCCCACGCGCTGTCCTGATAGCGCTGCACCAGCATGTGCGGCGTAAACACTGCTCCAAAACCAGGGTTGGATTTGTCTGCCATTGCTACGGTCTCCGTTTCGGTGTCCCACGTCTTCCAGTTCACAATTTACCACACGCTTTCCCATGCAGCACGGACTTTCTGAGCCGCCGTGGGGCGAACGCATTTTCTGCGCGGAAAATCCGCGCGCAGCGTTCTCACCACTGATGTTTCGGATTCTGCCGGTGCATCTTGTTGATCTTGCGCCAGCGCTCCTTTTCGGCGCGCGCGGCACTGGCGTCGACGCGGCGGTTCTGCCAGGCCAGTTCGCGTTTCTGCTTGATGTAGCTCTCGTAACGCCCGGCATCCAGAGTGCCGGCATCGAGCGCCGCCTTAATCGCGCAACCGGGTTCGGTTCTGTGGAGGCAATCGCCGAAGCGGCACGCGCTGATCAGCCGTTCGATTTCCTCAAACGTCTGCACGACCGATTCGCCGCCTGTACTTGCGGTGGCCGCGAGCCCCAGTTCGCGCATCCCGGGCGTGTCGATGATCATCGCTCCGCCGGGAAGCTGGACGAGCTGGCGATGCGTAGTGGTGTGTTTGCCGGTGTCGTCGTCGCCGATCGCGCGCGTAACCAGCAGTTGTTCTCCGGCCAGGCGGTTGACGAGCGTGGATTTGCCGACGCCCGAGGACCCGAGCAGTACGCACGTTTTTCCCGGGACGAGGTAGGGACTCAGCGCGTCCAGACCCATGTTGGCCTGCGCGCTGAGCGTCAGAATTTTCACCGCGTGAGCGATCGCGGCGACATCCGCCATCGCCGCGGCCGCTTGACTGGCGTCGGCGCAGAGATCGGCCTTGGTGAGCAGCACGACCGGCTCCGCGCCGCTCTCCCAGGCCATCGTCAGGTAGCGCTCGATGCGCCGCGGATTGAAATCGCGGTTGAGCGAACTGACGATGAACGCCGTGTCGACATTCGCCGCGACGATCTGATCGCGGGCGGTGTTGCCGACTTCCTTGCGCCGGAATGCAGTCATGCGTTTCAGACAGCGCTGAATCGTGGCGCGGCGTTCATCGAGTCGTGCGGAGATGCCGACCCAGTCGCCGACCGCCGGAGGTTCAGCGCCGAGTTCCACTTCATGGCGCATGCGCCCGGAAAGTTCGGCGAACAATTCGCCGCTCTCTCCGAGGACGCGGTAGCTGTTGCGGTGGCCTTCACTGACCCGCGCGAAGGAAAGCGTGCGGTGTTCTTCGGGTTCGACTTGATTGGCAAAAAAATCGATCCAGCCCAGCGCGTTCAATGTTTCGGAATGCAAAGTGAAATCCTCCGGCGCGAGGCTTCGTGACGAAGCGTCAGCGCAGCGAATCACGACGCAGGCGGGACATGGCATCATGTCCACGCGCCAGTGCGCGTGTTACGGTGACCGGGTAGCCGGTGCCGGAGGCGTTAAAAACTATCGCGGGAAATTGGGGCGGATCTAGCGATACGTCTGAACGCGGACGGCACCGGTGGTAACGAAATCAAGATTGCTCATATCTGGGCCCTCCGCGCTGCGAAGCGGGTCATCCGTTCGCTTAAGGTCCAATCAATCACGTGAAAGAGGGGTTGTCAAATTTTTTGGCCGACCAATTGTCGCGACAGTGTCGCGACAATTGGGGATCCTCGTGATTTTTTCAAACACTGATGATGGTGCCACGGATGCACGAAGCCCAGAGCGTAGCGAAGGGCTTCGTTCATCCGTGCGTTGCGCATAGCCAAGCGCGGTTTCGGCATGCTCGGGTCCAACGCACGGATGAACGGATGCTTTCGCTACGCTCAAGCCTCCGCGCATCCGTGGCACCAGGAAAACAAATGTTCAAGCTCTATCCGCAAAATGCCGATGAAAGCATGTGCGGAGGTCCTGTCGGTGGGACGTGGGGGCGTCCAGACGCTTCGCACTGCGGCTTTGCTTGACGCTTTGGATCACCATGGCTCAACTTTCGATCAAACTCCTCTGCATCCCGTGTGTGCTGGCCGCGGTGTTGTTCATGTCGCGCGCCAGTGGCGCGGATCTTGGCGCGGAAGTCGTCGACACACCGAGCGCTGAAAGTACGTCGGTCAGCGCATTGCCCAACGAACCGGCGCCGCCTCCGCCCGCTCCGGAAGAACCGCCGGCGGAAATCATTCCGCTGCCGCCGTCCAAACGCAGTCTCGAGCAATCCAAGCCCAGCCCCGCGCCGAAAGTTGAGAAAGCGGAGAAGGCCAAGAGCACTCCGACTGAAACCAAGACGGACCCGAAGTCCGAGATCAAGCCAGAGAAGATGGAGCCGGCTACTCCAAACAAAACCATCGCCAGCGAAGCGCGCAAGCCGTCCGCAAATTCCTGCTACTTGAAGCCCGCGGAGCCGGGATATCCGACGGTGCTCTCGGGAACGCTCACAGAAGATCTGGAACTCACGCCGCAAATGTCGCCGGTGCTGATCAGCGGGACGTTCATCGTGCCGGAAAAGATCAAGCTTACGATCCAGGGCGGCACGCTGATCCGGCTACGCGGCGATCCGCAGGGCGTGAAGGCTCCCGGCGCGCCGGACCCGACGCAGAGCGCCGTGGTGTGGATCTGGGGCACGCTCACGACCAGCGGCGCGACGGGCAATCCCGTTGAGTTCGTGAATCTGGAGAAGGCCGACGGTTCGCTGCTGCTTTACGGCACGAACGACTGCAAGCTCGATGGAGTCCGCCTCAAAGGCATGAACGTCGCGCAGAGCGGCGGAACGGCGCTGTGGACGAACTGCGAATTCGTGGGCAGCGGCTCGTACGCGATGGCGGCCGGCGCGGGCGTTTTCACGCAGTGTACGTTCCGGCGCTTCGGCGGCATCTTCGCGACGTACGATGTCGCGCCGTGGTCGCTGCTGGTGCGCAAGAGCTTGTTTGAGCGCTGCCGCGAAGGCATCATCCTCGGCAGCAACCCCGGCGAAGCGCGGCTGATCGTCGAGAAGAACCATTTCATCGGCACGCAGGGCGCTCACATCCGCGCGCTGCCGCTGTCAAAAGGCAAGGCCACGGCCAGTGCCGCCGACGGCAAGAAGCCCGAAGACATGGAAGTGCTGATCGGCGAGAACTGGTACGGCACGTCGATCCCAGAAGAGACCGACCTGCGCATCGTCGACCGCCGCAACGACCCATCGATCCACGCGCGCCTGAACACACGCCCGCCCGCGAACGCGCCGTACGGGAACATCGGCGCGGGGATGAAGGTGGCGGTGCTGGAAGCGACGGCGAAGGAACAGCAGAGCGCCGTACAGAAACTGCTGCAGGCGCAGGCCGCCAAGCAGAAGCTGAACGCTCCGGCGCGGCAGGTGGCGAAGAAGGGTACGTAGCGGCGGTTGGCTCTTCACTATGCCATGGGCGTCATTTTTTCCCCAGTAGGCGCACACCAAACTCAAAAACTACCGTTAACACCTTAAAGACTACGCTCAATTCGGCTTCGCGATTTGTGCAGCAAATTCCGGCTTCCTCCGTCATCCGTTCGGCGTTAACGTTGGCGGTGGGTCGGACGGGGGCGGTATGACATTTCGTGTGGCAATTCCAGTCCTGGTCGTGGCGTTTTCCTGCGGCGGAGCGTGGTGTGCCAGCGCGGGCAGTTCGGCGACCGACGAAGGTGAAATCGGGCTGAGCTCCGACGCGAAAAAAGCGGCGCACGAGTGGCTGAAAAAAGATCTGTCGCCGGCGGCGCTCAACGAAGACGCGGCGCAGGCGGCGCTGAAACTGTCGCAGGAGAAACTCGACGCCCGCGAACTGGAGTCGATCACCGACGCGATCAAACGCGATCCGGTGCGCGCGGCGTTTGCCTTTGCGGAATGTTTGAATCCCAAAAACTGCCCCGATCCGCACGTGCGATTAGGCGCGGTGAAGGGCATCGGCTACGCGAACATCAAACCCAGCTTGGTGAGCAAGGCGCTGGCGGCGGTGGTGATCGCGGAGAGCGATCAGCCCACGCGCACGGCAGCGGCGGACTTGCTGAAGGCCCGCAAAGATCCCGTCGCCAACAAAGTGCTGGTCGATTACTACCTCGACGCGTTCGACTCCGATGGCGTGCTGCTAAAGGCCGATCACGAACGCGCCGCGATCGCTGCATTGCGTGACGTCGGCGGCCGCCAGATTTACGAAGCGCTGATGGCCTACGTCACGATGGAAGTCAGCGCCGGCGCGGCCACCGAAGCCGCACCGCCTCAGACCGTTTACATCACCAACAGCGGCAACATCAATACCGGCGGCGGCTCGATCAATCTGCCGATCGAACTCCCCAACCTCGAATTGAAGGGCTACCACGGCACGCTTGTCGTCCCCGCGCTCGGTGCGCTGAAGCAGGTCACCGGGCAGAACTTCGGCCGCAATCTCGATCGCTGGCAAAACTGGATCGCGAAACAGTAACTCTTGAACGACTACCGAGAGGATTCATCGCTCCGCAAGATCACATCCCTCCGCATAAAATAGTCTTTCCCTCTTCTGTATCACATATAAAATAGTTTTTGATTGTGTTGAGACACTTTCGAGTGACTCGGGCCAATTGGTCCACGTCACTCGGCTATGCGTTGTGTTTCCGTGAACTACCGGAGAACACCTATGCCCGTGAAATGCAGTCACTGCAACCGGCTGACGCCCGAGGGCGTGCTCTGTCAGTTTTGCGGAGAACGGTTGGCGGCGCCGGTGGACTGTCCCGGGTGCAAACGCAAGCTCCCGGCGGGTACACAGAAATGCCAATACTGCGGTGCGCAGGTCGTCGCGGTCAAGCCACCGGATTTGATTCCCTGCCCGAAATGCGGCAAGAAAATGGGTCCGCATCTCAGCGCGTGTGTAATGTGCGGCGCGGCGCTGCCGCGGCGGCAGCCTCAAGCGGCACAACCCGCACAGGCCGCACAGCCGGAGCAGGCAGCGCGGCCTCCGCAACCGGTGGCGCCTGCGTCACAATCTCCGCAGGCGGCGCTCATGGCGGAAATTCAAGGGATGCTGCAGGACGCCAACAAGCTCATGCACGCCGGAAAATTTTCCGACGCGCTGCCGCTGCTCGAGCACGTGCTGATCCTGAATCCGGCGCTGGCCAACATCTGGCACGTCAAGGCGACGTGTTTGCTCAATCTCGCCCGCTACGCGGAAGCGGAGAGCGATTACCGCCACGCGTTGAAGTTGAATCCCGATAGTTTCGACAGCACGCACGGCTTCGCGCTGTGCCTGCGCGAACTGGGGAAATACGACGAGGCGCTCCCCGCGGCGCTGGTGTTGATGATGAGCAAGCCTAACGTACCGGACTTCGCCAACCTCGCCGGATTCTGCTACCTGAAGCAGGGGCGCATCGACGAAGCGTTGCGTTTTCTAAAACAGGCGATCGATGCCCAGCCCAATCGAATCTCCTATTGCATCGACTACGGGCTGGCTCTGCAGATCGCGCGAAAGCAGAGCGACGCGGATGCGTGCTTTGAGCGCGCTTCGAATCTCGACCCGATCAGCGCCCGGCCAAATTTCTATCGCGCGACGCGGCTGGAACGCGCCGGCAAGTTGCCGGACGCGGCGGAATTTTACTACCGCGCCTCCGTGGGCTTCATGATCGAGCAGCGCAAAGCTCCGCTCGGCGCGCAGATCGCCAGCGAATGCGCGCAGGCGCGTGACGGCATGAAGCGTTTGAAGGCGCATCTCCCGCGCATCGCCGAGGCGGGGCCGATGTTCGCCGAAGCGGTGAAAGCGGAAGGCAGCGGCGAGATCAATGAAGCACTCGCGATGTACGAGGAAGCCGCGGTGCTCGACCCGGACAATGCCAAAGCGCTGGAGGGTGTCGTCCGCATGCGCAAAGCACGAGCGGAAGCAGGCCGCGCGCCCCAGCCGCAAGCGCCTCGCCCCGCGCCGACGCCGGCTCAAGCCGCGGCACCCGTTCAGCCCGCACCGTTTGAGCCGGAGGGTTTGCTGCGCGAGGGCCTCGAATTTGAACTCGCGGGCCAGAAAGAGAAGGCGCTCGACTGCTACGGCCGTTATCTCGCCAACCCGCCGATGCAACGCGAAGCACTCAACTTTGCGCGGCAGCATCTGGCGCAGATGATCGAAAGCCTGCGTCCGCCGCGCGTGAAGCCGCCGCCATCGCCGGCCTCGGCATTGCTGGATCGCGCGTCGGGCCTCATTGGCAAGCAGCAGTACCAACAGGCGGTCAGTGTTTACGACGAAGCGCTGGAACTGGATCCCAACAGCATCGTCGCGTGGCTGAACATGGGCGCGTGCCTGGATCAGCTCGGCAGGCCTGAAGACGCGATCAAGTCCTTTGATCGCGCGACGGTGATTCTCCCAAAGATGGCCGGCGTGTGGCTGATGCGGGCGACCAGTCTGAGCGCGCTCAGGCGCCACGAGGAGGCGCTGCGCGATCTGGACAAGGCATTACAGCTCGATCCGTACGAAAGCCCGGCGTGGTGCAACAAGGGCAGCTGCCTCAATGCGCTCCACCGTACCGACGAAGCGCTGAAATGCCTGGAACGCGCCGTGATCCTGGAGCCGTTTAATCTGATCGCCTGGTTCAACAAAGGCTGCTCGGAACGGACGCTGGGAAAGCGGGACGCGGCGATGGCGTCGTTCAAGCGTTTCCTCGCGCTCGCGCCGCAGGGCGTGGAAGACATGGTCGAAGATGCGCGGCGCATGCTCAAAGAGCTGGAAAGCGGCGAGTCCCGCCCCACGCACCGCGAACAGACGTTGAAGCTTCCCGCCAAGCCGCAGGAAATCATCGGCAACTACGAGATCTACAAGGAGCTCGGTCGCGGCGGCATGGGCGTCGTCTACCTCGCGGTGACCCGCGACCACGAAGAAGTCTGCGCGCTGAAGACGTTCCTCAACCCGACGGATACCGCTGCCGTCGAAGCCTTCAAGCGTGAAGCAAAAACGTGGATCGATCTCGACCGCCATCCGAACCTGGTCAGCGCGTTTTACGTCGATGAACTCCGCGGCCGGCTGTACGTGGCGGTGGAATTTGTGATGCCCGGCCCGGAAGGATTGAACTCGCTAGAAGGATATCTGCGCTCCAGTCCGCCGGGTGTCAACCAGGCGCTGCGCTGGTCGATCCAATTCTGCCACGGCATGGAATACGCGTACACCAAGGGCATTCGCTGCCACCGCGATATCAAGCCGGCGAACATCATGATCGACTGGCAGAAGAATCTGAAGATCACGGACTTTGGACTCGCCGCGGCGATGTCCTCCTCGGCCGACGGCCAGACGCAGCTCAACTGCCGCGGCGGCGCGGTGGGGCTTTCCGTGCACACGGAAGGCGGCGGCGCCGGCACGCCGACGCACATGCCGCCGGAACAGTGGCGCAGCGGGAGCGCCTGCGACGAGCGCAGCGACATCTACGCCTTCGGCATCACGCTCTACCAGATGGCGGCGAAGGGCAAGCTGCCGTTCCTGGCGCCGATGCCGAAGGACGATTCGCCGCAGGAATACCAGCGCTTCATGGTTCAGATGTACCAGTTGCATTGCGCTGAGACGCCGAAGCAGCTGGACTCGATCCTCTGGCCGCTGATCGAACGCTGCACGCAGAAGGATCCGGCGAAGCGCTTCCAGAGTTTCCGGCAACTGCGCTACGAACTGGAAACGCTCTTGAAAGGCCAGGCGCAGGGCGAGACCGTCGCCGCACCCACCGTCGGAAAACTCGATCTCAGCGAACGCGTCAACAAGGCGTTGAGCTTCGAGGCGCTCAACCGGTTCGACGACGCGATGAAGCTTCTGGAGGAAGCGCTGAGCGAGGAACCGAATCATGGCCCCGCGTGGGAGGCCAGGGCGCACACGCTCGACGGCATGGGTCGGACCGACGAGGCGTTGAAAGCGTGGGATAAGGCGGTGGCGCTTGATCCCCGGTCGGCCAACGCGCAGATGAACAAAGGCAGTGCGCTGCTCCGGGCCGGGCGCGTGCCGGAGGCGCTGGCGTGCTACGACCAGGCGCTGGCGGTGCGGCCGAATTTCGCCGTGGCGTGGCGCAACAAGGCGCGCGCGTTCCTTAAGCTCAACCGCGACACCGATGCACTGGCGTGCAACGAAAAAGCGCTGTCGCTGGAACCGGAGATCGCCATCAACTGGAAGGAGAAGGGCGACACGCTGCGGCTGCTGGGCCGCCACGCCGAGGCGGTGGAGTGCCTGGCGCACGCCGTGAAACTCGATCCGGCCAACGCCGACGCGTGGAACCTGCTGGGCGAATCGCAGATCGCGCTGCAGCAATTCGAGGCGGCGCTGCAGAGCCTCAACACGGCCGTGCGCCTGGATCCGCGCAACTATGCCGCGTGCGTCAATCGCGGCGGATGCCTGACGCGCGCCGGACGCCTGGCCGACGCGATGGCCTGCTTCGACACGGCCACCACGTTGATCGATAAGCCGGCGATGGCGTGGAACAACAAGGGCGATCTGTATGTGCGCCAGAAACAGTTCGACAAGGCGCTGGAATGCTTCGACCGCGCGCTGGAGTGCGATCCGGATCTGGAACTGGCGCTGCATAACAAAGCCCAGCGCCTGCGCGATCTGGGGCGGCTCGACGAGGGACTCGCCTTGCTGGAGCGAGGCCTGACCGTGCATCCGAAGTCGTCGATGCTCTGGTATTTCAAAGCCGAATTCCTCAAACAACAGCAGCAATTCTCATCCGCGATCCTGGCGTACAAAAAGGTGATCGAATTCGAGAAAATCAACACGCGGGCCATCGGACTGGCGTGGAGCCACAGCGGCGAATGCAGCGAGAAGATGGGCCAGTTCGGCGACGCGCTGGTGGCGTACGGCAAGGCGCTGCAAATCATTCCGAATTCCATCGACGCGGCGGAAGGCGCCGAGCGCTGCCGGCGCAAAGTTCAGGGCGGAGCGGCCGGCACCGTCGCGACGACGAAGCATTCGCCATCGGTCGACGCGTGGTTGCAGAAGGGGCGGAAATTCGTCGACGAAAAACGATGGATGGACGCGGTTACCTGTTACACCGAAGCGCTCGATGAGGATTCCAACTGCGCCGAGGCGTGGTGTGAGCTGGGGCGGGCGCTGGGTGTGCTGAAGGAGTATCCCAAGTCGATCATCTGCCTGAAGAAGGCCCTGGTATACGCACCGAATTCGCCGGCGATCTGGCTGAACAAGGCGATGGCCGAAGATGCCTCGGGCCTGCACGCCGACGCAGTGGCCTCGTACAAAAAGTTTGTGTCGGTGGCGACGCCCGATCTGGCGCGGCACGTGGAACACGCAAAGACGCGGCTTGCCGCGCTCGCGCGTTAACTGCGGCTGCTATTTCCGCAGCCCGGGCATTGCAGGCCCGTGCCGCTGTCGTCGAGCAGCACGCGGGCGTCACAGACCGGGCAGATACTCTCCCGATGTTCCATGTAGGCGCGCATCAGCCAGGTGCGCTCGTCGACCGTCCATTTTCGGAACGTGGCATGGTGTTGAGTGAACGAGCGCATTCGTTCGCGCCGCATGGGATTAATAAGCGTGGGCATAAAGTCTCCTCATACAGTCCGCTCATCGGTCGGAAAAGGCATTGCTGTAGCCGGAAATTGCATTAATGACACGCTGGCGAGGCATCATCTTTCCAGGAGCACGTGTGATGACCACCAATCCGGACGACCAGGTTCACATTCGTCCGCTTCCCCATCCTTTCCCGGATGGCGAAGAACAGTGCGAAACGTTGCGGCAATGGCAGCCGCTGGAATTGATTTTCACCGCGGCCATCACGTGCGCTCAGCCGCTCGACGCGTGGGATTTTCGCGCGGTTTTTACCGGGCCGGATGGCAGTCGTCTGGATGTCTCCGGCTTCTGCGACGGCCAACGGCGCTGGGTGATTCGCTTCCGGCCGGACCAGCCTGGCGCGTGGCGCTTTGAGACGCGTTGCTTGTCGGTCGAGAGCACGTTGAACGGACTCAGCGGCGCGTTCACCATTGAGCCGCGCCTTGCGGATGAAGCGAATCCGCTTTTCTTTCATGGCGGAATTCCACGCGTCGGCGCGACCGGGCGGCATCTCACTTACAGCGACGGCACGCCCTTTTTCTGGCTCGGCGACACGTGGTGGTTCGCGCCGTCGAAGCTGGTGCCGTGGAATGGGTCGAGCAAGCCGGGCGTGGCGTCGACCTTTCGGCTGCTCGTGGAGACGCGTGCGTCGCAGGGATTCAATACCGTGCAGATGGCATTTCTCGGCGGCGCTGAAGCTGACGCGGGTGGCGGCGACTGGCAACTGGCGCTCGAGGGGAAACTCGACGCGGCATACTGGCGGCGCATCGATACGTGCCTGGATTTTGCCAACCGCTGCGGGCTGATGCCGGTGATCGGTTTCGGGTTCCATCAATCACTGAACGCGCCGACAGCCGGACAACTCCAGCGTCTCTGGCGCTACGTGCTGGCGCGGTACGGAGCGCTGGCGGTCACATTTCTGATCTGCGGCGAATACAATCAAGGCGGCGGAACGGACGCGGCCGGCAAGGTCAATCATTCGTTCACGGAGACCGATGCCGCGCGCACGCAGAAGATGATCGAACTCGGAGCGTACATCAAAGCGCACGATCCGTGGAAACGCGCGATGACCGTGCATCCGTGGGCGTACAGCGTGGAAGGGCGCCACGCGTGGGGCGCGCCGTGGCTGGACTTCACGTTGATCCAGGGAGGCCACGGTAAGGACGGTCCGCCGGCGTCGTACTACCGAGAAATCTGGGATCGCTCGCCGAGCCGTCCGCTGCTCGAAGGCGAAGTGACGTACGAGGGCATTTTCGGATTTTCAGATTCGATCGTCCGCTGCAATGCGTGGAAAGCGGTCTGCTCCGGCTCATGCGGATTTACCTATGGCGCGCAAGGGTTGTGGTACCCGAACCAGAATGCCGAGGACACGAAATTCAGCGAGTGGGGACCGACGCTGCCCTGGTGGGAAGCGCTGGCGCGACCCGGCGGCGTGCAGATGGGCATCTTGCGGAGCATCGTGGAAAGCGTGACATGGTCGCGGCTGGAACCCGTACCGCCGATCCGCGCCGAGGGCACGGACGCGGACGTATTCGTGACCCGTGATCGCGGGCGCGCGATACTGGCGTACGTGCCGGAAGGCGTGCCACGATCCGCAAAGATCGTGTTACCCGAAAAAGACGCGACGAAATGGCGCGCCACGCTCGCCGATCCGCGGACCGGCGAACGGCACGCCGCCGTGTTCCCTGCGTCAGTCCCGGACGGCGGGATCGCGTTGCCAGACCGTCCCGACGAGCGCGATTGGGTCTTCGTGCTCGAAACCTGATCAGACGGCCGGCGGTTCCTGATAGCTGTTGAGTCGGTGGTGATCGGTGCCGCGCACGAGAATCGCGCGGTGGCCGGCGTGGAGCTTTTCGTGGTTGATTTCCACGAACGGTACGGTGAAGCGGCAGGTCATTCCCAGGCGGCGTTTGTTGGAGACGTTGGCGTTGGACTGATGTAACGTGCGCTCGCTGAAGATGAAAAACTGACCCGGCTTCAATTCCATCGGGACGATCTTCTGCTTTTCGGGCACAACGCCTTCGGCCATTTCCTGAAAGGCCATCTCGTCTCCGGCTTTGACGTGGCGGAGCACTTTTTTGTGCGAGCCGGGGATGAGATTCACGCAGGAATTTTCGACGGTCACTTCATCGATCGCGATCCACGCAGAAAGATTGATCGGCGGGTCGATGGGCCAGTAGTTGAGGTCCTGGTGCCACGGAATTTCCTTGTCGCCGGGATGCTTGACCCAAAAGTACGTCGCCCAGAGCACCAGGTCGGGTCCCATCAGGCTGTTGATCCGATCGACGATCGCAGGGTGCGAGGCAAGATCGTAAACGGTCCGCTGGTCCATGTGGCGCGACTGGATATTTTTGGCGCCCGTTGCGCTCTTTTGATTCATGATCGCATCAATCCTGTCGCGGATCACGGCCATCTCTTCCGGGGAACAGAGCGTGTACGGTCCGAGATAGCCGTCGGCGTGGAACCGCGTGATCTCTTCCTTGCTTAAAGCGCACTCAGTGGACGTCTGCATTTTCAGTCTCTCCTTAAGTTTTAGCTCAAACCGGAATTGTCGCCGCGAATGACGTGCGAAGATTACACGGGATTCCAGTGGCCCACAATGGACCGGGGTGTAGACTTTTTGCACTAAACCGGTGGTCTGCCCATGAGCACAAAAACTCAAACCCCTGCCGTGAAGCACCAGACCGTCACACGCGAGGAGTGGCTGACGGCGCTGGGCGACCCGCGCTGCGCGATTCAATTCCCCGCCGGCGGCGTCTCGACCGTCGGTCCGGGATGGGGCGCGGCGCAGCGGACGATGGTCGAACACCTGCTCTACTTTGTGACGAAGAGCGCTTTTGAAATCACGCTGAACGACAGTCCGGTTCGGATCAACGCCGGCACGCTGCTGTGGGTCATTCCCGGTACGCCGCATGCGCTGCGGGTGCCCAAAGGCGTCTCCGGATTTTCCGTACATTGGATCCGCGTGCGTTTGCGCGCACGCGCGGGATCCACGGAATTGCGTCCGGATGTGAAAACACTCGTGCTGCCCGACGCGTGGGCGCTGAAAACGGTCTGCGAACTCTGCAGCGAGGAGTTGCAGCGCGCGCGGCCGTTCCGCGAGCAGCGACTGCGGGCATTGCTGGCGCTGATCTGCAGCCACGCCTTCCGCGCCAGCGAGGCGCCACGCTCGGGCGAACAGCTCCTGACGCCCGCGCAACGCACGCGCGTGCAGGAACTGGCCGACGCGAATATCGGCGGGCGGCTGAATCCGGCGGAAATCGCAACGGAAATCGGCCTCTCGCACGATTACTTCACGCGCGTTTTTCGACGCTCGGAAGGCGTGGCGCCGCGCCAGTGGCTGATGCAGGAGCGCATCCGGCGCGCAGCGCTGCGGCTGCGGACGTCGGTGCTCAATGTTTCCGCCGTGGCGTACGAATTCGGATACGCCGACGTCTATTTGTTCAGCCGCCAGTTTAAGCAGGTGATGGGTCTGAGCCCACTGGCGTACCGGCGGCAGGCGAAACCGTAAGCTTACGTTCTTGCTACAAATGCGACAAGACTGCTATAGCGCTTCACCCCCAGGCGGGGTTTGATTATCCGAATTGCAAGGCCGAAGGAGTTAAGCATGAATGCTGCGCAGACGTACGATCTTGTGGTGTACGGCGGGACACCGGGCGGACTAGCCTGCGCGATTCGCGCGGCGCGCGAGGGGCTGAGCGGCTTGTTGGTTACGCACACCCCGCATCTCGGCGGGATGCTGACCAGCGGATTGTGCGTGTGGGATACGATTCACGAAGGCCGCCGCGCGCCGATTTACGACGAGCTTCGCGCCGCGATTCTCGAGCACTACCGCGAGACCTACGGCGAGACCTCCGAACAGTACCGCGCGGCTGTTCCCGGCGCGGTGTCTCACAGCAACGGCAATTTCGAACCGCGCGTGGCGCAGGCGATGGTGGAAAAACTCGTCGCCGCTGAACCCTCAATTCACGTCGTACGCCAGCATATTCCAAGTGCCGTGAGTACCGACGACCGCGCGCTCTGCAGTGTCACATTCAAAGAGTTTTCCGGCGCGGCGACGTTCGATGTGAGCGCGGCGATCTTCGCCGATTGCAGCTACGAAGGCGATCTGATGGCGCTGGCCGGCGAGCCGTACGCGGTCGGCCGCGAATCGCGTGCGGCCTTCAACGAACCGCACGCGGGCCGGATTTTCATGACCTATCAGCAGGAGCAGCAGGATCCGGAATCGCAGCGGCTGTTGACCTTGCAGCGTGCGTTGAAGCTGCGCCAGTTGCCTGGCCACTACGGTGTCATCGAGACGGAAGGCTCCGGCCGCGGCGACGATTTGGTCCAGGCCTACAACTGGCGCACGATGCTGACGGCTGACCCGGACAATCGCGTACCGCTTCCACCCGCGCCAGCGGTGCCCGGAGTGGACCTTACAAAATTGGACCGGCCGTGGGATTTTGAATTCTTGCCGAATCAAAAATTCCGCATCAACCGGCCGCAACTGCTCGAACGCCAGACAGAATATGTGGAAGGTGATTGGGCCGCGCGGCAGCGCGTGATGGACGAGCATTGGAATGCGTTCCTGGGGATCGTCCACGCGATGCAAAATGATCCGGCTCTTAAGCCGGCGGACCGTGAACGCTGGCAAAGTTACGGATTGCCCAAGGACGAATTCGCGGACAACGGGCATCGGCCGTACGAAATTTACGCGCGCGAAACGCGGCGGCTTTCGGGGCGCTACGTCTTTACCGAACACGACGCGCTGCTCGCGCCGGGGCTTGAACGCACGCCGGTCCACGGCGACAGCATCGCCGCGACGGAATGGCCGATCGACATTCACGCATGCACCGATCAGCGCGAAGGGCACTCGCTGCAGGAAGGGAAAACGATTCTCTACCTGGAGACATTTCCCGGCCAGTTGTCGCTGCGCACGATTCTGCCGCCGCGGCTCGACAACCTGCTCGTCCCGGTCTGCTGTTCGTGCACGCACGTCGGCTGGGGGACGATCCGGCTGGAACCGACATGGATGAACATCGGCGAATCGGCCGGACAGCTCGCGGCGTTCGCGGTTAAAGCGAAGACCCCTCCAGCTCGCGTCGACGCCGACCGGTTGCAGCGCCACCTCACGAAAAGCGGCGTGATGCTTTCGTATTTCAGCGACGTACCCGTAACGGGCGACGACGGCTGGGAAGCGGCGATGAATTACTTCGGCACAAAGGGCTTCTTCGCCGAATACGCCGCGCGTCCGCGCGAGTTGCTCACGGTGGAAACCGGTACGATCTGGGCCGAAGCCAGCGCCGCGTTGCTGGCCGGCAAACTGGAGCCGATGGCCGTCGCCAAACGCATTTTCGCCGCGGGCAAATCCGGAGCGCCGATGAACCTCAACGCGTTCCGTCGCGTTCTTCCGCCGGAGCTCGCGGCACGCTTTCCAACCGGAGAGCAGGCGCTCGCGCGAGGGCGCGCGTGCCAATGGCTCTTCGAAAGTCTGCCGGCTTAGATACATTACATATTTACCATTAATCGTATTTCATTACCGTAGAACGCTCTCAATCGACAGCGTACATTTCTACCTGTGGGCCACGTGGCCCGAAGGTATCTACATCTGGAGAACGAACGATGAACCCCACTCCAACAAAGAGCCTGAGTTTCACCCGATCGATCCGCGAATCCGAACCTTACGATCTTGCCGTCTGCGGCGGCGGGCCGTCGGGGATTCCCGCGGCCGTTGCGGCGGCGCGCGCGGGCTTGCGCGTGCTGCTGATCGAACAGACCGGGCAACTCGGCGGCGTCGGCGTGTCGGCGGGCGTCAGCCATCTGCTCGGCGGACGAGCGCCGGATAATTCGGCCTGGTGTGTCGGCGGTATCTTTCAAGAAATGGTCGAGGGCCTTTCGAAACGCGGCGGCGCGATCCACCCCGCGGACATCAAGGGCGAAGATTTCAGCCCGCACGGTTGGACCGGCAAAGTTTCGTGCCTGACGTACGGCGTGCCGTTCGACCCGATGGCGATGGCCGGATATCTCGATGAGCTGCTGCTCGACGCCGGCGTCGACGTGCTGTTCTTCACCAGCGTCGTCGATGTGATCAAGGATACGACGAAGCCGGAACGCATTTCGCACGTCGTTGTCTTCAACAAGAGCGGATTGCAAGCGATCCCGGTCGGCGCGGTGGTGGATGCGACCGGCGACGGCGACGTCGCAGCGCGCAGCGGCTGTCAATTCGTTAAAGGCCGGCCCGAAGATGGCTTGATGACGCCGGCGACGCTGATGTTCCACGTCGACCGCGTCGATCAGGATGCGCTGTCGTCGGAGATTTACCGCTCGGGCTCCAACCGTTTCCGCGAACTGATCCAGCGTCTGCGCGCGTCGGGCGAATGGACGTTTCCCTATGATATTTTCATCAGCGTTCAGCTGAACGAAAAAGGCACGCTGATGATCAACACCACGCGAATCTGCGATGTCGACGGCACCGATGGCCGTTCCGTATCGCGCGGCATGATGCAGGGACGGCGCGAAGTTCATCGCCTGTTCGAGCTGATGAAAAAGCATTTTCCGGGCTTCGCAGACGCGCGCATCAAACTCGTCGCGCCAGTGCTGGGCGTGCGCGAAACGCGGCGGATCGTGGGAACGTTTGTCTACACGGTCGCCGACATTCTCGCGGCGCGGGACTTCGACGACACGATCGGCTTCTCGGCCTATCCGTGGGATCTCCCGGACCCGAAGCGGCCGAGTTTCCAGCCCATGCACGAAGCCAAGCGCCACGCGCCGCGCGCGATCACGCCGATTCCGTATCGCGTGCTGGTGCCGCGGCCGGTCGAGAATCTGATCTGCCCCGGCCGCGCGATCAGTGTCGAACGCGATGTCCTGGGGCCGCTGCGCGAAATGGCGCCGTGCTACGCGATGGGCCACGCGGCCGGGCTGGCGTCGGTGCAGGTCATCCGCGACGGCGTTTCGTTCGCGAACGTCGACGTGCCACGACTGCGCGAAAATCTGCGCGCCCAAAACGGCGTGGTGGAATGGAATCCGCAGCCGGTCGCGGCTGCGCGCTGAGTTACTTCAAGATGGGAGCAGACCGTCGAAGATGTCGTGACGGCGGTCTGCTCCAGCTAAGTCATGCCGACAAATTCCCATTCGAATTTAATTTACGCCAGCGCCGCCCTCCCCCTTGCTTTTCGTAATTCCGATGGCGGACTCCCAAACACTTTTCGCACCGTTTTATTGAACAGATGCGGGTCGGGGATGCCGACTTCGGCGGCGATGGATTTGATCGGGAGCGTCGAGTAGCGCAGCAGATGGCGCGCGCGTTCCAGACGGCGCGTGCGGATGTATTCGGAGACCGTCTGTCCGGCGGCCTGGCGGAACAAGCGGTTGAGGTGGGTCTGCGAAATATCGGCGCTCTTCGCGAGGTCCTCAATGCTGAGCGGTTCGGCCAGTCGCGCGTGGATCTGGCCGAAGACCAGGCTGAGCGCCGGGTGAAGCGCGGCGTGGGGCGGCGCGCTGACGTCGCCGAGTTCCGTGATTTCCCAGAGGACCTCCCACACTCGCGCGGCAGCGCGTTCGGGCCTTTCGGCGAGGACGGCAGCGGCGTGCTGAATCGACAGCCGGAGGCGGTCGAAGTCGCCGGCGAGGTCGAGCATCGCGGGGATCGGCTGCGTGCCGGCGCCGCGCACAGGGATAAAGTGCGCCCACGTCAGTGTCGCGGGACCATCGAAGCGGTAATCCATATCGTGATCGGGCACCGTGATGCTCGCGTAGCCGGGCCGGATCGGCAGCACGTGTCCGGCGATGCGCAGTTCGCCGGTGCCTTCGTAGAGATTCAGACACCAGATCTGGTTGAGCCGGTAGTGCTCGATGCCACGATGTCCGTGCTGCGACCGGCCGTTCATCTGCGCGATCATCGGGCAGCTCTTGAGCGGCAGGTCCCATGTCAAGTTATCGGTTATCATGTTGATTATATACCAATGATGGTCGATTGGGGCCATTGCGGAGTAGGCCGATACATAGAATAATCCCTCTCACGCAGCCGAAGTCAAGAGTTTGAGTGTTGAATCCGTACCAATAGTGTCCCGCTAATGAGAAATGGGAGTTCGCCACCGTGAAAACGCGCGCCGTAGTCTTCACCGCACCCGGAGAGGTATCCTTCGACACGATCGAGATGCCGCCACCGCTGCCGGGGCAGGTGCAGATCGAGACGCATTTCTCGACCATCAGCGCCGGAACGGAAGGATGGGCGTTGCAGGATCGCTTCACGTGGCAGAAGACGCCGTTTCCGTGCGTGCCGGGTTACCAGCGCGTGGGCGTGGTGCGGGAGCTGGGTGAAGGCGTCACGGATTTTCGCGTCGGCGAGCGCGTCTTCGCGACCGTCGGCGTCTGGGATGGACCGGTGAAACCGCAGTGGGGTTCACACGCGGCCGTGGCGAACACCTGGGCGGGCGAAGTATACAAACTTAGTCCCGAGATCGATGCGCTCGACGCGGCCGGCACGGTCGTCGCGCAGGTCGGCTACAACGCGGCGTACCGCGCGGTGTTGAAGCCCGGACAGTGGGTCATCGTCTACGGCGACGGCATCATCGGGCAGTCGGCGGCTCAGGCGGCGCGTTCGCGGGGCGCGAAAGTGATTCTCGTCGGCCACCGCAGCGAGCGGCTGGATCTCGGCCGGCGCTTCAGCGCGGATGTTGCGATCGACAATAAAAAGGAAGACGTCGCAGCCGTGGTCAAGTCGCACACCGGCGGCATGAACGTCACGGCGGTCCTCGATTCGGTGCAGCACGAATCGGCGCAGCGCGAATACGTTCCGCTGCTCGACCACGGCGCCGGACAGATCGTTTACTGCGGCTTCACGCCCGGCAACACGTGGGCCGACATGGCGCTGCTGCAGCAGCGGGAACTCACCACGCACTACATTTCAGGCTGGTCGCGGGCGCGCATGGAAGCGACGTTGAAGCTGTTTGCGACGAAGGCGATGAGCCTCAAGCCGCTGACGACGCATCTGGCTCCGTGTGCCACCGGACCGGAGCTGTACCGGAAAATTCTGACCAAGAGCGATTTCTTTTTGGGCCTCACATTGGATTGGACTGGAGAACACCGATGAACGTTTTGATCACAGGCGGACTGGGCTTCGTCGCGCGGCACGTCACGGCCGCGCTGGAAAAATCCGGGCATACGATCCGCCTGCTCGACCGCGTCAACCCGGAAGACGCGACGGTCTTCGTGCCGGGAAAGGCCGAGCGGCAGCACTCACCGTTCAAATCGAAGTGGCCGTACGTCAAGGCGGAGATCACGGACCTCAACGCGATGCGCGCGGCGTGCGAAGGCGTCGACGCGGTAATCCATCTCGCCGCCGCGACCACCGGTCTGCCCGAGCACGGTAAAGCGATCATGGAAGCCAATGTGATCGGCACCTACGTGACGCTGGACGCCGCGCGTCTGTCCGGCGTGAAGCGCTTCCTGTGTGCGTCGAGCATCAACGCCTTCGGAACGATTTACTGGCGGCTGAGCGGCAAGGCACCGGTCTACGACCGCATGCCTCTGGACGAAACATTTCACTGCGTGCCGGAAGATCCGTACAGCCTCAGCAAGCTGGTGAACGAAGAAACCTGCGCCGCGTTCCACCGCGCGTACGGGATCATCACGGCGGCGTTCCGCTTCTCCGGCGTGCGCACGAACGAAGATTACGAATGGCTGCGCAAGAACATGAAGCCGACGACACAGTGGCACGACGATCTGTACACGTGGGTTCACGTCGAAGACATCGCGTCCGGCGTTCTGGCCGCTCTGGAAGCGGAGACGTTGCCGGGATTCGGCGCTTACACGCTCGCCTCGCCGGACACGTATTGCCCCGAGCCGACGATGGAAATCCTGCGCAAGTTCCGCCCGGACCTCGCGAAGACCGTGATCGAACCGCTGGAAGGCCGCGAGACGTTGATGTCCATCCGCCGCGCGCAGCGGACGTTTGGGTACGCGCCGAAATACCGACTCGACTGAAGGGAATGTCGCGAATGTCGAAATTCGCGAATGTCGAATAGCCGCGTGGACTGCGCGGCTATTGCGAGATGAAGCTTTCCATGTTCATCCAATCTGCGTCCTGGATGTCGCCATCGGTGGTGATGTCGTTGTCTTGAACTGATGGATGGCTCTTGTCGCTTGTCGCCACGACGTTGACGACACTGTCGAACCACTCCACGCGTCCCGACCCGCGCAGACAATTCTGCCCGGCGGCGGAGCCGTGGTTGTCGGAGTTTCTTCCTGCGGCGGTGAAATCGGCGACGACGATGGCCATCGCGTCATTGGGCGAGTGCGGTTGGTAGTCCGTACCTTTGTTGCCGGAGTCGTAGCCGTAGTGGGTCATCGATGCCGTCAGTGGTTTGGATGACGCCGCCGCGCCAATGGTCGGTCCTAAACCAGCAAGCGCCGGAATTGTTGGTTTCGAGGCGCACGAAAAGATTCGGTAGTCGGAAACATAATCACGATACAAGATGCCGAGTGACGGCAGCGGATCGCCTCGGCCCTTCAGCTTGTTCGTTGGAAATGTGGCATAAGTTGGAACGTCAGAATACATGATCAACGCTTTACCCATCTGACTGAGATTATTGGCGCACGACGCGTTTCGCGCATACTCATGGTTTCGGCCAAACAAGGGCAGTATCAACGCCGCCAACAGCCCTAGGATTGCAATGACGACGATCAACTCCAATAACGTAAATCCACGTTTCATAGTTCACCTCGCAATCGCCGATCGGTGATGGAGTTATCTGAGAAAATTCAAGCCACATTGTGCGCGAAATCGTGGTCGCAAATTTGCGACCACCAAAAACCAACGATCTCGTGGGGCCGATGTTTCACCTTCATTGTGAAATGTAGCTCTTCAATGTCGCCAGTTTGGGATCTGAAAACGTACCGTCGGTAGTGATATCGCTGTCTTGAATCTTCGAGTCCCCATTTGGTCCCGAAGCAAGGAGATTGACACGGTCTTCAAACCATTCCACGCTCCCCGAAGCGCGCAGGCAATTCTGCCCCACGGCTGGACCATGGTTGTCGGAATTTTTTCCGGCAGCTGTGAAATCGGCGACCACGATCGCCATGGCGTCATTCGGCGTGTGCGGCCGATAGTTCGTGCCCTGGTTGCCCGGGTCGTAGCCAAAGTGAGTCATGGTTGCATCGAGCGGAGCGGACGAAGGCGCCAGTCCCACCGTCGGACCCAGCGTCCGTAGCGCTGTTAACGTTGACTTGCCAGCGCAGGAAAAGACGCGGCTATCGGAGACATAATCGCGGTAGAGGATGCCGAGCGATGGCAGCGGATCGCCGCGTCCGGTCGGCTTATTCGTGGGAAAAGATGTATTGCTGGGAACCTCGGAATAGAGGATCAACGCTTTGCCAATCTGGCTGAGACTGTTGGCGCACGACGCGCGACGCGCAACGCTTCGCGATTGGGTGCCTGTCGGCAATACAATCACGGCGATCAGCCCCAGGATCGCGATGCCCACCAGTACTTCAAACAACGTCAGCCCGCGATTCATCATCCACCTCATCAGCGCGAAATCGCGCCAGCAGTAATACGCAGCGGCGGTGAATTGAGTTCGGAGTATTGCGGAATTACCGCGCGCGCTGGCGTTTGTTGAGGTACGCCAACAGGGCAGTGCTGAGCGGTTCAGAAGTGGTCAGCGGGATGAAATCGATGTCGTTCTGGCGGCAGAAGCGACGGATTTTTTCGGTGTGCTCGGCCAGCGCTTCCTTGTACGCGTCGGCGATGTAGCTGCTCTGCGTGACCAGCGTCGCCTGCGTTTCGGAATCGACGAATTCAATGTTGTCGCGGTACGGAAAATCGCGCTCTTCCGGCGCCAGCAGCTGAAAGACGATCACTTCGTGCCGGCGGATGCGGAAGCCTTTCAAGCCGGCGATGATCTTCTCGGGGTCGTCGAGCAGATCGCTGATCAGCACAATCAGGCCGCGTTGCGGAAAGCGCTCGGGCAATCCGGACAGGCCTTTCTCGGTATTCGTCCCGGCATCCGGCGTGGCGCGGCTGAGGGCCTGGTAGATCAGGTGCAGATGCAGATTGCTGGACTTCGCGGGGATCAGTTCCGTCAGCCCCTCGCGGAAGATCGCCAATCCCGCCGCGTCGCTCTGGTGAATCATCAGGTACGCCAGCGCGGCCGCGAGATTGCGCGCGTAGAGCCACTTCTGAATGCCTTCGGACTTTCCGTTCGGCAGCGCGTCTTCTCCGCCAAAGCGCATCGACGCGGAAGCATCGAGCAGAATGTGGCAGCGCGTGTTGGTGTTCTCTTCGAACTGCTTGATGTAAATGCGGTCGGACCGCGCGACGACTTTCCAATCGATGAACTTGAAGCTGTCGCCCTTGGCGTACTTGCGGTAGGCGCTGAATTCCGACGAGAAGCCGTGGTACGGGCTGCGGTGCAGACCGATCAGGAATCCCTGCACGATAAAACGCGCGACGAGTTCAATGTTGGAAATCCGCGCGATGACTTTCGGGTCGAGAAAGCGCGAGTCGCCGTCGAGTTTGGAGTCCTGTTTTTCGGCGAAGAGAGCCATGCGCGCGTGTCCGGGGGCAATGGGGACTGAACTGTCCTTACTGTATGACGAAGTGAGTGTCGCGCCAGTGGCTCTTTGTAGTCCGGACGTCTCGCATGTCTAACCTCGCCACACGCGAATCGGTGATTTGTTCGATGGATCACGCTGCGGAGCAACAACCGTTTGCTCTCGCGATAGAATCCACATCAATCGAAATGCCGATTCGCCTGCCTTGGGCAAGGTTAGACCGGGCGGGACGCCCGGACCACAAAAGGCACGGGCAGTCCCGCGCATTCAATGCGTTCAAAGTTACACAGGCCCGGCACTGGAATCGCTGCTTTCATCGGGTAATCTTTTTCCACTTCAAACCAGCGGCAGGACGTGGGGATTTTTCATGGCGTACAAAGTGTTCATTTCACCAACCGGCACGGGCAATGTCGTATTCGAAGGCGACGTGGTCAACGGCTATACTTCGCCCGACGGCAAGAAGGTCGTGTTGAAATTTTATTCCAACGACCGCGGCTACACCTGCGGTGCGTACAACGTCGACGCGGCCGGCGCCAAGGCGCTGCGCGACGAACTGGCGTCGCTGATCGAGAACAATTCGTCCAACACGCTGAAGTTCAAAGCCCTCTCCAGCCAGAAGCACTTCTCCCTGGCGCGCGAGATCGAAAATGTTCCGATGATCCTCGGCGCGATCGGCACCGACGCCATGTTCGGAACCTCGTACCACCGCGGCGACGCCGAAGCGATGAAGAAGGTGCTGGCGGAATTCGATACGGTGATCAAGACGATCGACGATGTGATGGCAGGAAAAGGGCCGGCGGCGTAGTTGCGGCGTCGGGTGCCAGTGCGATCGCAGTGGCATTGAACTTCGCCAAGCGCGTCCGGCGAAGGCACTGGTAAGGTTGATTCTTCGCTACGCTCTGAATCGTCCGTACCAGTGGCACCATTCCAGGCATGAAGGTTTGGCAGCGAGCCTCGTCTTACCAGAAACACACAGTCAGGAATCCACTCCATGAGCAACCGGAAGGGCGAAAGCCGGCAGTTGAAGCTGGAACGCGACAACGACGTACGCGGAGTCACTGGGCGCGTGCACGCGACCGATTCCAATCTGGCGGACGCGATTACCGGGTTGCCCGGCATGCCAATCCAGGCGCTCTCCAGCGTACCGGAATTGACCACCGTCGAGAGCGGCATGGTCGCGGCGCGCGAATGGCTGCTGGAACAACAGAAGCCCGACGGCCACTGGTGCGCGGAACTGGAAGCCGACACCACGCTCGAAAGTTACTTCATCGTCTTCAAGGCGCTCTTCGGCCACCGCGACGATCCGAAGATTCCGAAACTCGCAAAAGTGATCCGCCAGGAGATGCTCCCTGAAGGCGGCTGGAACATTTTTCTGGGCGGCCCGCCGGAAATTTCGATCTCGTGCCTCAGCTACTTCGCGCTGAAGGTCGCCGGTGTTCCGGCCAGCGATCCGGGCATGATCCGCTCCCGCGACGCAATCCTGAAGATGGGCGGCGTGGTCAAGGCCAACACCTACACCAAGTACTACCTCGCGTTCTTCGATCAGTACGATTGGGAGCACGTCCCCGCGATTCCGCCGGAGATGATGCTGATCCCCAATGTCTCGCCGTTCCACATTTACGATATGTCGAGCTGGTCGCGCACGATCTTCGTGCCGCTGTCGATCATCTACGCGCTCAAGCCGGTCTGCAAACTGCCCAAGGAATGCGACATCGACGAACTGTTCGTCGGCGGGCGTGAGCACTCCGACCTGGCGCTGCCGCGTGACAAGGCGATGGTGACGTGGAAAAACGTCTTCCTGCTCACGGACAAGGCGCTGAAGATCGCCGAGAAGTTCCCGATCGATTCGCTGCGCGACATGGGGATCAAGCGCGCTGAAAAATGGATGATCGAACGCTTCCCGCACTCCGGCGGACTCTCGGCGATTCTGCCGGCGATGATGAATTCGATGATCGCGCTGAAGTGCTTGGGCTATCCGGAAGACCACCCGCTGGTCAAGGAAGGCATCGCGGAGCTCGATAAGCTGGAGATCCACGACCCCAGCGACGACACCATCCGCGTGCAGCCGTGCGTCTCGCCGGTGTGGGATACGTGCATCAGCGTCTATGCGCTGGGGCAGACGGGCCTGGATCCCGATCACGCGGCGATGAAGCAGGGCGCGTCGTGGCTGCTCTCCAAGCAGACCAAGCTTCCCGGCGACTGGCAGGTGAACAATCCGTCGCCGCCTGGCGGCTGGTTTTTCGAATACCTCAACGAATTTTATCCCGATGTCGACGACACCTGCATGACGCTGATGGCTCTCGAGCACGCGCGCGCGCACGAAGGTCCGGACGTTCAGAAAGCGGCCGTGCAGCGCGGCATCAAGTGGATGCTCGGCATGCAGAACGACGACGGCGGCTGGGCGAGTTTCGACAAGGGCAACGACAAAGAGTGGATGACGAAGGTGCCCTTCGCCGACCACAACGCGATGATCGATCCCAGCACCGCGGACATCACCAGCCGGGTGCTGGAGAGCTTGAGCTACCAGGCGGATTTCCGCAACCTTTCGCATCCGCTCGTGGCCAAGGCCATCGAGTTCATCAAGAAAGACCAGTGCGAAGACGGTTCGTGGTTCGGCCGCTGGGGCGTGAATTACATTTACGGCACGTGGCAGGTGCTGCGCGGTCTGCGCCTGATTGGCGAAGACATGAACAAGGGCTACCTGCGCCGCGGCGTCGAATGGTTCAAGACGCACCAGAATTCCGACGGCGGCTGGGGCGAAAGCATCGCCAGCTACGAAAATCCGTCGCTCAAAGGCAAGGGCGAGAGCACCGCCAGCCAGACCTCGTGGGCATTGATGGGTTTGATCTCCGCCAACCAGGGCAATTCGGCCTCCGTGCGGCGCGGCATCCATTATCTGCTCGACACACAGACGCCCGATGGCACGTGGAGCGAAGAGATCTGGACCGGGACGGGCTTCCCCAAGGTCTTCTATCTGAAGTACCATTATTACCGGCACTACTTCCCGATGATGGCGCTGGCGCAGTACAAGAAGTTCCGCGCCGGGGCGTTGTAGCAGTCCGTTACAAAATCTATTCCTCCAAATATCTCCCTGAAACGCCTGGCCGTATAGGCGTTTCGCGGCGCAGGCCAAGGGCTTCAACGGGCTGTAGCCACTTTTAATTACCCTCCAAAAATCGGTGTTTGATTGTCGGTGAGTTGGAGCCCAATCCGACTCATTTTGATGGACTATTTCGCTTATCCGTCTGAAAATCTTTTCGCTAAATATTTCTCGATTGGCCATTCCGTTTGCTGATAGCGAATCTCCGTGGAATGCGCATTACGTTTCGCCTTCGCACGTAACAATCTTTGAGCGTGCGTGAAGGCGGCGCACTACCAAATTAGGGAGAATCGCACATGACATCTGATTACGCCGATCCTCGCTGCTCCATGGGGATCGAAGGACTCGACGAAATCCTGGGCGGCGGTCTGCCGCGGGACCGCTTTTACCTGGTCCATGGAAATCCGGGAGTGGGCAAGACGACGCTGGCGCTTCAATTCCTGCTGGATGGAGTTCGAAGAGGCGAGAAGTGTCTTTACATCACCCTTTCAGAAACCAAAGAAGAACTTGAATCCATCGCCCGTTCTCACAAATGGTCGCTCGATGGCATCACGCTTTTCGAGTTGTCGGCGATGGAATACCAATTGAGCAGCGAAAATCAGAACACCGTGTTTCATCCCTCCGAATTGGAATTGAACCAGACCACCGCCGTGCTGCTCAATGAAATCGATCGCCTGAAACCGGCGCGCGTGGTCTTCGATTCCCTCTCGGAAATGCGCCTGCTGGCCCAATCGCCGCTGCGTTACCGGCGCGAAATGCTGGCGCTGAAAACGTTTTTTATCGGCCGCAAGTGCACGGCGCTGCTGCTGGACGACAACACCGGTGAAAAAAACGAGCTGCAGGTGCAGAGCATCGCGCACGGCGTGATCCAGCTCACCAAGGAACTCTCAGACTACGGCACGGTGCGCCACCAGGTCGAAGTGCTGAAAATTCGCGGCGTGGCCTTCCGCAAAGGCACGCACGACTACACCATCCAGACCGGTGGCCTCGTGGTCTATCCCCGCCTGATTTCTGCTCAGCATCGCACCGAATTTCACAAGGAAGTCTTCCCCAGCGGGCTGCCCGAGTTCGACCAGCTGCTCGGCGGCGGGTTCGACCGCGGTACCAGCAATGTCATCATGGGACCGGCGGGCACGGGAAAATCGACGCTGGCGATGCAATTCATGGCCGAGGCCGCGCGGCGCCAGGAACGCTCGGCGGTGCTCTCGTTCGATGAAAATGTCGGCGTGGCCATCGCGCGCGCCACGTCGCTGAATATCGACTTCGGACAGGGGTTGAATTCCGGCGCCATTGTCGCGCAGCAGATCGACCCGGCCGAACTTTCGCCCGGCGAATTGGCCCAGCGCGTCAAAGACCTGGTCGAAAAGCAGAACATCCGCGTGCTGGTAATCGACAGTCTCAATGGCTACATGAACGCCATGCCCGGCGAACGCTACCTGACCCTGCAACTCCACGAAATGCTGGCGTACCTCAGCAACAAAGGCGTGCTGGCGATCATGACTCTCGCGCAGCACGGACTGGTGGGCAGCATGCACAGCCCGCTGGACCTGACCTACCTCGCCGACACGATTGTGCTGATGCGATTTTTCGAACACCACGGCGGCATCAAGAAGGCGCTCTCCGTGATCAAGAAACGCAGTGGTCTGCACGAAAGCACCATCCGCGAATTCTCCAGCGCCAGCGGGCGGCTGGTCGTCGGTCCGGCGTTGACTGAATTTCAGGGAGTCCTGACCGGAGTACCGAACTACACAGCCTTCACAGCCGACCAAGCCAACACTGGGTACAGGAATTCAAAGGCGGAGATCAATGAAGCCATCCATTGATACAGAGGACCGCGTGCTGATTTTCGCGCCGGTCGGCAAGGACGCCGGTTCGATCGCCGCCGTGCTGGCCATAGAAAAGGTGAGCACCTGCATTTGCAGCTCGGCCGGCGAGGTCTGCCGCGAATGCGCCGCGGGCGCCAGCGTGCTGTTGATCACGGAGGAAGTGTTGTCCGGCCGGGACAGTGGAGAGATCACGCGGACGCTGGAATCGCAACCGCCCTGGTCGGATCTGCCGGTCATCGTGCTGACCAGCGGCGGAGAAGAGGCCCGGGCCGACCTGCGAACGCGGCGCTTGAAATCCATCGGCAACGTCTCGCTGCTGGAGCGGCCGCTGCGCGCAATCACGCTGGTCAGCGCCGTAAAGGTGGCGCGCCGCAACCGCTCCCGCCAATACCAGACCCGGGAACTGCTCGATGAACAGATGCGGGGGCGCGAGGAGGCCGAGCGGCTCAATCGCCTCAAGGACGATTTCCTGACGACGCTCTCCCACGAATTGCGCACGCCGCTCACGCCCTTGCTGGGCTGGACGAAACTTCTCTTAAAGGGTTCACTAAGCACCGAGGAAAGCCACCACGCGCTGACCATCATTGAACGAAACGTGAAAGCGCAAGGCCAGCTCATCGACGACCTGCTGGATATCTCCCGCGTGGTAACGGGAAAAATGCGGCTGAATGTCTGTTCGGTCAATCTCTGCAGAGTCGTGGAAGCGGCCGTCGACGTGGTCCGTCCGGCCATGGACGCCAAGCGCCTCAATCTGGAGCTGCGCCTGCCCACCGAACCGGTTTTTGTCTACGGCGATGGTGATCGATTGCAGCAGGTGTTCTGGAATCTGCTGACCAACGCTCTCAAATTCACGCCGGCTCACGGCACGATCACCGTCGAGATTGAATCGTCTGGAGAGGTCGCGGTCGCGCGGGTGAAGGATACCGGCATCGGCATCGCGCGCGAATTTCTGCCGCGCCTGTTCGAACGCTTCAGCCAGGCCGACAGTGCCTTCACCCGCAGTTACAACGGCCTGGGGATTGGACTGTCGCTGGTGCGCAGCCTGCTCGAACTTCATGGCGGCACAGTGGTCGGCGACAGTGCCGGACAGAATAAGGGCGCAACCTTCAGCGTCACCTTGCCGCTGCGGCAGAGCCCCCGCGCCTATACGCAGGCGGAGCCGCTTCACACGCATGACGTTGCGGATGAAACGCGGAAAGTGCCGGAGTTGCACGGCATCCGCGTATTGATTGTGGACGACGAAGCCGACTCACGTGAACTGCTGAAGGTGGCGTTATCGCAATCGGGCGCGGACGTCGTGGCCGCGGGATCCGTGCGCGAAGCGATGCAGAAGTTTCGCCACAAGCCGCCCCACATCCTGGTCTCGGACCTGGGCATGCCAGGCGAAGACGGCTTCGATTTGATTCGCCAGATTCGTGCGCTGGAAAAATCGGATCTCGCGCACACCTTGAACGCCGATCCGCGCGCTCCGGTCCCCGCCATTGCGCTCACCGCATACGCCCGCGACGAAGACCGGTCGCGCTGCCTGGCATCGGGATTTCACAAACACATTGCCAAGCCGATCGAGCCCGCTTCGCTGATCAGCGCTGTCGCGGAGCTGACGCAACCGTCCGGCGCGGCGAATTGACGCATTGCTCAACAAGTTCAGAGATTGGTACGTCGTCTGCGCTCCAAGGAGCTGAATGACCTTTCGGACGCCGGATTGATTGAGAATCATGCGGTCCGCGTCGAAAATCAGACGAAGGAGTGCGAGTATGCCACAGCCCATGAGATTTCTGGTTATCGAAGACGATCATGACAGCCGGGAGATCATGGCGTTGATCCTGCGCGTGGAAGGCCATAACGTCCAAGTCGCCGAGGACCGCGACGCAGCGCTGGAACTGCTGGCGAAAGGCGACGTGGATGTGATCGTGATGGATTACATGATGCCGGGAACCAGCGCGTTTGAATTCTGCAAAAAAATCCGGGAGCAGGCTCCCGCCACGCGCATTATTTTGACGACAGCCGGAAACATCGCCAAAACGCGCGCCGATTTTCTCGGAATCGCAACCTTCGTCGCCAAGCCTTTTACGCCGACCCAGTTGATCGAAGCCACCATGGCCGTCGACGCACCGCAAACCCCGTCCGTATGAACCGCGGTTTGGCCATGCGACGGCATCAGGTTTCAGGCCGACTATATCAATATGGAGCCTGCGTTCTGCCCCCGCTTAAATTCTTGAGCTTGCGCGTGAGACTGTCCGGATCAAAAGGTTTTTCGATGTAGCCGTCGGCCGAAATGTTTCGCGCCAGCAGGGATGACTTGTTTGCGGCGGTGATCAAGATCAGCCGCGTCGCCGGCCAGTGGATGCGCACGAGCTCCGAGAATTCATCGGCCGGCATTCCCGGCATCGAATAGTCCATCAGAATGACATCAAACAGCGTCGTTTCGAGATGCGCGAGCGCCGCGTCACGGGAATTGACGAGCGTGACAAGATGACCCACCAGGGTCAGCGTAAGCTTAATCAATTCGCCGATGTCAGACTCGTCTTCAATGATCAGGATGCTCTGGGACATTGCAGGGATGTTCCTCCAAAAAGAACCGAAAAGGAGCAATGCAACCAGCACGCCAGTCGGAGAATTTCTGTCCGTCTTCCTCCCGCGAGTGCCACTTCATTTAGGAAGCACCCGGAGGCGCCGCCATGGAAACGCTCGCACGTTATTATTCCGAAACCGCGCAGAGCCTCGTGACGCCGCTGGTTGGCGACTCCTCGATCACATTAGTGGAAAACGGACCGCGCTTTTTCGGCGCGCTGCTGGCAGAGAGCTGTTATCAGAATTCGTGGACACCGCACCTCTACCTGGAGGGCGTGATCTGGTTCCGCGCCAGTCGCCATGGGTTCGCCTACTCGCGGATTGGCACGGTGAGCCTGTCGATGGACGACAGCGTCTCCGTCATTCAACACGTCGCGACGGGAAAGCTGCTGCCCAACCTCAGCGCCATGCCGCACCGCACGATCTTCTTCACCACGTACGAACACCACCGCCTGGAGCGCGTATTGGACCTGAACCGCGGCAGCTTCTTCTTCTCAAGCATGCAGCGGCATTTTGGAAACCTGCCCGGCTTCGCCTGCCGCGACAATGCACTCACCTCGCCGGCCGGCTACGCCGAAATTCCGCCGGAAGAAGATCGCGCGATGGCGCTGAAGGTCGCGTAACCGCCCTTTAACAACGTCACTTGCTCTTGGCTGCCGCAGACTTCAAATCAAGCATCATCATCCAATTCCATTCAGCGTCGAGAACGAGAAGATACTCTGTCTGTGGATCAAAAACTACATTCGCGCCCATCTCTACGGGCGGAATTGAAATAACGTCGGCAACCTTTTTCTGCTCGACATCGAGCGCGACGATTTGATCAACAACATCATGACCATTGAGCTCCCTTCTCACTAAGCCGAATGCGTATCGGTATTCCGAATCCAAAGCGAGCGGAAACACGACGCTGTTCGGAGAAGGTGCTTCCCAGGTTGTCTTGAAGCTCTTGTTTCCATTCTTGTACCCAATTTCATTGCCACGCGACGTAAGAAACATTTCCGCAGGCATCACTTGCGGGACAGGTCCAGCACCGCGATCGCCGTCGCTTGATTTCACCTCAGCCACCTCGTGTGTACCCCAGTTGACTTGAAGGCCTGTATTAGCCAATCGTGCCCCCACACTTGATACCAAACCTGTGTCCGAGCGCACGGTACTGATGTGAAGGGGCCTTGTACTCGTTCCGCTTTGCATCCGTAATAGGGGTTTATAATCAGTCAAGATGATAGGTTTGAACCGGTTGCCTGTACCGCCATTCCATGGTTTTATTTTTATGCCAGCCCTCTGTTCGGAGGAGGCTTCCGGGATCGACGTGTTATGCTCTTCGGCTGCAGGAGCGTCGGGAATTTCAATAGTCTTGCGTGCCGGTGATTGTGCCATGGTATCCGGCGCTGCTGTAGGAAGCGTTCTAACGGTCTCTTTCTTTTCTTCCGGATGTCCGTACATAAGCACAGACGCTCCAGCGACTAAAAACAAGACCAACACCATCCAGACTTTCTTGTTACTCATATACTCTCCTACTTTGCTGGGGTGATGACGTCTTGCCGCAAGCATAGTTGATTCGCGATTGTGTCGCGGACGATTCCGCCGGAAGAAGATCGCGCGATGGCGCTGAAAGTCGCGTAACCGCCCTTTTGCACACGTGAGCCGTTTCCTCGTCTGATTTATTGACAGTGCTGTTCTGTTTCATCGTTATCATTCGGGAGAGGGAGCCCGCGTGAAACGGTATTGTTTGTTGGCGATGCTATTTTGCTTTGTGTCCTGTGCGGGCGTGACGGCTGAAACCGCAATTCTGATGGACGATCCCTCCACAGCGAATCAGGCAGAACTGGCAGCGGATCGCCGCGCTGCGATTCAAAAGAAACTGACCGAAGCCGAAAACATGCGCACCTATCCGCTCTGGGATGGCGCGGAATCCGTGGCGGATTACGCCAAGCGCATCAATATTCCACCGGCGATCACCGTACAACTGCGACCGGGTGTCAGCATCGAGATGGTGCTGATTCCGGCCGGCAATTTCATGATGGGAGTGGAAGAACCCGTCAAGCCCAGCGCATCGCCTTATCAAACCATCGAGAGCGAAACGCTCACCGGACTGGGGTTGGCGTTGTTCATTTCCATGCTCGTTATCCCTCTCGGGCGCGCACGGCGGTTGAACCAGCGCCCCTCATTTTCACTGCGCTGGCTGATGGTTTTCACCGTGGGCTTAAGCCTGATCTCCCTCGGCGCAGCCCGGTTGATCCAAGGCGATCCATGGGAGAAATACAAGGAGGAGATGTCTCGCTACAATGCAGTGCCCGGCGATGAGAAACCCGCCCTGTTCGAATGCGTCGGCCATCCCTTCTACATGAGCAAATTCAAACTCACGCAGGCCGAGGCCGGTCCGAACCTTTACGCATTCATAGGAGATAAAAATCCGGCGGAGTCCAACCATATCGGGTACGCCAAAGCGTATTGTGAGGAATTCAATCACCATCAAACCGACGAACTCGCGTGCATTCGCATCCCCACAGAAGCCGAATGGGAATTCGCCTGCCGCGCCGGATCGCGGAGCGACTACGGCACTGGCAACCTTGAATCGGATCTGGATGCGCTCGCCTGGTATGTGAACAACAGCGGCGGTACGACGCATCCCGTCGGTCAGAAAGCTCCGAACAAATTCGGCCTGTACGACATGCTCGGCAATCTCCCCGAATGGTGCACGTCCGACTACGGCATCATTGTCCGAGGCGGCTCCTTTGCATCGCCTCCCTACCACTGCCGGACGCACAGCAGACGACCGGAATATGGCTACTTCTACGGCGCGGACAAAGGTCTCGTCGGCATCCGACTGGTCATGCCCTGCTGGGCCGCCAAATATCTGGAGCCGGGAACGCAGTAAACCTAGTTTTAAAACTTATGTATTAAATCATTGATAAACCCTATTCTGCGGTCTATTATCACGGATTGGATGCCCCGCTCTCTGACAATCGCATAGCGGTTTCTGTACGTTCGGCCATACACGCGGAGCTATTCCACGGAGAACTACGCCTTCGTGGATTAGCTCCACCGAGCTTCTACAACCGGCCAGGCAGGTACAACAACGCTGTTGTACCGGAAAACACCAAGCACCTGAAAACGCGTAACATTTTGTAACATTCTGTCACATTTGCCTATGAAGCTTGTGTGGTACTTCACCCCGTGCAAGTGACCCGAATGTTACATCGGACTGAAGGTCCGTAGGCCCGGATCATGACTTCGACTTTCGGCCTCGATCCGCTAAAAAGGATCGCAGGAGGTAAGACCACCATGCGTTCCGACATGATCAAGAAGGGCTTCGACCGGGCTCCGCACCGCAGCTTGCTGCGCGCGACGGGCAAGATTGAATCCAATGAAGATTTCAAGAAGCCCTTCATCGCCGTCTGCAACAGTTACGTCGACATCATCCCCGGCCACGCCCATCTGCAGGCGTTCGGCAAGCTCGCCCGCGACGCGGTTCGCGCGGCCGGCGGCGTGCCCTTCGAATTCAACACCATCGGCGTCGACGACGGCATCGTCATGGGCCATTCGGGCATGCGCTACAGCCTGCCCTCGCGCGAACTGATCGCCGACTGCGTCGAGACCATGGCCAAGGCCCATTGCTTCGACGGCATGATCTGCATCACCAACTGCGACAAGATCGTCCCCGGCATGCTGATGGGCGCGGCGCGCGTCAACATCCCCACCATCTTCGTCTCCGGCGGACCGATGAAAGCCGGCGTCGACAAGGACGGCAAGAAAGCCGACCTGATCACCGTCTTCGAAGCCGTCGGCCTCCAGGCCTCCGGCCGCATCGACGCCAAACAGCTCAGCGCGCTGGAAGAGATCGCCTGCCCGACCTGCGGTTCGTGCTCCGGCATGTTCACCGCCAATTCCATGAACTGCCTCTGCGAAGCACTGGGCATCGCGCTCCCCGGCAACGGCACGCGCCTGGCGATCACGCAGGAACGCAAGGACCTCGTCACCCAGGCCGCCACGCAGTTGATCTCACTGATCGAGAAGGATCTCAAATTCGGCGACGTGGTCACGGCCGGCAGCATCGACAACGCCGTGGCGCTCGACATGGCCATGGGCGGCTCGACCAACACCGTGCTCCACGTCCTGGCGCTCGCTGTTGAAGCCGGCGTCGATTATCCGCTCGAACGCTTCAACGAAGTCTCCGCGCGCGTGCCGCATCTGGCCAAGGTCAGCCCCGCGTGGGACGGACCCAAGCAGTGGCACATCGAAGACGTCGACCGCGCCGGCGGCATCAGCGCGATCTTGAAAGAGCTCTCGAAGAAGCCCGGCGTGCTCGACCTGACCCGCCCGACCGTGACCGGCAAGTCGCTCGGTGAAAACCTCGCCGGTGTCGAGAACTTGAACCCGGAATGCATCCGTCCATTTGAGACGCCGCATTCGGTGCGCGGCGGACTGTGCGTGCTCTTCGGCAACCTCGCGCTGGAAGGCGCGGTGATCAAGGTCGGCGCCGTCGATCAGAAGGAAATGAAGTTCACCGGCCCCGCTCATGTTTTCGAGAGCGAAGAGCTGGCGCTCGACGCCGCGAAAGCCAACAAGATCGTCGCCGGCGATGTGGTCGTCGTGCGCAACGAAGGCCCGCGCGGCGGACCTGGCATGCGCGAAATGCTGCAGCTCACCGCGTTCGTAAAGGGCACGCCGCTGAGCGACAAGGTCGCGCTGATCACCGACGGCCGCTTCTCCGGCGGCACGCGCGGTCTGTGCATCGGCCACGTTTCTCCCGAAGCGGCCGAGGGCGGCGCGATCGGGTTGATCCAGAACGGCGACATCATCCACATCGATCTCAACGCGCGGAAGTTGAACGTGGAACTCACCGACGAACAGCTGGCCGAGCGCAAGAAGAGCTGGCGCCATCCCGACCCGATCAGCGGCCGCGGCTGGCTGCCGCGCTACCAGAAGCTGGTCGGCAACGCCTCGCGCGGCGCAGTTCTGGGGTAGGCGCCTTGCGGCGCAGGGGCCAGTGTATAGACGCACACCGCAGGTGATTGGCGGTGTGGCGCGGTCGTGGCGAGAAGGTAGTCGGCACAAGCAGGTGGCAGTTACGGAAGAGCGAGAGAGTATGCCCGACCCCAAACCTCAATCCCAACCCAACAACCCGCTCCACGGCCTGACGCTCGAAGCCATCGTCACCGAGCTCGTCGCGCGGCACGGCTGGCCGGAGCTCGGCAAGCGCATCAACATCCGCTGCTTCACGTCCAACCCGAGCGTCAAGTCGAGCCTCACCTTTCTGCGCAAAACGCCGTGGGCGCGGCAGAAGGTTGAAGATCTGTATCTGGAATCGAAGCGCTAAATAGAACTGCCTCTATCCATCGGCCGTTTGACCGACGAATAGAGGCAGTGACTTGTGTCGCCGTACTTCGCTTACTTGCCCTGCTTGCCGAAGACGAACTTGGCGCTGTTGTTCTTGAACTTCACCGGGAACGTCGCCTGGTAGCTACCGCTGTTGAACTTCACAGTTACGGTCACCGACGTCGGCAGGCCAGCGGCGTCGACCGTCGCGCTGGCGATCAGACCGGCCAGCAGGTCACCAGTGAACTTCGCGGTGAAGTCCGCTTCTTCCGGCTTGGTCTTGTTCTTGCGGAAGATGCGGAACGCGTTCGCGCCGCTCTTGCCCGCGCCCTTGCTATCCAGCACGAACGTCTGCGAGTTGGTTCCGAATGAGAGCACAATCGTCTGCCCGGCCAGGACCAGGTCCGCCGGCACGTGGAGCACGCCGACGATCGAGACTTTGTCGGCGCCCTTGGCCAGCTTGACACTCGCCGACTTGACGCGGAAGGCGATGCCGGTGACCGTCACCAGCAGCGACTGCTTGGAGGTCAGGCCGGTGTTCGGATCCGTCAGCGTCACCGTCACGGTGTACGTGCCAGGCGTCGTGTACTGATGCGACGGGTTGGCACCGCTGCCGGTCGTGCCGTCTCCGAAGTCCCACGTAAAGGTGCCCGTTCCGCCAGCGGTGAACTGCACCGTCTGAGTGGTGATCGCCGGACTGGGGACGGCCGTCGGCGGAATGAGCGTCGGCGGCGTGGTCGGGGTTGCGGATTCGAATGCGCCAATGTCCGCAGCAGCGTCCTGCACGCGCGGATAGCCTGGACCACGCTGATCGGTGGTCAACGCGCCGGCGCTGCCCTTGTCGATGGCCGGGCTGCCCTTCAGCAACGCATGGGTGAAGGTCGGTCCGCCGTTGTCCTTCAACGTATCAATCTTCGGATCGGCATTGAGGATGTCCGTGGCGATCGTGAAGCCCGCGGAGCCCGTCGCGTTCGACAACAGATTGAATCCCAGCGATGAGACCGAACCGCTGCTGTCCGGTCCGGTGGCCGCGGTGTTGTTGGCGAAGAGTGTGCTGACGATGGAGGTGCCGGAGATCGCGGAGTTCAGTCCGCCACCCGTCGCCGAACCGGCTGCGCCGGCCGTGCCGTCCGCGTGGCCGCCGGTCGAAACGCCTCCCGCCGCAGCAGCACCCGCGGTGGCGGTATTCAACGCGATCGTGGAGTTATCGATGATGGCGGACGTCACGCTGGATTGAATCGAAATGCCGCCACCCTGAGCCGATCCGCCCCCGGTGGAGTTTCCACCGTTGTTGGTGGTGGGTAACGCGGTACCGGTGCCGGCGTTGCCGCCAAAAGCGCCCGCTCCACCCGTGACGGAGTTACCCGAGACCGTCGAATTGATCAGCGTAACCGTGCCTCCGGTGGCAAAAACGCCGCCGCCAAATGCGCTGCCGCTGCCTCCAGCATTGCCGCCATTACCGCCGTACAAATTGCCCGTGAAACCCAGGCCGCCGGCGCCGCCAGTCCCGCCTAACGCGCTGTTGCCGTTGATGGTCGATCCGGTAATGCTGAGCGTGCACCCCGCGACGCTGATTGCGCCGCCCTGCGCGGTGCTGCCATTTGAGCCGTTTCCACCATTGATGAAGCCCGAATATCCAACGCCGCCCTTGCCGCCAACTCCAGCTTTCGCCTGATTGTTGCGAAGGGTGGTGTTGATGAGGGTCAGCGATCCGCCGGATGCGTATACCGCCCCGCCATCCGCCGGATAGGCCCCGGTTAAGCTGCTTAGGCCCTGGGTCGCGTCAACGCCATTGGTACCCTGGGAGACGTTCTGTTCCAGAACCACAGTGTCCAATGTAATGTTGCTATTGGAGCTGCTGATCGCACCGCCCCGGGCGCCGGCAAGCAGAATTCGAGAGAGTGGCGAAGCAAAAAACGGAAGGCCGGGATCCTGCGCCAATCCATTTCGAATCGTCAGGTTCTTCAAGGTCAACTTGGTGTTGGAAACAGCAAACGCGCGGTCGATGGTCGCCGCGTCGATGATGGTCAATCCCGGTCCGGCGCCCTGAATCGTGATTCCGCCGTTCAGTCGCGAGACGTCCAGGTCTCCGGCATTGGCATTGATGCGGCCAGCGACCGAGAGCGTGTATGTTCCCGCGCCCAGAAAAATGTGGTCTTCCACCGCGGAGGAGTCGGCGTTCGCCTGCTTGATCGCGTCGCGCAAGCTGCCGTCGCCTGAACCGGTGAAGTCGGTGAACTTCGTCGGCGTGAAATCCTGCGCCAGCAGCGGCGCGCCGTGGCTCAACGCCCACATCGCGACGACGAGCGGCGCCTTCTTATAAAGGGAGCGCCAGGCGGGCTGGGTTTCGGAGCGGAGTGTAATTTCGCGATTCAAAATGGTCATGCGTGATCCTTGAGTGTTCTTGTTTTCCTGTTACGTTAGCCGACATGGCCAACTTATTGTTTGCTTGGGAACTCGGCGCTGGCTTGGGACATATTGCACCCTGCCGCACGCTGTTTGAGAAGCTCCTACAACGCGGACACACGTTAACTCTAGTCCTACGCGACCTTTCCCGCGCAAAAACTATTTATGAGGGGCTTAACCTAGCCGTGCTGCAGGCGCCAGTCAAGACATATCTCCCCGCAAACAATGTCAATAATGCGATCACCTACACCCACATCCTGCACAATGCGGGGTTTGAGTCTCTCGACGAGCTGGACGGCCTAGTCTCGGCTTGGCGCAAGCTCTATGAACTGACGGACCCGGATCTGGTGCTGACGGATTACAGTCCGACCGCCCTACTGGCTCTGCGTGGCTTTCGCGCCCGGCGGATGACGATCGGTTGTGGCTTCCTCATTCCACCGGACACGTATCCTTTTCAGAACATGCGTCCGTGGCAACCCTTCGACAGTGAAGCTGCGAAAGCCGACGAAGACGAAATTTGCCAGCAGATTAACCAGGTGCTCGCGCGTCACGCTCAACCGCCGCTGGAACGGATCGGCCAGCTCTACGGCGAGGTCGACGACACGGTGCTTACGACCTACCCGGAGCTGGATCACTACTGCGAACGCCGCGGCGGCACGTACTGGGGCGTGCGCCGGGGTTTTCGAGGCGCGGACTTTCAGTGGCCGGCCGGAAGTGGTCCCAGGATTTTCGCCTACCTGCGCCCCTCGCCGCACATTGAATCCGTGTTACTGGCGCTGAAGAACACCGGACACCCGACGGTGCTCTGCGCCGATCAGATTCCGGCCGAAACGCTGAAGAAATTCGAATGCGAAACGCTGCGCGTGGAAACTCGCCTCATCAACATTCAACAGGTTGCAGCCGAATGTTCGCTGGCGGTGCTTAACGGCAATCACGACACGTCCTGCGCTCTGTTGCTGGCGGGCAAACCGGTGATCTTCGTGCCGCTGACGCTGGAGCATTGGATGTTCGCCGTCACTGTTCAACGCATCGGCGCGGGAATGCTCGTCAATCCCGACCGGCCTGGAGAATTCGAATCGAAATTCGCCACGCTTCTCAGCTCCACGGCCATTTACACGAAAGCAGCCCAACGCTTCGCGGCGCGGTACGCTCAGAACGACCTCGCGCAGGTGGAAGACCTGCTGGTCAAACGCATCGAAGAGATTCTCGACCCCGCCTGGCCGCAGCGGCGCCGGCCCATGGCATCACCTCTTATCAGCAGCGGCGAGCCGCTGGCGCCTGTCGCCGGGGCGATGCCCGCGGCACCGACTCCCGCCTCAGCGCCTGCTTATTCCGTCGGCATGGTGCGCAACCCTGCGGCTCCGCCCCCCGTCGACGCGGCCGGAAAATCGAACAGCGAACTGGATGCCGCCCTGGCACTTCACCAACAAGGACGCGTGCAGGAAGCGGCCGCGCTGTATCAGGCGGTCCTTGCCAGGCAGCCCAACGATCCCACCGCGCTCCATTTGCTCGGCGTGGTGCATTTGCAGACGGGAAATTTCGCCGCCGCCGTGGAATTGATCGGCCGTGCGATCGCAATCCTGCCCAACGAATCGTCGTTCCACAGCAATCTCGCCGAAGCGCATCGCAACCTCGGCCAGTATGACGCCGCGGTCGAACACTGTCTCACCGCGCTGCGCCTGAAGCCGGAGTATCCGGAAGCGTGCAACAATCTCGCGCTGGCCCTGCAGGCGCAGGGAAAATACAAAGCCGCGATCAGCCGGTACCGCGATGCGATCAAATTCAATCCACGCTACGGAACCGCGTACAACAATCTCGGTTCGCTGCTGGGCGAGCTGGGCCAGTTCGCGGACGCACGCGCCTGTTTTGAGCAGGCGTCGCGGGCCGTTCAAAGATAACAGATGGGATCGGGCATCGGGCATCTGCCTTTTGGAAGGCGCGTCCGTAAAACTCAATTGAAGCAAAAGCCTTTGTAGCACGGGGAGCATACGAACTGACCGATGCCCGATGCCCGATCCCCGATCCCATCTGTTTGAGCGATTGGAATGAAACCAAACAGCGTTCCCTCTGGCTTTGATTGTGAAAAGAGCTAAAATCAAACCATGATCGGCCACCCGATTCGTTGCGCCATTTTTGCGCTGAGCGCCGTTGCGTTCGCGTTGATGGGCGGTGCACGGGCTCAGCAGGTGCCCGGCGAAATCGTCGATCCCAATGCGCCGCCCGGGCCGCTCTCGCCCAAGGCCGCCGAAGTCCTCGATCCGGATAAAGACACCAACGAGGAGAAACCCAATCAGCCCAAAGTCGTGATCGCCGCCGACGGCGAAGCGCGGCCCGGCTGCTGGTTCATGGTCGATGGCTCCGCATCGAAAGACCCGCTCGACTACCCGCTGACGTTTCAATGGAAGCAGACCGCCGGTCCGGCCATCGCGCTGACGTCGGCGGAAACCCAGGAACCGCATCTCTGGCTCTTCATCGTCCAGCCCGGTGACTACCGGTTCACGCTCCGAGCCACCAACGAAAACGGCGTCTACGGGCAGAAGGAAGTGAAGTTCTCCGTGGCTGCCGGTCAGGCCGGGTTCTCCGAAAGCGAAGGCCGCAAAGTCGTCGGCTTCGGCGAACTCGCGTCGCTGCCCGGTGAAGGCTGGCGCCAGGTCGCCGGCCCGGAAGTGGAACTCAACACCGACGACGAAGGCTACAGTTTCCGCCCGGCCCGCGCGGGGCTCTACATCTTCGAAGCGCCGCGCGCCGGCGACATTCCCGAACGCCGCGGCATCTTCGTGCCGCCGGGCCGCAGGCCTCCGTTTGGCGACCGCCGGCCACTCTGTTACGTGCCGAAGAACCTCGTCGGCAAAGCGCACAAGCCGCTGATCATCGACGGCTCGCTGTCGCGCCATCCCGATGGTCAGGAAGAAACGCAGGCGCTGAAGGCCAACTGGATCACGCTCGACAAGCACCGCGGCATCGAGATCGAAGAGCTGCCGGGTCTGCGCGCACGCTTCAAGGCCTCGCGCGAAGGCGTCTACGAAGTGAAGCTCGCCGTCTCCGACGGACGGCTGACGTCGAAGCCCGAGTCGGTCTTCATCAAGATCGAACCGGGCGAGGATGAAGAAGGCATCGACACGTCGATTCCGCAGTTTCAAGACCAGACCGATCCGTACCAGGACGACATCCGTTTCACCAAGACCGACGTAAAGCTGGGCCTGTGGGAAGGCAATCTTGACCGCGCGGTCCAGCTTTTCCCGTCGCGCTGCGGCGCGGCGTTGCGCGTCGATCCGGAAATGGCGTTGCCGGATAAGTTCGAACAGATGCCGCTGGCGCTGGAAGTGATGAACGGCCCGCTCATGCACATGATCGACTGGGTCTCGCGCCAGACGGATTCCTACTACCGCCGCGAACACAACACGGCGTTCTGGCTCACGCGCCCGATGGGCTGGATGAAAGACGATGCAATCAAAACCGTCGCGGTTCAAGCCGATGCGTTGAGCGAAAAGCCGGATGGCGCCGACCTGATGCTGGCGCTGAAACCGTGGGCGCAGCGCTTCACGTCCGCCAATCCCGACTGCACGCTCACCTTTGAAAAGGATTCGCAGTCGCTGATCGGCAATCTGCCGCTTTCCGCCAACAACCGGCTGATCGAAATCTGCAAAGCGCTGCGCATGCCGACCGGCAACGGCCTGCCGCCGCCGGAGATGCCGCCGGCCGTCGAATGGCGATTACGCAAGCAGCTCGGCGACAAGAAAATCACGCTGAAGGAAATCCACCTCCGCGTCGACCTGCTGCTGCGCCGCCTCGCTCAGGAATCCGGCCTGGCCATCGCCATGGATCCGCGCCAGTTTCCGAACGGACTGCCGCGCATCGATGTTGACGTCACCAATGCGCCGATCCGCGAGGTGGTGCGCACGATCGTCGCCGCGGCGGATTTCAGCGGCTGCTCGATGGAAATCCCCGGCGGCCTCTGGTTCTACAAGGGCCCCATGCCGTATCCCAACCGCGAGTTGCTCTGGGACCAGTCGATCGTCCAGGCTTACGACGTCTCGCGCCTGCTGGCGCTGATCGCGCCGATCAGCGGCGAGATGATCGCTCATGAGATTCAATGCCACATCTATCCCGAAACGTGGAGCGATCCGGGCGCGCTGGTCTTCTACCATAAACCGACGCAGAAACTGCTGGTGATGCACGGCCCCGCCGCGCACCGCAAGATCCTCGAATTCCTGATCGACCTGGCCGAACGCGGAGAGTGGGCGCTGGGGCCGGTGGAGGAAGCGACGCCGGTGAAGAAGTGACGGTATAGAAATTTGATGTTTGTTTGCTATGGAATACGCGGAGATGAATCCAAAAAGTTGCTGTCCAAACTGCGGGTCAGCTCAAACCCGCGGCACCTCTCTCACCCTCAGCAGAAAGTTTCCATGGAGTTGCGAAAGCTGCGGGACAATGCTGAGATATAATGGCACGAGAGAATTTGTCATTTTCCTGTGCGTTGCAGCAGTTTCTGCGATGGTGAGTGGGTTAATTAGTGAGCTAATCCGTCCGTCAATCGGCGCAGTCGTATTTTTAGTAACGCTGGCAATTGGTTTCGGAGTCGGCGCTCAATTCAGTATCGTTGAACGGAAGCCATAATTAATGCGCTAACATTCGTTCCATAATTGAAATCTTTATTTCGCATTTTGGACATTTCGTACATCCATAAAGACAACACAATTTGCTTAGGGTGTGGGATTGCTTCGCTTCGACGCACAGGCTCGCAAACCACCCGAAGGCATCTTTGGGATTATCGCTATGTACATACGTTCGCGGAATTGCCTGTGCTAAATCTCCAATCGGAAAAGAATTGTTTTCAGGGCAGCGGAAATACAGGTTCTCCTCTTCGAAATCTCCGCAGAGATATGCGTTGCATGCCGGGCAAGTCAATTCGGCGGAGCTATCGAACAAGCAAGACGCGATCTTGCTCGCGTGAGCGGTATGACCATTCAAAGCACCAGCCGCAAACAACACGCAGGGGTAGTCTTCCGTTGAGTATGTGGTTTGGCGCGCAGCAGCTAATGCAATCTCCCCCGCGACACGCAGGGCTTCGTTGAACTCCGCGGCCAGATCATCCGGCGTAGGTTCAACACATTCGAAAGGCGCGGCGATGTATCCGCAACTATAAAGGAAATCCGCGCTGCTCTGAATTCCGTGAGTGCGACCCAAGCGGAGTAAGTGCGGAAAGGCGGCGTAGGCTGCCGGGTACAACGTTTGTTGATGCGAGATCTGTTGCCAGACCTCGTCCCAATCATTTTGGTTGTAGCGTTTGGAAAGCGATTGAATGAGATCAGGAACGACACGCGAATGACCGCTTGCACTCTGAAGCTGTATCCAGCGGTCGGAATTGAGATCGAGCATCAAGAGTGAACCTATACCACATTGTTAAGTTGGATTTCAAATGATCGGAAGCACTATTGGCTCTGGCCGGCCCGCAAACGCATAGAGTTCGCCGGAAGAAATACACTCAGCAATGCTCTCTTCGCTATAAAAGAGCACTGCAAGTCTATCGTCGAATTTCAGTGGTCGCAATACGAATGGTCAGCGTCGTTTACGCGCTGGCGATGTTCCGTGCGTCGCTGTTGCCGGCCGCGAACTGCAGCGGGGCGGGGTGGGTGCTTTCGCGGCTGGGGGTGGCGGATTCGGTGCTGGAGCCTTCACCGATGTAGCGGCGTTCCACGTTCGAGCCCAGCTGCGTCGTCACGACGTAGGGGATCGTGCCGGATTTCTCGGCGATCTCTTCGACGCTGATGCGCCGTTCCAGCGGGCCGCCGATCAGCGTCACCGCTTCGCCCACGTCCGGCAGGCCGGCGGGCGAATTCTGGAGCGCCGTGATGTCGGCGACGATGCAGTTCATCGAGATCGTGCCGACGACCGGCACCTGCATTCCGCGGATGATAACGTTCGACCTGCCGGTCAGCGCGCGACGGTAACCATCGCCATAGCCGACGGGCAAGGTCGCTAAAATCGATTCGCTCCGGCAGACATGCAGGCGGTTGTAGCCCACGGTCCAGCCGCTGGGACGGCGGGCGATGTGGACGATGCGGGTGTGCAGCGACAGAGACGGTAGCAATTCCAGGCCGTCGCGGTCGGCCGACCACGCGCGCAGGCCGTGCAGCAGCACGCCGCAGCGGACCATGTCGAGGTGCGATTCGGGATGAAAAACCGTGCCGGCGGAATTCGCCGCGTGGCGGATGCGGAACGTCACGCCGCGGTCTTCGCAGTAGCGCATCAGCGCACGGAAGAGCTGGATCTGTTCGAACGTCGGCGCAACGTCGGGTTCTTCAGCGCTGGAGAAGTGCGTGAAGACGCCTTCGAGCTCCAGGGTTTTCTCGGCCAGCACGCGCTCCACCGCCGGCCAGACTTCCTCCGGCCCAAATCCGCCGCGGCCCATGCCGGTGTCGATCATCAGATGCAATTTGGTGCGCTGTCCGCGCCGTGCGCCCTGGTTGATTGCGCGCGAACGTGACGCCAGCGCCATGATCTCATCGTCGCTGGACGCGGCGAAGGTCAATCCCGCTTCGATGCCCGCGGTGAGTTCTTCCGGCAGCGACGGGGTGAGCAACTGAATCGGCACCTCGATGCCGGCGTCGCGGAGTTCAATGCCTTCTTCAATCTGATTCACACCCAGCCGCACCGCGCCGGCCGACAGCGCCGCGCGACCCACGGCCGCCGCGCCGTGACCGTACGCTTCGGACTTCACTACGGCCAGCAACCCCGCGCCATGTTTCAGCAGCCCACGTAGGACGCGCGTGTTGTGCCGCACGGCATCGAGATCGACTTCCGCCCAAACGCGTGCGGATTCGGATGTGGAGATGCGCAGACTCATGTATGCCGCCTCTGGGTCCACCAACAAAGCTGACCGGGTGTTCAAAGGTGATCGGCAAGCGCCTACCCTTAACTGTAGAGAAAAATGAGCTAAAATGCTTCAGGGCTAAGGATTACGTGAAATGTTAAAGTCCGATAAGTTCTTTTAGAGCGGCGTTAGGGCGGAGAATGCCGCGTGTACATGTCAAATTGACCTTCGGACCAATTGTCCGAAGGTACCGGAAGGCAAATTTATTTAGGATCGCTCGAATGTCGCGTAAAGCTTTAGTACGTCCGCAGCAAATTTCTTTGCCTGAGGAATGCGGCGTCGTTTGAGAAACTCAAGCAATAACTTTGGTTTGGACTTGGCGTAAAGAAATTGCAGTGCATACGTCATCATAAAGCCCTGACAAATTCCTAGCTCCTGGACATCGTGCTTTTTCCGCCGCTGCTGGTCGCCCTCGAATTTGTTCCACTCCTCCTTGTCAGCAGTCTTTGATGCCATCTGGTAGTATCGTCTGCAGAAATTCAGAAAGCGTTGACCGTCCGTATCTATCACGGCACGGATTTCTTCGAGTGTGAAGTCAGATTGCTTGATCTCTTTAGCGAGGAGATCAATTACCACTGCGTTTGCTTCAATTAACTTGAGCCCAATACAGTCCGCCAAATTTCGTTCAGTGTCGGTCCACGCATTTGACGTGACAAAATAATTCACATCCATCCGATCCATATCGACCCCTGAAAAGACAACGGTGTTGCTTTCTAACCACGTCGCGAATTCGCGACAGGGTCCCCCAAGTTGACTCCTTCCCATCCGCGTGTGTTTTTGAATTTTGAATTTTTATTTTTGCATTCGCGCGCGAATCGCCGCGAGCTTCCGCTGAAAGCCCGGCCGCTCGAGCACCTCGCGATTCACCGCGAACTCCGGCGCCGCGCCGTCGATCAGCTTCAGCACGTTCTTGGTGATGTGCAGGCCGATGTCGCGGAAGCATTCCTGCGTCAGGCTGTTGGCGTGCGGCGAGAGGATCACGTTGTCCAGCGTCAGCAGCGGGTCGTCGGGGCTCGGCGGTTCCTTTTCGAATACATCGATGCCCGCGCCCTGGATGCGCTTGTCGCGCAGCGCTTCGTAGAGATCGCGCTGGTTGACGATGCCGCCGCGCGCTGTGTTGACGAGGTACGCCGTCGGCTTCATCAGCTTGAACTGCGCGGCGGCGATCAGGTTCGTGGTCTCCGGCGTTTTGGGCGTGTGGATGGTGATGATGTCGCTCTGGCGGCAGAGCGATTCGAGATCGGTTTTCTCCGCGCCGAGTTCCTTCGCGCGCGCGTCGCTGACGAACGGATCGAAAACAAGGATGCGGCCGGGCTGAAAGGGCGCGAGGAGTTTAAGCAGCGCGGCGCCGATTGCACCGAGCCCCACGATGCCGAAGGTTTTCTCGCGCAGTTCGTTGCCCAGCGTGGTGAGGCGCTGCGACCAGTCGTTGGCGCGCGCGAGCTTGTCTTTCAGCAGCATGCGGTGCGACAGCGCGAGCATGTACGAGAGGGCGCTTTCCGCGACGGGATAATCCAGCGCGCCGCGCGTGGTGATCAGCACGACATCGTGGGCGGTGCAGGCCTGCGGATCGATGTTGTCGTAACCGACGCCCCAGCGCGAAATACAGCACAGCGATTCCGCGCCGCGAAAACTTTCCGTCTTCCACAGCGCGCTGCCGGCCAGGCACGCATCGTAGCCGGCGATGTCCGCGCCGCTGATCACGTCGACGACTTTCGGCTGTGGCGTGAACTCCACGCGCGGGTCAGAGCGCAGCGGGAAATTCACCAGGTGGTCCGGGTAATTGCCGTCGGGATTGAGCATCTCCCGGGTGACCGTGACGCGCAGTTTCGCAGCCATGTGAAATCCTCCGCTTGGAATACGAGCGATACACAGTCGCGTCCAAGAGAAGAGTTGTCAAGCGGACGAACCCGCGGTTCGTAGTCCGGGCGTCCCGCCCGGACCACAAAAAAGCAGGGAGCAAGCGAACGGCCGCTTGCTCCCTGACACACATCCAACGTAAACGTTCGCGCGAATCAGAAATCCTTCGGCGGCGCGGGCGGTTTCGTCGCGGCATTGGCGTCGACGCCGTGCATCTTCAGAACCTGCACGATCTGGTTCTTCATCCAGCCCTGCGGATCGACCACCCGGTCCTTCAAGGCGAGGATCGCATCGAGCGCTTCCTTGTCCAGCGTGCCCTTGGGGAAACTGTAGCTGACACTCAGCAGGTTGTTCAAGGTCATGTCGAACTGCTGTTTGTCGTCGGGTTTCCAGTGCTGGATCAGCACCGTGTACGGTTTGGCCAACTGCGTCAGCACGTCCTTGGGCAGTGTGGCGGCGATATCGTTACGCAGTGAGAACGACGCTTCCGAAGGCGTGGTTGCAGCGGCCAGGCCGTGGAGCTGCGCGAGCGTCTGCAGCACGCGCGTCTGAACGGCAGCGGGCTGTGTCTCATCCGAACAGATCGCCAGCATTTTCTTGAATCCCGCGTCGGCATCGGCCGCCAGCGACGCCAGGATCAGCGTGTCGCCGCCATTGCCCATGCCCATGACGCGCACCGGGCCGCCGGCATCCGGCTTGACCTGGAGCAGCGCCACCGTCTTATCTAGCACGCCGGGTTCCTTCAACAGGGCCAGAGCCAGCAGCGCGAATTCGCGGCGCGCGACGTCCTGCTGGTAGGCCTGCGCGGCTTTCATCTGTTTGTCGGCGTCGGCGGGCTGCTTCTGCCAGAGCGCCGGGTCGGGCATCTTCACTTCCGGCAAATCGTCGAAGCCCCAGCCATGAAGCCTGGTCTTGGCCGCGGCGTCGCCCAACTGCGAGCGGACGGCGAGCCCGAAGGTTTCAATCTGGGCGGCGTTGCCCGCGCCCCATTTCCGCATGCCGTCGAAGGCGGCGTTGCGTTCGGCGCGCAGCAGCGAGAGTTCCAGGTCCTTCTCTTTGAGACCCGAGGACGCGAATCCCTTCACGGCGATTTGAATCATCTTCCAGTCCTGAGCCACCAGGCCTTCAGTCAACGCGCCTTCCAGAAACGCGATCTGCTGCTCCAGCGTCGCCGGTTTGGCGGCGGGGCTGTCGGCGCAGGCCGAACGCGGCAGCGTGAGGCATAAGCCGCCAATCAGCAGTGCGGCGAGAACCAGCGGGGCACACTTCACAGGCATACGCATCGTTTCAAAGCTCCTTAAGATTCCAATTCCAAACGGTCGCCAGAATTCAATCCGGCGGACTGCAGGGTGCAGTCCGCCGGAGCTGATTCACATTTACGGGCGGGAGTTAACCCCGGGGTTCTGCGCCCGAGGGGCACTGGCGCCCGGAGCGAATCCACCTTTGGTATTCCATCCGCGGTTTTCGTTCGCTTCGCCTTGGGCGCGGGAGGTCGCGGAGGTCGCGGCTGCGGCATCCTTTTCGGCGCGGCGCGCGGCGATCTGCGCAATCGCATCGGCCACCTGGGCGTTGGGTTCCGCGGCCTGCAGAGCGGTCGGGAGCATCATGCCGCCGGCCAGTACAAGTGCTGCTACTTTGGACTTCACTGGGTCGTCCTCCTTGTTGTTCGTTTCAGCCAAGCCGGGCTGAGAGCGGTGCGCCTCTCCATCCAATGAAGAAGCGCCACTGTCCGCGAGTGCCGCGGGCACCGCAGGTTTGAATTCGTTTGCCGTGACGTGATGGTTCCAGACTGCCACCGTTCCGATCAGCACCGCCGCTAGGATCGACGCGGAGATCAGTGCCGTGAGTCCCACGCCCGTCTTCGCCGCACCGGCCACGGCCACCTGAGCGGGGCCCGCGTGCGCCGGCGCCGTGACCGCGTGACAGGCTTTTCCCGGCAGTGCTTTATCCAGAGCCGAACACAGCGTCGCGGGAGCGGCCAGATTGCCGTCGCGCCACAGCAGCGCCACGATCAGCGCGGCACTCATCTCTTTGTTGTTCTTTTTCAGGACCTGACGCAGCCGCGTCATCGCCCGTTCCAGCCGCGCACGAATTGTTTCGCGGGGCACTTCCAGGGTCTTTGCCGTCTGCACCACCGACAGGCCCTGGTAGTAGCAGAGCACGACCGGCGCGCGTTCGTCTTCGGAAAGTTCCGCGACCGCCTGGCGCAGCAGCACCGTGGCTTCCTGCTGCTCCAACTCGCTGGGTTCATTCCGCTGGACAGCTGACACGTGGCCTTCTCCCGTTGCAAACGTTCCTGTTTCGAGCGGCGTTTCGTGAGCTTTTCGCCGCCGGGTCTTGCGTACCGCATCGAGCGCGCATTGCACCACCGCGCGGTAGACGGACAATTCGAACGTTTCCAGATCTTCAAAACCGTGGGTGCGGGAGAGCAGCTTGATGAACGCGTCCTGCACCGCGTCTTCCGCTTCCGCCGGAGAGGCCGTGATGCGCAGCGCGACGGAGTAGGCACGGTTACGCTGCGCTTTCAGCAGCTCGCCCAGCGCTTCCGGCCGGCGTTCACTGCGCCATGCCGCAAGGGCCTCGGCCATCCAGCCTTCGCAGTCCCGGCGCACAACTGGCTCGGGGCGCTCTGGGTCCTGATCCATCGTCTTCTCCCCGACTCGCAACTACTCGCGCGGCAAACCGCGCAGCTGGCCATGAATTCACAAAATTATTTTTCGGAAGCGCTGACTGATGCTAGTGGGTTGGATGAAACTGGGGGGATTTTGTTACGGGAATAGAGGGGAATTCGGGAGATGTAAGGGGCTTCGGAATGATTTACTCGGCTGTGAAGACCTCGTTCTTGCGAGGCATCAATCGATAAATACGCGAGGGGTGGCCCGGCCCCTCGGGCCGGACTAGCCACCCATGCCGCCAATTAACTATTTCCCATCGTTTCTATTAAAATGTTCGTACTGTAGGTATTCCAGCGCGAGCTGCGATACCACTAGAAATGCCAAGGTTAAAAGTGCAGCCGCAAGAATATGTTTCATCGCGACATCCTTGTATTCAAACAGGTCGGGCGACCTCCTTAAAAAGTAGTAATTCCCGATTACCAGTAACAACGCCACCATCACGTTGTAGAAAATTTTAAATAATTTGATTCTTACTTTCATCATAAGCTTGTCTGTTCACAACAGTCCTCAGTCCTCAGTCCTCAGTCCTCAGTCCTCAGTCCTCAGTCCTCAGTCCTCAGTCCTCAGTCCTCAGTCCTCAGTCCTCGCCCCTCCTCACACCAAATACGCGCGCACCGAATAAATCGGCGGTAGCAGCTCCGCGGACGTCGTCCAGCTCTCGCCTTCGTCGTCGCTGGTAAAGAGGTGTCCGCCGTTGGTGCCGAAATAAAGCCCCGATGCGCCGTCGCTGGCGAAGGCGTCACGCAGGATTCCGGCGTGGGCCGGCTGCGGCAGGCCTTTCTTCAGCGCCGTCCACGTCGCGCCGGCGTCGAGCGTGCGGTAGACGGCCAGCTCGCCTTCGATCGGCGCTCGGTATTCGCCGCCCTTGAGTGGGATGACGTACGCGCAGTCGCGGTTGCGCGGATGGACGACCATCGGGAAGCCAAAATTCGAGGGCAGATTCGAGGTGATCTTCGTCCACGGACCGTCGCCGTCGCGGCGCCAGACGTCGACGTGATTCTGCTGGTAGAGCCGCGCGGGCTGCCCCGGCGCGTACGCAAGTTTGTGGATGCACGAACCAATCGCGCCGACCGCATTCGGTTCGAAGACGCACGGCAATCCCGCGTTGCTCAACGTCCAGGACGCGCCACGATCCTTCGATTCGAAAACGCCCACGGCCGAAATACCGATGGTCAGATGATTGGAATCGACCGGGTCGACGAGAATCGTGTGGAGACACAATCCACCGGCGCCGGGCTGCCATTTCTCGCGCGTTTCGTGATTGGAAAGCCCCGTGAGCTCGACCCACGTCTCGCCGCGGTCGGAGCTGCGGAAGAGTGCCGCCGGATCGGTGCCCGCGTAAAGACAATCGGGATGATCAGGACCGTCCGTCTGCAGTTGCCACAGCGCCGAGACGGCGAGCTTCGCACCTTCTTTGAAGCGCGGCTGCTGCTTGGCGCGATCCCACGACTCGCCGAAATTGCGGCTGTAATTGACCGACGCGCCCCAGTGCCAGCTGTTGGCGGCCACATAAAGCGACGGCGTGCCGCTTCCGCGCTGATCGAGCACCGCGGCGTTGACGTGCTCGCCGGGCAGATGCGGGCCGCTGATCTTGAGCGCGCCTCCCTTTAATGGAGCGGTGCCCACAAACAGCCCGCGCTTGGTACCGATCAAAACAATACGCTTGTCCGCCATCTGCTTTCAGCCTCCCGAAACCGCAGCCACGACCGTGATCGTGGCGCCTGATTTAACCGGCGTCTCCAGTCCGTTCAATTCGCGGATATCCGTGTCGTCCACGTACAGCAGCACATGCTTGCGCACCTGCCCGCGCTCGTCGCAGATGCGGTCCGACAGTCCGTGGCTGGTCGCATCGAGCGCCGCCACCGCCTGCCCGACGGTCGCGGCCTCCACGGAAAACTCCCGCCGCCCGACAACGCGCGCGAGCGCTTCGGGCAAAGTTACAGTCACGCTGCTCATCATGAAAAGTATTACCGTTTCTCACGCGTGAGAAAAGTTCGAATTTCTCGCTGTTGTACGTGTGGATCCTGTGGCAAATTTGCCACAGGGTCGGTTGGGCATTCGAAACATTCCACTGTCAATCCCTTCGCCGCTCGGTAACACTATTAACCCTTTGTTGATGCAGGTTTGTCCCCGGAGCGTTACCGATCGAATGGCTCAGTTCGCGCCCGTTACTTTTCTCAAGCAGACGATCAACGCGTTCCACACCACGGGCGCGATTGCGCCGAGCAGTTCGTTCGTTGCTCGGGAAATGATTCGCGCGATGCCCGATTCGGCTTCCATTCCGGAGAACTACCGGGTGCTCGAGGTTGGCCCGGGCACCGGCCCATTCAGCGCGGAAATCGCGCAGCGGATGAACGGGCGCGGGCAGTTCGACGTCTACGAAATCAATCCGGAATTCGTCGCGCATCTGCAGGAGCGCATCGACCGCGAGGCCTGCTTCCAGCCGATGCGCGCGAAGATCAAGCTCTGCCTGGGCAACGTGATGGAACTCGACGCGCCGGGCACCTACGACGCCATCGTCTCCGGCTTGCCGTTCAACATTTTCGCGCCGGACGACGTGCGCAAATTTTTTGAGCACTTCCGCGCGCTGGCGCGCAAGGGCGGGACGCTTTCGTTTTTCGAATACGTTGGCGTGCGGCCGCTGCAGAAGCCGTTCGTCTCCAAAGAACGCCGGCACAGGGTGAAACAGATCGCCGGCATCGTGCAGGAATTCGCGAACGCCTATCAATACGACGAAAAAATCGTGCTCCCCAATATGCCGCCGGCGCGCGTGCGCCACCTGCGTTTTGGTTGAATCTCCCGGCCGTTCCGGCCATCATATAGGCGTATCGCATTCGGAATTTAGTCATGGCAAAAAGTGAAACCCAGATCGATTTCAAGAACGAAGGCCGCGACGTCGAGGTCAAGCTGCTGCGCGCCCTGGCGCTGGGCAGCAAGCGTTCCGTTGAAATCCAACTGCTGCTCGACAGCCAGGCCGACACCAAGGCCGACTACCAGGCGCTCTCGTTGCTGCTGGGCGATATTTCTGTCCCCGACGAACGCGCCAAGGTCACGTTCGAACGCCTGCGCGCTCACCAGAACCGCATGAAGACCCTGCTCGCCCGCCCCGTCGGCGTGAAGACCGCCGCGATGGACTACCTCGAGAACATCGAACGCGCACTCAACTTGAAGGAAGACGAGCAGGCGCTGACGTACAGCCAGTTGGCGCAGATCGCGTTTCAAGATCATCTCACTGGTCTGGCGAATTTCCGTTACTTCATGCGCCGCTTCACCGAAGAAATCAAGCGCGCCGACCGCTACAAGCATCTGGTCACCGTCGTGATGCTGGACCTCGATCATTTCAAGCGCTTCAATGACAGCTTCGGCCATCCGGCCGGAAACCGCGCGCTGGAACACGTGGCTCAACTGCTGCGCGCGCAGGTCCGCGAAACGGACTTGGTCTCACGCTACGGCGGCGAAGAATTCGCGATCATTCTCCCTGAAACCACGAAGACGGAAGCCTACGAGCTCTCGCAGCGCATCCGCGACGTCGTGGCTCAGAACAAGGTCGAACTGCCCGACAGCGAGCCGAAAACGCTGACCGTGAGCATCGGCCTGGCGACATACCCGCGCGACGCGCGCAACGCCGAGACGGTGCTCAGCGGCGCCGACGAAGCGCTCTATGCGTCGAAACACGCGGGCCGCAATTGCGTCAACGTGTTCACGCCGTCCACCGCCGCGCATTTTTCGTACACGCCGGAGAACGCCAACTCCACGCACACCATGGCCGTGCTGGGCGACTTCAACGGCTGGAACAAAACCTCCGACCCGATGGAGCGCACGGCCGCCGGCGTCTTCTCGCTGCGCCTGCCGCTGGCACCCGGACGCTACGCCTACAAATTCGTGGTGAACAACGAATACTTCATCGTCGACCCCAGTTGCGGCGAATCGCAGCAGGACGGGTACGGCGGGAGGAATTCGATCGTCGTGGTGAGGTAGGGAACGGATGCTCTTGGCTCTTAGCTCTTGGCTCTTGGGGGTCCTGTCGGTTAGGCCAGTAACTGTTGACTAACCGACAGGACTCCCAAGAGCCAAGAGCTAAGAGCTAAGAGCCACAACAGGAGCATGCATGCCATCCAAAGTCGCCGTCCTGGGTCTCGATTGCGCCGAACCGTCGCTGGTCTTTGAAAAATTCCGGCCGCGGCTGCCGGTGCTCAGCAGCATGATGAACTCCGGCATCTGGGGGCGTCTGCGTTCCTGCGATCCGCCGATCACCTGCCCGGCGTGGATGGTGATGATGACCGGTTCGTCGCCGGGCGAACTGGGCATCTACGGGTTCCGCAACCGCACCGATCACAGCTACTCCGGCCTGGGCTTCGCCACGTCGTCGTGGGTCAAGCACGAGACGGTCTGGGATGTCCTCTCGCGCAACCAGCGCGACTGCATCACGCTCGGCGTGCCGCTGACCTTTCCGCCCAAGCCGCTGCGCGGCAATCAGATCAGCTGTTTCCTGACGCCCGGCCCCGACAGCAATTTTACCTATCCAGCGGAACTGAAAAACGAAATCACGGCAGCGTGCGGACCGTACATTCCGGACGTGAAAGATTTCCGCACCAACGACAAAGTCGGGTTGCTCAAACGCGTGTTCGAAATGACCGACAGCCACCGCGACTACGCCAAGTGGCTGCTGAAGAACAAGCCGTGGGATTTTTTCATGATGGTCGAGATGGGCACCGACCGCATCCATCACGGTTTCTGGAAGTACTTCGACAAGGAACACCCGCGCTACGAACACCACCCGCAGTTGGAAAACTGCATGCAGGATTACTACGAGCACGTCGACAAGACGCTCGGCCAGATCCTCGAGGACATCCCCGACGACGCGTGGGTGATGGTGGTCAGCGATCACGGCATCAAGCGCATGACCGGCGGCATCGCCTTCAACGAATGGTTGATCAAGGAAGGCTATCTCGTCCTGAAATCGCGCCCCGACAAGCTCACGCCGATCGGCAAGTGCGACATCGATTGGGCGAAGACCAAGGCGTGGGGCGACGGCGGTTACTACGGCCGCTTGTTCCTGAACATCCGCGGCCGCGAACCGCAGGGCACGATTGCGCCTGAAGACGTCGAAGCGTTCAAAGCCGAGCTCACCGCGAAGCTCGAGAAACTCGGCGACGAAAAAGGCCAGCCAATCGGCACGCAGGTGCTCCGTCCTGAGAAGCTCTACGAAAAGGTCAACGGCATTGCGCCGGATCTGATCGTCTACTTCGGCGGCCTCTACTGGCGCAGCGTGGGCAGCGTCGGCGGCGCGAACCCGCAGATCCACACCTTCGAAAACGACAGCGGCCCCGACGACGCCAATCACGCTGAGGAAGGCATTTTCCTGCTGACGAAAAAGTCGCGCATGAAAAGCGGCGTGCGCGGTCCCGGCGAACAGAAGGGCATGCATCTGCGCAGCGTCGCCAAGACGGTGCTGAAACTGCAGGGCGTAGAACCGGCCGCGACAATGGGCGGCGCCGCGTTCGATTTCAGCGGGCTGCTCTAAACGTATGAAGCTCAGCCCAACCGGCAATCCGGTCTTTGACTACCGCGCGGCGTACCGTCGCCGCGCGGCGGTCGCGCAAGCGGCATTGCTGTCGCTGGGCATACTGACGCCGATCAACGCCGGCGTACTGCGCATCGCCAACGTCCTCACAACGCATCAGGCGATCCTAATGGCCTGTGCCGGCGCGGGAGTGTTCGTGGCGGGATTCAGCTGGGGCATCTATTGGCGCCGCAACGTCCGACAGGATTTCCGGGAAACGTTCGGGCCGGAATAATATTGTCTCTTTAAATAGAATGATTGTTATGGCGCGGCGCAACTGGACCGACATTACGGAAGAACAGCAAGTGCCGCGCGGTCCGATGGCGTTCAGCTTTGTCCATTTCCTCGATGCGCTCTACCGGAAGCTTGCCCCCGATCCCTATACCGCGCAGCCGCGCGAACAGGCGGAAGGTGGGCCGTGTTGCGCGAAGAACGATGCGAAAACGGCGCGCGATTGCAAACTCTGCGGCGTGCCGACCTGCATCTACTGCCGCGGCCTGCTGAATGGAACGTGGATCTGTCCGCCGTGCCGCGACGAGATCAAAGCACGCCTCGATTTTGAGCGCTCGACTTCCGCGGACTTTCCGCGCGCGTTTGTCGGTGGACTGGCGCTCTCGGTTGTGTTCGGCATCCTCTGGGGCGCGTTAACCGTGGTCACGAAGCACGAATTCTCATTCGTCGCCATCGTCCTGGGCATCGCGGCGGGATTTGGCGTCCATGCCGCCGCGCGCGGCAAGCGCGGTCTGCCGATCCAGCTCGCCGCCATGTTCTCGGCGATGATCAGCATTGCCGTGGGTATCTTCGCCATGTCCGTCTACGTCTACAATCTCGGCGTGGGTCCGGGCAGCCAGATCTCTGTCTTCGATCCACGGACGATCCTCTACTTCGTGTCCAATCCGGCGTCATTCATCGGCATCGGAGACATATTTTTCATGCTTCTGGCCGGCGCTATCGCCTTCATTGTGCCGCGGCCGCGCGTCATCGCGGTGCGGTAGCCCGTCGATCGCCAAATTATTTCTGCGATTTTTTGAAATCAAACCCCTGCCCTCCGTGTCCTTCCCATGCGGACACGAATCCGCGCCATTTTCCGTGGCTCATGGTTTCACTTTAGGAGGAGTAACTTCCAATGCGGGCTATCCTTGCAGTCGCGATGGGCGTGGTGTTGAGCATGAATGTCATGGCTGGAGTGCGGCCGGTCTGCGCGGCCCACGCGCGGGAAACCGCCAAGGATCAGGAACTCAGCGCCGATGAGCTCAAGGCGAAGTTAAAAAGCATTCTGGTCACCTTCGACTGGACGGACGCCGCGCTGGTTGACGTGCTGAAGGATTTGGAAAAGAAAACCGGAGTCAAAATCGTTGCGGGACCAAAGCTGAATGCCGCGCCGGTCGCATTTTCAGTCAAGGGGATGAGCGCCGATCAGGTGCTGAATATGATTGCCAAGCTCTGCGGCGCCACGGTTTCCTACAAAAACGGCTCGGTCACGCTCGAGTAATCATCGATGCTGCGCTCTCAGCGTTTCATCGCCACGCTCTGCGTGATCGCGCTGCTGTACTCCGCGCGTCCGGTGTGCGCTGCCGTGACCGCGGAAGACGTCGACGCGTCCATCCAGCGAGCCACCGCCGCGCTGCTGAATTCGCTGGGCAAAAGCAACGTGGGCGACGACGCACTGACGGTGCTGGCCCTGCTGCACGCCGGCGTGCCCGCCGACAATCCTCAGCTGGCTCGCCGCATCCGCGCCATCGTCGCGCAGGCGTCGTCGATCGGCGACGATTACACCGGCACGTACTGCGCCGGCATCGTCAACATGATGCTCGCCGAACTCCACGATCCTGATTACGACTACACGGTCGGCATCATCGCGCGGCAACTGCTGCGCCTTCAGCAGCGCAACGGCAGCTGGGGCGACAACAGCCGCACCCAGTTCGCGCTGCTGGGATTGAAGGCGGCGCGCGATCTGGGCGTGAAAGTTCCGACGGAAGCGTTTCATCGCGCGCAGATGTTTGTCGAAACCGGGCAGAGCGACGCGGGCGGCTGGGGTTACTACCCTCATTCGCCGCCGGGTTACAACGCGATGACCGCCGCGGGGCTGAGCAGCCTCTACATCGTCACCGAAGACGCGCGCAAAAGCTGCCCCGTCTGCGGCGCGCTCGACAAGGACTACCGCCTCCGCGCCGGCCTGGATTTTCTCGGCACCAAGCTCAACCTCGAAAAGCCGCGGGCGTCGTACCACTATTATTATCTCTACAGTCTCGAACGCGTCGGCGTGCTGCTCGGCCAGCGCTACATTGGCGGGCAGGACTGGTACGCCAAAGGCGCGGAATTTCTGCTCAGCCGCCAGAACGGCAGCACTTGGACGGACGAAGATCACGCCACGGAATTCGCGCTGCTCTTCCTGGCCAAGGGCCGCACACCGGCGGTGATCAACAAGCTTAACTATGGCGACGACTGGAATCCCGATCCCTACGACGCCACCGAAGTCGCCGCCCAGGCCGGACGCGATTTGAAAACGCTGATGTCCGCGCAGGTCCTCACCACCGACGCCAAGCAGGAAGACCTGAACTCCGCGCCGATTCTCTACCTGCAGGGCCGCAAGGCCTTCGAATTCACGCCCGCGTTCCGCACGAAGCTCAAAAGTTTCGTCGACCAGGGCGGTTTCATCGTCGCCTCCGCCTGCTGCGGCGGGTTGGAAGGCTTCGACGCCAGTTTCCGCGCAGAAATGAAAGCGCTCTTCCCCGACAGCCCGCTGGAACCGCTCGCCGACTCCCACGAAATTTTCTCGATCCACCACGCGATTGAAAAGCCGAAGTCGTTCAACCTGCTCGGCATCAACGTCAGCTGCCACGTCGCTGTCTTCTACGCACCGCACGACCTTTGCTGCGCGTGGAGCGGTTGCCAGGGCTGCCTGGATATTTTCTCGCGCAAAGGCCAGGCGCGGGAACTCGGCGTGAACCTCATCGCGTATGCGCTCACGTTTACGCAATTGAAGACGCGTCTTCCCAGCACGGTTGCCGCGAAGAAAGCGCGCGACGCCACTGAGCAGACGCCCGCCCGCGGCGCGCTGGTGATCGGCCAGATCGTTCACGATGGCGACTGGAATCCCGACCCGCGCGCGATCGCCAACCTCGCCGTCACGCTTAAGGAGCAGACCGGGATGAAAGGCGACGTCGGCCGCCGCGCCGTGGTGCTCGGCGAAACCGACCTGAGCGACTTTCCGATCCTCTACCTGACCGGCCACCGCAAATTTCTGCTCACACCATCCGCCGAAGCTGCGCTCCGCGCGTATCTGGACAACGGCGGTTTCCTGTTTTGCGACGCCTGCTGCGGCCGCGCCGAATTCGACGCGTCATTGCGCGCGCTCTGCGATCGCCTCTGCCCGCATGAACCGCTGAAGCGCATCGTCGCCACGCATCCCATCTTGAGCGAACCTTACGCCATCACGAGCGTGGAATACAAACCCGCCGTGGCCAGCCTCTTCCCGAATGTCCACAACGCGCCGTACTTGGAAGGCATCGCCGACAAAGAGGGCCGCCTGAAGCTCGTCTACAGCCGCTTCAATCTCGGCTGCGAACTCCAGGGCCACGCCTGCGAATCGTGCCTGGGCGTGCGCGGAAAAGACGCGTACCGCATCGCGGTGAACACCGTGCTGTACGCGTTGGCGCACTAGGAGCGGCTAAGAGCCGCGAGCCACTCGTTTCTTCCTCCCGGCCGTCGCCAACTGCCCGCACGCGGCCATTACATCGTCGCCGCGCGAATGGCGCAGGGTGTTGAAGACGCCCAGGTCGTGCAGCCACTGGCGGAACTCCGTGAGGCGCTCGGGGCTCGAACGATTGAAGCCGCTGCCCGGAAATGGATTGAACTCCAGCAGATTGACTTTGACCGGCAGCCCCTCGATCCATTTCGCCAACCGCTCCGCGTCGTCTTTTGAATCGTTGACGCCGTCGAGCAGCAGGTACGCGATCGTGATCGTCTCGCGCGGGCGCCACGGAATCTCCAGCAGGATCCGGCGCAACTCGGCAAGATTCCACGATTTGTTCAGCGGGACGATGCGCGATCGGACTTCGTCGGTCGTCGCGTGCAGGCTCAGCGCCAGCGACGCGACACCATTTTCCCAGAATGGGCGGATGCGATTGCCGACGCCGGCGGTGCTCACCACGATCTGCCGCCGCGACAGCCCCAGCCCCACGCCTTCGGTCAGGATGCGGCACGCACGGACCACGTTCTCTTCGTTATGCAGCGGCTCGCCCATTCCCATGAACACGAGATTCGTCAGCCGCGGCTTTTCGCCGCGCGCCGCTTTTTCAGTGAGGTACTTCTGCGCCACGCGGACCTGGTCGAGAATCTCCCACGCCTCGAGATTGCGCAGCAAACCCATCGTTCCCGTGTGGCAGAACGAACACGCCGCCGCGCAGCCGACCTGGCTGGAGACGCAGAGCGTCAACCGTCCGTTCGCGGGAATGATCACGGCTTCCACCGCTTCGCCGCGCGGCAGTTTGATGCGCAGCTTGATGGTGCCGTCCTGAGCGTGCAGCGCTTCGTCGATTGCAACGCTCGGCAGCGGCGGGAGCGTTTCCAGAAAGCGCCGCCCGGCCGCGGAGACCTCGCTCATCTCCGCCGGCACGATCGTGCCGTGACGGTGCAGTGCCTGAAAGACCAGCCGCGCCTGAAACGCCGAAACGCCCGAGCGCTCAAACAGCGCGGTCAGTTCTGGCAGCAGCAGACTGCTGAGTACCGGCGATGCGTGCGGCGAGGCGTCCATCAATCAGTCCGCCAGCGCGTCCATCTTCGCCGCGAGCGTAAAGTCGCGCGCCGAGATCCCGCCGCAGTCGTGCGTGGTCAGATCAACCACGACCTTCGCGTAAACGTTGAACCATTCCGGATGGTGATTCATGCTCTGAGCCACCAGTGCCGCCGAGGTCATGAACCCAAACGCTTCAATGAAGTCCGAGAACACAAAGTCGCGATGCAGCTTCCCGGATTTGATCGTCCACTTCGGCACCTTCGCGAGATGCGCTTTAATTTCCGCCGCCGTCAGTTTTTTGGCCTTCATAAATTTCTCCCTCGTGAGATGTGTGAACAGATGGGATCGGGGACCGGGCATCTACGGATTTTCCGGGGACACCCCGGAAAACCGCCGGCATCGGTCAGTGGGTGTGATCGGGCTGCGGAAGTGTGACCCATCGTATTGGGGTTGCTGGATACACCCAACGACCGATGCCAGATGCCCGATGCCATCTGTTAGATCGTATTTGCGAGGAGAGCACCGTACAACGCGAAACTCCGACCGCGCCAATTACTCCTTCTTCGGCAGTCGGCGCGCGTTGTCGTTGGTGAGTTCCAGATTCAATTCCTGGTAGGCCTGGTAGTCGCGCAGCTGCTTGACGAAGCTCGCGGGGCGCTCGCGCGTTTCCGACTGCACCCACGCGCGGACGCGCGCGTTCAGGTCGGAGACCAGTCCCATGTTGGTTTCCAGGTAGTCCTTGGTCGCCTGCTTGGTCTTGGGCCAGCGCCGCTTGCTTTCGTTCTCCCACCAGCGCTTGACGTCGTCCTTCACGTCTTCCACCTGCGCCTGCTGGGTTTCGTAGTAATCGTTGAAGTGCTGCTTGGCCTTGGCGGTGCGTTCGTAGATTTCACTCTTGATGTACCGGCGCACGTCGTCGTTCAGGTTCTCGACCATGGCGCGCTGGCCTTCGGTATAATCCTTGATCTGGATCGTTTCCTTGTCGGCGCGGTCCTTCTGTTCCTTCCACCAGCGCGAGACGTCTTCGTGCAGCTTCTCGGGCAATTGCGACTGCGTGTCGAACCAGTCCTGCACCTGCTGCTTGTCGGCCTTGGCGCGAGCTTCCTGGCCCTGGCGGAAGCGCCGGATGTCGTCGCGCACCAGGTCGACCTGCGCGCGGTTGGTGTCGACATAATCGTCCAGTTGCGTCTTGATCTTGCCCCAGCGTTCGATCTGCCCTTCCTTGAATTTGTGAACGTGATCGGACAGCTTCGCCAGATTTTCGTTCTGCGTCTCAACCCAGTCCTTGATCTGCTTGGTCTCGGACGCCGGGCGGTTGACCGTGTTCTCGTAATAGAAGCGCGCCACATCTTCGCGCACCTTCTCCGGCATCTCGCGCTGCGTTTCCACGTAGCGCTTGATGTCCTGCTCCGCCGCCGCCGCAAGCATGATCTGCAGGTCTTTGTAGGCCGCGATATCCTGGTGGAGATTTTCGAGCGACTGCGAATTGTATTCGTAGTAATCGTTGATCTGCGAGACGAGTTCCTTGGCCAGCAGTTCCTGCGCCGAGCGGTATTTGCGCACGCTCTGGTTGATCAGCTCAACCTGTTCGGAGTTCTTCGCGTACCAGTTTTCAACGTCGTGTTTGTTCTCTTCAGCCGTCTCTTTGTCCGCGCCAATACAGCCGGACAGAACGGCGCAGAGGACAACCAAAGCTGCGGACATAATCCGGCGCATGTCATTCCCTTAAACCGCGTTGAGTCAGCAGACTCACGCACTGATGCATTGGCTTTCAACCCGTTGTGTTAACTCATTTAACAAGAAAGGTCAATGCGAATAAACGGCTCTGCGGGATTCGGGATTAGGGAATCGGGATTCGCCGCCATTCTTCATAGGTAGAATCAAACTTGCACCTTGCGCCAACTGCACTTAACACCCCACCGCGCACACCCCATCAATCTCACTCCTGCGCGCCCCCATCCCTGACCCCTGGCCCCTGATCCCTGACCCCTCGCAATGAACGCGCGTCAGCGCGTTCATTGCGCTGCCGCCAGGTCTCCATGACCGACTCGACGTCGATGGCCGACATGTTCAGCGGCGGACCGTCCGTGGGCCGGGCGTTGATGATCGCGATGCGCCGATTGATATCGAGCAGCTTCTTGCGCACGAGATCCTCCCCGGGAAGTCCCCACAGCGAGGTCAGTTCCTCGAGCACATCCTTGCGGAATTTCAGCGTGTCTGGCGAGATCGAAAGTTCCTCGCGCGCCATGTATTGCTTGAGCCACCAGTTTTCGTCGTAGGGCTCATCGAGCCCCGGAATCGGCTTGCCGGCGCCGGGCAAATTATCAAACTGCCCCGCCTCGCGAGCCTGCCGGAAAACCGAATCGACGTAAGACTCCCACGACTGCCCCGCCGGTTTGTTGGATGCCATAGGTGCGGCCTCCGCAACAAGTGGTGTATCGAAGCGAACCAGACTGCCCCGTCCACATTTCAACGATGCAAACCGCGGGCGCAAAGTGGTCGGAAAATCGCCCGCCGTAACCGCTCCAGACTGCGCACTGCTAACCTGTAGTTGGAATAAGGTTGTGCTTGTCACGCCATTCACGCGGAGAAACTCCGAGCGTGCGATGGAACATGCGCGTGAAATTCGAGAGCGTGTTAAACCCGCAATCAAGCGCCACGTCGAGTACCCGCTTGTCGGTGTTCTCAAGCATGACCGCGGCGGCCTGGATCCGGAGATGGGTCAGGTAGTCCTGGGGAGATTTCGAAAGCACCGTCTTGAACAGGCGTCTGAGGCTGGCGGGACTGGTGTGGCAGGCCTTGGACAGACGTGAGAAGTCGATCTCGCTGGCGTACTCCCGCGACAGGATATCCAGGGCCGGGGCGAGGCGGGCGAGCGCGGTCGTGCGTCGCCGGCCCGCCACCGCGGTCCGGTTGCCTCCAGCAGGCAGCAGGCGTTCCAGCCGCACGAGCAGCGCCAGGACCAGCCCCTTCGCCGCCGTCCGGTAGCCCGGCTTGGCGTCGTCAAGTTCACGGATGATGGCCCGCACAAGCTCCACAACTTCCGGATGCTTCTTGCCGGAAATGATGTTCTTCAACTCCGGATGCCCCAGGAAGGCGACCAGGCTTTGGGCTTCCCCAAACGATGCCGACAGCAGTCGCGACGGGTCGAGGAAAATCCAGGTTCCCCGGCTGACCGTGCCCTTCGAACTCTGCGCGAAATGAAAAACGCCGGGCGGCGTTACCGCCACATCGCCACCCCGGAACCGGAAGACCTTCCCTTCGGCCGCGAAGATTCCGCTGCCGTCATGCCAGTACCCGATCTCAAGGCAGTCGTGCTGGTGCAGGAAGCGGATCGGCTGATCGTCCTGCGGGTATTTCCTGATGGGACCTAGCCCGAGTGGAAACGCGGGGTTGAGTCTGATGGGAGATCGCGTCAATGCCGGTTTGGGAACTGATCGTTTATGCACGCTATTTGATTCCCAACAGGGTGAACGTGTCCGCCGAAAATCGTAGACTTCGTGAAATGCAGGGTCAACAGCGAACGGTTCGCGCGGAACTAAAAGGGAGCAAGCCATGCCCACGTTGATGCTCGTCGTCCTCTCGCTGCTGCTCGGGACCACCGGTCTGTTCGGCGCGGACACTCCGAATGTTTCCAAAATCTCCGCCGAAACCGATTGGGCTCGCTCCCGCGGCGCGGACGGCGACTGCAAAAGTCCAATGAAGGGAATTCGCACGGACTGGACCGGTGGCCTGAAAAAAATCTGGGAGGTAAAGGGCCTGAGCCCCGACGGCTGCACCTGGTCGGCCCCCAGTATTCAGGGTAACAAGCTGGTCGTCATGGGGCAGCGCGCCAATCCGGCGCCAGCGAAGGACAGCACCGACACGGTCTACTGCTACGACGCCGATAAGGGCGGAGAACCGCTCTGGAAGCAGGATTTCAAGGATGGCTACGGAGATTATGGCTGGGGTTTGGGCCCTACCGTGCAGCCCACCATGGATGGCGACAAGGTTTATGTGGCTGGCCGAGACGGAACGTTTTTGTGCCTGAGCATGGCCGACGGAAAGGTCCTGTGGAAATCAGGCGGAGTCTCCGCGTGTCACGGCTACAACGCCAATCCCCTGATCTGGGACGACCTGATCATTGTGCCGGGGTACAAGTACGAGCAGTGGAAATACGCGTTGCTGGGTGCGCTTAAGAAAGACACCGGCGAAAAGGTCTGGATCTACGGCACGACCGGCGGCGGAGAAGGCGCGCACTATGGAAATGTGTCGCCCGCGCGAATGAAACTGGATGGCAAGGACCAGCTTGTTTACAGCACCGGAATGCTGGTCTGCGGATTGGATGCCCGCACGGGACAGCCATTCTGGGAGCATGAGATTGCGAAAGGGTGGGGTGCCAACTACACGCCCTGCGGCCCCGTGGCGGCGTGGCCGTTCTTCTACGTCACCACCAGCGACAGCAAGCCTCCCATCGGGCTGCAATTCGAGCAGGGCAAACCCAAAGAAGTTTGGCGCGGCTTCAGTGGCAACAAAGGCAAATACTTTCCCAGCTTAAGTTCCGGAGTCGTCGTCGATGGCTACGTGTACACATTTACCAACGATCCCGCCGGCCCCGATGCCTGGTATTTTGGCGGCGGTTTCAAAGGCGATCTCGTCTGCCTCGATCCCAAGACCGGACAGGTGAAATGGGAGCAGGCCACGGGCAATGGCAGCATGGTCGTGCTGGACGGCCACCTGCTCTGCCTGACGTACAGCGGCGAACTCCTTCTCGTCAGCCCGTCGCCGGATGGCTTCAAGAAAGTCACGGAATGGAAGGGCGCGGTGGCCCCTCACAGCTGGATGATGGGCGGCAAAGAACTGAAGAAGGACCCAGCCCCGTTCTGGGTAAATCCGGTCGTCGCGCGCGGGAAACTGTACATCCGCTACGACGACACCCTGACCTGTTTCGAGCTCGTCGCGTCGGCGAAATAGAAATGAACTCGCATGGAGTAGACGGAAGCTCGGTGGTTGTGCGAAGCGAGACCATCGGAAACAAACGCCCAATTTCGATCTCCACCCCGGCAGGGGCTATACGAAGCGTAATTCCTGATCAATCAAGGGCCGAAGGCCCGCGCTAAACCAGCCTAGGGCAACGCCCTAGGAAAAATCCCTACAATGGATCTTAAGGGCTGAAGGCCCGAACTATCGAATGCGATTTTCGCGCTGCCGATCGCAGACTGTGGCCGAAAGTTCGGTCTTCTGCCTAAGTTGGCTGTTCCGTGTTGCCAGAGTCGCAGAAAACTTGAAGATTGATGTGTACAGCGAATGGCCTTAGCCTGATTCTTTGTTCGGCGCAAACCCTACCGCAGGTAATGAATATAATAATAATGCCAGAGATTAGGAGTCATCATGCCCGATCAAAAGCCGCTAAAGGACCGCGTTAAGGAGTGGATGGTCAAGACGGGATATCCGCTAGAAATGATTGTGGCGAAAGAATTTCGCGACGTTGGTTTTTCATCCCAGCCTACTCAATATGTTGAGGATATCGAAACGAAGAAGCTGCGTGAAATTGACTTGCATGCGTCGCTTTGTCATTGGACTCCGAAGTACCGGATAATTTTCTCATGCGTTGTGGAATGCAAGGGCGAGGTCAATGATGCGGCTTGGGTCATGTTTTCGACCGGAACTAGACTTCCAGAAGGTTGGCTACTGTTACATACGATTACTTCATCGCTTGGTCGAAAAATCGTCGATAAGGCATCGGATATTCCAGAACTGATGAAGTTACCATTTTTTCAGTCTTCAGGCCACACCGCGTATGGCATGGTCCGGGCGCTCACGAACAGCGGAGGTTCGGATGATTACCGGGACAACTGCTTCAAGGCAGTGCAGCAGGTATCAAACGCAATTCTTTCGTTGGCCTCGGCATATTCAAGAAATCAAGGTGAACCGACATTTTTCGTGGGTCGGCCGGTCATTGTAACTTCTGCTCCTCTTTTTGAAGCGCGATTAGGCGAAGCAGGTGAACTCGTGCTAGAGGAGCGGGCTCAGGGCCTACTTTCTTGGCGAGGTTCGCAAGCCTCAGAAATGTTAATCGATGTTGTTACCAAACCGGCATTGCCTGGGTTCGTTGCAGCCGCGAAGAATGCATATGAACTCTTGCAGTGCCAATGCCAACCATGGATAGAATCCTCGCTAGAACAATTCCATCGAGATAACACACCGATCACCATTATCGGCGGCTAATACAGGCCCTTTGCCGTTCTTTGCCGTTCTTTGCGTCTTCGCGGCTTTGCGTGAGATAAAATCACTAAAAACTCAAAACTGCCCTATTGACATTCCCCTTCTGTTAGGGTACTCTTCCCTCACCTGCGAACGTCCGTCCTTATCGCTGATACGCGGTCCGGCGCTCGCCAACTTTCATCACCCACACAACCAGAGTCACCACCAAAGCCGAAGCGCTTGCCGTGAGCTTGTCGACCGGCCCGGTGCCTCCGTGGGTAGAAAGTGATCGTTATGAATACGCTCGAACCGCTCCACGAAAAAGCCATCGACCTCTTCGTCTCCGGTAAAAAACAGCATGAAGTCGCGAAGGAGCTCGACGTCAACCCGCGCACCGTCC